>NZ_JARZAG010000009.1 GCF_029892155.1 Kitasatospora sp. GAS204B | reverse complement strand
GGTACTGCAGGGGGGACCCTGTGGGAGAGTAGGACGCCGCCGAACAATTCTTCTAGAGAAGCCCTCTTCCTTCGGGAAGGGGGCTTCTCTGCGTTCAGCACCTTCACCGAGCGCCCGGCTCGCGTTACCGTACTTCCCACTGGCCGTTTAGGAATCACGCAGGGCAACCGGGGGGATCCACAGTGAGCGAGCAGCAGCAGAGCATCGGCAGCAGCACCTCGACCAGCACACTCGCGCCGATGGTCGAGGTGGCGGACGTCTGGCGCAGCTTCGGCAGCGGGGCGACCGCCGTCCACGCCCTGCGCGGGGTGTCGTTCACCGCCCGACGCGGCGAGCTGACCGCGCTCCGCGGCCGCTCCGGGTCCGGCAAGACGACGCTGCTCAACCTGGTCGGCGGTCTGGACGCGCCGACCTCGGGGCAGATCACGCTGGACGGCGCGGATCTGGCCGCGCTGGACGAGGCGGGACGCCTGGCGCTGCGGCGCGAGCGGATCGGGTTCGTCTTCCAGTCCTTCGGGTTGATCCCGATCCTCAGCGCGGCCGAGAACGTCGGGGTCCCGATGCGCCTGCGCAAGGTACCCAGCGCTCAGCGCGAGGAGCGGGTGGCGACCCTGCTCGCCCTGGTGGGTCTGACCGACCATGCCGAGCAGCGGCCCGCCGAGCTGTCCGGCGGTCAGCAACAGCGGGTCGCGATCGCCCGGGCGCTGGCGAACGAGCCGGCCCTGATCATCGCGGACGAGCCGACCGGTCAGCTCGACTCGGAGACCGGGCACTCGGTGATGGAGCTGCTGCGCGCGGTGGTGCGCAGTGAGGGCGTGACCGTGCTGGTGGCCACCCACGACCCGCAGCTGATGGAGCTGGCCGACCGCGTGGTGGAGCTCAGGGACGGTCACATCGTGGAGTGACGGCGGCACCGAGGAGTGACCGCGGGCGACTGCGGCCGAGTGAGAACGCCTGGTCAGAGGCCCGGAAATTCCGTCAAGATGGCGCTAAATCTGCCTTGTGATCAGCCCGATCGAAGGTGAGAGTCCGCTCACCCCGTAGTCTCGTCTGCGCGAACAGGTGTCCGGGGGTGGTCCCCGGGACGGGCTCGATCAAGAATGGGACGCATGGCACGCGGAAGGCTGCGGATCTACCTCGGGGCGGCCCCCGGGGTGGGGAAGACGTACGCGATGCTCTGCGAGGCGCACCGGCGGCTGGGGCGCGGCACGGATGTGGTGGTCGGTTTCGTCGAGCATCACAACCGCTCGAACACCGCCGATCTGCTGCACGGCCTGGAGGCGGTGCCGCGCCGGGTGATGGAGCATCGGGGCGCGGAGTTCACCGAACTGGACCTGGACGCCCTGCTGGCCCGCCGGCCGCAGGTCGCGCTGGTCGACGAGCTGGCCCACACCAACGTGCCGGGCTGCCGCAACGCCAAGCGCTGGCAGGACGTCGAGGAGCTGCTGGCGGCCGGCATCGACGTGATCTCCACCGTCAACATCCAGCACCTGGAGTCGCTGGGCGACGTGGTCGAGGGCATCACGGGCGTGCGCCAGCGCGAGACGGTACCGGACGAGGTGGTCCGCCGAGCCGACCAGATCGAGCTGGTCGACATGTCGCCCCAGGCGCTGCGCCGCCGACTCGCGCACGGCAACGTCTACGCGCCGGAGAAGATCGACGCCGCGCTCTCCAACTACTTCCGCCCCGGCAACCTGACCGCGTTGCGCGAGCTGGCTCTGCTCTGGACCGCCGACCGGGTCGACGAGTACCTGCAGACCTACCGTGCCGAGCAGGGCATAGACAGCACCTGGCAGGCCCGCGAGCGGATCGTGGTCGGCCTGACCGGTGGTCCCGAGGGGGCCACGCTGATCCGCCGGGCAGCCCGGATCGCCGCCAAGGGCTCGGGCAGCGAGCTGCTCGCGGTGCACATCTCGCGCTCGGACGGCCTCACGAACGGCGGCTCCCCGCAGGCCCTGATCGAACAGCGGGCGCTGGTGGAGAGCCTGGGGGGCAGCTTCCACACCGTGCTCGGCGACGAGCCGGCCCAAGCGCTGCTGGACTTCGCGCGGGGTGTGAACGCGACCCAGATCGTCCTCGGCTCCAGCCGCCGCAAGGCCTGGGAGTACATCTACGGCCCGGGCGTCGGCTCCACAGTGGCCCGCGACTCGGCCGACATCGACGTGCACATCGTCACCCACGAGCACGTGGCGCACGGCCGTCGTCGTCGGCTGCCGATCCGCAAGATCACCGACCTGGGGCGGCCGCGGGCGATCGCCGGCTGGCTGATCGGCGTGGGCGTACCGCCGCTGCTCGCGCTGCTGCTCACCCAGCTGAACGACACCGCGGTACCCACCGACATGCTGCTCTTCTTCTCGGTGACGATCTGCGCGGCCCTGGTCGGCGGCCTGCTCCCGGCGATCGCCTCGGCGCTGGTCGGTTCCACCGCGCTGAACTACTACTTCACGCCACCGATCCACAAGCTGACCATCTCGGATCCGCAGAACATCCTGGCGGTGGCGATCTTCACGGCGGTCGGCATCGCGGTGGCCACCTTGGTCGATGTGGCCGCCCGGCGTACCCATGAGGCGGCCCGCAGCCAGACCGAGGCGCAGACATTGAGCGCGCTGGCCGGCACGGTGCTGCGGGCGCCCACCGGCGAGGGCCTGGCCGCGCTGCTGGAGCAGGTCAGGGAGACCTTCGGGCAGGACGCGGTGGCGCTGCTGGAGCGCGCCGACGAGCACGCGCCGTGGTCCTGCACCGCTTCCGCGGGCGACAACCCGCCGACCCGCCCGGATGACGGGGACGTCGACGTGCCGGTGGGTGAGCACCTGGCGCTGGTGCTCAGCGGCCGGGTCCTGCCCGCCGCCGACCGCAGACTGCTCGGCGCCTTCGCCGCCCAGGCCTCGGTCCTGCTGGAACGCCGTCGGCTGGCCAAGGAGGCCGCCGCGGCCCGTCGTCAGGCCGAGGGCAATCGGATCCGCACGGCGCTGCTGGCCGCCGTCTCGCATGACCTGCGCACCCCGCTGGCCGGGATCAAGGCCAATGTCACCTCGTTGCGGGCCGACGACGTCCAGTGGAGCGAGGCCGACGAGCAGGAGCTGCTCGCGGGCATCGAGGCGGGCGCCGACCGGCTCGATCATCTGATCAACAACTTGCTGGACATGAGCCGCCTGCAGACCGGCACCGTCACCCCGCTGATCCGCGCGGTGGACCTGGACGAGGTGGTGCCGTACGCGCTCGGCGGCGTCCCGCTGGAGTCGGTGCGCCTGGACATTCCGGAGTACCTGCCGATGGTCCCGGCCGACGCCGGGCTGCTGGAGCGGGCGCTGGCCAACCTGATCGAGAACGCCGTCAAGTACAGCCCGCCGGACGTGAAGGTGCTGGTCAAGGCGGATGCGCTGGAGGCGGCGGCCGGTGCGGGCCGGGTCGAACTGCGGGTGGTCGACCGCGGACCCGGGGTCCCCGAGGAGGCCAAGGAGAAGATCTTCGCGCCGTTCCAGCGCTACGGCGACGCGCCGCGCGGCGCGGGGGTCGGGCTCGGCCTCGCGGTGGCGCGCGGCTTCGTCGAGGCGATGGGCGGCACCATCAGGGCCGAGGACACCCCGAGCGGCGGCCTGACCATGGTGGTCTCGCTGCCCGCGGTCGACCACCCGCCCGAAGCGGACACCGCCGCCGTCGAGCCGGCCACGGCCCTCGCGCCGGCGCCCACCGCCGATTCCTCCCTGCCCACGGCTTCTCAGGCCCCCCGAAAGACGGAGCTCGCATGACCCGGGTCCTCGTCGTGGACGACGAACCACAGATCGTCCGCGCCCTGGTGATCAACCTCAAGGCCCGTAAGTACGAGGTCGACGCCGCACACGACGGCGCCAGCGCCCTGGAGCTGGCCGCCGCCCGCCACCCCGACGTGGTGGTGCTCGACCTCGGCCTGCCCGACATGGACGGCGTCGAGGTGATCAAGGGTCTGCGCGGCTGGACCCGGGTCCCGATCATCGTGCTGTCGGCCCGGCACGCCTCGGACGAGAAGGTCGAGGCGCTGGACGCCGGCGCCGACGACTACGTGACCAAGCCGTTCGGCATGGACGAGCTGCTGGCGCGGATGCGCGCGGCGGTCCGCCGGGCGGAGCCGGTGGCCGGCGAGGACGACTCGCTGGTGACCACCGACGCGTTCACCGTCGACCTGGCGGCGAAGAAGGTCAACCGGGACGGCGTCGACATCCGCCTCACGCCCACCGAGTGGCACCTGCTGGAGGTGCTGGTGCGCAACGCGGGCCGACTGGTCAGCCAGACTCAGCTGCTGCAGGAGGTGTGGGGCCCGGCGTACCGCACCGAGACCAACTACCTGCGGGTCTACCTGGCCCAGCTGCGCCGCAAGCTGGAGGTGGACCCCTCGCACCCGCGCCACTTCATCACCGAGGCGGGCATGGGGTACCGCTTCGAACCGTGAAGGCGACACCGCCGTTCACCCCGCCGACGGGGTTGTAGCCGGTAGCCTTTCCGCATGAGTGGTAACAGCAGCGACCAGCCTCAGGGCCGGCTGCGCCGGATGTTCACCCGGCTCACCTCCAGCCCCGAGGAGCTCCAGGCCGAGGAGCTGCGCCAGGATGCCGCGGTCTCCGGCTGCACACCGATCGCCCAGGCGAGCGACCGCGAAGTGGTGACCGTCTCCGGCACCCTGCGCACCGTGACGCTCCGTCCCAGGGCGGGCGTGCCGGCGCTGGAGGCCGAGCTCTTCGACGGGACGGACGCGCTGGACGTGGTCTGGCTGGGCCGCCGCTCGATCGCGGGCATAGAGCCGGGCCGCCGGCTGACCGCCTGCGGCCGGGTCAGCCACGCACGCGGACGTCGCGTGCTCTTCAACCCTCGCTACGAGCTGCGTCCAGTGGGACATGGGAGCGAACACCAGTGACCAATCCGCCCGGCGGCGAGCACGCCGCCCCGCACGCACTGATCACTGACAACCAGCAGTCCGAACCCGAGGAGTCCGCCGCGGCCACCGAGGAGTCCGCCGAGGAGGCCGCGGCCCGGGACGAGGCCGCCCGCAAGGAGGCAGCCGACTCGATCATCCAGGCGTTCGGCGGCGTCCGCGGCATGATCGACATGACCCTGCCGGGTCTGGTCTTCATCGTCACGTACAACCTCACGCACCAGGTGTCCACCGCCGCGTGGGGGGCGCTCGCGCTGAGCGCGGTCTTCGTGGTGGTCCGGCTGCTGCGCCGGGAGACCATCCAGCACGCGTTCAGCGGCGTCTTCGGAGTGGCGATCGGCGCGTGGATCTCGATGCACACCGGGAAGGCGCAGGACTTCTACCTGCCCGGTCTGCTCTGGAACGTCGGCTACGCGCTGGCGCTGGCCGTCTCCGCGCTGGTCCGCTGGCCGCTGATCGGCCTGACGCTGGGCCCGGTCACCGGTGAGATGTTCACCTGGCGCACCCAGAACCCCGGCCGCCTGGCCGCCTACACCAAGGCCACCTGGGCCTGGGTGGTGATCATGGGCATCAAGCCGGTGATCCTCTTCCCGCTCTACTTCACCGGCAACGTCAACCTGCTCGGCTGGCTCAAGGTCGCGCTCGGCATCCCGCCGATGCTGCTGGCGATGTACGTGACCTGGCGGATCCTGCTCACCGCTCCGGCGCCGATCAAGGCGGAGCAGCCCGAAGAGGACTGACTCCGGCACCGACAGGGCCCGCCTCCCGGCATCGGGAGGCGGGCCCTGTCGTCTGTCGCGCGGGCGGACGGGGATCAGGAGAGCAACTGCTCCAGCTCCTCCTCGCGCTCCTGCGCGGCCACGAAGAGCAGCTCGTCGCCGCCCTCCAGCGTGTCGTCCCGGCTCGGCACCAGGACCCGGCCCTCGCGGATGATCGTCACCAGCGCGGTGTCGGTGGGCCAGCTGACGTCCCCGACCCGGGTGCCGACCAGCGTGGTGTCCTCGGCCAGGGTCAGCTCGACCAGGTTGGCGTTGCCCTGGCTGAAGCGCATCAGCCGGACCAGGTCGCCGACGCTCACCGCCTCCTCGACCAGCGCCGACATCAGGCGCGGGGTAGAGACAGCCACGTCCACGCCCCAGGACTCGTTGAAGAGCCACTCGTTCTTCGGGTTGTTCACCCGGGCGACCACCCGCGGCACCCCGTACTCGGTCTTCGCCAGCAGCGAGACCACCAGGTTGACCTTGTCGTCGCCGGTCGCCGCGATCACCACGTGGCAGTGCTGCAGCGCCGCCTCGTCCAGCGAGGTGATCTCGCAGGCGTCGGCCAGCAGCCACTCCGCCATCGGGACCCGCTCCACCGAGATGGCGTTCGGGTTCTTGTCCACGAGGAGCACCTCGTGGCCGTTCTCCAGCAGCTCGCCGGCGATGGACCGCCCGACCGCGCCCGCTCCCGCAATCGCTACCCGCATCAGTGACCCTCCTCCGGGCCCTTGGCGAACGCGGCCTCGACCGTCGCCTGATCCGCCCGGCGCAGCATCACCTGCACCAGATCGCCTTCCTGCACCACCATCTGCGGGTTGGGCAGCACGCCCTCGCCGAGCCGGGTGACGAACGCCACCCGGGCGCCGGAGGCCTCCTCCAGCTCGCCGACCCGATGACCGACCCAGGACGGGGCGAAGGCCACCTCGGCGAGCTGGACGGTGCCGCTCGGGTCCTGCCAGAGCGGCTCGGCGCCGCTCGGCAGCAGCCGGCGCAGCATCTGGTCGGCGGTCCACCGGACGGTGGCGACCGTCGGGATGCCCAGCCGCTGGTAGACCTCGGCGCGACGAGGGTCGTAGATCCGGGCCACGACGTGCTCGACGCCGAAGTTCTCCCGAGCCACCCGGGCCGCGATGATGTTCGAGTTGTCGCCGCTGCTGACGGCCGCGAAGGCACCGGCCTCCTCGATACCGGCCTCGCGCAGCGTGTCCTGGTCGAAACCGACGCCGGTCACCCGGCGGCCGTTGAACCCGGCGCCGAGGCGGCGGAAGGCGGTCGGGTCCTGGTCGACCACGGCCACCGAGTGTCCCTGCTTCTCCAGGGCTCTGGCCAGCGCGGAGCCCACGCGTCCACAACCCATGATGACGATGTGCACGGTGTTCTTACCTCACCCGGTCCGTTGGGGTCCTGACCTGTGCAAACACCGCTCATCATCCTTCCGTGCCCGTTGGCCGGGGCGACTGGGTGCCACTCCCGCAGCTCGGGGGGCGGCCTGGCAACCGGAGTGTTGCCCGCAAGTTCATCATCCGACACGCTATCCGGTTCATCGGACCGGACGCGGCGGGCGGCGGAGTGAAGCCGGTCAGGCGCGGCGATCAGGGGCGGCGCACGGTACCGTCGGGTTCCGTCGAGAAGCCTGGTCCGGTCGAGCAACTCGATGTCGTGCCGAATCCCGCCGAGCCCAGCAAGGACACCGCTTCGTGAGTCGCAACACCCCGCCCCGCTCTTCGGGCAAGTCAGGATCGTCCCGCTCGGGGGCGCAGTCCGGGAAGGCCGGGAAGGCCGGGCAGCCGGGCAAGCCCGGCCAGGTGGCCCGGCCGCGCTGGGGCGCCAAGCAGGCCCGCCCGGCCGCCACCGACCGCGACGGCTTCACCGCGCAGACCGCGCCGCTGGCCCCGGCCGAGCAGCGCGCCGAGCAGCCGGGACCGGCACCGGTCGGCGGCGTCCGGCCCGGCGCCGCGAAGCAGGTCAAGGGCGCGGCCAAGGCCAAGGACACCGCCAAGGCCAAGGACCCGGCGAAGCCCGCCAAGACCGCCAAGGCCCCGCGCCCGGCTCGTGCGCCGCGCCCCGCCAAGCCGCAGGTGCCCAAGGGCCCCGGTGGCGAGCCGCTGGTCGGTGAGCGCTACGAGGTCGAGATCGGCGAGGTCGCGCACGGCGGCGGGCACTGCGTGGCCCGGCACGAGGGCCGGGTGCTCTTCGTGCGGCACGCGCTGCCCGGCGAGCGGGTGATCGCCCAGGTCACCGAGGGCACCACCAAGTCGCGCTTCCTGCGCGCCGACGCCGTCGAGATCCTGACCCCCGCCAAGGACCGGATCGAGGCGCCCTGCCCGTTCGCCGGTCCCGGCAAGTGCGGCGGCTGCGACTGGCAGCACGTCAGCCCGGGCGGCCAGCGCAAGCTCAAGGGGCAGGTGCTGACCGAGCAGCTGGCCAAGCTGGCCGGCCTCACCCCGGCCGAGGCGGGTTGGGACGGCAGCGTCGAGCCGGTCGGCGGCAAGCTGCCGGCCGGTCAGGTGCCCGCCTGGCGCACCCGGGTCCAGTACACCGTGGACCAGGAGAGCGGCCAGGTCGGCCTGCGCAAGCACCGCTCGCACGAGGTCCAGCTGATCGACCGCTGCCTGATCGCGGCCGACGAGGTGACCGAACTGGGCATCGAGTCCCGGGACTGGACCGGCCTGGCCTCGGTCGAGGCGATCGCCTCCAGCGGCTCTTCGGACCGCCAGCTGATCCTTCGTCCGCTGCCGGGCGAGCAGCTGCCGCTGGTCGAGTTGGACAAGCCGGTGTCGATCTCCCGGATCGACGAGCAGGAGCTGTTCCACCGGGTGCACGGGCGGACCTTCGTCCGCGAGCGGGCGGCCGGGCGGACCTGGCGGGTCAGCAACGGCGGCTTCTGGCAGATCCACCCCGAGGCGCCCGAGACCCTGGTGAACGCGGTGCTGGAGGGCCTCGACCCGCAGTGGGGCGAGAACGCGCTGGACCTGTACTGCGGGGTCGGCCTCTTCGCCGGCGCGCTGGCCGACCGGGTCGGCGAGGACGGCGCGGTGCTGGGCATCGAGTCGGCCAAGCAGGCGGTGCTGGACGCCCGGCACAACCTGGCCGAGCTGGAGAACGTCCGGATCGAGTGCGACAAGGTCGAGACCCTGCTGCCGCGCACCGGGATCACCTCCACCGACCTGATCGTGCTGGACCCGCCGCGGGCCGGGGCCGGCCGCGAGACCGTGCGGCACCTGGCCGGCCTGGCCGCCCGCCGGATCGCCTACGTGGCCTGCGACCCCGCCGCGCTCGCCCGTGACCTGGCCTTCTTCCGTGAGGGCGGCTACCGCGTGGTCTCGCTGCGGGCCTTCGACCTGTTCCCGATGACCCACCACTTCGAGTGCGTGGCGATCCTGGAGCCGGTGGCCCAGGAGCAGCCGGCCGACCCCTGGTCGTAGCGGCCCGCCGCTCGTCGAAGCGGCTGGGCGGTCAAACGCCGCCCAGCCGCTTCGACGCGTGCCGCAGCCGCAGCGCGGCGATCGCCTCGACCAGGCCGACGGCGAGCAGCCAGCAGCCCGCGACCACCGTGAGCACCGTGACCGACTTGATCGGCCAGCTGATCAGCACGATCCCGGCCGCGACGTTGACCAGCCCGAGGAAGACCAGCCAGCCGCGTACCGGGGTCCCCGGATCATGGGCGGCCGCGACCACCTGGGTGATCCCGCGGAACAGCCACCCGATGCCGATCCACAGCCCCAGCAGCAGGATCGACTCCAGGGTGCCGCGGAAGCAGAACAGCCCGAGCACGATCGACAGCGCCCCGCTGATGAACGCCATCACCCGCAGTGCCGTGCTGCCGTGCGTACCGAACGCCGAGACCAGCTGAACCAGCCCGCTGACCAGCAGGAACAGCCCGAAGAGCACCCCGATGACGATCAGCGTCGCGTGTGGCCAGGCGAGCACCAGCACCCCGAGCACCGCCGCGGCGATCCCCGCCGCGAGCAGCGCCTGCCAGGCGGCGCGGGCCAGCGGCTGAAAGGGATCGGGGAGGGAATCGTTGGGAGAGAAAGTCATACTCCTACCCTCCGAGCGGCCCCGGCCGCCCGCGACCCGGGCCGCGCGAAGGGGGCGTCGGACGTCCCTCGCGGGAGCCGCTCGGCGGGACGGGGAGGATTGACGGCTCCAGCATGGTCGCGCCACTGTGATCGAACCGCCCCCGGCGGTCCGTGAGTCAGGTAGGACGCCCTCACCGCTGGGACGCACGGTCCCTTGAAGGAGGCTCAACTGTGAGCAGTCTGTCCAGCCGAGGGGTCGGAGCGGTATGACCGAGCCGGAACGTCGGTCGGACCCGACGCAAGCGGAACCGAGGGGCGCGGTGCCGGACAGGATCACGGCCCTCGGGCCGTTCTTCGCCTTCGAGACCCACGGGCCGAGCCCGGCCGCAGAGCCCTGGCGGAGCATGGCCGAACTGCTGGACGATCCTTCGGTGTTGGGCGGCCGGGTGGCCGCCGTGCGCGGCTATCTGGCGGCTGGCGGCGGACAGTCCGCCGAGGCGGTCGAGCTGCGGGTGGCAGCCTCGGTGACCCAGCTGGGTCTGGCCTCGCGCCTGCTCTCTCCGTCGTTCGCCGTGGCGGTGCTGGCCGGTGCGGTGCTCCCGTACGGTCTGCGGGAGCTCAGGTGGCAGCCGACACCCGGCGGGACATTCCCGCTGTCGCTGCCCGACCGTACGCCTGTACCGGTGGCCGACCCGGTCGAACGCGCGGTCCGGCTCGGCAAGGAACTGTTTGACGGACCGATCCGCGAGCTGGTCGAGGCCACCCGGGCATACTCGGTCTCGCCGCACATCCTCTGGGGCAACGTCGCCTCGGCCGTCAACGGCGCGGCGTCGGCCATCACCCGCACGACGCCTGCACTGGCGGGACCGGCGCGTGCGTTCGCAGGTTTGCTGCTGGACCAGCCGCCGCTGCGCGGCACCAGCACAACGGCGGGTGCCTATGGCGGGTTCCGCCGCAGCTGCTGCCTCATCTACCGGGCCGCCCCGGATCGCGCGGGCGCTCTCTGCGGGGACTGCGTCCTCGCACCATCCGTCAGGGCTCACGACCGCTCCGGACGGACCTGAGTCGCCTCCACCGGTCCTTCCCGCCGTGCGACAGGGGGCGTGCGACTGGGCCCCGCACGCGCCCTTGTGGTGCTAGCAAGTGCGCGCTAGCTTCGAGTGCATGGGTAAGAAGCAGCTCAACGTGCGGGTGGACGTCACCACCGCCGAGATGGCCCGCGAGCGGGCGGAGCAGCAGGGGATCAGCATGAACCAGTACATCGAGCGGCTCGTCCAGCAGGACATGGGCGAGGCCGGGCTGCGTTTCGTCGATGCGGCGGCCCAGTTCATGAAGGAGTACGAGAGCGAGTTCCTCGCCGAGTTCGGCGAGCGGGTGCCGGCCGACGAGCGCCAGGGCGGACGTCGTTGAAACTGGAGGTCGACCTCTCCTGGCTGCTCATGACCGCCGAGCAGTACACGCCCGGAGACCCGCAGGTGACCGACTACGGCTCGCTGCTCGCGGCCGTCGCGCGCCACCACGCGGAGATCTTCGACATCGCCGTCTACCCCGAGCCGCAGGACCGGGCCGCCGCCCTGATGCACCAGCTGATCCGGGTCCCGGCCCTGGAGCGCACCAACGAACTCTTCGCCACCGCCGTCGCCTATGCCTACCTGGTGGCCAGCGGCTGCAACGTCGCCACCACCGCACGCGAGGTCCGCAGCCTGGCCCGCGCGATCCGGGAGGGCAAGCTGGGCGTGGACGGGGTGGCCGAACGGCTGAACGGCTGGGTGGTCGACGAGGCGGAGGGCGAGGGCGTCGCGGGCGACGACGGGGAGGACGACTCCGACGCGGAATGAGCCGTGCCGGGCCTGGTCGGAGCGCGGTTAGGGTGGGGCGGTGCTCCGGGACATCGAGCGGTACCTGACCTGCCCCCACTGCGCCCGCGGCCTCGCGTTCGAGGCGACCGGGCGCGCCCTGCGCTGCCCCGGCGGCCACTCCTTCGACCTCGCCAAGCAGGGCTACGTCAGCCTGCTGCCCGGTGACGCGCACACCGGTACCGGTGACACACCCGAGATGGTGGCCGCTCGCGCCGACTTCCTCGCCGCCGGGCACTACCACCCGATCGCCGCGGCGCTCGCCGAGGCGGCGGGCAACGCGAGCGGCGCCGATGGTCTGGTGGTGGACCTCGGCGCCGGCACCGGCTACTACCTGGCCCAGGTCCTCGACGCGTTGCCCGGCGCGGTGGGCGCGGCGCTGGACATCTCCAAGTTCGCGCTGCGCCGGGCGGCCAAGGCACACCCGAGGGCGGGTGCCGTGGTCTGCGACGCCTGGCGCCCGTTGCCGCTCGCCGACGGCTGCGCCGAACTGCTGCTCAACGTCTTCGCGCCCCGCAACGGCGCCGAGATCCACCGGGTGCTGCGGCCCGGCGGCAGCCTGTTGCTGGTCTCGCCCACCTCACGTCACCTGCGCGAACTGGTCGACGCACTGGGCCTGCTCTCGGTCGACGAGGAGAAGGAGCGGCGGATCGACGAGAAGCTCAGCCCCTGGCTCAGCCCGGTCGCGGCGCGTGAGGTGGAGTTCGAGTTGCGGCTGTCCCACCAGGACGCGGCGGCGGTGGTGGGCATGGGACCGAACGCCTGGCACACCGACCGGGCCCGGATCGCGGACGCGCTCGCGGCGTTGCCCGAGCCGGTGGCGGTCACCGGGTCGGTGCGGGTCGCGGTGTACCAGCGGGCTGCGCGGCCGGGCGGCTGATCCGCATCCCGGTGTTCTGAATCCGGTGTTCCGAATCCCGGTGTTCCGAATCCCGGTGTTCCGAATCCCGGTGCGAGGCGTCAGCCTGGCCGACTTCCGCATCCGATCTGACTCCCCGTTGGGATGAATCGCCGAGCGCAGGCACGTTTCTGCCGCCGAGGAACTGACCGGCCGTCAGTAGCGTCGGCTCGGTGACCAGCTCTGCGACCAGCGAAGTCGTTCCACGCCCCTCCGCAGCCGCGCCGGCCCTGCCCGGCGCCGAGACCCGCCCGGCGCACCGGCCGACCGTCGAGGAGCTGCGCCTCACGTCGTTCAAGTCCTATCGCCGCGCCAGTCTTTCGCTCTCCCCGCTCACCGTGCTGCACGGCCCCTCGGGGGTCGGCAAGTCGAACGCGCTGGACGCCCTCGCCGTGCTCTCCCGGCTTGCCATCGGCGAGGAGATCGGGCCGTCGCTGGACGGCATCGGGGGCGCGACCGGCCCGCTGGCGGCCCCGGTGCGCGGCGGGCTGGTGGGCTGCGTCCCGCACGGGCGCAACGCGATCATCCTGGGCTGCACGGTCCGCTCCGGCGCCGGTCCGATCCGGCTGGAGCTGGTGATCCGCACCGACGGGCGGGTCCGGGTGGCCCGCGAGTGGCTCGCCTGCGCCGGGCAGACGCTGGTGGAGACCGGCGAGCAGGACGTCGCGGGCGGCCGGGTCAACGTCAGCTGGCACAACGACACCCGGCAGGGCGACATCCGGGCACCGTTCCCCAGCGGCAGCCTGATCACCACGCAGATCCCGCTGCGGGTGGCCGGCTCCTCGCCGGGCGAGCGCAAGGTGCTGGACGCCACCGAGCAGCTGCTCACCGCACTGCGCGAGGTCTTCCCGGTGCATCCGGTGCCGGCGCTGATGCGCGGCTGGGTGGGGCCCGACCCGCAGGCCCGGTTGCTGCCCACCGCGGCCAACGTCTCCGCGGTGCTGGCCCGTCTGCAGGGCGAGTGCTCCCGCCGCTACGGCCGCCTGCTCAGGGCGGTGCAGGCCGCGGCGCCGCACCCGTTGCTGGGCCTGGACGTCGCGCGGCGCGGCACGCAGGCCCAGGAGCGCCTGATCGCGGTCTTCGATGAGGGAGTGCTGGGGCGCACCGGAGCGGACCAGGCCTCGGACGGGATGCTGCGGCTGCTGGCGTTCGCCGCCGTGCTGCTGACCGGGGCCGGGGTGTTGGACGTCGACCCGGCGGTCGAAGTGCCCTGGGCCCGTCGCCAGTTGACCGTGCTCGCCGAGGACCTGGGTGCGGGCCTCGGCGCCGAGCAGACCGCCTCGCTGCTTCGGCTGGCCAGGGAGATGTGCGACAAGGAGCACCTGCGGCTGCTGGCCGCGGTGCAGGAGCCTGCTGCCGCCCAACAGGTGGACGGGATCGAGCTGGTGGAGTGCCGGCGGGATCCGATGAGCGGGCACAGCGTGCTGACGCCGGCGGCCCGGGTGCCGGCCCAGCACGTGGTGGGCGCGGCGACGGGCGGGCCGGGCGATGCGGTAGACCTGGCAGAGTGACCGAGAACGCAGCTCCGCGCCCCGCGGACCAGCCGCACCAGCCCAGCCGCTCCGCCCGGCCGGACCAGCCCAGCCGCTCCGCCCGGCCGGACCAGCCCGACCGACCTGACCGGTTCGACCAGCACGAGCGGGCTGCCGTGCCGCCCACGCTCGGCGAACTCGCGGGGCGGTTGAGCGACTTCGCCGCCGCGCGCCGTTGGCAGCCGTTCCACACCCCGAAGAACCTCGCGGCGGCGCTCACCGTCGAGGCGGGCGAGTTGCTGGAGATCTTCCAGTGGCTCACCCCGGAGCAGGCCGCCGCGGTGATGGACGATCCGAAGAGCGCGCACCGGGTGCGCGACGAGGTGGCGGACGTGCTCGCGTACCTGCTGCAGTTCTGCACGGCGGTCGGGGTCGATCCGCTGGTGGCGTTGGACGAGAAGATCGATCGGAACGAGCTGCGGTTCCCGGCGGCGCCCCGGGAGTGAGCCGTTCGAGGGAACGCGACTGTCCACACCCCCGGGGTTGTCCACAGATTCCCGGCTGCTCGCCGCGCGGGCCGGGAACCCGGCGCACCCTCTACTTCTGACGGACCGTTCAGCGGAACGGTCCGAGGCCCCGTCAGGAGTGAAGGGCAGGACGTCGTCATGGACGCACTGCGTTTGATCAAGACCACCCGCCACGCGCTCGCCGAGGCCCGCACGGTGGCGGACGTGCTCTCCGAGGCCTGGCAGTCGGCCTCGCTCACCGCGGTGCTGGCCGAGCGCCTGAGCCGCCACCCGGCCGAGGAGGTGGCCACGGTCGCCCGGCTGCTCGCCCGGGCCGGCGGCCACGCCGTGGGGTTGCTGGAGGCGGTGGCCGACCCGCCGGACGGTGGTGACCGGGTGACGTTCGGGCGGGCCGACCGGCTGACTCGGATCGGCGAGCTCGGGCCGGTGCTGGAGCAGCTGCGGCTGCTGTTCGCCGAGGTCGCCGAGGCACTGGTCGCCATCGCCGACTCCACCGACTCGGCGGCCCAGGGCGTCTACTGGCTCGCCATCGACGGGCTCGACGCGAGCGGGGAGTGCCGTGCGCTGGTGATCGAGCTGCTCCGGACCTTGCGCCGCCGCGCCGTCGTCGAGCCGTTGGAAGAACTGGACGCCGACTCGGCCGACGGCGGCCCGCCGCGTGGTGAGAGGTGGGAGGCGAGCTGGGGCTCGGCCAGGTGGGGTGGGCCGCCCGGGCCGGCGTCGTGGTCGGCGGGTGGGCGGGCCGGCGGGCCGCCGAGCCGGGTGCCGGGCCCGGCGAATTTCGACGAGCCGATGGAGGAGACGTCGGCAGCGGAGGATCCCGCAGCCGCGGAGTCGGTGGCTGCCGCGCCGGCCGAGGGAGAGACCGCCGACAGTGATCCCGCTGACGGTGATCCCGCCGAGGTCTGTCACGCCGGCGTGGCGCGGGGGCGGGAGGTCGATCCTGCCGGGGACGAGCTGCGGTTGGTGATCACCCTCACCCCGCCGCCCGGGCAGGGCTACCAGCCGACGGCGCCGTTCCCGGTCTCGGTGGCGCCGGAGCGGTCCGCTGCCCGCCGGGCACCGGAAGCCTCCAGCTCATCGCAGAGCTCCCCGTCGGTCAGCTCCACGCCCGACGCCGAACCACGGGCCGGGCCGAGCTCGGCACCCAGCCCGGCGAGGTCGGCCAGGTCCGCGTTGACCGAGGCGAGCAGCTCCTGCAGCTGGTCCAGCAGACTCTTGGCCGGGTGCTGCGGCGGTGCGACGGGCGCCTCGTACCTGGGCTCGGACATGAAGGCGGACCCTCCAGCTCGGGAGTGCGGTGTGGTGCGGCGGGTGGGGGCGCGTGACCCCATCACCCCAACGACCCAACGCTCCGCCCGGTCACCGCGCACCACCCGATGCGGTCCACCTGCCTCCGTGTCTCAGCCCCCCGGGTGACCTGGGCTTGCTCCACCTCGGCCCACTGCCCTATGCGCCCGCGCCGCTCGGACCAGCCACGCTGCGCGCGCTGTCCACGCTGCTCGCGCCACCCGCACGACAGCGGGCCCCGGCCGGTGCTGGGGAGCACGGCGGGGGCCCGCTGCGGCTCAGGCCATCAGGACACCGGAGCGCCTCGACCTGAGAGGAGGTCAGTTGTGCGCGTGCAGATCGGCGTTCAAGCCACCCCACGAACCGGAACGGGCGATCACCTCGACTGCGCCGGACTGCGAGTTCCGACGGAAGAGCAGGTTGTCCTGACCGGAGAGCTCGACCGCCTTGGCGACCGTGCCGTCCGGCAGGGTGACCCGGGTGCCGGCGGTCACGTAGAGGCCGGCCTCGACCACGCAGTCGCTGCCCAGCGAGATGCCGATGCCCGCGTTGGCGCCCAGCAGGCAGCGCTCGCCCACCGAGATGGTCTGCTTGCCGCCGCCGGACAGGGTTCCCATGATCGAGGAGCCGCCGCCGATGTCGCTGTGGTCGCCGACCACCACACCGGCGCTGATCCGGCCCTCCACCATGGAGGTGCCCAGCGTGCCCGCGTTGAAGTTCACGAAGCCCTCGTGCATCACCGTGGTGCCGGCGGCCAGGTGAGCGCCCAGCCGGACCCGGTCGGCGTGCGCGATCCGCACGCCGCTCGGCGCGACGTAGTCGGTCATCCGCGGGAACTTGTCGATCCCGTAGACGGCCAGCTGGCCGCCCTCGGCGCGCACCGCGAGCCGGGCCTGCTCGACCAGCTCCACCGGAACGGGGCCGATGCTGGTCCAGGCCACGTTCGCCAGCAGGCCGAACATGCCGTCGAGGTTCTGCCCGTGCGGCTGGACCAGGCGGTGGCTCAGCAGGTGCAGGCGCAGGTAGATGTCGTGGGCGTCCAGCGGCTTCTCGTCGAGCGAGCCGATCACGGTTCGCACGGCGACGACCTCGACACCGCGCCGGGCGTCGGTCCGCAGCGCGGCGGCCGCACCGGCGCCGAGCTCGGCTTCGGCCTGCTCGGCGGTCAGCCGGACGGTGCCGGTGGGGCCCGGCTCGTCGGTCAGCACGGGGGCGGGGAACCAGGTGTCGAGAACGGTGCCGTCGGCGGCGATGGTCGCCAGACCGGCGGCGATGGCACCACGGGCGGGAGCGGAGGTCGTTTCAGCAGTCACATCGTGCACGGTAACCAATTCCGGCCAGGCCTGCCGAAGCGGCCCATGCAGCGGACAGGTGTGGCGACCTGCCTGCCACGCACGGACAGCCCCGGCCGCGACAAAACCACGTGCTTCGGGCACCGGACGACCGGAATACTCGAGCAGGTGTTCATTTCGATCTCCACCACCGGAACTGCCGAGCACCCGGCCACCGACCTGGGCTACCTGCTGCACAAGCACCCCGGGAAGGCACAGCGCTTCAGCACGTCACACGGCGATGCCCACGTCTTCTATCCCGAGGCGAGCGAGCAGCGGTGCACAGCCGCGCTGTTGCTCGACGTCGACCCGATCTCGCTGGTCCGGCGTGGCCGGGGCAAGGGACGGTCCGGCTCCCCGAGCGCGACCGCGGGCGCCGCCGCACTCTCCCAGTACGTCAACGACCGACCGTACGCGGCCTCCTCACTGCTCGCGGTGGCGCTGCGCACGGTGTTCCGGACGGCGATGAAGGGCGTCTGCGAGCAGCGGCCGGGACTGGCCGAGCAGGCGCGGACGCTGACCGTGCGGCTGCCTGCGGTCGCCGTGGGCGGCGGCGAGAGTCGCCGGCCCGACCCGGCGTCGGAGGCGCCGTCGCTGGTCAACCGGCTCTTCGAGCCGCTCGGCTGGGAGGTCACCAGCTCGGCGATCCCGCTGGACGAGACCTTTCCGGCCTGGGGCGACTCGCGTTACCAGCGCCTGGAGCTCACCGGCACCCTGCTGCTGTCCGACGCGCTCCAGCAGCTCTACGTGCTGCTGCCGGTGCTGGACGGTGCCAAGCACTACTGGGTGGCGCCGGACGAGGTCGACAAGTTGCTCGACGCGGGGGAGGGATGGCTCGCGAACCACCCCGAGCGGGCCCTGATCACCCGCCGCTACCTGCACCGCCGCTGGTCGCTGGCGAACGAGGCGCTGCGCCGCCTGGAGCTGGCCCGGCTCGCCGAGGCCGATGACAGCGAGGCCGAGGAGCTGGACAACGCCGTCACTCTGGAGCCGGACAGCGGGACGCCGGGGCTGCCGGAGACCGCCGAAGCGATCCCACCGATCGCACCGACCGAGGCAACCGCAGCTGCACAGGTACCGCAGCCACCGCAGGATCCCGAGCCGCAGGACCCCGAGTCGCTGGAGGCCGATGCTGCCAAGCCAGTCCCGCTCGCGCGGCAGCGCCGTGAGGCGATCGTCGGGCTGCTGGCCGAGGTGGGCGCCGTCCGGGTGCTCGACCTCGGCTGCGGCCAGGGGGAGTTGGTCGGTGCGCTGCTCAAGGAGAAGCGGATCACCGAGGTCCTCGGCGTCGACGTCTCCTCCAGCGCGCTGGCGGCGGCCGCCCGCAAGCTGAGGCTGGAGCGGCTGTCGGAGCGTCAGGCGGCTCGGGTGCGGCTGGTGCAGGGGGCGCTGACCTACACCGACGCCCGGCTCAAGGGCTACGACGCGGCGGTGCTCTGCGAGGTGATCGAGCATCTGGACCTGCCCAGGCTCCCGGCGCTCGAGCACGCGGTCTTCGGTGCCGCGCGCCCGGCGACCGTGATCGTCACCACGCCCAACGTCGAGTACAACGTGCGGTGGGAGACCCTCCCGGCGGGTCACCACCGGCACGCCGACCACCGCTTCGAGTGGGACCGGGCCGAGTTCCGCTCCTGGGCCGAGCTGGTGGCGGCGAACTACGGGTACACCGTCGCCTTCCGCCCGGTGGGCCAGGACGACCCGCAGGTCGGCCCGCCCACCCAGCTCGCCCTGTTCCGCCGCGGTGTCGAACCCGCCGGCGCCACCCCCGAGAGGAGTGCATCCCGATGACCGACCAGACACCGCACACCCCGACGGACCCGCACACCCCGACGGAGCCGGATGCTTCCGCGCCCCGGCGGCTGCCGGTCACCGACCTCTCCCTCGTGGTGCTGGTCGGCATCAGCGGCTCGGGCAAGTCCAGCTTCGCCCGCCGGCACTTCGCGCCCACCCAGGTGATCTCGTCGGACTACTGCCGCGGCCTGATCTCGGACGACGAGAACGACCAGTCGGCCTCCGCCGACGCCTTCGAGCTGCTCCACTACATCGTCGGCAAGCGACTGGCGGCCGGGCGGCTCACCGTGGTCGACGCGACCAATGTGCAGCCCGCCGCGCGCAAGCAGCTGGTCGCGCTCGCCCGGGCGCACGACGTGCTGCCGATCGCGATCGTGCTGGACGTCCCGCAGGGGGTCTGCGCCGAGCGCAACCGCAGCCGACCCGATTGCGCGTTCGGCGCGCATGTGATCCCGCGTCAGCACCGCGAGCTGCGCCGCTCGCTGAACGGCCTGGAGCGTGAGGGTTTCCGCAAGGTCCACCACCTGCGCGGGGTGGCCGAGGTGGCGGCCGCCGAGATCGTCCTGGAGAAGCGCTGGAACGACCTGCGCGAGCGCACCGGTCCGTTCGACCTCGTCGGCGACATCCACGGCTGCCGGGCCGAGCTGGAGACCCTGCTCACCCGCCTCGGCTATCAGCTCACCCGTGACGACCAGGGCCGCCCGGTGGACGCCGCGCACCCCGCGGGCCGCACCGCGGTCTTCGTCGGTGACCTGGTCGACCGCGGCCCGGACACCCCGGGCGTGCTGCGCCTGGTGATGGGCATGGTCGCGGCCGGGCACGCGCTCTGCGTGCCCGGCAACCACGAGAACAAGCTGGGACGCGCGCTGAGCGGCCGTCAGGTCACCGTCGCGCACGGCCTGCGGGAGTCGCTGGACCAGCTGGCCGCCGAGCCGGAGGAGTTCCGCACCGAGGTCCGGGCCTTCATGCGCGACCTGGTCAGCCACTACCTGCTGGACGGCGGCGACCTGGTGGTCTGCCACGCCGGCCTGCCGGAGCGGTACCACGGCCGCAACTCCGGCCGGGTGCGCTCGCACGCCCTGTACGGGGACACCACCGGCGAGACCGACGAGTTCGGGCTGCCGGTCCGCTACCCGTGGGCCGAGGAGTACCGGGGCAAGGCGCTGGTGGTCTACGGCCACACGCCGGTGCCGGTGGCGAGCTTCCTCAACAACACCATCTGCCTGGACACCGGCTGCGTCTTCGGCGGCAGCCTGACCGCGCTGCGCTACCCGGAGCGCGAGCTGGTCAGCGTCCCGGCCGAGCGGGAGTGGTACGCGCCGGTGCGTCCGATGATCAGCGATGCCCCGGGTGCCAGGGAGGGCCGCCCGTTGGACCTCGCCGATGTGGCCGGGCGCCGGGTGGTGGAGACCTCGCTGGCCGGCCGGGTCTCGGTCCGCGAGGAGAACGCGGCCGCCGCACTGGAGGTGATGAGCCGCTTCGCGCTCGACCCGCGGCTGCTCGCCTACCTGCCGCCGACCATGGCCCCGAGCGCCACCTCCCGGCGCGAGAGCTACCTGGAGCACCCCGAGGAGGCCTTCTTCGCCTACCGCGCCGACGGCGTGCGGCAGGTGATCTGCGAGGAGAAGCACATGGGCTCGCGAGCCGTGCTGCTGGTGGCGCGTGATCCGCAGGCGCTGGAGCAGCGGTTCGGCCTGGCCGGTCCCGGCGCCATCTGGACCAGGACGGGGCGCGCCTTCCTCGGTGACCAGGAGCTGACCGAGGCACTGCTCACACGGGTGCGGGTCGCTGCCGAGCGTGCCGGGCTCTTCGCCGAGTTGGCCACCGACTGGCTGCTGCTGGACGCCGAGTTGCTGCCCTGGTCGCTCAAGGCGCTGGAGCTGCTGCGCCGTCAGTACGCGGCGGTGGGGGCGGCGGCCCGCTCCGCGCTGCCCGAGGTGCTCGCGGCGCTGGAGCAGGCGGCCGCCCGGGGGATCGACGGCCTGACCGAGCTGACCGAACGGCACCGCCGCCGAGCGGTCGACGCCGAGGCGTTCAGTGCGGCCTACCGTCGCTACTGCTGGCCCACCGAGGGGCTGAACGGGGTCCGGCTGGCGCCGTTCCAGCTGCTGGCCGCCGAGGGCGCCAACCTCGCGGTGCGTCCGCACGACGAACACCTCGCCTGGCTCGACCGCCTGGTCGCGGCCGATGAGGAGTGGGTCAAGGACGCCGCGGCGGTGGGCGTCGAGCCGGGTGCGCAGCAGCAGCCGGAGCCCCTGCTGCGGGCCACCGGGCGTCTGCTGGTCGACACCGAGGACGAGGCCTCGATCGCCGCCGGCATCGCCTGGTGGGAGGAGCTGACCGAGGCCGGCGGTGAGGGCATGGTGGTCAAGCCGCTCGCTTCGCTGGTGCGGGGCGCACCGGGGGAGGGGCGGCCCGGTGGGCTGGTGCAGCCGGGGCTGAAGGTCCGCGGCCGGGAGTACCTGCGGTTGATCTACGGCCCCGACTACACCGAGCACCTCGGTGCGCTGCGTCAGCGTTCGCTCGGCCACAAGCGCTCGCTCGCGCTGCGCGAGTACGCGCTGGGCCTGGAGGCACTGGACCGGCTGGCGGGCGGGGAGCCGCTCTGGCGGGTGCACGAGCCGGTGTTCGCCGTGCTGGCGCTGGAGTCGGAGCCGGTGGACCCGCGCCTGTAGCGGCCGGCGGCGAGCCGGCGGACTGTCCGGCGGGGGAGCCGGCGGGCTGGCAGGTGGCAGTCCGGCGCGACGGTGCGGTCACTCCAGGGTGACCGCGCCCGGCCACCCTGGAGTGACCAGGGTGGCCGGCACTGGCAGCCCGATGTATAGAAATTCATGTCCTCGTATACTATTGCCTGGCCTCTCTTCGTTGTCCCCTGTCCCCGTCCCACCCAGGAGCCCGGCCATGGCTTTGAACCTCAGGAATCGGCACTTCCTCAAGGAGCTCGACTTCACGGCTCAGGAGTTCCACTTCCTGATCGACCTCGCCGCCCAGCTCAAGGCCGCCAAGTACGCGGGTACCGAGCAGCCCCGGTTGCGCGGCAAGAACATCGCGCTGATCTTCGAGAAGACCTCGACCCGGACCCGCTGCGCTTTCGAGGTGGCCGCCGCCGACCAGGGCGCCAACGCCATCTACCTGGACCCGGCCGGTTCGCAGATCGGTCACAAGGAGTCGGTCAAGGACACCGCCCGGGTGCTCGGCCGGATGTTCGACGGCATCCAGTACCGGGGGCACGGCCAGGCACTGATCGAGGAGTTGGCGGCGCACGCCGGGGTGCCGGTCTGGAACGGGCTGACCGATGAGTGGCACCCCACCCAGATGCTGGCCGACGTGCTCACCATCCAGGAGCACTGCCGCAAGCCGCTGACCGAGGTGACCCTCGCCTACCTCGGCGATGCCCGCTCCAACATGGGCAACTCGTTGCTGGTCACCGGTGCGCTGCTCGGCATGGACATCCGGATCGTCGCCCCTGAGCAACTGTGGCCGGCCGAGGAGGTCCGCAAGGCCGCCGAACAGCTCGCGGCCGCAAGCGGCGCCCGG
Source organism: Kitasatospora sp. GAS204B (assembly GCF_029892155.1). Lineage (GTDB taxonomy): Bacteria > Actinomycetota > Actinomycetes > Streptomycetales > Streptomycetaceae > Kitasatospora. The sequence continues at coordinate 259,672 of NZ_JARZAG010000009.1, read as the reverse complement.
ATCACCCTCACCGAGGAGGTTGCCGCGGGCGTTGCCGACGCCGACTTCCTCTACACCGATGTCTGGGTGTCGATGGGGGAGCCCAAGGAGGCCTGGGCCGAGCGGATCGAGCTGCTGAAGCCCTATCAGGTCTCGATGGACACCGTGCGGGCCACCGGCAATCCGCGGGTCAAGTTCCTGCACTGCCTGCCGGCGTTCCACGACCTGGGCACCAAGCTCGGCCGGCAGCTGTTCGAGGCCACCGGCATGGCCGAGTTGGAGTGCACCGACGAGCTCTTCGAGTCGACGCACTCCATCGTCTTCGACCAGGCCGAGAACCGGTTGCACTCGATCAAGGCCGTGCTGGTCGCCACCCTCGGCAGCTGAGCCGCACCCCGCACCCCGCACCCCCGCACCCCGCACCCCCGCACCCGCAGCGGCGCTGAGGCGGGGCCGCTGCTGCCCTGCGGCCCCGCCTCAGCGGTTCGCGGCCCCGTGGATCCCGCGGATCTCGCACCGTGGCCCGCTGGCCCGGGCGAGCCGCAGGTCGGCGGTGACCAGTGGCGCATCGAGCAGCTCGGCCACCGCCACGTAGGCGGCGTCGTCGGGGGTCAGATTGTCCTTCAACTCCCAGACGCGGCCGAGCAATGGGGCCAGCTCCATCTTGCGGAACGCGATCCGGGGCAGCTCGGCCGCCACCGCCGCGACCTGCTCGGCGGTGTTCTCCTTGGCGAGGTAGCGGCCCCGGAGCGACTGCATCACCTCGATCAACAGGTGTTCGGGCGCGGCCCACTCCGGGTCGGCCGCGAGCGCGGCCCGGGCCGCCACTCCACGCTCGCCCTGGTCCGCCAGTGCGAGTACGAGTGCGGAGGCATCGACGACGATCATGCCCCCACGCTAGCGACCCGGAACCGGCCGGAATCCATCGACCCGGGCCGGTACTCGACCGCCGGCACGCGGCCGGCATGCGGCCGGAGCACCGCCGGAGCACCGCCGGCACGCGGCCGGAGCGCGGCGGCGGCCGGGCGGGCGCGCCGCAGGCTGCCTGAGGTCACTCTGCGTCTGCCCATGCACTATGGTTTATCTCGACATCGAGATAACTCCGCGCTAGGGTTTATCTTGACGTCAAGATAAATGCCGAGAGGCGATCCCGGGCTTCAGCGTGTGGTCCACTCGAGCCCCCACCCGAGCCCTAGTAGCCGCACGAAGCACCTAGAAGGAGTCAGTCGTGTCCGCGAACAGCTTCGACGCCCGCAGCTCGCTGCAGGTGGGCGACGAGTCGTACGAGATCTTCAAGCTCTCCGCCGTCGAGGGTTCCGAGCGGCTGCCGTACAGCCTCAAGGTGCTGCTGGAGAACCTGCTGCGCACCGAGGACGGCGCGAACATCACCGCCGACCACATCCGCGCCCTCGGCAACTGGGACCAGAACGCCCAGCCGAGCGAGGAGATCCAGTTCACGCCGGCCCGCGTGATCATGCAGGACTTCACCGGCGTGCCATGCGTGGTCGACCTCGCCACCATGCGTGAGGCCGTCAAGGAGCTGGGCGGCGACCCGGCCAAGATCAACCCGCTGGCCCCGGCCGAGCTGGTCATCGACCACTCGGTGATCGCCGACAAGTTCGGCACCAAGGACGCCTTCACCCAGAACGTCGAGATCGAGTACGGCCGCAACAAGGAGCGCTACCAGTTCCTGCGCTGGGGCCAGACCGCGTTCGACGAGTTCAAGGTCGTCCCGCCGGGCACCGGCATCGTGCACCAGGTGAACATCGAGCACCTGGCCCGCACCATCATGGTCCGCGGCGGCCAGGCCTACCCCGACACCTGCGTCGGCACCGACTCGCACACCACCATGGTCAACGGCCTGGGCGTGCTGGGCTGGGGCGTCGGCGGCATCGAGGCCGAGGCGGCCATGCTCGGCCAGCCGGTCTCCATGCTGATCCCGCGCGTGGTCGGCTTCAAGCTCAACGGCCAGCTGCCGGCCGGCGCCACCGCCACCGACCTGGTGCTCACCATCACCGAGATGCTGCGCAAGCACGGTGTGGTCGGCAAGTTCGTCGAGTTCTACGGCGCCGGCGTCACCGCGATCCCGCTGGCCAACCGCGCCACCATCGGCAACATGTCGCCGGAGTTCGGCTCGACCTGCGCGATCTTCCCGATCGACGACGAGACCCTGCACTACCTGCGCCTGACCGGCCGCAGCGAGCAGCAGCTCGCCCTGGTCGAGGCGTACGCCAAGGAGCAGGGCCTGTGGCACGACCCGTCCGTCGAGCCGGTCTACTCCGAGTACCTGGAGCTGGACCTCGCCACCGTCGTGCCGTCGATCGCCGGCCCGAAGCGCCCGCAGGACCGCGTGGTCCTCGCCGAGGCCGCCGCCAAGTTCGCCGAGGCGCTGCCCTCCTACGCCGCCGAGGCCTCGAAGCCGACCGCCGTCACCGCTCCTGACGGTTCGTCGTACGAGATCGACAACGGCGCGGTCGTGATCGCCTCGATCACCTCCTGCACCAACACCTCCAACCCCTCCGTCATGCTGGGCGCCGCCCTGCTGGCGAAGAAGGCCGTGGAGAAGGGCCTGCACGTCAAGCCCTGGGTCAAGACCACCCTGGCCCCCGGGTCCAAGGTCGTCATGGACTACTACGAGAAGGCCGGCCTGCTCCCCTACATGGAGAAGCTGGGCTTCAACCTGGTCGGCTACGGCTGCGTCACCTGCATCGGCAACTCGGGCCCGCTGCCCGAGGAGGTCTCCGCCGCGGTCAACGAGGCCGACCTCGCCGTGGTGTCGGTGCTCTCCGGCAACCGCAACTTCGAGGGCCGGATCAACCCGGACGTCAAGATGAACTACCTGGCCTCCCCGCCGCTGGTGGTCGCCTACGCCCTGGCCGGCAACATGAACGTCGACATCACCCGCGCCGCCCTGGGTCAGGACGCCGACGGCAACGACGTCTTCCTCGCCGACATCTGGCCGTCCGAGCTGGAGGTGGCCGAGGTGGTCGCCAGCTCGATCGACCAGGACATGTTCACCAAGGACTACGCCGACGTCTTCGCCGGTGACCACCGTTGGCAGTCGCTGCCGATCCCGACCGGCAACACCTTCGAGTGGGACGCCGAGTCCACCTACGTCCGCAAGCCCCCGTACTTCGAGGGCATGGCCAAGACCCCGAGCCCGGTGAACGACATCGCCGGTGCCCGCGTGCTGGCCAAGCTGGGCGACTCGGTCACCACCGACCACATCTCCCCGGCCGGCAACATCAAGGCCGGTACGCCCGCCGCCCAGTACCTCACCGAGCACGGCGTGGAGAAGCGGGACTTCAACTCGTACGGCTCGCGCCGTGGCAACCACGAGGTGATGATCCGCGGCACCTTCGCCAACATCCGCCTGCGCAACCAGATCGCGCCGGGCACCGAGGGCGGCTACACCCGCGACTTCACCCAGGCCGACGCGCCAGTGGCGTTCATCTACGACGCCTCGCAGAACTACCAGGCCGCCGGCACCCCGCTGGTCGTCCTGGCGGGCAAGGAGTACGGCTCCGGCTCGTCGCGCGACTGGGCGGCCAAGGGCACCGCGCTGCTGGGCGTCAAGGCCGTCATCGCCGAGTCCTACGAGCGCATCCACCGCTCGAACCTGATCGGCATGGGCGTGCTGCCGCTGCAGTTCCCCGAGGGCCAGAACGCCGACTCGCTGGGCCTGACCGGCGAGGAGACCTTCGCCATCACCGGCGTGACCGAGCTGAACGAGGGCCGCACGCCGAAGACCGTCAAGGTCACCGCGGGTGGCATCACGTTCGACGCGGTGGTGCGCATCGACACCCCCGGCGAGGCGGACTACTACCGCAACGGCGGCATCCTGCAGTACGTGCTGCGCAGCCTGATCGGCTGATCGAGCACAGCGGCTGACAGTAGCCGGTGACACACGGGCCGCGCTCCTCCTGTGGAGGGGCGCGGCCCGTGCTATTCCGGAAGCATGGCGACGCGATCCGATCCCTCCGAGACCTGGGCGCTGATCCACGCCGAGCGGCGCGCGCTGCTCGCCGACGTGCAGCAGCTGACCCCCGAGCAGTGGGTCGTCTTCTCGCTCTGTGCGGGACGCACGGTCCGTGACACCCTGGCGCACCTGGCCGCGACCGCCCGGATGACGCCCCCGGCGTTCTTCGCCAAGCTGGCCCGCGCCCGATTCCGGTTCGACGTGATGACCGACCGCGAGATCCATGAGCTGACCCGGGGCCGCCCGGCGACCACGGTGAACGCCTTCGCCGCGCAGATCGACTCGACCGACCACCCGCCGGGCCCGGTGGAGAGCTGGCTGGGCGAGACCGTGGTGCACGCGGAGGACATCCGGCGCCCGCTCGGCATCGCGCACGAGTACCCCCAGGAGGCGCTGATCCGCTGCGCCGACTTCTACCGCGGCTCCAACCTGCTGATCGGCGGCAAGAAGCGGATCGCCGGGCTTCAGCTGACCGCGACCGACGCCGCCTGGTCGGCCGGCGAGCCGGCTGAGGGCAACGGGGTCAGCGGCCCGCTGCTCGACCTGCTGGTGGTGATCGCCGGGCGCCGGGCGGGCCTGGCTGAGCTGACCGGCCCTGGAGTGGCCACCCTGGCCGAGCGGCTGCCCGCGCACTGACCGCGGACCCGGACCCGGACCCGGACCCGGACCCGCAATCACCGCATGCCCCCATGCCTTCATGCCTTCATGCCCACTTCTGCTCGAAGCTGCTCATTTCTATGGCCAAGTGATCAGGATCGCGCTAGGGTCTCGACGCAAAGGGCATCCGAGGCGGCAGCCGAGCGGAGTCCGGCAAATATGCAGGTTCCCTGAACATTGCACATGCTGCACCGCCGGCAACGCTTTGAGTGCTCCGGACCGCTTGCGACGGGGAGACTATTGCCGCCGAGTGAACAGAGGACTATACCTTTTCGCATCGACAAAACCCCGTCCTGACCAGCACCTTGGTCTTGACGAAAAGCCAAAGTGCTTGGGGGACAGGCAAATTGACGATCCACCAGAGCTGTTCGCCTGGTCGTCCGTCGAGCCGTTGCTCAGTCACCCGCCCCGGCAACCAGCCTGCCCGGGAGCGGAGTTCACCGCATCGTGGCACCACCTGACAGCGAGGGGTCAGCACACACATGGGCTCTGCAACCGAATACAACCGCCGCGACATCTTCAAGCGCGCCGCCGCCCTGACCGTGATGGCGGCGGCCGGCGGCCCCCTGGTCGCGGCCTGTGCCGCCTCCGGCGGCAGCGGTAGCGGCGGCAGCGCGCCGACCACCGGCTCCGCCGACAACCCTTTCGGGGTGAAGTCGAGCGACCCGCTCGACGTCGTGATCTTCGACGGCGGCTACGGCGCCGACTACGCCAAGCCCATCGAGGACATCTACAAGCGGAGTTACGCCGGCTCCACGATCAGCCAGCTGGCCACCCAGGACATCAGCGGCAAGCTCCAGCCGCGCTTCAACGCGGGCAACCCGCCGGACGTCATCGACGACTCGGGCGCCCAGCAGATGAAGATCGACGTGCTGCAGAAGGCCGGCCAGCTGACCGACCTGACCGTGCTGCTCGACGCGCCCTACCGCGACGACCCGTCCAAGAAGATCCGCGACGTGCTGCTGCCGGGCACCATCGACCAGGGCACCATCGCCGGCAAGATGTACTCGCTCAACTACGTCTACACCGTCTACGGCCTCTGGTACTCCAACAAGCTCTTCACGGAGAAGGGTTGGACCCCGCCCAAGACCTGGGACGACTTCGTCTCGCTCAGCGCCACGATCAAGCAGGCCGGCATCGCCCCCTTCTGCCACCAGGGCAAGTACCCGTACTACGCCAACTTCATGATCATGGGGATGATCGCCAAGCAGGGCGGCCCCGACCTGGTGGCCCGGATCGACGCGCTGGACCCGGCCGCCTGGGACGACCCGGCCGTGCTCGCGGGGATCAGCGCCTTCTACGAGATCATGCAGAAGGACTACCTGCTGCCCGGCACCAACGGCATGACCCACACCGAGTCGCAGACCGCCTGGTGCCAGGGCAAGGCCGCCTTCATCCCGTGCGGCTCCTGGCTCGAGAACGAGATGATCAAGATCACCCCGGCCGACTTCGACATGGCCTTCCTGCCGTTCCCCGTGCTGGCCGGCGCCAAGATGCCGCAGAACGCGGTGCAGGCCGGCGCCGGCGAGCCGTTCGTCGTGCCGACGAAGGCCAGGAACCAGGCGGGCGGCCTGGAGTTCCTGCGGGTCATGCTGACCAAGGAGGCTTCCGGCAAGTTCGCCTCGACCGCCAACTCGCTGACCGTGCTCAAGGACGGGGTCGACCCCAGCGTGCCGCTCAAGCCGGGCACCAAGTCCTCGGCGGCGGCGGTCACCGCGGCGGGTGCCGCCACCTTCAACTACACCTACCGCGACCTGCAGACCGCCTACGACCTGGCGCTGCAGAACGCCACCAACGAGTTGGTCAACAGCCGGATGACCCCGCAGCAGTGGGTGGCGGCAGGCAAGGCCGCCACCAGCTCGAAGGTCTGAGCGGCGGTCAGCTCAGTGGAGGGACACCGGGGCCCGCTCACGGGCCCCGGTGCTCCTGGCGTGTTCGGGCGACACCTTCAGGCGGCACCTTCGGGTGCCACCCTCGGGCGACACCGCGGTACCAAGCCTGTCGGACACAGGCTGTGGCGGACAGGAGCAGGCGCATGCGTCACCGCAAGTACCCCTTCATCGTGGGGTTCCTCATCATCCCGATCGTGCTCTACCTGGTGCTGGTCATCTGGCCGTACCTGCAGACCTTCGGCTACTCCCTGACCGACTGGTCCGGGGCCTCGCAGACGATGCACTTCGTCGGGCTGCGGAACTACACCCAGCTCTTCGGCGACAGCGTCTTCCGTACCGCGCTGCTGCACAACCTGCTGCTGCTGGTGCTGCTGCCGATCGCCACCATCCTGCTGTCGCTGTTCTTCGCCTTCATGCTCAACGTCGGCGGCCGGGGCGGCACCGGCGGTGTGCAGGGGGTGCGCGGCGCGGGGTTCTACAAGGTGATCTTCTTCTTCCCGCAGGTGCTCTCGGTGGCCATCCTGTCGGTGCTCTTCCAGGCGGTCTACCGCACCGACCAGGGCGGGCTGCTCAACGGCGTGCTGGTCAAGCTGGGTCTGGAGAACGCGAACCACCCCTGGCAGTGGCTGGCCGATCCGAACCTCGCCCTCTGGTGCGTGATGGGCGTGCTGGTCTGGTCGGGCGTCGGCTTCTACCTGGTGCTCTTCTCGGCCGCGATGCAGTCCATCCCGAAGGACATCTACGAGGCCGCGCTGCTGGACGGGGCCAAGCGCACCCAGACCTTCTTCACGATCACCCTGCCGCTGCTCTGGGAGACGGTGCAGACCGCCTGGGTCTACCTGGCGATCGCCGCGATGGACGCCTTCGCCCTGGTCTCCACCATGACCCAGGGCGCCTACTACGGCGGCGGGCCCAACTACCACTCCGAGGTCATGTCGACCTACCTGATGCGCAACTTCATCACCTTCGGCAAGGCGGGCTACGCCTGCGCCATGGGCGTGGTGATCTTCTTCATCACGCTGATCCTGTCCGTCGTCTCGCTGCGGGTCACCCGGCGCGAGCGGATCGAGTACTGAGCGGGGCCGTGATGACCACCAACGCCGACCTGACCACCGAGGTCCCCGCGCCGCGCGACCACCCCGCGCCGGCCCGCAAGCCCGCCAGGGAGCAGCGGTTCGCCGACGGGGGAGGGGTGCTCAACGTCTTCTCGCACGGCTTCCTGGCGCTCTGGGCAGTGATGATCATCGGCCCGCTGGTCTGGATCGTGCTCGGCTCCTTCAAGACCGACGCGCAGATCGGCGGCAGCGCCTGGGCCTGGCCCGCGCACTGGGGCTTCAGCGCCTTCAGCTACGCCTGGCACCAGGGGATCGCCCACTACTTCGCCAACACCCTGATCGTGCTGGTCGGTTCGGTCACCCTGACGATGCTGCTCGGCTCGATGGCGGCCTACGTGCTGGCCCGCTACGCGTTCCCCGGCAACCGGATCATCTACTTCTTCTTCGTGGCCGGCGCGATGTTCCCGGTCTACCTGGCGCTGGTGCCGCTCTTCTTCATGGTGAAGAACCTCGGGCAGATCTCCCCGCTGCTGGGCCTGAACAGCTACCTGGGCCTGATCCTGGTGTACGTCGCCTACTCGCTGCCGTTCACCGTCTTCTTCATGTACTCCTTCTTCCGCTCGCTGCCCACCGCCGTGCACGAGGCGGCGATGATCGACGGTTGCTCGCACACCCGGGCGTTCTTCCAGGTCATGGTGCCGATGGCGAAGTCCGGGCTGATCAGCGTCGGCATCTTCAACGTGCTCGGGCAGTGGAACCAGTACCTGCTGCCGGTCACCCTGATGCAGCAGCAGCACGGCGGGGACCCGGACCACTCGGTGCTGACCCAGGGCCTGATCAACCTGGCGCAGCAGTCCGGTTACGCGAGCAACTTCCCGGCGCTGTTCGCCGGGATGACCATCGCCATGCTGCCGGTGCTGGTGGTCTACCTCTCCTTCCAGCGCCAGGTGCAGGCCGGCCTCACTTCGGCCACCCTCAAGTAGCGCCGGACACGCTGCGGCCCGCCCCGGTGCACCCGGGGCGGGCCGCGTCATGGTCGGCTGGGCACCAGGCCGGGCGTCAGGCCCGGTCGGCCGCCTGCGCCCGCAGCGCGCGGGCCAGCTCGTCGCGGCACTCCAGGACCAGCCGGCGCAGCGCCGGCGCGGCCTGCCGGTGCCCGTCCAGCCAGGCGTCGGCGGCGGCCAGCGTCGCCTGGTCGGTCTGCAGCCGCGGGAAGAAGCCGCTGACGAAGCGGATCGCGATCTCGATGCTCCGCTCGGCCCAGATACGCTCCAGCAGCTCGAAGTAGCGCGCGGTGTACGGCGCGGTCAGCTCCCGCTGTCCGGCCTGGGCGAAGCCCGCGGTCTGCGCGCCGACCATCGCGTTGGGCAGCGAGTCGTCGTCCACCACGGCCGACCAGGCAGCCGCCTTGGCCTCGGCGGTGGGCCGGGCGGCCAGTGCCTGGGTGGCCTTCTGGTTGCCGCTGGCGGTGTGGTCCCGCTTCAGCTCGGCATCCAGCTGCTCGACGGTCGCCTGCCCGGCGGCGGCCAGCGCGATCCAGAACGACCAGCGCAGGTCCTGGTCCACCTCCAGACCGTCGATCCGGGCGGTGCCGGCCAGCAGCTCCGCCAGCAACCCGAGTTCTGTGATTCGCTCGCTCGCCTCCGGGCCCTCGGACCCGGTGTCGACGTTCCTCGCTCCGGCACTCCCTCGTTCCTCGGTCGCTTGTCGCTCGTCGCTTTCGACACCGGCGGGCTCTTCGGCTCGGAGCGGGTCCTGATCCGCCGTCTGGGCCAGGAAGCGGGCCCAGGCCAGCTGGTGGTCGCTGCCCGGCGCCGCCGCGCGCAGTTCGCGCAGTGCGCAGGAGGCCAGCAGCGCGGCCCCCTCGGCCCGGTAGCCGGGGTCGACGAACAGGTCCAGCGCGGCCAAGGCCTGGCTGTGCAGGGTCTGCAGCACGCCGATGTCCGACTCCTGGCCGGCGAAGCGCAGCACCAGGTCCAGGTAGTCGCGGGCCGGCAGCAGGGCGTCCCGGGTCAGGTTCCAGCAGGCCGACCAGACCAGCGCCCGGGCCAGGGTGTCCTCGATGGAGCCGAGCGAGCCGCGCAGGGTGGCCAGCGACTCCTCGTCGAAGCGGATCTTGCAGTACGTCAGGTCGTCGTCGTTGACCAGCACCAGCGCCGGGCGCGGCCGGCCGGCCAGCTCCTGGACCACGGTGCGGGCGCCGGTGACGTCCAGCTCGACCCGCGCGGTGCGCAGCAGCGAGCCGTCCGGCTCGCGGTCGTAGAGGCCGATCGCGATCCGGTGCGGGCGCAGGGTGTCGCCGTCCTGCAGGACCGCGAGTTCGGTGATCCGGCCCTCGGCGTCCACGGTCAGCTGCGGGGTGAGCGCGTTGACGCCGGCGGTCTGCAGCCAGGCCTTGGACCAGTCGGCCATCGCCTGCTCGCCGCGCCCGGAGGTGACGGCCAGCACCTCCAGCAGGTCGCCGAGCACGGTGTTGCCGAAGGCGTGCGCCTTGAAGTAGCGGCGGGCGCCCTCGAAGAAGGCGTCCCGGCCCGCGTAGGCGACCAGCTGCTTGAGCACCGAGGCGCCCTTGGCGTAGGTGATGCCGTCGAAGTTGAGCTTGGCGTCCTCGACGTCGCGGATGTCCGCGGTGATCGGGTGGGTGGTCGGGTACTGGTCCTGCCGGTAGGCCCAGGCCTTGCGCTGGTTGGCGAAAGTCACCCAGGCGGCCTGGTACTTGGTCGCCTCGCGCTGCGCGAACGCGCCCATGAAGTCGGCGAACGACTCCTTGAGCCACAGGTCGTCCCACCACTTCATGGTGACCAGGTCGCCGAACCACATGTGCGCCATCTCGTGCAGGATGACGTTGGCCCGGGCCTCGTACGCGGCCTCGGTGACCTTCGAGCGGAAGACGTACTCCTCGCGGAAGGTGACGCAGCCCGGGTTCTCCATCGCGCCGATGTTGTACTCCGGCACGAAGCACTGGTCGTACTTGCCGAACGGGTACGGGTAGTCGAACTCGTCGTGGAAGAAGTCCAGGCCCTGCTTGGTGACCTCGAAGATCTCGTCGGCGTCGAAGTACGGGGCCAGCGACTTGCGGCAGGTGGCCGCGAGCGGGATCTCCAGCGTGCTGCCGTCGGGCAGTTCACGGCTCCAGTGGTCGCGTGCCACGTGGTACGGGCCGGCCACCACGGCGGTCAGGTAGGTGGAGATCGGCTGGGTGGCCAGGAAGCGCCAGGTCTTCGCCGCGCCGTCCTGTTCGACGCTCTCCTCGGCCTCGTTGGCGTAGACGTCCCAGGCGGCGGGCGCGGTCACGGTGAACCGGTAGGGCGCCTTGAGGTCCGGCTGTTCGAAGTTGGCGAACACCCGGCGGGCCTCGGCCGGTTCGTAGTGGGTGTAGAGGTAGGTCTCACCGTCCGCCGGGTCGGTGAACCGGTGCAGCCCCTCGCCGGTCCGGCTGTAGGCGCAGTCGGCGTCGACCACCAGGACGTTCTCGACGGCCAGTTCGGGCAGCGCGACCCTGGTCCCGTCGAAGGTGGTGGCCGGGTCCAGCTGGCGGCCGTTCAGGGTGACGGCCCGCACGCTCGGCGCCAGCAGGTCGGCGAAGCTCGCGGAGCCGGGCTCGGTGCAGCGGAAGCGGATGGTGGTGACGGAGCGGAAGGTCGCGTTCGAGGCGTCCGGAGCGCCGGTGACGTCGAGGTGGACCTCGTAGCCGTCCACGCTGAGGATGCCGGCGCGCGCCTGCGCTTCGTCCCGGCTGAGGTTTTTGCCCGGCACTGCGGTACTCCTTTGTCCGGCTCGCACGGTGCTGTGCAGGTGTCGGGGCAGGTCCTGCCCCGGGGCGCATCCTTTCACGCGCACCCCGGGACGTACCGGGCAACCTGGCTGCGCGCCGCTTACCGACCGACCGGCCTACCGCCCGCCCCGCCCGCCCCGCTCAGCCGCGCGCCGCCACCCGCCGCTGGCGCCAGTAGCCGGCGGCGCTCAGCGCGGCGACCAGCACACCGGCCGCGTAGAGCTGGTCGCGGTCGCCGGGCGTGGTGGTCATCAGGGCCAGCACGCCGACCACGGCCGCGAGCGCGACCCAGGTCAGGTACGGGAAGGCCCACATCCGCACGGTCAGCAGCTCGGGCGCCTCCCGCTCCAGCCGGCGGCGCATCCGCAGCTGGGCCACCGCGATGAAGAGCCAGACCACCAGGATCGCCACGCCGGTGGTGTTCATCAGCCAGCTGAACACGGTGTCCGGCCACCAGTAGCCGGCCAGCACGGCGGCGAAGCCGAAGCCGCAGGAGGCCAGCACCGCCAGGCGCGGCACGCCGCCGCTCACCTTCGCCAGCGCGCGCGGTCCCTGGCCCCGGGAGACCAGCGAGAAGGCCATCCGGGAGGAGCCGTAGATGTTCGCGTTCATCGCGCTCAGCAGTGCGATCAGCACCACGGCCCGCATCACCTGGGCGGCGCCCGGCACGTGCAGGAACTGAAGCACCGTCACATACGGGCCCAGCTTGACCACATCGGGATCGTTCCAGGGCACCAGGGTGACCACCAGGGCCATCGAGCCGATGTAGAAGACGGCGATCCGCCAGACCGCCGTGCGCACCGCGTTGGCCACGTTGCGGCGCGGGTCGTCGGACTCGGCGGCGGCGATGGTGACCGTCTCCAGCCCGCCGTAGGCGAAGACCGAGGCGAGCAGGCCGGTGATCAGGCCGCTGGTGCCGTGCGGCAGGAAGCCGCCGTGCCCGGTCAGGTTGGCCGTACCGGGCGCGCTGCCCAGCACACCGGTGACGCCCAGCACGCCCAGCACCAGGAAGGCCACGATCGCGGTGATCTTGATGGCGGCGAACCAGAACTCGAACTCGCCGAAGTTCTTCACCGCGGTCAGGTTGCTGGCGCAGAAGAAGGCCATGAAGACGCCGACCCAGGCCCAGCCGGGCACCCCGGGGAGCCAGGAGTTCATGATCGAGCCGGCCGCGGTGGCCTCGGCGGCCACTCCGCAGCAGAGCATCACCCAGTACATCCAGCCCGCGGTGACCCCGGCCCACGGGCCGATCTCCCGCTCGGCGTGCACCGAGAAGGAGCCGGAGGCGGGGTGCGCGGCGGACATCTCGCCGAGCATCCGCATGATCAGCATGACCAGCAGGCCGGAGAGCGTGAAGGCGAGGATCACCCCGGGGCCGGCGGCGGCGATGCCCGCGCCGGAGCCGACGAAGAGGCCGGCCCCGATGACTCCGCCGAGCGCGATCATCGAGAGGTGACGCTGCTTCAGACCATGAGTGAGCTGCGGGCCGGCGGTGGCCGTCGCCTCGGGGTCGGCGCTGGGCGCCGACGGGGCGGTGGTGGTCATCGGGGTGATCCAGACGTTCGGTGAGCGGACGATCCGTCTCACTATCCGGGGGTGGCGACCGGGCGCCAAGCAGCCGGCCGCTGGGCTCACCATCCGGAACGGGCCATGACCGAACGTAATGGTCCGTGTGCGGTGCCGCCGATGTGACGTGGTGCCCGCCCTTCGACGATGAGCGCCGACCCGCGTGCCACACTTCTCCCCATGCGCGTGTATCTGGGTTCCGACCATGCCGGATTCGAACTGAAGAACCACCTCGTCGAGTGGCTCAAGGAGGCCGGCCACGAGCCGATCGACTGCGGCCCGCACGTCTACGACGCGGTGGACGACTACCCGCCGTTCTGCCTGCGCGCCGCCGAGCGCACCGCGGCCGACCCCGAGGCGCTGGGCGTCGTGATCGGCGGCTCGGGCAACGGCGAGCAGATCGCCGCCAACAAGGTCAAGGGCGTGCGCGCCGTGCTGGCCTGGAGCGAGCAGACCGCCGCGCTGGGCCGCGAGCACAACAACGCCAACGTGATCAGCGTCGGCGGGCGGATGCACACCCAGGAGGAGGCGACCAAGTTCGTCGAGATCTTCCTCAACACCCCGTACAGCAACGAGGAGCGGCACACCCGCCGGATCGAGATGCTGACGGCCTATGAGATCACCGGCGAGCTCCCGCCGATCCCGGCCCACCACCCGCAGCAGGGCTGACCCACACCCCGGCCGCCGCACGGGCCTTCAGAACTCGTGCGGCAGCCAGGGCGCCACATCCCAGGCGAAGGCGTGCGAGGCCGCCGCCAGCGCGCCGGGGCGCAGCTCGCCGACCAGCCCGGCCCGGGCCAGCGCGGCCAGCGTGGCGCCGCCGAGATAGGCCGAGCCCAGCTCCCGCACCGAGAGCGCCAGATCGGCCGGCGCGTCGGAGGGCTCGCAGGCCGCGGCGGTGGCCGGACCCGCGCTGTGCAGGTGCCAGCGCCCGGTGTTCCACGGGCAGAACTCGTCCGTCACCTCCAGCACCACGTCCACCGGCGCCGCGTAGCGCCGTGAGCGCAGCGCGTCGCCCACCTCCACCAGCCGCACGAAGAGCGAGTCGGCGAGCTGCGGGCAGAGCCGGCGCGGGTCCGAGACCAGGTGCAGCAGCGGATCGTCCGCCGGCAGGTTCTCCGCCACCACCGTGTCGGTCAGGTCCAGGTCCAGCAGGTACGCCCAGAGCGCCGCGTGCGCCCCGGGCTCGTTGGCCGTCACCTCGCGCACCCGCACCTCGCCCGCCGCGCCGCCCTGCAGCCACTCCACCTTGGTCGAGTAGCGCGCGTAGCCGAGCAGTTCGCCGTCCCGACGGTCCTCGGCCAGCACGCACTGCAGTCCGGTCTGCCCCTGCCGCTCGGCGGGCGGGTCGAGCAGCGCCAGCCGGTCCCAGCCGGGCCGGCGGGCCAGCATCCCCGGGCGCAGCGGCACCTGGCGGGCGTACAGCCGCTCGCAGGCCGCCGCGGCCCGCGCCGGGTCGACCAGCCGCAGCCGGATCCGCTCCTGGTCCGCCAGCAGCCGGGCCGGCCGGTCCAGCCGCACCCGGGGCCGGGCGATCCGCACCGCGAGCTTCCAGCTGCCCAGTCCGTAGCCGTACCGGCCGTAGATGGCCGGCTCGGAGGCCTCCAGCACCGCAAGCGACTCGCCGCGCTCGTGGATCTCGTCCAGCTGATGGCGCATCAGCGCGGTGAGCACCCCGCGCCGGCGGTGGGTGGGCGCCACGCCGACCATGGTCACCGCGGCGGTGGGCAGCACCGCGCCGCCCGGCACCGCCATCCGGAACGAGTGGGCGGCGGCCGAGCCGACCGGCACCGCGTCCTCCCAGACCCCGAGCGCGCGGTCCACCTCGGTCAGGGCGCGCCACAGCGCCCGGCGCTCGGGCGACTCCACCTCGCCGAAGGCCACCTCCAGCGCGTCGTACCAGGCGTCCCAGTCGGCCGCCGCGAGCGGCCGCAGGCTGAGTGCCTCCTGGGGCGCGTCGTCGGACGCGTCCTGGGGGCCGGCAGGCTGTGTCATATGCCACAGCTATCACTCGGGCCGCTCGCGGGCGAGCCGGTCGCGGGCCGACCCGCGCGGCGGAGGGCTCGGACACCGGCGCACGCTGCGATGACGCGCCCCTCGCCGCTTCCCGGCGCGGCTGAGGTGAGCCCCCGGTGAGCCCCCGGTGACCCCCGCGCGGCCCGCGCCGCCCGGCCGAAATCGAGCGTCCGCGCGGACTGCCGGTGAACGCCCGTCGACGCGGGACGTCCCCGCTGGATAAGGTCGGGCCCCATGGCTGGCAGCACGCCGGGCACACCGCCCCAGACGAGTGCGACGGGGACCACGGCGAAAGCGGCCGCGGATCCCCTCACGGCCCGGTTGCGCAAGCGCCTCTACCGGGCCCGGCGGACCCTGCGCCGGACCGGGGTGGACTACTTCCGCGGCGACGCCGCCGACTGGCTCGCCTTCGCGGTGCTGCTCCTGCTGGTCCCGCTGCTGGTCGCGCTCAACGTCGCGATCCCCGCCTGGGTCCCGCCGACCGCCCTGGTGCTGCCGATCCTGGTGGGCTCGCTGCTGCTGCGCCCGGTCTCGCTGGTGCTGCTCTACGCGACCGCCGCGCTGGGCCTGTCCACCGAGTCGGTGATCCACACCGGCGAGCGGGCGGCCAGCAGCCGGCCCGAGGAGTACGTCTTCGGCGTCACCCCGGGGGCCGCCCTGGTGGTCGGCGCGGTCGGGGTGGCCGGACTGTTGCTGGCCCAGTTCCGCAGCCGGGTCGGGGTGCCCTGGCGCGGTGGCGGCTCGATGCTCTTCGACCTGCGCGAGCGGCTGAAGGTGCAGAGCCGGCTGCCGAAGCTGCCGGACGGCTGGCACGCCGACATGGCGCTGCGTCCGGCGGGCGGGCAGTCCTTCTCCGGCGACTTCGTGGTCGCGGCCCGCACCGGGCCCGGGCGCCGGATGCTGGAAGTCGTGCTGGCCGACGTCTCGGGCAAGGGGATGGACGCCGGCTCGCGGGCGCTGCTGCTCTCCGGTGCCTTCGGCGGGCTGCTCGGCTCGCTCTCGCCGCACGAGTTCCTCCCCGCCGCCAACGGCTACCTGCTGCGCCAGGACTGGGAGGAGGGCTTCGCCAGCGCGGTGCAGCTCGCCCTGGACCTGGACACCGGGGAGTACGAGCTGCTCTCGGCCGGCCATCTGCCCGGCATGCAGCGGCTGGCGGGTGCGGGGCGCTGGGAGGTCAAGGAGTCCACCGAGGGCCCGCTGCTCGGCCTGTACGACGGCGCCAAGTTCGAGGGGGTGCGCGGCCGGCTGGGCCCCGGGGACGTGCTGCTGCTCTGCACCGACGGCATGGTCGAGGCGCCCGGGCGGGACCTCTCCGAGGGCATGGACCGGCTGATGGGCGAGGCCGACCGCCTGGTGGCCGGCGCCCAACTCGGCAGCGACAGCGCGGGCGCGGCGGTGCGGCTGATCGAGACGGTGGCCAAGGACATCAACGACGACCGGGCCGTGCTGCTGCTCTGGCGAACCTAGAACAGGCCTTGATCGTCGCTGTCAACGATCAACGGTGATCTTCGGCCAAATCCGGTTGCCCTGTCCGGCGGTCGATCGGTAGACGAACGGCCCAGCTGGGCGCCCCTGCCGACGCTCCGTCAACTTCCGTGGGCTATCGTCTCGTCCGGCGGAAACTCGTCTCACATCGCAGGATGTTCGGCACGGGTCAGCGGCAAGTCCTTTACGCAGTCGGCACGGTCGACCACACTGAGTCGGGGCGGGACTGGCCGGATCTCGGGGGGCACGGGGGTGGCGGCGGGTTGCGCCTTTGGACCGTCGGACAGGCCGTGGTCCGTACCGCCACGACAATGAGGAAGTGAGTCCGGGTGGCACTCTCCGTCTCCGCGCTGGTCCTGTTCGGCATCATTCTCATCATCTTCATCCGCAACAAGCAGATCAAGATCCCGCACGCCATCCTGGCCGCACTCTTCGGCTTCATGCTGAACCAGTCGACCGCGGCGAAGCCGATCCAGGACTTCCTGAGCACGATGGCCAAGACGCTGTCCAACATCGGCCAGTAGGAACATCGGCCGGTAGGTCCGGCGCGGATCCGCCCGGGCTCACTGCCCGGCGCGTCTGGTCCGCCACCAGCGTCCGATCGCCTCGCGCCGCCGTGCCATCGTGCCGGCGGCGGCAGGGTCGTGCGCCGGTGGGTATGCCAGCGGCAACGGCGGTTCGGTCTCGGCCGCGCGCACCGCCGCCAGGCCGGGCCGGTCCGCCGCCAGCAGCACGAACAGCCGCGCCCAGCAGAACCGTTCGCCGCGCGGCCAGTCCAGGCTGCCCAGCGCCTGGGAGGCGGTCTGCGCCACCGTGCCGTTCACCCGGACCTCGGCCACCTCGTCGCCCGCCCGGCCGCCGAGGAAGAGCTTCACGCCGTTCAGCCGAGGGTCCGTCAACTCCGGTGCCAGCGCGGGGGCCAGTTCGGCCATCAGCTCGCGCCCGCCCAACCAGGTGGAGAGCCGGGCGCTCTGGAAGCCGAAGACGGTGGCCGGGCCCTGCACCGCCTGCCAGCCGGGCAGCGCGGGCAGCCGCAGGTGGTCGCCGTGCCGGCCCTCGCGTTCCAGGAACTCCACCACCGCGGCCGCCGTGGTGCCGGCCCACATCCGCACCGCGCTGTCGAGCTTCTCCTCCTCGGTGGTGCCCAGCCCCGCGGTGCAGTCCCAGAGCACCGGCGCCTCGGCGCTGCCCAGGGTCAGCACGAAGCCGAGGTCGACATGGCCACCGTCCGGTCCGGGATGGTCGCGCACGGCCACCGCGGTGCTGCCCGGGCCCCGCACCACGGCCCCGTCGACGGTGAACTCCCGTCCATAACGCGCCATTTCGCGCACCACGCCGCGTTGGATGACCGCCAGCCGCTGCTCGGGGTCCACCCGCCCTCCTCCTGTGTCGTACCCGGGCATGCCACACCCGGGCATGCCAAAGGCCCCGGCTCGGAAAAGCCGGGGCCTTTGGGGACAGAGCGGGCGACGAGAATCGAACTCGCGTGACTAGTTTGGAAGACTAGGGCTCTACCATTGAGCTACGCCCGCACAGGCGTCCGCGCCCGGCTGATTCGGCCGGACTGGACGGGGATCAGCGTACCTGGTCGGGCGACCGGCGCGCACGCGCCTGCCAACTCCTGAATATCGGCGAGCCGGACGGGCCCGGCGTGTACGCTTCCTCTCGCAAAGTGCGGGGTGTGGCGCAGTTTGGTAGCGCGTCCGCTTTGGGAGCGGAAGGCCGTCGGTTCGAATCCGGTCACCCCGACCATCACCATCACAGCCGGTGGCCACGGCCATCGGCGAGGTGGCTTTGTGGTACCCGGTAGGATGGGCCGCTGGCGGAAGAGCCACCGCCCATTCCCCGGCAGTCGGGGACCGGGCCGCTCGCCGTCCACCCCACACGGGAGATGCCGCACCAGGTGGCTCATCACCCGTCTGCCCGGCCCAAGGCCCGCGAGGGACTCGGTGCGTAGGCAGACCAGCCGACCGCAAGCCCCATAGGAGACCAAACCGTGAAGAGCGCCGTCGAGACTCTGAACCCGACCCGGGTTCGACTCACCGTCGAGGTGCCCTTCGAGGAGCTCAAGCCCAGCCTCGACGCGGCGTACAAGAAGATCAACCAGCAGGTCACGGTTCCCGGTTTCCGCAAGGGCAAGATTCCGGCCCGGGTCATCGACCAGCGCTTCGGCCGTGCCGCGGTCCTCGAGGAGGCCGTGAACGACGCCCTGCCGCGCTTCTACACGCAGGCGGTCGACGAGGGCAAGATCGAGGTCCTCGGCCAGCCCGACATCACCGACATCAAGGGTGTGGAGGACCTCGCCGCCAGCGGCCTGACCTTCACCGCCGAGGTGGACGTCCGCCCGGAGATCACCCTGCCGGAGTTCTCCGAGATCTCCGTGGAGGTCGACCCGATCGAGGTCACCGACGAGGACATCGAGAAGTCGCTGGAGCAGCTGCGCGAGCGCTTCGCCTCCGTCAAGGACGTCGAGCGCGCCGCCGCCGAGGGCGACATCGTGGTCGTCGACCTGGAGGCCAAGGTCGACGGTGAGGTCCCCGAGGACGGCACCGCCACCGGCGTGAGCTACGAGATCGGCTCCGGCCGCCTGCTGGACGGCATCGACGAGGCCGTCGTCGGCCTGTCCGCCGGCGAGGCGAAGACCTTCACCACCGAGCTCAAGGGCGGCACCCAGGCCGGCCAGA
Source organism: Kitasatospora sp. GAS204B (assembly GCF_029892155.1). Classification (GTDB taxonomy): domain Bacteria; phylum Actinomycetota; class Actinomycetes; order Streptomycetales; family Streptomycetaceae; genus Kitasatospora. Next base: position 240,584 of record NZ_JARZAG010000009.1, on the reverse strand, counting down.
GCTCCGAGGTGACCGTCACCGTCACCGCCGTCCAGGAGAAGGAGCTGCCCGAGCTGGACGACGAGTTCGCCCAGCTGGCCAGCGAGTTCGACACCCTGGAGGCGCTGCGCGAGGACTCGCGCGGCCGCCTGGGCCGGATGAAGGAGTTCGACCAGGCCACCCAGGCCCAGGAGCGCGTCCTGGACGCGCTGCTGGAGAAGGTCGAGATCGACTTCCCGGAGAAGCTCCTCAAGGACGAGATCGAGACCCGCCGGCACAACCTGGAGCACCACCAGCTCGAGCCGATCGGTCAGACCCTGGAGAGCTACCTCGCCACCCAGGGCAAGACCCGCGAGGAGTTCGACGCGGAGACCGAGGAGCAGGCCAAGAAGGGCATCAAGACCCAGTTCGTGCTGGACGAGATCGTGGCCAAGGAGGAGGTGGGCGTCAACCAGGAGGAGCTCACCGAGCACCTGATCCGCCGCGCCGCCGGCTCGGGCCTGACCCCGGACCAGTTCGCCCAGCAGGTCGTCCAGGGCAACCAGGTTCCGCTGCTGGTCGGCGAGGTCGCCCGCGGCAAGGCGCTGGCCCTGGTCGTCGAGGCCGCGCTGGTGAAGGACACCAACGGCGAGGAGATCAACTTCGACGAGGAGGACGAGACGGCCGAGACCGTCAAGGCCTCCGTCGAGGAGACCCCCGCCGTCGAGGCCGAGGCCACCGAGGAGGCCTGAGCCTCCAGCGGTACCGCTCGAGCAGGCCCGGACGCGCACTCGCGTCCGGGCCTGTCCGCATCTCCCGACCAGCGGCGTCACCCTGCGCTCACAGCGAACAGTTCAGCGTGGGGGATGGTCGGGCCCGGCCTGCGCGTTAGGGTCGACGGAAGCAAGCTTTGAACAGCGCGGGCGGGGTGGCCCGATGCGGGCGCGTGCCCGGGACGCCCGCCCCGATCCTCGTATGTGACGTAGCGACGGTCGAACCAGACGGACCGTCCGAATCGACTGAGCAGGTGGCTAAGTGACGTTCCCGCAGATGCAGATGCCTGGCCTGATGACGCCGCAGGCCGCCGGTGGTGACGTGCTCGGTGGCCTCGGCGACCAGGTCTACAACCGGCTGCTCAACGAGCGCATCATCTTCCTCGGCCAGCAGGTGGACGACGAGATCGCCAACAAGATCACCGCCCAGCTGCTCCTCCTCGCCGCCGAGCCGGACAAGGACATCTACCTCTACATCAACTCCCCCGGCGGCTCGATCACGGCCGGCATGGCGATCTACGACACCATGCGGTACATCAAGAACGACGTGGTCACCATCGCCATGGGCATGGCCGCCTCGATGGGCCAGTTCCTGCTCACCGCCGGTACCCCGGGCAAGCGGTTCTCGCTGCCGAACGCCAACATCCTGATGCACCAGCCCTCCGCGGGCCTCGGCGGTTCGGCCACCGACATCCGGATCCAGGCCGAGCAGCTGCTGCGCACCAAGAAGCGGATGTCCGAGCTCATCGCGCAGCACAGCGGTCAGACCTTCGAGCAGATCACCAAGGACTCCGACCGCGACCGCTGGTTCACCGCGGAGCAGGCCAAGGAGTACGGCCTGATCGACGACATCATGCACAGCGCCGCGGACGTCCCCGGCGGCGGCGGCACCGGCGCCGGCGCCTGAGCGCCCGGGCCCAGCACCCCAGACACGTCGGAACGTAGCCGGAGGACAGACCAGCGATGAACCTCAACCCCCTTTCCGCCCGCGCCGAGTTCACTGCCCCCAGGGCAGAAGGGCGCTACATCGTCCCGCGCTTCGTCGAGCGCACCTCGCAGGGCATCCGCGAGTACGACCCGTACGCCAAGCTCTTCGAGGAGCGGATCATCTTCCTGGGCTCCCAGGTGGACGACGTGTCGGCGAACGACATCATGGCCCAGCTGCTCTGCCTGGAGTCGATGGACCCGGACCGCGAGATCCAGATGTACATCAACTCGCCCGGTGGCTCCTTCACGGCGCTCACCGCGATCTACGACACCATGCAGTACGTCAAGCCGGACATCCAGACCGTCTGCATGGGCCAGGCCGCCTCGGCCGCCGCCGTCCTGCTGGCGGCCGGCACCCCCGGCAAGCGGATGGCGCTGCCGAACGCCCGGATCCTGATCCACCAGCCGTACACCGAGACCGGCCGCGGCCAGGTCTCCGACCTGGAGATCCAGGCCAAGGAGATCTTCCGGATGCGCGAGCAGCTGGAGGAGATGCTCTCCAAGCACTCCAAGAAGCCGGTCGAGCAGGTCCGCGACGACATCGAGCGCGACAAGATCCTGACCGCTGAAGAGGCTCTCGAGTACGGCTTGATCGACCAGATCATCTCGACCCGCAAGGCTTCGCTCACCGACTGATTCGCGCATCATGGATGGGGCGGGGTGTCGCGAACGCACCCCGCCCGCCGGGCTCAGGCCCACCAGGACCAGTCCCGCCCGATGGCGTCTGTTCGGTATCAATTCGCCCAGGGCGTAGGGCAGACCTGTCGAAGTCGGCGGATTCTGCGAGTTGGCAGAGTACCGTCGGATACCGAGACCTGACCGCCGCGCTGGCGGCCCCGGTCCACAGCACCAGGCCCCGGAACCCCCGCGGGGCCCCTGGCGAAGGGGAAGCACCTCGTGGCACGCATCGGAGACGGTGGCGACCTGCTCAAGTGCTCGTTCTGCGGCAAGTCGCAGAAGCAGGTGAAGAAGCTCATCGCCGGACCCGGCGTGTACATCTGCGACGAGTGCATCGATCTCTGCAACGAGATCATCGAGGAGGAACTCGCCGAGTCCTCCGAGGTGCGTTTCGAGGAGCTCCCGAAGCCGCGCGAGATCTACGAGTTCCTGGACCAGTACGTGGTCGGCCAGGACCTCGCCAAGAAGGCGCTCTCGGTCGCGGTCTACAACCACTACAAGCGGGTGCAGGCCGGCGAGGCCGGCCGCGGCGGTGGCCGGGACGACGCGATCGAGCTGGCGAAGTCCAACATCCTGCTGCTCGGCCCGACCGGCTCCGGCAAGACGCTGCTCGCGCAGACCCTGGCCCGGATGCTCAACGTGCCGTTCGCGATCGCCGACGCCACCGCGCTGACCGAGGCCGGTTACGTCGGTGAGGACGTCGAGAACATCCTGCTGAAGCTGATCCAGGCGGCCGACTACGACGTCAAGAAGGCCGAGACCGGGATCATCTACATCGACGAGATCGACAAGGTGGCCCGCAAGAGCGAGAACCCCTCGATCACCCGTGATGTCTCCGGCGAGGGCGTCCAGCAGGCGCTGCTGAAGATCCTCGAGGGCACCACCGCCTCGGTCCCGCCGCAGGGCGGCCGCAAGCACCCCCACCAGGAGTTCATCCAGATCGACACCACGAACGTGCTGTTCATCGTGGGCGGCGCCTTCGCGGGTCTGGAGCGGATCATCGAGGGCCGGGCCGGCGGCAAGGGCATCGGCTTCGGCGCCAACATCCGCTCCAAGCGGGAGAGCGACGCCAGCGACCACTTCCGCCAGGTGATGCCGGAGGACCTGGTCAAGTTCGGCATGATCCCCGAGTTCATCGGCCGCCTCCCGGTGATCACCAGCGTGCACAACCTGGACCGCGAGGCGCTGCTGCAGATCCTCACCGAGCCGAAGAACGCGCTGGTCAAGCAGTACCGCAAGCTCTTCGAACTGGACGGCGTGGAGCTGGAGTTCAGCCGGGACGCGCTGGAGGCGATCGCCGACCAGGCGATCCTGCGCGGCACCGGCGCGCGTGGCCTGCGAGCCATCATGGAGGAGGTGCTGATGTCCGTGATGTACGAGGTCCCCTCGCGTCAGGACGTCGCCCGCGTGGTGGTCACCGGAGACGTGGTCTCCAAGCACGCGATCCCGACCCTGGTCCCGCGCGACATGATCAAGCGCGAGCGGCGCGACAAGAGCGCCTGACCCACCGTCAGCCGACGAAGAGGCCCGCGACCGGAACCGGTCGCGGGCCTCTTCGTCGTCGGGCGTGGCTACTTCGGCACCTCGGCGGTGCTGCGCAGGTCGCGGGCGTCCTGGGCGGCCTTGTCCAGGCTGGGGGCCTTGCCGCCGGCGGTGGTCTGCATCATCACGACCAGCGAGCTGTTGTCCACCCACATGCAGACCGCGTCGGTCTCGGTCGCGCTGATCGCGTCCTCGCAGCTCAGCAGCCCGCCCTGGGGGCCGGGGGAGGGGTGCTGGCGGGGGCTGAAGGTGGCGCTGTTGTCCTTGGCGGCACCCTCGAAGCTGCTCCAGAAGGCGCTCTCCTCGGCGCTCGGCGAGACGATCTTGCCGTAGCCGCCGTAGACCACCACCGCCCGGTCCGAGGAGGTGCTGTTGTAGACCGTGCTGACGGTCGCGGTCAGCTCCTTGGCCGAGGCCGGGTCCGAGGTCATGCTCTGTTGCAGCGACTGGGCCAGGCTGTTGGTCGGGTCGCTGCTCAGGCTCTGGAAGGTCTTCGGCAGCACGACCTTCTGGGTGCCCAGGTTGGCGGTGGTCGTCGCGACCTTGTCCGCGACCGTGAAGACCAGCACCGTGGCGGCCACCACGATCGCACCGCCGACCACACCGAGGGTGACCCACAGGCCGCGGCGCGAGCGCTTGGCCGGCGTGACCGGGTAGTAGGCGCCCGGCCAGGGCTGACCGGGCTGTCCCGGCTGCTGGTATCCGGGTGCCTGCGGCGGGATCGGCCCGTAGCCCGGTGCCTGCGGCGGAACCGGACCGTAGCCCGGTGCCTGCGGCGGGACGGGGCCGAAACCGGGTGCCTGCCCGTAGCCGCCGTCCTGCGGCGGGGTGGGCGGACCGTACGGGTTCTGCTCGGACATCGGCGTTCCTTTCCGGAACGGTCAGTTCGCGACCACTAGTTCGCGACCACCATGGCGTCGTGGAGCTGCTCGGTCGTCTTGGCGGCCTGGGCCGGGGTGATGCTCAGGGTCTGGGAACCGGCCTTGAAGTAGCTGGCGCTGCCGAAGGTCGAACTGCTGGACCAGACGCAGACGGTCTGCCCGCCGGGGTCCGGCGCGCCGGCCACCTTGAAGTCGAGGACCCCGCACTTGAGCGTGGCGCCGTCCTTGTTGCTGCCGCCGGAGTAGCTGGTCAGCGGGGTGGTCCAGGTGGCGCCGCCGGCGGTGACCTGAGTCGCGTAGTCGGACATCGCCTTGGCGGGATTCTTGAGCTTGCCGTAGTAGCCGGCGAAGGCGATCGCGTTGTTCCGGTCGGCGTCGTTGGTGTAGTCGGCCTGCAGCGAGGTGATGTCGGTGCCGGTGTCGGTGGCCTTGGCCGGGTCCACCGGGGCGGTCTTGGAATCCTTCAGGGCCCAGCCGTTGTCGGCCCCCAGGGCCAGCATCTGCGGGGTGGTGAGCTTGTAGCTGCCGGCCTTGGCGGCCGCGCCGCCGGTCAGCTTGAAGACCGCGAAGCCGCCACCGCCCAGCACCAGCACGCCGACCAGCAGGCCGACCACGAGGCAGCCCTTGCCCTTGCGCGGTGCGGGCCCGGGCTGGCCCCAGACCGGCTGCGGCTGCATCGGCTGCATCGGGGGTTGGCCCCAACCGGCCTGCGGCTGAGGGGGATAGGGCTGCTGTCCGTACTGCGGCGGTTGCTGCGGATAGCCGTACTGCGGCGGCTGGCCGTACGGTGGTTGGCCCTGCGGCGGCGGATACTGCGGCTGACCCTGGCCGTACATTCCCCTGCGCTCCCCCGCCGCGTCCGTGCGGCCCTCGCCCGTGCTCCTCCGGCCCGGCCGGGCCCGGTCGGCCACCCGTCCGAGCATCGGGCACGCTACCGTACGCCGCGCACGCGCAAGGCACGACCTCTGGTTCCGTAAACTGTGCGTCGTGACCGACAAGACGAACCAGCGCCCCGCCGACCACGCGTCCGCGGACAATGCAGCAGCCCTCCCGACCACCTACACTCCCGGCGAGGTAGAGGGCGAGCTGTACGAGCGCTGGGTAGCGCGCGGTTACTTCACGGCGGACGCCAAGAGCGACAAGCCGCCGTACACCATCGTGATCCCGCCCCCGAACGTGACCGGCGCCCTGCACCTGGGCCACGCCTTCCAGCACACCCTGATGGACGCCCTGACCCGCCGTAAGCGGATGCAGGGTTACGAGGCGCTCTGGCTGCCCGGCATGGACCACGCCGGCATCGCCACCCAGAACCGGGTCGAGCAGCAGCTGGCCGCCTCCGGCCAGTCCCGCCACGACCTGGGCCGGGAGGCCTTCGTCGAGAAGGTCTGGGAGTGGAAGGAGAACTACGGCGGCCAGATCCTGGGTCAGATGCGGCGCCTGGGCGACGGCGTGGACTGGTCGCGCGAGCGCTTCACCATGGACGAGGGCCTCTCCCGCGCCGTCCAGACCATCTTCAAGAAGCTCTTCGACGACGGCCTGATCTACCGCGCCGAGCGCATCATCAACTGGTGCCCGCGCTGCCTGACCGCGCTCTCCGACATCGAGGTGGAGCACGAGGACAGCCCGGGTGAGCTGGTCTCGATCCGCTACGGCGACGGGGACGACTCGATCGTGGTGGCCACCACCCGCGCCGAGACGATGCTGGGCGACACCGCCGTCGCGGTGCACCCGGACGACGAGCGCTACCGGCACCTGATCGGCCGCACCATCGCGCTGCCGCTCACCGACCGCCGGATCCCGGTGGTCGCCGACGAGCACGTGGACCCGGAGTTCGGCACCGGCGCCGTCAAGGTGACCCCGGCGCACGACCCCAACGACTTCGCCATCGGCCAGCGGCACGACCTGCCCAGCCTGACCGTGATGGACGAGCACGGCGCGATCACCGTGCACGGCCCCTTCCTCGGCCTGGACCGGCTGGAGGCCCGCTCGGCCGTGGTCGGCGAACTGCGCGAGCAGGGGCGGATCGTCGCGGAGAAGCGCCCGTACATGCACGCGGTGGGCCACTGCTCGCGCTGCCACACCATCGTCGAGCCGCGCCTGTCGCTGCAGTGGTGGGTCAAGGTCGAGCCGCTGGCCAAGGCGGCCGGTGACGCCGTGCGCGACGGCCGCACCCAGATCCACCCCAAGGAGATGGAAGGCCGCTACTTCGCCTGGGTCGACAACATGCACGACTGGTGCATCTCGCGGCAGCTCTGGTGGGGCCACCGGATCCCGGTCTGGTACGGCCCCGACGGCGAGGTGGTCTGCGTCGGACCGGACGAGCAGCCGCCGACCGGCGAGGGCTGGACCCAGGACAACGACGTGCTGGACACCTGGTTCTCCAGCGGCCTGTGGCCCTTCTCCACCCTGGGCTGGCCCGAGCGGACCGCGGACCTGGAGAAGTTCTACGCCACCGACGTGCTGCTCACCGGCCACGACATCATCTTCTTCTGGGTCGCCCGGATGATGATGTTCAGCCTCTACGCGATGGACGGCCAGGCGCCGTTCCACACCGTGGCGCTGACCGGCCTGGTCCGCGACCAGTTCGGCAAGAAGATGTCCAAGTCCAACCCGAACGCGGTGGACCCGCTGGACTGGATGGACGCCTACGGTGCCGACGCCGTCCGCTTCACCCTGGCCAGCGGCGCCAACCCCGGCGCCGACGTGCCGATCGGCGAGGAGTGGGTCAAGGGCTCGCGCAACTTCTGCAACAAGATCTGGAACGCCACCCGGTTCGCGCTGATGAACGGCGCCACCGTCGAGGGCCCGCTGCCGGCGCCCGAGGCGATGACCGCGGCCGACCGCTGGATCCTGTCCCGGCTGAACGAGACCGTCGCCCAGGCGGACGCCCTCTACGACGACTACCAGTTCGCCAAGGTCTCCGACGCGCTCTTCCACTTCGCCTGGGACGAGGTCTTCGACTGGTACGTCGAGCTCTCCAAGACCACCCTGGCCAAGGGCGGCCCGCAGGCCGACGCCGCGCGCCGGGTGCTCGGCGAGGTGCTGGAAGTGACGCTGCGGTTGCTGCACCCGATCGTCCCGTTCGTCACCGAGGCGCTGTGGACCACGCTGACCGGCGGCGAGTCGGTGGTGATCGCCGAGTGGCCCGAGGACAGCGGCTTCCGCGATGCCGCGGCCGAGGCGGAGATCGCCACCCTGCGGCAGGTGGTCACCGAGGTCCGCCGGTTCCGCAACGACCAGGGCCTGAGGGACAGTCAGAAGGTCCCGGCCTCGCTGGAGCTGACCGGCACCGTGCTGGCCGTGCACGAGGACGCGATCCGCTCGCTGCTGCGCCTGACCCTGCCGGAGGAGGGCTTCACGCCCACCGCCTCCCTGCCGGTGGCGGGCGCCACGGTGGCGCTGGACCTGTCCGGCACCATCGACGTGGCCGCCGAGCGCAAGCGTCTGACCAAGGACCTCGCCGCGGCCGAGAAGGAGAAGGCGCAGACCGCCGCCAAGCTCGGCAACGAGGGCTTCCTGGCCAAGGCGCCGGACGACGTGGTGGTGAAGATCCGGGCCCGCCAGGAGGCGGCCGGGGCCGACATCGCCAGGATCACCGCGCAGTTGGCGGCACTGCCGCAGGGCTGACCAGCTCGGCACCACTGAGCCCAGGCGCCGCCGACGGCTCGAAACGCCACTGGCCGCACCCCGATCCGGGGTGCGGCCAGTGGCTTTTCGCTTCGGAATCCGGGCGAGGAATTACCGATTGCTTTAATCCATGACCGGGTTTTTTCGTTCTTTCGCCAGTTCTTGCGGCCAGGTCCGGTGACCTGCGAAGGCGTGCCGTATAGCGTGTTCCGCAGTTCCGGGTACGGGCACTCGGGAAAGGGAAGGCAGGGCATGGTGGCAGCTCACAAGTTGGCCGGCGAACTTCCTGCGCAGCGGGTCGAGGAGGCGAAGGGGCGAGCCGCGACGCTGTTGTTGGCGTTCCGGCACGGCAATCAGGTCGCCTTCGACGCGGCCCTGGACCGGCTGTTGGCGGATCAGGCGGAGCGCGAGGTGGTCACCCTGCTCGCCTGGATCGCGGCGGAGGCGGTGCGCAAGGCCTACGCCCCCGAGGTCGGTGACAAGGTGCTGCGAGCGCTGGCCCGCCGGGCGCCGCAGGACGAGATCGGGGTGCTGGTCGACGAGGAGTCGGCGGACGCCGCCCAGCTGATCGACGCGGTCCGCGGCGGTCGGGTGGCCGCCGTGCGGCAGCTGGTGGCAGCCACCCCGGACACCACCTTCCTGCTCGGCGGGCTGCTCCAGGCCGTGGCGATGATGCTGCCGCTGCTCGCCGAGGACGAGGTCGACGAGGTGCTCGCCGAACTGCGGCTGCGGCAGAGTCCGGTACCGGTCGGAGCCTGAGCGCTGCCGCCCGCTTCGCGCCGCACCCCGCTCGCGGCCCCTGCGGCGGGAAGCGGGCGGCAGCGCTCGTAGACTGGGCGGGTGAGCAGCAGCGCCGGGTCGAACCCGTACACCACCCGTCCCAGTAGTGCGGACGACGACGTCGAGCGGCTGGACGGCCTCGCCGCGGTCGAGGCCGAGCTGGCCGAGCGCTGGCCGGAGAACAAGCTGGAGCCCTCGCTCGACCGGATCACCGCGCTGATGGACATCCTGGGCGAGCCGCAGCGCGCCTACCCCTCGATCCACATCACCGGCACCAACGGCAAGACGTCCACGGCCCGGATGGTCGAGCAGTTGCTGAACTCCTTCGAACTGCGCACCGGCCGGTACACCAGCCCGCACGTGGAGTCGGTGACCGAGCGGATCAGCCTGGACGGGCAGCCGATCAGCGTCGACAAGTTCGTCGAGACCTACCAGGACATCGAGCCGTACGTGCGGATGGTCGACGCGGCGCAGCCGATCCCGCTCTCCTTCTTCGAGGTGCTCACCGGCATGGCGTACGCGGCTTTCGCGGACGCTCCGGTGGACGTCGCGGTGGTCGAGGTCGGCATGGGCGGCAGCTGGGACGCCACCAACGTGATCGACGCGGCGGTGGCCGTGATCACCCCGATCTCGCTCGACCACACCGACAAGCTGGGCAGCACCACCGGCGAGATCGCCACCGAGAAGGCCGGCATCGTCAAGCCCGGCGCGCTCGCGGTGGTCTCCCAGCAGCCGCTCGACGCGGCCCAGGTGATCCTGGCGCGCGCCGTCGAGGTCGACGCCACGGTGGCCCGCGAGGGCCTGGAGTTCGGCGTGCTGAGCCGGGAGATCGCGGTCGGCGGGCAGCTGATCACGCTGCGCGGGCTCGGCGGCGGCGAGTACTCGGACATCTTCATTCCGCTGCACGGCGAGCACCAGGCGCACAACGCCTCGATGGCGCTGGCCGCGGTGGAGGCCTTCTTCGGCATCGGCGCGGCCCGCGAGGGGCAGCTGGACGTCGACAAGGTGCGCCAGGCCTTCACCGGGGTCAGCTCGCCCGGTCGTCTGGAGGTGGTCCGGCGCAGCCCCACCATCGTGCTGGACGCCGCGCACAACCCGGCCGGCGCCCAGGTCACGGCCGCCGCCGTCGGCGAGGCCTTCGCGTTCACCAGGTTGGTCGGGGTGATCGCCACCAGCGGTGACAAGGATGTGAGCGGCCTGCTGGAGGCCTTCGAGCCGATCCTGGACGAGGTGGTGATCACCCAGAACTCCACTCATCGGGCGATGTCGGCGGACCTCCTGGCCGCCCAGGCCGTCGAGATCTTCGGCGATGACCGGGTGCAGGTCGAGCCCCGGCTGGACGATGCGATCGAGGCCGCCGTCACCCTCGCCGAGGCGGAGGGCGACCTGGCCGGCGCCGGGGTGCTGATCACCGGCTCGGTGATCACCGTGGGCGAAGCCCGTCTGCTGCTCGGAAGGAAGTGACGATGCGTACGCTCTGCTCGTCCACGCTGATCGGCGAGGTCTTCGTGGTGCTCTTCGCGGCCTGTGTCGCGATGAAGATGACGGATGTCTCGACCGCGGTGATCTGGGGTGTCAGCGGCGCGGTGATGGTGTTCTGCGTGCTGCTCTGCGGCGTGATCACCCGGCCTGGCGCGGTGGCGGTCGGCTGGGCGCTCCAGCTGGGCCTGTTCGCCGCCGGGCTGCTGCTGCCGACCATGTACGGGCTGGGCGTGATCTTCGCCGGGCTCTGGTGGTGCTCGGTGCACTACGGCCGCAAGATCGACGTCATCAGAGCGGAACGGGAACGTCAGACAGCGGCTGCCTGACCTGCTGTTCACGCAAGGTAACCTCTGCTGCGGTGGCCCGCACCGCGTTCTCACCGTCCCACCCATACCACTGGAGCCGCATCGTGACCCAGCGCACTCTCGTCCTGCTCAAGCCCGACGCCGTCCGCCGTGGCCTGGTCGGCGAGATCATCAGCCGGATCGAGCGCAAGGCCGGCTGGCAGCTGGCCGCCGTCGAACTGCGCACCTTCGAGCGGACGACGCTGGAGCAGCACTACGCCGAGCACGTCGGCCGCCCGTTCTACGAGCCGCTGCTGGAGTTCATGACCTCCGGCCCGTCGATCGCACTGATCGTCGAGGGCGAGAACGTGATCCCGGGCATCCGCGCGCTCGCCGGCGCCACCGACCCGCTGCAGGCGGGGGCCGGCACGATCCGCGGCGACTACGCCACGATCACCCGGGAGAACCTGATCCACGCCTCGGACTCGGAGTCCTCGGCCGAGCGCGAGATCAAGATCTTCTTTCCCGACCACGCCTGACCGGACGCTCCGTCAGGATCGCCACGGTTGGCCGAGCGGCATCGCGCCGGCTCAGCCAACCGTGGGAATCTGATCGTCAAATATGGAACTGAGTGCTCCGACACGGCGTCCAATGCCAGCAGAAGCGGTCCTGCCACGCAGAATGGACGCCATGCCCACCCCGCCGACCAGCTCGCCGGGCGTGGCTACGATGGAGGCACCCTGCGGGCCAGATGGGCCCGCCGCGCTCTCGGCGCGCCGCAGTGCGGGTCTCAGGCGAGGCTCAACTCCCTGCCCATGACATCCAGTTCGGGAAGGCGTTCCACACTCCATGGCCAACAATCTGTCGTTCATCGGCCGTGATCTGGCGATCGACCTTGGCACTGCCAACACGCTGGTGTACGTCAGGGGCAAGGGGATCGTCCTGAACGAGCCGTCAGTCGTGGCGGTCAACACCAACACCGGCGGCATCCTCGCGGTCGGCTCCGAGGCGAAGAAGATGATCGGGCGCACGCCCGGCAACATCATCGCCATCCGCCCGCTCAAGGACGGCGTGATCGCCGACTTCGAGATCACCCAGCGGATGCTGCGCTACTTCATCCAGAAGATCCACCGCCGCCGCTACCTGGTCCGCCCCCGGGTGGTGGTCTGCGTGCCCAGCGGCATCACCGGCGTCGAGCGCCGGGCCGTGGTGGAGGCCAGCCACCTGGCCGGGGCCCGCCAGGTGCACATCATCGAGGAGCCGATGGCCGCCGCGATCGGCGCCGGGCTCCCGGTCCACGAGCCCACCGGCAACATGGTGGTCGACATCGGCGGCGGCACCACCGAGGTCGCGGTGATCTCGCTGGGCGGCATCGTCACGGCGCAGTCCATCCGGGTGGCCGGCGACGAGCTGGACAACGCGATCGTCCAGCACATCAAGAAGGAGTACTCGCTGCTGCTCGGCGAGCGCAGCGCCGAGCAGATCAAGATGAGCATCGGCTCGGCCTACGGCTCGGAGAACGAGAAGGACGAGCACGCCGAGATCCGCGGCCGCGACCTGGTCAGCGGCCTGCCGAAGACCGTGGTGATCTCCGCCGCCGAGGTCCGCGAGGCGATCGACGAGCCGGTCAACTCGATCATCGACGCCGTCAAGACCACCCTGGACCAGTGCCCGCCGGAGCTCGCGGGCGATGTGATGGACCGTGGCGTGGTGCTCACCGGCGGCGGCGCGCTGCTGCGCGGACTGGACGAACGGCTGCGCCGGGAGACCGGCATGCCGATCCACATCGCGGAGAACCCGCTGGACTCGGTGGCGCTCGGCTCCGGCCGCTGCGTCGAGGAGTTCGAGGCACTGCAGCAGGTACTGGACGCCCAACCGCGTCGTTAGACCCACCGTCAAGGCCGAACACGTTCAGAAGGGGCAGCCGCGCCGCCGTGAGGGACACACGAGAGAGTCGACTGCTGCTCATTCTGCTGGTGGCCGTCGCCTTCGCCCTGATCACCGTGGACATCAAGGGCGGCGAGAGCTCCCCGCTGAACGGTGCCCGCAGAACCGCGGCCGACCTGTTCGGCCCCGTCGAGCGGGGCGCCGCGGGGGCCGTCGACCCGATAGCGCGTACCGTCCGGGCGATCCGCGACTCCGGCACCGAGCAGCAGCGGCTGGACCGGATCGGTGCGGAGAACACCGAGCTTCGTCAGAAGCTCGCCTCCTCCGACGCCGCCACCGGACGCACCAAGCAGCTGGACGACCTGCTGCGCACCGCCGGCACCGGCGGTTACACCATCAAGGCCGCGCAGGTGATCGCCATCGGCGCGGCCCAGGGCTTCTCCTGGACCATCACCATCGACGCCGGCAGCGACGACGGCCTGCAGCGGGACATGACCGTGATCAACGGCGCGGGCCTGGTCGGCCGGGTCACCACGGTCGCCCCGACCACCGCCACCGTGCTGCTCGCCACCGACCCCGGCTTCACCGCCGGCACCCGGATGGAGGGCAGCGGCGAGATCGGCTTCGCCACCGGGCAGGGCCAGGGGCCGCTGAAGGTGCAGCTGCTCAACGGCAAGGCGCAGGTCAAGCCGGGCGACCGGATGGTCACCTTCGGCTCGCAGAGCGGGCGTCCGTTCGTGCCCGGCGTGCCGGTCGGTACGGTCACCCAGGTGGAGGCCACCCCGGGGGAGCTGACCAAGACGGTGCTGGTCCAGCCGTTCGTCTCGTTCACCAGCCTCGACCTGATCGGGGTGGTCGTGGTGCCGCCGCGCGCCGACCCCAGGGACTCGGTGCTGCCGCCCAGCCCGAGCCCGGTCCCCACCCCCGCGCCCGCCCAGCCGCCCGCGGCCGCGGCCGTCGCGGCGCAGCCCTCGGGGGCGCCGCAGCAGCCCGCCCAGCCGTCCGCCTCGCCTACGGGGAACTGATCCGATGGTCGTCAAGCGCGTCCTGCTCTCCGCCCCGCTGATCCTGCTCGCCCTGGTGGTCCAGGTCAGCGTGCTGGGCCGGCTCCAGCTGCCCGGGGCCACCCCGGACCTGCTGCTGCTCATGGTGGTCGCGCTGGGACTGGTCTTCGGGCCCTCCGGCGGCTGCCTGACCGGGTTCGCCGCCGGGCTGCTGGCCGACCTGGCACCGCCCTCCGACCACGCGATCGGCCGGTACGCGCTGGTGCTCTGCCTGATCGGTTACGCCGCCGGGCTGCTGGGCGCCGATACCGGCCGCCAGCGCTCGGTGTTCACCCCGCTGCTGGTGGTGGCGGGTGCCGCGGTGGTCTCCACCCTGCTGTACGCGGGGGTCGGCGCGCTGGTCGGCGACACCGCCGCCCGGCATGTCGGGCTGCCCTCGCTGGCGGCGACCGCGCTCCTCTACGACCTGCTGCTGGCGCCGTTCGTGGTGCCGGCGGTGATGCTGCTGGCCCGCCGGGTCGACCCGTCCTCGACGGGCGGCGAGGTGACCGGCCCCGGCCTGGGCACCATCGCCCGCTACCGCACCACCCGTGAGCCGTCCGCCGGGCCACCCGCCCGCAAGTTCCGCGGCATGAAGTCCTGACTGTCTGAAGCCTTGCCGGAGGGGAGTCCTTGAGGTGAGCAACATCCCGGAGACCGGGCGCACCCGTCGGGTGACGATCCGTCTGGTCGTCCTGCAGATCCTGGTGCTGTCGCTGCTGGGCACGCTCGGCGGGCGCCTGTGGTACCTGCAGATCCGCAACGGCAGCCAGTACACCGCCCAGGCGTCCAACAACCACATCCGCGAGGTGGTCTCGCCGGCCATCCGCGGCGAGATCCTGGACGCCAACGGGCAGGTGCTGGCCGGCAACCAGACCAAGCTGGTGGTCTCGGTCAGCCGCACCTCGCTGCTGGAGCAGAAGGACCACGGCAAGGCCGTGCTGACCCGGCTCGCCCAGGTGCTCGGGATGAACGCCAAGGACGTCCAGGACAAGGTCAGGCTCTGCGACGCCAAGACCCCGCAGCCCTGCTGGAACGGCTCGCCCTACCAGCCGATCCCGGTGACCGACCAGGCCACCACCCAGCAGGCGATGCAGATAATGGAACGCAGCGAGGACTTCCCCGGCATCACCGCCCAGCCCACCGCGGTGCGCCAGTACCCGAGCCCGGGCGGCGCCAACATGGCCCAGGTGCTCGGCTACCTCTCGCCGGTCACCGACGACGAGGTCACCAAGACCGCGAACCAGAGCGGCAAGAACAAGTACCTGCCCAGCGACCAGATCGGCCGGGCCGGTCTGGAGTCGGTCTACGACAACCAGCTGCGCGGCACCACCGGCGTCGACCGGCTGGAGGTGGACAACCTCGGCCGGGTGATCGGCAGCGCCGGCACCACCCCCGCCCAGCCCGGCGACAACGTGGTGACCAGCATCGACGCCCGGGTGCAGAAGGTGGTCGAGGACAACCTGAACCAGGCCATGACCGACGCCCGCAACACCTTCGACACGGTGACCAACCAGAACTTCGTCGCCGACTCCGGGGCGGCCATAGTGATGGACGTGCACACCGGCCGGATCGTCGCGATGGCCAGCGCCCCCACCTACGACCCCAACCTCTGGGTCGGCGGCATCTCCGCCAAGGACTACGCCAACCTGACCAACCAGGCCTCCAACTACCCGCTGCTGAACCGGGCGATCCAGGGCCAGTCGGCCCCCGGCTCGACCTTCAAGGTGGTCTCCACCAGCGCCGCGGTCCAGGCCGGCTACTCGCTGGACGGCCACTACCCGTGCCCGTCGAGCCTGACCATCGGCGGGCGCGAGTTCAAGAACTTCGAGGGCGAGTCGGCCGGTGACATCTCGCTGGAGAAGGCGCTGGAGATCTCCTGCGACACCGTCTTCTACGGCCTGTCCTACGACCAGTGGATGAAGGACGGCGGCATCAAGCCCAAGGCCAACCCCGCCGACTGGTTCTACAAGACGGCCCACCAGTTCGGCCTCGGCGCCAAGACCGGCATCGACCTGCCGGCCGAGGTGCCGGGCCGGGTCCCCGACCGCCAGTGGAAGACCGACTTCTTCAACGCCAACAAGGACGCCTGGTGCAAGCAGGCGGCCGGCGGCGGCACCGACTACGCCACCGAGATCGCCCGCGAGAACTGCGTGGACGGCAACGTGATGCGCGCCGGTGACTCGGTCAACTACGCGATCGGCCAGGGTGACACGCTGGTCACCCCGATCCAGATGGCCACCATCTACTCCGCGCTGGCCAACGGCGGCACGCTCTACAAGCCGAGCGTCGCCAAGGCCGTGATCACCCCCAGCGGCCAGCTGGTCCAGGACATCGCGCCGCAGATCAGCGGCAAGCTGCCGGACGACCAGAAGACCCTGCAGTACATCGACCAGGCCACCGCGGGCGTGGTGACCGAGGGCACCGCGGCCTGGAAGTTCACCGGCGCCGGCTGGCCGCAGGACAAGATCCAGCTGCACGCCAAGACCGGTACCGCCGAGGTCTACGGCAAGCAGACCACCTCCTGGCTGACCACCTACAGCAAGGACTACGCGGTGGTCATGACGATCAGTCAGGCCGGTACCGGTTCCGGCGGTTCCGGTGACGCGGTGCGCCGGATCTACCAGGCGCTGTACGGCGTGGACGACAAGGGCGGCATCGACCAGAGCAAGGCGCTCCTGCCCACTCCGCAGACCGCGCTGCCCAAGTTCAACCCGGACGGCACCGCGATCCTGAAGACCGCCTCGTACTCCTACGACTACCCGTCGGCGCCGACCCGGTCCGCGGTCTACGCCGACCTGGTCGCGCTGGAGCCCGCGCTGCGGAGCACCGGAAGGGGCCGGGCATGACCTCCTCCTCGTACGGTTCCTACCGCCAGCTGCGGTTCTCGCCGCAGCGCGGCCCGGTGGCCAGGGCGCTGGCCAAGGACGCCCCGCTGCGCCGGCTCGACTGGGTGATAATCCTGGCCGCGCTGGCCCTGTCGCTGGGCAGTTCGATGCTGGTCTGGTCGGCCACCCGGGGCCGCGACTCGCTGACCCACGGGGACCCGCAGTACTTCCTGTACCGCCACCTGACCAACCTGGTGATCGGCGTGGCGCTCTGCGCGGGCGCGATCGCGATAGGGCACCACCGGATCAAGGCCGCGGTGCCGGTGCTCTACGTGCTGGCGCTGCTGATGCTCCTCGCCACCCTCAGCCCGCTGGGCTCGACCATCAACGGCGCGCACTCCTGGATCCAGTTCGGCGGCGGCTTCTCGATCCAGCCGGCCGAGTTCGCCAAGCTGGCGATCGTGCTCGGGATGGCCATGGTGCTCTCCTCCCGGGTGGACACCGGCGAGCGCGAGATGCCCACCAGCCGCACCGTGCTGCAGGCGCTGGTGCTGGGCGGCATCCCGATCGCGGTGGTGCTGCTGATGCCCGACCTCGGCTCCGTGATGGTGATGGCGGTGACCATCCTGGGCATCCTGCTGGCCTCCGGGGTGGCCAACCGGTGGCTCTTCGGCCTGCTGGCGACCGGCGGGCTCGGGGCGACGGCGGTCTGGAAGCTGGGTGTGCTCAGCAAGTACCAGATCGACCGCTTCGCCGCCTTCGCCAACCCGGCCCTGGACCCCGCGGGCGTGGGCTACAACACCGCCCAGGCCCGGATCGCGATCGGCTCCGGCGGCCTGACCGGCAAGGGCCTCTTCCACGGCACCCAGACCATAGGGCAGTTCGTCCCCGAGCAGCAGACCGACTTCGTCTTCACGGTCGCGGGGGAGGAGCTGGGCTTCGTCGGCGGTCTGGCCATCATCGTGCTGGTCGGGATCATCCTCTGGCGGGCCTGCCGGATCGCCCGCCAGGCCACCGACCTGTTCGGCACCGTGGTCGCCGGCGGGGTGATCACCTGGTTCGCCTTCCAGTCCTTCGAGAACATCGGCATGACGCTGGGCATCATGCCGGTGGCCGGCATCCCGCTGCCCTTCGTCAGTTACGGCGGTTCCTCGATGTTCGCGGGCTGGATCGCGATCGGGCTGCTCCAGGCCGTCCGGACCCAGCGACCGATAGCGGGCTGAGCGGTCTCAGCCGAGCACGGCCCGGGCGATCGACTCGACCGCCCGGGCCTGTAGCGCGACCTGCCGGTGCACCGGCACCCAGCGCGCCGCGAACCGCCGCTCGATCCACCGGCACCGCTCGGCCACCTCTCCCGCCCGGTCTGCGCTCGAGCCCAGCCGGGCCAGCCCGGCCGCCGCCCGCAGCGGCAGCCGCTCGGCCGCAAGCTCCAGCGCGGTCACTTGGGCGACGGTGCGGGCCCACGTGCTCTGCTCCCACTCGTCGGCGAGCGCCACTCCGACCGCCGCGTTCTCCGCCGCCGCACGGGCGAACGGGTCGGCCCCGCCGACCCCGGCGAGGTCCGGGAACCCGGTGCGCAGGCGCTCGGCCAGCACCCGCAGCGCCTTCTGCGGCTCGGGGTGCGGCGCGCCGTCGGCCACCGCCGGCACCGCCCACATCGGCGCCTCGACCACGGCGGTCGGCCCGCTGGGCATCAGCCAGG
This sequence comes from Kitasatospora sp. GAS204B, assembly GCF_029892155.1. Classification (GTDB taxonomy): domain Bacteria; phylum Actinomycetota; class Actinomycetes; order Streptomycetales; family Streptomycetaceae; genus Kitasatospora. Next base: position 222,132 of record NZ_JARZAG010000009.1, on the reverse strand, counting down.
TGGAGCGCTCGGTGACTGCCGGTGTCGCGTCGAACGCGTCGGGGCGACCGGCCGCGGGGCGCAGGTAGACGCCCGGGTACGGCATCGGCCAGTACGGGGCGTCGAACGAGCCGACGTCCAGCGGGACGCCCGGGTCGACACCGAACGGCTCCCGCAGCCCCGCGATCGGCTCGGTGAGCTGGACGAAGGCCCCGCCGAAGTCCACCCCGTGCAGCGAACACTGCAGCGCCGGGCGCAACTCCTCGATCACGCTCAGCAGCGCCGCCGTCTCGGGCAGCGGCGCGTCCCCGAGCCACTCCGGCTGGGCGTCCGTGGGCGGCCGGTAGAAGTGCTCGAAGTGCCGGGCCATGGTGAGCGGCCCCGCCAGCCACCCCTCGTTGAGCACGGCGCCGTCCGGGTCCAGGCAGAGCAGGAAGCTCCAGCGGGCGCCGCTCGGCCCCTCCAGCGCCCGGTGGGCCAGCGCGAGGACGGTGCTCATCCCCACCGGCTCGTTGGCGTGCGCGCCGGCCACCACCAGCACATCGGGTCCAGACCGGTCGACCGAGAGCAGGTACAGCCCCCGTCCCTGGGCGGACTCGCCGACCCGGCGGAGCGTGCAGGACGCCTTCGTGCGGGCCAGTTCCCTTGCGTGCGACAGGAGTTGTTCATGAGTCAGATACACAGCCGCCCAGTAGCGCACGGTCGATCGCGCACTGTCAACGCCGTCGGCCGGCCGCCGCCACTCGCCGTTCCGGGGGACCGGACAGCTCGCGCTACCCTTGAGGGTCACCCCCACCCGTACTCACAAAGGGTTTCGCCGTATGCCAGTCGAATCGGTCTTCCCACGCCTGGAGGCCCTCCTCCCGCACGTCCAGAAGCCGATCCAGTACGTCGGCGGCGAGCTCAACTCGACCGTCAAGGAGTGGGACTCCTGTGACGTGCGGTGGGCGCTGATGTATCCGGACGCGTACGAGGTCGGGCTGCCCAACCAGGGCGTCATGATCCTCTACGAGGTACTCAACGAGCGCGAGGGCGTGCTGGCCGAGCGGACGTACAGCGTCTGGCCGGACCTGGAGGCGCTGATGCGCGAGCACCGGGTGCCCCAGTTCACGGTGGACGCGCACCGGCCGGTCAAGGCCTTCGACGTGTTCGGGCTCTCCTTCTCCACCGAGCTCGGCTACACCAACATGCTGACCGCGCTCGACCTGGCCGGCATCCCGCTGGATGCCAGGGACCGCACCGACGAGGACCCGATCGTGCTGGCCGGCGGCCACGCCGCGTTCAACCCCGAGCCGATCGCGGACTTCATCGACTGCGCGGTGGTCGGCGACGGCGAGCAGGCCGTGCTCGACATCACCGAGATCATCCGGGCCTGGAAGGCCGAGGGCCGCCCCGGCGGCCGGCACGAGCTGCTGCTGCGCCTGGCCAAGACCGGTGGGGTCTACGTGCCCCGGTTCTACGACGTCGAGTACCTGCCCGACGGCCGGATCGCCCGGGTGGTGCCGAACGCCCCCGGCGTGCCGTGGCGGGTCTCCAAGCACACCGTGATGGACCTGGACGAGTGGCCCTACCCCAAGCAGCCGCTGGTCCCGCTCGCCGAGACGGTGCACGAGCGGATGTCCGTGGAGATCTTCCGCGGCTGCACCCGTGGCTGCCGCTTCTGCCAGGCCGGCATGATCACGCGCCCCGTGCGGGAGCGAAGCATCACCGGCATCGGCGAGATGGTGGAGCGCGGACTGAAGGCCACCGGCTTCGAAGAGGTCGGCCTGCTCTCGCTCTCCAGCGCCGACCACACCGAGATCGGCGACATCGCCAAGGGCCTGGCCGACCGCTACACCGAGGACAAGATCGGCCTCTCGCTGCCCTCCACCCGGGTCGACGCCTTCAACATCGACCTCGCCAACGAGCTGAGCCGCAACGGCCGCCGCTCGGGCCTGACCTTCGCCCCCGAGGGCGGCTCGGAGCGCATCCGCAAGGTGATCAACAAGATGGTGTCCGAGGAGGACCTCATCAACACGGTCGCCACCGCCTACGGCAACGGCTGGCGCCAGGTGAAGCTGTACTTCATGTGCGGCCTGCCCACCGAGACCGACGACGACGTGCTGCAGATCGGCACCATGGCCAAGAACGTGATCCAGAAGGGTCGCGAGGTCACCGGTCAGAACGACATCCGCTGCACCGTCTCGATCGGCGGCTTCGTCCCCAAGCCGCACACCCCCTTCCAGTGGGCCCCGCAGCTCTCCGCCGAGGAGACGGACGCCCGCCTGGCCAAGCTGCGCGACTCCATCCGCGGCGACCGCAAGTACGGCAAGAACATCGGCTTCCGCTACCACGACGGCAAGCCCGGCATCGTCGAGGGCCTGCTCTCCCGCGGCGACCGGCGGATCGGCGCGGTCATCCGCGCGGTCTACGAGGACGGCGGCCGCTTCGACGGCTGGCGCGAGCACTTCTCCTACGACCGCTGGATGCAGAGCGCCGAGAAGGGCCTGGCCGGCACCGGCGTCGACGTCGCCTGGTACACCACCCGCGAGCGCACCTACGAGGAGGTGCTGCCCTGGGACCACCTGGACAGCGGCCTCGACAAGGACTGGCTCTGGGAGGACTGGCAGGACGCGCTGGAGGAGGTCGAGGTGGACGACTGCCGCTGGACGCCGTGCTTCGACTGCGGGGTGTGTCCGCAGATGGACACTTCCATTCAAATCGGACCTACGGGACAGAAGTTGCTGCCGCTGACCGTGGTGAAGTAGGCGTTCGATAGATGGGGATGCCCCGAGTGGATATATCCACTCGGGGCATCTTGGTGTTCGAATACCTTAAATGTGCTATAGTTTTTACTGTCGGTTATGGATCAATGACTGGTGGTGTGGAATATGTCAAAGACGATGATCGACATCGACGACGAGGCTCTCGCTATTGCTGCCGAGGTCCTCGGAACTAAGACGAAGAAGGACACCGTCAATGCCGCCCTGGTCGAAATAGGGGCGCGACGCCGCAGAGAGCGGGCGCTGGCAGACCTGGTGCGGCTCGCGGAGGATGGTGCCTTCGACAAGGCGCTGGAGCCCGGCTTCAAGCATGAGGCCTGGGGCAGAGGGCATGGTGGGGCGGAATGGGAGATCGGGAGTCCTTCCTGATCGACACCTCGGGGGTGGCGCGGATGAGGCGCCCGGAGGTTCTGGCCAACTGGGGTGGCATCGCTGCTTCAGGCCTGATCGGCATCTGTGCCCCTACTGAGGCAGAGCTCCGTTACTCCGCGCGTTCCGCGGCCGAGATGGAACAGCTGGCAGTGGGCCTGGGGCAGCTCTACACCTGGTGGGAGTTGCCGGACGACGCTTGGCGGCGGCTCGGACGGCTACAGCTGGCGATGGCTTCGGCCGGGCATCATCGCGCGCCGAGCCTGGCGGACCTCCTCGTCGCCGTCACCGCGCTCCATCACGACCTCACCGTGCTGCACTACGACCGCGACTTCGAAACCATCGCCCAGCACACCGAGTTGAAGACCCGCTGGCTGGCCGAGCCGGGGTCGTTGGACTGAGCCGGCGGGTGGCGGTCCGGGCCCGGGTAGGCTTGCACATTGACAGAGTCCGGACCGGTGGCCCCAGCAGTACCCCTGCCCCGATCGGACCCCGGCTTCTCACGAAGGACTGAGCGACCCTGGCACGCCGCACGCCCGACGGTCCGCCTCCCGCGCCGACGGTGCAGCGCATCCGTCTGCGCTACACCAAGCGGGGCCGTCTGCGCTTCACCAGTCACCGGGACTTCCAGCGCGCCTTCGAGCGGGCCCTGCGCCGTTCCGCCGTTCCGATGGCGTACTCGGCCGGCTTCACCCCGCACCCCAAGGTGTCCTACGCCAACGCCGCCCCGACCGGGGTGGCCAGTGAGGCGGAGTACCTGGAGATCGGCCTGGCCGAGGTCCGGGACCCCGAGGCGCTGCGCGCGCAGCTGGACGAGTCGCTGCCGACCGGGCTGGACATCGTGGACGCCGTCGAGGTGCGCACCGCGAACTTCGTGGAGCGGCTGGAGGCCTCGCACTGGGAGCTGCGGCTGCCCCAGGTGACCGAGGCCGAGGCGGGGCGGGCGGTCGCGCTGTTCCTGGCCGCCGAGCGGGTCGAGGTCGAACGGCAGACCAAGAACGGGCTGCGGGTCTTCGACGCGCGCGAGGCGGTGAGCCGGCTGGAGCTGGTCTCGTCCCAGGTCGGCGTTGGTCCGCTCGGGGAATACTCAGCCACCTCCGATGTTCGTACCGGTCAGGCCTGTGCGATACTGCGCCTGGTAGTACGACACGCCACACCAGCCGTACGACCAGACGACGTCTTGTCCGGTCTCCGTGCGACGGCCGACCTGGCGCTGCCGGTCCCCGCTGAGGTGACCAGGCTGGCGCAGGGGCCGCTCGATGAGGAGACCGGCACGGTGACCGACCCGCTGGCGCTCGACCGCGCTGCGGCCCCGGCCGTCCCATCGGACACGGCCGTCGAGCCGCAGGCCGCAGCGTCCGCCTAGCGGGCGGAGGCCAGAGCCGGATTAACCGCCCGGCTCTGCGCGCTCCAGGCCGCCGCGGCTCCCCAGGGGAGCGAGCGTCGTCGCGCACAGGCCCTGGGAGCCACCTGGGTTGTGGGGCCGCGCAGCTTGGGAAAACCTGAGAACACTGGTTGGACCAGAAGACTTTTCGACACCCCGCACCGTGCGGGGCGCCGAGTGAGACTACGAGCCCCTGTGCGGCCTCGCGTCCGCACGGCGGCACCGTGGAGAGTCGGCTTGGGCGCCATAGCGCCCGAGGCCGGCCACCGGTGCCCGGCCGTGCCTGGGTGCGGAGCCCGGGGGCCTGACGGGAGATCCACCCGCATGCCTGAGAACGAGAACAACGAGAACAACGATTCGCAGCAGAACCCGATCGGGGATGCCGCACCGCCGCGCCGCCGTCGCCGCGCGGTGTCCCGCCCGGCCGGCACCCCGCAGGGGGCCGAGGGCGCCGAGACCGTGATCCCGGTCGAGACCACCGCCGCCGCCCCGGCGGCCCAGGCACCCGCGGCCGAGCCGGTCGCCGCCGAGCCGCCGGTCCGAGCGCGCCGGGCCCGCAAGCGTGCCGAGGCGCCGGTGACCAGCCCGGTCGTCGAGGAGACCCCGGCCGCCGAGCCGGTGCCGGTCGAGGAGCCCGCCGCTGAGAAGCCGGTCCGGGCCCGCCGGGCCCGCAAGCGTGCCGAGGCCCCGGTCGCCGAGGAGACGCCGGCTGCTGTGGAGGCCCCGGCCGCCGAGCCGGTGCCGGTCGAGGAGCCCGCCGCTGAGAAGCCGGTCCGGGCCCGTCGAGCCCGCAAGCGTGCCGAGGCCCCGGTGACCACCCCGGTCGTCGAGGAGCCCGCCGCCGAAGAGCCCGCCGTCGAGGAGGAGCCCGCCGAGGAGGCCGCCGTCGAGCAGCCCGCCCCGGTCGAGGAGCAGCCCGCCGAGGCCCCCCGGGCCCGCCGCCGTGCGGTGCGCCCGGCCACCGCGGTCTTCCAGGCCCCGGTCTTCCAGGAGCCCACCGCCTACGTCGCCACCGGCCAGGCCGCGGCCGCCCCGGCGCCCGCCGAGCCGAAGAAGGCCGCCGCCCAGGCCGCGCCCGCCGAACCGAAGAAGGCCGCCGCTCAGGCCGCTCCGGCCCAGAGCGAGTCGGAGGACGAGTACGAGTACAGCGGCGTCGGCCGCCGTCGCCGCGGCGGTCGCGCCGCCGTGCGGGTCACCCCGCCGGCCCGTGCCGCCCGTTCGGCCGCTGTCGCCGCCCCCACGCCCGCCCCGGCGCCGGCTCCCGCCGCGCCGGAGCAGCCCGCCGAGCTCGCCGCGCCCGCGCAGGGCCCGGAGCAGGAGAGCGACTGGGAGGAGGACGGCCGGCCGTCCTCGCGCCGTCGCCGTCGTGGCGGCCGCCGTCGCCGTCGTGGTGAGGCCGATGAGTTCGAGACCGAGGGCCAGGAGCTGGAGCAGCCCGCCGCCGCGGCGAGCGAGACCGCCAAGGTCGAGGCCGAGTCGGCCGAGGATGACGACGAGGAGGACGACGAGCTGGCCAACGGCCTGGCCTCGTCGCGTCGCCGTCGCCGCCGTCGCCGTCGCAGCGGGGACACCGGGGGCGAGCCCGCCGCCGAGCCGGCCGCCGAGGACGGTGTCCGCACGGTCGTGAAGGTGCGCGAGCCGCGTCGCCGCTCGACCGAGCCGTCCTTCGACCCGGACGAGGTGCAGTCGATCAAGGGCTCCACCCGCCTGGAGGCCAAGAAGCAGCGCCGCCGTGAGGGCCGCGAGCTGGGCCGCCGCCGGGTGCCGATCATCACCGAGGCCGAGTTCCTGGCCCGCCGCGAGTCGGTCGAGCGCGTCATGGTGGTCCGCCAGAACGGCGAGCGCACCCAGATCGGCGTCCTGGAGGACGGCGTCCTGGTCGAGCACTACGTCAACAAGGAGCAGGCCACCTCCTACGTCGGCAACGTCTACCTGGGCAAGGTCCAGAACGTGCTGCCGTCGATGGAGGCCGCGTTCGTCGACATCGGCAAGGGCCGCAACGCGGTGCTCTACGCCGGCGAGGTGAACTTCGGCCAGCTCGGCCACAGCGGCCCGCGCCGGATCGAGTCGGTGCTGAAGTCGGGCCAGTCCGTGCTGGTCCAGGTCTCCAAGGACCCGATCGGCCACAAGGGCGCCCGCCTCACCAGCCAGATCTCGCTGCCCGGCCGCTACCTGGTCTACGTGCCCGAGGGCTCGATGACCGGCATCAGCCGCAAGCTGCCGGAGAACGAGCGGGCCCGCCTCAAGCAGATCCTCAAGAAGATCGTCCCGGACGACGCGGGCGTCATCGTGCGCACCGCCGCCGAGGGCGCCAGCGAGGAGGAGCTCACCCGCGACGTGCAGCGCCTGCAGGCGCAGTGGGAGGAGATCCAGAAGAAGGCGGCCACCGGCAACGCGCCGACGCTGCTCTACGGCGAGCCGGACATGACCGTCCGGGTCGTGCGCGACATCTTCAACGAGGACTTCAGCAAGGTCATCGTCTCCGGCAACGAGGCGTGGAACACCATCCACGAGTACGTCGGCGGCGTGGCCCCCGACCTGGCGGACCGCCTGCAGAAGTGGACGTCCAACGTCGACGTCTTCGCCACCTACCGGATCGACGAGCAGCTGATGAAGGCGCTGGACCGCAAGGTCTGGCTGCCCAGCGGCGGTTCGCTGGTGATCGACCGGACCGAGGCGATGGTCGTGGTCGACGTCAACACCGGCAAGTTCGTCGGCCAGGGCGGCAACCTGGAAGAGACCGTCACCCGCAACAACATCGAGGCGGCCGAGGAGATCGTCCGCCAGCTGCGGCTGCGCGACCTCGGCGGCATCATCGTGATCGACTTCATCGACATGGTGCTCGAGTCCAACCGTGACCTGGTGCTGCGCCGCCTGCTCGAGTGCCTGGGCCGGGACCGGACCAAGCACCAGGTGGCCGAGGTCACCTCGCTGGGCCTGGTGCAGATGACCCGCAAGCGGGTCGGCCAGGGCCTGCTGGAGTCCTTCTCCGAGTCCTGCGTGCACTGCAACGGGCGCGGCGTGATCGTCCACATGGAGCAGCCGACCGCCCCCGGTGGCGGTGGCGGCCCGGTCGGCACCGCCGGCGAGGGTGCGGGTGCGGGCAAGCGCCGCCGTCGCGGCAAGGGCGGGGCCGGGCACGAGGAGCCGCAGCCGCACCTGATCGAGGACGAGTCGGGCCCGGAGCACGAGCACGAGGAGTTCGAGCTGATCGTCCGCGAGGCGCCGGCCGAGCCGGCCGCCGAGGCACCGGCCGCCGAGGCGCCCGCCGCCCAGCCGGCCACCGAGGCCCCGGTCGTCGAGCAGCCCACCCTGGTGGAAATCGCGTTGACCGCCGCGGCCCCGGCCGCCGGTCGCACCCGCCGTCGCGCGGTCCGCAAGGCGACCGCCTCGGCGGGCGCGCCGGACGAGGCCGAGATCGTGGTGCTGCAGTCGCGCGCCGAGGCCGTGGTGGAGGCCGCGCTGGCCGCCGCCGCGCAGGCGCCGGTCGAGGAGCCCGTGGCCGCGGAGTCCGGCACCGAGGAGCCGGCCGCCGAGGAGGCACCGGCCGAGGAGCCGTCCGCCGAGGAGGCCCCGGCCGAGGAGCCGGCGCCGAAGAAGCGGGCCCCGCGCAAGGCCGCCGCCAAGAAGACCGCCGCCGCCGTCAAGAAGACGACGACGGCCAAGAAGACCACCGCCCGCAAGACCGCGACCAAGCGGACCAGCGCGGCGGCCAAGAAGGCAGCCGCGGCCGAGGGTGATTCGGCCGCGGAGTGACCCGGAGCGCGGGGGCGGCCACACCGGTCACTCCCGCGCCTCGTAGGGCCCGGCTGACGGGTGCTCGGTGGTCTGCCGAGCACCCGATCGCTCGGCAAACTCCTCAGTTTGCTCCAGTGGCGGCCGGTCCGTATTCTTGACCTTCGGCGTGTCTACGCCACGCTCCCGAGCACATCACCTCCCGGGCCTTCGCGAGAAGGAGCGGGGGAGGCTGCTGTGTCCATACCCAGCGGCTGGCATCGAGAGTTCCGAACCGAGTTGTGGAAAGCAGGTACCGCATGTACGCGATCGTTCGCGCCGGCGGCCGCCAGCACAAGGTCGCCGTGGGCGACGTGCTGGAGATCGACCGTATTGACGTCAAGCCGGGTGACTCGGTGGAGCTCTCGACCATCCTGATCTCCGACGGTGACGCGGTCACCGTCGACCCGTGGGTGCTGGCCGGCGTGAAGGTCCACGCCGAGGTCGTCGACCACACCAAGGGTGAGAAGATCGTCATCCTCCGTTACAAGAACAAGACCGGCTACCGTCGGCGCCAGGGTCACCGCCAGCGCCACACCGCCGTCCGCATCACCAGCATCGACTCCGCGAAGTAAGTAAGGGGATAGCGAGATGGCACACAAGAAGGGCGCAAGCTCTACCCGCAACGGCCGTGACTCGAACGCCCAGCGCCTCGGCGTGAAGCGCTTCGGCGGTCAGGTCGTCAGCGCCGGCGAGATCCTGGTCCGCCAGCGTGGCACCCACTTCCACCCGGGTGCGGGCGTCGGTCGCGGTGGCGACGACACCCTGTTCGCGCTGACCGCCGGTGCGGTTCAGTTCGGCAACCGTCGCGGCCGCAAGGTCGTCAACATCGTGGCCGTCGAGGCCTGATCCAGCTCTTCCGCTGGGTCCTGTGCAGGGTGGATCGGGTCTCTCCGGTCCACCCTGCACGCATTTCAGAGAACTCCTGTTCTCTCACCCTGTTTGTCAACTGGAGGCACCGCTCATGACCACCTTCGTGGACCGCGTCGAACTGCACGTCGCCGCGGGTAACGGAGGCCACGGCTGCGCCTCCGTGCACCGGGAGAAGTTCAAGCCGCTCGGCGGTCCTGACGGTGGCAACGGCGGTGAGGGTGGCAGCGTCACCCTGCTGGTCGATGCCAACATCACCACCCTGCTCGAGTACCACCACTCGCCCAAGCGCAAGGCCGGCAACGGCAAGCCGGGCGCGGGCGGCCACCGCACCGGCTCCAACGGCGAGGACATCGTGCTGCCGGTGCCGGACGGCACCGTGGTGCTGGACCGGCAGGGCAACGTGCTGGCCGACCTGGTCGGTCACGGCACCAGCTTCGTCGCCGCGGCCGGCGGTCGCGGCGGGCTCGGCAACTCGGCGCTCTCCTCCGCCCGGCGCAAGGCCCCCGGCTTCGCGCTGCTCGGTGAGCCGGGCGAGGCCCGCGACATCGTGATGGAGCTCAAGTCCGTCGCCGACGTCGCCCTGGTGGGCTACCCGAGCGCCGGCAAGTCCTCGCTGATCTCGGTGCTCTCGGCCGCCAAGCCGAAGATCGCGGACTACCCGTTCACCACCCTGATCCCCAACCTCGGCGTGGTCACCGCCGGCGACACCGTCTACACCGTCGCCGACGTGCCCGGGCTGATCCCCGGCGCCAGCCAGGGCAAGGGCCTGGGCCTGGAGTTCCTCCGGCACGTCGAGCGCTGCTCCGTGCTGGTGCACGTGCTGGACTGCGCCACCCTGGAGCCCGGTCGCGACCCGCTCACCGACCTGGAGACCATCGAGTCCGAACTCTCCCAGTACGGCGGCCTGGACGACCGGCCCCGACTGGTCGCGCTGAACAAGATCGACGTGCCGGACGGACAGGACATCGCGGACCTCACCCGCGCCTCCCTGGAGGAGCGCGGCTACCGGGTCTTCGAGGTCTCCGCCGCCTCCCGCGCGGGTCTGCGCGAGCTGAACTACGCGATGGCCGGCATCGTCGCCGAGGCGCGCGCGGCCAAGCCGATCGAGGAGGCCACCCGGATCGTGCTGCGGCCCAAGGCCGTTGACGACACGGGCTTCACGGTCACCGAGGAGGACGGCGCCTACCGGGTGCGCGGCATCAAGCCGGAGCGCTGGGTGCGCCAGACCGACTTCGCCAACGACGAGGCCGTCGGCTACCTGGCCGACCGGCTGGCCCGGCTCGGCGTCGAGGACAAGCTGTGGAAGGTCGGCGCCCAGGAGGGCGACACCGTCATCATCGGTCCCGACGAGAACGCGGTCGTCTTCGACTGGGAGCCGACCATGGCCGCCGGTGCCGAGATGCTCGGCCGCCGTGGCGAGGACCACCGGTTCGAGACGCCCCGCCCGGCCGTCGACCGCCGCCGGGACAAGCAGAAGGGCCGGGACGCCGCCGAGAGCGAGTACCTCGCCTTCGAGGCGCTCTCCTCCGGCCGCGCCGCCGAGCTGGACGAGGGCGACGACGAGGACTGACCGTCCACCGGGTGAAACCCGCTACGGGCCGGTCCGGGATTTCGCGTAGATTGCGCGGGAGACCGGACCGGCGCAGCGAGGAAGACCGATGAGCGATCAGACCCCCCTGACCGATCCGACGCTCCGTCAGGACGTGCTGACCGCCCGCAGGATCGTGGTCAAGGTCGGGTCCTCCTCGCTCACCACGGCGGCCGGCGGACTGGACGCGGACCGGGTGGACGCGCTGGTCGACGCCGTCGCCAAGGCGTTGGCCAGGTCCGGCGCACCGGAGATCGTGCTGGTCTCGTCCGGCGCGATCGCGGCCGGGCTGGCGCCGCTCGGGCTGGACCGCCGCCCCAAGGACCTGGCCCGCCAGCAGGCGGCCGCCAGCGTCGGCCAGGGACTGTTGGTGGCCCGCTACGCCGCCTCCTTCGCCCGCTACGGCCTGCGGGTCGGCCAGGTGCTGCTCACCGCCGAGGACGCCAGCCGCCGCGCCCACTACCGCAACGCCTACCGCACGCTGGACCAGCTGCTCGCGATGGGCGCCGTCCCGGTGGTCAACGAGAACGACACGGTGGCCACCGCCGAGATCAAGTTCGGCGACAACGACCGGCTGGCCGCGCTGGTCGCCCACCTGGTCCGGGCCGACCTGCTGATCCTGCTCTCGGATGTGGACGGCCTCTACGACGGCGACCCCGGTAAGGCCGGCACCCGGCGGATCGCCGAGGTGAACGGCCCGCACGACCTCCAGGGCATCGAGATCGGCAGCGCCGGCAAGGCAGGGGTGGGCACCGGCGGCATGGTGACCAAGGTCGAGGCGGCCCGGATCGCCACCGGCGCCGGGATCCCGGTGGTGCTCACCGCCGCCCGGCACGCCGCCGACGCGCTGGCCGGGCGCCCCACCGGCACGCTCTTCACCCGCACCGGCGCGCGCACCGCCGACCGGCTGCTCTGGCTGGCCCACGCGAGCAGCCCGCGCGGCGCCCTGCACCTGGACGAGGGCGCGGTGCGCGCGGTGGTCGAGGGCGGCAAGTCGCTGTTGCCGGCGGGCGTCACCAAGGTGGACGGCGAGTTCGCTGCGGGCGATCCGGTCGACCTTCTTGCCGAAAACGGCCACATCGTCGCTCGTGGCCTGGTCAACTTTGATGCGAGGGAGCTGCCGCGCCTGCTCGGCCGGTCGACTCGGGACCTGGCCCAGGAGCTCGGTGCCGCGTACGAGCGCGAGGTCATCCACCGGGACGACCTGGTGGTGCTGCGCGGCTGACGGTCCGTCCGGTGGCGGCGGGCGGGCACAGACCGAAGCCGGGCACAGACCAACGCCGAACAGGAGGCCGCCGGTGGGACGTTGGGGCGACCGAGCGCTGCCGGAGGTGGCGGAGGAGGGCGGTGCCACCGTCCATCAGCTGCGGCTCGGCTACGACGGCGGGAACGACGGGCAGGACGGGGACGGTGCCGAGCAGGGCCGGCTCTGGCACGTGGTGCTCAGCGTGGCGGGGGAGGTGACCCCGCTGGTTCCGCTGCGCGCGGGGCTGGAGCGGCTCGCCCACGACCACTCGTTCTTCCTGACCGCCCGCTACGCCGCCGACCACGCCGAGATCCGCTACTGGGAGCAGGCCCGCGACCTGCACGACGCGGCGGCCATCGCGCTGCGGCTCTGGGGCGAGCACAAGGCCAGCGCCAAACTGCCGCCCTGGGAGATCGTCGGGCTGGAGGTGGTCGACCGGGCCACCTACCACCAGCGGATCGCCGAAGGGTTCGGGCAACCGCCGTCCCAGTTGGGCGGCGTGCACCCGTACTGAGAAGCGGATGTCTCACTGGGTGACGGTGGCGAAGTCGGCGGCCGCCCGGTCGCTACCCTTCAGAGCATGACCATCGACAGCCCCGTCCTCGCCACCGCGCGCCGCGCCCGTACGGCCGCCGCCGCGCTCGCTCCGCTGCCGCGCTCGGCCAAGGACGCCGCGCTGCTGGCGATCGCCGATGCGCTCACCGGGCGGGCCGCGGAGATCACCGCCGCCAACGCCGAGGACGTCGCCCGGGCCGTGGCGGCCGGTACGCCCGACTCGGTGATCGACCGGCTCACCCTGACCGAGGAGCGGATCGCCGCGATCGCCGCCGACGTGCGCAGCGTGGTCGGCCTGCCCGACCCGGTGGGCGAGGTGGTGCGCGGCTACACGCTGCCCAACGGCCTGGACGTGCGGCAGGTCCGGGTCCCGCTCGGCGTGGTCGGCATCATCTACGAGGCCCGCCCGAACGTCACGGTGGACGCCGCCGCGCTCTGCCTGAAGTCCGGCAACGCGGTGCTGCTGCGCGGCTCGGCCTCCGCCTACCGGTCGAACACCGCGCTGGTCGCGGTGCTGCGCGACGCGGTGGCCGCCGCGGGGCTGCCCGCCGACGTGATCCAGCTGGTGCCGGGCGAGAGCCGCGAGTCGGTGACCGAGCTGATGCGGGCCCGCGGCCTGGTCGACGTGCTGATCCCGCGCGGCGGAGCCTCGCTGATCAAGACCGTGGTGGAGGGCTCCACGGTGCCGGTGATCGAGACCGGCACCGGCAACTGCCACGTCTACGTGGACGCCGACACCGACCTGGCGATGGCGGTCGGCATCCTGCTCAACTCCAAGACCCAGCGGGTCAGCGTCTGCAACACGGCCGAGACGCTGCTGGTCCACCAGGCGGTGGCCGCGGAGTTCCTGCCGCTCGCGCTGGCCGCGCTCGCCGAGGCGGGAGTGACCGTGCACGGCGACGAGGAGGTGCGGAAGCTGGCGGCCGGCTCGCCCGCCACCGTGCTGCCCGCCACCGACGAGGACTGGGGCGCGGAGTACCTCTCGCTGGACCTGGCGGCCGCCGTGGTGCCCTCACTGGAGGCCGCGGTCGAGCACATCCGGCGCTGGTCCTCCGGCCACACCGAGGCGATCGTGACCACCTCGCAGGCCGCCGCCCGCCGCTTCACCCAGCTGGTCGACTCGACCACGGTCGCGGTCAACGCCTCCACCCGGTTCACCGACGGGGGTGAGTTCGGCTTCGGCGCCGAGATCGGCATCTCCACCCAGAAGCTGCACGCCCGGGGACCGATGGGCCTGCCGGAGCTGACCTCGACCAAGTACATCGTCACCGGTGACGGACACCTGCGCGGCGCCCCCGCCCCGAGTGTCGGCGGCTGATCGGCCTACGCCGCGCCGGCCCAAGTGCCGGGAGCCACAGACAAATCGCGCGCCCGGTAATACGCTGATTCCCGTGGCTGAGGATGTGGGGGGCTCGCCGTACTCCGACGGCGCCGACCACGGTGGAGCGGACGACGAGTTCGCCACCGTGGTCCTTGACGAGGCCTTCATCAGATCCGCCGCGGTCCACGAGCCGAGTGCCAAGGAGCGGCAGCTGGCCGCCGCCGAGGCCCGCAACGAGCCGGAGCCGGGCGCTGCCGGCCGGGCCGTCGAGTTCGGCGCCGACCGGTACGACGGGCTGCCGCTGGAGCTGCGGCCGCACCCCGCCGGCCTGGAGGACGACCGGATCTACACCGATCCCTGGGTCGGCGCCGGCCGGCGCGCCGTGCGCTGGCCCGGTTACGGGCCCCGGACGGGCGCCCGCGGGCAGGTCGCGCAGCAGCGCTGGCACCGGCCGCTGGCCTGGGTGCTGGTGATCGTGATGGGGATCAGCCTGGTGGCCGTCGCGGTCGCCTCGGTCTACCGGGGGACCGGCGGTGCCCCCGCACGGCGTCCCGAGGTCGGCACCAGCCGCTCGGCCTCGCCGGCGCCGCCCGCCGGCGTCGGGGCCGTCGCCAGCGCCCCGGCGAGCGCGGGCGCCGGTGTCCTGCCCACCGGCTGAGCGGCCCGGCGCGATGAGCGGATCCGCGCTCGGATCCGTTGCGTCCGGGCCCTCGTTCAGAGGCTGTCTCCGGCTCTACCCTTGAGTTATGGGTGACCCGGGTGAGCCTCCGGAGGGTGTGCCCGAGGGCGGTTCCGGAAGCGAGGACGAATACCGATCCGTCGTTTTCGACGAATCATTCGTCCGGGCTGCCCGGATCACCGAACTCTCGGCGGAGGAGCGCCTGGGCGGCGCCCCGCAGGCGGTCCGGCACAAGCTCGGCGGCCGGATGTTCGGCACGCTGCCGCGCCAGGCGCTGACCCTGCTGCTGCTCATCGTGCTGGCCTTCGGGGCCGCCGTGTACTTCGGCGTCACCGCCCCGCAGCGCGACGCGGGCGGGGCGGGCGGCGCCCAGCTGACCGCCGAGCTGACCGTCCTCACCCCGGCCTCCGGCGGCGTGCCGGCGGCCGACCCGAGCAGCCCGTTCGCCTCACTCGCGGCCGCGACGGGCTTCGCGGACGGCAGCGCGGGCCTCGGCCTGCCTGCCGCCCGCACCGCGACGGCGCACTTCAGCCAAGCCCAGGTCAGTGCGGCCGTCGACACCGTGAGCCGGTACCTGACGGCCTCCGAGCTGGCCCCCGCGGTCCTGGTGCAGGGCCAGACCGCCGCGGTGCGAGCGTTGCTGGCACCCGACGAGCAGGGCCAGTTCGACCAGAGCCTGACCGCCCCGGTCGACGACCAGCACCACAGCGCGACCGGCTGGATGGTCCGGTTCGACCCGATGAAGATCGGGCTGGCCACCGACACCGTCAAGGTGGCGGGCAGCGTGAAGGTGGCCGAGCTGGACCCGGGCACCCTGGAGGTCACCACCGACCACACCCTGGTCTACGCGCTGCGCCCGGCCGGCGCGGCGACCAACGGCCCGGTCAGCCTCTACACGGTCCGCCGTGAACTCCGCTTCGACCTGGGCATCACCGACATCGCGAACGGGCAGGTGCACGTGGTCGACTCGGCGCAGCAGGCCGGACCGAGCGCCTGCGGCGCCGCGCAGGCCGAGTACCTGCAGCCGCTGCCGGTCGGCCCCGCCGGGCCGGCCGTCGGGCCGCCCCCCGCGGTGAACCCGGCCGACCACGCGCAGCCGGCCTGGCAGAGCTGCGCGGTGATGACGGCACCGAGCGGCTGACGCCCCGCTCGGCGCGAGGCGCCAACTGCGAGGCGCCGATTGCTCGGTGCCGTCAGCCGCTCGGCCGGCGGTTACTCGCGCGGCTCGTCCTGCGGGGTGCCGCCGGGGGTCTTCGCGCCGGTGAAGGTGTCGCGGAGCTTGCCGCCCACCGAGCCGGCGCCGTCCGCGATGTCCCGCAGCAGGGAGAAGAAGGGGTCCTTGCTCTCCTTGATCGACTTGCCGTACGAGTCGGCGGCGGCCCGCCACTGGTCGGCCACGCTGGCGTCCGGGTCGTCGGCGCGGCGCGGGTAGGCGCCGGCCATGATCGAGCGGTACTCCTCGCTCTCCGACCACTGCTTGAGCCTGGCGACCCGGACCACCGCGAACGGGTGGGTCTGCGGCAGCACCTGAAGCAGCTTCAGCACGCCGTCGCGCAGGTCGCCGGCCTTCTCGTACTCCTCGGCCTGCTCCAGGAAGGCGTCCACGTTCATCTCGCCGAGGTTGTGGCCGCCCGCCAGCTTCATCAGGCCGCGCATCGAGGCCTGCGGGTCCTGACCCGCCAGCAGGCCGGCCCGGTCGCAGGAGAGTTCGGCCTTGCGGAACCACTCCTTGAGCGCGGTGACCAGCGCCATGATCGCCAGGTTGCCGAGCGGTATCCAGCCGACCCGGGCGGCCAGGTTGGTCAGGATCAGCAGCATCGTCCGGTAGACCGCGTGGCCGGACATCGCGTGCCCGACCTCGTGGCCGATCACGGCCCGCAGCTCCTCCTCGTCCAGCAACTCGACCAGCCCGGTGGTCAGCACGATCACCGGGGTGTCCATGCCGATGCACATCGCGTTGACGGTCGGGTCCTGGGTCACGTACAGGTCGGGGACCTGCTCCAGGTCCAGGACGTAGGCCGCGTCCCGGACCATGTTGAAGATCTCCGGGTACTGGCGCTCCGAGGTCTTCACCGCGGTGGCCAGGAACATCAGCCGCATGCTGCGCTCGGAGACCAGGCCGGCCAGCTTCTTCAGGATGTCGTCGAACCCGGACAGCTTGCGCAGCGCGACCAGCGCCGAGCGGTCCGCCGGGTGCTCCCAGGCCCGGGTGGAGATCCCGGGGAAGCGCTCGCGGCGGCGGCTGGGCGTGCCCGGGGTGCCGCCCGGCTGGGTGGAATCGATCATGTGCTGAGTACCTCCTGCTCGACGCCGGTCCCGGCCCTTCGCCGGCCCCCGCTGGATCCGTCTGCTTCAACGTCCGCGTGCGCGTACTCGTCCCCGGATCGCGGGGATGACACCCGGATGCCGTCGACCGCGCCGGATCGGGGGCGGTGCGTCGTGCCGGGGAGTCGCCGGTTTACCCTGGCTTCCGATATGTCACACCCTCCCCGAGGAGCCCGCCGATGTCCCCCGACGCCCTGGTGAACCTGGCCGCGATCTCCGGCGGTCCCGGTCCGGGCCTCTTCCTGCGCCTGGTGGTGCTCGGTTCCATCGTGGGTGTCTGCCTGCTCGCCTGGATCCTGGTCCGAGCCGGTCGCGACAACTGACGCCTCACCTGCTGTCAGACGCGGGGAGCCGCCGCGCGGTTGCGAGTAAGGGCCTCGTAAGATGAGGGGTGCGGGCCGAAGCGGCTCGCCGGGACCCGCGTCCTGGCCCCCACCGAGTCGAGAAGGCCCTGCCGAACATGACCGCTAGCGCTCTGCCCGCACTGACCCGTCTCGCCGAGGGCGGCGGCCACGACAGCCTCAACCCGCTGCTCACCGGCGGCAGCGCGCTGTTCATCCTGCTGATGCTGCTCTTCCTGGTCACCCGCTTCAACAAGGACCGCTAGGTCGGCAGAGCGCGCGAGCGAAGAGGGAGCGCCCCGGACGGCGGGACGCTCCCCTCGACGCATCCGGTGGCGCATCCGGTGGAGCATCCGGCCCCGGCGGACGCGGCAACCGGTCGCCGCTCGGGCTGGGCGGCGGGTCGCCGAGCGGGTCGCGTAAGGTGATGCGCCATGGGAGAGAGCAGGCCGACGACGGGGCCCGGGCGCAGAAAGCGTCTCGGTGTGATGGGCGGCACCTTCGACCCGATCCACCACGGGCACCTGGTCGCCGCCAGCGAGGTGGCCAGCGCCTTCCACCTGGACGAGGTGATCTTCGTCCCGACCGGGCAGCCCTGGCAGAAGAGCGGCACGAGCGTCTCGTCCGCCGAGGACCGGTACCTGATGACGGTGATCGCGACCGCCGAGAACCCGCAGTTCTCGGTCAGCCGGATCGACATCGACCGCAGCGGCGCGACCTACACCGTCGACACCCTGCGCGAGCTGCGGGCCCAGCACCCGGACGCCGACCTCTTCTTCATCACCGGTGCCGACGCGCTGGCCCAGATCCTCACCTGGCGCGACGCCGAGGAGCTCTTCTCGCTCGCCCACTTCATCGGCTGCACCCGTCCCGGGCACACCCTCACCGCCGCCGGACTGCCGGCCGGTGGGGTCTCCCTGGTCGAGGTGCCGGCGCTGGCGATCTCCTCCACGGACTGCCGGCTGCGGGTGGCCAAGGGTGAGCCGGTCTGGTACCTCGTCCCGGACGGCGTGGTGCGGTACATCGACAAGCGGGCGCTCTATCTGGACGCCGGGTGAGCCGGAGGAAGACCTTGAGGGATGGCGTGACGGCAGACCACCAAGGGCCCGAGGACGGCGACTGGTCCACCGGGCAGTACCCGCAGCAGCCGTATCCGTACGACCCGTACCAGCAGCAGTACGGGTCGTACGAGCAGCCGCAGGGCTATGCCCAACAGCCGTACCAGGACCACGGCTACCAGGAGCAGGGCTACCAGCAGCAGCCCGGGTACGACCCGTACCAGCAGTCCGGGTACCAGCAGCAGGCCTACCAGCAGCCGGGGTACGACCCGTACCAGCAGCAGACCTATCAGCAACCGGTCTACGAGCAGCCGGTGCACGAGCAGCCGGTGTACGAGCAGTCCGGGTACCAGCAGCAGGTCCCGCCCGCGCTCGCCGCACCGGCGCCCGCGCCCGTCCGGCCGGCCCCACCGCGGCCGCGCCCCGCGCCGGCGCCCGCGGCTGCTGCGCCGACCGTGCCCGACGAGCCCTCCGAGCAGGTGGGCGGGCGCCGCGCGGCCGCCAAGCCGGCCCGGGCGAGTGACCAGGACGCTTACCAGACAGGCGAGTTCACCTTCGTCGACGAACCGGCGGAGGAGACCGAGGACGTCATCGACTGGCTGAAGTTCGCCGAGTCGCGCACCGAGCGGCGCGACGAGCGTCGCCGCAAGCTGCGCAATCGGCTGATCGGCGGCGCGGTCGCGCTGGCCCTGGTGGGCGGCGGCACGGTGGGCTACCTCTTCTTCACCGGCGCGCTGGGCAACTCCCAGTCGGCCGCCGCGGCGGTCGGCCAGCGCAGCGTCGTCGTGGTCCACCTGCGCGACCTGCAGGGCAAGGTGAGCAGCGTGCTGCTGGTCAACGACGCGGCCGGGCACAAGGGTTCGATGCTGCTGCTGCCCGACACCCTGCAGCTGCCGACCGCCGGCGACAGCCCCACCACCCAGCTGGGCAGTGCGATGGACTCGGTCGGCCCGGCCTCCACCCGGGAGGCGCTGGGCAACCTGCTCGGCGCCCCGGTGGCCGGCACCTGGCGGCTGGACACCCCCTACCTGCGGCTGCTGGTCGCCCAGCTGGGCGGCATCAAGGTGGACACCAACGCGGCGGTCAACGGCCCGGACGGCAAGCCGCTGGTCGAGCAGGGCCAGGGGCGGATGCTGACCGGCGACGCCGCGGTGGCCTACGCGACCTACCAGGCGCCGGGCGAGAGCCGCGACGCCCAGCTGAACCGCTTCGGCCAGGTGCTCTCCGCGGTGATCGCCACCATGCCCACCACGCTCTCGGACGCCACCGACGACGTCCACAAGATGGGCGCCGTGCTCGACCCGTCGCTGCCGGAGAAGGCGCTGGCCGGTCTGCTGGTCGAGCTCTCCCAGCAGGCGGCGGCCGGGCACTTCGGCACCACCGAGCTGCCGGTCCAGCCGGACGGCACGCTGGACCAGGCCAAGGTCGCCCCGGTGGTCAAGGAGGTGCTCGGCAGCACCGTGCACCTGGCCGTCGCGACCAGCGCCCCGGCCCGGGTGAGCATCGTGGACGCCACCGGCAGCGGCGGCACCGCCGACGCCCAGGCCGCCCAGGTGCAGGTGGTCAACGCCGGGCTGACCTTCGTCCCCGGCGGCAGCACCGCGGCCACCGCGCAGGCCACCTCGGAGATCGACTACACCGACGACGGCCGCCAGGCGACCGCCCAGTCGCTGGCCACCACCCTGGGCCTGCCGGCCGGTGCGGTGAAGAAGGTCGGCACCGCGCAGACCGCGGACATCGTGGTGGTGCTGGGCAAGGACTACCAGCCGCCCAAGCAGTAGCCGGGCGGTGCGCCCGCGAGCCCGGCCGGAAAACTCCGGCCGGGCTCGCCGTGGTGGCGTGAGATCCTGGAGACGGAAATTCATGTCATCAAGCCGGAAGAACATCGTGACCGCAACCGAACACTCGCAGGAACTGATCAACGTCGCCGCCCAGGCCGCGGCCGACAAACTCGCGCACAACGTGATCGCCTTCGACGTCAGCGAGGTGCTGGCGATCACCGACGCGTTCCTGATCGCCTCCGCCGCCAACGACCGCCAGGTCAAGGCGATCGCCGAGGAGATCGAGGACCAGCTGCGCGAGCAGCTCGACGTCAAGCCGGTGCGCCGTGAGGGCGAGCGCGAGGGTCGCTGGATCCTGCTCGACTACCTGGACATCGTGGTGCACGTGCAGCACTCCGAGGAGCGCTCCTTCTACTCGCTGGACCGGCTCTGGAAGGACTGCCCCGAGCTGCCGCTGCCGGCCGACGCGCTGGCCACCCGCAACCGTCCCGAGGACGCCGCGACCGACGAGGCGGGCAACGCCGTCGGCTTCATCCAGGACTTCAGCTGAGCAGCCGCGCGGGGGGACCGCGGATCGTCTTCTGGCGGCACGGGCAGACCTCCTGGAACCTTGATTCGCGGTTCCAGGGCAGCACCGACATCCCGCTCACCGAGCACGGCCGCGGCCAGGCCCGGCGCGCGGCCCGGCTGCTCGCGGGTCTGCGCCCCGACCTGCTGATCTCCTCCGACCTGCAGCGGGCCGCGGACACCGCGGCCGAGCTGGCCACGCTGGTCGGCCTGGAGGCGCAGCTGCACGAGGGCCTGCGGGAGACCTACGCGGGCAGCTGGCAGGGCCTGACCCACGCCGAGATCCGCGCGCGGTACCCGGAGGAGTACGCGGCCTTCGGTCGCGGCGAGCCGGTCCGGCGCGGTGGCGGCGAGCTGTCCAGCGAGGTCGCGGACCGCTCGGTCCCGGTGGTGCTGGACGCGTTCGAGAAGCTGCCGGAGGACGGCACGCTCGTGGTGGTCAGCCACGGCGGCACCATCCGCACCATGCTCGGCCGGCTGCTCGGCCTGGACCCGAGCCTGTGGGAGTGCTTCGGCGGGCTCTCCAACTGCTGCTGGTCGGTGCTCGGCCAGGGCGCGCGCGGCTGGCGGTTGCTGGAGCACAACGCGGGAACGCTGCCGGAGCCGGTGATCGGTGACGAGAGCTGAGTGCGGTGGGCCGGGCACCGGTGGGATTTCGTCATTCCGGGTCTGACCAGCTAGAGTCTTCCTCGTTCGCAGGAGAGAACGCGGCCCGGCAGGGCGGCGCGGGATCCTGGGAGTGCGGGGCTGTAGCTCAGTTGGTAGAGCGCTTGCATGGCATGCAAGAGGTCCGGGGTTCAATTCCCCGTAGCTCCACTCCGCACCAGCGGTCCTCGCGGGCCGTGCGTGTCGCGGGGCTGTAGCTCAGTTGGTAGAGCGCTTGCATGGCATGCAAGAGGTCCGGGGTTCAATTCCCCGTAGCTCCACAGCGCATCGAAGGCCGGTACCGTCAGGTACCGGCCTTCGGCGCTTTCCGGTTCAGTGCCCGTGGTCGGTCACCGGCGCGTCCGGGTGCGCGGTGACCCAGGCCATCCGCTCCCGGTCCAGCTCCGTCTCCGGGGTGTAGACCACCATGTACAGCTCGGGCGCGCCCGGCATGGTCAGGTAGGCGGCCTGGACCCGGATCTCGCCCGCGCCGGCGTGCCGGAACACCTTGAGCGCGGTCCTGGCCGGCGCCACCTGCTGGGTCGCCCAGAGCTCGCGGAACCGGGGGCTGGCGGCGGACAGTTCGCGGACCCACTCCTCCCAGGCCGGTTCGCCGATGTGCGAGGCGTAGGCGGCGCGCATCACCCCGACCATCCGGGGCAGTTCCTCGTCCCGGTTGAGGAACGGGTTGCAGCAGTCGGGCACGGTGAAGGCGCACCACATCGAGTTGCGCCGGCCGCCCGGCGCCACGGTGCGGGTGGCGCCGGGGAAGAGCGCGTCGTAGCCGGCGTTGAAGGCGAGCACGTCGAAGCGGCGGTTGCAGATCGCGGCCGGCATCGGCGTCAGGCCGTCCAGGATCACCTGCATCGTGGGATCGACGGCCAGGCAGCTGAGGCCTGCCAGCTCGTCGCCGGGCAGGCCGGCCAGCCGGAACAGGTGCGTGCGCTCCACCGCGTCGAGCAGCAGCGCCCGGGAGACGGCGGACATCACCTGCTCGCTGGCGTTGATCGGCCGCCCCTGTTCGAGCCAGGTGTACCAGGTGACCCCGACCCCGGCGAGCTGCGCCACCTCCTCACGCCGCAGGCCCGGGGTGCGGCGGCGCAGGCCTGGCGGCAGGCCGACGTCCTCGGGGGAGACCCGGGCCCGGCAGGCCTTGAGGAAGGCCGCGAGCTCGGTCCGGCGGGCTCGCGCCTGGCCTGCGCCGGCGGTGGTGGCGGGTGCCTCGGCAGGGGTGTCCAGCACGGTCATGGCTCCATCCTGACGTAGTTGTCCGGGCTTTGGGAGGTAGTGCCGGTACCAGGATCAGCAGGCTCTAACCACCAGTATCACGACCCCGGCAGGCTGGTCCCCATGACGGACCTTCAGACCGCGCGGTCACCACGGACCGCCCGCACCACCACCGCGGACGCCCCCGTCCCGGCCGCCGCGTCCGGCGGCCACCGCCGCCCCGGCCTGCTGCTCGGGCTCATCCTCACCGGCCAGTTCATGGCCGTGCTGGACGTGGCGATCGTGAACGTCGCGGTGCCGACCATGCGCACCGACCTGCACGCCTCGGGCGCCGGACTGCAGTTGGTGATCGCCGGCTACACCATCGCCTACGCGGTGCTGCTGATCACCGGTGCCCGGCTGGGTGCCAGGTTCGGGCACCGGCTGCTCTTCCAGAGCGGTCTGGTCGGCTTCACCGCCGCCTCGCTGCTCTGCGGTCTGGCCCAGGACACCGGGAGTCTGATCGCCTTCCGGCTGCTGCAGGGCGCGGGTGCCGCACTGATGGTGCCTCAGGTGATGAGTCTGATCCAGAAGACCTTCAGCGGTCCGGCCCGGGCCAGGGCACTGGGCATCTACACCGCGGTGCTGGCCGGTGCCACCGTGGTCGGGCAGGTGCTGGGTGGCCTGCTGGTGAGCGCGGATCTCTTCGGCTCCGGCTGGCGCCCCGTCTTCCTGGTCAACGTGCCGATCGGGCTGGTGCTGCTGGCGGCCGGGCACCGGCTGCTGCCCGAACTGCCGGTGGACCGGGAGCGCCGCTTCGACCTGGTGGGCCTGCTGGTGCTGGCGCTGGCGATCGGGCTGCTGGTGGTGCCGCTGGTGCTCGGCCACGAGCTGAACTGGCCGCTCTGGGGCTGGCTGATGCTGGCCGGCTCGGCGTCGGCCTTCGCCGCCTTCGTGGTGGTCGAGCGCCGGATCGCGGCGCGCGGCGGCCAGCCGCTGATCCACGGCCGGGTGCTGCGGGCACCGGGCCTGCTGCCGGCCGCGGTGGCGATCTTCCTGATCATGCTCAACTTCGCGGGCTTCATGTTCGCCTTCGCCCTGCACCTGCAGGCCGGCCTCGGCTTCAGCCCGCTGCACGCCGGACTGGTCTTCGGCCCGCTGGCGGTCGGCTTCGGGGTGGCCGGCCTGCACTGGCAGCGGCTGCCCGAGCGGCTGCACCTGTCGCTGCCGGTGCTGTCGCTGCTGGTGATCGCGGGCGGCTATCTGGCGCTCGGTCAGCTGCTGCGCTCTGGCGGCCGGCTCGGCGTCGGTGCGGATCTGCTGCTGCTGGTGATCGGGATGTCCTCCGGCAGCGCCTACAGCCCGCTGTTCGCCCGGGCGTTGAACCGGGTGGCGGCCGCCGACGCGGCGGATGCCAGCGGGGTGATGGTGACCATGATCCAGCTGGGGCAGGTGGTCGGGGTGGCGCTGGTCGGCACGATCTTCCTCAGTTCGGTGAACTACCCGGCGCCGGCCGCGGCCTCGGGCCACGCGCTGGCCGTGACCACCTTCGCGACGCTGGTCTGCGCCGCGCTGGCGGCCGGCTTCGCCTTCCGCACGCGCCGCGCGGCGCTACCCGGTTAGTCCGACCCGGGGTCCGTAGGTGTCCCGTCCCCGCCCCTCTCGGGTGGGGGCGGGGAATGGATTCGTTAACCGTCCCGTCGACCGTGTAAAGTAAGACCTGTCGCCGCGGGAGACCGGGGGCGGCAAAAAAATGCACATGGGGCTGTAGCTCAGTTGGTAGAGCGCTTGCATGGCATGCAAGAGGTCCGGGGTTCAATTCCCCGTAGCTCCACAGTGAACCGCAGGGCGCTCGGGACATCTCCCGAGCGCCCTGCGGCGTGTCCGGCCGCGGCGCCGTCGGACTTAGTCGCTGTCCGCTGTCGGAGCGACCGCCGCCGGGTCGGCCGGCCGGTCGGCGTCAGGCCGCCGCCGGCCGCCTGGTCAGCCGCGGCAGCACCGCCGCCGCCACCGTCACCGTGCCGAGCACCAGGAACGCCGTCCCGTACGAGGAGCGCGCCGCCAGCTCCGAGACCAGCAGCGGTCCGGCGATCCCGGCCAGGCTCCAGCCGATCAGCATCAGCCCGTACACCCCGCCCGCGTGCGCCAGCCCGAAGAAGTCCGAGGCGACGGCCGGCATGGTGGCGAAGCCGCCGCCGAAGGAGAGGCAGACCAGCGCCGCGAGCGGGAAGAACAGCTCGGGCGAGGCCACCTGGGAGAGCGCCAGCAGGCACAGGCCCTGCGAGGCGAGCATCAGCACGAACGCGTTCAGCAGCCCGGTGCGGCCCGAGAGCCAGCCCCAGAGCGGCCGGCCCACGGTGTTGAAGACGCCGAGCGCACCGGTCAGCGCGGCGGCCGCGGTCGGGCTCAGCCCGGTCAGGCTGCCGGCCGCCGGGGCGATCACCGCGAGCATGCTGATCCCGGCCGCGGTGTTGAAGAAGAGGATCAGGGTCAGCAGGTACCACTGCCGGGTGCGCAGCGCCTGGGCCGGCCGGTAGCCCATCGTGGTGGCGCCCGGGCCGCGCTGGGCGGGCACCGGCTGCGGCTGCGGCGGGTTCCGGAAGAAGGCGGCGCCGGTCAGCGTGGTCACCAGGAACAGCCCGCCGAGCACCAGCAGTGCCCGCACCGGGTTCGCCGCGAAGTGCGCGACCAGCAGCCGGGTGAGCGGCGCGCTGAGCACCGAGCCGAGCCCGAAGCCGCCGGTGGCGATCGCGGCGGCCAGCGCCCGGTGCCGGGGGAACCAGCGCTGCAGCAGGGTGGTCGGCACGATGTAGCCGAGTCCGAGGCCCACCCCGCTGACCACGCCGTAGCCGAGCAGCACCAGCCAGAAGTCGTCCCGCCCGTGGGCGCAGCCGGCCAGCAGGAAGCCGCCCGCGTAGAGTGCCCCGGCCAGCAGCGCGATCCCGCGCGGCGGCCGTCGGCTCATCAGTGTCCCGCCCAGCACGGTGCCGAGGAAGACCAGCGCGTGTGCGGTGGCGAACGGCAGCCCGGCCTCGTCCCGGCCGAGGGCGAAGCCGTTGCCCCGGGACTGGAGGCCGGCCGACAGGATGCTCCAGGAGTACACCGACCCGTAGGCCAGCTGGTTGAGGACCACGGCGGCGGCCACCAGGCCCCGGCGGCGGCCGATCCGCCGGCCGATCCGCCGGCGGGACCTGGGTGGGGCGGGGGTGGCGAGGCCGGGGCGGGGGAGCAGGGCGGACTGGGGCAAGAGGATCACCGTTTCTCGAGGGTGGAGGATTCCGGGTGTCCTACGCTGCGTGACCGCATCCGGTTACGCCGGGCTGCGGCAGCCGACCCTGAGCTGGTGAAACCGCTGGACCGTTCGGCCCTGTCCGATACGCGCGGTGATGCCGCCCTGAAGTCTCCCGGATCTCCGCGCGATGGCCCCCGGGTGCTGCCCCGAGCCCGCTACCGTCGGGCCATGGCCGATCTCGCCCGCAAGCGCAACGAAGAGCTCGCCCGGATACTGCATCAGCTCTCCTGGAGCCCCGAGCGGCTGGCCCGCGAGGTCAACCAGGTGCTGCCCGTCGGACTGTCGATCAGCCAGACCGCCCCGTACAAGTGGCGCGACCGCGGCATGGTGCCGCGGGCGCCGCACGACCAGGCGGTCTGCGAGGTGCTCAGCCGCGCGGTGGGGATCGCGGTCACCTACGGCCAGCTGTGGGGGCGGATGGGCAGCAACCGCGGCGCCAAGGTGCTCTCCGCCCGGCTGCTCACCGACCCGTGGACGGCCGACACCGCGCAGACGGCGCTGCGCGAGGCGGGCGCGCAGGCCGCCCCGGTGCGGCTGACCGACCTGTTCCGCGGTGCGGAGCTGGCCGCGGCGGTCGAGCACTGGGCCAGCGCGCCCCCGCCGCTCACCGGCGGCGAGGGCGCGCTGCGGGTGACACCCGGACAGCTGGCCGACCTGCGCCTCGGCTACCAGGGCAAGCGGCGGCTGGCCCAGGCCTGTGGCGGCGGGCTGGTGCTCGACCCGGCCAGGGCCGAGCTGTCGATGGCCGGCAAGCTGCTCGAACTGGGGGGCTACGCCGAGGACGAGCGGCTGGGCCGCGCGCTCTACGGGGCAGCGGGACGGCTGGCCCGGCTGGTCGGCTGGGCGGCCGCCGACCTCGGGCAGGAGGCGGCCGCCCAGCGCTCCTACGTGGCGGCGCTGCGGGCCGCGCACGTGGCCGGCGAGCCGCGGCTGGCGATGAGCGTGGTAGGTGGCCTCGCGGTTCAGGTCACCTACCAGGGCACCGCGCGGGGCCTGGATCCGGCCGCGCTGCTCGGGCAGGCGCTGGCGGCGGTCGGCGACCAGCTGACGCCCCATCAGCAGGCCCGCCAGCTGGGCCGCCTGGCGCTGGCCCGGGCCCGCGCCGGACAGCGGGCGGGCGCCGAGGACGCCGCCGAGCGGGCCCTGGCGCTGCTCGCCGGGGAGGGCGGCCCGCGGCGCGCCGAGCTGCTCGGCCTGGTCGGCGGCGCGTACCTGTTCCTGGACGAGCACGAGCCGGCCCGGCCGATGCTGACCGAGGCGGCGGCCGGCGCTGCCGGTGCCCGGGCCCGGGCCCTGCTGCTGATCCGGCTGGCCGACTCCTGGCACCGCACCGGCGACCGGGACCGCGCCGTCGAGGCCGCCGGCCAGGCCCGCCGACTGGCCGCCGGCATGCAGTCCCAGGTGGTCGCCCGGGCACTGCGCGAGTTCGACGCGGCGGCCGGGCCGGCGAGGGGGTCGGCGGTCGGCGGCCGGGACGGCGAACAGCGGCTCGACTGAGCCCCGTCGACCCGTCCGGGCTCGGGGCGACCGCCACGCCCGGGGCACGGCTGCGGTACCCTGCTGCCATGCGAACCGTGCGCCTGCTCCTTAGCCGGCCGCGCTGACCAGGACCGGCCGACCCCAGCGGGCCATGCCGGAGTCAGCGTGGCGCCCCCTCCTGTCGAGGGGCTTTTTTGTTTCTCCGGGCCTTTCGCGCCGTGCCCGGCAACCCCGCTGACGATTCGCGATCTGACACGATGGAGCCTGAAGGACCATGAGCGAGACGACCCCCGCTGCCACCGAGCCGTTCCGGACGCCGACGTTCAAATACGACGCTGGCCTGGCCGCCGACATCGAGGCCCGCTGGCAGGACACCTGGGAGAAGGACGGGACGTTCGACGCCCCCAACCCGGCCGGCCCGCTGGCGCCGCACAGCGCCGCCGGTGACGTCGCGGCCAAGCCGCACGCCTTCATCATGGACATGTTCCCGTACCCCTCCGGCGCCGGCCTGCACGTCGGTCACCCGCTGGGCTACATCGCCACCGACGTCTACGCCCGGTTCCAGCGGATGACCGGGCACAACGTGCTGCACACGCTGGGCTACGACGCCTTCGGCCTGCCCGCCGAGCAGCACGCGGTGGCCACCGGCGTGCACCCCCGGGTCTCCACCGAGGCCGCCATCGCCAACATGCGCGCCCAGCTGCGCCGGCTGGGCCTGGGCCACGACAGCCGCCGGTCGATCTCCACCATCGACCCGGAGTACTACCGCTGGACCCAGTGGATCTTCCTGCAGATCTTCAACTCCTGGTACGACCCGGCCGTGAACGCGGCCCGCCCGATCGCCGAGCTGATCGCCGCCTTCGCCGACGGCTCGCGCCCGACCCCGGACGGCCGCGCCTGGTCCGAACTGTCCGGGCTGGAGCGCGAGGAGCTGCTGGGCGAGTACCGCCTGGCGTACAGCAAGGAGGTGCCGGTCAACTGGTGCCCCGGGCTGGGCACCGTGCTGGCCAACGAGGAGGTCACCGCCGACGGCCGCTCCGAGCGCGGCAACTTCCCGGTCTTCAAGTCCAAGCTGCGCCAGTGGATGATGCGGATCACCGCGTACGGCGACCGGCTGATCAGCGACCTGGACATGCTGGACTGGCCGGAAGCGATCAAGCTGCAGCAGCGCAACTGGATCGGCCGCTCCGAGGGGGCCCGGGTCGACTTCACCGTCCCGACCCACAACGGCGGTGCGGGGCAGCAGCCGATCACCGTCTTCACCACCCGCCCCGACACCCTGTTCGGCGCCACCTACATGGTGCTGGCGCCCGAGCACGAGCTGGTCGACGCGATCGTCCCGGCCGCCTGGCCGGCCGAGACGCACGCCGACTGGAAGGGCGAGGCGCACACCCCCGCCGAGGCCGTCGCCGCCTACCGGGCCGTGGCCGCCGCCAAGTCGGACGTCGAGCGGCAGGTCGACGCCAAGGTCAAGACCGGTGTCTTCACCGGCGCCTACGCGACCAACCCGGTCACCGGCAAGCCGGTCCCGGTCTTCATCGCCGACTACGTGCTGATGGGCTACGGCACCGGCGCGATCATGGCCGTGCCCGCGCACGACCACCGCGACTTCGCCTTCGCCCGCGCCTTCTCGCTGCCGATGACCTGCGTGGTCGAGCCGACCGACGGGCGCGGCACCGACCCGGCCGAGTGGGACGACGCGTTCGACACCTACGACTCGGTGATCGTGAACTCCGCCAACCCCGACGTGTCGCTGAACGGCCTGCGGGTGGCCGAGGCCAAGGCCGCCGTCACCGCCTGGCTGACCGAGCGCGGCATCGGCGAAGGCACGGTCAACTACCGCCTGCGCGACTGGCTGTTCAGCCGGCAGCGGTACTGGGGCGAGCCGTTCCCGATCGTCTACGACGAGGACGGCGTGATGCACGCGCTGCCCGAGTCGATGCTGCCGGTCGAGGTCCCCGAGGTGGACGACTACTCGCCGCACACCTACGACTCCGACGACGCCGCCAGCACCCCGAAGACCCCGCTGTCGCGCAACGAGGACTGGGTCAGCGTGCGGCTGGACCTGGGTGACGGGGAGCGGACCTACCGCCGCGAGACCAACACCATGCCCAACTGGGCCGGTTCCTGCTGGTACGAGCTGCGCTACGTCGACCCGGTCAACGCCTCGAAGGTGGTCGATCCGGCCAACGAGGCCTACTGGATGGGCCCGACCGAGCAGAAGCCGGCCGGCGGCGTGGACCTGTACGTCGGCGGGGCGGAGCACGCGGTGCTGCACCTGCTGTACGCCCGCTTCTGGCACAAGGTGCTGCACGACCTGGGCCACGTCTCCTCGGTGGAGCCGTTCCACAAGCTGTTCAACCAGGGCATGATCACCGCCGACGTCTACCGTGACGCGCGCGGCTTCCCGGTGCCGGCCGTCGAGGTCGAGGAGGTGGACGGCGGCTACGTCTGGCAGGGGCAACCGGTCACCCGCGAGGCGGGCAAGATGGGCAAGTCGCTGAAGAACGCCGTCGCCCCGGACACCATCTGCGAGGAGTACGGCGCCGACACGCTGCGCCTGTACGAGATGTCGATGGGCCCGCTGGACGTCTCCCGCCCGTGGGACCCGCGCGCCGTGGTCGGCTCCTACCGCTTCCTGCAGCGGCTGTGGCGCAACGTGGTCTCCGAGGAGACCGGTGAGCTGGTGGTCAGCGAGGAGCCGGCCGACGAGCCGACCCTGCGCGCGCTGCACAAGGCGATCGACGGGATCCGCGGCGACCTGGCCGGGCTGCGCTTCAACACGGCCGTGGCCAAGGCGATCGAGCTGAACAACTACCTGGTCAAGCGCGGCTCCACGCCGCGCGAGGTGGCCCAGGCGCTGGTCCTGATGGTCGCCCCGCTGGCCCCGCACATCGCTGAGGAGCTGTGGCGCAAGCTGGGCCACACCGACTCGCTGGCCTTCGCCGACTTCCCGGTCGCCGACCCGGTCTACCTGGTGGACGAGGCGGTGACCTGCGTGGTCCAGATCAAGGGCAAGGTCAGGGCCCGCCTGGAGGTCCCGCCGACCATCACGGACGCCGAGCTGGAGGCGCTGGCACTGGCCGACCCGGCCGTGGTCGCCGCGATCGCCGGGGCTCCGGTGCGCAAGGTGATCGCCCGGGCGCCGAAGCTGGTGAACATCGTCACGGGCTGACCGCATCAGTGGCTCACCGGGCCGGCCGCTCCGTTCGCGGGGTGGCCGGCCCGCTGGGTTCGGTCGGCGCCGGCCGTTTCCCGGCGCGATCGACCCGGACCGCTCGCAACCGGCGGCTCAGGGAGATCCCTGACCGCACCCTGATCCATCCCCGGTTACCGCTCTGCTGCGGCTGCGCGGCGGCTACCGTGGTAAGCCGGTAACCGATACGGAGCCCGGGCGAGCCCGGCTTCCGCTGGAAGGCGGCAACTGATGGACGCGATCGGCGCGGTGCTCATCCTGCTCGGCCTCTTCTCGGCCGCCGTGGTCGTGCTCGTCGTGGTGGGCGCGATCAAGGCCACCAAGGCGGTGGTGGCGAAGGTCGAGCAGACCGAGGTGCAGGCCCGCCGCGCGGTGGAGAACGTCGCCTTGAAGGCCAAGCGGTACACCAAGCCCGGTGCGCAGGGCGAGCTGGCCGCCGTCCGCCTCGGGCTGCGCACCTCGCTGGCCGGCACCCGCGCGGTGCTGGCGGGCGGGGTCGGCACGGACGGTCAACTCGCCGAGTCGCTGCGCCTGTTGGACCGCCTGGACGTGCACGCCGCCGAGCTGGACGCCGAACTGCGGATGCTGGAGCGCGAACCCGAGCCGACCCGGATCGCCGCCAAGCTGCCCGAACTGCGCGAGCGCGCGGACCGGATCACCCACTCCGCCGAGTCGATGCGCTGGGCGGCGCAGGACCGGGCGCACCGGTTCGCGGCGGACGAGCTGGGCCGGCTGAGCGCGGAGTGCGAGAGCGAGGCGGGGGCGCTGCGGCACTGGGACCGGGTGGACTCGGGGGCTTCGGCGGAGGGTGGCGATGGTGCGGGCTCTCGTGCCGCTGCTGCCTCCACGACGTCCGCTGCCTCTGCTTCCGCCGCTTCCGCCGCTTCCTCGCGCCCCGGGATCGCGGCGCGGGCCGGGCGGTTGAGCGCGGAGGAGGCGCTCAACCTGACCGAGCCGCTGAGCCGGCTCGGTCAGCGGCTGCGCAAGCCCCACCCCGGGTCCTCGCCGAGCTGACCCGACCCGCTCGGGCCCGGCTGTCCTCTGCCCGTTTCGGGGAGTAACCTCCGGCACATGCCCGCCGACCTCGCGCTTGTCACCGATTCCACGGCCTATCTGCCCCAGCGGGTCATCGACCGGCACGAGATCACGGTGGTCCCGTTGAGCGTGGTGCTGGGCGACGAGGTACGGGCCGAGGGGCTGGAGATCACCCCCAAGGACGTCGGGGAGGCACTGCGCGCCCGGCATCGCCTGACCACCTCCCGCCCCAACCCGGCGACCTTCGCCGCCGCCTACCGCGCGGCCGCCGCGGGCGGGGCGAGCGCGATCCTGTCGATCCACCTCTCCGCCGAGCTGTCCGGCACCGCCGAGGCCGCCCGACTCGCCGCCGCCGAGGCGCCGATCCCGGTCCAGGTGCTCGACAGCCGATTGGTCGGGATGGCCTTGGGCTACGCGGTACTGGCCGCAGCCGAGGCCCGCGAGGCCGGGTTCGATCCGGCTGCCGTGGCCGCGGTCGCCGAGCGCCGGGCCGCGGCGACCCGAGGCATCTTCTACGTCGACACCCTCGAACACCTGCGCCGCGGCGGCCGGATCGGCACCGCGCGTGCGCTGCTCGGCTCGGCCCTCGCGGTGAAGCCGCTGCTGCACCTCACCGGCGGTCGGATCGAGCCGCTGGAGAAGGTCCGCACGGCGTCCAGGGCGATCGCCCGGCTGGAGGAGATCGCGGTCGAGCAGGCCGGCCTGGGGGAGGTGGACATCACGGTCCACCACCTGGCCGCCGAGGACCGGGCCGAGCCGCTGGCCGAACGGCTCCGGGAGCGCGTCCCGGGTGTCCGCGACGTACTGGTGGAAGAGGTGGGCGCGGTGATCGGTGCCCACGCGGGGCCCGGGCTGCTCGCGGTGGTGGTGGCGCCGGTGGTGAGCTGACAGGTGGTCAGCTGCCGTGAACTGGGGCGTGGTTATCCACAAGGGCGGGGTTGTCCACAGGTTCTGAACGGTCTCTGACAGGCAGCGCCGGCGCTCCGTACCGTCGGCCCCATGAAACGCCTACGCACCCCTGCCGCCACCCGTCGCCTTGAGGCCGCCGACCTCGCCCGCAGCCGCCTGGCTGCCCTCAGTGCCCCAGCACCCATCCGCCCATCGCCGCGCGTTGACACGAGTGCCCCGCGCGTGGACGCCGGGTCAGCCGCGGCGGCCCGACTCCGCGCCTCGCTCGCCCAGGGTCGGTCGGCGACGGCCGCGGGTGCGCTGAAATCCGCGGGCCCGGCCGCTGAGTCTGCGCCTGCTCCTTCCTCGCCTCGACCGCCCACTGCCTCCGGTGCTGCCACTTCCGTCGGTCCGGCTGTCGACCCTGCCGCTCCTGCCGTCCCTGCCGCTCCTGCCGTCGCCTCGCCGTTGAGGCCGCCGACCTCGCCCGCCGCTGCCCGCGAGCCCGCCCCGCCGCAGACCGACTCGGCCGGTCTGCCGGATGGTTGGCCGCAGGGTTACGGTCGCCGTGCCACGCCGGGCAGTTCGGCCGCCGAGCCACCGGGCGGGGCCGCCCCCACTCCCGCTCCTGCAACCCCCGAGCCCGCGCCCCCTGCCAGCCCGCTCGCGCCCAGCCCCGTCCTCACCCGCTCCGGCGGCCGTCGCTTCCGCCTCCCCGCCGCCCTGCACTCCCTGCTGCTCGCCGACCGCAAGGCCGTGCTCGGCCTCACCGTGCTCCTCCTGCTCGCCGTCGGCTATGCGGTGCAGCACTTCTGGTTCGGCCGCCCGCAACCCGTCGCCGTCCCGGTCGGCTCCACCAGACCGGTCAGCAAATCGGCCGCTCAAGCGGAGCTCTCGACCGCACCTGCCCTCAACGCCGGCTCCGCCGCTGCGCCGACAGCGGCTCCCGACGCTGCTCCGCTCCCGGCCTCCCCGGGCGCGCCGACAGCGGGGAGCGACAGCCCGGCGTCGTCGCCCGTCGTGATCGACGTCGCCGGCCGGGTGGCCCACCCGGGCATTCGGACGCTCCCCAGCGGCTCGCGGGTCGCCGACGCTCTCCGGGCCGCCGGCGGCGCGCTGCCGGGGGTCGACACCGACACGCTCAACATGGCCCGCATCCTGCTGGACGGTGAGCAGGTCCTGGTCGGCGCGCCGTCCCCGCCGGCTCAGGGCGGTCTCTCACCAACCGGTCCGAAGGCCCCGGTGAGCCTCAACCACGCGACGCTGGATCAACTCGACGCGCTGCCGGGGGTGGGGCCGGTCCTGGCCAAGCACATCCTCGACTTCCGCAGCGCGCACGGCCTGTTCCGCTCGCTCGACCAACTTCGCCAGATCAGCGGTATCGGAGATCGAAAGCTTGCCGAGCTCAAACCCCTGGTGACCCTGTGAGCCCGCGCCCGCCCACCCGACTCCGGGGGCACTGATGCCACCTCCACCCTCCGCCGCCGGCCAGCACACCGACCTGCGCCTGCTGCTGCCCGCCATCGTCGCCTGGTGTGTCACCGCCCTGCTGCTCGGCGCCGACGCCGGGCACGCCCCGGCCTTGCTGACCGCCGCCGGCCTCGCCGCGGGAGCCGCCGCGCTCCTCCTGCTGGCCGTCCACTACCACCACCGCCACCACGCCGACCCCGACGATGAGGACCCCGACGCTGACGACCCCGACGGCAACGCCCGCCACCACCCGCACGCACCGCTCGCGATGGTCGCCGCCCTGCTGCTCACCGGCGCGGCCGCCACCGCCTGCACCGTGCTGCACACCGCCGACCTGCACCGTGGCCCGCTGCCCGCGCTGGCCCGCTCAACTGCCGCCGCCCCCGACGCTCCGGTCGCCGCCCGTACCCCCGTGCCCACTCCCACGCCCGCTCCAGCGCCCAGCTCCACCCACGTCTCGGTCGACCTCACCATCACCGGCGACCCGCACACCCGTACCTCCCACGCGCGCGGCTCCAACCCGGGCCACCCCGTCCTCACCGTCGACGCGATCGCCGACCAGGTCACCGTCTCGACCGGTGCCACCACCCGCACCCGCACGCCCGTCACCGTCATCGTCCAGGAGCGCGACGCCGCCGCCTGGCAGGGCCTGCTGCCGTCCGCCCGGATCGCCGCGCAGGCCCGGGTGCTGCCAGCTT
Organism: Kitasatospora sp. GAS204B; assembly: GCF_029892155.1. Lineage (GTDB taxonomy): Bacteria > Actinomycetota > Actinomycetes > Streptomycetales > Streptomycetaceae > Kitasatospora. The sequence continues at coordinate 187,621 of NZ_JARZAG010000009.1, read as the reverse complement.
CCGGGGCCGGACGGGACACGGCGGCCGCTCTGCTCGCCCAGGGGTCACCGCGTCAACTCGCCCCGCCCAGCTGGGCCCAACGGCTAGCCGGTCGGCTGCGCCAGGGCCTGCGCGAGGCCTGTGCCGGGCTGCCGTCCGACGCCCGCGCGCTGCTCCCGGGGCTCGTGGTGGGCGACACCTCCGCGATGCCGGATGACCTGGACGAGGCGTTCCGCGCCACCGACCTGGTGCACCTCACGGCCGTCAGCGGCGCCAACCTCTCCATCGTGCTCGCCGTCCTGCTCGGCGCGCCCGCGCGGGCCGGCACCGCCGAGCGCGGTGGGCTGGCCGCGCTGCTGGGCGTTCCGCTGCGTGTCACGGCGCTGCTGGGCGCGGTGTTGACGGTGGCTTTCGTGACGCTCTGCCGGCCCGACCCGAGCGTGCTGAGAGCTGCCGCCACCGGCCTGGTCGGGCTGCTCGCGCTCGCCATGGGGCGGCCTCGCCAGGCGGTTCCCGCACTGGCCGGTGGTGTCCTGGTACTGCTGCTGGTGGACCCGTTCCTGGCCCGTTCCTACGGCTTCCTGCTGTCCGCCCTCGCGACCCTGGGGGTGCTCACCGCCGGTCAGCGTTGGGCGCGGGCGCTGCACGAGCGCGGCTGGCCACACCACCTGGCCGGCGGCGTGGCCGTCGCCGCCGCCGCGCAGGCGTTCTGCGCACCGGCCACGGTGCTGCTGGCACCGCGCGTCAGCCTGGTGGGTATCCCGTGCAACCTGCTCGCCGAACTCGCCATCACCCCGGCCACCCTGATCGGCTTCGCCGCCCTTGCGCTCGCCCCGCTCTCCGCCGGGCTGGCCCGGTTCGCGGCGGGGTTGGCAGGGCTGCCGACGGAGTGGCTCGCGATGGTGGCCAGGACAGGCGCCGACCTCCCGGGCGCCGAACTCGCTTGGACCCCAGGCTGGTTGGGCACGATCAGCCTGGCCCTCGCCGTGCTCGCCGCCTGCTACGCGGTTCGGCTGCTGCTGCCCGCGAAGCATGACGCCGGTAGCGATGCCGAGGCCGATGGCGATCTGACGGGGCAGCAGCTCGATGCCCCGTTCGCGTCTGGTCCCACGCCCGTGCCCGTGCCGGTGCTCCCGTCTCCGCTGCGGCGGCGCGTCCGCGTGCTGGTGGCCGCCCTGCTCGTGCTCGGATTTCTGCTGCTCCTGCTCCGCCCGGCGCCCTTGGTCCGGATCGCCACCGGCTGGCCGCCCACCGGAGCCCGGCTGGTGATGTGCTCGGTCGGTCAGGGAGACCTACTGGTCCTCCCCGTCACCGGCGGACCTGGTGACGACAGCTCGGACACCGCCGTGGTCGTCGACACCGGTCCCGACCCGGCGGCGGCCGACGCCTGCCTGCGCGATCTGGGGATCACCCGGGTGCCGATGGTGCTGTTGACCCATTTCCACGCTGATCACAGTGAGGGTCTGCCGGGTGTGCTGCGCAACCGTTCGGTCGGCGCGATCGAGACGACCACCGTGGCGACACCGCCGGGAGAGGTCGCGAAGGTGACCCGCTGGGCGGCCGAGGCGGGGGTGCCGGTGCTGCGGGCGATGCCGGGGGAGCACCGTACGGCGGGGCCCGAGCTGTCCTGGGATGTGCTGTGGCCGGTCGGCGAGTTGGGCCCGGCGACTCCGGGGGCCAACAACGCGAGCGTTGCGCTGCTGGTCACGGCCGGCGGCCTGCGCCTGGCACTGCTCGGCGACCTCGAACCGGCCGCCCAGGCCGAACTGCTCAGCCGGGCGCACCCGGGACCGGTCGACGTCCTCAAGGTGGCCCACCACGGCTCGGCCAACCAGGACTGGGACCTGGCCCGAGCCCTGCGACCGCGCCTCGCGCTGATCTCGGTCGGCGCCGGCAACCCCTACGGCCACCCGGCCGCCCGCACCGTCGACCAACTACGCGCCCTGGGCACCACCGTGCTGCGCACCGACCAGAGCGGCGACATCGCCGTCCTCGGTGACACCCCCACCGCCCTGCGCGCCCTCATCCACCCCCACCCGGACAGCGAGAACGAGGATGACAGCACCACCGAAGCCGGCCGTACAGGCCCTAGCCCTCCTCGCGCCACCCCTCGTGCTCCGCGACCAGCGCGTCCACCGCTGCCACCAGCTCCGCCTGCCAGCCGCCCACGGGCTCCTCCAACACGACCAGCCACTGCGCGTCCTCGGCGTCGTCCTCCCCGGCCAGCGCATCCCGCACCAGCTCCAACGGACCGAGCGCCGGCCACTGTTCGAGCAGCGCCTCGGCCACCGCCTCGGCCTCGTCGCGGTCGGCCAGGACCAGCAGCTGCCGGCCCGTGGTCACGCCGACGGGCACGGCCGGAGGGGTGTCGAAGTCACGGGTGTCAGGGATGTCACGAGAGCTCACGCTGACCATTGTCTCCGGTGGTCTGCCGTCGGTGGCCCCGGACCTGTCGGTCGCCCATGGGATGCTGGTACGCGATGGCCAGGAAGAGTGCACCCGACGACCTGCTCGCCCCGCTGACCCTCGCGGTCGGCCAGGAGGAGTTGCTGCTGGACCGTGCGGTTGCCCAGGTGGTGGCCGCGGCGAGGGCGGCGGATCCCGATACGGACGTGCGCGATCTCGCCCCCGGCGCCCTGCAGCCCGGGAGCCTGGCCGAGTTGACCACTCCCTCGCTCTTCGCCGAGCGCAAGGTGATCGTGGTCCGGGCCGCGCAGGATCTCGCGGCGGAGTCGGTGAAGGAGCTCAAGGCCTACCTGGATGCGCCGGCCGATGAGGTGATCATCGTCCTGGTGCATGCCGGGGGACCGAAGGGCAAGGGCCTGCTCGACGCGGCCCGCAAGGCCGGCGCCCGCGAGGTGGCCTGCGCCAAGCTGACCAAGGCCGGCGAGCGGATCGCCTTCGTCCGTGGCGAGTTCCGCACGCTCGGCCGGTCGGCCAGTCCGGAGGCCTGCCAGGCGCTGCTGGACGCGCTCGGGGGTGACCTGCGGGAGCTCGCCGCCGCCTGCAGCCAGCTCACCTCCGACGTCGAGGGCACCATCGACGAGCGCGTGGTGGCCCGCTACTACAGCGGTCGGGCCGAGGCCACCGGCTTCGAGGTCGCCGACCTGGCGGTCACCGGTCGGGCCGCCGACGCGCTGGAGCGGCTGCGCTGGGCGCTGGCGGTGGGCCAGCCGCCGACCGGCATCACCTACGCGCTGGCCGCCGGCGTGCGCAGCATCGGCCGGCTCGCCACGGCGGACCGCTCGATGCGCCCGGCCGACCTGGCACGCGAACTGGGCATGCCGCCGTGGAAGGTGGACCGGGTCCGCCAGCAGATGCGCGGCTGGACCGGCGACGGCGTCGCCGCCGCGCTGACCGCGATCGCGCAGGCCGACGCCGCCGTCAAGGGCGGTTCGGACGATCCCGCCTATGCCCTGGAGCGCGCGGTGGTCGCGGTCGCCCGGGCGGCTCGCGCCGGCGCCCGCCCGTACTGACGGACCTCAGCGGCAGCACAAAAGCAGCACAGGGGCAACGGCTGTGCGCGACAACCCTGCTCGCGCTCACCCCCGCCCGCTCACCCCCGCCCGCTCAGCCCCGCCCGCCCAGTGCCCGCAGCGCGTCGCGGGCGTCGATCACCACGGCCTGCCGAATCCCGTCCCGGTCGGGCACGGAGTCCTTGCCGGCCTCGTAGGAGCCGGTCCAGGACAGGTAGAAGACCGCCCCACCGTCCCGGACATAGATCAGCTGGGTCACGAAGTGCTGGTTGCGGTCGGGGCCGCTCTGCAGGTCCTGGTACCCGGTGAAGGCCTGGCTGCCCAACTCCGGGACGTCGCCGGTCTGGAACTGCCGCTGCGACAGGGCACTGCGCTCCGACGCGAACTCGGCCGCCGGGTTGACCGCGTGGTGCAGTGACGTGTCCAGGTACACCGAGACGTAGCCGGCGTCGGTGGCGGACCTCTTGAGGTACTCGGTGCAGCTCATGTCGTCGAGTGCCTTGGTCCGCGTGGTGAAGTGGTTCGGCGTCCCGGCCGAGACCGGGTACAGCTGGCCGAGCCGAGTCAGTGGCGCCGTGGCGCACAGGTTGTCGGTCACCCGGTACGCCCCGGTCGACAGTGCGGCGGAGGGCGGTCTGACCATCCCGGGCACGGTCCACACCGCCACCGTCCAGAAGGCCGAGGCCACCAGCGCACCCGCGAACCCCCACCGGGCCCGCCGCAGCAGTCGCCGCCCACGTGGCACGGGCGTGGGCCCCTGCACGGGTTGCTCGACCGGTGGTTGCTGGGGCGGCAGTTGCTGGGGCGGTTGGGCCGGCAACACCGGATAGCCGTAGCCGTAGCCGGGCTGAGCCTGCGGCGGTGTCGACATGGGCGGTCCCCCAGGAGGCGGCGGAGAGTGATGAGCCGGGATCGGAGCGTTGCTCGACGATATACCCGGCGCACCTCCCCACCCCCGACACCGACAACGGACACAACCCCGCCCGCGCCGGCCCCCGCCCGCGCCGGCCCCCGCAAGCGCCCCGCAAACGCCGACAGGCGCCGCGACGTCCCGGTGAAGGGACTGCCACGGCGCCTGCCGGTCGAGCTGTGCACCGCACCCGCGTGGCGAACGCAGGCCGCGTGCGGTACGAGTTCGTGCGCCCTGGGGGCTCCGGGTAGAGGGCCGGACGATCACCCGAGGGATACTGCGAGGTACTGCGAAGAGCTACGGCGACGGCGTGCCGCCGCCGAGCCAGGCGAGCGGTGCTCAGGCCTGGGTGGCGACGACCTGCTTGGTGATCGCCGACTTCTTGTTGGCGGCCTGGTTCTTGTGGATGACGCCCTTGCTCACGGCCTTGTCGAGGGCCTTGGAGGCCTCGCGGGCCAGCACGGTGGCCTTCTCGGTCTCACCGGCGGCAACGGCCTCGCGGGCCTTGCGCAGCGCGGTCTTCAGCGAGGACTTGACGGCCTTGTTGCGCAGGCGCGCCTTCTCGTTGGTCTTGTTGCGCTTGATCTGGGACTTGATGTTCGCCACGAAAGAGCCTCAGTCTTATCTGATCGATCGGGTCTGCGGGTGTTGCGTCCTTCGCTCCGGACCAGCTGAGAGGGCATGCCGAAAGCGAGGTGCAGCGCCCCACGCTACCAGGGCCCGGCCGCGCCCCCCAAACCGGCGGGTGGCGGCGGGCTCATGGGAAGATGGACGGAACCCTGGTATTTGAGACACAGTCCAGGGCTCCTGGATCGGACGACAGCGTCCGGCCCCCCCCGGACCAACGGAGAATCGGACCAAGGTGCCCGCGACCCCTACGAACGTGCCAGAGCCCAGCCGTACCGACCCGGCGCTGATCCGCAACTTCTGCATCATCGCCCACATCGACCACGGCAAGTCGACCCTCGCCGACCGGATGCTGCAGATCACCGGCGTTGTCGACCCCCGGCAGATGCGTGCCCAGTACCTCGACCGGATGGACATCGAGCGCGAGCGCGGCATCACCATCAAGTCGCAGGCGGTCCGCCTGCCGTGGGCCCCGAAGACCGGTGAGCACGAGGGCGCCACGCACATCCTCAACATGATCGACACCCCGGGCCACGTGGACTTCACCTACGAGGTGTCCCGCTCCCTGGCCGCCTGCGAGGGCACCATCCTGGTGGTGGACGCGGCCCAGGGCATCGAGGCGCAGACCCTGGCCAACCTGTACCTGGCCCTGGAGAACGACCTCACGATCATCCCGGTCCTCAACAAGATCGACCTGCCGGCCGCCCAGCCCGAGAAGTACGCCGCCGAGCTCGCGCACATCATCGGCTGCGACCCGGAGGACGTGCTCAAGGTCAGCGCGAAGACCGGCCTGGGTGTCGAGGACCTGCTCGACCACGTGGTCGCGAAGATCCCCGCCCCGGTCGGCGTCAAGGACGCCCCGGCCCGCGCGATGATCTTCGACTCGGTCTACGACTCCTACCGCGGCGTGGTCACCTACGTCCGGGTGGTCGACGGCCAGCTCACCAAGCGTGAGCGGATCGCGATGATGTCCACCGGCGCCACCCACGAGCTGCTGGAGATCGGCGTCATCTCGCCCGAGCCCAAGGTCGCCGACGGCCTCGGCGTCGGCGAGGTGGGCTACATCATCACCGGTGTGAAGGACGTCCGGCAGTCCAAGGTCGGTGACACCATCACCTCGATGCACAAGGGTGCGACCGAGGCGCTGGGCGGCTACAAGGATCCGCGCCCGATGGTCTTCTCGGGCCTCTACCCGCTCGACGGCAGCGACTACCCGCTGCTCCGCGACGCGCTGGACAAGCTGCGCCTCAACGACGCCGCGCTGGTCTACGAGCCGGAGACCTCGGTCGCGCTCGGCTTCGGCTACCGCTGCGGCTTCCTCGGCCTGCTGCACCTGGAGATCATCCGGGAGCGCCTGGAGCGCGAGTTCAACCTCGACCTGATCTCCACCGCCCCGAACGTGATCTACCGGGTGGTCATGGAGGACGGCACCGAGCACACCGTCACCAACCCGAGCGAGTTCCCCACCGGCAAGATCGCCGAGGTCTACGAGCCGGTGGTGCGCGGCACCATCCTGGCGCCGAACGACTTCGTCGGCGCGATCATGGAGCTCTGCCAGGCTCGTCGCGGCAACCTCCAGGGCATGGACTACCTCTCCGAGGACCGGGTCGAGCTGCGCTACACGCTGCCGCTGGCCGAGATCGTCTTCGACTTCTTCGACCAGCTGAAGTCCAAGACCCGCGGCTACGGTTCCTTCGACTACGAGCCGATCGGTGAGCAGACCGCCGACCTGGTCAAGGTCGACATCCTGCTGCACGGCGACGCCGTGGACGCCTTCTCCGCCATCGTGCACAAGGACAAGGCCTACAACTACGGCGTCATGATGGCCGGCAAGCTGCAGAAGCTGATCCCGCGTCAGCAGTTCGAGGTGCCGATCCAGGCCGCGATCGGCTCGCGGGTCATCGCCCGTGAGACGGTCCGGGCGATCCGCAAGGACGTCCTCGCCAAGTGCTACGGCGGTGACATCTCGCGTAAGCGCAAGCTGCTGGAGAAGCAGAAGGAGGGCAAGAAGCGGATGAAGATGGTCGGCCGCGTGGAGGTCCCGCAGGAGGCCTTCATCGCCGCGCTCTCCACCGACGCGGACGCCCCGAAGGACGCCAAGAAGTAGCCGGTGCCTGGCGTGGCCGCATGACGAAGGGCCGCCGTCCGCAGCTGCGGACGGCGGCCCTTCGTCATGCGTCAGGTCAGTCCTGCTCGGCCACGGCTTGGGCGAACTGGGCTTGGTAGAGGCGGGCGTAGGCGCCTTCGGTGGCGATCAGGTCGTCGTGCGAGCCCTGTTCGACGATCGAGCCGTTCTCCATCACGAGGATGACGTCGGCGTCGCGGATGGTGGAGAGGCGGTGGGCGATGACGAAGCTGGTGCGGCCGGTGCGCAGTAGGGCCATGGCGCGTTGGATCAGTACTTCGGTGCGGGTGTCGACGGAGCTGGTGGCTTCGTCCAGGACCAGGATGCTGGGTTGGGCGAGGAAGGCGCGGGCGATGGTGATGAGTTGTTTCTCGCCGGCGCTGACGCCGGTGCCTTCGTCGTCGATGACGGTGTCGTAGCCCTCGGGCAGGGTGCGTACGAAGCGGTCGACGTGGGCGGCTTTGGCGGCTTCGATGACTTGCTCGCGGGTGGCGTGGGTGGCGCCGTAGGCGATGTTGTCGGCGATGGTGCCGCCGAAGAGCCAGGTGTCCTGGAGGACCATGCCGATGCCGGCGCGCAGTTCCTCGCGGGACATGGCGGCGATGTCGACGCCGTCCAGGGTGATCCGGCCGCCGGTGACCTCGTAGAAGCGCATGAGGAGGTTGACCATGGTGGTCTTGCCGGCGCCGGTGGGGCCGACGATGGCGACGGTCTGGCCGGGTTCGACCTTGAGGGAGAGGTCCTCGATCAGCGGTTTGTCGGGGTCGTAGCGGAAGGCGACGTCCTCGAAGGAGACCAGGCCGCGCAGTTCGGCCGGGCGCTCGGGGCGCTCGGGTTCGGCGGACTGCTCGTCGGCGTCCAGCAGTTCGAAGACCCGCTCGGCCGAGGCGACGCCGGACTGCAGCAGGTTGGCCATGCTCGCGACCTGGGTGAGCGGCTGGCTGAACTGCCGCGAGTACTGGATGAAGGCCTGCACGTCACCGATGGAGAGCGCGCCGCTGGCCACCCGCAGCCCGCCGACCACGGCGACCGCCACGTAGTTGAGGTTGCCGATGAACATCATCGCGGGCTGGATGATCCCGGAGATGAACTGCGCCCGGAAGCTGGAGGCGTAGAGCTCCTCGTTCTGCTGGCGGAAGGTTTCCGCCGCCTCCTTCTGCCGGCCGAAGACCTTCACCAGGGCGTGCCCGGTGTACATCTCCTCGATGTGCGCGTTCAGCTTGCCGGTGGTCTTCCACTGCGCGACGAACTGCGGCTGGGCGCGCTTGCCGACCCGGGCCGCGACGACCACCGAGAGCGGCACCGAGACCAGCGCGATCAGCGCGAGGATCCAGGAGATCCAGAACATCATCGCCAGCACGCCGACGATGGTGAGCAGCGAGTTCACCACCTGGCCCATGGTCTGCTGCATGGACTGGCCGACGTTGTCGATGTCGTTGGTGACCCGGCTGAGCACCTCGCCGCGCGGCTGCTTGTCGAAGTAACTCAGCGGCAGCCGGCTGATCTTGGTCTCCACCTGGCCGCGCAGCCGGTTGACCGTCTTGTTGATCGCGCGCGCGGCCAGCCGGCCCTGCACGATGCCGAACGCCGCCGACCCGACGTAGATCAGCAGCACCCAGATCAGCACGGTGCCGATGGCGCCGTAGTCCATCCCGTGGCCGGGGGTGAAGTGGGTCGCGCGGAGCACGTCGGCCTGCTTGCCGCCCTTGCTCAGGATGTACTGCAGGGCCTGCGGGGTCTGGATCTGGTGGCCGAGGAAGCCCTTGACGATCAGGTCCATCGCGTTGCCGAGCAGCTTGGGCCCGGCCACCGCGCAGCCGACGCTGAGCGCGCCCAGGACGACCATGCCGCTCAGTGCCGCACGCTCGGGGCGCAGCAGGCCGAGCATCCGGCGGCTGGAGCCCTTGAAGTCCATCGACTTCTCGGCACCCTGGCCGCCCATGAACCGGCCGGGGCCGGCCGGACCGCGGCGGGCGGCGGCCTCCTGCGAGGCGGTCAGCGCCGGGCCGCCGCCGGGCTTGGCCGCGTCCTCGGGCTCGGCCGCGCCGACGGCGGGGCCGCCGGACTTCTGCGGGGTGGTCACGCCGCCTCCTGCTCGGTGAGCTGGGAGAGCACGATCTCCCGGTATGTCGGGTTGTCGGCCATCAGCTCGTGGTGCGTTCCGCTGCCGACCACCTCACCCTCGTCGAGGACGATGATCCGGTCGGCGTCGCGGATGGTGCTCACCCGCTGGGCGACGATCACCACGGTGGCCTCCGAGGTCTCCGCCAGCAGCGCGGCCCGCAGCCGGGCGTCGGTGGCGTAGTCGAGGGCCGAGAAGGAGTCGTCGAAGAGGTAGATCTCCGGCCTGCGGACCAGGGCCCGGGCGATCGCCAGGCGCTGGCGCTGCCCGCCGGAGACGTTGCCGCCGCCCTGGGCGATCGGTGCGTCCAGACCGCCCTCCATGCGCTCGACGAAGTCCTTCGCCTGGGCGATCTCCAGCGCCTGCCAGAGCTCCTCGTCGGTGGCGTCGGGCTTGCCGTAGCGCAGGTTGCTGGCCACCGAGCCGGAGAACAGGTACGGCTTCTGCGGCACCAGGCCGACCCGTTCGGCCAGCGTCGCGGGTGCGACCTCGCGCACGTCCACGCCGTTGACCAGCACCTGGCCGCCGGTGGCGTCGGAGAGCCGGGGGATCAGGCTGAGCAGCGTGCTCTTGCCGCTGCCGGTGCTGCCGATCACGGCGGTGGTCTCGCCCGGGCGGGCGGTGATGTCGATGCCGCGCAGCACCGGGGTCTCGGCGCCGGGGTAGCGGAACTCGACGTCGCGCAGTTCCAGGTACCCGTGCGAGCGCAGCTCGGTGACCGGCGTGACCGGCGGCACGACGCTGGATTCGGTGTCGAGCACCTCGACGATGCGCTCGGCGCAGACCTCGGCGCGCGGCACCATCATGAACATGAAGGTGGCCATCATGACGCTCATCAGGATCTGCATCAGGTAGGAGAGGAACGCGGTCACCGCGCCGACCTGCATGCCGCCGCTGGCGATCCGGTGCGCGCCGAACCAGAGCACGGCGATGCTGGACACGTTCACCACCAGCATCACGGACGGGAACATGAAGGCCATCAGCCGGCCGGTGCGCAGCGAGTAGTCGGTCAGCTCGTCGTTGGCGACGCCGAACCGGTCCTGCTCGTGGCCGTCCTTGACGAAGGCGCGGATCACCCGGATACCGGTGATCTGCTCGCGCAGGATCCGGTTCACGCCGTCGATCCGGGTCTGCATGCCGCGGAAGGCGGGGCGGAGCTTGCGCACCAGCAGGATGACGATGACGGCGAGCACCGGGACCACGATGACCAGCAGGCTGGAGAGCGGGACGTCCTGGTTGAGCGCCATGATGATGCCGCCCACGCACATGATCGGTGCGGCCACCATCAGCGCGAAGGACATCATCACCAGCATCTGGACCTGCTGGACGTCGTTGGTGGAGCGGGTGATCAGCGAGGGGGCGCCGAACTGGCCGACCTCGCGGGAGGAGAAGCTCTGCACCCGGTCGAAGACGGAGGCCCGCAGGTCCCGTCCGACGGCCATCGCGGTGCGGGCGCCGTAGTAGGTGGCGCCGATCGAGCAGAGCATCTGCGCGAGGGTGATCGCCAGCATCACTCCGCCGGTGCGGATGATGTAGCCGGTGTCGCCCTTGATCACGCCGGTGTCGATGATGTCGGCGTTCAGGGTCGGCAGGTAGAGGGAGGCGATGGTGGCAACCAGCTGGAGCAGCACCAGCAGGGAGATGGGTTTGGTATAGGGCCCGAGGTGGGCCCTGAGAAGTCTGATCAGCACTCGGACACTCTCGACGTTGACGGGAGGATTCGCACCCTCATTTTCTGCCTTGCCACGCTTGCCACGCGGGTATATCTCCTGATCCGACCATCGGATTGGTCACGTCTTCGGTTGAGGCGCTGATGAGGGGCTTATGAGGCGCTGTTGAGACACGGTTGAAGCACTGGTGAAGCACTGATGCGGCACTACGAGTTCGGCACGATGTCAGACTGCGGTTCCCTCTTAACAGGGGCGCCCTTTGGGCCTAGGCTGTCGGCAGCTTTGTTACCGGCGAGTTAAGTAACCCGCTGATAACGAACCCGTCGGGTGGCCCACCCCCTAGCCCCCGCACGCATCCACCCCTCGGCCACCTGGTCCCCCGGAGGTCTCGTTGAGTTCAGCGCAGTCCGTCATCGGCTCCGACAAGATCGCCGGGCGCCCGGCCTCAGTGGCCCATCTGTTCTTCAGCAGGGTAGATGCCACGCCTGACACGGAGGCATACAGGTTCCCCGTTCCGGTCGACGAACACGCGGCGGACGGTGCGCCGGGCGCCGAGCAGTGGCGCTCGCTCACCTGGGCGCAGACCGCGGTGCGGGTCAAGAACGTGGCCGCCGGCCTGATGTCGCTGGGCATCGAGCGCGAGGACCGGGTGGCGATCGCGGCCTCGACCCGGATCGAGTGGATCCTCGCCGACCTCGGCAACATGTGCGCCGGGGCCGCCACCACCACGGTCTACCCGAGCACCAACGCCGAGGAGACCGGCTTCATCCTCGCCAACTCGGCCAGCAAGGCGCTCTTCGCCGAGAACGCCGCCCAGCTCGCCAAGGCGGTCGACCAGCGGGACCGGCTGCCCGAGCTGGCCACGGTGATCCTGCTCGACGCCCCGGCCGAGCGCCCGGAGGTCGAGGGTCTGACCGTGCTCACCCTGACCGAGCTCGAGGAGCGCGGCGCCGCCCTGCTCAAGGAGAACCCGGACGCCGTCCGCGACTCCGTCGACGCGCTGGACCCCGAGCAGCTCGCCACCCTGATCTACACCTCCGGCACCACCGGGCGCCCCAAGGGCGTGCGCCTGGTGCACGACTGCTGGTCGTACGAGGGCCTGGCCCAGCAGGAGAGCGGCCTGCTGCGCGCCGACGACGTGCAGTTCATGTGGCTGCCGCTCTCCCACGTCTTCGGCAAGACGCTGATCTCCGGCCAGATCGCCACCGGCCACGTGATGGCGGTGGACGGCCGGGTGGACCGGATCATCCACAACCTGCCCGCCATCAAGCCCACCCTGATGGCCTCCGCGCCGCGGATCTTCGAGAAGGTCTACAACGGCATCGCGGGCCGGGCCAGAGCCGAGGGCGGCGCCAAGTACAAGATCTTCCTGTGGGCGGCCAGGGTGGCCCGGGAGTACGCCCGGACCACCCAGGACAACCGGATCGCCACCGGCCGCGACAGCGCGCCGCTCGCCCTGTCCGTCCAGCACGCGATCGCCGACAAGCTGGTCTACGCCAAGATCCGCCAGGCCTTCGGCGGGCGGCTGCGCGGTTCGGTCTCCGGCAGCGCCGCGCTGGCCCCCGAGATCGGCTACTTCTTCATGGGCGCCGGCGTGCCGATCCTGGAGGGCTACGGGCTCAGCGAGACCAGCGCCGGCTCGGCGGTCAACCCCGCCGAGGACGTGCGGATCGGCACGGTCGGCCTGCCGCTGCCGGGCACCGAGGTCCGGATCGCCGAGGACGGCGAGATCCTGCTGCGTGGCCCCGGCGTGATGCGCGGTTACCACGACAACCCCGAGCAGACCGCCGAGGTGCTGGAGCCGGACGGCTGGTTCCACACCGGCGACATCGGCGAGCTCAGCTCGGACGGCTACCTGCGGATCACCGACCGCAAGAAGGACATGTTCAAGACCTCGGGCGGCAAGTACGTCGCGCCCAGCGAGGTCGAGGGCAAGTTCAAGGCGCTCTGCCCGTTCGTCAGCAACATCCTGGTGATCGGCAACGGCCGCAACTACTGCACCGCGCTGATCGGGCTGGACGAGCCGGTGATCATGCAGTGGGCCGCCGAGCACGGCCTGAGCGGCAAGAGCTACGCCGAGGTGGCCGGCTCGCCCGAGACGCGGGCGCTGATCGAGGGCTTCGTGAAGAAGCTCAACGGCGAATTGCAGCGCTGGCAGACGGTCAAGAAGTTCCACCTCCTGCCGCGCGACCTGGACATCGAGCACGGCGAGCTGACCCCGAGCCTGAAGATCAAGCGTCCGGTGGTCGAGCGGGTCTACGCCGAGGCGGTCCAGGAGATGTACGCGGGCGCCAACGAGGCCTGAGTCACGGGCTGGTCCGGTACGGACGGGGTAACCCCCGCCGTACCGGACAATGGACCCATGCCCTCCGCACTCCCCGACGGCGAACCCGTGCCGTCCGACGGTTCGCTGCCCGCCCACGCCCTCACCGGACTCGGTGACCGGCCGTTCGGCTTCTATCTGCACGTGCCGTACTGCGCCACCCGCTGCGGCTACTGCGACTTCAACACCTACACCGCCACCGAGCTGCACTCCTCGGGCGCCGTCGCCTCCCAGGAGACCTACGCGCAGAACCTGGTCGGCGAGATCCGGCTGGCCCGCAAGGTGCTGGGCAGCGCCGAGCTGCCGGTGCGCACCGTCTTCCTCGGCGGCGGCACGCCCACCCTGCTGCCGGCCCGCGACCTGGTGGCGATGCTGACCGCGATCCGGGAGGAGTTCGGGCTCGCCGAGGACGCGGAGGTGACCACCGAGGCCAACCCCGAGTCGGTCGACCCGGCCTACCTGGCCGAGCTGCGCGAGGGCGGCTTCAACCGGATCTCCTTCGGGATGCAGAGCGCCCGGCCGCACGTGCTGAAGGTGCTGGACCGCCACCACACCCCGGGCCGTCCGGAGGCCTGCGTCGCCGAGGCGCGGGCGGCCGGCTTCGAGCACGTCAACCTGGACCTGATCTACGGCACGCCGGGGGAGTCCGACGAGGACTGGCGCGCGTCGCTGGCGGCCGCGATCGGCGCCGGGCCCGACCACGTCTCGGCCTACTCGCTGATCGTCGAGGAGGGCACCCGGCTGGCCGGGCGGATCAAGCGCGGCGAGCTGCCGATGGTCGACGACGACGTGCACGCCGACCGCTACCTGATCGCCGAGCAGGCGCTGGCCGCGGCCGGCTACCACTGGTACGAGGTCTCCAACTGGGCCACCGACGAGGCGGCCCGCTGCCGGCACAACGAGCTGTACTGGACGGGGGCCGACTGGTGGGGCGCCGGCCCCGGCGCCCACAGCCACGTGGGGGGCGTGCGCTGGTGGAACGCCAAGCACCCGGCCGCCTACGCGCGGGCGCTCGCCGAGGGCCGCACGCCCGCCCAGGGGCGCGAGGTGCTGCCGGCCGAGGACCGCCGGGTCGAGCGGATCCTGCTGGAGCTGCGCCTGGTCGAGGGCTGCCCGCTCGACCTGCTGGCCCCCGCCGGTCTGAAGGCCGCCGAGCGGGCACTGGCCGACGGGCTGCTGGCCGCCGAGCCGTTCGCGGCCGGTCGCGCCGCGCTGACCCTGCGCGGGCGGCTGCTGGCGGACGCGGTGGTCCGGGACCTGGTGGACTGAGCACGAGACTGACGGGCCGTCAGCCCTCCGACTGGGTGACGAAATCGATCAGCTCCTCGACCCGTCCCAGCAGCTCCGGCTCGAGATCCCGGAAGGAGTTCACCGAGGCCAGGATCCGCTTCCAGGCCGCCGGGGTGTCCACCGGCCAGCCCAGGCGGCGGCAGATGCCCTCCTTCCAGACCTCCCCGCGCGGCACCTCGGGCCAGGCGGCGATCCCCACGCTGTCCGGCTTGACGGCCTGCCAGATGTCGATGAACGGGTGGCCCACCACCAGCACGGCCTCCCCGGTGACGGCCGAGGCGATCCGGTGCTCCTTGGTCCCGGGGAGCAGGTGGTCCACCAGGACGCCCAGCCGCCGTCCGTCCCCCGGGCCGAACTCGGCCACGATCGCCGGCAGGTCGTCGATGCCCTCCAGGTACTCGACCACCACGCCCTCGATCCGCAGGTCATCGCCCCAGACCCGCTCGACCAGCTCCGCGTCGTGCCGGCCCTCGACGTAGATCCGCGACTCCCGGGCGACCCGGGCCCGGGCCCCGGGGACGGCGATCGAGCCGGAGGCGGTCCGTGCCGGGCCCCGGGCGGGCGCCGGGCCGCTCGGGCGGACCAGGGTGACCACCTTGCCCTCGAGCAGGAAGCCGCGCGGCACCAGCGGGAAGACCCGGTGCTTGCCGAACCGGTCCTCCAGGGTGACGGTCACGCCCTCGGCGGTCTTCTCGCAGCGCACCACCGCGCCGCAGAAGCCGGTGGCGGCCTCCTCGACCACCAGGTCCCGCTCGGCGGGTACCTCCGGGGCTGGCTGCTGCCGCTTCCAGGGCGGGGTGAGGTCCGGGCCGTACTGAGTGCTGCGCATGGGAGGAACTATAGGAAAAGCCGACGGCCCGTCAGGATCGGACGGGCCGTCGGCTCACCATCGCGCACTGCCGCTCACAGGCCGGGCGCGCCCCAGACCGGGAACCAGCGGCTCAGGTCGGCCTCGAGCCGCAGGTCGTTGGCGAGCATCGCCTTCGTCTGCAGCTCCAGCGGGCTGTTGCGCCGCTCGCCGCCACCGGGCATCGGGGCGAACGGGTAGAACGAGCCGCGCTTGTAGAGGTAGACCAGCGCCAGCGACTGCCCGGCCTCGTTGCGGAAGCCGACCAGCGAGCAGAGCAGCTGCGGGCCGAAACCGTTGGCCTCCAGCTCGCTGTTGACCGCGTGCAGGTCGTTGACCAGGTCGGGCAGCTCGTCGGGGGTGTGCCGGGCGAGCAGCCAGGAGTAGCCGTACTCGTCCCGGCTGGCTTCGACCGGCGTGCCGCCGCCCGCCGTGTCGGCGTCCAGCAGGGCCCGCACCTGCCGTTCGACCTCGACGAAGGCGCCGCCCTCGACTGCGGCGAAGCAGACCGAGCCCAGTCCGGTGGGCGTGAAGCCGGCAGCGGCCTCCAGGGTCAGGGCGGCGGAGGGCACACCGAAGAGCTGGTCGAGGTCGGGCTTGACCGGCTTGCTGCGGCCCAGCAGCGCGTCCAGGAATCCCACGGATCGTTCCTTTCGAGGGTGCTTCTCGAGGGGTGGTTCGCGGGTCAGCGCTGACCCAGCTCGGTGGAGATCTTGCCCAGCTGCTCGAGCCGCTGCTCCAGGCTGGGGTGGGTGGACATCAGCTGGGTGGCCGCCTCGCGGGCGTTCAGCGCCGGGGCGAAGAAGAAGGCGTTGTAGGGCTGCGCCTGGCGCAGGTCCTTGGTCGGGATCGCGGAGATCTGCCCGGTCACCTTGGTCAGCGCCGAGGCGAGCGCGCTGGGCCGGCCGGTGAGCTGGGCGGCGGCCCGGTCGGCGGCCAGCTCGCGGTAGCGGGAGAGCAGCCGGGTGAGCAGGAAGCTGATCGCGTAGACCACCACGCTGACGATCGGGATGATGATCATCAGGATCGCGGCGTTGTCATTGTTGTTGTTGTTCCGGTTGCCGCCGCTCATCATGCCGCTGTAGAGCGCGATCCGGGTGATCGCGCCGGCCAGCACGCCGAGGAAGCCGGCGATGGTCATCACCGCGACGTCCCGGTGCGCGACGTGCGAGAGCTCGTGCGCCAGCACGCCCTCCAGCTCCTCCGGCTCCAGCCGGCGCAGCAGGCCGGTGGTCACGCAGACCACCGCGTTCTCCGGGTTGCGGCCGGTGGCGAAGGCGTTGGGCATGTCGTTGTCGGCGACCGCGACACGCGGCTTGGGCATGTCGGCCAGCGCGCAGAGCCGGTCAATGGTGCCGTGCAGCTGCGGGTACTGCTCGGGGGTGACCTGGTGGGCACCCATCGCCCGCTCGGTGATCTTGTCGCTGAACCAGAACTGCGCGACGAAGAGCCCGCCCATCAGCACCACGATCAGCGGCCAGGCGCCCCTCAGCAGGACGATCAGCACACCCGTGAAGCCGACGTACAGCAGCCCGATCAGGAACATCGTGGTGACCATCCGCGTGGACAGCCCACGGTCGGGAGCAAAACGAGTGTGGGGGCCGGACGCCGACATGGCTGCTCCTCTGTCCATTCAGATCTCCATCGCCGAGGCGGTTCTGCCCGCCTCGGTCTCAGTTGCTATCGATGCTGCCACTTCGCCGGGCGGCGGGCACCACCCTTGTCGGGCGCGTTCGCGCGTCGCGCGTCACGTCCGTCCGGGCGGGATGCTACGCGGAGTGATCCGCGCGGCATCCACGGCCAGGGCGTTCCTGCCGTCGGACCCGGGCCTTACACTGGCAGGTACGGTTTTGGCACTCCACAGAGCAGAGTGCCAAGCCCGATCCGACGAAGTACCCGCCGAGCCACTCGGCACGGTGCTTGCCATGCAGGCCTGGTACCTGGACAACGCGCGAAGAGGGAGGTGCGTGCCATGTTCGACGAACCTGATTCCGACCCGCGTCAGAGCGGCCGTGACCCGGTCGGCGACCAGTCGACCGGTCGGTCCGGGCCCGCCGCCCGCCCGGCTCGCAGCAGCGCCAGGGCCAGCTCGGCGGCCCGCGCGGGCAAGGGCGGCGAGGTCGGCCGGCTGGAGATCCGCCAGCTCGACGAGCGCAAGCTCTCCGTGCTGCGCGCCATCGTCCAGGACTACGTCGGCACCGAGGAGCCGGTGGGCTCCAAGGCCCTGGTGGAGCGGCACAACCTCGGCGTCTCGCCGGCCACCGTGCGCAACGACATGGCCACCCTCGAAGAGGACGGCTACATCCAGCAGCCGCACACCAGCGCAGGCCGGATCCCGACCGACAAGGGCTACCGGCTCTTCGTCGACCGGCTGGCCGAGGTCAAGCCGATGAGCGCCCCCGAGCGCCGGGCGATCCGGCACTTCCTGGACGGCGCGGTCGACCTGGACGACGTGGTGGCCCGCACCGTGCGGCTGCTCGCCCAGCTGACCCGCCAGGTCGCCGTGGTCCAGTACCCCTCGCTCTCCCGCTCGACGGTGCGTCATGTCGAGCTGGTCTCGCTCGCCCCGGCCAAGGTGATGCTGGTGCTGATCACCGACACCGGGCGGGTCGAGCAGCGGATGGTCGACTGCCCGGGGCCGGCCCGCGAGTCCACCCTGGCCGACCTGCGCGCCCGGTTGAACGCCCGGGCCGGCGGCCAGCGCTTCCCCGACGTCCCCGCCCTGGTGGACGATCTGCCCGCCGCTTTCGAGCCGGCCGAGCGCCCGATCGTCTCCACCGTGCTCTCCACCCTCTTCGAGACCCTGGTGGAGCAGAACGAGGAGCGGATCATGCTGGCCGGCACGGCCAACCTGACCCGCTTCGGTCATGACTTCCCGCTCACCATCCAGCCGGTGCTGGAGGCCTTGGAGGAGCAGGTGGTGCTGCTGCGCCTGCTCGGCGAGAGCGCCGACGGCGGGATGACGGTGCGGATCGGTCGGGAGAACGAGTACGAGGGCCTGAATTCCACGTCTGTCGTCTCGGTCGGTTACGGTTCGGGCGATGAGAGCGTGGCCAAGCTCGGAGTGATCGGCCCGACTCGGATGGACTACCCCGGCACGATGGGGGCGGTCCGGGCGGTCGCCCGGTACGTGGGGCAGATCCTGGCCGAGTCGTAGCAGCACCCCTACTAGATTTAGTAGGCAACCCAGTCGCAGCAGGACTTTCCACAGGCAGAACAAGCGGAGCATTTGGTGGCCACGGACTACTACGCGGTACTCGGCGTCCGACGGGACGCGGGGCAGGACGAGATCAAGAAGGCGTTCCGGCGCCTTGCCCGTGAACTGCACCCGGATGTCAACCCGGACCCGAAGACGCAGGAGCGGTTCAAGGAGATCAACGCCGCTTACGAGGTGCTCTCCGACCCGCAGAAGCGGCAGGTCTACGACCTGGGTGGGGACCCGCTGTCGCCGAACGGCGGCGGGGGCGGCTTCGGCGCGGGTGCGGCGGGCTTCGGGTTCTCCGACATCATGGACGCCTTCTTCGGCGCCGCCGCCGGCCCGCGCGGCCCGCGCTCGCGCACCCGGCGCGGCCAGGACGCGATGATCCGGCTGGAGATCACCCTGGAGGAGGCCACTTTCGGCACCACCAAGGAGCTCCAGGTCGACACGGCCGTCACCTGCACCACCTGCTCCGGTGAGGGCGCGGCCCCGGGCACCTCGGCGCAGACCTGTGACATGTGTCGCGGCAAGGGTGAGGTCTCCCAGGTCACCCGTTCCTTCCTGGGCCAGGTCATGACCTCGCGCCCGTGCCCGCAGTGCCAGGGCTTCGGCACCGTGGTCCCGACCCCGTGCCCGGAGTGCGCGGGCGACGGCCGGGTCCGGGCCCGCCGAACCCTCACGGTCAAGATCCCGGCCGGTGTCGACAACGGCACCCGGATCCAGCTGGCCGGCGAGGGCGAGGTCGGCCCCGGCGGCGGCCCGGCCGGCGACCTCTACGTGGAGATCGCCGAGACCAGTCACGCCACCTTCCAGCGGCGCGGCGACGACCTGCACTGCACGGTGACCATCCCGATGACGGCCGCCTCGCTCGGCACCCAGGTGCCGCTGCAGACCCTGGACGGCCTGGAGGAGGTCGACATCCGGCCCGGCACCCAGTCCGGCCAGTCGATCCCGCTGCACGGACGGGGCGTCACCCACCTGCGCGGGGGCGGCCGAGGCGACCTGATAGTGCACGTCGAGGTGCAGACGCCCACCAAGCTCGAGCCCGAGCAGGAGGAACTGCTGCGCCGCCTCGCGGTGCTGCGCGGCGAGGAGCGGCCCTCGGGCCACTTCGCGCCGGGGCAGCAGGGGCTGTTCTCCCGGCTGAAGGACGCTTTCAACGGCCGCTGAGCGGTCACCGACTCTCTCGGGGTGGGCCTCCAGGACCTTGGCGGCCCACCCCGACCCGTTTTCTAGGAGAAGCGCGCGATGACCGCACCCGTCTTCGTCGTGGAGAGTGCGACGCTGGCCGGCGCCGTGCCGGGCGGCGTGGTCCGGCTGGACGGACCCGAGGGGCGGCACGCGGCCGCCGTGAAGCGGTTGGAGGTCGGCGAGCCGGTCACCCTGACCGACGGCCGGGGCCTGGGCGGCCACGGCACCGTCAGCGCCGTGCTGGGCAAGGACGCGCTGGACATCGCGCTCGCCGAGCTGCGCGCCGAGGCCGAGCCGCAGCCGCGGATCACGGTGGTCCAGGCGCTGCCCAAGGGCGACCGGGGCGAGTTGGCGGTGGAGACCATGACCGAGGTCGGCGTCGACGTGGTGATCCCCTGGTCGGCGTCCCGCTGCATCACCCAGTGGAAGGGCGAGCGCGGCGCCAAGGCGCTGGCCAAGTGGCGGGCCACCGCCCGCGAGGCGGGCAAGCAGTCACGCCGGCTGCGCTTCCCCGAGGTGCGCGAGCCGATGACGACCCGTCAACTGGCCCCGCTGCTGGCCCAGGCGGCGTTCGCGGCGGTGCTGCACGAGGAGGGCGCCGAACCGCTGGCCACCGCCGAGCTGCCGGAGCGCGGCGAGCTGGTGCTGATCGTCGGCCCGGAGGGCGGGGTGAGCCCCGAGGAGCTGGCCGCCTTCGCCGAGGCCGGCGCCAAGCCCTACCGGCTGGGCCCCTCGGTGCTGCGCACCTCCACGGCAGGGGTGGCCGCGGGTGCCCTGCTGCTGGGGCGCACCGGCCGCTGGTCCTGAACCAGCAGCTGCCCGAGCTCGGGAGAATCGCTGGTCCCACCCGCCCCGGGCTGCATAACCTGGCGCGGTGATGGAAACCGAGAGCACTCCAGCGAGCGCTTATCTGCGCCACCCGCACCTGCACGGCGACCTGGTGACCTTCGTCGCCGAGGACGACATCTGGCTCGCCCCGGTGGACGGCGGCCGAGCCTGGCGGCTGACCGCCGACCGCTCGCCGGTCTCCCGTCCGCGGTTCTCCCCGGACGGCCGGCTGATCGCCTGGACCTCCACCCGGGACGGTTCGGCCGAGGTCTACGTCGCCCCGGTCGACGGCGGCGAGGCCCGCCGGCTCACCCACTGGGGACACACCGGGCGCAGCCGGCTGCGCGGCTGGACCCCGCAGGGCGAGCCGGTGGCGATCACCAGCGCGGGCCAGCCGACGTCCCGTCAGACCTGGGCCTTCGCCGTCCCGCTGGACGGCGGCGAGCCGCGGCGGCTGCCGTTCGGGCCGATCGGCAACCTGGCCTTCGAGGGTCCGGTCGGCGCGCAGGGCGGGGAGGAGGCCCGGGTGCTGCTGCTCTCGGCGGCCGCCACGGAGCCGGCGTACTGGAAGCGGTACCGGGGCGGCAACGCCGGGCGGCTGTGGCTGGGCAGCGCCGGTGCCGAGTTCGCCCGGGTGCACGAGGAGCTGGACGGCAACGTGGAGTCGCCGCTCTGGGTGGGGGACCGGATCGCCTTCCTGAGCGACCACGAGGGCAGCGGCGAGCTCTACTCCAGCCGCCCCGACGGCTCGGGGCTGCGCCGGCACACCGACCTCGAGCGCCCGTTCTACGCCCGCAACGCCGCTACCGACGGCACCCGGGTGGTCTGGCACAGCGGCGGCGAGCTGTGGCTGCTCGACACCCTGGAGGGCGAGGCCCGGCCGCGGCGGCTGGACGTGCGCCCGGCCGGTCCGCGCACCGGGCGCCGCAGCTACCCGCTGCCCGCGGCGGGTTGGCTCACCTCGGCCGCCCCGGACGCCACCGCGCGCGCCGCCGCCGTGGTGGTGCGCGGCACCGTGCACTGGCTGACCCACCGGGAGGGCCCGGCCCGGGTGTTGGACGAGACCCCGGGCGCGCGGGCCCGGCTGGCCCGGGTGGTGCCGCCGGCCGCCGAGGGCGCTGCCGAGGGTGCTGCCCAGGGTGCGCTCTGGGTGACCGACGCCGAGGGCGAGGACGCCCTGGAGTACGCCCCCGACGTGCTGGGCGCCGAGCGGCACCGCCTCGCGGCGGGCGCGCTGGGCCGGGTGCTGGGCCTGCTGGTCGCCCCCGACGGCAAGCAGGCGGCGGTGGCGGCGGCCGACGGCCGGGTGCTGCTGGTCACGCTGGCCGACGGCGCGGTGCGGGAGCTGGCCGGCGCCGTCGACGGCGAGGTCACCGGGCTGGCCTTCAGCCCCGACTCGGCCTGGTTGGCCTGGTCCCAGCCGGCCCTGGGTCCCTTCTCGCTGCGCCAGATCATGCTCGCCGAGCTGGCCTCGGGCACCGTAAGTGAGGCCACCCCGCAGCGATTTGTCGACACGTCACCGGCGTTCACGGCCGACGGCAAGCACCTCGCCTTCCTCTCGCTGCGCAACTTCGACCCGGTCTACGACGCGCACAGCTTCGACCTGGGCTTCCCCACCGGCGCCCGGCCGTACCTGATCACGCTGGCCGCCGAGACGCCCTCGCCGTTCGGCCCCCGGCGCGGCGGGCGGCCCGCCGAGGGGGTGGACGAGGCGGAGGAGAAGGCGGCCGAGAAGCCGGCGGAGGGCACCGAGGCGGGCGGGACCACCGAGGCCACGGAGACCGCCGAGGCCACCGAGAAGTCGGATGTCCCCGTCACCACCGTCGAGTTGGTGGGGCTGGCCGACCGGATCGTCCCGTTCCCGGTCGAGGGCGGCCGGTTCGGCGTGCTGCGGACCGCCAAGGACGGCGTGCTGTGGACCAGGTACCCGGTGGTCGGCGAGCTCGGCGACGACGCCGCCACCCCCGACGACGAGCGCCCGGGTCCGGTGCTGGAGCGCTTCGACCTGGTCAAGCTGCGCGCCGAGCAACTGGCGGAGAGCCTGGACGGTTTCGCGGTCAGCGGCGACGGCGCCCGGCTCGCGGTGCTGGACGGCGGCGAGCTGCGGATCGTCCCGGCCGACCGCAAGGCCGGCGATGACGACGAGGCCCGGGTGGACCTCGGGCGGCTGCGGGTCACCGTCGACCCGGCGGCCGAGTGGCGGCAGATGTTCGAGGAGAACGGCCGCCTGATGCGCGACAACTTCTGGCGGGCCGACCTGGGCGGCGTCGACTGGGCCGGGGTGCTGGACCGTTACCGCCCGCTGGTCGAGCGGCTCGGCTCGCACGACGATCTGATCGACCTGCTCTGGGAGGTGGTCGCCGAGCTGGGCACCTCGCACGCCTACGTCTCGCCGCACGCCCGTGGCGCGACCGCCTCGCGGCCGCAGGGCCTGCTCGGGGCCGACCTGGTGCGCGACGGCGAGGTCTGGCGGATCGCCCGGATCCTGCCCGGCGAGTCCTCCGACCCCAGGGCCCGCTCCCCGCTGCTGGCTCCCGGGGTCGCGGTGCGGGCCGGTGACGCGCTGCTCGCGGTGGACGGCCGCCCGGTCGACCCGGTGGCCGGCCCGGCCCCGCTGCTGGCCGGCACGGCGGGGCAGCCGGTCGAGCTGACCGTCCAGCACGCCGACGGCACCGTGCGCTACCCGGTGGCGGTGCCGCTGGCCGACGACGAGGCGCTGCGCTACCACGACTGGGTGGCCGGCCGCCGGGCCGAGGTGCGCCGGCTCTCCGAGGGGCGGCTGGGCTACCTGCACATCCCGGACATGATGAGCGCCGGCTGGGCCCAACTCCACCGCGACCTGCGGGTGGAGCTGGCCAAGGAGGGCCTGCTGGTCGACCTGCGGGAGAACCGCGGCGGTCACACCTCCCAGCTGATCATCGAGAAGCTCTCCCGCCGGATCGTCGGCTGGGGCTACGGCCGCGGCATGGCCACCGCCGAGCCCTACCCCGGCGAGGCGCCGCGCGGCCCGGTGGTGGCGCTGGCCGACGAGCACGCGGGCTCGGACGGCGACGTGGTCAACGCCGCGATCCAGGCCCTGGGCATCGGCCCGGTGGTCGGCACCCGCACCTGGGGCGGCGTGATCGGGATCGACGGCAAGTACGGCCTGGTCGACGGCACCGGGGTGACCCAGCCCAAGTACGCGACCTGGCTGGAGGGTTACGGCTGGGGCCTGGAGAACCGCGGGGTCGTCCCGGACGTCGAGGTGCCGATCGCCCCGCACGACTGGGCGGCGGGCCGCGACCCGCAGCTCGCCGAGGGGGTGCGGATCGCGCTGGCCGCGCTGGCCGTCACGCCGGCCAGGACCCCGCCGCCGCTGCCGCCGCTCTGACCGGCTCCGCCCGAGACCGACCACCCTGCGGGGGAGGGCCGCCGAGGCCTTCCCCCGCAGCGGCTCGGCTAGGCTGCGGTCCGTCAGATGCCGGTGGCCAGAGGCCGGCAACGCATCGCGAGGAGAACCGGATGTCCGGCGAGCCGCAGGCGGACTGCCTGTTCTGCAAGATCGTGGCGGGCGAGATCCCGGCCACCGTGGTCCGCAAGACCGAGCACACCATGGCGTTCCGGGACATCCACCCGCAGGCCCCGACGCACATCCTGGTGATCCCGCACGTGCACTACCCGAACGCCGCCGCGCTGGCCGCCGCCGAGCCGCTGATCGCGGCCGAACTGCTCACCGAGGCTGCCGCGGTCGCCGCCGACGAGGGGATCGACGCCTACCGGCTGATCTTCAACACCGGCGCCGGGGCCGGCCAGACCGTCTTCCACGCACACGTCCACGTGCTGGGCGGCAAGCCGCTGCGCGAGGGCATGGTCTGATCCCGTGTCACAACGCGAACTCGTCGTCCTCGGCACGGCCAGCCAGGTGCCGACCCGGCAGCGCAACCACAACGGCTACCTGCTGCGCTGGGACGGCGAGGGCCTGCTGTTCGACCCGGGGGAGGGCACCCAGCGGCAGATGCAGTTCGCCGGGGTCTCGGCCACCGACCTGACCCGGATCTGCGTCACCCACTTCCACGGCGACCACAGCCTGGGCCTGGCCGGGGTCGTCCAGCGGATCAACCTGGACCAGGTCCCGCACCCGGTGCACGCCTACTACCCGGCCAGCGGCCAGGTCTTCTTCGACCGGCTGCGGCAGGCCACCGCCTTCCACGAGACGGCCGAGCTGCGCCCGCACCCGATCGCCGAGGCCGGCGAGCTGCCCACCGAGGGCGCCGCCTTCACCCTGGAGGCGATCCGGCTCTCGCACCCGGTGGACGCCTTCGGCTACCGGCTGACCGAGCCCGACGGCCGTCGCCTGCTGCCCGAGAAGCTGGCCGCGCTCGGCCTGCGCGGACCCTCGGTCGGCCGGCTGCAGCGCGAGGGCGCCGTCGAGGTCGACGGGCGCACGGTCACCCTGGCGGAGGTCAGCGAGGTGCGGCGCGGCCAGCGCTTCGCCTTCGTGATGGACACCCGGCTCTGCCCGGGCGCCGAGGCGCTGGCCGAGGGCGCCGACCTGCTGGTCGCCGAGGCCACCTTCCTGGCCGCCGACGCGCACCTGGCCGAGCAGCACGGCCACCTCACCGCCGGGCAGGCGGCCATGCTGGCCGCCGAGGCGGGCGTGCGGACCCTGGTGCTGACCCACTTCTCGCAGCGCTACCCGGACCTGGCCGGCCACCTCGCCGAGGCCCGGGCGGACTTCGACGGCGAGCTGGTGGTCGCCGAGGACCTGGCCCGGATCCCGGTGCCGCCGCGTCGATGAGGCCCGGAAACCGCGAGGCCCGAAATCCGCTGGCGTCCCAGGGGGAACTGGCCCACCATCGATCGGGCCGCGTCACAGCGAACACCTGCGCGGCGTACCCTGGTGACCCCGGAACCGACCGAGCGGCACCCCGAGACACGGATGGGATGAGGCAGGCCTCAGCGCCGACCCATGAGCGAACCGATGAGTGACACCGTACAGACCAGCGCCCCCAGCGGCGTCCAGGGCGGCGACGGATCGACCGCCCGGATCGTGATCCCCGAGAAGCACCCGATGGTCACCCTGCTCGGTGCCACCGACTCCCTCCTGAGAGTGATCGAGCGCTCCTTCCCGGACACCGACATCCACGTCCGTGGCAACGAGGTGACCGCGACCGGCAACCGGGCCGACATCGCGCTGGTCAAGCAGCTGTTCAGCGAGATGATGCTGGTGCTGCGCACCGGCCAGCCGCTGACCGAGGACGCCGTGGAGCGGTCGATCGCGATGCTCAAGAGCGGGGCCCAGGACCCGGACGGCGCGGTCAGCCCGTCCGCCGTCTTCACCCAGAGCATCCTCTCCAACCGGGGCCGGACCATCCGCCCCAAGACGGTGAACCAGAAGACCTACGTCGACGCGATCGACCGGCACACCATCACCTTCGGGATCGGCCCGGCCGGCACCGGCAAGACCTACCTGGCGATGGCCAAGGCCGTGCAGGCGCTGCAGGCCAAGGAGGTCAACCGGATCATCCTGACCCGCCCGGCGGTGGAGGCCGGCGAGCGGCTCGGGTTCCTGCCCGGCACCCTCTACGAGAAGATCGACCCGTACCTGCGCCCGCTCTACGACGCGCTGCACGACATGATGGACCCGGACTCGATCCCGCGGCTGATGGCGGCCGGCACCATCGAGGTCGCCCCGCTCGCCTACATGCGCGGCCGGACCCTGAACGACGCCTTCATCATCCTGGACGAGGCGCAGAACACCTCGCCCGAGCAGATGAAGATGTTCCTGACCCGCCTGGGCTTCAACTCCCGGGTCGTGGTCACCGGTGACACCAGCCAGATCGACCTGCCGGGCAGCACCCGCAGCGGTCTGAAGGTGGTCCAGGAGATCCTGGCCGGCGTCCCCGACATCCACTTCTCGATCCTGACCAGTACCGACGTGGTCCGTCACAAGTTGGTCGGCCGGATCGTTGACGCCTACGAGCGCTGGGACGCCGAGAACGCCGAGGACGCGGACCGTGCGGCCTCCGACCGGTCCCCGCGCAAGACCGCCCCGCGCGGCCCCCGTGGCCACGCGCCCCGACAGTCCCATCGCACCGAAAGCTGAGTCGACACCGCTTCATGTCCATCGACATCGCCAACGAGTCCGGCTGGGAGGCCGACGAGGAGTCCATCCTCGACGTCGCCCGCTTCGCCCTCGACAAGATGCGGATCCACCCGCTGTCCGAACTGTCCGTGATCCTCGTGGACGCCGAGGCGATGGAGCAGCTGCACATCCAGTGGATGGACCTGCCAGGTCCCACCGATGTGATGTCCTTCCCGATGGACGAGCTGCGCCCCGGCAAGGAGGGCGAGGAGCTGCCGCAGGGCCTGCTCGGCGACATCGTGCTCTGCCCCGAGGTGGCCCAGGCGCAGGGCCTGGCCGCTCCCTCCAAGCACTCGATGGACGAGGAGCTGCAGTTGCTCACCGTCCACGGGGTGCTGCACGTGCTCGGCTACGACCACGAGGAGCCGGAGGAGGAGCAGATCATGTTCGCCCTCCAGAAGCGGATCCTCGACGACTGGCGGGCCGGTCGCGGGCTTTCGGGGATCTCCCCGGCGCCGACGACCCACTGATCCGATGAGCGAGCGAAGCGAGCTCATCATCGATAGGTGCGTGTGCCGCGAAGCGCCTGCCGAGGGCAGCGAGGCGGCCGCATGAGTGGCAATAGTACGAGCTTTCTGGTCGGCGCCTGCCTGCTGGTCGTGCTGGGCTGGCTGGCCGCCTGCGCCGAGGCCGGCATCTCCCGGGTCTCCCGGTTCCGCGCCGACGAGGCCGTGCGCAACGGCCGGCGCGGCGCGGTCCGGCTGCTCACGCTGGCCAGCGACTCGATCCGCTATCTCAACCTGGCCACCCTGATCCGGGTGGCCAGCGAGATGGCGGCCGCGGTCCTGGTCACCGTGGTCTGCGTGCGCACCCTGCAGCAGACCTGGCAGGCGATCCTGCTGGCCTTCGGGGTGATGGTGCTGGTCTCCTTCGTGGCGGTCGGCGTCTCCCCGCGCACCATCGGCCGCCAGCACCCGCTGACCACCGCGACCGCGGCCTCCTTCGTGCTGCTGCCGCTGGCCCGGATCCTCGGGCCGATCCCGCGGTTGCTGATCCTGCTGGGCAACGCGCTCACCCCCGGCAAGGGCTACCGGGAGGGCCCGTTCGCCTCCGAGGCCGAACTGCGCGCGCTGGTCGACCTGGCCGAGAAGGACGACCTGATCGAGGACGACGAGCGCCGGATGGTGCACTCCGTCTTCGAGCTGGGCGACACCATCGTGCGCGAGGTGATGGTGCCGCGCACCGACCTGGTGATGATCGAGCGGCACAAGACGGTCCGGCAGGCGCTGACCCTGGCGCTGCGTTCGGGCTTCTCGCGGATCCCGGTGGTCGGTGACAACGAGGACGACGTGGTCGGCATCGTCTACCTCAAGGACCTGGTCCGGCGCACCCACGTGAACCCCGAGGCGGAGTCCGACCAGGTGGACACCGTGATGCGCTCGGCCGTCTTCATCCCGGACAGCAAGCCGGTCGACGACCTGCTGCGCGAGATGCAGCAGATGCGCTCCCACGTGGCGATCGTGATCGACGAGTACGGCGGCACGGCCGGGCTGGTCACCATCGAGGACATCCTGGAGGAGATCGTCGGCGAGATCACCGACGAGTACGACCGCGAGATCGCGCCGATCGAGGACCTCGGCGACGGCTCGTTCCGGATCACCGCCCGCCTGCTGGTCGAGGACCTCGGCGAGCTGTTCGGCATCGAGCTGGAGGACGAGGACGTCGAGACGGTCGGCGGCCTGCTCGCCAAGCACCTGGGCCGGGTGCCGATCCCCGGCTCGGCCTGCGAGATCCCGGTGCCCGAGGACGGCCCGGCCGGACTGAAGGCGATCCGGTTGACCGCCGAGAGCTCGGCCGGCCGGCGCAACCGGATCGGCACCGTGGTGGCCGCCCCGGTCGGGCCGGGCGGCTCACCGGAGCAGTCGGCGGGCGCCGAGTTCGGCTGACGGTCCGTCAGCTCTTCCTGGCCGTGGCGACCACCACGGCGGCGTCCACGCCGGCAGGACGCTCAACCAGGCGATGGAGCGGCTGTGGAACCGGGATTGACTCCGCCGTCACGTTCTTCAAGGCCTTCGAGCTGGTGGATCAGGGTCCTGAGCGTCGTGATCTCGTCGTGCAGGGCCTTCTTGCCGGCCTTGGTGAGCTGGACCCAGGTGCGGGCCCGCTTGCCCTCGTAGCCCTTGTCGATCGTGACCAGGCCGGCCTTCTCCAGGACGCCCAGGTGTTGGGAGAGGTTGCCGGCGGTGAGACCGAGTGTGCTGCGCAGGAAGGTGAACTCCACCCGCCGGGCCTCCTTGGCCACCGCGAGGATGCCCAGGCGGACGCGCTGGTGCACGACGTCGTCGAGGCTGTTGGTGGGGTGCTCGGTCATCCGGCCGACCGCCCCTGGGCCCGGTGCAGCAGGGCGAGGACGACGCCGCCGACCAGCAGCACGCCGCCTTCCAGCAGCAGGCTCGGGAGGAAGGACCACGGGGACGGGTCAGGACGGCTGTCAGAGCTGAGCATGGCGAGCAGGTACCCGCAGGTGACGGCGAGAAGCGGCCAGCTGCGCTCGATCCGGGCGAGCAGCAGCAACGCCAGACCGATCGTGCCGGCCGGGCTCAACACCGTGCGGGCGAACACGGAGATCGGCCCCGTCCCGTCCAGCTCGGCCAGGAACCCCGGGTGGGCCGCCGTCCACGCCTGGTCGGCGGCCATGAGCAAGGCGAGGGCGACGCCCAGCACCAGGTACGGCTGGATCCGGGTGCCCAGGCCGAGCTTGGCGGAACGACGGAGGTAGAACCAGCTGATCGCGACATAGGCGAGCAGCAGTGCCACCGGCCAGTACCACATCGCAGGGGGCAGGGAGTTGACGCAGAGTCCGCCCAGGCCGCCGTTGGCCGCATCGCAGGGGCCCTGGCCGTACTCGACGATCGGTGCCGCGGCGAACCTCACGGCGGCGAAGACCAGGAGCGGGAACCAGGCGCCGCGTTGCTCGCGGCGGACACGCTGGACCAGGGCCCCGGTCGTTGCCAGGAGGTGCCGGGGGTCACTTGAGGACGGAACGGGTTGAGTCGCCATGAGATCGAGGTTTGCATGGCAAACCAATTGTGTCTAGAGACCTGTCTGCGAAGTGCCCAAAGGGGCGAACGGCCGTGGTTGCCAGGGGGATCGGCGTTCGAGTAGGCCGAACGGGTGTAGTTCCGGTCTTCCGTCGCGCGGGGTGGTTGCGCGGTGCTACCAATGGACTGCAGTGGGTGGCGCCGCGTTCAATTCCGGCCAAGGGGTGGCTGGTTGGCGGCTGCGTGCCCGGCGGATCTCACGATCGAGGGGTGCACGATGGCGAGTCGACGTTCCACTGAGCACCGGCTGCTGACGCCCGAGGCCTTCGGCTGGCTGCTCAAGGACTGGCGGGAGCTGCGGAAGATGAAGACCGTGGAGCTCGCGCGGACGATCCCGATCGATCCCTCGCTGCTCTCGCGGTTCGAGTCGGCGGAGCGGTTCCCGCGCGAGGACTACGTGGTGCGGCTGGACGAAGTCCTGGACGCCAAGCAGGCTTTGGTGCGGGCGTGGCACGACGTGGACTGGGATCGGGAGGTGGTGCACCCGGACTGGTTCAAGCTGTACGCGCGGCTGGAGGGGGCGGCTTCGTTGATCAGGGGGTATGACGTCAAGCGAATTCGAGGCTTGCTCCAGACTTCGGACTATGCGCGGGCCCTCTTCCGCTTTGCGCGACCTGACGCTGATGAGCCAGCGATCGCGGCGGCAGTCGCGGCTCGGATGGGCCGGCAGAAGCGCTTCCTGAAGCAGGGCGGACCGCAGCTGATCTCCATCCTCGACGAGGCGGTGATCTGGCGGGCGGTTGGCGGTCGAGCGGTGATGCACGAGCAGCTGCAGCACCTGCTCGATGTCGGGAAGGCGTTCCCCGACATCATCATCCAGGTGGCCCCGTTCGAGCTGGGCGAGCGGACCGGGACCAGTAACAGCTTGACCTTGCTGTCTCTGCCTGGGAGCGAAGAGTGGGCCTACTCGGAGACGATGAGCAAGGGCTACTTCGTTACCGATGAACAGACGCTGAGGGAGCGTTCGCGGTTCTATGATCGGCTCAGGGCGGAGTCGCTGTCCGTGTCGGAGTCCGCTCGCCTGATCCGCAGCGCGATGAGAGGTTTCTACAACGTGAGCATCCCCAGGCGACAGCAGCCCGTTGCGTACTCGTACCGGAAGGCGGACTGGCGGACCAGCAGTTACAGCGAGGGCGACGGTGGCGAGTGCGTCGAGGTGGCGCTGAACCTGGCCGCCGCCGATGGCGTGGTGCCGGTGCGCGACAGCAAGGATCGGCAGGGGCCGGAGCTGGCGTTCGGCGCCGAGGCGTGGGCGGCGTTCACCCGTGGCGTTGCGGGTGGCCGGTTCGGGGAGGTCTGAGTGGACTGGCGGACCAGCAGTTACAGCGAGGGTGACGGTGGGGACTGCGTGGAGGTGGCGCTGAACCTGGCCGCCGCTGATGGCGTGGTGCCGGTGCGCGACAGCAAGGACCGGCAGGGGCCGGAGCTGGCGTTCGGTGCCGACGCGTGGTCCGCGTTCACCCGCGGTGTTGCCGGTGGGGAGTTCGGCATCGTCTGACGGACCGTCAGGCGCTAGCCGTTCTGGAGCGCGTCGCGGCAGAGCGCGCCCGATCCGATGCAGAGCTGCGGCGTGCCCGCGTCGGCGGGCAGGGGCGGCGACGGGGTGCCGTTCGGGTAGTCGAGTGCGTGGTACTCGACGACGGTGTACGTGACGCCGTTCGCCGCCTTGGCCGTGGCCTGGTTGAGCGGGTCGATCTCGCCGTCGGGGTCGTGCCGCACGACCACGGGGTTGGTCGAGCCGATCACCGCCGCGAACCACTCCATCGCGTGGTCGTTGCCGCCGAGGTTCGAGGGACCGACCATCACCGGGGGATCGGCGGGAGACCTCGCGGGCAGGTCGAGGCAGCTGACACCGACATGCGGAGCGGGGGTGCCGCCGCTCTGGGAGGAGAGCAGGCAGGCGCTCCCGCTGTCGGGCAGCCAGGCCGCGTCCCCGTCGGCGTCCGTGAGCGGGCGCAGCACCATCAGGTCGGTGGTGGACTCCGGCAGGGTCACGTGGGGGCTGCCCGCGAATGACTTCAGCTGCTCGACGAACTGGTCGGCCTGCCCCGCGTCGCTCGGCCGGGTGGGCGTCACCGGGTAGCGCACCTGCGTCGCGGAAGCCGAGGGGTGCGGCGAGGGGGCTGCGGGAGCGTGCCCGGCAGGCCCGCCGCAGCCGCTCGCCAGGGCCGGGGTCAGGACGAGCAGTGCCGCCCCCGTGGCGCGGCTGATTCCGGTCCGCCGGTTCATCGGTTCCCCCTCGTTGGCAGATCGCTGCGTAGCCTCCCACGGCGACGACGAGAACGGGAGGGAATGGACCATCGTGGTTCGCCCCGGCTCGGCCGCCTATGCTCGGCGGCATGACTGAGCTTGATCCCGAAGACCAGAAGCTGCTCACCCTCGCCCGCTCCACCCGGGCTCGCAACGGGGTCGCGGAGGGCGCGGCCGTGCGTGACGAGACCGGCCGCACCTACGTCGCCGGGACGGTCGAGCTGGCCTCGCTGAAGCTGAGTGCGGTGCAGACGGCGGTGGCGATGGCGGTGGCCAGTGGCGCCAAGGGCCTGGAGGCGGCGGCCGTGGTGACGGCGGGCGCGGAGCCGGCTGAGGCGGACCTGGCCGTGGTGCGTGACCTGGGCGGGGCCGGTGCGCCGCTGCTGCTGGCCGGGCCGGACGGGGTGCTGCGGGTTCGCGTCGAGGCGTGAGTCGAGGCGTGACCCGCCGTGGCCTAAGTACGAAGAGCGGATAATCTCACCCCGAGGGGGTGGGGTGATGTTCGGCGTACTCGGGTTCTTCGCGGCGCTGCTGGCCGTGGTGATGGGGTTGGGCCGCTGGCACGAGAGCGGCTCGCCCTACTGGCTGGCCGGCTCGATCGCGCTGCTGGTGCTCACGCTGGTCGGCGCGCTGCAGTCGCGACGCAAGTGACACGGCTGGTGGCGGGGGTGGCGGGGGCTCCCAGGCGATCAGGGACAATGGTCCTCATGAGCGACACCCCCTCCTCCCCGGCAAGCCCCTACCGTTCGGGCTTCGCGTGCTTCGTCGGCCGACCCAACGCGGGCAAGTCGACCCTGACCAACGCCCTGGTGGGAACCAAGGTCGCGATCACCTCCGACCGCCCGCAGACCACCCGGCACACCGTGCGCGGCATCGTGCACCGCCCGGACTCCCAGCTCGTGCTGGTGGACACCCCGGGCCTGCACAAGCCGCGCACCCTGCTCGGCGAGCGGCTCAACGACCTGGTTCGCAGCACCTGGGCCGAGGTGGACGTGATCGGCTTCTGCCTGCCCGCCGACCAGAAGCTCGGCCCCGGCGACAAGTTCATCGCCAAGGAACTGGCCGAGATCAAGAAGACCCCCAAGGTGGCCATCGTCACCAAGACCGACCTGGTCGACTCCAAGCGGCTGGCCGAGCAGCTGATCGCCATCGCCCAGCTCGGCGCCGAGCTGGGCATCGAGTGGGCGGAGATCATTCCGGTCTCGGCCACCGGTGACAAGCAGGTCGACCTGGTCGCCGAGCTGCTCACCAAGCTGCTGCCCGAGGGCCAGCCGCTCTACCCGGACGGCGACCTGACCGACGAGCCCGAGCAGATCATGGTCGCCGAGCTGATCCGGGAGGCCGCCCTGGAGGGTGTGCGCGACGAACTCCCGCACTCGCTGGCCGTGGTCGTCGAGGAGATGATCCCGCGCGAGGACCGGCCCGCCGACCGCCCGCTGCTGGACATCCACGCGAACGTCTACATCGAGCGGCAGAGCCAGAAGGCGATCGTGATCGGCGCCAAGGGCGCGCGGCTGAAGCACGTCGGGACGACCGCGCGCAAGCACATCGAGGCGCTGCTCGGCACCCCGGTCTACCTCGACCTGCACGTCAAGGTGGCCAAGGACTGGCAGCGCGACCCCAAGCAGCTGCGCAAGCTCGGCTTCTGACGCCGGCTCAGATCGCGCCGCCGGGCGGCCGCGGGCTCGTTCTCCGAGCCTGCGGCCGCCCGGCGGTTTTACGGGCGTCAGCCGGGGGTGGCGACCCAGTCGCCGCCCGGCGGTACCGCCGTCCCCTGGTGCAGGATCAGCGAGACCAACTCCCGCTGGCAGGCGGTCAGTCGCGGGTCGGCGCAGTACACCGTGCGGCCGTCCACGGTGATCGCGTAGTGGTAGCCGTCGGGCACCCCGTAGCCGGGGGACCGGGCGGCGCCCGCGACCGCCTCGCGGGCCAGCGCGTGCACGTGCGGCGCGTCCATCCGGGCTTCGGTGTCCAGCTCGGCCCGCAGGATCTGACCGGTCAAGCCGCCGCTCCTGGTCACCTGTATGCGCATGGTGGCCAGTCTGCTACCCACGGATGGCCGATGCTGGGATTTTGCTGAGAACGCATCGGCCGCGTGTCGTCGCGCGTGTGTGGTCCAGCGCGTGTCGTCCAGCGCCGGGGTGCCGTGCTCAGGTGGCCGAGAGGCCGACCCGCTTCCAGGCGCCGGCCACCGCCTCCGGCACCGGGCCCTCGCCGAAGCGGGTGCGGGCGGCGGTCACGGTGGCCCGGGCGAAGGCGGCGAAGTCGGCGTCCGGGCGCAGCTCGGGGCCGGTCACCGCGTCGTACCAGATCCGCCCGGCCCGCTCCCAGGCGGCGCCGCCGAGGTCGGCCGCGAGCAGCTGGAACGCCCGGTTGGGGATGCCGGAGTTGATGTGCACCCCGCCCTCGTCCTCGTCCGTCTCGACGTAGTCGTCCATCGAGCCCGGCTGCGGGTCGCGCCCGAGCCGGGGGTCGTCGTAGGCGGTGCCGGGTGCCTTCAGCGAGCGCAGCGCCACCCCGCGCACCCCGGAGCCGAACAGGCCGGCGCCGATCAGCCAGTCGGCGTCGTCGGCCTGCTGGCCCAGCGCGTACTGCTTGGCCAGGGTGCCGAAGACGTCCGCCACCGACTCGTTGAGCGCTCCGGGCTGGCCGTGGTAGGCCAGCTTCGTGCTGTACTGCACCAGCCCGTGGGCGAGTTCGTGGCCGATCACGTCGGGGCAGCCGGTGAAGTCGCCGAAGATCGTGCCGTCGCCGTCGCCGAAGACCATCCGGCGGCCGTCCCAGAACGCGTTGTCGTACCCCGTGCCGTAGTGCACGGTGGCGTGCAGCGGCAGGCCCGCGCCGTCCACCGAGCGGCGGCCGTAGACCTCCAGGAGCAGCGCGAGGGTGGCGCCGAGGCCGTCGTAGGCGCGGTTGACGGACGGGTCGGCGGTCGGCGGGCCGCCCTCGGTGCGCATCGCGCGGCCGGGGAGGTGCTCGGTGTGTTCGGCGTCGGCGATGGTCCGCCCCGGCCGGCCCGTCACCCCGGCCGCGGCGGCGGGTCCGGCAGCCGGTTGCTCGCCGGCCCGTTGTTCGCCGTCCGGCGGTGGCGTGGCCTGGGCGGCGCGCGCCGCGCGCAGCGCGGCGTCCAGCTGACGCGAGCGCAGCGCGCCCTCGTGGCCGAGGCCGGCCAGCCGGTCCAGCAGATAGGGCGGCACGATGGTGCAGAGCGGTGAGATGGGCTGCGTCATGGCACTCAGGGTGAGGACTCCACGACCTGCTGTCACGCAGGCGCCGTCTCAAGGAGTGGAAATGTCGCGGCACTCGCTTCGGCATCGCCGGACCCTCGGCTACGCTGGCTCACATCATGCGTTACGGGCTGCTTCTTCTTAGCTGCCGCGGCGAGGGCCTGTAAGACCATCGGAGGCCGGCTCCCTCGCCGCGGAGTCTGTGCTGGGCGCATGCGTCGATCGCTGAGCGCCGCACGAGTCGGCCCGTCGGGTGAGCACCACCCCGACCAGCCCGCATCCGAAGAGAAGCCGAGAGTCTCACCACATGACTGAGCAGTCTTCCGTCGCCCGTGCCTACAGTGCTCGTCCCTTCGTCGAACTGCCGACCCCGATCACCGCGGCCGCCGTGCGTCAGCAGCCGTCCGGGATGCCCTTCGAGCGCTACGTACCGTTCGGCACCGTGGACCTGGCGGACCGCAGCTGGCCGAGCAAGCTGATCACCAAGGCGCCGCGCTGGCTCTCCACGGACCTGCGGGACGGCAACCAGGCGCTGATCGACCCGATGTCGCCGGCCCGCAAGCGCAAGATGTTCGACCTGCTGGTGAAGATGGGCTACAAGGAGATCGAGGTCGGCTTCCCCTCCTCCGGGGCAACCGACTTCGACTTCGTCCGCTCGCTGATCAACGAGGACGCGATCCCCGAGGACGTCACCATCTCGGTGCTGACCCAGGCCCGCGAGGACCTGATCGAGCGCACCGTGGAGTCCCTGGTCGGCGCCCCGCGGGCGACCGTGCACCTGTACAACGCCACCTCGCCGCTGTTCCGCCGGGTGGTCTTCAAGGGCAGCAAGGCCGACATCAAGCAGATCGCGGTGGACGGCACCCGGCTGGTCATGGAGTACGCGGAGAAGCTGCTGGGCTCCGGCGACAGCGCGACCGTCTTCGGCTACCAGTACTCGCCGGAGATCTTCATCGACACCGAGCTGGACTTCGCGCTGGAGGTCTGCGAGGGCGTGATGGACGTCTGGCAGCCCGGTGAGGGCCGCGAGATCATCCTGAACCTGCCCACCACGGTGGAGCGTTGCACGCCCAACGTGTACGCCGACATGATCGAGTGGATGTCGCGCAACCTGTCGCGCCGTCAGTTCATCGCGCTCTCCACCCACCCGCACAACGACCGCGGCACCGGGGTCGCCTCCGCCGAACTGGCCGTGATGGCCGGGGCCGACCGGGTCGAGGGCTGCCTGTTCGGGCAGGGCGAGCGGACCGGCAACCTGGACCTGGTCAACGTGGGGATGAACCTGTTCTCGCAGGGCGTCGACCCGATGATCGACTTCTCCAACATCGACGAGATCCGCCGTACCTACGAGTACTGCAACCAGATGAACGTCCCCGAGCGCCACCCCTACGCCGGCGACCTGGTCTACACCTCCTTCTCCGGCTCGCACCAGGACGCGATCAAGAAGGGCTTCGACGCCCTGGAGGCCGACGCCAAGGCGGCCGGCGTGCCGATGGGCGAGTACACCTGGGGCGTGCCCTACCTGCCGATCGACCCCAAGGACGTGGGCCGCAGCTACGAGGCCGTGATCCGGGTCAACAGCCAGTCCGGCAAGGGCGGCATCGCCTACGTGCTGAAGAACGACCACAAGCTGGACCTGCCGCGCCGGATGCAGATCGAGTTCTCCCGGATCATCCAGGCCAAGACCGACGCCGAGGGCGGCGAGGTCACCCCGGCCGACATCTGGGCGGTCTTCCAGGACGAGTACCTGCCCACCCCCGAGAACCCGTGGGGCCGGATCGCGCTGCGCGAGCAGCAGAGCCTGACCACCGAGGACGGCCGCGACGCGCTGGCGGTCCAGGCGCTGGTGGACGGCGCCGAGGTCGAGCTGACCGGCTCCGGCAACGGCCCGGTCTCCGCCTTCGCCGACGCGCTGGCCGGCGTCGGCGTGGACGTCCGGGTGCTGGACTACGCCGAGCACGCGCTGAGCGAGGGCGGCGACGCCCAGGCGGCCGCGTACGTCGAGTGCGCGGTGGACGGCCGGGTGCTGTGGGGCGTGGGCATCGACGGCAACACGGTGCGTGCCTCGCTGAAGGCGATCATCAGCGCCGTCAACCGGACGGCCCGGCACTGAGTCATTCCTTCGTGGCCTGCCGTCCGTACCGGGCGGCAGGCCACTGCCGTAGGGCGGCCGGTGGTCACTCCAGGCACAACACCCTCGGACCGCTGCACGGTTGGCTGACAATCTGGGCCGGCGAGGTCGAGATCGAGCGGCGCCCCGACCGCTACGAGCGCCGCGGTGGCCCGAAGGGCCAGGACGCTCTGCTGCCGGACGGCACGTTCGTCCACCTGATCGTTCCTCGGCACGAACGCGTCCACATCCGCCAGATCACGGCGTGGTAGTCGACTCGCTGGGAACAGATGTGTCCTGGGCCACATTTTTTCCCTTCGGCACCCGTTCGGGGTGCTGACACCGTCCGGCAACCGTGGCACCATCGACGGACCGGAATCGAGGTCGGTGGGACGGCCGTCGCCTCCGGTCGCGTGACCTGCCCGTTGTCGTGCAGGCCGTCTGCCAGGTCTGGGGAGTTGGCGCCGTGACGCAGTTGTGGGGTGTTCGCCCGCGGTGGCGGACGGATGTGCTCGGTGACTTCTTCTGCCCGGGGTGCGGCGGCGACCGCAACTACCGCCGCCAGCACGGTCGGCGCTGGCTGCGGCTGTTCGGTACCCCGGTGCTGCCGCTGGGCCCGGTGCTGGGCAGCGTGCAGTGCACCAACTGCCTTGGCCGGTACGGCCTGGAGAGCCTGGAGCAGCCCACCAGTGGGCGGCTGACCGGGCTGCTGCGGGACGCCCACTACACCATCGCGCTCGCCCTGCTGGCGGCCGGCGGGACGAACGCGGCCGCCGCCCGCACGGAGGCCGGCGAACTGGTCCGCGACGCCGGCTTCGAGGACTGCGGTGAGGCCCAACTGCTCGCGGCGCTGGCCGCGTTGCTCGGCCTGGACGCCGGCGAGCCGGTCGACCTGCAGGCCGACGGGGGCGGGCTGCTGGTCGAACTGCATGCCGCGCTGGAGCCGTTGGCCCCGCACCTGGCCCAGCAGGGCCGTGAGCGGCTGCTGCTGCAGGGCGCCAGGATCGCCCTGGCCGACGGTCGCTACCTGCCCCAGGAGCGCGCCGCGCTGACCGCGGTGGGCGGCTGCCTGCGGCTCGCCGAGGACGTGGTCGACCGGCTGCTGGAAGCGGCCACCCGCACCGCGCACTGAACCTCCTCCCTGATGGGACCTGGACCTTCTCCCTGACGGGACCTGGCTGCCCGGGGCCGCCCGGTGCCCGGATGTCCGGGACCGGTGCGCCGTGCGGGACAATGGGGGAATGAGTCTGATCCGCGACGACGGCGTCGTGCTGCGCGCCCAGAAGCTCGGTGAGGCCGACCGGATCATCACCCTGCTCACCCGCCAGCACGGCAAGGTCAGAGCGGTGGCCCGCGGGGTCCGCAAGACCAAGTCCAAGTTCGGCGCCCGGCTCGAACCCTTCTCCCATGTGGACGTGCAGTTCTTCAGCCGGGGGAGTGAGCTGATCAGCCGCTCGCTGCCGCTCTGCACCCAGGTGGAGACCATCGCCCCCTACGGCGGCTCCATCGTCACCGACTACGGCCGGTACACCGCCGGCACCGCGATGCTGGAGACGGCGGAACGTTTCGCCGAGAACGAGGGCGAGCCGGCCGTCCAGCAGTACCTGCTGCTGATCGGCGCACTGCGCACGCTGGCCGCCGGCGCGCACGAGTCGCACCTGGTGCTGGATGCCTTCCTGCTGCGCTCGCTGGCCGTCAACGGCTACGGCGCCAGCTTCACCGACTGCGCCAAGTGCGGCCTGGACGGCCCCAACCGGTTCTTCTCGCTGCAGGCCGGTGGCGTGCTCTGCGCGGACTGCCGCGTGCCCGGTTGTGCCGTACCCTCCCCTGAGACACTGGTTCTGCTCGGCGCCCTGCTGTCCGGAGACTGGCGGACGGCGGACTCGTGCGAACCGAGGTACTGGCGGGAGGGCAGCGGGCTGGTCGCCGCCTACCTGCAGTGGCACCTCGAGCGGGGCATCCGCTCGATGAGATACGTGGAGAAGTGAGCATGGCAGCGCGACGGCTCTTCGGTGGCAGCAAGCAGCGGACCTACCGCACCCCGGACCCGCATCCGAGCGGCGCCGTGCCGCCGAAGATCCCCGGTGAGCTGGTCCCCGAGCACGTCGCGATCGTGATGGACGGCAACGGCCGCTGGGCCAAGGAGCGCGGCCTGCCCCGCACCGAGGGTCACAAGGTCGGGGAGAGCGTGGTGCTCGACGTGCTGGCCGGCGCCATCGAGCTGGGCGTCAAGAACATCTCGCTCTACGCCTTCTCCACCGAGAACTGGAAGCGCTCCCCGGACGAGGTGAAGTTCCTGATGAACTTCAACCGGGACGTGATCCGCCGCCGCCGCGACGAGCTGGACGAGCTGGGCGTGCGGATCCGCTGGGCCGGCCGGATGCCCAAGCTCTGGAAGAGCGTGGTGCAGGAGCTCAAGGTGGCCGAGGAGCAGACCAAGGGCAACGACCTGGTCACCCTCTACATGTGCGTCAACTACGGCGGCCGGGCCGAGCTGACGGACGCGATGGCCGCGATCGCCGCCGACGTGGCGGCCGGCAAGCTGGACCCGAAGAAGGTCAACGAGAAGACCATCTCCAAGTACATGTACCACCCCGACATGCCGGACGTGGACCTGTTCCTGCGCCCCAGCGGCGAGCAGCGCACCTCCAACTTCTGGCTCTGGCAGTCGGCTTACGCGGAGTTCGTGTTCCAGGACGTGCTCTGGCCCGACTTCGACCGGCGCGACCTGTGGCGGGCCTGCGAGCAGTACGCGATGCGCGACCGCCGCTTCGGCGGCGCGCTGCCCAACGAGGTCCCGGAGGCGCCGGAGCTGCCGACCCAGCGCTGACGTCGCGTGATAACCCCTCGCGGTGGCAACGTCACGGCGGGGGGCTATCGTTCGTTCCACAACTGACGGGCCGTCGGATGAGCCACGGCCCATCGTGGGGACGAACGGGGACGAGAGCCATGGCGGGCAGCCACTTCTCCATACAACCGGACAAGGTCAGCGCACTTGGCGCCGACTTCCACAGCTCGGCCGACACCCTGGGCGGGCAGATCGGCACCTTCGAGAGCAAGGCCGAGAACGTCAACGACGCCTTCGGCGTGCTTTCGGAGTCCACCGCCGTGCTGCAGCAGTACGTCGCGATGACCCAGGCCACGGTGACCAGCCTGCGCCAGCTGCAGACCCAACTGCAGCAGTACTCGGCCGGCCTGGACCAGACTGCGGCGAACTACCGGAAGACCGATCAGCACCACGCGAAGAAGTTGCGGGGGGCCTGACCATGGGTCAGCAGAGCAGTGGTGGACAGAACAGCGGCGGACAGAGCGCCCAGCCGGCCACGCCGCCGCCCCCGCCGATCGAGAAGAGCTTCGACATCTTCAGTCCGGGCGGCGACCCGGGCGTGCTGCGGGCGTGCGCGAACGCCTGGCGGACCATGGCGACCGAGCTCAAGAGCACCCGGGACGGCCTGGATCAGCAGGTCAACGGTCTGGGCGGTGCCTGGACCGGCCAGGCCGCCGACTCCTTCCATGCGCACTGGGACCACACCCGGCAGCAGATCGACACGGCACTGCCCAACTTCGAGAACGTCGCCAAGCAGTTGGACGCGGCGGCTGACGCGATCGAGTCGATCAACAACCAGATCGACGAGATCGTCGTGCAGATCGCCGCCACGGCCGCGATCGGGATCGGCTTGTCGATCGTCACCGCCGGCTTCTCGGACGTCGCGGCCGCCACGGACGCCGCCGCGGAGGCGGCGGAGGCCGGAGCCGCAGTGGCCCAGCTGGCCCGGGTCCTGAACGCGATCGACAAGGTGCTGGAAGGCATCAAGGACGCGATGGAGGACAGCAAGCTGCTCAAGATCGGCATCACCTTCGCCGGCAACCTGGCGGGCGATTACAGCGGCAACGTGCTGGGGCAGGCGCTGTCCGGGCAGCAGGTCACCTGGGGCGCCGACTTCCAGTCCGCGGCGATCGACGCGGGCTTCAGCACCCTGCTCTCGACCGGCGCGGAGGCGATCGCGCCGAAGGGCAAGCTGGGTGACGTTCTGCAGGGCAATGGCTTGCTCGGGAACGTGGCCATGAACGGCGCCACGAGCGGCCTCGGCCAGTTCACGACCGACCTGGTCGACGGCAACGCGGGCAGCGCCTGGGAGGACGGCCTGACCTCGCTGGCCGGTGGCATGCTGGCAGGCACCGGAGTGCACAACGGTCAGAAGATCTACTCCGGTGGCGACAAGCACACGCCCCGCGACTCGGCGGTCAGCGGAACCGCGTACGGCTTGGCCAACGCGGCCGAGAACGCGCTTAACGGCGAGCCGATGGACCACACGCCGTTCGACGACGGCTCTCCGCTGGTGGACCCCAAGGGAGCGATGCACCCCTGATCGCTAAGGTGGTGCGAGCGACCGCCGGTGGGGCCGCTCGCACCACCGAGGGGGAGAGCCGTGTTCGAGGTCCGGAAGAGTGTCCGCCGCTTCCGGGAGGATCCGGCCTGGGAGTACCAGGGGCTCGTGAAGGTCGAGTACCCGGACTGGAATCCGCTGGGGTACCCGTTCAGCGGCGGGATCTTCCACGATCGGCTGCGCCGTGTGCTCCGCGGGGAGGTGGCCGGCCGTCCCGTCCTGCTCGCGCACATGTCGGTCACGTCCGGGCGCACGCGGGTGGACCAGTTCTCGATCGCCGCGCTCGATCTCCCGCTGGTCCTGCCCGACACCGCCATGACCGAGTACGGCCTGGCGAGGCGGGCCGGGAGCCGGGCCCGGCCGATTCCCGACGGGCCGTGGCAGCAGCGGCCTGCGCACCTGGTCGGCTCGGGCAAGGGCTCGGTCGATCTGGTCTGTGCGGATGGGGAGTTCGGGCGTCTGGTGGCGACGGAGGAGATCCAGCGGCTGACCGTCGAGGCCGGGTGCGGTTGGCGGATCGATCGCTCCCGGCTGATCGGCTGGGTGAGCAAGTACCGCCCGTATGAGGAGATCATCGACCTCGCGCAGACCATGGCGGCCGTCACCGCCGCCTTCCCGCCCGCCGTCTGGCAGTGGCGGGACTCATCCTGAGGGGGGAGAGCTGTGTTCGAGATCCGGAAGAGTGTCCGCCGCTTCCGGGAGGATCCGGCCTGGGAGTACCAGGGGCTCGTGAAGGTCGAGTACCCGGACTGGAATCCGCTGGGGTACCCGTTCAGCATCGGGTTCTTTCATGATCGGCTGCAGAAGGTGCTGCGCGGTGAGGTAGCAGGTCACCGCGTCCTGCTCGCACACGTGGCGGTCAATTCCGAGCAGGGCCACATCAGTGACTTCTCGATCGCCGCGCTCGATCTCCCGCTGGTCCTGCCCGACACCGCCATGACCGAGTTCGGCCTGGCGAGGCGGGCCGGGAGCCGGGCCCGGCCGATTCCCGACGGGCCGTGGCAGCAGCGGCCTGCGCACCTGGTCGGCTCGGGCAAGGGCTCGGTCGATCTGGTCTGTGCGGATGGGGAGTTCGGGCGTCTGGTGGCGACCAAGGAGATCCAGCAGCTGACCGCCGAGGCCGGGTGCGGTTGGCGGATCGATCGCTCCCGGCTGATCGGCTGGGTGAGCAAGTACCGCCCGTATGAGGAGATCATCGACCTCGCGCAGACCATGGCGGCCATTACCGCCGCCTTCCCGCCCGCCGTCTGGCAGTGGCGGGACTCATCCTGACGGGGGAGAGCTGTGTTCGAGATCCGCAAGAGCATCCGCCGCTTCCGGGAGGACCCTGCCTGGGCGTACCAGCGGGCCGTGACGATCGAGTACCCGGACTGGAACCCGCTCGGGTACCCGTTCAGCGCCGGGTCCTTCCGCGACCGGCTGCACCATGTGCTGCGCGGTCAGGTGGCGGGCTATCCCGTCACGTTGGGCTATGTGGTGGTCTCCAGGCCGGGCGCGCCCTCGGGCAGTCACTCGTACGACTTCTCGATCGCCACACTGGAGCTCCCTCGCGCCTTCCCCGACACGGCCATGACGGAGTTCGACCTGGCGAGGCACGCCGGGAGCAAGGCAGTGCCGATCCCGCGCGCGTCTGTTGAGCAGCTGCCCCAACTGGCCGGCGGGCGCAAGGGCACGGTCAACCTGGTCAGCGTCGATGCGGAGTTCGGCAAGCTGCTGCTGACCGAGGAGATCGAGCGGCTGACCGTCGAGGCCGGGTGCGGCTGGCGGATCGATCGCTCCCGGCTGATCGGCTGGGTCCGCAAGCGCCGCAGTTACGAGGAACTGATCGGGCTCGCCGAGACCATGGCGGCCGTCACCGCCGCCTTCCCGCCCGCCGTCTGGCAGTGGCCGGCCTGACGTCCCCGCTGCCGGCTACTGCAGCGGGGCCGCCCGCTGCTTGGCCGTGCACTCCGCGCAGGTGCCGAAGATCTCCAGGGTGTGCGCGATGTCGCTGAACCCGTGCTCGGCCGCCACCGTGTTCGCCCAGCGCTCGACTGCCGGGCCCTCGACCTCCACCGTGCTGCCGCAGAGCCGGCAGAC
Organism: Kitasatospora sp. GAS204B; assembly: GCF_029892155.1. GTDB lineage: Bacteria > Actinomycetota > Actinomycetes > Streptomycetales > Streptomycetaceae > Kitasatospora. Next base: position 143,815 of record NZ_JARZAG010000009.1, on the reverse strand, counting down.
CAGGTGGTGGTGGTGCCCGCTGCTGCAGCGGCGGTAGACCGCCTCGCCGTCGGCGGTGCGCAGCACGTCCACCTCGCCGGCGTCGGCGAGCGACTGCAGCGTCCGGTAGACGGTGGTCAGGCCCACCGAGTCGCCCCGGTGCTTGAGCATGTCGTGCAGTTCCTGCGCGCTGCGGAAGTCCTCGATCTCGTCCAGCGCCGCGGAGACGGCGGCGCGCTGCCGGGTCGATCGGGCGCGTGGCGACGGGCCTGCGGTGGTCACCGGTGCTCCTCCAGGGGATCGGGTCGGGTCACACCTCATTGTGCCAGCCTCGCACTGTCGCACGGGTCGTCCTGACGAGCTGCTCGTGCGGGTTCCGGGATCGCGGCCGCCGTGCCACCCGGCGCGGAGCCGGTCGCGGCCAGGGCCGGGGGAGGAGGGTGCGTCGGCACGCCATGAAAATCATTGTCATCTTACTCGAGCGTACCTCGAAACAGGCGGCGCCGGCTGTTCGCCGGCTCGAACGCGCGCGGACGTTATCGATTTGAACCCCCCACCCGCCTGCCCGGTAACCTGAGGTATTCGGGTGCGCGCAACCAGCCGCGCCTTGACCGTGCCGTCGCACCGGGTGTGCGGCGTCGTCTGAAGAGAGCACTGTGGCCGCCGACAAGATCGACACGATCGTCAGCCTGAGCAAGCGCCGTGGCTTCGTCTACCCCTGCAGCGAGATCTACGGCGGCACCCGCGCCGCCTGGGACTACGGGCCACTGGGCGTGGAGCTCAAGGAGAACATCAAGCGCCAGTGGTGGCGCACGATGGTGCACGCTCGCGAGGACGTGGTCGGACTTGACTCCTCGGTGATCCTGGCCCGCGAGGTCTGGGAGGCCTCCGGCCACGTTGCCACCTTCAACGACCCGCTGACCGAGTGCACCTCCTGCCACAAGCGGTTCCGCGCGGACCACTTGGAGGAGGCGTACGAGGCCAAGCACGGCAAGCTGCCCGCCAACGGCCTGGCCGACATCAACTGCCCGCACTGCGGCACCAAGGGCGCCTTCACGGAGCCCAAGGAGTTCTCGGGCATGCTGAAGACCCACCTGGGTGTCACCGAGGACGCGGGCGGCCTGGCCTACCTGCGCCCGGAGACGGCGCAGGGTATCTTCACCAACTTCAAGGCCGTGCAGACCACTTCGCGCCGCAAGCCGCCGTTCGGCATCGCCCAGGTCGGCAAGAGCTTCCGCAACGAGATCACCCCCGGCAACTTCATCTTCCGGACCCGCGAGTTCGAGCAGATGGAGATGGAGTTCTTCGTCAAGCCCGGCGAGGACGAGACCTGGCACGAGTACTGGCTGCAGCAGCGCTGGGACTGGTACACCGACCTGGGTCTGCGGACGGAGAACATGCGCTTCTTCGAGCACCCCAAGGAGAAGCTCTCGCACTACGCCAAGCGCACGGTGGACATCGAGTACCGCTTCAACTTCGGCGGCACCGAGTTCTCCGAGCTGGAGGGCATCGCCAACCGCACCGACTACGACCTGACGGTGCACAGCGAGCACTCCGGCCAGGACCTCAAGTACTTCGACCAGGAGTCCGGCGAGCGGTACTTCCCGTACGTCATCGAGCCGGCAGCGGGCCTGAACCGCGCCATGCTGGCGTTCCTGCTCGACGCCTACTTCGAGGACGAGGCCCCCAACGCCAAGGGCGTCATGGAGAAGCGCGTCGGCATGCGGCTCGACCCCCGGCTCGCCCCGGTCAAGGTCGCGGTGCTGCCGCTGTCGCGCAACAGCGACCTCTCGCCGAAGGCCCGGGGCCTGGCCGCCGACCTGCGCACCGCGTGGAACGTCGAGTTCGACGACGCGGGCGCGATCGGCAAGCGCTACCGCCGCCAGGACGAGATCGGCACGCCGTTCTGCGTCACGGTCGACTTCGACACCCTGGACGACAACGCGGTGACCATCCGCGAGCGCGACACCATGGCGCAGGAGCGGGTGTCGCTGGACCAGGTCAAGGCGTACCTGGGCGCGCGACTGATCGGCTGCTGAGCCTGTTGGACTGAACCGTCAGGGCCCGTACCGCCGCAATGGTACGGGCCCTGACGCCTGTTCAGGTGCTGACGCGTGTTCAGGCAGCCAACCGCGCGCGGGCTTCCATCAGTGCGAAGCCGAGCAGGTTGAGCCCGCGCCAGCGCTGCGGGTCGTCGGCGCCCAGGTCGTGGGCGGCCAGGCCGATGCCCCAGACGCGGTCCAGCGGGCTCGCCTCGACCACCACCCGGTTGCCGGTGTCGAGCAGGTAGTCGCGCAACGCCTGGTCCTGGCCGAACTTGGCGACGTTGCCCGCCACCACGAAGCCGAACCGCTCGGCGGCCCAGCGCTCCTCGTCGAATCCCTGGACCAGTCGGCCGAGCTTCTTCGCCTCGGCGGGAGTACGGGCGGCGAGGATTCGCCGCTCGGTGTCGGCGTCCTCGAAGAGGCGGGCCTTCTGTGCCATCATCCAGTGCTCGGCGCTGGCGTAGTCGATCCCGTCGATGGTGAACCGGCACGGCCACCACTGGCTGAGCGCTCCGGTGCCGACCGTTCCGTCGCGTTGCGGCTGGTGGCCCCAGAAGAACAGGTACTTGGGTCGAGTGCCGGCCGCGACCAGGGCGGCGAGCTCTTCGCGGGTGCGGGTGTCGGACGGGTGGGTCATCGGGCCATCGTCTCAGGACCCGGCGGCCCCGGGCGACGGAATTCGAGGGCAGGCGACGGAGTTCGAGGTCAGGTCAGGCCGCAGTCAGGCCGGCAGCCGGGCCGCCACCCGGAAGCCGCCCTCGGGCCTGGACCCGGCGCTGAACTGACCGTTCAGCAGGGCGACCCGCTCGCGCATGCCGACCAGCCCGAAGCCGGTCCCGGCCGTCGCGGTCGGGGCCGGGCGGGTGCCATGGCCGCCGTCCAGCACCTCGATGGCCAGCTCCGCCTCCCGGTAGTCCACCGACACCTGGCAGCGCCGGGAGCCCGAGTGCCGCACCGCGTTGGTCACCGACTCCTGGATGATCCGGAAGGCGGCCAGGTCGATCTCGGGCGGCAACGGGCGCCGCTGCCCGCGCCAGAGCACGTCGACCCGTAGGCCGGCGCCCGCCGTCCGCTCGGCGAGCCGGTCCACCTCCTCCAGGCCCGCCGGCGGCGTGGACTCCGCGTGGTCGGCGTCGGCTCGACGCAGCGCGCCCAGCATCCGGCGCAGCCCCGCGAGCGTCTCGCGACTGGTGAGCTCGATGGCACTGACCGCCTTGCGCGCACCGGCGGGCTGGGTCTCCACGACCCGGCTCGCCGCGCCCGCCTGGATCGCGATCACGCCGATGCTGTGCGCCACCATGTCGTGCAACTCGCGCGCGATCCGCAGCCGTTCGGCCGCCACCGCCCGCTCGGCCAGCCGCTCGCGGACCGCCGCGTCGTACACGCGGCGCAGCCTGATCGAGCTGCCGATCGCCCAGGCCGTGACGACCAGCGCGAGCACGGTCGACGCCTCGCCGATATCGTCGAACACCCACGGATTCAGGAACGGCAGATGCCCGTACCACGCGAGGAGCGCGCCGCCGGCCGCGAGCGCGGAGTCGCGAGGCGACCGGGTGGCCGCGAGGTAGCCCAGCAGGATGGCGGTGACCAGCAGGAACGGCCAACTCCGCAGCCGGAACGCCGCCAGCACGACGGGCTCGGCGAGCAGCACGCCGAGCACTGCCACCGGTTTGCGTCGCACCCAGCCGATCGGCAGGGCGAGGAGCACGGCCAGCACGGCCCGGGCCGGGTAGCTGAGGTGAAGCGCGTGGTGGGTGGGGACGAACACCGGGACCACGGTGCGGTTCAGCGTGCGCAGGATCAGCAGGGCGAAGGTGCCGACGGCGCACCACGCCAACGCCTGCCATGCGATCGGGTGTTCTCGCTGCCTGTCCATGCCGCGATGCTAGCCAGCGGTGCCGGTCGCCGGCGTCCGCCTGCGGGGTTACGCCCGTGGGCGGACGCAGTGGTCGAGCGGCAGGCGGTGGAGGTTGTGCTCCTCTGCCGGTAGGCGATTTCCGGTCACTAGTGCCGCGGGTCCGGCGGCGTGGGAGTCGGGCAGTGAGGGCAGCGGCAGGGCGCCCAGCCCGCTGCCACCACGCGCCGCTGGGGGATCCACGGTGAGCCCGCCCGGCCCTGCGCCTGCTGTGGCACCTATTGACGCGGCCGGTCCCATGGTGTGAATGTTGCACCGGCACTTCACACATGGACACATCAATTCACGCCCGGGTAACCCATGTGCCCTTGCGTAGACCGATGCTGACTGTCCATCAGCGTGCCGGTATCCATCGAACCTCCAGTGCACCACGTGTCACATGTCGCCTCTGAGTTGACATGATCGTGACGCTCAGCATTTCGGGCTAGCGCACAGCGGGCCCCCGCCGTGCGCCCGGTGAGAGGAACCGCTTCGATGAACATCCGTAAGGCCGCCCTGGCGGCAGTGGCGGTCGGCGCGTTGGTCGCCGGCCCGGTCATCCTGCCAGCCGGCGCGGCACAGGCGCAGGGCGCCGCAGGCAGCGCCAGCGCCCCCAGCGCCGCAAGTCCCAGGATCGGCACGGCGGCCAGCCTGCCCAGTCCCGAACTGGTCAACCGGGGCACCGCCCAGGTCTGCGCCGGCATCGCGCGGGGGCGCTGCCTGGCCCAGGTGGTCACCGTGGCCCACGGCTCGGCCAAGCCCCTGGTCACCAGCACGCCGGCGGGGTACGGGCCGGCCGACTTCGCCGCCGCGTACAACCTGCCGGCGGCCAACGTCGGCCCGGCCAACACCATCGCGATCCTTGACGAGGGCGCGTTCCCGACGCTCGAAGCCAACCTCAACGCCTACCGCACGCAGTACGGGCTGCCCGCGTGCACCACGGCCAACGGCTGCTTCAAGCAGGTCGGCGAGCACGGCGGGGCGCCGCTGGCTCCGGGCACGACCGCCGACGAGAAGAACTTCGACGAGCAGGTCGGCGTCGAGACCACGCTGGACGTCGACATGGCCTCCGCCGCCTGCCCGACGTGTCACATCCTCGAGATCACCGTCAACCGGGACATGACGACCAGTCAGGACCAGGCGGCCGAGGACTTCGGCGTCGCGATGAACACGGCGGCGTCGCTCGGGGCGTCGGCGGCCAGCGTCAGCTACCAGTTCGCGCCGGACGCGACACTCGACCTGGGGCAGGCGGCCCGCGACTTCTACCACCCGGGCATGGCGATCACCGCCTCCTCGGGTGACGGCGGTTACGAGGGCACGCCCTCCGGCTGGCCGCAGAACCTGCCGACCGTCACCTCCGTCGGCGGGACCGCCCTCTATCGCTCGCCCGGCGCTGGGCACAACGGCTACACCGAGGTGGCCTGGGACGGCTCCGGCAGCGGCTGCGCCGCCGAACTGCCGCCCGCGCTCGGCCAGCCCACCGGCGTCTCGGCCAACTGCGGTGGCCACCGAGCCGGTTCGGACGTCTCCGCGGACGCCGACCCGACCACCGGCGCGGCCGTCTACGACGACTACACCCCGTTCTCCGGCCAGCCGCAGAGCTGGCTCGCGGTGGGCGGCACCAGCCAGTCCAGCCCGTACATCGCCGGCCTGTACGCCCGTGGCGGCAACCTGGCCGCCGTCGAGGGGCCGAGCACCCTCTACGCCGCTCCGTCCTCGGCGTTCAACGACGTCACGCTCGGCCAGAACGCCCCGACGAACAGCGGCTGCACCGTGCTGTGCGCCTCCGGCTCCGGCTGGGACGGCCCGACCGGCCTGGGGACGCCCAACGGCCTGTCCGGCTTCTGACCCGCGCGTTCGCGGGAGCCGGAGCGAGCGGGCCCCGGGTGGGCGCCGGTACGAACCCGTACCGGCGCCCACCCGCCCGCAGCTGAGCAGGCGTCGCTACGGGACGGTGACGACGACCTTGCCCCGGATGTGCTTGCCCGCGAAGTCGGCCACGGCCTGCGGGGCGTCGGCGAACGGGTAGGTGGCGCCGATCTCCACCCGCAACCGTCCGTCGGCCGCGCGGGCGGCCAGGTCCGCCAGGTCGCCGGGCTCGGCGGTGAAGCTGCCGATGTAGACGCCGGTGACTCCCCGGCCCAGGTCCTGCGGCCCGAAGAGGGGGGAGACCAGCCGGCCCCCGGCGCGGACCGCGCGGGCGGTGTTGGAGAGCGCGTCACCGCGATTGACCAGGTCGACCACCACGTCCACCCCGTCCGGGACCTGGCGCAGCGTCTGCTCCGCGACGTCGCCCGCCTTGTAGTCGACGGTGCCCTGCGCGCCGAGCCCGCGCACGTAGTCCGCGTCCTCGGCTGTCGCGGTGGCGATCACCTTGGCGCCGAGCGAGGCGGCGAGCTGGACCGCGTACAGGCCGATACCTCCCGTCGCACCGACGACCAGCACGCTCTCCCCTGCCGCGAGGCCGACCGCGCGCAGCAGGCAGGTGGCCGTCATCCCGGACTCGGGGATGGCCGCGGCGGTCGGAGCGGCGAGGCCGGCGGGCCGCTGGGCGAGGTGCGGGCCCACTGCGACCACGGTGTACTCGGCGACGGCCCCGGCTTGACCGGTGAAGGCGAGCACCAGGTCGCCCGGTGCGTAGGCCGTCACCCCCTGACCGAGTTCGGCGACGGTTCCGGCGGTGTCCATCCCCACGACGAGGGGGTGCTCGACGGGGTAGATGTCCTTCATCGCACCCGTGATCAGCGCGAGGTCCAGCGGATTGAGGGCGGCGGCCTCCACCTTGAGCAGCACCTCACCGGGACCCGCGACGGGCTTCGGGAGGTCGGTGACGACGACCCCGTCGAGCGTCGTGTACTCGCGGGCTACGAGAGCCTTCATCGGGGAACTCCAGTCGGGCGTCAGCGCGGAACGGGTCGCGTTCACTTCTACACCCTGGTGCCCCCGAACCCAGGTCAACGGCGTCGGCGGCGCGGCGGGGTCATCCGTTCCGGCGCCGACGGTCACTCCCAGGTCGCGGACGGGCCCCACACCTCGGTGAGCAGAGCGTTGACCAGCTCGGCCCTGTCGCGGTGCGGGTAGTGGTCCGCGCCGCTCACCCGGACGGCCCGCGCACCGATCCGCTCCGCGACGAACTCCCCGCACGCCATCATCGCTTCGCCGATGAAACGGCGGTAGTCCGGATGCGCGGTCTCCCAGGTGCCGTTGACCACCACCTTCGGCCAACTCGCCGCGGCCAGCGGTGCCAAGTCGATCTCCGCGTCCCAGGCGACGCGCTCGGCCATCGCCGAGCGCGCCGCGCGGAGCCGGCGCGGGGTGAACTCGGGGACCGGGAGCCCGTAGTCCTCGGTCGAGTACCGCAGGTATTCCTCGGGGCTCATCGGGGCGCGTTCGGTGCCGAAGGCCGCCCTGATCTCCTGCAACGCGGCCGCCACCACCGGGTGTTGCTGCGCGACCCGCAGCACCGGCGGCTCGATCAGCACCAGCGAGTGGACGGCCTCGGGCTTTCGCGCGGCGGCGATCATGGCACCCGCAGTGCCGTAGGAGTACCCGACCAGATGCGCACCCGCGCCCAGCAACTCCACGACATCGTCGGCGTCCACCTCGTAGTCGCAGCGATCGATGTCCGGGCTGTCGCCGTAGCCGCGCCGGTCCATCAGCTCGACGCGGAACGCCTGCGCCAGCGGCCGCTGTTCGGCGAAGCACTCGGTGCCCCACGTCATCGTCCCGTGGACCAGTACCGCGCGCGGCACCTGCCGCTTCGACTCGTTCCAGACCGTCACATGAACCGGTTCGCGTCCCATGGGTCTCATGTTATGAGAGGTCAGGGCATCGAAGCCAGGTCGACGGCCGCCTGCTACCGTCCCCGCATGATGAAGCGTGTGCCATTCACCGGTGGCGAGAAGGAGAGTCTGCAGGTCGCCCTCGACCGGCATCGCGATGCGGTGCTGTGGAAGCTGGACGGTCTCGACGACGAGCAGGTGCGGCGGCCGATGACGCCGTCGGGGACGAACCTGCTGGGGCTGGTCAAGCATCTCGGGGGCGCCGAACTCGGGTGGTTCTGCGAGGCGTTCGGGCGCGAGACCGGGCCGTTGCCGTTCGACTTCGAGGTCGACGAGACGTCCGACATGCGGGTGGAGCCGGACGAATCCACGGCGGACATCCTGGCGTTCTACGCCCGGGCCCGGGCCGCCGCCGACCAGGTGATCGGCGAGTTGGAGCTGGACGACCTCGGCAAGGCGTGGTTCGGCGACGCGGTGTCCCTGCGCTGGGTGCTGATCCACATGACGACGGAGACGGCACGGCACGCGGGCCACCTGGACATCCTGCGCGAGCTGATCGACGGCCGGACGGGCGACCACAACCGGAGCTGACGGCACTCCACCACCCGGGACCTCAGCTCAGCGGCCGGCAGAGCAGCGCGTCCGGCACCCCCTGGGAGACCCACTTCCAGGTGTAGGCGACGCCCGCGAGGTACTCGCCGTCCGCGCACTGCCCCTTGTAGTCCCCCGGGGCCCAGTCGCTGCCGCCGGACCCGCCGGTGCTCGGCCGGTTGTCGCCGTGGTCGAACCAGACGTCCCGCCCGCCGGTCGGCAGTGCGTGCGCGGCGGGCGCGCAGAGCAGCGCGGACATCGCGCCGCCTCGGACGCTGTAGCCCACCGCGAAGTCCCCGTCGGGGCACTGCAGTTTGTTGTAGCCGGAAGCCCAGTCGCCGTCGGTGACATACCGCTCGTCGGTGACCACCACGTCCGGCGCCCCGCTCTTCACGGGCTCGCCGGCGTCCGTGCACAGGCCGCGGCTGCTGCTGCGGCCCAGGCCCACCAGCCGCTCGGTGTCGGGGCAGGCGGCCTTGCGGGCGCCGGAGTCCCAGTCGGGCAGCGCGAGCATGGTGGCCGAGACGTCGTAGTCGGCGTGGTCGAGGTCGAGCAGGTTCCAGTGGTTCACGTCCGGCGCCGGACCGGTCAGGCTCGGCGCGGTGAGCAGCTTGTTCCAGTCGGCGGCGCGCCAGTCGCCGGGATCCTCGACGCTCAGCTGCCGACCGCCGGCGTCGTACGAGAGCATCGCCCAGTTGTCCATCGGTGCACCGGAGTTGTCGGTCCAGCCGACCAGCGGCCAGATCGCGAAGTCGGTGTCGTTCGCGGCCAGGATGCCGGTGAACTCGTCGAACCAGGCCTGCTCCTTGGCGTCCGTGGCGCCGCGGCCGGCCGCGCCGAACTCGCTCACCCAGACCGGCGCGGTGAAGTGCTGGCCCGCCTGGGTGACGAACAGCGCTTCCTGGTTCACCACTTGGGCGAGCTGAGCGGGCGTGAAGTCCTCGTAGCGCGGGTCGTTGGTCGCGCCCAGGCCGCTGCCGGCACCGGAGTTGGCGGGGCCGGTGTAGGCGTAGAAGTGCGCCGAGTAGACCAGCTTGTCCGACTCGATCAGGGTGTTGGAGAGGGTGGCGACCGGCGTCAGCATCGGCCGCCCGTGCGGCAGGCCGTTCAGCGGGATGCCGTACCAGTTGATGCCCTCCATGATGATCAGCAGGTCCGGATCGGCCTGCAGGATCTGGTTCCCGGCCTCCTCGAAGGCGGCGTTCTCGTCGTGGGCGTCGCCCCAGCCCCAGTTGGGGTCGTCGGTGGCGTCGCGGCGCACCTCGTTGCGCAGGTCGGCGCCGACCACGCGCTTGTTGGACTGGTAGCGCCGCACCATGAACAGCCAGTCGGCCTCCCACTGCTGGGTGCTCTGGCCGCTGTTCCAGCGCTCGTTGCCGTCCAGTCCGCAGCACCAACGAGCCGTGGTGGTGTGGTTGTTGAGGATCACCGCGAAGCCGTCGGCGGTCAGCGCGGCCACCACGGCGTCGTAGACCTGCAGCGGGGTGTCGCCGCTCAGCTGCGGGTTGGCGGCCACGGCCGCGTCGGGCACCGGCGTGCTGTCGTGGACCAGTGCGTTGGAGAACGGCAGCCGGATGCTGTTGATGCCCAGGCTGTGGAACCCGGCCAGGATGGTGCCGATCGGCGCCCGGTCCAGGCCCAGCGGCAGGTTGTTCGACGGTTCGCCGTGCGCGTTGTTCGCCGGGTCGTCGACCGCCCCACTGCCGGTCCAAGTGCCCTGCGCGCCCTCCCAGTTGCCGGACTGCAGCTTGAACCGCCGCCCGGTGGCGTCGACGACGTACCGGCCCTTGGTGCTCAGCGGGCCGGTCCAGGAGGCCGCGAGCTGGGCGCCGGTCAGAACTCTCGGGCGGGCGGCGGCCGTTGTCGCGCCGGCCTGGCCGGAGCCGGTGCCGGCCGACCAGGCGAGCAGCGAGAGCAGGGCGGCGCCGGCTGCCACGGCGCGGGTCGCGAAGGTCTTCATCGTCCGTCCAGGAGTGGTGGGGAGAGGGCCACGTGCTCGAAGAACGGCGATGCCGTCGGCTCATGATGGCGGGTCGTCGTCGTGGACGGAACAACCTGAGCGGACATCTGGATGACTATTCAGTAACATTGCACGGAGGCTTTGCGCGTCAGCAGGTCACCGGGTCCGCCGCCCCAGCGCCAACGCGTAGCGGTCGATCGCCGCGGCGAACGCGGCGGCCTGCGCCGTACCGGCCGCCGCGGCGTCCGGCGCGCCCCGGTGGCGCAGCAGCACTTCCAGCTCCCCGTTCGCCTGCCGGGTGACCAGGCAGTCCCAGGCGCCGGAACCGGACAGTCGGGCGTGCAGCCGGTGTCGGCCGGCCTGCTGCGGCAGTTCGGCGGCGGCGATCGTGGCGGCCAGGTCGTCGAGGCTCTCCGTGCCCAGCGGGTATTCGCGGTCGAGCAGTGGCTCGCTCCCGGCGCCGAGCGCGAAGAGCCGCAGCACCCGTGGAGCGGTCAGCCGGCACCGCCACAGTTCGTACGCCGTCACCAGGGCGATCCGCACCACGGTCGCCACCGGATCCGGTTCGGCCTGCTCGGGCGCGCGCCAGCTGAGCCGCTCCACCACGCGGGGCAGTGGCGGCAGCGCTAGCCAACGGCCGTCCGGCGTCACCCGGGAGGGGGCGAACCCCTCGACCAGCCGGGCCAGCCCCGCCAGCGGGTCGGCGCCCAGGAACCACCAGCCGCCGGGGTCCTGGATGTAGAGCCGCCCGTGCGCGTCGACGCCCAGCAGCGACCCGTCGGCCGAGCCCACCGGGAAGACGGCCGCGCCGACCAGACTCGAGAGCAGCGTGTAGGCCGCCCGCGCGTACTGCCCCTCACGCGGGTCGATGACGCAGCCGCGCGCCACCACGTCGACTCCCGGACCGACCGGACGCAGCGTCAGTGCCGCGTACTTGCGGATGAGTTGCTGCGCGGCCGGGAAGAGCTGCCAGGCGCCGGTGGCCGAGGGCCCCGGGGTCGCCATGGTCTCGATCAGCCAGCGTCGGGCCGTCGAGGCGGGGTCGTACCACGTCGTCCAGCCGCCGTCCGCGAGAGCGGTGCGCAGGACGCCGGGCAACTCCGTGTGGTGCCGGTCGCTCATGAAAGGAGGATCTCCACGCCCAGCACCTCGAGCAGCGCGGTGCAGGAGAGGCACGGCGCGATGACCTGCCCGTGCTGCGGGTCGCCCTCGTCGCGCACGGCGCGGGAGATGATCTGGCTGCCGGCGAAGTGCGGGACGGCCTGCGCGATGGTGCAGACGGTGCCGTCCGCCCGCTCGTCGTCGATCCGCCAGAACTGGTCGGCGACCAGCAGGGATTCGGCGCAGTAGCCGATGAACGGCTCCCGCTTGGAGGGCGGCAGCGACGTCAGGAAGGCCGCGATGGTCGGGTGCAGGTTCGGCTCGCCGTCGCCGGACAGGCTGGTCGCGCTCACCAGCGTGTCGCCGACCACCAGCGAGGAGGCGACGGTGGGCACCTCCGGCGGTCCGATGGGCTCGCCGTCCAGGCCCACCGGGGACTCCGGGCTGTTCCCGCTACCGACGAAGAAGTCCTCGGCGTCCCGCAGCACGCCCCCCGACAGTCTCGTCTCGAAGGCCTCCCACGCGTCCTCGCCGAGGTAGTAGCCCCCGGTGTGGTGCAGGTAGAAGAACCTGCCCCGGGGGGTGATCAGCACGGTCCCGTCCTCGGACGTCTCGTAGCCGACCGGGAAGAGCGCCTCGCCGAGCGACTCCGCCAGCTCGTTGATGTCCTCCGCGTCGCCGTCGTAGCCGGGCGTCGGCTGCAGGATCATGGAGACCCCGGAGCCGCCCGGGTAGATGAGCGTCAGATCACCGAAGGTGTGCAGGAACTCCGCGGCCGCCCGGGACGGGGCCAGCGGGCTGCCCTGCTCCTCGGCGTCCTCGACCAGCAGGGCGATCAGCTGCTCGGCGCGCGCGCCGATGTCCCGGCCGGGATACCAGCCGTGCGAGGTGAGCCAGTCTTCGGTCTCGCGGCCGGTGGGCGGCGGAGCCATGGAGAACGTTCCGATCTGTGGGTTTACTTGATGGCGTTGACGCCGAGGCGGGGCAACAGGTGCATGCAGGTCCCGCAGGGTGGTTTGTACTCCCCGTGTTTCTCGCCGGGACCTCTGCTGTCACCGATCTGCCTGGTATGCATATTGCCACCGGACAGGGCCGCTTTGGCCTCCTCCACCGTCGTGATCTTCGTGCCGTCCGGATCCAGCTGGTGCAGGCGGTCGCTGAGCAGCGAGACTTCGGCGCACTTGCCGTGTCCCGCGCCGAGCGGGTCGATCTTCCCGGCCTTCTGGTCCTGCTCGATCTCGTCCAGCACCTTCGCCACCATCGGGTGGGTCGTCGGCTTCTCCTGCAGGCCGTTCTTCTTGGTGCTGGTGTGGGACGTGATGGTGTCCCCGTGTTCGAAGCTGCCGGCGCAGCCTGTCGTCACCCGGTACTCGCCGGGGCCGGGCGCCACCTTGGTGTTCCGCGGCGCCCTCGCGGCGTCGGCCAAGGTGGCCGACTCGTCGCGCAGCACCGTCTTGCGGGCCTCGCTGTCCAGGCCCGTGACGGAGAGGGCCGGCCCGCGGTGGCCCTTCATGTCGCCCGCGGTCTTGCCGTGCCAGTCCGGCTGGGGGTCGAGCTTGACCCCCTTGGGCTGGGGGCTGCTACCGCTGCCGCCCTCGCCGCCGGGGTGCCCGCCCCCGTCGCCGCCGCCCGGGTGGCCGCCGCCCTCGCCGCCCGGGTGCTCGCCGCCCTGGCCGGGCACCTTCGGGTCCTTGACGGTGTCGTGCTTGCCGTCGTCAAGGATCTTGGTGAGGTGCGTCGCGTGCTCGGCGTCCGTCTTGGTGGTGTTCTCCACCACCTTCTTGGCGCCGTTCGCGGTGTCGCTGTACAGCCCGTGAACGGCCTTGCCGGTGTCGTCGGTGAGCGCCTTGCCCAGCTTCTTGGCGCCGCCTTCGAGGGCCTGGACGATCGCGTTGGTCATACGAACGTCACAGTCGCCATTTTGGTCCGCAGTTCGTCGGCGTGACCGGCCACCGTCTGGGCGTGCTGGCTCATCGTCTCCGCGTGCTGGATCAGCACGGCCGGGTCGACCATCATGTGCGTGCCGGCGCCGTCGCCGCCGGGCTTCACACCGAGCGCGTCGGCGGCGGCCGAGTAGACCAGGCCGCTGACCGCCCGGCCGACCACGTCGACCAGCGGGTCGATCGCCTTCTCGATCACCTCGCCCAGGATGTGCTGGACCACCTGCTGCTCCAGGTAGTCGATGGCGGCTTCGGCGGCCTTGATGATCCCCGCCTCGGCGACCTCGGCCAGGCCGAAGGTGACCACGGCCGCGGCCTGGTCGGCGACGAAGGAGACCGCCAGCCCGATCAGTTCGGCGATCGCGGTGCCCTTCAGCCCGACGATCACGTCCGCGGCCACGTCCAGCGCGTCGGCCACCACATGGCAGGCGTTGATCAGTTCGGTCATGTGATTGCTGGACATGTGCGACCAGGCCGAGACCAGGGCCTCGTAGGACTGGCCCTGGTAGGCCTCGGACATCTGTTGCACGGTGGCCGTCGAGGCCTGGTGGGTACTGTCCACCTTGTCCGCGAAGTCCCGGATGTGCGTGGCCAGATCACGTACCTGGTCCTCATTGACGTTCGGCCAGTTGATCCCGATGAACTGGAGGAACGACACCACCTCGTCAGGCAGCTCGATCGCCATGACGCCCCCTCATGAATTGCTCGGCACAGGGACGGTAACAGTCGCTCGAACTTCGTGGCCACACCGGGGCGGCGAGGACGGTCCGTTTCAGCCGCTCGACGTACGAGTCGGGTCTCAGGCCGCCAGCAGCAGAGCGGGCCGGCTCAGCAGCGGCCGGCCCGCGGAAGCCCGCCCGCGCAGCGCGAGTCCGCGCAGCGCGAGCCCTACGCAGAGCGCCGCCAGCGGCAGCTCGGCGCCCGCCGCCATGGCGAGCGCGGACAGCAGGGCACCGGGCTCGCCCGCCGTGCCGATGTCCCACCCGGCGTCGGCCAGCAGCAGGACGGCGGCCAGCGCCGCGATCGGGCGGTGCAGGCGGTGGTCGGTGCGCAGCAGCCAGGCCGCGCCGAGCAGCGCGGCGGCCTCGGCGAGGTCCAGCGCGACCCAGCCCGCCGCGTGGCGCAGCGTCAGCGCCAGCACCACGATCCACGGCAGCAGCGCCAGGCCGGCGCCGCCGAGCAGGACGACGAGCAGGTGCCTGATCCTGGTGTCCATCGCGATTCCCCCCGCACTCCGTGTCTCAGGCTCGGTGTCTCAGGACGCCCGGGACGGCCGCAGCCGCTCCCGATGTCCGTCCGGCCAACTGGCCACCACACCCGCCAACGGCCCCGGCGCGGTGGCCAACCAGAAGCCGCCGTCCAGCTCGCGCGGCTCGGCCGGGCGCCAGAGCGGCCGCAGCCGGCCGCCGGCGAAGACGACGGCCGGCAGCCGCCCGGCCGCGTCCAGCCGCCCCCAGGCGAAGCCGGTCGGCCGCTGCCCGTCGACCACCGCGCGGCGGGCGCCGCGCAGCAGTTGGCCGCCGAGCGTGCTGGCCACCACCACGTCGAGCAGCTCGCCGTGCTCGTAGACCTCCAGTGCCGGGCGGCCGCCACGGCTGACGGTCAGCCGGGCCGACCAGGGGCCGGCCACCGGCCAGGTCAAGGCGGTCGGCCGGGCGCCCGCCGCCTGCCGGACCTCGCGTGTCGCGTCCATCCGTGCCACCCCGTTCATCACGCCCGCCACTTGGCTCGCCGCCGTCCGCTGTCCGGCATCCGTTTTCCGACAGCCTCCAGCCTGCCGATTCCGGCCGCCTGGGTCTCTGGCGTGGGGGCCCGTCTTGGGGGTGTACCTGGCTACACCCCCGGCCTGCACCCTGCTGCACTGACCGCGCCTGGAGCGTCCCCTTAAGCTGTGCGACGTGATCGGGACCGGTGGGCTGCGCCAACTGCGCGAGGGGATCCGCCGGGGGACGGCGCACCCGAGCCTGGCCTGGCTCTCCGAGCAGGACAACGGACCGGAGGCCGAGCCCAGCAGCCGTCCCACCGAGCGCCCCGCGCGCACCCCGCACGTCGCGCCCTGGTCCGCCAAGGCCGCCCGCGAGGTGCGGCTGGTCGCGGCCGGCCTGCCGTTCCTGCTGCCGCTGGTGACGGTGGTCACCGTCAGCAAGCTGGCCGTCGCGGTCAGTTGCCTGCTGCCCGTCATCCTGCCCGCGCTGACCCGGGCCCAGCGCGGCCGCTTCCGGGCGCTGGGCGACCTGGAGATCCGCCCGCACCCGCCGGTCGCCTCGCCCGGTGCCCCGGTGCTGTGGCGCCTGCTGGCCTGGTGCAGCTCGGAGTCGACCTGGCGCCAGGTCGGCTACCACCTGCTGATCGGCCCGGTGTTGGCCCTGGCCGGCCTGGTCGCGCTGCTGGCCCTCGGGGCCGGCGGCACCATGGCCACCGTGCTGCTCTGGCACGCGCTGATCCCGCGCGGCAGCGCGGTCCGCGCCAGCTTTGCGCTCGACGTGCTGCTCACCGTGGTCGGGCTGGCGCTGCTCCCCGCCGGCCCCTGGCTGGCCGTGCGGGTGGCCCGGATCGACCGGCGCGCCGCCCGTGCGCTGCTCGGGCCCAGCCGGGCACGCGAGTTGGAGCGCCGGGTGGAGGACCTGGCGGAGAGCCGGGCCGGTGTGGTGGACGCCGCCGACGCCGAGCGCCGCCGGATCGAACGGGACCTGCACGACGGTGCGCAGCAGCGCCTGGTCTCGCTCGCGATGAACCTGGGCCTGGCCCGCAAGACGCTCAAGGACGTCTCCCCGGAGGCGATGCGGGTGATCGTCGAGGCGCACGAGGAGGCCCAGGCGGCCATCGCCGAGCTGCGCGACCTGGTCCGCGGCCTGCACCCGGTGGTGCTGGAGGACCGCGGCCTGGACGCCGCGCTCTCCGGCATCGCGGCCCGCGCCCCGCTGCCGGTGCGGCTGGCGGTCGACCTGCCGGCCCCGATGGCGCCCACCGTCGAGGCGGTCGCCTACTTCGTCGTCTCCGAGGCGCTGGCCAACGTCGCCAAGCACGCCAGGGCCTCCCGCGTCGACCTGTCGGTCCGTCAGCAGGACGGGCGGCTGTGCATCGTGATCCGCGACGACGGCGTGGGCGGCGCCGACGCGTCCCGCGGGACCGGCCTGACCGGGCTGCGCAAACGCGCCGCCTCGGTGGACGGCACCCTGACCATCAGCAGCCCCTTCGGGGGCCCCACCCTCATCACTGTGGAGTTGCCGTGCGAGCTGTGATCGCCGAGGACTCGGTCCTGCTGCGGGTCGGCCTGGTCAAGGTCCTGGAGGCGGTGGGCTACGAGGTGGTCGCCGCCGTCGGGGACGCCGAGGCGCTGCTGGCCGCCGTCGAGGAACACCAGCCGCAGGTGGTCGTCACGGACGTGCGGATGCCTCCGAGCTTCACCGACGAGGGCGTGCGGGCGGCGCTGCTCATACGCCGGCAGTGGCCGCAGGTGGCGATGCTGCTGCTCTCCCAGTACGTGGAGGAGCGGTACGCCGCCGACCTGCTCTCCTCCAACACCAGCGGGGTGGGCTATCTGCTCAAGGAGCGGGTGGCCAATGTGGACGACTTCGTCGACGCGCTGCAGCGGGTGGCCGCCGGCGGCACGGCGCTGGACCCCGAGGTGGTCGCCCAGCTGCTGGTCCGCCGCCACCGCGATCCGCTGGAGAAGCTGACCCCGCGCGAGCGGGACGTGCTCAAGCTGATGGCGGAGGGCCACTCCAACGCGGCGATCGCCGAGGCGCTGGTGGTCAGCGACAGCGCGGTGGCCAAGCACATCAGCAGCATCTTCACCAAGCTGGACCTGCCGGCCGCCGACGCCACCCACCGCCGGGTGCTGGCCGTGCTGCGCTTCCTCGGGGAGGGCTAGCGGTGGCCTGGCTGAGCGGCGCGGCGCGACCCGGCCGGGAGCGCCGGATCTGGCGGTCCATCGGGACACTGTCCGGGGTGCTGGTGGTCCTGGTCGGCGCCGGGCAGACCTGGAGCGGCCTGGTGCGGCAGAGCGCGGTCCGGCCGGCGAGCTACCCGAGCGGCGTCACCGCGCTGGAGCTGGACGTGCAGAACGCCAGCGTCTCCGTGACGGCGACCGACAAGGACCACGTGACGGTCCAGCAGGTCGAGCACTGGACGGTCAGCCGACCAGTGGTCACCCGCACGGTGGTCGACAACACCCTGCGGATCTCGGCCCGCTGCCCGCAGGTGCTCGGGATCAGCGAGCCGTCCTGCTCCGTCGGGCTGGACATCGGGGCGCCGCTCGCCACCGCCGTCACGCTGACCAGCAGCTCGGGCGACACCAGGATCCGGGGCCTGGCCGGCGACCTGAGCCTGCGCAGCTACTCCGGCTCGATCCAGCTGGACGACGTCTCCGGCCGGATCGCCGCGCGGCTGACCAGCGGCTCGATCAGTGGCACGAACATCTCCTCGGCCGAGGTGCAGGCCGCGGTCACCTCGGGCTCGGTGGACCTGGGCTTCGCGGCGCCGCCCCGCAGTACCGCGCTGAACTGCTCCTCGGGCTCGCTCACCGTGCGGCTGCCGCCGGGCAGCACCTACCGCCTCAACGTGGCCGGGCCCTCCGACGTGAATCCGGCGCTGAACGACCCGACCTCGCCGAACTCGATCGTCGCCACCTGCGGCTCGGGGCACACCGGCCTGGGCTACACCTCGGGCTGACCGGCCCCGGTCGGGCGGCAGAAAGAGGGCCCGCGCGGCGGTGGGGGACAATGGAGAGTCCCGTCCACCCGCTCCCGCCGAGGACCGCCCGCGCATGACCGTCACGCCCGAAGCACCCGCAGCCGCTCCCGAAGCCTCCGCCGGCGAGTTCGCGCCGCTGTCGATCGGCCCGCTCCAGGTCTGGCCGCCGGTGGTGCTCGCGCCGATGGCGGGGATCACCAACGCTCCGTTCCGCACGCTCTGTCGCGAGCAGTCCGGCGGCAAGGGCCTGTTCGTCTCCGAGATGATCACCACCCGGGCGCTGGTCGAGCGCAACGCCAAGACCATGCAGCTGATCCACTTCGATGCGAGCGAGCAGCCGCGCTCGATCCAGCTGTACGGCGTGGACCCGGCCACCGTCGGCAAGGCCGCCCGCATGATCGCGGAGGAGGACCTGGCCGACCACATCGACCTCAACTTCGGCTGCCCGGTCCCCAAGGTGACCCGCAAGGGCGGCGGCTCGGCGCTGCCCTACAAGCGCAACCTGCTGCGCGAGCTGCTGCGCGAGGCGGTGGCGGGCGCGGGCGGGCTGCCGGTCACCATGAAGATGCGCAAGGGCATCGACGAGGACCACCTCACCTACCTGGACGCCGGCCGGATCGGCGCGGAGGAGGGCGTCTCGGCGATCGCCCTGCACGGCCGCACCGCCTCCCAGCACTACGGCGGCACCGCGGACTGGTCGGCGATCGCCCGACTGCGCGAGGCGGTCCCCGCGCAGGTCCCGGTGCTCGGCAACGGCGACATCTGGTCGGCGCCGGACGCGGTGCGGATGATGCGCGAGACCGGCTGCGACGGCGTGGTGGTCGGCCGCGGCTGCCTGGGCCGGCCGTGGCTCTTCAAGGACCTGGTCGCGGTCTTCGAAGGCGTCACCGACCCGGTCCGCCCGAGCTTCGCCGAGGTGGGCGCCACCATGCTGCGCCACGCCGAGCTGCTGGGCCGGTGGATGAAGGACGAGCAGCGCGGCGTCGTCGACTTCCGCAAGCACGTCGCCTGGTACACCAAGGGCTTCTCGGTCGGCTCCCAGCTGCGGGTCAAGCTGGCGATGGCAGGCTCGCTCGACGAGCTGGCCGGGCTGCTCGCCGAGGTCGAGCAGGAGCAGCGCTGGCCGGCCGGCGCCGACGGCCCGCGCGGGCGCACCAGCGGCAACGGCCGGGTGGTCCTGCCGGAAGGCTGGTTGGACGATCCGTACGACTGCGCCGTACCGAGCATTGACGCCGAATCGGACAGCTCCGGCGGCTGATTCATCCAGAGCGGCGAATACGCCCGCTCGGGGCCCTGGGACAAGGTGTCCTGGCCCTCTTGGCCAATCTGGCCAAGAGGGCTCCCTTTTGGCAGATCGTCATCACGGAGCGCACACGAAACGGCGCGTTGGGCGACGAACAGACGAGTTTCGATACGTACGATGAGCGAGTCGCGTCCGTGACTCTTGCCACACCAAAGAGTGACTGACGGCGCGTCAGGGGCATGGAAAGTGCCACGGCGTCCAAATCGCTTCCCGAACGGGCGCTCGGGCCGATCCGTCCCTTGGCTGCAGGAAATCAAGCCGGGGAAACACGGTGGACCATCCACCACTACCCTCTGTCCGGCCCAGGCGATCTTCGCGTGTCCGTGTCTTCAATACTTGAACGATCGCTAGCGTCATCCGGACGATTTCGGCAACAGAGGTGAACGCCTTCACAAGCATTTGATCCCGAGGGTCGGTACCGGTCCTCGGGATCGGACGGCCTATCGACGGCGCGCAATCGCCTTCGAAATGGGTATGTTCTCCGGCGTCAGGCAACCCCGTGCGAGGAGACCGACCCGTGGCGGCGACGCAGAAGTTTGTTTACTCCTTCACCGAAGGAAACAGGGACCTCAAGGACCTGCTGGGTGGCAAGGGCGCGAACCTGGCCGAGATGACCAACCTCGGGCTCCCGGTGCCCCCCGGATTCACCCTCACCACCGAGGCCTGCAAGGTCTTCCTGGAGACCGGCGCGGAGCCCGCCTCGCTCAACCAGGAGGTCGGCGAGCACCTGTCCGCGCTCGAGGCGCAGATGGGCAAGAAGCTCGGCCAGGCCGACAACCCGCTGCTGGTCTCGGTCCGCTCCGGGGCCAAGTTCTCCATGCCCGGCATGATGGACACCGTCCTGAACATCGGCCTGTCCGACGCCTCGGTGGCCGGCCTCGCGGCCCAGTCCGGCAACGAGCGGTTCGCCTGGGACTCCTACCGGCGCCTGGTCCAGATGTTCGGCAAGACCGTGCTCGGCGTGGACGGCGAGCTCTTCGAGGACGCCCTGGAGCAGGCCAAGCACGCCAAGGGCACCGTCAACGACCTGGACCTGGACGCTTCCGACCTCCAGGTACTGGTCGAGACCTTCAAGGCCATCGTGCAGCGCGAGACCGGGCGGGCCTTCCCGCAGGACCCGCGCGAGCAGATGGACCTGGCCATCCACGCCGTCTTCCACTCCTGGAACGGCGACCGGGCCCGGCTCTACCGCCGCCAGGAGCGGATCCCGAACGACCTGGGCACCGCGGTCAACGTCTGCACCATGGTCTTCGGCAACCTCGGCGAGGACTCCGGCACCGGCGTCGCCTTCACCCGCGACCCCTCCACCGGCGCGGTCGGCGTCTACGGCGACTACCTCTCCAACGCCCAGGGCGAGGACGTGGTGGCCGGCATCCGCAACACCCTGACGCTCGCGGACCTGGAGCAGCTGGACAAGAAGTCCTACGACGAGCTGATGGCGATCATGCACAAGCTCGAGCTGCACTACCGCGACCTGTGCGACATCGAGTTCACCATCGAGCGCGGCAAGCTCTGGATGCTGCAGACCCGGATCGGCAAGCGCACCGCCGCGGCCGCCTTCCGGATCGCCGTCCAGCTGGTCGACCAGGGCCTGATCGACCTGGACGAGGCGCTGCACCGGGTGACCGGCGGCCAGCTGGCCCAGCTGATGTTCCCGCGCTTCGCCCCGCAGCCCGACTCCAAGCAGATCGCCTGGGGCCTGGCCGCCTCGCCCGGCGCCGCGATCGGCAAGGTGGTCTTCGACTCCTACACCGCCGTCAAGTGGTCGCGCTCCGGCGAGAAGGTCATCCTGGTCCGCCGCGAGACCAACCCGGACGACCTGGACGGCATGATCGCCGCCGAGGGCATCCTGACCTCGCGCGGTGGCAAGACCTCGCACGCCGCCGTGGTGGCCCGCGGCATGGGCAAGACCTGCGTCTGCGGCGCCGAGGACCTCGAGGTCGACACCAAGCGCCGCAAGATGACCACCTCCGACGGTCTGGTGATCGAGGAGGGCGAGGTCGTCTCCATCGACGGCGCCTCCGGCAAGGTCTACATCGGCGAGGTGCCGGTGCTGCCGTCCCCGGTGGTCGAGTACTTCGAGGGCACCCTGCACGCCGGCGCCGACATCCAGGGCGGCCTGGTGCAGGCCGTGCACCGGCTGATGTCGCATGCCGACGTACGCCGCCGGCTGGCCGTGCGGGCCAACGCCGACAACGCCGAGGACGCCAACCGGGCCCGCCGCTACGGCGCCCAGGGCATCGGCCTGTGCCGCACCGAGCACATGTTCCTCGGTGAGGAGCGCCGCAAGGAGGTCGAGCACCTGATCCTGGCGGACAACGACAAGGACCGGGAGCAGGCGCTCTCCACCCTGCTGCCGCTGCAGAAGGGCGACTTCGTCGAGCTCTTCCAGTCGATGGACGGACTGCCCGTCACGGTCCGCCTGCTGGACCCGCCGCTGCACGAGTTCCTGCCCGACATCACCGAGCTGTCGGTGCGCGTCGCGCTCGCCGAGGCCCGCAAGGACCCGAACGAGAACGACCTGCGCCTGCTCCAGGCGGTGCACAAGCTGCACGAGCAGAACCCGATGCTGGGCCTGCGCGGTGTGCGCCTGGGCCTGGTCATCCCCGGCCTGTTCGGCATGCAGGTGCGGGCGATCGCCGAGGCGGCCGCCGAGCGCAAGCTGGCCGGCGGCGACCCGCGCCCCGAGGTGATGATCCCGCTGGTCGGCACCGTCCAGGAGCTGGAGATCGTCCGGGACGAGTGTGAGCGGGTGCTCGCCGAGGTCGCCGTTTCGACCGGCGTCAAGCTGGACATCAAGCTCGGTACCATGATCGAACTTCCGCGGGCCGCCGTGACGGCCGGTCAGATCGCCGAGGCGGCCGAGTTCTTCTCCTTCGGAACGAACGACCTCACCCAGACGGTCTGGGGCTTCTCCCGGGACGACGTGGAGGCCTCGTTCTTCACGGCCTACCTGGAGAAGGGCATCTTCGGGGTCTCCCCGTTCGAGACCATCGACCGCGACGGCGTCGGCGCGCTGGTCAAGCACGCCGTCAAGGAGGGCCGGGCCACCCGTCCCGACCTGAAGCTCGGCGTCTGCGGCGAGCACGGCGGCGACCCGGAGTCGGTGCACTTCTTCCACGAGGCGGGCCTGGACTACGTCTCCTGCTCGCCGTTCCGGATCCCGGTGGCGCGCCTGGAAGCCGGCCGCGCCGCCCTCGAGACTGCGGGCAGCGACTCTCGCTGACCCGTGCCCCCCTCCAGCGGGGAGGGGCGTCCGGCGGTGCTCGGCGCAGGAGAACCGCCGGACGTACTGAGGCCGGGGCGGGAACGGACAATGGCGTCCGTTCCCGCCCCGGCCTCGCGCCGTTATGCATGCTGAAAGTACTTTCCAAATTGGAAAGTATGTGCCATCCTGGAAAAGAAGTCCACATCCAGGGGGAGCATCATGACCAGCGATTCCGTTCTCGATTCCGCCGAACCCGCTGATTCTGCCCGGGTCCTCGATCCCGCCGAGGCCCTCGCGCTCGCCGAGCGCGCGAACGTCGCCGCCCACCGACCGCGGCTGCTGCCCGGCTGGTACGGGCCGACTTTCGGCGCGATCCTGGCGGGTTACGGCACGCTCATCGGGATCTCCCGCGCCTACCACCTCACCTGGCTGCTGCTCGCCGGCATCCTGCTCTTCGCCGCCCTGATGGGCCTGGTGGCCAGGCTCGGCATGCGCAGCACCGGCGTGGTCGGCCGGCTCGACGACAACCGGGCCTGGCGCGGCTTCATCCGGGGCGGCACGGCGGCGGTCGTCGCGGTGGCGGGCGTGGTCGGTCTGGCCTGCTGGCCGATCGGCGGCCAGCTGGCGGCCTGCGCCGGGGCGGGAGTCGGCGGCGGCTTCGGCTTCTGGGCGCTGATGCTGCTGGCCAACCGGCGGGTCCGCGGGGAGCGGGCCGCCGCGTGAACACCGTCGATCCGCTGCTCCAGCTGCCGACCCGGCTGACCCTGCTCGCCTTCCTCTGCGGCTGCACCGAAGCCGAGTTCGGCGTGGTGCGGGACTACTGCGAGGTCTCCGACTCGGTGCTCAGCAAGGCGGCGAGCGCGCTCGAGGCGGCCGGCTACCTGACGGTCAAGAAGGGCTACGTCGGCAAGCGCCCGCGCACCTGGCTCGCCGCCACCCGCACCGGGCGCACCGCTCTGACCTCCCACCTCGCCGCGCTGCAGGCGCTGGCCGCCGTCGCCACGGCCGCCGGCGCGGCGACGGCCGAGCAGCGGGGGACCCCCTGACTCCTGGTCAGGGGTCCTCGGCCGGCGCGAATCATGAAACACGCCCAGGTCCTGTCGTCAAACCCCCTTCTGCTCGGCGACGCCATGCACGCACTCTCGCCGCACCGGGCACAGACCCGAGTACGCCCAGTACGAGGGCCCGCGCCCGGCACGCCGAGAGCACGCGCCTGACGCCGCCAAGCCGCCCTGCGGGCGAACGAAGGGGGTTTGACGGCAGGACCTAGCCGATCCGCTGCCGCGCCCAGCTCAGCCGGTGGTACGGCCCGTGCGGGCCGGTGGCGAGCAGGGTGCGCAGCTCCCGCAGCACGGTCGCCGCGTCGGTGCGCAGCTGGTGGGGGGTGGCCCGGACCACCGGTAGCCGGGCCGCCGCCAGCCGGTTGCCCCGGGTCAGGGTGCGCTCGTAGTCCGCCGGGCGCAGGTGCCAGGCCCGCGAGTCGATCTCCAGCGCCACGCAGGCCTGCGGCCAGAACGCGTCCGGGATCGCCAGGAACCGTCCGTCCAGCATCAGCACCGGATTCCACAGCGGTTCCGGCAGGCCGCCGCGCCGTAGGAGTTCGCGGGCCTCGCTCTCCGCGATCGAGTAGATGCCGCAGGTCAGCTCGTCGGCCACCTGCTGCACGTGCGGCAGTGCCGCGGTGGTCGACGGTCCGCCGAGCAGCCGGGTGAGCAGATCGGCGCGCTCGCACAACCGCCGCTGCGTCGCCTCCGCGCAGAGCGCCCGGAACTGTCTACCGCTGGTCAGATGCGGTGCCACGTCGGCCAGCGCCCGCCCGACGCTCACGCTCCACAGGCCGTCGTCCCGTTCGAAGCCGGCCGGTAGTCCGCTGGCTCTGGCCGGGGCCCGGTGCACCCGGACGAAGTCCCGGCTCGCCACCCGCCGCCCCGCCGGGATCAGCACGTCGACCACCTCGATGTCCGACGGGTGCCCGGCGCCGGTCAGCCCGGCATCGGCCAGCACGGCCAGGCCGGTGAGCAGGACGGCACCCGGGCGTGGCCGCTCGCCCTTGGGCGCGGCGTAGCTGAGCGCCGCGCGCAGGCGCTGATGCGCGGTCAGCCGCCCGCTCTGCAGGCAGATCACCCGTGGGAGCACCCGCTGCCAGGGCCCACCCGGGCGCAGTCGATGCGCGATGGTCCCGGACGGGACCCCGTGCTCGATCAGCTGCGCGCGGGTGACGATGTGCTGCTGGTCGGCGCCGAGCAGCCGGACGGAATCGAGGGGAGTCATGGCGGGGTGGTGCCCAGCCGAACCGTGGGTATGCGAAATATCCCCCTCAGGGGGTCATCTCCACCACGTGTTGACTCGGGCGCCGGCCACGCTCCAGTCGTGCTCCAGTCGTGCTCCAGCGACGGTCGGGTCAGGGTCAGGCCGGGATCAGCGCGCCGGCGTGTCTGACGCACTCCTGGTCGAGCTCGCGGCCCATGCCCCGGTCCAGCCGCCGCTCGGGCGCGCTCGGCGCGATCGCGGCGGCGATCCGCAGCTCGATGATGTCCCGCACGGCGGGCCACTCCTCGGCCAGGATCGAGTAGAACGCGGTGCTGCGCACCACCCCGTCCAGCCCGCGGCTGTGGGCCCGCCGCACGCCTTCCGAGGTGGCCCCGAGCCGCTCGATCGCCGCGCGCGAGCGCAGGTTGCGGGCGTCGGCGCGCATCGAGATCCGCTGCACGCCCCAGGTCTCGAAGGCGTGCCGGAGCATCAGCAGCTTGGCCTCGGTGTTGATGCCGGTGCCCTGGGCGTGCGCGGAGAGCCAGGTGCGGCCGATCTCGGCGGCGTCCGGCACGGCGGTGGCCGGGTCGCCGATCGGGCCCGAGGGCAGCGGCGGCCAGACCACCGGGCCCTGCCAGTAGTCCAGTTCCAGGAACCGGGTGGAGCCGACCACCAGGCCGTCGGCCGCCCGCACGCTGGCGAAGACCAGCGACCGGCCGGCCGCCATGTCGCGCTGCGCGGTGGCGATGAACTCGCGGGCGCCGTCCAGGCCCTGCGGGACGGCGGTGAAGCCGAACGAGGTCCGATCCGCGGCGGCGGCCGCGGCCAGCCCTTCGGTGTGCTGCTCGGAAAGGGGCTCCAGCCGAACGGTGCGGCCGGTGAGGGTGACAGGTGCTGGCACGGAACCTTCGGTCCTTCGGCGGTCGGAGGGACCCTCGCGCCCAGGGTGCGGGCGTTCGGGCTGGGCAGATCGCCCCGGCCGGGGGCTCCGCCGCTCCTCGGGTACGCCGGAGCTCGGTCGTACGACGGGGGAGGGGCGGCCCGGAACGGGCAGCGCGGTGCCGGAGCGGGCACGGTTCTCATGGACCGGTCCGGCGGGGAGTTGCGGGGGGACAGTGTGCGTCCGCGAGATGGCCGAAGAAGGAACGAAGGCGCGAAGGGAAGCAGGCGGCCAAGTGAAGGCAAGGTGCGAATCAGGGGGCTGGCCGCACATGGATCGGGCCGCGGCCCACGGCGTGACGGACGACGTGGCGACGACGCGATGATGCGAGGCAGCGAGAGGACGATACCCGGCTTGGCCCCGTGCGTCACTTCGCGGCACGCGGGTGGGGGACGCGAGTGTCCCGATGCTACGCCCGGCGCCGCGCCGAGGACCAGTCCTCGACCCCGATTCGCCGTGCTGACCTGCGCCGACGGCCCCGCGCGCTCGAGCCGCGGACGAGCGGCGCGGGTGGTCGCAGGTGAGAGGATTCGAGTGCGTTCCGGTCGGCGGGAATGTCAGTGCCGTGCGGCACGCTGGTGCTGTTGCCGGACCGGTACGGCCGGACAGGTAGGACCGACGACGAGAAACGGTTGGGTGCGCGGTGCGTGATCCCGAGGAGCTGTACGAGCTTGAGCCGCAGGGCGTGGCAGCGGTGGCGGCTGCCAAGGCCGCCGCGACCTCCACGGCCGAGGCCGGCCTGGTGCTGCTCTACCACTTCGAGGGCTTCATGGACGCGGGCGAGGCCGGCGGCCAGGTGATGGCCCATCTGCTGGCCGAGGGCAGCCCGCAGGTGGTCGCCCGGTTCGACCACGACCGCCTGGTGGACTACCGCGCACGCCGCCCCGCGATGACCTTCGACCGGGAGAGCTGGGTCTCCTACGAGCCGCCGCAGATCCTGCTCCAGCTGGTCACGGACGCCGCCGGCGCGCCGTTCCTGGTGCTCACCGGCCCGGAGCCGGACGTCGAGTGGGACGCCTTCGCGGCCGCCGTCGGCAAGCTGGCGGAGCGGTTGGGCGTGCGCTTGGCGGTGGATTTCCACGGCATCCCGATGGGCGTGCCGCACACCCGTCCGGTCGGCCTGACCCCGCACGGCAACCGGCTGGACCTGGCCGGCGGGTACCCGCAGTGGTTCGAGAAGGCGCAGGTGCCGGGCAGCGCCCAGGCACTGGTCGAGTACCGGCTGGCCGAGGCGGGCCGCGACGTGCTCGGCTTCGCGGTGCACGTGCCGCACTACGTGGCGCGGTCGGCCTATCCGGCCGCCGCCGTGCTGATCCTGGAGGCCGTCCAGTCCGCCACCGGCCTGGTGCTGCCCGGCAACGAGCTGCGTGAGCACGTCGGCGAGGTCTACGCCGACATCGAGGAGCAGCTGGCCCAGGGCGACGACGAGCTGCGTTCGGCGATCCGCGGCATGGAGGGCCAGTACGACGCGGTGGCCGGCGCCGAGGGCCGCGAGAGCCTGCTCGCCGAGGCCGCCGACCTGCCCTCGGCCGAAGAGTTGGGGCGCCGCTTCGAGGAGTTCCTGGCAGAGCACGAGCGCGGGGCGGAGTAGCGTGCCGCCGGGGGGTGGGGGTCGATGCGTGGGGTGACGCGGGGCACCGGATTGGTGACGGTACTGGCAGCGCCGCTGGCGCTCATCGTCGGCTGCTCGGGCGGCGCGACGCCGGGGGAGCGGGCGGCGTCTCGGCCCAGCGTCTCGGCCTCGCCCGGTGCGGCCGCGTTACCGACCGGCCCGTACGCGGCGCTGGGTGACTCCTACACCGCCGGCTTACAGGTCGACCCGACCGGCGGGGGTCCCAAGGGCTGTGGCCGCTCGGCGGTGAACTACCCCTCGCTGGTGGCGGCAGGGCTGAAGCTGGCGCCCGGCCGGTTCACCGACGTCAGCTGTTCCAGCGCCACCACGGCCGATCTGACGGACGCCCAGCGGGTGACCGGCGGCCCCAACCCGCCGCAGCTGGACGCGCTGACCGCGGACACCCGGCTGGTCACGGTCGGTATCGGCGGCAATGACGCGGACTTCATGACGGTGGTCAAGCAGTGCGCCGAGGACGGGCTGGCGAACACGGCGCTCAAGTGGGTCGACCCCGACAAGGCCAGCAACGCGCCCTGCCAGGCCGCGTATACCGCCGCCGACGGCAGTGACAAGCTGACCGGCGTGCTGGACACCGTCGGGCAGCGGGTGGCGGCGGTGCTGGCCGAGGTCACGCGGCGGGCGCCGCGGGCCAAGGTGTACGTGGTCGGGTACCCGGCGCTGCTGCCGGCCGACCCGGCCACCTGCGCCCCGGTGCTGGGCGACACCGTGACCCCCGGCGACCTGTCCTTCCTCGCCACGCAGGAGCAGCGGCTGAACGAGGTGCTGCGCCAGCGGGCGACGGCGGCCGGCGCGGGCTACGTGGACACCTACGCCCCCTCGCTCGGCCACGACATGTGCGCCGGGTCGGACGCCCGGTGGATCGAGCCGCCGTTCCCCGCCCACGGGCGGGCACCGCTGCACCCGAACGCCGCCGGGCAGCAGGGGATGGCCGCGGCGGTGCTGCGGGCCGTCCGGGGCGGCTGAGGGGCCGCTGAGGGGCGACTGACTGGCGGCTGACGGACCGTCGGCGGAGCGAGCCGGAGGGTCAGGCCGCCGCCCGTCGTCTGACCCGCAGCCCCGCCCCGCGCGGCGCCCGGGCTTCGGCGTGCGGCCCGCTACGGCTCCTCCGACTCCTTGACCGGCCGGCGCTCCCTGCGCGTTTCAGTGGGCAGCGTGTTCGCGGCGGACGGTGGCGGCCTGCTCGGTGTGGCCCAGGGCTTCCAGGGCGGCGGCGTGGACGGTCGGGAAGTCGGGCAGGCCGGGGAAGAGGTGGTCGCCGCTCAGTTCCCCGGGTGCCAGCAGCCGGGAAGCGCGCAGGGCGGAACCGCTCGCCTCCAGCGCGTCGGGGAGTTCCACTCCCGCTCGCAGTCGCACCAGGGCGAACGCCTTCAAACCGTGGGCGCAGTCGGCGAGGTGGGCCCGCCGGTCGGCCTGGGCGAAGCGGGTGAGTGCCTGGGTGCCCTGACGAGTCATCAGGAGCGCCTGGTCCAACCGGCCGTCCTGGGCGAGCCGCAGGCCGAGCAGGACCATGCCGCGCGCGATTTCGGGCCGGTGGGCGGCCGGGTCGTCGTTGACGGCGGTGCGCAGGGCACCGAGGGCGAGGGCGGTCACCCGCAGTGCCTCCGGTGCTCGCCCGGCCTCGACCAGGTGCAGGCCGTACATCGCCACACAGCTGTGCAGCCGGGCGAATTCGGCCTTCGACCCGGCGGCCGCGGCCGCGGTGCGCACTGCGGTCTCCTCGGCCAGCGGCTGGAAGGACGCCGCCACCCGGCCCGCGCGGACGAGCCGCTGACCGGCGGTCCGCAGCGCCTCGGCCAGCCGTTGCCGGTGCGCGGCCGGGTCCGCCGCGACCAGTCGTCGGCGCACGGCCAGCTCCTCCTCGGTCGCTGCCAGCGCTTCTTCGTGCTCGCGGCGCCAGGCGTGCCAGTGGCCGAGGGTGAAGAGCGCGGTCGCGAAGTCGGGCAGGTGGGCGGGATTGCCCTGGGCCAGCGGGCGGAACAGGCTCACCGCCCGCTGCGCGGGCGCGAGCCCGTCGAACGGGCTGCCGTCGGCGTCGCTGCGGTCCAGCTGGGAGAGGCGGATGCTGAGGTTGGTCAGCGACTTGGCCAGGCCCGGCAGGTGGAGCAACGGGTCGGCGGCGGCCAGCTCCTCGCGGATCGCCAGTGCCTCCCGGGTCGCCGCCAGCGCGTCCGGCCGCCGCTGCAGCCGGGCGAACAGGTTGCCCAGGTTGTCCCAGGCCACCGCCAGTTGGGCGCGATGGGCGGCGGGGTTGACCCGGGCCAGCCGCTGCTGGAGGGCCACCGCCTCCTCGCAGGTGGGCAGCGCCTCGTCGAGCCGCTGCGCGTTCATCAGCCGCAGGCCGCGGTTGATCACGGTCATCGCCAGGTCCGGCAGGTGCCGGTCCGGGTCGGCCTGCGACAGCCGGCGGTAGAGGTCCGCGGCCCGCTCGCCGGCGGCCAGCCCCTCCTCGGTACGGCCGGACTCGGAGAGGCTGTTGCTCAGCCCGGTCAGTGCCGTGGCCAGCTCCGGCAGGTACCGTTCGGGGTCGGCCGCCGCCAACTGCTCGTAGGTGCCCACCGATTCCACCGCCGGTGGCACCGACTCGGCGGCCCCGCCGGTGCGCAGCAGCTGGAGCCCCAGGTTGTTCAGGGCCCTGGCGAGATCCGGCAGCTGTCCGGCGGGGTCGGCCCCGGCGAGTTGTCGGTGCAGCGCGACGGCCTCCTCCAGCGGTGCCCGAGCCTCCTGGTAGCGGCCCGCGCTGTTCGCCGCGGCGGCCAGGCTGTTGAGCGCCGTCGCCAGGTCCGCCAGGTGTCCGGGATCGCTCGCGGCGAGGTCCCGGTAGAGCGCGACGGACTCCCGCGCCGGGGCCAGGGCCTCGGTGAGCAGGCCGGCGTTGCCGTACCGCCCGGCGAGGATCCTCAACAGCTCCGCCCGCTCCGCGGGGGCGACCGTAGTGGTGGCGAACCGGTGCTGGATCAGCCGCCTGGTGAACACCGCGACGGCGAGGTCGAGTTCGACGTGGCGCTGGTGCGGCAGGCACGGCCGGATCCGCTCCAGGACGGTGCCCGGCAACTCGTCCAGCTCGCACAGGCGCAGCAGCGCGGCGCCCCCGGCAGCCGGCGCCAGTGCGGGGCGGGCGAGCAGCAGCGGCACCAGCTGGGTGTGCAGCAGGTGCGGCCAGCGGTGGGCGGCCTCGATCACCATGGTGAGCACCTGCCGGGTCAGGGCGGGCGGCGTGCCGTCGGCGGGCTGGTCGAGCAGCAGCGCCGGGGCACCCGCGGCCCAGGAGTCGGTCGCGTGGTAGCCGGTCGGCTCCTCGCGGCCGGGCAGCGTGAGGGCGAGGAAGTCCTCGGCCAGCCGGTCGGGCGACAGGGCCTCGAAGACCAGGCCGGGGTCCTGCGGCGGGTAGCAGCGGGCGTGGTCGGCCACGGCCGCCGCCACGCTCGCCGGGTCAGCCCTGGGGAGCGCATCGGTACGGGTGAGCGCCGCGGCCGCCTCGGCGGCCGGCAGCGGGCGGGTGAGGGTGGCGAGGTAGACCGCGCGGCGCAGCGCTCCCTCGCCGGTGCGCAGCGGACCGCGCGTCCCGTCGTGCGAGGCGCGCCAGTGGTCGTGCTCGCGGTCCAGCAGGTACGAGGAGAGCGCTGCCTGGTCCCGGCCGGCCGGCGGCAGCACGCCGCGGCGCGCCGCGTCCACGTCCACCAGTGCTTTCATGTGCACGGCCAGGGTCAGCGCGAACTGCGGGTCGTCGAGTCCGTCGGGCACGCCCAGGCCGGCGGGGTCCGGCAGGTCGAGCGCCCCGCCGAAGCTGTCCCGGGCCGAGGCGTAGATCCCGCCGCGCACCCGGGCGTCGTCCGGCAGCGGCGCCAGCGGGACGGCAGCGGCGTCGAAGATGTCGAGCTTGGCCAACTGGTGGGCCAGGCCCTGCCACCAGTCGCCCGCCGGGCGGGACAGCAGCAGGACCCGCAGCCGGTCGCGGGCCGCCTCCCGGTGCTGGCGCACCAGGGTGAGCAGGTCCGCCAGCGGCCAGCGCTCCGCGTAGTCGACCACCAGCACCAGGCCGGGATGACGCACCGTCAGACTCTGGTCCCCGCCGCCGGCCGAGGCCACCTCGCTGCGGTGCCGCGCCTGCGCCACCGTCCATCCGGCCCGCACCGAGCACGCGGCGAACTCGGCGGCCAGCCGGGTCTTGCCCCGCCCGCCCTCGGCGTGCAGCAGACGCACCGTCAGGCCCGGCGACGGGTCGTCGCGCCAGGCGGCCAGCAGCTCCAGCTCCGGTCGCGGGAAGAACGGGACGACCTGGTGCCGGGCCGTCAGCAGCCGGCTGGGGACCCGTGCCAGGCCGGGCTCGGGAGCGGTCGGGCGCCCGAGCGGGAACGGCTCGACCCGGTAGGGCGGCTCGGCACGGTAGATGTAGTTGTACTGGTCGCCGTGCTGGACCGCGTTCACCCGACCGCCCGAGGCGGTGATGTTCTGGGTGAAGACGATGCCCTGCGGCGCCGGGCCCTGGCTCACGCGGTGGCCCCGCCCTCCGCCCGGCGCGGGGTATCCATGAACCGGTTGTGCTGATCGCCGCCCTGCACCACGTTGACGATCGCGTGGCCGGAGGCCGTGACGTTCTGCGTCATGCCGGGGGCGGCGGCCGGCAGGCGGTCGCGGACCAGGTCGATCAGCTCCTGGAGGTCCTCGACAGCCTGCGGGTCCTCGCGCAGCAGGGCCAGCAGCCGGCGCCGCCAGGGCGCGACCAGCTCCGAGCGGGCCGCGTCGGCCTCCCCGCCCGTCACCAGGGCCGCGTCGTTGTCCAGTTGGCGCTCGACCTCGCCGAGGTCGTGGCCGCGCCGGTGGAACAGCCTGGCCGTCCAGCCCCGGGTGGCCTGCCAGGCGTCGGTGCCCATCGCGGCCGCCACGGTGGTGGCGCCGGTCAAGGCCAGGGTTTCGACGAGCTGTTGTGCTTCGTGCAGGTCGGACATCAGGCCCCCTCGGTCGGTCCAGGGATGGTTGCGACACTGCGAATCATCGCGCTCCGGCGCCCGGATCGCAGGCGTTCGCCGAGTCCGGTGCCCCGGCACCGGTCCAGCCCGTCCAGCGCGAGGGGCGGGCCCAGAGCGGGAGTTCGGGTGCCCCCGCGCAGCCGGTCGAGGGCCGCCAGGGCCGGTGGTTCAGGAGGCCGCGGCCCGCGCGACGGACCCGGTGGGCAGGTCGCGGTAGCGGCGCAGCGGCGAGAACCAGAGGATCAGCGCCGCCAGCGGCAGCGCCGCGCAGGTCAGCCACATCGCGGGCAGGACACCGAGTCCGCCGGCCAGAGCACCGCCGAGCAGGGCGCCGAGCGGGATCAGGCTGTAGTTGAGGAACGCGCTGCTGACGCTGATCCGACCGAGCAGTTCGGCGGGGACGTAGCCCTGGGTGAAGGTGGCGCGCAGCACGTTGCCCGCCACCACGCCGCCCGACACGGCGGCCCCGCCGACCAGGTAGCAGAGCACGCCGGCGCCGTTGCCGGTCAGCGGGATGAGCAGGACCAGCGAGGGCAGCCCGAGCAGGAAGAGCAGCATCGCGCGGGCCGTGCCGATCGCCGCGCCGACCCGGCGGGCCACCAGGGCGCCCAGCACGCCGCCGACGCTCGCGGCGCCGATCAGGGTGCCGAGCGCGCTCGCCGGCAGGTGGGCGCGGTTCAGCAGGAAGACCACCTGGATCGACTGGTAGGCGGTCAGCGCCAGGTTGGCGGTGGCGCCGTAGAGCAGGAAGCTGCGCAGCCAGCGGTCCCGGACGACGATCCGCAGGCCCTCGCCGACCTCGGCGAGCAGGGTCCGCCGCTCGCGCTCGACCGCCGGGGGCAACTGCTCGCGCTGCTTGATCGAGGCGGTGCAGAGCAGCGAGACCGCGAAGGTCAGGGTGTTCGCCAGCAGGCTGTCGACCGCGCCGAAGAGCTGCGCGAGGGTGCCGCCCGAGCCCAGGCCGACGATCTGGGCGGCCGAGGCGCTGCCCTGCAGCTTGGCGTTTCCCTCGGCGCGGTCGGGTTCGGTCACCAGACTGGGCAGGTAGGCGGTGTAGGCGGTCTGGAAGAAGACGGTGCTGGTGCCCGCGAGGAGTGCCACGACCAGCAGTTGGAGGTAGCTCAACAGGCCGAGTGCGGCGGTGATCGGGATGGTCAGGTAGAGCAGCAGCGAGGCGGCGGCGGAGGCCAGCATCACGGCCCGGCGGCTCATCCGGTCCACCCAGGCGCCGACCGGCAGGCCGATCAGCAGCCAGGGGAGCCAGGTGGCGGCGGGCAGCGTGCTGACCAGGAAGGCGCCGGCGTGCAGGCGGGTGACGGCGATCAGCGGTAACGCGAGGCCGGTCACCGAGGCGCCGTACTTGCCGGCCACCTCGCCGACGAAGAGCAGCCGGAAGTCGCGGTGGCGGCGCAGCAGGCTGCGGCGCGGCTCGGCCTGGGCGGTGGACGGGGCAGCGGGGGCGGTCGAAAGCTTCACTCGGACTCCTCGGCGGGCAGCGGCAGTACGGGCAGGACCTGGAGCTGGATCAGGACGGGCTGCGCCTCGGCGGGCACCGGCGCCTCGGGATCGGGGACGTGCCGCTGGATCACCGCCATCAGCTCGGCGCCGAGCGCCCGGAGCTGATCCGGCGTCATCCGCACGTCGCCCCAGTCGGACATGTTCCCGGCGCCGACCCAGTCGCCGGTGGGGCGCACGGCGAGCGCCCGGGCGGCCCGCTGGAAGGTCCGCTCCAGGTAGTGCCGGCGGTAGACGTCCATCGCCTCGCGGGTCTGCAGGTCCTCCTGCAGCTCGCCGGTGTTGAGCACCAGGGTGCGGTCCTTGCGCCGCCACCAGCGCTCGCGCTTGGTGCCGCGCCCCTCCTCCTCCTCGATGTAGCCGTGCTCGGCGAGGTGGCGCAGGTGCCAGCTGACCGTCCCGGTGTTCTCGCCGAGTTGCTCGGCGAGCCGAGCCGAGGTGCTCGGGCCGTGGTCGCCGAGCAGGTCCAGGATCCGCATCCGCAGCGGGTGGGCCAGCGCCCGCAGGCTGCGCGGATCGACGGTCCGGGAGGAGGGAGGGTGCTCGTTGCTCATGCGGAGGACTCTAACGTGCAGAGGACTCTCTGCATAGGGAACTCTGCAGAGAATTCTCTGCAACATCGCCATGCGCGCTGCGCCCGAACCGTCATGGCGGCGGCGTACGGTGACTGCTATATGAGCGACGATCGATACGATGTGCCCCAATACGACGTCCCCCAATACGACGTGCCCCGCTACGACATGCCCTGCTACGACGAGGCCGCCCAGACCCGCTGGGTGCCCGAGCCCGACAAGCGGCCGGGGCGCACCGCCTTCCAGCGCGACCGCGCCCGCGTGCTGCACTCCGCCGCACTGCGCCGGCTGGCCGGCACCACCCAGGTGGTCGCCCCCATGCGCAGCGACTTCCCCCGCACCCGGCTCACCCACTCGCTCGAATGCGCCCAGGTGGGGCGGGAGTTGGGTGCCGCGCTGGGTTGCGACCCGGATCTGGTGGAGACCGCCTGCCTGGCCCACGACATCGGCCACCCGCCGTTCGGCCACACCGGCGAGCAGGCGTTGGACCAGGCCGCCGAGGCCTGCGGCGGCTTCGAGGGCAACGCCCAGTCGCTGCGCATCCTGACCAGGCTGGAGCCCAAGCGCTTCGCCCCGTCGGACGAGGCGCCCGCCCGGCTGGCCCCGTGGCCGGGGCGCAGCGTGGGCCTCAACCTGACCCGGGCCGCGCTGGACGCCGCCACCAAGTACCCCTGGGCGCGCGGCGGCCACCCCAGCGAACCGAAGTCCGCCAAGTTCGGCGTCTACGGCGACGACCTGCCGGTCTTCCGCTGGCTCCGGCAGGGCACCCCGCAGGGCCGCAAGTGCTTCGAGGCCACCGTGATGGACTGGTCCGACGACGTCGCCTACTCCACCCACGACGTCGAGGACGGCCTGTACGCGGGGCACATCCACCCGGCCGCGCTGCGTAGCCCGAGCGAGCGGGCCGAGCTGTTCAAGGTCGCCGAACGGTACGCACCGCTGGCCGAGCCCGAGGAGTTCGGCGCGGCCCTGGACCGGCTGCAGGCCCAGGAGTGGTGGCCCGGCGGCTACGACGGCTCGCCACGCGACCGGGCCGGCCTCAAGGACCTCACCAGCCAGCTGATCGGCCGGTTCTGCCTGGCCGCCGAGCAGGCCACCCGGGCCCGCTACGGCCCAGGGCCGCTGACCCGGTACGCCGCCGAGCTGGTGGTCCCCACCGAGGTCCGGCTGGAGTGCGCGGTGCTCAAGGCGGTCGCGGTCCGCTATGTGATGCAGCGCGACGAGCAGGCCCAGCTGCGAGCCCGGCAACGGATCGTGATCGCGGAGCTGGCCGAGCTGCTGGCGGCCGGCGACCCGGCCGAGCTGGACCCGGTCTTCGCCGCCCAGTACGCCGAGGCCACTGACGACCGCGCGGCACTGCGGGCGGTGATCGACCAGATCGCCACCCTGACCGACGCCTCGGCGCTGGCCTGGCACGGCCGGTTGGTTTCCGGGTCGAAGCCGTAGACTTCCGGGGTGGCGGGACGGATCAGGGATGAAGATGTGCAGGCGGTGCGCAGCGCGCTGCCCATCGACGTGGTCGTCGGCGATTATGTACAGCTGACCAACGGGGGCGGCGGTCAGCTGAAGGGCGTCTGCCCGTTCCACGACGAGAAGTCCGCCTCCTTCTACGTCAGTCCGAGCAAGGGCGTCTTCCACTGCTTCGGCTGCCAGGAGAGCGGCGACACGATCTCCTTCCTGATGAAGATCGAGCACTTCTCCTTCGCCGAGGCCGTGGAGCGGATGGCCGCCCAGGCCAACATCACGCTCCGCTACGAGGAGGGCGGCTACTCCTCGCGCGGGCAGCAGGGCGAGCGGACCCGGCTGGTCGAGGCGCACAAGGTGGCCGCCGCCTGGTACCGGGAGCAGCTGGAGACGCCCGAGGGCGAGATCGGCCGCGCCTTCCTCGCCGAGCGCGGGTTCGACGCCGAGGCCGCCGCCCACTTCGGCGTCGGCTACGCGCCGGCCGGCTGGGAGCACCTGGTCCGCTACCTGCGCGGCAAGGGCTTCACCGACAAGGAGATCCTCCAGGGCGGCCTGGCCTCGCAGGGCCAGCGCGGTGGGTTGATCGACCGCTTCCGCGGCCGGCTGGTCTGGCCGATCCGGGACGCGGCCGGCGAGGTGGTCGGCTTCGGCGCGCGCCGGCTGCGCGAGGACGACAACGGGCCCAAGTACCTCAACACGCCCGAGACGCCGATCTACAAGAAGTCGCACGTGCTCTACGGCATCGACCTCGCCAAGAAGGAGATCGCCAAGACCGGGCGCGCGGTGGTGGTCGAGGGCTACACGGATGTGATGGCCTGTCACTTGGCCGGTGTCACCACGGCGGTGGCCACCTGCGGCACCGCCTTCGCCGAGGACCACATCAAGATCATTCGTCGGCTGCTGATGGACACCTCCTCCTACCGGGGCGAGACCGTCTTCACCTTCGACGGCGACACGGCCGGCCAGAAGGCCGCACTGCGCGCCTTCGAGGACGACCAGAAGTTCGCCGCCCGCACCTCGATCGCGATCACCCCCGGCGGCATGGACCCCTGCGAACTGCGCCTGGCCCAGGGCGATGACGCGGTGCGCGAGCTGATCTCCAACCCGGTGCCGCTCTTCGAGTTCGCGCTGCGCAGCACCGTCGCCCGGCATCGAGTGGACGCGGCCGAGGGCCGGGCCGCCGCGCTGGAGGAGGCGGCGCCGATCGTCGCCAAGATCAAGGACCCGTCGATCCGGCACGAGTACGCCGTCCAACTCGCGGGCCTGCTCGGCATCCTGGACGAGCAGTTCGTGGTCCGCCGGGTCGGCCAGATCGCCCGCTGGCAGCGCGACTCCCCGCAGCAGGGCCGCTCGGCGCAGCCGCGCCGGATCGAGCCGCAGCAGCAGGCGCCGGTCGCCCGCCCCGCGTTCCGGCTCGATCCGAACGACCGATCCCTGATCGTCGAGCGTGAACTGCTCAAACTGGCGCTGCAAAATCCGGAGTTGGTCAGCCCCGCGTTCGACCAGTACGGCGAGGACGAGTTCCCGACCCCGCCGTACGCGGCGGTCCGCCGGGCCATCGGCAAGGCCGGCGGCACCGGCTACGGCGCCGCCGTGCCGAACTTCATCGACCTGGTCCAGGAGGCCGCCGAGAACGAGCAGGTCCGCTTGCTGGTCACCGAGTTGACGGTCGAGCCGATCCGCACCCGGCGCAAGCCGGACGCCATCTACGCGGGGGACTTCCTGGTCAACCTGCGCCGGGCCGCCGTCAAGCGCCGGGTCGACGAGGTCCGTGCCCAGCTCCAGCGCCTCGGAAACCGGGCCACGGCCGAGCAGTTGGCCCCGGTGCAGCAGGAGCTGTGGGCGCTGCAGCAGTACGACGACAACCTGAAGACCCGCGGCACTGCCGGGCTGTAGCGCCCAGGTGTGGCGTACCCCACACTGAAAGGGTCTCAGTCCCTCGGTGTTCGGGCGTGCGCGCCCGTGGAGGTGGGCCCCTTTGGAGATCGTCAGAGCGCCCGAGGACGCACCGCCCGCCGCGGTGCCGGAGCCTGCCGAGCTCGAGCTGGACGACCCCGGGGCAGTCGACCCCGAAGCGGTCGGCCCCGCGCCCGAGGAACTCGACGCCGCGGCCCCGCTGGTCCTGCTGGACGAGCCGAGCGGACCGGCCGCCGACCTGTTCCGCCAGTACCTGCGCGAGATCGGGCGGATCCGGCTGCTCACCGCCGCCGAGGAGGTGGAGCTGGCCCGGCAGGTCGAGGCGGGCCTCTTCGCCGAGCAGTACCTGAGCGAGCACGGCCTGCCGGAGGACCGGCTGGCGGACGATCTCGACCAGCTGGTGGTGCTCGGCCGGATCGCCAAGCGCCGGCTGATCGAGGCCAACCTGCGCCTGGTGGTCTCGGTCGCCAAGCGCTTCGTCGGCCGCGGGCTGACCATGCTC
The DNA here is from genome assembly GCF_029892155.1 of Kitasatospora sp. GAS204B. GTDB lineage: Bacteria > Actinomycetota > Actinomycetes > Streptomycetales > Streptomycetaceae > Kitasatospora. The sequence continues at coordinate 105,557 of NZ_JARZAG010000009.1, read as the reverse complement.
GACCTGGTCCAGGAGGGCAACCTCGGCCTGATCCGGGCGGTCGAGAAGTTCGACTACACCCGCGGCTACAAGTTCTCCACCTACGCGACCTGGTGGATCCGGCAGGCGATGAGCCGGGCCCTGGCCGACCAGGCCCGCACCATCCGGGTGCCGGTGCACGTGGTGGAGCTGATCAACCGGGTGCTGCGGGTACAGCGCCGACTGCTCCAGGAGCGCGGCAGCGAACCCACCGCGGCCGAGGTCGGGCTGGTCCTGGAGCTGACCGAGACCCGGGTGCGCGAGGTGTTGCGGCTGGCCCAGGAGCCGGTCTCGCTGCACACCCCGATCGGCGCGGAGGAGGACGTGGCGCTCGGCGACCTGATCGAGGACGCCGACGCCGCCTCGCCGGTCGAGAGCGCCGCCTTCCTGCTGCTGCGCGAGCACCTGGAGGCGGTGCTGGCCACCCTCGGCGAGCGCGAGCGCAAGGTGGTCGAACTGCGCTACGGGCTCGCCGACGGGCGGCCGCGCACCCTGGAGGAGATCGGCTCGCTCTTCGGGGTGACCCGGGAGCGGATCCGCCAGATCGAGTCCAAGACCCTGGCCAAGCTGCGCGACCACGCCTTCGCCGACCAGCTGCGCGGCTACCTCGACTGACCGGCAGACTGGCGGAGCTGACGGTGCGTCAGTGGTGGAAGGCGCTCTTCGGCTCGACCCCGCGGTCCTGCAACGGCCCCGGCTGGCCCTGCAGTTCGGGCAGCAGGTGAGTCAGGTCGGAGAGCAGCAGGTCTGCCAGGTCGGTGGTGAAACCGTTGCGGCAGACCACCCGCAGCACCGACAGATCGGTGCGGTTGTCCGGGAAGGTGTAGGCGGGCACCTGCCAGCCGCGCTCGCGCAGCCGCCGGGAGACGTCGAAGACGTCGAAGGCGGTCACGTGGTCGGCCACCGTGAAGGCGAAGACCGGCAGCTGGTCACCCCGGGTGATCAGCCGGAACGCGCCCAACTTCTCGATCCCGGCGGCCAGGTGGCGGGCCACGGTGCGGCAGGACTGCTGCACCGCGCGGTAGCCCTCGCGGCCCAGCCGCAGGAAGGTGTAGTACTGCGCGACCACCTCGGCGCCGGGGCGGGAGAAGTTGAGCGCGAAGGTCGGCATGTCACCGCCCAGGTAGTTGACCTTGAAGACCAGCTCCTGCGGCAGCGCGTCCTGGTCCCGCCACAGCGCCCAGCCGACGCCGGGGTAGACCAGGCCGTACTTGTGGCCCGAGGTGTTGATCGAGGCGACCCGGGGCAGCCGGAAGTCCCAGACCAGCTCGGGATCGAGGAACGGCGCCACCATCGCGCCCGAGGCGCCGTCCACGTGCACCGGGATGTCCAGGCCGGTGCGCTGCTGCAGGTCGTCCAGCGCCGCGCAGATCTCGGCGACCGGCTCGTAGGAGCCGTCGAAGGTGGAGCCCAGCACGGCCACCACGCCGATGGTGTTCTCGTCGCAGAGCGCCAGCGCGGATTCGGCGTCCAGGTGGTACCGCTCACCCTCCATCGGCGCGAGCCGGCACTCCACCTCCCAGAAGTTGGCGAACTTCTCCCAGCAGACCTGGACGTTGGCGCCCATCACGATGTTGGGCCGGGCCCCGGCGTCGTAGCGTGCCTGGTTGCGGCGCATCCAGCGGCGCTTGAGCGCCAGGCCGGCCAGCATGCAGGCCTCGCTGGAGCCGGTGGTGGAGCAGCCCACCGCCTCGTTCGGATCCGGCGCGTGCCACAGGTCGGACAGGATCGCCACGCAGCGCCGCTCCAGCTCGGCGGTCTGCGGGTACTCGTCCTTGTCGATCATGTTCTTGTCGGCGCACTCGAGCATCAACCGGTCCGCCTCGGGCTCCATCTGGGTGGTCACGAAGGTGGCCAGATTGAGCTTGGCGTTGCCGTCCAGCATCAGCTCGTCGTGGATCAGCTGGTAGGCGATCCGCGGCGCCAGCGGCGCGTGGTGCAGCCGGTGCTTGGGCGGGGCCATGCGCATCGCCCCGAGCGGATCGGCCTCACCCAGCAGGGCGTTGACGGTCAGTCGGTGATCCGCGCTCGTGCCGTGGTGCAGCGCCATGCCTCAGAACCCTTCGACGAGAAGCCAGGGCTTCCACGCTAGGCCATCTCGGCGATCTCCGGATGCGTCTGGTCACGGACCACGCCGTACTGTCGGCGAATCGCGGCGCCGAACGGCTGATCCGGGTCGGGTTCGATGGTCTGCACCTCGGGCAGCCGCCACTGCGGCGGCTCGGGCGTGCCGGCCAGTGCCCAGGCGGCCTGCCGGGCCGCACCGCGGGCCGCGTGGTCGCCGGGCGGTGGGATCAGGACGGGGATCCCGAAGATCAGCGGGGCGATCTCGCGCACCGCCGCGAGCCGGCCGACCGTGCCGAGCAGCACCACCCGATTCACCTGCACACCGCGGGCGCGCAGCGCGTCCAGCGCGTCCGCGATGTTGCAGAGCATGCCCTCCACGGCCGCGCGGGCCAGGTGTTCGGGCGTCATCGACTCGGCCCGAAGGCCGGTCAGGGTGCCGGCGGCGTTCGGCAGTTGGGGCGTGCGTTCACCCGCCAGGTAGGGCAGCAGCACCATCCCGTAGGCGCCGGGCGAGGAGCGCAGCGCCAGCTCGCTCAGGCCCTCCAGGTCACGGCCGAGCAGGTTGGCCGTCGAACGCAGCACCTGCGCCGCGTTGAGCGTGCCGACCATCGGCAGGTGGTGTCCGGTGGCGTCGGCGAAGGAGGAGACGATGCCGGTCGGGTCCACCACCGGCTGGTCGTGCACCGCGAAGATGGTCCCGAAGGAGCCGAGCGAGACCACCGCGTCGCCCGGCACCAGGCCCAGCCCCAGCGCGGCGGCCATGTTGTCGCCGGTGCCGGCCGAGATCAGCAGGCCCTCGGGAGTGTGTCCGGCGGGCTCGTTCGGGCCGAGCACCTCGGGCAGCCGCAGCAGTTCGTGCCCGAGCGCCAGCTTGACCAGGTCCTGCCGGTACTCGCCGGTGATCGGCGACCAGTAGCCGGTGCCCGAGGCGTCGCCGCGGTCGGTGGTGCGCCGCTGCGGGTGGCCGAGCAGCTGCCAGACCAGCCAGTCGTGCGGCAGCAGCACCTCGGCGATCCGGCGGGCGTTGGCCGGCTCGAACTCGGCCAGCCAGCGCAGCTTGGCGATGGTGTAGGTGGCGGCGGGCACCGCGCCGATCGCCTCGGTCCAGGCGGCCGGGCCGCCGAGGGCGTCCACCAGCGCGGCCGCGGCGCCCGAGGAGCGCGGGTCGGTCCAGAGCATCGCCGGGCGGACCAGCACCCCGCCCGCGTCCAGCCCGATCATGCTGTGCTGCTGGGCGGCGACCCCGATGGCCCGCACGCCTTCGAGCAGACCGCCGGTGGCCGCCTCGCCCAGCGAGTGCAGCCAGGACTGCGGGTCCGCCTCGGTGGCGCGGCTCTGCGAGGCCTCGGAGGCCGGATGCGGTGCCTTGCCCGAGCGCAGCACGGCCCCGGTGTCCGCGTCACACGCGACGATCCGGGTGCGAAGGGTAGAGCTGTCGATGCCCGCGACGATGGCCATGGGAGAGATCATGCCGCAGGCCGGGCCGCTCGCCCGGTCGCGCGCGGCAAGTGTTGCCCACTCGGTACCGCTGTTACCCACCGGTATCTTTCGGTGCCCACCAGTGACCGGCCTGCCAGTGATCGGCCCGGCTCGGATCGGCCCGGTCGGCGTGAGCGTCGGCGCCGGCGCGGGCCGGCGGGTGGACCGGAACTACGGGCGCACCGTCCCCCAACTGTCGTCCTCGCTCCGCTTGCGGCTCAGGTACGGGACCCGGTCGGAGAGCGCGTGCGGCAGCTTCTCGCCCACCTTCCCGGTGACCGCGTCCACCGCCCGGCCCGCCGCCGAGCCGGCCGAGTCCTTCGCCCGCTGGGTGGCGTCGCGCACCACCGGGTGCTCGGCGACCTTGCGCGCGCCGGCGGCGATCTGCTCGTAACGCTGCCGGCCGGCCCGGGCTCCCAGGACGTAGCCGGCCGCGGCCCCCGCGACGAACGACAGCTTCCACATCTTCGGCCTCCACCCTCTTCATGCGGCGCTTGCCGCGATGCCCTACCCGTCCAGCCGCGCGGCGAACCGCCCGGCGCATCCCTCAGCATCCCCGGCCGGAGCACGCCCGGCGCGTCGGGCGCGCCGAGCGGGGCGGGGCGCGGCGTTGCCCGCCCGGGAAAGCGATTGGCGGACCACCCCCCTGGATGCGCTAATGTATGTCCCGCAGCGAGCACCTGACAGGGTGCGCCGCGACAACTCAATCCCGCATAGCTCAATTGGCAGAGCAGCCGACTGTTAATCGGCAGGTTATTGGTTCGAGTCCAATTGCGGGAGCGCAGGTGAGTGGGCCGGGACCAACCGGCACACGATGCCTGGCACAGTGATCCCCCATAGCTCAATTGGCAGAGCAGCCGACTGTTAATCGGCAGGTTATTGGTTCGAGTCCAATTGGGGGAGCAGGCTTCGACGCCCTCCGGTCCGCCGGGGGGCGTTCGTCGTTCCCGGCGCCGCCCGCCGACCGGCCCGCCCCGGGGGCTCGGGCGGACCGGGCCTACTGCCCGGTGGCCTGCTGGTAGAGCGCGGCGACCCGGTTGTCGAAGGTCACGCTGTAGGAGACGTCCGGGGTGTCGCCGCCCTGCTGGTAGCCGCCGATCACGCCGACCACCGTGTCGTCCTCGGTGAGCCAGGGGCTGCCGCTGGTCCCGTCCGAGAAGCCGCCGCAGTCGAACCGCTCCTGGGTGGCGCTGCGCGCGGTGGTCCGGGTGGTGCAGGTGATCGGCTCCTCGTGGTCGTTCGGGTAGCCCGTGACGGTCACCGCCAGCCCGAAGCCGCGGTTCACCCCGAGCGGGTTGCCGCCCACCACGTCCTCGATCTGCCGGCCGCCGGCCGGGTCGACGGTGAGGAAGGCCACGTCGTACTCGGGGTCGGCGTTGGCGCTCCAGCGGTGGTCGACCACCACCCGGTCCACCGTCCAACTGCCGAGCGGGGCGGCGCCGTCGCGGTAGCCGGGGGCGAAGCTCAGACCGGTGACCGGCGAGCCGTCAGTGGCGGTGACGCAGTGCGCGGCGGTGACCAGCAGGTCGCGTCCGGGGCTGTCCACCACGCTGGCGGTGCAGGAGCGGCTGGCGCCCTGGTCGAACAGCAGCACGCCGACCCGGGCGGAGTGGCTGTCCGGCGGGGCGATGGCGGCGCTCAGCCCTGGCGCCGGGTGCTCGGACCCCTGCGACGAGGCACAGCCCGCGGCGGCCAGCAAACCCGCCATGGCCGTGCCGAGCGCCAGCGCGCCTCGCAGCCGCTGCGGCCCGGCCATCCGGTGTACCTCCAGGTCAGCTCCGGGCGGGGTCGCACCGGACGTCGGCCCCAAGATCTACCAGGCCAGAGCCGCCCGACGCCAGGCTGAATCCGGGGTGAGCCGGGCTGCTCAGCCGGTGGCGCGGTCGTACAGGGCCTGCACGGCGGCGCCGAAGTAGCTGCTGTACGAGACGTCCGGGGTGTCGCCGCCCTGCTGGTAGCCGCCGATCACGCCGACCACCGTCCCGGTCCGGGTGATCGGGTCGAGGTCGGTCACCCACGGGCTGCCGCTGGTGCCGCCGGTGTAGTCGGGGCAGGCGATCCGCAGCTGGGTCGGGCTCTGCTGGGTGGTGGTGTTCACGCAGGTGATCGGCACGTCCGCGCTGCTCGGATAGCCGGTCAGCTTCACCCGCAGCTGGTAGCCCTTGCCGATGCCCAGCTTGTTGGCGCCGAGCACCTGCTGCACCTGCTTGCCGCCCTGCGGCTGGACGACCGCGAAGGCCACGTCCAGGTCGGGGTTGCCGCTCTGCGCCCAGCTCTGGTCCACGGTGATCGCGGCCAGCGGCCAGACCCCGCTGGGGGCGTCCCCGCCGCGGTAGCCGGGGACGAAGACCAGGTCGGCCCGCTGCCCGACGCCCGGGTCGTAGACGCAGTGCGCGGCGGTGATGATCAGGTTCTGGCCGGCGCTGTCCACCACGCTGGCGGTGCAGAAGTGGTCGCCCGAGGCGTCGTTGGTGAAGACCGCGCCGACCAGCCCGTTGAGCGCGGTGGGGGCGGCGGTCCTGGTCGTGCCCTTGTGCCGGTCGAAGGCGCCCAGGAAGCGGTGCCGGTTCCATCCCGAGCCGCTCGCACCGGCGGTGCTCGTCGCACCGGGCGAGGGGGTGAGGAAGAGCGCGCTGCTCGACGGCCCGCCGGAGGAACCGCAGCCGCTCGCCGTGATCGGGACCACCAGCGCGGCCGCCAGACCGAGCGCCACCCTACGCGCCGTCATGCGACTCCCTCCGCAGCCTGCGGGCCGCCCGATCGCCGCCCCGACTTCACCCGGGCGGCAGCGGCCTGACACCTGGCAGCCTACGGGCCCCGGCGGTTCACGGACGGCAGGACCGGGCCCGGGAGCGCACTCGTGGTGCGCACCCGGCGCGCACCACGGCTGATCGACCGGATATGCTGCCCGAGGCGGCCCTGCGGGGCCGTCTGTGCTGCGATGGACCACCACTGTGGTGGTGGTGCCGACGCGGAGTCGGGGCGGTAGCTCAGCCGGTTAGAGCAGGGGACTCATAATCCCTGGGTCGTGGGTTCGAGTCCCACCCGCCCTACTCAAGATCCTGCCGGATCATCAGAGTAATCCTGGCTCTGACCTGCGAGAACACCCCGGTCTCTGCCGCAGATCCTAGAGCAGTCAGCCGGCCTGTGGCCGCGTGCCACGCCGAGATTCACCCGCTCCGGGGACAGCCGGGGACAACCGGAGGCGTCGCGGCGCAGGCGTACCGCCACCGCCACTGCCCACCCACAGCGGCCTCAGCTCAGCCGTTCGGTGAGCCAGTGGGCGCCGCGCAGCAGGGCGGCCCGGCGACGCTGGCGCCGGGAGTTGAACCGGGCCTGCGCCGGGATCCGGCCCGGCGGGGTGGCGGCCAGATCGGCCAACCGGGCGCCGGCCCGGGCCAGTTCGGAGAGCAGTCGACGCCGCCGGGCGGGGTCGGTGCTGTGGATCAGCGCGGCGTGCAGGCCCTCGATCTCGGCGACGGCCGCGGCCAGCCGCAGCGCGTCGGTGTTGGTGGACGCTCGGTCCCCTCGGTCCCCCCGGTACATCGTCAGCGTCGTTCCTCTCGCAGGTCGGACAGGTCAGCCGTAGGTGAGGCCGGCGCAGATGTCGGCGTCGGCAGGGCGGGTGTTCTGGGCGATCCCGCTCGGCACCGCGCCGGGCGAGGGGCCGGGTGACGGGCCGTGCGACGGTGCGTCGGCCGTTGGTGCGCCGGTCGCGCTCGCCGTCGCCGTCCCCGTCGGTTCGGCCGAGGCGACGGCGGTGGCGTAGTCGGTGCCGAGCGTGAGGGTCAGTGCGGTGCTCTCGGTGTCGGCGCGGACGTCGGCGCCGGGGAAGTACCGGGCGAGTTGTTCGGCATCGGCCTGCCTGCCCGGCGGGTAGCCGATGCTGGTGACGGCGTGGTCGATCCCGCCCAACCCCGCCGTGACGTCCTGGTATCCCTTCGCCAGCAGGTCGTGGGCGGCCCGGACGGCCAGGCCCACGGTGGCGGTGCCGTTCTGCACCGTGATCGGCACCGTCGGATCGGCGGGCCGGACCGGGCTCACGGCGCTGGGGGTGGCGACCTGACGGGTGCTCCGGCCATCCAGTGTGCGGTCCTGGCGCAGCAGCGTCCACAGCGTATCCGCGTCGGGGTGGACCAGGGAGACCCGGTCGCCGGCGTACTGCCACGGCACGGTCACGAAGTTGATGTCGCGCAACGTGATGGTGTGCAGCGACTGGGCGAACGAGGCCAGCTTCATCGCGGTGCCCAGGCCGGCGTCCACGGTGAGCGCCCTGGTCGCCGCGTCGGCCAGCGGGAGCAGCGTGGTCAGGTTGAACCCCTGGCTCTGCACCTTCTGGATCAGCGCGGAGAGGAAGGCCTGCTGACGCTTCATCCGGCCGATGTCCGAACCGTCCCCGATCCCGTGCCGCGCCCGCACGAAGGCCAACGCCTGTGCCCCGGCGACGGTCTGACGCCCCTTCCGGAGCCGGATGCCGAACCCGTCCACGTCGTTCGGCACGCAGACCGGGACGCCGCCGATCGCCGTGGTGATGGCGGCGAAGCCCTTGAAGTCCACCACGATGGTGTGGTCGACCCGCAGGCCGGTCAGCGCCTCCACGGTGTTCTGTGCGCAGGCCGGGTTGCCGCCCGGGTAACCGCCGATGGCGAAGGCGGAGTTGAACATCTCGCCGTGCTGCTCGACGGTCCACCTGCCGCTGGGCAGCAGGCAGGGCGGGATGTCCACCAGCGCGTCGCGCGGGATCGAGACCCCGACGGCGTGCCGGTGGTCGGCGTAGACGTGCAGCAGGATCGCGGTGTCCGAGTTGCCCGGGCCGATGTCGCCGCCGGCCAGGTCCTCGTTGCCTGCCGCCCGGCTGTCCGAGCCCAGCAGCAGGACGTTGACCGGCGTCGACCCCGAACCGTCGCCCGGTCCGGCCGGTGGGCGGCTGGCGGAGATCCCGCTGCTGTCGAAGATGCTGAGGTTGCCGTTGAGGTGCTCGTAGAAGAGAAAGCCGGCGCCGGCCGTGGTCAGCACCAGCGAGGCGGCGGTCAGTCCGGCGATCCGCGCGACACGGCGGCGGCGCGAGCGCGGCGCGGAGCGGCCCGGGCCTAAGCTGAGGTGCTCCCGCACCCGCCGACCGCCTGGGGCGGAGCGGGCGCGCTGTCTGCCGAGGCGGTCCTCGGGTTCGGTCATCAGGCGTTCTCCGGGTCGCCGGGAGCCGGGCTGGCTGCTCGATAGGACGGCTCGGTCGGGTGACCGGTTGCACAGTTGCGCAATCTAGCAAGTATTGGCCATACTGCCCAGCTTGGCAACGCCGCCAGAAGGGTGGGCGGCGGCGGCCGGGTGGTGGACCCCCGGCCGCCGGCCGATCGCGACGGTGACCGACCGTCAGAAGGTGGGCGCCGCCGGGCCGTCCGGATCGGTGCGCGGCGGGTACTGCGGCGCGGAACCGGAGAGGTACTCGGGCTGACCGCCCGTCTGGTAGCCCGGGATCGGCGGCGGGACCATGGCCTGACCGCCCGTCGGGTAGCCGCTCTGGGCGGGGTAGGCGCCTTGCGGAGGGTAGCCGCCCTGGGGAGGGTATCCGCCTTGGACCGGGTAGCCGCTCTGGGCGGGCGGTGCACCGAAGCCACCGCCCGGGTAGCCGGGTGCGGCTGGGGGGAAGCCGCCGGAGGGCTGCTCCGCCGTGCCGCCGGGCAGGGGCGTCGCGGGCCCGCCGGTCGGGCCGGTGCCGGTCGGGTCGGTGGGGTTCGCGGTCGGCAGCGCGGGCTGCGTCCCGGTGCCGACCGGCTGCGCGCCGCCGCCGGGCGTCCCGGTCGCCGTCCCGTGCACGGTCGGGGCCCCGTACGGCACCGGCGTGCCGTTCGAGGCCCCGGGGCCCTGCTGGCCCGGCAGCGAGGCTCCCGCCTCGCCGGCGTTGTCGAGGGCCGGCTTCGGCGGCGCGATGGTGCCCGTCGGCTCCGGCTCCGGCTCCAGCTCGGTGCGCCCGGCCGCGTCGCTCAGCTTGATCAGCAGCGCGGTGAGCAGCCAGTTCGCCAGTGTCGTGGAGCCACCGGCGGCCAGGAAGGGCAGTTCCTTGCCGGTCAGCGGGATCAGCCCGGTGACACCGCCGACCACCACGAAGACCTGCAGCGCCACCACGCTCGACAGGCCGGCGGCCAGCAGCTTGCCGAACGGGTCGGTCAGGGTCAGCGCCGTCTTCAGGCCGCGCTGGAAGAAGATCACGTAGACCAGCAGCACCGCCGTCACCCCGGCCAGGCCCAGCTCCTCGCCGACCGTGGTGAAGATGAAGTCGCTGCGCCCGGCGAAGCCGATCAGCCACGGGTGGCCCTGGCCGAGCCCGGTGCCCAGGATGTGCCCGCTGCCGAAGCTGAACAGCGCCTGCGCCTGCTGGGTCGAGGTGCCCGGTGGGGGCGAGCCGTTCGGGAGCAGCTTGAAGGCGCCCATCGGGTTCAGCCAGGCCTCGACCCGGCCGTGCACGTGCGGTTCCAGGGTGCCCACCACGGCCGCGCCGCCGACCGCCAGGATCACCCCGATCACCACCCAGCTGGTGCGTTCGGTGGCCACGTAGAGCATCACGATGAAGACGCCGAAGAAGATCAGCGAGGTGCCCAGGTCGCGTTCGAAGATCAGCACCAGCAGGCTGATCACCCAGATCGCCAGCACCGGCGCCGCGTTGCGGCCGCGCGGCAGGCTCAGGCCCCAGACCTTGCGGCCGACCAGGGCCAGCGCGTCCCGGCTGACCATCAGGTAGCCGGCGAAGAAGATGCAGATCGCGATCTTGACGAACTCGTCCGGCTCGACGGTGATGCCCGGCAGGTGGATCCACCGCTTGGCGCCGTAGTCGGCGTCGGACGAGCCGAAGGCCGGCGCGATCAGCAGCACCAGGGCGCCGACCATCAGGATGTAGAGGTAGCGCTGGAAGAACCGGTGGTGCTTGATGACGGCGATCAGGGCGAGCGCGACCGGCAGCGCGATGAAGAGCCACTGCACCTGGGCCGGCGCCGAGGGGAAGCGTTGGAAGGAGGCCGAGTACGCGATCGCGTAGGACTCGTCGAGCCGGTTGAGCAGCACCAGGCCGAAGCCGCTGAGCAGCACCGCACAGGGCAGGATCAACGGGTCGGCGTACCGCGCGAAGCGCCGCATCACCAGGTTCGCGGCGATGATCAGCGCACCGAACGCCACCCCGTAGACCAGCAGGCCCGGGGGGAGCTTGTTGTTCATCGCCTCGTCGGCGTCGATGTAGGCGGCGAGGCAGACCACGTACGCGAAGCCGAGCAGTGCCAGCTCGATGTTGCGACGCCGGTCGGCTCCCCGCTGGCCCTCGGTCCGCTGGCTGCCTATCACACGAACTCCCCACCGGCGTGGCACTCTGGACCGCCGAATTCTCGCACGTCCTGAGCATTCCCCGGCCCACCGGCCGGCTCAGGCCCACGGCCGGGGGAGCGCGGGGGTGATCCCGTGGCGCCCCGAGGCGGCGCGGTTAGACTGAGCGCCTTCGCGAACAGGGAGAGGGCGGTCCAGGATGACGGGCGTCAGCGGGGCCGACGATCCGTCCCCCGAACTGCTGCAGCAGGCGGCGGCCTCCTTCGGACTGCTCGCCTCCACCATGCGGCTGCACATCGTCTGGGTGCTCAGCCAGGGCGAGGCCGATGTGGGCACGCTGGCCGAGCGGGTCGGCGGCACGCTGCAGGCGGTCAGCCAGCACCTGGCCAAGCTCAAGCTGGCCGGCATGGTCTCCAACCGTCGCGAGGGCCGGCGCCAGGTCTACGGCGTCGACGACTCGCAGGTGGCGACGCTGGTGCGGCTGATGGTCGAGAAGCTCGACCCGGGCGAGGGGGCGGCCGGACCGGCCGGCGCGGCGGGCGGCGACCTGCTCCACTTCCGGAGCAGCGGTGCCTGAGCGCGGGGCGCGCCTGCTGCCGCTGCCAGGTGGCCGAGCCGTCCGCGCACCGGCCGCCGGCCCCGCCACCGAGCCGGACCCGGTGGACCCGGCCCGGCTGAGCCGGCTCGAAGCGCTGCGCGCGGTGCGCGCGACCCCGCGCGGCCTCACCGAGTCCGAGGCCGAGGCCCGGATCGCCGAATGCGGCGAGAACATCGTGCTGCCGCTGCCCGAGCCGGGCCCCCTCCGTCGCCTGCGCACCGCGTTCGGCGACCCCTTCACCGCGCTGCTCGCGGGCCTGACGGTGATCTGCGCGCTGAGCGGCTCCTGGGGCAGCGCGGCGATAGTCGCGATCCTGGTGCTGGGTGCCGGCCTGCTGCGGCTGCGGGGCGAGCGCCGCTCGGCCGCCGCGCTGCGCGCGTTGCGGGCGCTGGCGCCGAGCACCGCGACGGTGCTGCGCCGGGCGGGGCAGAGCGACCTGCCGATCGCCCGGGAGGTCCCGGCCGAGCAACTGGTCCCCGGTGACGTGGTCAGACTGGCGGGCGGCGACGCCGTCCCGGCCGACCTGCGGCTGCTGCGGGCCGAGGGGCTGACGGTGGATCAGTCGGCGCTCACCGGGGAGAGCACCCCGGTGTCGCGCGCGGCCCTGGACCTGCCGCCCACCGCACCACCCGGCGGACCCTTCGACGAGCCGCAGCTCTGCTTCGCGGGCAGCACGGTGATCACCGGCGGCGCCACCGCCGTGGTGCTGGCCACCGGCGCCGCCACCCGGTTCGGCGCCGCGCACGCGCCGGGCCCGCTGAGCGCAGTGGTTCCTGGTCCGGGGGGCCGCTCGGTGGTCGAGCGCGGGGTGCGTCGCGCGGTGCTGACACTGATCGTCTTCATGCTCGCGGTGGTCCCGCTGACCATCGGCACCGACGCCCTGCTGCACGGCTGGAGCAGCGCCCTGCTGCCGTTCGCGGTGGCCGCGGCGGTCGGGCTCACCCCGGAGCTGCTGCCGCTGGTGGTCAGCACGGTGCTGGCCAGCGGTGGCCACCGGCTGGCCAAGGCCGGGATGCCGGTGCGCGCGCTGCCGGCGGTCAGCGAGCTGGGGGCCCTCGACCTGCTCTGCCTGGACAAGACCGGCACGCTGACCACCGGCGAGCTGGTGGTGGCCGGAGCGCTGGACCCGTTCGGCCGCCCGGACCAGGAGCCGCTGCGCTGGGCGGGCTTGGTCGGCGAGGCCGGGCTGCTGGACGACGACCCCGGGCTGCTCGACCCGCTGGACGAGGCACTGCTGACCGCCGCGGACGCCGCCGGGCTGCTGACCGACCCGCTGCCCACGGTGGTCGAGGTGATCCCCTTCGACCCGGTGCGCCGCCGCTCGGGCGCGGTGTTGCGCGGGCCGGGCAGCGGGCGGGTGCTGGTGGTCAAGGGCGCACCGGAGGCGGTGCTGGAGCGCTGCGACACGCTGGCCGGGGGCGCCGCGCTGGACCGGGCGGCGCGCGCGGCGCTGGCCCGGCTGGTCGAGGAGCGGGCCGGGCAGGGGCTGCGGCTGATCGCGGTGGCCCGGGCGGAGCGCGAGCCGCGGCTCGGCCCCCACCGGGCGCAGGACGAGGAGGGGCTGACCCTGCTCGGCTTCGTCGAGCTGCTCGACGAGCCGGAGGACTCCGCCGAGGCGGCGCTGGCCGTGCTGCGTCGCTCCGGCATCGCGCTCACCGTGCTGACCGGAGACCACCCGCGCACCGCGCTGCGGTTGGCGCAGCGGCTGGGCCTGACCCCGGGGCGGGTGCTGCTCGGCGCGGAGCTGGCCGCGCTCGACCCCGGGAGCATCGCGGCGGCCGGCGCCGCGGGCGCGGTCTTCGCCCGCTGCACCCCCGAGCAGAAGGCGCAGGTGGTGCGGGCGCTACGGGCGGCCGGGCAGTGCGTCGGCTTCCTCGGCGACGGGGTGAACGACGTCCCCGCGCTGCGGGCCGCCGACGTCGGGATCGCCACCGCGGGCGCGGTCGGCGCGGCCCGGGAATGGGCGGACCTGCTGCTCGGCGAACGCGACCTGACCCGGCTCGGCCGGGCCGTCGCGGTGGGTCGGGAGGCCACCGCCCGGGTCGGGGCGTACCTGCGGATCGCGCTCTCCTGCAACCTGGGCAACGTGCTCTCGATGCTGGCCGGCGGGGTGCTGCTGCCCTTCCTGCCGATGCAGCCGGCCCAGGTGCTGCTGCAGAACCTCTGCTTCGACGCCGCGCAGCTCTCCTTCGCGGTCAGCGGTCGCTCGGCCGGACTCGGCGGCCGCCCGGCCCGGCTGCGCTGGGGCGCGCTGGCCGGGTTCGCGGTCGGCTTCGGGCTGCTCAACTCGTTCTCGGACATCGCGATGTTCGAGGCGATGCGCCAGGTGACCCACGGTTTCACGGCGCCGAACTCGGCGGCGATGTTCCACACCGCCTGGTTCACCGAGAACCTGGTCACCCAGGCGATGGCGTTGCCGGTGCTGTACCGGCTGAGCCGCCCCCGGCTGCGGCCGCCGCGCCCGGTCTGGTGGGCGGCGGGCCTGCTCGCACTGGTCGGCCTGCTGCTGCCGCCGAGCGCGCTGGGCGAGCGGCTCGGCTTCGAGGAGCTGCCACCGGCCGCCTACGGCTCGCTGGCGCTGGTGGTGGCCGGCTACGCGGCGCTGCTCGGCGTCGGGCGCTGGCTCTGGTGGCGGTTCAGCGAACGCGCCGAGCGGCGGGCGGCCCCAGCGGCGGTACCGGCGCGCGCGTAGCGGTCGGCGCGCGCGTCAGACAGACCCTAGCCGCCCGCGCCGACCAGCATCCGGTGCAGCAGGTCGCGCAGGACGCCGCGCTCCTCGGGGCCCAGGGCGGCCAGCGGCTCGCGCGCGAAGTTCAGCGACTCGCGCAGTTCGGCGGAGGCGGCCTGGCCCTGCTCGGTGGCGGCGACCAGCTTGACCCGGCGGTCCTGCGGGTCGCTCTCCCGGGTGACGAAGCCGCGAGCCTCCAGCCGGTCCACGATGCCGGTGATGTTCGACGGCTCGCAGCTGAGCGTCTGGGCGATGTGCCGCATCGGCATCGGGCCGCGCCGCAGCAGCGCCAGCACCTTGGCCTGGGCGCCGGTGAGGGAGCGGGCGGCGGCGGCCTCCTCGTACTCCCGATGGAAGATCGCGACCAGGCCGGCCATGAGGTCCACCACCTCACGGGTCAGCGCGTCCTCAGGGATCAGCTCGTCGTTCGGCATACTCCGAGTCTACCTGAATATTTGACAACCTGAACCTTTCATGTCCATCGTTGCTTCATCACCTCAACCTTTCAGGTGGAACCCGGAGCAGGCAGCAGACCGCAGGCCCGCAGGAGCAAGGAGCGCAGTGATGGCAGAGCAGCCGGTACCCGCCACGGCCCGTGAGTGGCACCTCAAGGCCCGACCGAACGGCTGGCCCGTTGCGACTGACGTCGCGCTGGTCGAGGCCCCGGTCCGGCTGCCGGAGCCGGGCGAGATCCTGGTCCGCAACGCCTACCTCTCGGTCGACCCGTACATGCGCGGGCGGATGAACGACGTCAAGTCCTACGCCCCGCCGTACCAGCTGGACCGCCCGATGGACGGCGGCGCGGTCGGCTACGTGGCGGCCTCCGCCGCCGAGGGCTTCGAGGTCGGCGACGCGGTGCTGCACGGCCAGGGCTGGCGCGAGTACGCGACGGTCCAGGCGGCGCACGCCGTGAAGGTGGACGCGTCCAAGGCGCCGCTCTCCTACTTCCTGGGCGTGCTCGGCATGCCGGGTCTGACCGCCTACGCGGGCCTGGTCTCGGTCGCCGGGATCAAGCCCGGCGACGTGGTCTTCGTCTCCGGTGCGGCCGGCGCGGTCGGCTCGCTGGTCGGCCAGATCGCCCGGCTCAAGGGCGCCTCCCGGGTGGTCGGTTCGGCCGGTTCGGCGGCCAAGGTGGCCAAGCTGGTGGACGACTACGGCTTCGACGCGGCCTTCAACTACAAGGAGGGGCCGGTCCGCGAGCAGCTCGCCAAGGCCGCTCCCGAGGGCATCGACGTCTACTTCGACAACGTCGGCGGCGAGCACCTGGAGGCCGCGATCGGTGCCCTGGGCGTGCACGGCCGGGCGGTGCTCTGCGGCGCGATCGCCCAGTACAACGAGACCGCGCCGTCGCCCGGCCCGCGCAACCTGGTGCAGGCGATCGGCAAGCGGCTGCGCATCGAGGGCATGCTGGTGGGCGACCACGCCGCGCTGCAGCCGCAGTTCACCGCCGAGGTGGCCGGCTGGCTGACGGACGGCGGTCTGCGGTACGACGAGACGTCCGTCGAGGGCATCGAGCGGATGATGGACGCGTTCCTCGGCCTGATGCGCGGTGAGAACACCGGCAAGATGGTCGTCCGACTGGCCTCCTGACCCGTCGTCAGACCGCGCGCCCCGCTCGACCCGCCAGGGTCGGCCGGGGCGCGCGGCGTTGTCGCACGCGACCCCGCGCGGCCTGTTTCCGCCGGTTCCGACGGAGCGTCAGACGTCCCCGGGTGCAGCGCGATAGCGTGACGACACCGCTGTAGCGCCGGCTGATGGGGCCGTTCGGGGGAGAGATCCCGATCAGGGGTAGACCTGTCCCCGGAACTGACTACCATGGTTGCAGCTTGTCCGTTTTGCTCAACTAAGTGACTTAATGTCGGTTGACCTGAGTTACTTATGAGTCAGAGTCGGGCAGGAGTTGGCCAAGTGGCGCCCAGGACCAACCGGCCACCGGCACGAGGCAGCTGGGGAAGGCGACCCTCGTCCACAGCCTGGAGGTCCCGGTGACGACACGTGGAGTCCTGTACATCCACTCCGCGCCCCGCGCGCTGTGCCCGCACGTCGAATGGGCGGTGGCGGGCGTGCTCAACGTCCGCGTCAGCCTCGACTGGATCCGCCAACCGGCCGCCCCGGGCCAGTGGCGTTCCGAGTTCTCCTGGCAGGGGGAGGTGGGCACCGCCTCCAAGCTGGCCTCCGCGCTGCGCGGCTGGCAGCTGATGCGTTACGAGGTGACCAGCGAGCCCTGCGCCGGTGCGGAGGGCGAGCGCTTCAGCAGCACCCCCGCGCTCGGCATCTTCCACGCCGTCACCGGCATCCACGGCGACATCCTGATCCCCGAGGACCGGCTGCGCGCGGTGCTGCTGCGGGCCCGCAGCGAGGGCACCGACCTGGAGGCGGAGCTGGCCCGGCTGCTCGGCAAGCCCTGG
Organism: Kitasatospora sp. GAS204B; assembly: GCF_029892155.1. Classification (GTDB taxonomy): domain Bacteria; phylum Actinomycetota; class Actinomycetes; order Streptomycetales; family Streptomycetaceae; genus Kitasatospora. Next base: position 88,951 of record NZ_JARZAG010000009.1, on the reverse strand, counting down.
GACGACGAGTTGGAACCGTTCCGCTACGCGGGCGAGGGCGCGCCGGTGCGCTGGCTGCACCAGGTGGTCTGAAGTCGCCAAAAAGGGCCCCATGACGGGGCCCCTGTTGACTGACGGCTGGTCAGACGCTGCGGAAGGCCAGCACCACGTTGTGGCCGCCGAAGCCGAAGGAGTTGTTCAGCGCGGCGATCCGACCCGCGGGCAGCTCGCGCGGCTCGAAGCGCACGATGTCCGCGTCCACGTCGTTGTCCAGGTCGTCGACGTTGATGGTCGGCGGGGCCTGCCGGGTGTACAGCGCCAGCACGGTGGCGACCGTCTCGATGCCGCCGGCGCCGCCCAGCAGGTGGCCGGTCATCGACTTGGTGGAGGAGACCGCGACGTGGTCCAGGTGCTCGCCGAGCTCCTTGCGCAGCGCCTTGATCTCCGCGACGTCGCCCAGCGGGGTGGAGGTGGCGTGCGCGTTCACGTGCACCACCTCGGCCTTGTCCAGGTCGCTGGTGGCGAACAGGTGGGCCAGCGCCCGGGCGATGCCCGAGCCGGTCGGCTCCGGCTGCGCGATGTGGTGGGCGTCCGAGGACAGGCCCTGGCCGACCGCCTCGCAGTAGACCCGGGCGCCGCGCGCGGCCGCGTGCTCGGCCGACTCCAGCACCACGACACCCGCGCCCTCGCCGAGCACGAAGCCGTCGCGGGCCTTGTCGAAGGGGCGCGAGGCGCGCTGCGGCTCGTCGTTGTTCTTGGACATCGCCATCATGTTGGCGAAGGCGACGATCGGCAGCGGGTGGATCGCCGCCTCGGTGCCGCCGGCCACCACCACGTCGGCGCGGCCGGTACGGATCATCTCGATCGCGTAGCCGATCGCCTCCGCGCCGGAGGCGCAGGCCGAGACGGGGGTGTGCACGCCGGCCTGGGCACCGACCTCGATGCCCACGTTGGCGGAGGGGCTGTTGGGCATGAGCATCGGCACGGTGTGCGGGGACACCTTGCGGACGCCCTTCTCCTTCAGCACGTCGTACTGGTCGAGCAGGGTGGTCACACCGCCGATGCCGGAGGCGATCACGGTGCCCAGCCGCTCGGGGGCCAGGGTGGAGGCCTCGTTGGTGGCGGCCACCTGGAAGCCGGCGTCGGCCCAGGCCTCACGGGCGGCGATCAGCGCGAACTGGGCCGAGCGGTCGAGCTTGCGGGCCAGCGGCTTGGGCAGCACCTCGCCCGGGTCCACCGCGGTGCGCGCGGCGATCCGGACCGGCAGGTCGGCGGCCCACTCCTCGGTCAGCGCGGAAACCCCGGAACGGCCGGCGAGCAGTCCCTCCCAGGTGGTGGCGGCGTCGCCGCCCAGCGGCGTGAAGGCGCCGATACCCGTGACTACCACGGTGCGGTTTTCAGCGGTCACTGGTTCTTCTTCTCTCACGTGTGCGGGGGAGGGGTTGCCGGCCGGGCAGGGGTTCCGGATGGGCGGGGGGTTCCGGATGGGGGCGGCGTGGAAGGGGCCGCCCCCACCCGGAGGGGATCAGGCGTTGGCGAGGATGTAGTCCACCGCGTCGCCGACGGTCTTGAGGTTCTTGACCTCGTCGTCCGGGATCTTGACCTCGAAGCGCTCCTCGGCGGCGACGACGACCTCGACCATGGAGAGCGAGTCGACGTCCAGGTCGTCGGTGAAGGACTTGTCGAGCTCGACGTCCTCGGTCGGGATCCCGGCGATCTCGTTGACGATCTCCGCGAGACCTTCCAGGACCTCTTCCTTGCTAGCCATCTTGGCTACTCCTCTGGGAGTGGTAGGTGACGCCGCGCGGGATGCTCGACGCCGACTGACGGTACGTAAGGCGCTATGTGTGCCTATGGGAGGGTAACGACTGCCGCGGCGTAGACCAGACCCGCCCCGAACCCGATGATCAGAGCCAGGTCGCCGCTCTTGGCCTCGCCGCCCTCCAGCATCCGCTCCATGGCGAGCGGGATGGAGGCCGCCGAGGTGTTGCCGGTCTCGGCGATGTCGCGGGCGACGGGCACCGATTCCGGCAGCTTCAGGGCCTTGATCATGGCATCCGTGATCCGCATGTTGGCCTGGTGCGGGATGAAGGCGCCGAGCTGGTCCGCCGTCACCCCGGCGGCGTCCAGCGCCTGTTGGGCCACCTTGGCCATTTCCCACACCGCCCAGCGGAAGACCGGCTGGCCGTCCATCCGCAGGGCCGGCCACTTCGGGCCCTCGGCGGCGTGCTCGGTCAGGCCGTTGACCCCGTCCGCCTTGGCGAACGCGGTGTCCCAGGCCTCGGTCTGGGTGATGACGTCCTTCTGCGAGGCGTCCGAACCCCAGATGACCTTGCCGATGCCAGGCGTGTCGGAGGGGCCGACCACGGCCGCGCCCGCGCCGTCACCGAAGATGAACGAGGTGGAGCGGTCGTGCTTGTCGGTGAGGTCGCTGAGCCGCTCCACGCCGATCACCAGCACGTACTCCGCGCTGCCGGCCCGGATCATGCCGTCGGCCAGGTTCAGCCCGTAGCCGAAGCCGGCACAGGCGGCCGAGATGTCGAAGGCCGGGGCGGTGCCGCAGCCCAGCCGCAGCGCGATCTCGGTGGCGATGGCCGGCGTCTGCTTGAGGTGCGTCACGGTGGCCACGATCACGCCGCCGATCTGGGCCGGGTCGATGCCGGCCTGCGCGATCGCCTTGCCGGCGGCCTGCACCGACATCTCGGCGACGGTCTCCTCGGGGCCGGCCCAGCGGCGCTCGGTGATGCCGCTGCGGGTGCGGATCCACTCGTCGGACGAGTCGATCCAGGTCAGCACCTCTTCGTTGGGGATCACCCGGACCGGGCGGTAGCCACCGACGCCGCGGATGCGGGAGAAGGCGGCTCCCGTGGCCGGACGGATCTGCGGGACCGATGTCATGCGGCGTTCTCCTCACCGGCGTGCTCCGCCACCAGGGCGGCGGCCTTCTCCAGGTCGGCCGGCGTCTTCAGGGCCAGCGTCGCGACGCCCTTGACGTTGCGCTTGATCAGGCCGGTCAGCGTGCCGCCGGGCGAGAGCTCGATCACGCAGGTCGCGCCGAGCTGCTCGATGGTCTCCATGCACAGGTCCCAGCGGACCGGGTTGGAGACCTGGCTGACCAGGCGGGCCAGTACCTCGGTGCCGGTGGCGACGACCTCGCCGTCCCGGTTGGAGAGGTAGGCCACGGCCGGGTCGGCCACGGTCAGGGTGGGCGCCAGCTCGGCCAGCCGGGCCACGCCCGGGGCCATGTGCTCGGTGTGGAAGGCGCCGGCCACCTTCAGCGCGACCAGCTTGGCCCGGGCCGGTGGGTCGGCCTTGAGGGCCGCCAGCTGGTCCAGCGTGCCGGCCGCGACGATCTGGCCGCCGCCGTTGTTGTTCGCCGCGGTCAGGCCGTGCTCGGCCAGCTTGGCCGCGACCTCCTCGGGGTCGCCGCCGAGCAGCGCGGTCATGCCGGTCTCGGTGACCGCGGCGGCCGCGGCCATCGCCCGGCCGCGCTCGCCGACGAAGGTCAGTGCGTCGGTGGCGCTCAGCACGCCCGCGAGCGTCGCCGCGGTGATCTCGCCGACGCTGTGTCCGGCGACGGCGCCGATCAGCTTGCGGGCGACCTCCTCGTCCGGGAAGAGCGCACCGGCGGTCACCAGGCCGGCTGCCACCAGCAGCGGCTGGGCGACGGCGGTGTCCTTGATCTCATCGGCGTCGGCGTTGGTCCCGTAGTGGACCAGGTCGAGGCCTGCCACTTCGGACCATGCGGTCAACCGCTCGGTCACCCCGGGTACGTCGAGCCACGGGGTGAGGAAGCCGGGAGTCTGGGCACCCTGTCCAGGGGCGACGATAACGAGCACGGTTCAACCCTCTCTCGCCAGGCGCCCGAGGGCGGGTAGGCGACGGTAACGAAGAAAAGGACCTCGGATTGTGGGGTCTCTACAGGCTGTCTGAGTCAGTCCCCGGTCGACTCGAGCCGACCCAGCGCCAGGGCGATGCGCAGCGTGAACGCCGAACGCACATCCGAGGGAGCATAGCCCGTGACGTCAGTCACACGACGAAGCCGGTAGCGCACGGTGTTCGGGTGGACGAAGAGCATCCGAGCGGCGCCCTCCAGCGAGGAGGCCTGCTCCAGGTAGACACTCAGCGTTTCCAGCAGTGCCGAGCCGGCCTCGTCCAGCGGTGTGTAGATCTCCTCCACCAACTGACGGCGTGCCACCTGGTCGCCCGCCAGCGCGCGCTCGGGCAGCAGATCGTCGGCGAGCACCGGCCGCGGCGCGTCCGGCCAGGCCGCGCAGGCCCGCAGGCCGGCCGCCGCGGCGTGCGCGGAGCGGGTGGCCGAGAGCAGGTCGCCGACGCTCGGGCCGACCACCACCGGGCCGGGCGCGAACTGGCCGATCAGCGCCCGGGCGGCGTGCACCGGCTCCTTGTCACCGCCGACCACCACCACCAGGCGCTTGCCGAGCACCCCGGTGAGCACGTGCAGCCGCGCGTACCGGGCGGCCCGCCGGATCGCCTCCACCACCGCCTCGCTGTCCCCGTCCGGGGCGCTGCCCATCACCACCCGGACCTGGCTGGGCTGCCCCCACCCCAGCGCGGCGGCCCGCGACAGCACGCCCTCGTCGGCGTCGCCGGAGAGCAGGGAGTTCACCACCAGGGCTTCGAGCCGGGCATCCCAGGCGCCGCGCGCCTCGGCCGCCTGGGCGTAGACCTGGGCGGTGGCGAAGGCGATCTCGCGGGCGTAGACCAGCACCGACTCGCGCATCCCGTCCTCGTCGCCGGGCGCCGCGACCTCCGGGATCGCCTCCTCCATCACCTCGATGGTGGTGCGGATCAGCTCCACGGTCTGGCGCAGCGTGATCGCCCGGGTCAGCTCGCGCGGGGCGGTGCCGAAGACGTCGGTGCTGATCGCCTGCGGGGCCTCGGGGTGGCGGTACCACTCGGTGAAGGCGGCGATACCGGCCTGGGCGACCAGGCCGATCCAGGAGCGGTGCTCGGGCGGCATCCGGCGGTACCAGCCGAGCTGGTCGTCCATCCGCGTGATGGCCGCGGTGGCCAGCTTTCCGGCCGATTTCTCCAACCGCTTGAGGGTGGCGGCGCGCAGTTCGGCGCGCTCGGCCGCGAGCCGGCGTTCCACGGCGGTCGCGCCCGAGCCGGCGGTCCGTCTCACGGGGCGCTTGGCGGGCTGGTTCTGGTCGTCGGCGGTCGGAGCTGTGGGGGCTGGCACAGGGACAAGACTGCCTCACCGCGCGCCCGCTTCGCGCCCACCCCCGTGGCCGAGCGCCGGTGGCCCCGGTCACACCGGCTACGGTGGGTCAGGTGACCGACCCTGCGCGCCCCCGGGCCGACCTGCGCCGTACCGCTGAACGCTATCGCTCCGCGCCCGCGCCCGGCGTGCAGACCCGGCACGCCTTCTCCTTCGCCGGGCACTACGACCCGAAGAACGTGCACTTCGGCCCGCTGCTGGCGTGCAACGAGGAGACGCTGGCGCCGGGCGCCGGCTTCGAGGCGCACGGGCACCGGGACGTGGAGATCCTCACCTGGGTACTGGAGGGCGCGCTGGCCCACCGGGACGGCGACGGACACGCGGGCGTGGTGCGCCCCGGGATGGTCCAGCACCTGAGCGCCGGGCGCGGGGTCAGCCACACCGAGCGCAATGTCGGCGGGGCCGAGGTCCCGGTCCGGTTCGTCCAGATGTGGCTCCAGCCGGACGTCTTCGGCACCGAGCCGGCCTACGGGCTGCGCCGGGTGACGCCGGGTGGCGACGGATTGACGCTGCTCGCCTCCGGGCTGCCACGGGACGCCGACACCGAGGCGCTGCGGCTGCGCCGCTCGGACGCCGCGCTCCACCTGGTCACCGCCGACCCCGGCCAGCTGCTCCCCGACCTGCCCGAGGCCCCCTACCGCTACGCCCACCTGACCGCGGGCGCGCTCGGCTACCGCACCGTCCCCGGCCCGCGCGGGGTGGGCCGCTCGCTGGAACCGGGGGACAGCGTGCGGATCACCGGCGAGGCCTTCACCGCCCCGGTGGCCGGTCCGGACGGCGCCCAACTGCTGCTCTGGGAGCTGCACTCGGACCTGAAGCTCGGCTAGCCGCACTCGGCCCTAGCCGCGCAGCTCCGCCAGCACCGCGTCGGTGAAGACCGGCCAGGCCTCGGCCGCCCACGGCCCGAAGTCCCGGTCGGCCAGTGCCACGCAGGCCACGCCGGCCTGCGGGTCCACCCACAGGAACGTGCCGGACTGCCCGAAGTGGCCGAAGGTCTGCGGCGAGCTGGTGGCGCCGGTCCAGTGCGGGGCCTTGTGGTCGCGGATCTCGAAGCCCAGGCCCCAGTCGTTGGGCTTCTGGTGCCCGTAACCCGGCAGCACCCCGGTCAGGCCGGGGAAGGCCACCTCGCGGGTGGCGGTGGCCAGCGTCGAGGGGTCCAGCAGCCGCGGGGCCTGCAGCTCGGCGGCGAACCTGGCCAGGTCGGCCGCGGTGGAGAGGCCGCCCGCGCCGGCCGGGCTGCGGTGCACGCCCTCGATCGTGGTGTCGGCCATGCCCAGCGGCTGGAAGACCGCCTCGGCCGTGTACCGCTCGAACGGGATCCCGGCCGCCTTGGCCAGGGTCTCGGCGAGCACGTCGAACCCGGCGTTGGAGTACAGCCGCCGGGTGCCGGGCTGGGCCATCGGGCGGTTGTCGTCGAAGGCCAGCCCCGAGGTGTGGGCGAGCAGGTGACGGACCGTCGAGCCCTCGGGGCCGGCCGGGTCGTCCAGCTCGAAGACACCCTCCTCGACGGCGACCAGCGCCGCGTAGGCGGTCAGCGGTTTGGTCACCGACGCCAGCTGGAAGCGGTGGTGCTGCGGTCCGTGCGCGCCCAGCAACGCGCCGTCCGCGCCCCGCACCACCGCCACGGCCGCCGTGCCGACCGGCCAGTCCTCGATCATCCGCAAGCTCTGCATGCCAGGAACTCTAGTGCGACCCTGGTCAGTGCTTGCTTGGAGTGCACTCCAACTCGATAGCGTCGTATCCGTCACGCCGCACCACCTCCGGGGGAACCGCCCATGAGCGCCGTACCAGCCGAGCAGGCCACCGAGCCCGCCGCCGCGCCCGCCGACAGGACGCTGCGCCACAGCATCAGCGAGGTGTCCGCCCGCACCGGGCTGACCACCCACACGCTGCGCTGGTACGAGCGGATCGGCCTGCTCGACCCCATCGACCGCTCGCACGCCGGGCGCCGGCTCTACAGCGACCGCGACCTGGAGCGGCTGGCCTTCCTCGGCCGGCTGCGCCTGACCGGGATGCCGGTGGCGGACATGCTCCGCTACGTGGAGCTGGTCCGGGCGGGCGACCACACCGTCGAAGGACGGCGTGACCTGCTGGTCGCCCATCGCGACGAGGTCCGGCAGAAGATCGCCGACCTGCACGCCACGCTCGCGGTGCTCGACCGCAAGATCGACCTCTACTCAGGGAAGAAGCAGAACACATGACCACCAGCCAGTCTTCGTCCAAGCTCCCCACCGTCCGGCTCGGCAGCGACGGCCCGCTCGTCGGCGTCCAGGGCCTGGGCTGCATGGGCATGAGCGAGTTCTACGGTCCGACCGACACCGCCGAGGCACTGGCCACGCTGGACGCCGCGCTGGAGGCCGGGGTCACCCTCTTCGACACCGCCGACATCTACGGATCGGGCCAGAACGAGGAGCTGATCGGCCCGTTCGTCCGGGCCAACCGCGACCGGGTGGTGCTGGCCACCAAGTTCGCCGTCGAGCGCAAGGCCGACGACCCGCACCACCGCGGCGTGCGCAACGACCCCGCCTACATCCGCAGCGCGGTGGACGCCTCGCTGCGCCGCCTGGGCATCGAGGTGATCGACCTCTACTACATGCACCGCCGCGACCCGCAGGTCCCGCTGGCCGAGTCGGTGGGCGCGATGGCCGAGCTGGTCCAGGCCGGCAAGGTGCGCCACCTGGGCCTGTCCGAGGTGACCGGCGCCGAGCTGCGCGAGGCGCACGCGGTCCACCCGATCGCCGCCGTGCAGCAGGAGTGGTCGCTCTTCTCCCGTGACGTGGAGCAGAGCGTGGTCGGCGCGGCCGCCGAGCTGGGCGTCGGTTTCGTGCCCTACTCGCCGCTCGGCCGCGGCTTCCTGACCGGCAGCTTCGCCAGTGCCACCGAGCTGGCGGCCGACGACTACCGTCGCCACCAGCCTCGCTTCACCGGCGACAACGCGGCCGCCAACGCCGAGCTGGTCGCCTCGATCCAGCGGATCGCGGCCGAGCGCGAGGCGACGGCGGCCCAGATCGCGCTCGCCTGGGTCCACCAGCGCGCCGAGGTGCACAAGCTGACGGTGGTGCCGATCCCCGGCACCCGCAAGCGCAGCCGCCTGGCCGAGAACACGGCCGCCGCCACGCTGCGCCTGACCGGGACCGAACTCGGCGTCCTGGACGCGCTGGCCGACGCGGTCGCGGGCACTCGCTACCCGGACATGAACTTCACGGCCACCGCCCGCGAGTAGGCCAGTACGCTGCTGCGGTGACCGAGAAGCTGACGGAGCACTACCGATCCGTGCTGGACCCGCTGCTGGCCCCGGGGGAGCGGCTGCTGGATGTGGCCTCGGCCTATCCGGTGGCCGGGACCTCGGGGGTGGGGATCGGCCCGACCGCTGAGATCGGCAACGCGGTCTCGCACCTGGGGTCGGTGACCGGGGGAGCGGGCAGTGTCGCCGCCGGCTTCCCGGTGCGGATCCCGGAGGTGCGCAAAGTGCTGGTGGTCACCGACCGGCGGGTCGCCTACGTCGGTGCGGCGGCCGGCCCGCAGGCGGTGGCCAGGGTCGCCTGGCAGGCCCCCAGGGCCCTGGTGACGCGGGTCGAACGCCGGCCGCGGCTGCAGATCATGGCCCGGTTCCGGCTGCACTTCGCGGACGGCTCCGCGGTCGCGATCCTGACGCCCCGCCGGGAGACGATCGACGGGCTGGCGGCGGCGCTGGCCACCCCGGCCGTCGCCGAGCCGCCGCAGGACGCCCGGCCCGAGGATGCCCGGCCCCAGCGGCAGTGGACCTGGCCGCCCGAGGACGCCAGGCCGTTCCTCTGACCCGGCGCCAGCTGAATCGGTCTCAGCTGACCCGGCGCCAGGTGAACGGGCGTCAGCCGGCCCGGTAGACCACGTCCTGGTAGTCGCCCAGCGCGATCGCCGCGAAGTTGTACAGGCTGGTGGTGCCCGGGTCGAAGTAGCCCACGTGCCCCGCGGCGCCGGCCGAGGAGATCTGCTCGGCGCCGAAGTCCGCGGCGGTCGGGTCGGCCCCGTGCCCCAGGCCCCCGACCTGCAGGTAGGGCACGTCGCCGATCCAGTCGCTGGGGTTGCGGGTGGCCCAGAGGTGGACGCCGGTGCCCAGCTCGTCCGCGTTCTGCACGCCCATGCCGGGGCTGCCGAGCACCACCATGTCGGTGGTCGCGCCGTGCAGTTCGGGCGCCACGGTGCCGCAGACCACCGTGCCGTAGGAGTGGCAGAGCAGGGTCGGCGGGGCGACCGGCGCGCTGGTCTGCTTCAGGCCGTCGAGCAGTCGGGCCAGCCGCGGCGCGCCGGCGTCGGCCAGCCGCGAGGTGACCGCGTCCGGGCCCAGGCCCACGGGAGTGACGTAGCCGGTCCAGGCGATCACCGCGGTGCGCACGTTCGGGGCCTGGTGCTGCTCCTCGGCCTGCAGCGCGCGGGCCATGCCGGCGGGGGAGCGCAGCGGGTCGTCCGCCCGGTCGTGGTGGCCCAGGTCGGTGTCCGAGCCGGGCACGATCACCGAGACCCGCTGGGCGCTCGCCAGGTCGCCGAAGACCTCGGTGACCAGGCCGCGGCCGCGCGGGTCGAAGGCCAGGATCTGCCGGCCGGGGCGCAGCAGGGCCTGGCAGTCGTTGGCCCGCGAGACGGCGAGCGCGTGGGTGGTGGGGTCGACCTTGTGGTCGGCCGCCACCGCCTTGGCCCGGGCCACCTCGGCGGCCAGGGCCAGCGCGTTGGCCTGGTAGCGCAGCCGCGGCGGGGCGCCGTCCAGGTTGCCCACCACCAGCGGGTAGGCGTGCGCCAGCCGGTCCTGCTGGGCGGGGGTGAGCGAGCCGAAGAAGGCCGTCACGGTGGCCGCGGTGGCGGTGGCCGGGTCGGGCAGCGGGCGGCCCAGCGAGTGGTCGCGCACCCAGGCGTCCGAGCCGGCCGGCGGGCTGGTGATCGCCACCTGCTCGTTGGAGGCCGCCGCGGTGGCAGCCGCGCCGCCGGCGTCGGCCAGCACCGCGCAGGCCGCGAAAGCGCCGATCAGGATGCGCTTCAGCCGCCTGCGCTGCATCTAGTCAACTCCTGGGGGGTGCTACCACGGACAACGTTCAGTTGGCCAGCGTATTAGGTCCCGGGGAGCGGTGGAGCCGGTCCAAACTGTGGGTTGGGTCACAGTGACCGGTGCCGGGTCGTCTCGTCACCGGCGCCAGTCGCCGGTCAATGCCGGTGCCAGCTGGTCCAGATGACGCTCGATCAGGGCGATCATGGCCTCCGGCCCGTCGTCCCGCGAGGCCTGGCTGTCCGGGTCGGTCCGCTCGGCGGACCAGGCCAGGTGGGCGGAGCGGATCACCGCGCCGAAGACCGCCGCCAGCAGCCGCGGCCGCAGGTCGACGGCCGGATCCAGGCCCTCGCGGGCGGCCAGGATCTCGACCACCCGCCGCTCCTGGTCGGCTGAGCGGCGCAGGTGGGCGGCGAGCAGGGTCGGGGTGGACTCGATCAGCTGGAGCAGCTCCAGTGCCGCGGTGACCCCGCGCCCGCCGTGCGCGTGTGCGGCGCTCAGGTCGCGCCAGGACTCGCAGATCGCCGCGCGCATCGCGGTCAGCGGGTTCTCCGCGGCGGGGCGGGCCCGCAGCCGGCCGACGAAGTACTCCTCGGCATCGGCCAGCACCGCGAGCGCGGCCTCCTCCTTGTTGGCGAAGTAGCGGAAGAAGGTGCGCTGCGAGACGTCCACCGCCGCGGCGATCTCGTCCACGGTGGTGGCGGCGTAGCCCTGGCTGAGGAAGAGCCGGTGCGCGGCGTCCACCAGGGCGTCCCGGGTGCGTTGCTTCTTGCGTTCGCGCAGGCCCGTGGGGGCGCCGGGAGGCGCCGGGTTCGGCACGGCGGCGAGGGAGGCCATGCGGACACGATAGCGCGCGGGCGCCGACCGGCCCGGGGGCCGCACGCCAGGGGCCGCCATAAGTCACATATTGCCAGTTGTCAGCAGCTGACATAATCTCGGCGCGGTGGCGCCCGCGTGGTGACGAGCTCGTGGGGACGGGCGGGGCCCGGGCGCCACCTCGGATCAGCTCGCGCGGACCGCGTGCCCCGGCCGCTCCCGGACCCGCTCACCAGGGTGCTCGGCAGGCCGCTCGGCCGCCTCGCGCAGGTACCGCGCCCGCTCCTCGCGCTCCAGGTCGGGGAAGTAGTCCAGCAGGCGGGTGGCGGCCTCGGCGGGGCTGAGGTGCACCTCCCGCAGCAGCCAGCGGGCGCGGTCGAGGATCTCGTCGTCGTGCATGGGGCGATCATCACCGCGCGCCGGTCCGCGGGCACCCGGAGCTGGGCCGGACGTGCGGGGCGTCGGTACGCCGAGGGCCGGGCTCCCCGATGGGGAACCCGGCCCTCGGACTGACCTCAGACGGTCAGCAGGCTGTCAGCCTCAGGCGTCGCCACCGGCCGCGCCCGGGTGGGCGGCGGCCACGTCCAGCAGCTGGTAGCGGTCGATCGCCTCCTTCAGCGCGGAGCGGTCGATCTTGCCCTGCTTGGCCAGCTCGGTCAGCACGCCGAGGACCACCGACTGCGCGTCGATGTGGAAGAACCGGCGCGCCGCGCCACGGGTGTCGGCGAAGCCGAAACCGTCGGCGCCCAGCGACTGGTACTGACCCGGCACCCAGCGCGCGATCTGGTCCGGCACCGCACGCATCCAGTCGGAGACCGCGACGAACGGACCCTCGGCACCGGAGAGCTTCTGCGTCACGTACGGGACGCGCTGCGGCTCCTCCGGGTGCAGCAGGTTGAACTCCTCGGCCTCCACCGCGTCGCGACGCAGCTCGTTCCAGGAGGTCGCGGACCAGACGTCGGCCTTGACGTTCCACTCCTCGGCCAGGATCCGCTGGGCCTCCAGCGCCCACGGCACGGCCACGCCGGAGGCGAGGATCTGCGCCGGGATCTGGCCCGCCTCGCCCGCACGGTACTTGTGGACGCCCTTGAGGATGCCCTCGACGTCCACGTTCTCGGGCTCGGCCGGCATCTGGATCGGCTCGTTGTAGACCGTCATGTAGTAGAAGACGTCCTCGCCGTGCGGGTGCTCGGCGGAGGAGCCGTACATCCGGCGGAGGCCGTCCTGCATGATGTGCGCGATCTCGAAACCGTACGCCGGGTCGTACGCGACGACGGCCGGGTTGGTCGAGGCGAGCAGCTGCGAGTGGCCGTCCGCGTGCTGCAGGCCCTCACCGGTCAGCGTGGTGCGACCCGCGGTGGCGCCGATCACGAAGCCGCGGGCCAACTGGTCGGCCATCTGCCAGAACTGGTCGCCGGTGCGCTGGAACCCGAACATCGAGTAGAAGACGTAGACCGGGATCAGCGGCTCGCCGTGCGTCGCGTAGGACGAGCCGGCGGCGATCAGCGAGGCGGTGCAGCCGGCCTCGGAGATGCCGTCGTGCAGCATCTGGCCGCTCGGCGACTCCTTGTAGGCGAGCAGCAGATCGCGGTCGACCGACTCGTAGGTCTGGCCGAGCGGGTTGTAGATCTTCGCCGACGGGAAGAGCGAGTCCATGCCGAAGGTGCGGTACTCGTCCGGCGCGATCGGCACGAAGCGGTTGCCGATGCCCTTGTCGCGCATCAGGTCCTTGAGCACCCGGACGAAGGCCATCGTGGTGGCGATGGTCTGCTGGCCGGAGCCCTTCTTGACCGCCTTGTACGCGTCGTCGCCCGGGAGTTCCAGCTTGCGCGGCCGCACCTTGCGGGTCGGCATGTAGCCGCCCAGCTCGCTGCGGCGGTCGTGCATGTACTGGATCTCTTCGGAGTCCTTGCCCGGGTGGTAGTAGGGCGGGTAGCCCTCGTCGAGCTGCTTGTCCGTGATCGGCAGGTGCAGGCGGTCGCGGAAGCGCTTCAGGTCCTCGACCGTCAGCTTCTTCATCTGGTGCGTCGCGTTGCGGCCCTCGAAGTTCGGGCCCAGCGTCCAGCCCTTGACGGTCTGGGCGAGGATCACGGTCGGCTGGCCGACGTGCTCGCGGGCCGCCTTGAACGCCGCGTAGACCTTCTTGTGGTCGTGGCCGCCGCGACCCAGGTGCTGGATCTGCTGGTCGGTCATCGACTCGACCATCGCGCGCAGCCGCAGGTCGCCACCGAAGAAGTTCTCGCGGATGTACGCGCCGGACTCGGTGGCGTAGGTCTGGAACTGGCCGTCCGGGGTCGAGTTCAGCTTGTTGACCAGGACGCCGTCGCGGTCCTGTGCCAGCAGCGGGTCCCAGCTGCGGTCCCAGACCAGCTTGATCACGTTCCAGCCGGCGCCGCGGAACTGCGACTCCAGCTCCTGGATGATCTTGCCGTTGCCGCGGACCGGGCCGTCCAGGCGCTGCAGGTTGCAGTTGACCACGAAGGTCAGGTTGTCCAGGCCCTCGCGCGCGGCGAGCGACAGCTGGCCCAGCGACTCCGGCTCGTCCATCTCGCCGTCGCCGAGGAAGGCGTAGACGTGCGAGGCGGAGGTGTCCTTGATGCCGCGGTGCTCCAGGTAACGGTTCATCCGGGCCTGGTAGATCGCACCGAGCGGGCCGAGGCCCATCGAGACGGTCGGGAACTCCCAGAAGTCCGGCATCAGCCGCGGGTGCGGGTAGCTGGACAGGCCGTACGGGGCCTTGGACTTCTCCTGGCGGAACGCGTCGAGCTGCTGCTCGCTCAGTCGGTCCAGCAGGAACGCGCGCGCGTAGATACCGGGGGAGGCGTGGCCCTGGAAGAAGATCTGGTCGCCGGACTCGCCGTCGGCGTCCTTGCCGCGGAAGAAGTAGTTGAAGCCGACGTCGTAGAGCGACGCCGACGAGGCGAAGGTGGCGATGTGGCCACCGACACCGATGCCCGGGCGCTGGGCCCGGGAGACCATGACGGCCGCGTTCCAGCGGGTCGCGTTGAGGACCTTGCGCTCGATCTCCTCGTTGCCGGGGAAGAAGGGCTCGTCCTTGGTGGCGATGGTGTTGACGTAGTCGGTGCTGCGCATCTCGGGCACGGCGACACGCTTCTCGCGGGCGCGCTCGATGAGCCGCAGCATCAGGTAGCGAGCACGCTCGCGCCCCCGCTCGTCAATGGCCGCGTCGAGCGACTCCAGCCATTCCGCGGTCTCCTCGGGATCGAAGTCCGGGACCTGACTCGGAAGGCCGCCAATGATGATCGGGTTGCGATCGGATCCGGAAGCCACGCTGTTCCTTCACTGTCGGTCGAAACTAGAGGTGTGTCGCGCCGCCTCCATCGTGTACCGCAACTCGGAGATCCGTCATCTCTACCGATGGGTAACCGGCACGCTTGATGGGCGCGTCGGTCAGGTGGGGCACGGATCGGGCGTCGCCGCCGTCACCGATTGCCACCGGGTGTTACGAAGAGGTGGTCCGACCGGTTTCCTGGACTGCTCCAGGTGCCCCGCTCGTCCGATGGCGGGCGGTCGGGGTGAGGGCCAACAGGAGACTCTACGCCCGTGATCGTGTTGGTCTCGAATGCCGTTCGTATCGCGGGCAACAGGCCGGACGAGCGGGCCTTCGACCGCCGATGGACGAGTGGCATCCGCAGCATGGGCGAACGGTCCGCAAAAGGGCAAATCGGTGTGATTCCTGGCACAGCAGTCGGCGTGTCTTGCTACGAGACGTCAACCTTTGGGTGGGATCGGGGGTCGGGTACTTGCGCGAACCGCCGCGCCCGTGTGGACTACGGCCACAGCCCTGGCATCGACGCCAGGCCGAATACTGGAGGTTATTCCCGTGAGCGCGACCGCGGACCCCGCGGACAAGTCCAACAACCCGGCCTTCAAGCTGGGCTTCGAGCCCGGCCAGATCGTGCAGGAGCTCGGGTACGACGATGACACCGATCAGGACCTCCGCGACGGAATCGAGGAGATCACTGGTGAGGAGCTCGTCGACGAGGACTACGACGACGTCGCCGACGCCGTCCTGCTGTGGCACCGCGAGGAGGACGGGGATCTGACCGATGCCCTCGTCGACGCCCAGGAGTACCTGGCCGATGGCGGTCTGATCTGGCTGCTGACTCCCAAGAAGGGCCGCGACGGCCACGTCGAGGCCCACGAGGTCGCCGAGGCGGCGCAGACCGCCGGCCTCTCGCAGACCAGCTCGATCGCCGTGGCCAAGGACTGGGCCGGCACCCGGTTGGCGACGCCCAAGGCGGCGAAGTCCGGCAGGCGCTGACGTTTCCGCTCCGCTTGCACGGACCCCGTTGGAGGAAGCTCCAGCGGGGTCCGGCTGCTTTGCCGGCCGTGCTTGTGGCTGCCGCCCAAGAGCGTGTTCGCTTGCGGCGAAACCGGTGCCCAAACCTCCTCGAAGGGCCCTGCCCGCTCACTCGTAAGGCCGAAATCGCGGACCCGGATGCGAGGATGAGGCCGCGGTCGGCCGCTGCGCCGCCCAAGCAACCCGTGGGCACGGTGAGCGCCGCGCCCACCGCTGAGAAAGGTCTCACCATGGCCATCGAGGTCGGCACCCAGGCTCCGGATTTCGAGTTGAAGAACCAGCACGGCGAGCTGGTCAAGCTTTCCGACTTCCGGGGCGAGAAGAACGTCGTCCTGGTCTTCTACCCCTTCGCCTTCACCGGTGTCTGCACCGGCGAGGTCTGCGCGATCCAGAAGGAGCTGCCGCGCCTGCAGAACGAGGACGTGCAGATCCTCGCGGTCTCCAACGACTCGCCCTTCACGCTGCGCGTCTTCGCCGAGCAGGAGGGTCTGGAGTACCCGCTGCTGTCGGACTTCTGGCCGCACGGTGCGGTCTCCACCGCCTACGGCGTCTTCGACGCCGAGAAGGGCTGCGCGGTGCGCGGCACCTTCGTCATCGACAAGGCCGGCGTGGTGCGCTGGGAGGTCGTCAACGGCCTGCCGGACGCCCGTGACGAGCAGGAGTACCTGAAGGTGCTCGCGGCGCTCTGAGCCTGCGGCGCGGCCCCCGTGGCCCGGTGTGCGGCGGGAGCCCCGGCAGGGGATCTCGGGCCACGCCGGGCCACTTCGCGTTGCGGGCGGGAACCCGGTACTACGATCGGGCCGTTGGCTGGAGCGTGGGCCCCGTCAGCCGGGGGCTCCGGACCACACCGCCGAGGCGCCGCCCTGGTGCCTCCCGCATCTTGGAGGAACCTGTGGGTGTCAGCCTGAGCAAGGGCGGAAATGTCTCGCTCACCAAGGAGGCCCCGGGCCTGACCGCCGTCCTGGTCGGTCTGGGCTGGGACGCGCGCACCACCACCGGTGCCGAGTTCGACCTGGACGCGAGCGCGCTGCTCTGCACCGAGCAGGGCAAGGTCGCCAAGGACGCCGACTTCGTCTTCTTCAACAACCTGAAGAGCCCGGACGGTTCGGTGGAGCACACCGGCGACAACCTGACCGGCGAGGGCGAGGGCGACGACGAGGTGATCAAGGTCAACCTGACCGCGGTCCCCGGTTCGATCGCGAAGATCGTCTTCCCGGTCTCGATCTACGAGGCGGAGACCCGGCTGCAGAACTTCGGCCAGGTCCGCAACGCCTACATCCGTGTGGTCAACCAGGCGGGCGGCCAGGAGATCGCCCGCTACGACCTGAGCGAGGACGCCTCCACCGAGACCGCGATGGTCTTCGGCGAGCTCTACCGCAGCGGCGCCGAGTGGAAGTTCCGCGCCATCGGGCAGGGTTACGCCTCGGGCCTGCGCGGGATCGCGCAGGACTTCGGCGTCAACGTCTGACGGTCCCCCTCGGGTCCGTCGGCCGGCTGAGGGTGCCTCAGACCGGCGGCAGTGCATAGACCTTGGTCCCCTGCGAGGCGACCAAGGTCTTGCCGTCGGTGCTGAACTGCCAGGGGACACCGCCCGGCACGTCCGCGCGGAAGGTCCAGCGGATCTTGTGGGTCCCGGTGTCCACGGCGAAGATCCCGTTGTCGTCGGTGGAGACGAAGCAGGTCTGCTGGACCACGGTCGGCGGGGTGTCCATCGAGCACTCGTACGGCAGCGGGCAGCGCCACAGCTCCTGACCGCTCGTCGCCTGATAGGCGATCAGGGCCGGCGGGGCGCTGGGGGTGGCGTTGTACTGCGTCATCGTGATGCCGCCCAGCACCGCGTAGACCACGCCGCCGGAGACCGCGGGCGGGGCGAACCAGAGGTCGTGGCTGCCGGCCGGCGGGGGCTGCACCCAGGCCTGCTTCTGGGTCGCCAGGGCCACGGCCTGGACGCCGTGGCCGGTCGAGGAGCAGTAGACCCGGTCCCCGTCGGTGGCCGGCTGGAAGCTGGCCTTGGAGTCGGTGGTGGCGAACCAGAGCTGCGTGCCGTCCTTGCGGGAGCGGGCGACCAGGTTCTGCAGCGAGTCGGTGTAGATCAGCAGGTCCCGGGTCAGCACCGCGAGGACGTCGGTGGTCGCGTCGGGCTTGCGCTGCTGGCTCCAGAGGACCGAGCCGTCGGCGGCGGAGAGCGCGAAGACGCCGGGCACGGTCTTGGCGCTCGGGTCCGGATCGCCGCCGGCGTCCAGCGGCTGGTACCTGCACAGGGCGTAGACGGCCTGGTCGTCGGCGGCCAGCACGGTGTCCGGCTGCAGTTGCATGCCGGCGGCGGACTTCGGGGCGTAGGTCCAGACCGGGTTGCCGCTCAGCGAGTCCGCCTTGACCAGGTTGCCGCCGGAGTACACCAGGTCGCCGCCGGCCACCGCGGCGCCGACCTCGGAGTCGTTCGGCAACTGCCAGCGGGGTCGGCCACTGGTCAGCTCCAGCGCCGCCGCTCCGCCGACCCCGAACAGGTAGACCGTGTCCCCGGCCACCAGCGGGGTGGCCCCGTTGAGCACGTCGGCGATCGGGTGGGTCCAGATCGGGTCCGGTGCGACGCCGGGGCGGCGGGTGGTGGACGGCTCGGCACTGGGACCGGAGGCGGTCGGCGCAGGCTTGGGCGCGGGCTTGCCGCCGCCGCTGCGCAGCGCCCAGGCGGCGCCCCCGGCGACCAGCAGCGCGGCGCCGCCACCGGCCAGGAAGAGCCGCCGGGAGGGGCGGGACGCGGCGGGCGTGCGGGCGGTGACCGGCTCGACCGCGGCGGGCTCGACGGGTGCGACGGCGGCGCCCGCGAGCAGCCGCACGGTGGCGCCCGCCGCCGGCCCGCTGATCTCGGTGGGCAGGTGGGGCACCGCCGGGCGCGGGTCGGCGGCTGCGGGCGGTGCCGGGGCGTCCAGGTCGAGGACCGCGGCGGCGTGGGTGGCCAGCTCGGCGGCGAGGGCGCTCGGCAGCCAGCCGGGGCCGGACGTGGTGGAGCCGTCGTCGAGCAGCTCGACCAGCTCCTCGGGGGTGGGCCGGTCGGCGGGGTCCTTGGCCAGGCAGGCCGCGATGGCGGGCAGCAACTCCTCGGGCAGCGCGTCCAGTGACGGTTCGTCATGGATCACCCGGTAGAGCAGCGCGGCGGCCGAGGAGGAGGCCTCGCCCGTCTGCTCGAAGGGGCCGGCCCCGGTGGCGGCGAAGACCAGCACCGAGCCGAGCGAGAAGACGTCCCCGGCCGGGCCCAGCGCGGCGCCGGCCACCTGCTCGGGGCACATGAAGCCGGGCGAGCCCACCACCACGCCGGTGCTGGTCAGCTTCTCGCCCTCCAGGGCGCGGGCGATCCCGAAGTCGATCACCCGGGGGCCGTCGGCGGCCAGCAGCACGTTGGAGGGCTTGAGGTCACGGTGGATCAGCCCGGCCCGGTGGATCGCGACCAGCGCCCGGGCCAGGCCCAGGCCGAGCGCGCGGACCGAGCCGAGCGGCAGCGGCCCGTGCCCGGCCACCGCTTCGGTGAGCGAGGGCCCCAGGACGTAGGCGGTGGCCAGCCAGGGCGACGGGCCGTCCTGGTCGGCGTCCACCACGGGCGCGGTGTGCGCCCCGCTGACCGCGCGGGCGGCGGCCACCTCGCGGCGGAACCGCTCGCGGAACTCGCGGTCCTCGGCGAGTTCGGCCCGCACCACCTTGACCGCGACCGTCCGACCGCCGGCCGAGCGGGCCAGGTAGACCCGGCCCATCCCGCCGGCGCCGAGTCTGGCGAGCAGCCGGTAGGGCCCGACGGCGGCGGGGTCGGTGGGCTCCAGGGACTGGATGGGCATGCTGACTGCTCCCCCGTGCGCGGTGCCGTCCAGGTGGCCGTCCCCTTGACGGACCGCGGGCGCCCGCTGAGCTGAGATGGTACGACCTCGGGCGGGCGGGTGGTGCCGGCCGGTCCGCGTCCGGAAATGCCGGGCGGACCAGCGGTTCGACCACCTTGATAGGTTCGAAGTTCAGGATGTTCAGTGGATGGTTCGCAACCACGTGCGGGCGCGCGGGCGTAGACAGGTTCTTCGGCCTTCCCGTCGTGCCGAACGCTGCGGACCGCCAGGGAGTGGGAGGAAAGACGACGATGAGTGTCACGCTCGCCAAGGGCGGCAACGTCTCGCTGAGCAAGGCCGCCCCCGGTCTGACCCAGGTTCAGATCGGCCTGGGCTGGGGTGCCCGGTCCACCACCGGCGCGCCCTTCGACCTCGACGCGAGCGCGCTGCTCTGCGCGGGCGGTCGGGTGCTCGGCGACGAGTACTTCGTCTTCTACAACAACCTCAAGAGCCCCGAGGGTTCGGTCGAGCACCTGGGCGACAACCTGGTCGGCGGCGAGGAGGGCGACGAGGGCGACGAAGAGGTGATCGTGGTCAACCTCGACCTGGTGCCGGCCCAGGTGGACAAGGTGGTCTTCCCGGTGTCGATCTACGACGCGGACACCCGGCTGCAGAGCTTCGGCCAGGTCCGCAACGCCTACATCCGGGTGACCAACCAGGCGGGCGGGCAGGAGATCGCCCGCTACGACCTGACCGAGGACGCCTCCAGTGAGACCGCGATGATCTTCGGCGAGCTCTACCGCTACCAGGGCGAGTGGAAGTTCCGGGCGGTCGGCCAGGGCTATGCCTCCGGGCTGCGCGGGATCGCCCTCGATTTTGGAGTCAACGTACAGTAAAGGCATCGTCAATTCCTCGGCGCGCCACGTCACCGAAAGGTAGTAATACCGTGTTCCTCCGCACTTTCGGATGGTCCTTCGGGATCACGATCGCCGGGCTGGTCGCGGCCGGACTGATCTGGGGGGTCGACGGCTTCGGCGTGGTGCTGGTCCTCGCGATCCTGGAGATCTCGCTCTCGTTCGACAACGCCGTGGTCAACGCCACCGTGCTGAAGCGGATGAACCCGTTCTGGCAGAAGATCTTCCTGACGGTGGGTGTGCTGATCGCCGTCTTCGGGATGCGGCTGCTCTTCCCGCTGCTGGTGGTGGCGCTGACCGCGCACATCAGCCCGGGCACCGTGATCGACCTGGCGCTCCACTCGAGCCATACCTACAACGGGCTGACCTACGGTCAGCACCTGGAGGCCGCGAACCCGGCGATCGCCGCGTTCGGTGGGATCTTCCTGCTGATGATCTTCCTGGACTTCATCCTGGAGCAGAAGGACTACCACTGGCTGCGCTGGATCGAGCGGCCGCTGGAGCGGATCGGGCGGCTGGAGGCGCTCTCCTCGGTGATCGCGCTGATCACCCTCGCGCTGGCCGCGCGGTTCTTCGCCAAGGAGCACGCCGAAACGGTCCTGCTCGCCGGGCTGCTGGGGCTGGCGACCTACCTCGGGGTGAACGGGCTCTCCGGCGTCTTCGAGTCGAGCCTGGAGGACGAGGACGAGGACGAGGACGAGGCGGGCGAGGACGCCGAGGGCGAGGAGGAGCGCGTGGGCGGTGCGGCGCTCGCCCCGCGGCCCGGCAGGTCGGCGGTGCTGGTGGCCGGGAAGGCCGCGTTCTTCCTCTTCCTCTACCTGGAGGTGCTGGACGCCTCCTTCTCCTTCGACGGCGTGGTCGGCGCCTTCGCGATCTCCAGCGACATCTTCCAGATCACCCTGGGCCTGGGCATCGGCGCGATGTACATCCGCTCGCTGACGGTCTTCCTGGTCCGCAAGGGCACCCTGGACGACTACGTCTACCTGGAGCACGGCGCGCACTACGCGATCGGTGCGCTGGCCGTCATCCTGCTGGTCTCGATCGAGAAGAAGATCCCGGAGGTCGTCACCGGGCTGATCGGGGTGGCCTTCATCGGCGCCGCGCTCGCCTCCTCGATGCTGCGCAACCGGCGGGTCGCCCAGGACGACGAGGACGTGGCGGCAGCGCTGGAATCGGCCCAGGCCGGCCGGCGGTAGCGCGCGTCAGACGTACACGTGGGGCCCGGTTCGATGAACGAACCGGGCCCCACGTGTGTCTGCTGAGCGGCTGTCAGCCGAGGCGCTTCTCCATGGCCCGCAGCTTGCGCTCCAGCGAGTCGAAGGGGGAGTCGACGGTCGGCATCGAGAGCGTGTCGTCGTGGGCCGTCAGGTCGATGCTCCCGCCGGCGGCGCTGCCCGAGCCGACCGCGGTGCGGCGGGGGGCGGCGGCCAGCGCGGCGGGCTCCAGCGCGGAGGGGCCGACCCTGGCCATCGGGTCCTCGGATTCGGCTAGAGCAGGCTCCGTAGCGGGCTGGCCGTCGCCGCCGCCGGCGGTCAGGGCGGGCACCTGGCGGCCGGAGCGGGACCGGGCCAGCATGCCGCCGCGGGAGATCGCCTTGAGCTCGGCTCGCTCGCGACGGTCGGCGCTGCGCGCCTGCGTCCTGGCGTCCAGCTTCGTCTGCTTCTCCTCGCGGACCTCCTCGACCGCCTCGTCCAGGCTGCGGACGTTCTCCAGCAGCATCAGCGACCAGGCCGCGTAGGTCTCACGCGGGGCGCGCAGCCAGCGCACGATGCGGATCTGCGGCAGCGGGCGCGGAATCAGGCCCTGCTCGCGCAGCGCCGCCCGGCGGGTCTGCTTCAGGGCGCGGTCGAAGAGCACGGCGGCCGAGATCGACATGCCGGAGAAGAACTGCGGTGCACCGGCGTGGTCCCCGCCGCGCGGCGCGTGCACCCAGTTGAACCAGGCCGAGGCGAAGGCGAACAGCCAGACCAGCAGGCGCGAGCCGAGCGCGGCGTCACCGTGGCTGGCCTCGCGGACGGCGAGCACCGAGCAGAACATCGCGGCGCCGTCGAGACCGAACGGGACCAGGTACTCCCAGCCGCCGGACAGGCCCAGGTTCTGGGTGCCGAAGCCGACCAGGCCGTGGAAGGAGAGCGCGGCCGCGACCCCGGCGCAGCAGAAGAGCAGTACGTACGAGGCGATCCCGTACCACGTCTCCTTGCGGCGGCGTCGCTCCTCGCTGCGCTCCCAGGAGTCCTCGTTCGCCGTGGCCTTGGCGCCCTTCGCGCGCAGGGTGGTCGCCAGGATGGCTATGAAGAGCAGGGCGGCGCCGCCGATGACGGCCCAGACCAGCTGAGTGGAGGATGACATTGCGAGGAAGGCCTCTGCTTTCCGCGGTCGGGCGGGAGTGGGACGGTCCCCTGGTGCGACGGGTCGTCAGGGGAGGGACACCTGTGCGGCTAGACGATATCGCGTCCCAGAGGGCCGCATGGTACGGGAGTCACGTTCACCCGGCCATCCGCCACTCGGGTGGCGCTGACCAGGCATCTCATCCGACGGTGTCTCAGGCCCGGTACTGGGTATGGACCGCAGTGCACAATGGTGCGTCAGGGTGCGCCGCGGTCGTCACGGGTGCGTCGGAGTAGGCGTTCGGGCTGGGGGCGTTCGGTATGGCCACGATCTGGGAGTTCCTGCGGGGCGAGCGCAACATGCCCGACATGATGGGAAACGTCGGCAAGGTGACGCTCACCAAGTCCCGCCCGCACTACCCGATCACCTCGGACGGGCCGACCACCGGCACCCTCTTCGTCAACCTGCACTGGACCGCGCGGCAGGTGGCCGGCTCGCAGGGCGCGCTGCGCCGCAAGCTGCTCCAGCCGCGGTCGTTGCGTGCGGCGCAGACCGAGACCACCCAGGGCGGCGCCGAGAACGTCGACCTGGACCTCGCCTGCATGTACGAACTCACCGACGGGACCCGGGGCGTGGTGCAGCCGCTCGGGAAGTTCTTCGGCGACCTCCAGCACCCGCCTTACATCAAGCTGAGCGGTGACGACAAGTACGGGGCGCCGTCCGGCGAGACCATGTACATCAACCTGGAGAAGAAGGACCAGTTCAAGCGGCTGCTGATCTTCGTCTACATCTACGACGGCACGCCGGCCTTCGACCAGACGCACGCGCAGATCCAGATCGTGCCGCCGAGCGGGCCGCGACTGGAGGTCAACCTGGACGAGCGGGCGTCGGCGGCCCGTTCGTGTGCGGTGGTGCTGATCGAGAACGAGGGCGGGCAGCTGACGGCCCGTCGGGAGGTGCGGTACGTGCACGGATTCCAGTCGGACCTGGACCGCTTGTACGGCTTCGGGATGCAGTGGCAGCGGGGGTACAAGGAGGACTAGCGCCGCGTGCGGGCGAACGTCAGCGGGGTTGGAACTGCGGGCCCTGCGGCGGGAGCGCGAAGGTGGGGTCGAGGGGCGGCGTCGTCGGCGTCGGCGGCGCCGGCGGGGCGGCCTGGGGCGGGTAGCCGTAGGACGGGGGCTGCTGGGGGTAGCCGTAGCCGGGGGCGGCCTGGGGCGGGTAGCCGTAGGGCGGAGGTTGCTGGGGGTAGCCGTAGCCGGGGGCAGCCGCGGCGGCAGGGGCGGCCTGGGGCGGGTAGCCGTAGCCGGGCGGGCCGGCCGGCGGCGGGGGTGTCGGCGGTGTGGCGGGGACGGGCGGGATGTTCGGGGCGCTCGCGCTGGCGGTGGGCGGTGCGGCCGGGGGCATGGCCGGGGGCGCGATCGGTGCGGCCGGGGCGAGTGCGTAGTTGGCGGGCTCCCCGTCCTTGGGCGCGCCGGGCGTCTCGTCCTCGACGGTGACGCCGAAGTCGGTGGCCAGCCCGCTCAGCCCGGAGGCGTAACCCTGGCCGACCGCGCGGAACTTCCAGCCGCCCTCGCGCCGGTAGAACTCGGCGCAGACCAGCGCGGAGACCGCCTCCACCTCGCCGACCGGGAACTCGGCGAGCGGCTCGCCCTCGGCCGGTGCGGCCGCGTCGTACAGCAACACCCGCAGCGCGCCCACCGCGCGGAAGTCACCCTCCTCGGCGGAGCCGGCCAGCACCACCCGGTGGACCTCGGCGGGCAGCTTGCCCAGGTCCACCTCGACCGTGTCGGCGATCTCCGCGGTACCCGGCACCCGGTACTTGGGCCGGTGCCGCACCGTGCCCGTGGGGTGCCGGGGCTGGTTGTAGAACACGAAGTCGGTGTCCGAGCGGACCTTGCCGTCGGCGCCGAGCAGCAGCGCGGAGGCGTCCACGTCCGGTGCCCCGGGCGTCGTGCTCCAGCGCAGCACGGCGCGAACCGCGGCCGTGGCCAGCGAGATGTTGGCGCCCTTCGCCATCACGTGCGTCATGGCACTCATCCTGCCTGCTGGCCGAGGGTGTGGACAACGCGGGTGCGGGCGGGACCTCGCCGCTCGGGCGGGCGGCTGGATGGCCGAAAACTTGCGTCATTTCGCAAGTAATTCGTGGGCTGAGATGTTCAGCGAATTCCATGTTTCCGATCACCATCCGGTACTGGAAGGACCGTACGATAGGCGGCCGAAGGTGGGGCGAGCTGGGAATTCGGGGGAGGCGGAGATTTTCTCGAGCGGCCGGGAAAGCCGTCGGTTCCGGCCGTGCGGACCGGCCCGCCCTCCTCGGCCCCGCCCGTCCCGACCTCCCTGGGAGTGCATTTTGCGCCAGTTCGGCCACCTCGGCCCGGACCTCCGCCGGCGGCTCTTCCTCGTCGAGCCGGTGCCGTTCGACCGGCACGGCCCGGCCGTGACGCTGGCGACCGCGCTGGGCGGCACCCTCTACCTCCCGGCCACCCGGCCCACCCTGGCGGCCGATGTCCGCAAGCAGGCGGCGCGCGGGGTGGTCTCGATGGTCCTCTGCCTGGAGGACGCGATCGCCGACCGGGAGGTGGCGGCCGGCGCGGCGAATCTGGTCGCCGGGCTGCGGGAGCTGGCGGGTGACGGGCTTTCGGGCGGCGCGGGGGCGGTGGAGCTGCCACTGCTCTTCGTCCGGGTCCGGGCGCCGGAGCAGATCGGCGAACTGATCGAGCGGCTGGGCGAGTCGGCGCGGCTGCTCAGCGGCTTCGTGCTGCCCAAGTTCACCGAAGAACTCGGCGAGGCCTATCTGGCGGCGTTGGCGGCGGCCGAGACCGCTTGCGGGCAGCGGCTGTTCGGGATGCCGGTGCTGGAATCCCCCGAGCTCGCGATGCTGGAGCGGCGGCGGGACCAACTGCTGCGCATCGCGGAGCTGCTGGCGAAGTTCCGGGACCGGGTGCTGGCCGTCCGGCTCGGCGTCACCGACCTCTGCGCGGCCTACGGGCTGCGCCGTGCGCCGGAGTTGACGGCCTACGACCTGGCGCTGGTGGCCGCGGTGATCGGCGACGTGGTCAACGTCCTGGGCCGGGCGGACGGGACCGGGTACACCGTGACCGGGCCGGTCTGGGAGTACTTCCCGCTCGGCGTCGGCGGTGTGGAGCTGGCCGGGCTGCTCCGGGAGATCGAACTCGACCGTGCCAACGGCCTGTTGGGAAAGACCTGCGTCCATCCGAGCCAGGTGCCGGCGGTGCACGCGCGATCGGTGGTCACGCACGAGGAGTACCGGGATGCCCAGGACGTGCTGGGTGGTGGGCCCGGCGGCGGGCTGGGCGTGTCGGGTTCGGCGTACGGCAACAAGATGAACGAGGCCAAGCCGCACCGGGCCTGGGCGGAGCGGGTGTTGCTCCGGGCCGAGGTGTTCGGGGTGGCCCGCCCGGGGGTGGGCTTCGCGGAGCTGTACGCGGCCTGCCGGGACGCGGTCCGGGACGGGGGGACCGCACGGTGACCACCGAAGCGGTGTGGAGCGGCCGTTGGGTGGCGGACCGGCTCGGGATCGGGCTGCACGGCGATGCCGAGCTGCCCGAGCTGCTCGGACTGGCCGTCCGGGAGGGCAATCCGAGGCGGGCGCAGCTGCTGGTCTCGCAGGTGCTGGGCAAGCACGTGCCGCAGCGGCCCGCCGTGGTCTACGGCGCCGGGCGGCGGCTGGGCGCGGCGGTGCGCTCGCGGCTGGACCTGCGGCCCGGTGAGCCGGTGACGGTGCTCGGCTTCGCGGAGACCGCGACCGGCCTCGGCCACTGCGTGGCGGACGAGTTGGAGGCGAGCTACCTGCACTCCACCCGGCGCCCGGTGGCCGGCCTGGAGCCGGCGGCCGGCTTCGAGGAGGAGCACTCGCACGCCACCTCGCACCTGCTGCTGCCGGCGGATCCCGAGCTGCTCTCCGCGGCCGGGCCGTTGATCCTGGTCGATGACGAACTGTCCACCGGGCAGACGGCGTTGAACATCATCGCGGCGCTGCACCGGCACCGGCCGCGGCGGCGCTACGGGTTGGCGGCGCTGGTGGACCTGCGGGGCGTGGCGGACCGCAAGCGGCTGGCGACCTTCGCGGCCGAGCTGGGGGTGACGATCGAGGTGGTGGCGCTGGCCGAGGGGCGGGTGCGGCTGCCGGCCGGCACCGGGGAGCGGGCTCGGCGGCTGGCGGCGGAGCTGGGTGCCGGAGGTGCGGCCGTCGCCGGCGTCCGTGCCAGAGCCAGTGCCGGTGGCGCTGCTGGTGCAGGTGACAGTGACGGTGGCGATGCCGCCGAGGTGGTGCGGGTGCCGCTGCCGTGGCCGGTCGGGGTGCCGGAGGGCGGACGCCACGGCTTCGTCTGCGCGCAGCGGGTCCGGCTGGAGGCCGCGTTGCCGGAGTTGGGCGAGCTGCTGGCCAAGGAGCTGGCCGGCGGTGAGCGGCGGGTGCTGGTGCTCGGCTGCGAGGAGCTGATCTACGCGCCGCTGCGGCTGGCCGAGGCGCTGCAGGTCGCGTTGCGGGGGACGCTGCGCGCGACGCCCTGGTCGGCGGACGTCTGGTTCTCCACCACCACCCGCTCGCCGGTGCTCGCCGTGGACGATCCCGGCTACCCGATCCGGACCCGGCTCCGCTTTCCCGCGCACGGTGCGCCGGGCGAGGGCGGCGAGCCGCGGTTCGCCTACAACGTGGCCCCCGGCCGGGAGGCGGGGCGGCGGTTCGATGCGATCGTGCTGGTCGTGGACGCGGCCGCCGACACGCCAGAACTGCACGCGCCCGAAGGCCTGCTGGCCCAGCTGCGCGAGGTGACCGACCAGGTGGTGCTCACCGTGCTGCCGGAGTACCGCCCGGTGACGGCCCGTCCGCTGCGGGGGCCGGAGTTCTCCTCCTACCCGGCGGCGGAGGTGGGCTGGCTGCTGACCGATCTGTCCGGTGTCGCGCTGGAGGCGTCCACCGAGGAGCGAGAGGAGGCGGTGCAGTCGGGCGGTGCGCACTACGCCGAGTCGCTGCCGGTGGAGTACCAGCCGAGCCCCGAGTACCAGGAGCTGTTCCACCTCGCGCTGCGCGGCTCGGCACGGCGGATCGCGCTGGCGGTCGGCACCGTCGCCGAGACGCTGCTGCACGAGCGGGGGGAGCATCTGGTGCTCGCCTCGCTGGCCCGCGCCGGGACCCCGGTCGGGATCCTGATCCGCCGCTGGCTGGCCGCCGAGCACCGGATCGAGGCGCCGCACTACGCCGTCTCGATCATCCGTGGCCGCGGCATCGACCCGGTCGCGCTGCGTTATCTGATGGATCGTCACCATCCGTCGGACGTCGTCTTCGTGGACGGCTGGACCGGCAAGGGGGCGATCGCCCGGGAGCTGGCCGCCGCGCTCGCGGGCACCCCGTTCGACCCGGAGCTCGCCGTGCTGGCCGACCCCGGGCGCTGCGTGCGGACGTTCGGCACCCGGGAGGACTTCCTGATCCCGTCGGCCTGCCTCAACTCCACGGTCTCCGGGCTGGTTTCGCGTACCGTGCTGCGGGACGACCTGATCGGCCCCGAGGACTTCCACGGGGCGAAGTACTACCGGGAGTTGGGCCGCGCGGATGTCTCGGTGGCGTTCCTGGACATCGTCGCTGCCCACTTTCCCTCCGTTCGGGCGGAGTTGGCGGAGGCGGGCGGGGCAGTGCTCGGGGTGGCCTCCTCGGCGGTTGAGCGGGAGCCGACCTGGGCGGGGTGGACCGCGGTTGAGCGGATCAGCGCCCAGTACGGGATCGGGGACGTCAACCTGGTCAAGCCCGGGGTGGGCGAGACGACCCGGGTGCTGCTGCGCCGGGTCCCGTGGCGGGTGCTGGCCCGGCGCGGGGTCGGCTCGGACCTCGACCACATCCGACTGCTGGCCGCGCAACGCGGGGTCCCGGTCGAGGAGGTGGACGAGCTGCCGTACTCCTGCGTCGGGCTGATCCATCCGAGATTCAGCCGAGGTGCGACCGGCGCCACGGGGAGGGTGAAGTGACGATTCGTCAGATCTGTGTGGTGGCCAGCGACCTGGACCGGACGCTGATCTACTCGACGCGGGGTGCCGAGCTGCCGGCCGGCTCGGACGTCCGGCTGCGGCTGGTGGAGCGCGACGGTGCGCAGGCGCCGCTGTCGCATCTCACCGAGCGGGCGGCCGAGTTGCTCACCGAGCTGGCGGACCGGGCGGTGTTCGTGCCGGTCACCACCCGGACGGTGGAGCAGTACCGGCGGGTCCGGCTGCCGGGCGCGGCCGGCTCCCCGGCCTACGCGGTCTGCGCCAACGGCGGGCGGTTGCTGGTGGCCGGGGAGCCGGATCGGGACTGGGACGCCGTGGTGGCCACCCGGCTCGCCGAGAGCGGGGCGCCGCTGGCGGAGGTGGTGGACCGGCTGACCCGGTGCGGTGCACCTGACTGGATGCTGAAGCGGCGGGTTGCCGAAGGCCTCTTCGCCTACCTGGTGGTCGAGCGGGACCGGCTGCCCGAGGCGTGGCTCGCGGAGTTGACGCACTGGTGCGCCGAGCGCGGCTGGGTCGTCTCGCTGCAAGGGCGGAAGGTGTACGCCGTGCCGCGGGCGCTGACCAAGAGCGGGGCGGTGGCGGAGGTGCTGCGCCGGGTGGCCGGTCGAGGTGAGGCAGCCGGGGCAGCCGGTGAGCCTCCGGATGGGGTGCCGGTCGAGCTGCTGGCCGCCGGTGACTCGCTGCTCGACGCCGACCTGCTGCTCGCCGCGGACCGGTCCTGGCGCCCAGGGCACGGCGAACTCGCCGAGCAGGGCTGGACCGCGCCACAGCTCACGGCGCTGGTGCGGCGCGGTGCGCTCGCGGGCGAGGAGATCCTGGCGGCGTTCCTCGCCCACGTGCGAGGCCCGGCCGGCCGCGGTTAGCGGTCGGTCTGCCCCGTCGGTCTGCCTCGTCCCGGTCTGCTTCGTCGGTCAGCCGTGGGTCAGCTGCAGCAGCCGCCCCCGCAGCACCCGCCGCCACCACCGCCGGCGGGCGGCTGCGGCGCGGAGCCGCTCGCGCCGGTGACGGCGACCGTGGAGAGCAGCTTCACCGTGTCGGAGTGCCCCTGCGGGCAGACGGCCGGGTCGTTGGCCTGGGCCATGGCGCGGCGCAGTTCGAAGGTCGCGCCGCAGGAGCGGCAGCGGAAGTCGTAGCGTGGCATGCCCGCAGCGTACCCGCAGGGGTGGCCGGGTGAGGCCGGCTGCTCCACGCGGGCCTCAGTGCCGCGCGTGCTCGGCCCGGATCAGCTCCACCACCTCGGCCGCCGTCCCGCGCACGCCGTCCAGTTCGGTCAGGAAGTGCCAGTAGTCAGGGTGCCGCCCGGCCGCCGCCAGCGACCGCGACGCCCGCTCCAGCCGCTCCACCGCCGCGTCCAGCGGCCCGGCGTGCCGCGGGTCCGGCGCCTGGCGGCCGGCCATCGCCAGCCGCTGGGCGTCCCGGAGCGCGAAGCGGGCGCGCTCGATCTCCGTCTGCGGGTCGCGCTCCGCCTCGTTCAGCCGCCGCAGCCGCTCGGCCACCGCCGCCACCGAACCGTCGGCGGTCTCCAGCAGCGCCCGCACCGTCCCGATCGCCGCCGTCGCGTCCGCCCAGCGCTGCTCGTCCCGGGCCCGCCCCGCGTCGGCCAGCTTGCCCTGCGCCGACCGGCCCGCCTCCGCGACCTGCTGCGGCACCCGCTGCAGGTCCTGCCAGCAGGCCGCCGAGAAGCGCCGACGCAGTTCGCTGAGCGTCGGCTCGACCGTGCCCGCCTTGGTCTCCAGCGCCTGGATCCGGGTCCGCAGGCTGCCGACCCGGCGGTCGATCTCGCGGGCCCGTTCCGGCAACTGCTCGGCGTCGCCCCGGATCCCGTCCGCCCGACGCGCCACCTCCTGCGCTCGCTGCAGCGTCTGCGGTACGCCGTGCCGGCTGGCGCCCTCGTTCAGCCGGGTCAGCTCCGGGCCCAACTCCGCCAGCCGGGCCGCCAGATCGTCTGCCCGCAGCCCGGCAGCCCGCACCGCGTCCAGCGCGCCGCTCGCTCCCAGCAGCGCCCGCTTGGCCTGCTCGACGGCCGGCGCCACCTTGATCAGCTGGGCCTCCGCGTGCTGCACCAGCGGCTGCAGACGGCTGAGGAAGTTCGCCAGTTCGGCCTGCTTGGCCGCCAGCTCGCGGCTGGCCTGCTCGAGCCGCTGCCTGGCCTGCGCCAGCGCCCCCGGCGGCGGCTCGGGCGCCTCCAGGTCCACCGCGTCCAACGCGTCCAGGTACCCGACGGTCACCTGGTCGATCCGCCCCCGCAGGTCCTGATAGTCGGCCAACGCCCGCTGCACCGCCGCCCCCTGCTCGGCGGCCCGCACCGTCTCGACGGCCAGCTCCAGCTCGCGCTGCGCGGAGTCCAGCTCGTAGAACGCCTCCTGCGCCGCATCCCGCGCGGCCACCGCCGCCGCCCGCTGCGCGTCGTCACCCCGCCGCCACCGCGACCGGCCACCGCCGCCGCCCCAGCCCCCACCTGCGGAGAACGACCCGGCCACCGCCCCCGCCAGCACCCCGATCACGGCCACGGGCATCAGCACCAGCCCCGCGAACCCCCGCGCGCTACCCGCCGCCCTCACAAGCGCTCCCTGCTCCGCCGACCCGACCCCCCATTGTCGCCGATCACCCCCGCCTGCACCGCCCCACCCCCGCACCCTGCGCGGCGCCGCGCCCGCGACCAGGTACTCTTACTCTTCACCGCGTGACCCCCACCCCAGGGCCGGCATGCGGCGGGGGCGCGTAGCTCAGTGGTAGAGCGCTGCTCTTACAAAGCAGATGTCGGCGGTTCGAAACCGTCCGCGCCCACCAGTCGACCAGCCAGAATCCCAGCATCAGCCCAGCTCCGGAGCCTTTCCCGAGCTGGGCTGATCGCGTATCCCCGGGTTCCTGGTGCGTCAGCCCAGCGCGCGGTCGAGGTTGAAGGCGGCGCTGATCAGCGAGAGGTGGGTGAAGGCCTGGGGGAAGTTGCCGAGTTGCTCGCCGGTCGGGC
This sequence comes from Kitasatospora sp. GAS204B, assembly GCF_029892155.1. Lineage (GTDB taxonomy): Bacteria > Actinomycetota > Actinomycetes > Streptomycetales > Streptomycetaceae > Kitasatospora. Next base: position 57,548 of record NZ_JARZAG010000009.1, on the reverse strand, counting down.
CGATCTCCTCGGCGAACAGACCCAGGTGGTTGCCGTAGGTGAGCATCTTCTCGAAGGCGAGCCGGGCCTCCTCCAGCCGGCCCGCGCGGGCCAGCGCCTCCACGTACCAGAAGGAGCAGATCGAGAAGGTGCCCTCGGGGCCGTGCAGGCCGTCCGGGCTGCTGGCCGGGTCGTAGCGGTAGACCAGCGAGTCGGAGACCAGGTCCGTGGTGAGCGCGTCCAGCGTGGAGAGCCACTTGGGGTCGGTGGGCGAGACGAACTTGGCCATCGGCATCATCAGCAGCGAGGCGTCCAGCTCGCCGTCGTCCAGGGCCTGGACGAACGCGCCCCGCTCGACCGACCAGCCGCGCTGCATGATCTGCCGGTAGATCGCGTCCCGGGACTCCCGCCAGCGGGGCAGGTCGGCCGGCAGGCCGCGGCGGTTCGCCATCCGCATCGCCCGCTCCAGTGCCACCCAGCACATCAGCCGCGAGTACACGAAGTTCCGCCGGCCCGCGCGGGTCTCCCAGATTCCCTCGTCGGGCTGGTCCCAGTGCTCGCAGAGCCAGTCCGCCATCGCGCCGACCTCGGCCCAGCGGTCGCTGCTGATCGGCTGTCCCCACTTGTCGTACAGGTAGACGGAGTCGATCAGGGCTCCGTAGATGTCCAGCTGGAGCTGGCCGGTGGCGGCGTTGCCGACCCGGACCGGTGCGGAGCCGAGGTGGCCTTCCAGGTTCGGCAGCTCGTACTCGGGCAGGTCGCTGCGCCCGTCGATGCCGTACATGATCTGCAGCGGGCCGGTTGCACCGGTGCCGCGCATGATGCCGCGCTCGCCGAGGAACCCCATGAACGCCTCGGCCTCCGAGGTGAACCCGAGGCGCAGCATGGCGTAGACGCAGAAGGCGGCGTCGCGGACCCAGACGTACCGGTAGTCCCAGTTGCGCTCGCCGCCGATCTGTTCGGGCAGGCTGGTGGTCGGGGCGGCGACGATCGCACCGGTCGGCGCGTAGGTGAGCAGCTTCAGCACCAGCGCGGATCGGTTCACCATCTCGCGCCACCGCCCGTGGTACTGCGAACCGGCCAGCCAGTGGCGCCAGAACCGGACGGTCGCCTCGGCCTGCTCCTCCGCCTCGGCACGCGGACACGACCGAGGCCGGACGCCGTCGCCGAGCCGGTCGAGGGCGAACACGTTGGACTCGCCCTCGAGGAGCTTGAAGTGCGACCACACGTCCAGGCCGTCGCTCTCCAGGGGCGCGGTGGCGGTCAGCGCGAGCGTCAGGGACGGGGAGCGGAACACCGCCTCGTGGTCTCCTTCGAGGTGCGTGGTGTGCGTTTCGGTGCCGTAGCCGAAGCGCGGGGCGATCCGCGCCCTGAACGGGAGGGTGCCGCGGACGCAGACCACCCGCCGGATCAGCCGGTGCCGGGACGCCTCGCGTGACTCGTCGACCACGGGCATGAAGTCCTGGATCTCCGCCACCCCGTCCGCGGCGAAGAACCGCGTGATCAGCACGTTCGTGTCGGGGAAGTAGAACTGCCGGGTGCGGGTCGGGACCTCGGCGGCCAGCTCGAACGACCCGCCCCGGTCGGCGTCGAGGATGGACCCGAAGACGCTGGGCGCATCGAAGCGAGGGCAGCAGTACCAGTCGATGGTGCCGTTCGTGCCGACCAGGGCGGTCGTACGAAGATCGCCGATCAGGCCGTGTTCGGAGATCGGTATGTAGCGGTAGCCGTCCGCCTGCTCGAAACCAGCCGTGTCGAACGCCATGCCGGCCTCCCTGCCGCTGCGGCGCGGGCCTGGAGATGAGGACTTGCTTCTCCATGCTAGATCGGTACGACCCGGACCTCGCGCCCTCCGCCCGGGGTGCCGGTGCGACGAAGATCGCCGGATGTCTGTTCCCGTCCGAGCAGACCGTGCAGAATTACCTGACCGATCGTCACCAAGCTCGACGCGGCACCGCGCCATTCGGAAGGTCGACGTGAAGATCCTCGGTATCAACTGCGTGTACCACGAGTCCTCGGCCGCCCTCGTCATCGACGGTGACGTGGTCGCCGCCGCCGAGGAGGAGCGTTTCAACCGCGTCAAGCACGGCAAACCCGCGCTGGTCTCCAACGCCGACATCCTGCCGGAGCGGGCCCTGGCCTTCTGCCTGGAGCGAGCGGGGATCGTTCCACAGGAGCTCGACCTCGTCGCGATCGCCTTCGAACCCCGGCTGCGCCGCGACACCTTCCGGCTGGACCCGCTCAGTGTCCCCGGCGACTGGGGCAGCGCCGAGGGCGAGGCGGACTTCGCCGCCGGGTTGGCGCGGATACCCGAGCGCCTGTCCGAGCTGCTCGGCGTCGACTGCGAAGCGAGCATCCGCTGGATACCGCACCACCTGGCTCACGCGGCCTCCGCGTACTACCCGTGCGGCGAGGAGGGGGCCGCCGTCCTGGTGGTGGACGGCATCGGGGAGTCGGCGACGGCACTGCTAGGCGGCGGCAACGGGGTGCTGATCGAGTCCCATGGCGAACTGAGCTATCCGCAGTCCGTCGGCTTCGTCTGGGAGAAGCTCAGCGCCTACCTCGGCTTCAGCCCCTATGACGCCTCCAAGGTGATGGGCCTCGCCTCCTACGGCAACCCGCATACCTACACGGCCGCACTCGCGGAGATCGTCGGTGACGGTCCGCAGCCGGCGGTGCGCAGCGAGGCCTTCGAGTTCCGGCTCCCGCACTTCGACGCCCTGGAGAAACGTTTCGGTCCACGACGCCTGCCCACCGAGCCGCTCCTGGAGCGGCACAGCGATCTGGCCGCCGCGCTGCAGAGCTGGAACAACCGGACGATCCTGGGGCTCGCCGAACGGACCTACGCCCTGCACCCCACCCGGACGCTCTGCTTCTCCGGCGGTGTGGCGCTCAACTGCACCACCAACTGGCTGCTCAAGGAGGAGGGCCCGTTCTCCCGGGTGCACATCCCCTCCGCGCCGCATGACGGCGGAACCGCGATCGGTGCGGCCCTCGCGGCCTACTACGCGACGCAGCCGGCGTTCCCCAAGCCCGCGACCACCGGCTGCGAGTACACCGGCCCGGAGTTCACCGGCGAGCAGATCCGTGCGGCCTTCGCCCAGGCAGGCATCGTGCCGCGACGCTCTCCCGACATCGCCCGCGAGGTGGCCCGGCGGATCGCCGGTGGCGAGGTGGTCGGCTGGTTCCAGGGCCGGATGGAGCTGGGCCCGCGGGCCCTGGGGAACCGGTCGCTGGTGGCCGATCCACGTGACCCCGGGATGCGGGACATGCTGAACGAGAAGGTCAAACACCGGGAGGCGTTCCGGCCGTTCGCGCCGAGCGTGCTGGCCGAGCGGGCCCGGGACTGGTTCGACCTGGGGCGGGATTCGGACAGTTACCAGTACATGCTCTTCACCTGTCCGGTCCGCCCCGGCCTGGCCGCCCGGATTCCCGCCGTGGTGCACGTGGACGGCACCTCCCGGGTGCAGACCGTGTCCAGGGAGGCCAATCCGCGCTACCACCGGCTCATCTCCGAGTTCGAGGAACTGACCGGAGTACCGATGGTGCTCAACACGTCGTTCAACGACAGCGAGCCGATCGTCTGCACGCCTGCCGACGCACTGGCGACCTTCCGGTCGACCCGCATCGACGCGGTGGCCATCGGCGACCACCTGGCGACCCGCGGCTGACGGCTGAAGCCGGAAAGGAGCATTCGGTGCTGCACTTCACCCTGTCCCCCGAGGAACGGGACCAGGCCCGCGCGGCCGTGGCCGGTCTCGCAGCCGAGCTCGAGGCACTCGCCGACAAGAGCGGGACCGAGTTCTTCCGGGCGTTGCCGGTGGCGGCGCGCCGGCTGCCGGAGCGGCTTCTCCGCTTCCTGGAGGCCTTCCGCCGCGAGGAGCCGGCGGGCGGCTTCGTCCTCAGCGGCTGGACCGTCGTCGACGACGAGTTGGGCCCCACCCCCGCGCACTGGCGCAAGCCGGCGGGAACGGCGGGCACAGCATCGGTCCATGAGCTCTACCTGGTGCTGGTGGCTTCCGTGCTGGGCGACGTCTTCGCGTGGAGCACCGTGCAGGACGGCAGCCTGGTCCAGGACCTGATGCCGGTGCGTGGCGAGGAGTTGGAGAAGAACGCCGGCAGCAGCGCCAGCGTGCTCGATCTGCACAACGAGGACGCGTTCTCGGCGCTGCGCTGCGACTATCTGGGCCTGCTCTGCCTGCGCAACGACGACCGGATCCCGACCGTCTACGCGCCGCTCGACCCGACCCGGCTCACCGTTGAGCAGCGACGGATCCTCGCGGAGCCGCGCTATGTGCTGGTGCCGGACGAGGAGCACCTGCGGCGGGCCGCCGAGCGCGGTGAGGAGCCGCCCGCGCCGCCGCGTACCGGGGTGCTGTTCGGCGGCGAGTCGGCCCCCTACCTCGCGTTCGACGAGTACTTCATCGAGACCGACCCCGAGGACGAGGAGGCCCGCGCGGCGCTGGCGGCGCTCACCGACCAGCTCCAGCGCGGCCGCAGCGAGATCGCGCTCGCGCCGGGGGAGCTGCTGATCGTGGACAACTACCGGGCGGTGCACGGCCGTCAGCCGTTCCCGGCGCGCTACGACGGGCGGGACCGCTGGCTGAAGCGGGTCAGCGTCACCCGTGATCTGCGCAGATCACGGGCGGCGCGGGCGGATGTAGGGTCGCCGGTGGTCATCACCGGGCTGGCGGGGGCGCTGGGTTGAGTCCCGGCTTCCGGCAGGCGCAGCACGAGCACCCGTTGCGTGATGACCAGCTGACCCGGCCGATCGGCCCCGTAACCGCGGAATGGAACGACATGTCCAGCGCACTGGAGCAGTTGCTCACAAGGGCCCGCGGGCCCATGGGGCCTGCCGTCGAGCTCGATTTCGGCCTGGGGGACGGGCCGTTCGCCGAGCTCGGATCGGTCATCTCCGGCATGAACGGCTTCTTCCTCTTCAACGCCGGTGTCCAGGTCTTCCGCGTGGGCGAGGAGGGCCTGGGACCGGACATGGTGGCGTGGAACTCCGGCGAGGCGTGGAAGGACGCGTACGAGGGCCTGGCCGACGAGATCTTCTGCTTCGGGCAGGACATCTTCGGTGTCCAGTTCGGCATCGTGGGCAACGAGGACGTGGTCCGGTTCAACCCCGAGACGGCCGAGGTGGAGCGGCTGGGCGGGAGTCTTGAGGACTGGGCGCGCTGGCTCCTCGCGGACCCGGACGTCAACGGCGCGGCGGGATTCGCCCATGCCTACCAGAAGCGCAACGGCCCCCTGGACCCCGGCCAGCGCCTCGTGCCGCTCGAGTTCTTCGTCGGCGGCGGCGATTACAGCGATGAGAACCTCGTCGTGCACGATGCCGTGACCGCCATGCGGATCCGAGGGCCGATCGCCCGGCAGGTCCACGACCTCCCTGACGGGGCGACGCTCCGCCTCACCGTCGACTAGTGCCGCGTCAGGCACTAGGGCAGGTGCGATCGACCGCCGCCAGGCCTGGCATGATCGGTGCATGGTCGAACGAGTCATCGCAGCCTGTGACGGAGCCGCCAAGGGGAACCCGGGGCCCGCGGCCTGGGCCTACGTGATCGCGGACGGTGCTGGGGTTCCGCAGCGCTGGCAGGCCGGCGCGCTGGGGCACAACACGAACAATGTCGGCGAGCTGACGGCGCTGGAGCAGTTGCTGGGCGCGACGGATCCGGGGGCGGCGTTGGAGGTGCGGTTGGACAGCACCTACACCCGGGACGCGGTGACGAAGTGGTTGGCGGGCTGGAAGCGCAACGGGTGGAAGACGGCTGCGGGCAAGCCGGTGGCCAACCGGGAGTTGATCCAGCGCATCGACGCTCTGCTGGAGGGGCGGGACGTCACCTTCGTGTATGTCCCGGCCCATCAGGTGGACGGCGATCCGCTGAACGCGATCGCCGACAAGGCCGCCAGTGATGCCGCTCGCAGCCAGCAGGACGCGGGCGGCACCGCGGCCGACCTTCCGGTGCCGGATCCGGCGTCCGCGACCGCGTCCGCCCCGCGCAGCCGCCGCCCGGCGGCCGCGGCCGGGACGGCGAGGAGCTCCTCGGGCGGTTCGCGGACCCTGGCCGCGCGGTACCCCGGGACCTGCCCCTGCAGCCGGCCCTATGCCAAGGGCGAGACGATCACCAAGGTCGGCACGAGCTGGGGGCACCCGGAGTGCGCGGTCGCCCAGGCCTGAGCGGTCGGCGCCCGCAGGGAGGCGCTCGGGCCGGAGGTGCCGGTGCCGCTACAGGTAGCCGTAGCTCAGCCAGCCGCCGTCGACGACCAGGGTCTGGCCGGTGATGTACTCGGCTTCGGCGGAGGCCAGGAAGCGGACGGGGCCGGTGATGTCGCAGGGGCGGCCGCGGCGGCCGAGGGGGATGCGGCGGACGATGGCGTCCTCGTCGAGGGTGCCGGCCTGGACGGCGGGGTGGGGGGTCTCGATCTTGATCATGCCGGGGGCGATGGCGTTCACGCGGATGCCCTGGGCGGCCCATTCGATGCCCAGGGAGCGGGTCAGTTGGAGGACCGCGCCCTTGCTGGCGGCGTAGCTGGCGCGGCCGGGGAAGGCGGTGAAGGAGAGCAGGGAGGCGAAGTTGATGATGCGACCGTCGCCGCGGCGGAGCATTCCGCTGCTGACAGCACGACACATCTCCAGCGTGCCGAGGACGTTGGTGTCGAGCAGCGCGCGCGAGGTGGCGGTGGGGAAGTCCTCGGTCGGGCCCATGGCGAAGACGCCGGCGGCGTTGACCAGGATGTCGATCGAGTCGAACGCGGTCTCCACCTGATCGACCGCGCGGTGGACCGCGGCCGGCTCGGCCACGTCGCAGCTGACGGCGAGTGCGTCGCTGCCGAGTTGGCGCAGTTCGTCGGCGACGGCGTTCACCTGCTCGGTGGTGCGGCTCAGGACCGCGACCCGGGCTCCCTCCTCGGCGAAGGCGAGCGCGACGGCCCGGCCGATACCGCGTCCGCCACCCGTCACGAGGACGGTCCGGTCCTTGAAGCGCATCAACGAGTTCACCATCGAGTTCATCACGCGGAGTCCTGATCGGGGAGTGCGGCGGGGAGCGGGGGAGTTCGGGTGCCGGGAGCGGTGGTCGTCCGCGCCCGGCCGTTCGAGGGGTGGGACGAGGTCAGCGGCGGCGCAGCAGCGCCAGCCAGTGCCACTGGTCGGGGCGCTTCTCGGTGGGCAGGTTGCGGAACCGGCGCAGTTCCTCGACCCGGAACCGCGGCAGGGCGTGCTCGAGCAGGTCGTCGGAGGTCAGCCGGATCGGGCCGGAGCCGGGGGACATCCGGTCGGAGAAGCCGACGATGACCATCAGCCCGCCCGGCGCCAGCAGCCGGGCGGCCTCGTCCAGGTAGGCCGCCCGGGCCTCCGGGCGGACGTTGTGGAAGACGAACGAGTCGTGCACGACGTCCGCGCAGCCGTCCGGCAGCGGCACGTCGAGGATGTCGCCCTCGACGAAGTCGACGTCGGCAGCGTAGAAGCCGGCCAGCTCACGGGCCTTGGCCAGGGCGGTGGTGGAGCGGTCGATGCCGGTCACCTTCAGGCCGTGCTTGGCCAGGAAGATGGCGTGCACGCCGGGTCCGCAGGCGAGGTCCACCACGCGGGAGCCGTGGGCGAGCGTGCCGTTGATGACGAGTTCCTGGAGCGCCGGGCTGACCGAGGTGGTCACCCAGGAGATCTTGGCGAGGTCGTCGTTGTCGTAGAGCTGGCTGAAGCCGTTGACCCAGCGGTCGGTGAAAGCCTGCACGGTCGTGCTCCATTCAGGAGGAGTTCAAGAGGGGAGGGAGGAGGGAGAGGGGCTCAGGCGAGTCGACCGAGGTCGAGCTGGAGGTAGTCGGGGTAGTTGCGACCGGTGTCGGGGGCCAGGCGGAGCCTGCGGACGGGGCCGGCGCCCTCGGTCGTCTCCTGAAAGCCGGCCAGCCGGTAGACCAGGTACATCGGACGGTTCACCTCGGTGGGCAGGAAGTCCGCGGTGAGGTGCTCGCCCCGCGCGTCGGCCGACCGGGCCAGGTAGGTGAGGATCGCACCGCCGACGTTGCGGCCCATCACGCGGCAGGACATCAGGAAGAGCCGGATCCGCGACTCGCCCGGCTGCCGGCCCAGCAGCACCAGCCCGATGGTCCCGAGGTCGCCGAACCGGTCGGTCAGCCTGGCGACCAGCAGCGACTGCGAGGGGTCGGTCAGCAGGGCGGACAGCTCCTCGACCGAGAAGGTGAGTCCGGTGGTGTTGAGTTGATGGGTGCGCTGGGTCAACTCGGCGGCTCGGAGCAGGTCTTCTGAGGTGGCCGGGGCCAACTGGAGCTTCATCTCCAGCGAGCGCAGGAACGCGACCCGCGGGCCGGCGTACGACTCCTCGTACGACTGCCTGGACTGGGCCTCGCGGTAGAGCTGACGCCGCCGACGGGCCTCGGCGCTGACCGACTCGGGGAGCGCGGGATGCCCGGGCAACTGGTCGAGGTCCGCCGCGTCCAGTCGCCGGACCTGCGGCACGGCATCGGCCACCTCGGCCCGTTCGAAGGCCGAGTCGTCGACGAACAGCAGGCTGTCCAGGCCGATGCCGAGCCGGCGGGCGATCTCGCGGAGCATCTCGGACTTGGGTTTCCAGGAGATCTCCGGATACAGGAAGTACTCCTGGAGACCGAATTCGGCGAGCTTGGCCAGCGCGCGCCGCGGCTCGTTCTTGCTGGCGACGGAGAGCAGCACGCCGCGCCGGTCGAGGTCCTCGATCAGCTCACGGACGCCGGGGCGCAGCGTCAGGGCGTCGTTCTCCAGCAGGACGCCGTTCCAGAGCGTGTCGTCGAGATCCCACACGACGCACTTGATCTGGTCACCGGGCATGGCAGGGCTCCTGGGCTCGGGTCGCGCGCCGGCGGGCCACAGCCTGGGCCGAGACCAGCTGCTGGATCAACTGGGTGTTTCCTTCGATGACTTCCATCACCCGCGCGTCGCGGACGTACCGGTCCACCGGGCTGCCTTCGAGCAGGCCGGCCGCGCCGTGGATCTGGGCGGCCGCGCCGGCCGCGGTGGAAGCGGCCCGGGATGCGGTCAACTTGGCCAGCAGCACGTGGAACTGGCTCCATTCGTCGTCCCCGTCCAGGGCGGCCGCCGCCCGCTCGCAGTGCAGCTCGGCGGCCTCGGTGGCCGCCACCGCGTCGGCCAGCAGCCCTGCCACCAGCTGGTGGTCGCGCAGTGGCACGCCGAACTGCCGGCGGTGGCCGCTGTGGTCGAGCGCGGCGTCGCAGGCGCTGCGGGCCAGGCCGAGCGAGCCGAACGCCACGCAGAGCCGGCCCAGCGTCAGCGCGCCGAGCGCGGTCCGGCTCAGCCCGGTGCCGGGGCGCCCGAGCGCCCGTTCGGGCGGGACCTGACTGTCCGTCAGGACGAGCTCGCCGAGCATGCCACCGCGGAATCCCGTGGTGCGGGGGGCGGGCCGCAGCCGGACGCCGGGAGCGTCGCGCTCGATCAGCAGCGCGAGTTCGCCGCCCGCGGCTGTGCCCGCGGCTTTGCTCTCGGTCTTGCTCCCGGTCTTGCTCTCGGTCCTGGCGAAGACCAGGAAGAGACCCGCGACGGTCCCGAAACTGATCCACTTCTTCTCCCCGTTGACCACCCAGCCGGCCGCCGAACCGTCGGCGGTGGTCCGGATGGCCCGCATGTCGCTGCCGGCCTCCTGCTCGCTCAGCGCGAAGGCGCCGAGCAGCTCACCGGTGGCGAGCCGGGGCAGGAACTCCGCCCGGGCCCGGGCCCCGGCCCAGCGGGCGATGCTCAGGCAGACCATGCCGTGCACGGTCAGCAGGCTCTGCAGCGCCGCGGACTCGGCCGCCACCGTCGCGCAGAGCCGTCCGTAGGCGGCGAAGCTCATCGGCCGGCCGCCGTACTCCTCGGGCACCATGGCGCCCAGCGCGCCGCTGCGGGCCAGTTCGCCGATCAGCCGCTGCGGCACCTCGGCCTCGCGGTCGATGGCCGCACCGGCCCCGCGCAGCGCGTCGGCAAGCCCGAGGTCCGGGGCGGCGGGAGCGCTCACCGGTCCTGCTTGCGGCGGACGAAGCCGACGATCGCGGCGATGCTGTCGAAGTTCGCGAGGTCGAGGTCCTCGTCCAGCACCGGCACCGCGAACCGGCGCTCCACGAAGGCCACCAGGGCGACGGTGGCCAGCGAGTCGAGCAGGCCCGCGGTGATCAGCTGGTCGCCCGAGCGCAGTTCGGCCTCGTCGATGTAGCGGTGCAGGAAGCGGGTCGTCTCCTGCCGGATGAGCTCGTCCTGGTCCACGGTGGCCGTGGGGTCGGCCGGGTCGGCCGGGTCGGCCGGCTCGGTCGGGTCGGTCGGGTCGGTCGTGACGTGGTCGGCGCCGATGCTCGCATGGGTGGTCATATCGTCTGCAGCTCCGGGTAGGTGAAGAATCCATGTCCTGACTTGCGGCCGAGGTGCCCGTCCGCGACCATCCGCCGCAGCCGGGCGCAGGGCTCGAAGCGCTCGGGGCGCTGCGGGCCGTCCGAGCCCCCGGGGCCGCCGGCACCGAACTGCCGGGCGAGCACCTCCAGGGTGCGCACCACCGTGTCGACGCCGATCAGGTCGGCCGTGCGCAACGGGCCGCTGCGATGTCCCAGGCAGCCCTGGAACAGGCGGTCGACGTCCTGCGGGCCGGCCACGCCGTCGTCCAGCAGAGCGGCCGCCTCGTTGACGAAGATCATCAGACAGCGGTTGATCACGAACCCCGGTGCGTCGTCCACCACGACCGCGCTCTTGCCCATCCGGGACAGCAGATCGCGCAGCGCCTCGATCGCCCAGGGAGCGGTGTGCGGGGTCCGGACGGCCTCCACCATCGTGGTCAGGCCGACGGGGTTCATGAAGTGCGCGCCCAGCACCCGGTCCGGGTGGTCGGTGGCCAGCGCCAGGCTGGTGACCGGCACCGCCGAGGTGTTGACCGCGACCACGGTGCGGGCGGGCAGCAGCCGGTCGAGGCGGCGGTGCAGCTCGGCCTTGGCGGCCTCGTCCTCGACGATGTTCTCCACCACCAGGTCGACGGCGGCCAGGCCGCCGAGCTCGGTGGCGAGCGTCAGCGTGCCCGTTGCCGCGGGCCGGCGGCCGCTCAGCCGGGCCAGCCGCCGTTCGGTCGCCATCCGCTGCTCGGCGGCGGCCAGGGCCTGCGGGTCGTTGTCGTGCAGGACCACCTGCAGGCCGCTGTCGAGCGCGGCCTGGGCCAGGCTGGCGCCGATCACGCCGGCTCCGACGATGCCAACGGTGTGCTGGTTCAAGAGAGTTCTCCTCGACTGTCGGACTGCCGGCGTTGTTCCTGCCGCCAGTGCTCGATCCGGGCCGCCATGCCGCCCAGCGTCGACTGCTGGAAGACCACCCGGGCGGGCACGTGGGCACCCAGCAGCCGCTCCAAGCCGACGATCACGCGATAGCTCATCAGCGAGTCGCCGCCGAGCTCGAAGAAGTCGTCGGTGGGCTGCGGGTCGGGGGCGCCCAGGACCGTGGACCACAGCTCGGCCAGCATCGGGAGCACCCCGTCGCCGGGGACGGGCGTGGCGTCGGCCGGCTCGCCAGGAGCGGGCATCCCGGTCGACTGCGGCCGCTCGGGACGGTCGGTCACGGCAGCTGCGGCTGGCGCGCCGGTGAACTGACTGCCCGTCAGGTCCGTCAGCCGTTCGGCGATCCGCAGCGGCCGCAGGTCCAGTGCGGTGGGTGGCAGCCCGGCCCGGCGAGCCGGCGCGCCATCGCGCAGCCGCTGCCAGTCGATCTCCACGCCCGCCTGCCAGAGCCCGCCCAGCGCCCGGGCGAGCGCCAGGTCGTCGGCCTCCCGCTGGTACTCCCGGCGCATCGTGGCGAACACCGTCGCACCGCCGAGCGCGGCACCCGACTGGGCCGCCAGCGTGCGCAGTTGACCGGGCCCGATCTCCACCAGCAGGGGGCAGCGCTCGGCGGTGGTGGCCAGCGCCTGCCCGAACAGGACGGGCGAGGTGAGCTGGCGGCTCCAGTAGCCGGGGTCGGTGAGCTCCTCGTCGGCCCACCGGCCGGTCAGGTTGGCGACCATCGGCACGGTCGGGCGGGACAGCTGGTAGCCGCCGAGGAGTTCGGCCAGTTCGTCGCCGGCCGCCCGCAGCAGCGGGGTGTGGAAGGCATGGTTGACCGGCAGCAGCCGGCCCGGCGAGTCGAGGCGGGTGAGCTGTTCCTGCACCGCGAGCAAGCCGGCCCGGGTGCCGCCGAGCACGCAGCCGCGCGGCGAGTTCGCCGCCGCCAGCCACACCTCGGGGCCGGTGAACTCGGCCGCCTGATCGGCCGGCAGGCCCACCGCGAGCATCGCCGACGCGGGCTGCCGGGCGACCAGTTGGGCGCGCTGCACGACCAGGCGCAGGGCGTCCTCGGTCCGGAAGACGCCCGCCAGGGTCGCTGCGGCGAGCTCGCCCAAGCTGTGCCCGGTGACCGCGGCCGGCCGCACGCCGAGCTCCGCCAGTGCCTGGGCGAGGGCCAGCTGCAGGCTGAAGAGCAGGGCGTGCGAGCCGACCGGGTCGAACAGCGCCGAGCCGTCCTGGGTGCTGCGCCCGGCGAGCCGGCGCAGGTCGAAGGCCGCCTCGGGGGCCGCGAGCCGCGGGCCCGGGCCGTCCGGGTAGAGGTCGGCCAGCAGGTCGCGCCCGACCAACTCGCCGCACTGGCGCAGGTATCCGGTCAGCGCGGTGGCGAACCCGGGCAGCCGGCCGTGCAGCCCGGCCGCCATGGCGGGGTACTGGTCGCCCACGCCGGGGAAGACGAAGGCGAGGTCGGTCCGGCCGGGCACGGTGCTCACCGGCTCCCGGTCGGCAGTCAACTGCGCGGCCAGCGCGGCCGGTTCGGTGCCGACCGCGAAGCTGCGGTGCGCCCGGTGCCGGCGGCCGGACTGCGACACGTCGGCCATGGTGGCCGGCTCGGCGCCGCCGGCCAGCAGCGCGTCGCGCCAGGCTGCCGCGGTGCCCGCCAGCCCGGGCGCCGAACCGGCGGAGATCAGCACGACCGAGGCGCGGCCCGCACCGGCGTCCTGCTCGGAGGCCGGACGGGCGGGCGGCGCGGGGGGCTGCTCGACGATCAGGTGGGCATTGGTGCCGCCCAGCCCGAACGAGCTGACCGCGGCTCGGCGCGGACCGTCCGAGGTCCAGGTCTGCACGGCACGGGGCAGGCGGAGCGCTCCGGGGTCGCGGGAGACGTAGTCGGCGGGCAGGCCCAGGTTGAGGATCGGCGGTACGGCGCCGTCGCGCACGCTCAGCACGGCGCGGATGAACCCGGCCAGGCCGGCCGCCTCGCGCAGGTGCCCGACCGCCGACTTGACCGAGCCGACCCAGGGGCCGGGCTGGCTCCCCGACCCCTTGCCGTAGACGACGGACAGCGCGCTCCACTCGACGGCGTCGCCGACCGCGGTGCCCGAGCCGTGCGCCTCGATCGAGCCCACCGTCGTCGGCTCGACCTCGGCGAGCAGCAGGGCGTCCCGGATCACCCGTTCCTGGGCGGTGGCGCTGACCGCGCCGTAGCCGGACTTCGCCCCGTCGTTGTTGACCGCCGACCCGCGGACCACGGCGAGCACGCGGTCGCCGTCGGCCTCGGCGTCCACCAGCCGCTTCAGCACCACGGCCGCAACGCCGTCGCCGGCGACCGCCCCGCTGGCCCGGGACGAGAAGGGACGGCAGATCCCGTCCGCCGAGCCGATGGAGCCCGGCAGGTACACGTAGCCGTACTGCTCGGGCACCCGGATCGCCGCGGCGGCGGCGACGGCCACGTCGGACTCGTAGTCGGCCAGGCTCTGGCAAGCCTGATGGATCGCCACCAGTCCGGTGGAGCAGGCGGATTGCACCGCCATGCCGGGCCCGGTCAGGCCCAGGCGGTAGGAGAGCCTGGTGGCGGCGTGGTCCTTGGCATGGCCGATCTCCAGGGCCAGCTCGTCCGGCTCCTCGCCACGGGCCGCCAACACCGCGCGGACGAGGGCCTCGTGGCGGTTGTTGCCGACGCCGGCGAAGACGCCGACCCGGGCGTCGTCGGAGCCGGGCACCACGCAGCCGTCCTCCAGCGCCTCGGAGACGGTCCGCAGCAGCAACCGGTGCTGCGGGTCGGTGATCCGGGCGTCGGCGATCGACATGCCGAAGAAACCGGGGTCGAAGTCGAAGACCCCCTCGATCCGGCCGGACGCGCCGATCCAGCGGGGATCCGCCAGCTGCCGGTCGGGGACCAGCCCGTGCAGCTCCTCGGCCGGCGCCCGGGTGATGCAGTCGCGCCCGGCCAGCAGGTTGGCCCAGTACTGGTCCACGGTGGGGGAGTTCGGGAACCGCCCGGCCAGGCCGATCACGGCGATGGCGGTCATCGGGCCGCCTCCTGGTCCCGGGCGGCACCGCGCAGCGCGGCACGCCGGTCGCGTTCGGCGGCCGACCTGGCCGGGTCGGGGCGCCGGCTGCCGGCGTCGATCACCATGCCGATGCCTGCGGTGGTGCCGGCCGCCGCGGGGTCGGTGCCGTCGATCAGCGCGGCCTGGCCCCGGATGGTGGGCCGGCGCAGCAACTCGGCGAGGTCGACCGCGACACCGGTCTCGTCGCGGATCGCGGCACGCAGCACCAGCAGCCGCAGCGAGTCGCCGCCCAGGGCGGTGTACTCGTCATCGATGCCGACCTCGTCGGCATCCAGGACCCGCTGCCACAGCTCGGTGAGCAGCCGTTCGGTCCGGGTGCCCGGGGCGACCAAGGCGGTGGCGCGGCGCGGGCGCGGGCGGCGGGCCGGGCGCAGCGCCTGCCGGTCCACCTTGCCGCTGAGCAGCTGCGGCAGTCGTGGCAGCTGGGCGAAGTGACGGGGGATCATGAAGTCCGGCAGCCGCTCGGCCAGCGCACGGCGCAGCTCGTGGTCGGTCACGGCCGGGTCGAGGGCGACCACGAAGGCGACCAGCACGGCGCCCTGCTGCGGGTCGGGATAGCCGACCACGGCGGCGTCCCGGACCGCCGGGTGCTCCCGCAGCAGGTGTTCGACCTCCTGCGGTTCGACCCGGTGGCCGCGCACCTTGACCTGCTGGTCGGCGCGGCCGCGGTACTCCAGCTGCCCGTCCGGGCGGTGCACGGCGAGGTCACCGGTGTGGAAGAGGACCGGCGCCTGCGGGTCCCCGAACGGGTTGGGCCGGAACCGCTCCGCCGTCCGATCGGGGTCGCCGGCGTAGCCGGTGGCGAGCCCGGGGCCGCCGACCAGGATCTCGCCGACGATGCCCGGCGGGACCCGCTGGCCCTGCCGGTCACAGAGGTAGACCCGCATGTCCAGCGGTCGGCCGATGACGGTGTGGCTGCCGGACGGCCCGTCCAGCGGCCCGCGCCGGTGGGTGACGTAGTCCGCCTCGGTCAGCGTGTAGGTGTTGTGCAGTTCGAGCCCGTGGGCGCGGACCTGCGCCTCCAGGTCGGGCGGCAGCGCCTCGCCGCCGACGAAGACGTGCCGCAGCCGCTCCAGCTCGCCGAAGGCGGGGTGCGCGACGAGCAGTCGCAGCATCGAGGGCACGAAGCTCACCACTGAGATGGACTCCCGGCCGATCAGCCCGACCAGGTACTCGTCGTCGCGTTCGCCGCCGGGCTCGGCCACGATCGCCGTGCCGCCGGTCGCCAGCGGCCAGAGGAACTCGCGGAAGCTGATCGGCGACTTGAGCAGGTGCCGGTCGGCGGCGGTGAGCTGGTACATGCCCTGTTCGAGGAAGATCCGCGAGGTGTGCATCCGGTGCGGCCGGACCACGCCCTTCGGCACGCCGGTGGAGCCGGAGGTGAAGAGCAGGTAGGCCGGGGTCTGCGGGCCGGCCCCGGTGTGCGGGGCGGTGCCGGGGCCGGACTCCTGCGGGTCGGGGACGGCCGGGAACTCCAGTACCGGCAGGCCGAGTTCGAGCGGTGCGCCGCCCGGGCCGTGCAGCAGGGCGGCCGGGCCGCCGCTGTCGACGAACTGCGCCAGCCGGGCCACCGGCAGCGCCGGGTCCAGGTAGAGGATCGCGCCACCCGCCTTCAACACGGCCAGCAGCGCGGTGAACAGGCCCAGGCTGCGCTCTCCGGAGACGGCCACCGGCTGCCCGGTGGTCACGCCGGCCGCCAGCAGGCGGTGCGCCAGACGATTGGCCGCCTGGTCGAGCTGACGGTACGTCAACTCGTCGTCGCGGAAGCGCAGGGCGACCGACTCCGGAGTGCGGGCGGCCTGCTGGGCGAACAGCTCGTGCAGTGTGGTGGCCGGGTACTCGGGCAGTACGGCGGGGTCGGCGCCGTTCAGCGCCGCCTCCTCGGGGGTGAGCAGGTCCAGCTCGGCCAGCAGTCGCCGGGGCTCGGCGGCCACCTGCGCGGCGATCCGCTCCAGGTGACGGGCGATCAGCTCGACGGTGCCGGCGGGGTAGGCGTCAGGGTTCCAGTGGATCCGCACGCTTGCGTCGGGCGCCGTCAGCAGGCCGAGGTCGCCACGGGGCGGCTCCGCCGTGGCGGGGCCGACCACCAGCAGCGGGGCGTCGGAACTCGGCGGGGCTGGGGCGGCCGGGGCGGGAGCGGCCAGCAGCTCCAGCAGCGCGGTCCAGGAGAGCCGCCCTTCGGTGGCCGCCAGCGCCTGGCGCGCCGCCTCGAGAGAACCGGAGCCGCCGAGGGCCTCGGCTCCGTCGGTCGAGCCGATCCGGTAGGGCGCGCCATACCGCTCGGCGAGGATCAGCAGCAGCGCGGCCGCCAGCTGGCAGGGCGGCACGTCACGGTGGGCATCGCGCAGCCGCGCGTACGGCTCCGGCGCCCACGCCCGGCTTTCGACGGGAACGCGGACCGCCGCTCCACGAGTGGGCAGTTCGAGCATGGGACCCTTCCTTGGTGTGCCGTGGTTCGGGGGTTCAGCCGTGCCGGCCGGTCGGCCGTAGGACCTCGTTCGGGTGAGCAGGTCAGCCGTGCAGGATCGTCTGGGCGGCGGCCAGGCCGGTGGCGGCCCCGTAGGTGACGCCGATGATCTTCGAGGAGCAGTCGCCCACGAAGAAGAGGCCCGGCGCGCTGGACTCCATGCCGTCGGACAGCTCGATCGCGGGGAAGACGCGCTCCACCACGGGCGCCGCCACCACGGCCTGAGGCCCGCCGATCCCGGGGGCCAGCTCTTCGAGGCGCTCGACCATGCCGGCGATGTCGGCCACCCGGCGCGGCCCGAGCGCCTCGCGCAGGTCCACCCAGGCCGCGTGGACCAGGCTGGTCTTCGCGTCGCCCTCGCCCTCGCGCCCGAGCAGTTCGGCCGCCCGCTGCACCACGGGCCTACCGTTGCCGAGCGCGGTGATCCGGCGGGCGAAGCCCAACGCGTACTCGGTTCCGTCCAGGCCGGCCGGAACGTCGACGGTGGTGATGATCCCGAAGTTGGTCCGCTCGGTGGGTGTGGTGAGGCAGTGCTGACCGTCCAGCACCACGGCGTCCATGAAGGCGTACTGCATCAGCCGGCCGCCCTCGCAGACGCAGAACGTCCGGACCGACTCGCCCTGCTCGTTGAGGTAGGCGAGCTTGGGGTTGTGGCACGAGGCGGTCAGCGGGGCCGCGATGTCCCGGGGCGCCTCCAGCCGCACGCCCAGGTCGACCCGCAGCGGTGCGCTGTGCGCGACCTCGGCCTCGGTGAGCAGCCTGCGGACCCAGCCGAGGCCGAGCTTGCCGACCGCCACCACCACCGCGCGGGCCCGCAGCACCCCGCCGAACTCGGCCGGCACCTCGACCCGCCACAGCCCGTCGGCCTCGCGGGTCACCCGCCCGGCCGGACAGCCGAGCAGCAGTCGCAGGCCTTGTGCACAAGCCTCGTCGGTCAGCGCGTCGACCACGGTGAGGGCCTCGTCCACGGTGATCGCCTGCGACACCGCGTCGTCGACCAGGGCGAAACCGCCGGCGCCGGCCAGCGTGCTCGCGGCGGGGCGCTCGCCCTGCGCCGGGGGCAGGCCGAAGCGGTACATCGAGGCGTACACCTCCTCGACCGAGCGGGCCGCCCGGTCGAAGTCGCCCAGGGCGCGCTCCAGTCCGCTGTAGGTGCGGAAGCCGCCCTGCCCGTCCCGCTCGATCTTGGAGCGGGACAGCCCGTTCACGTAGCCGAGGTTGATGTCGAAGTGGAAGGCGGCACCGCCGAGTCCGGTCAGGCAGGTGCAGCGGTTGCACTGGAGTCGGAACTTCTCCGCGGCGCGGACGGTACGGCCGTTCATCCGGGCGCTGACCCGGGGGCAGAGGCTGTCGCGCATCGTGCCGCCGGCCTCCAGCAGCGCCACCTTGGCCCCGCCGACCGCCAGCCGCCAGGCGGAGAACAGCCCCGCCGGGCCGGCGCCGATCACGATCGCGTCCAGCGGCTCGGTCTGCGGTGCCGGCGCCACCCAGTCAGTCATCGTCGCCTCCGTGCCAGAGTGTGCGCTCCTGCTCGAAACGGGCCGCGAAGGGGCCGTAGAAGAGGTGGGCGGTGGGTCGGTGCTGCTTCTCGATGCGGTGGATCATCCACTGGCAGAAGAGCGGGAGCAGCTGGACGATGTCGTCCACCCGCTGCCCGGTGAGCCGCGCGTAGCGGCGCAGGGCCGAGGTGGCCGCCGCCCGGAACGCGTTCTCCCGGTGGAAGACCTGGTCGAAGAGCCAGTCGAAGCCGTGCTCCGGATACTCGGGGAAGGCGGCCAGGGCGGCGGTGACCACCACGTTGAGCACGTCCAGCGCCGGCAGGCCGGCCGGCTGGTAGTCCTCCCAGTCGATGGCCGCGAGCCGCCCGTCCTGGTCCACCTGGAGGTTCCACGGGCCGAAGTCGCCGTGCACCGGCCCGACCAGGGCCCGGTCCAGCGCGGCGGCCGTGGCGTCGGCCGGCCGGGGGAGGTCCGGCAGGAAGGCGGTCAGCACCGACAACGGGGTCGGCTTCGCCAGGGCTGGGCCGCTCAGGTGCAGTCGAGCTGCCAACTCCACTGCCTCCAGCAGGAGTCGCGCCCAGCCGGCGGGTCCGGTGGTGGCCATCGCGGTGGGCAGGTCCCGGTCCGGGACATAGCTCATGACGAAGCCGCCGTGGCAGGTGCGGATCGGACGCGGGAGCGGGACGACCGGCTCGCGCAGCGAGTTGAGGATCCGCCACTCGCCGGCCACCATCCGGTCGTCCGGGTCGAGCGCGATCTTGGCGACGTACCGCGGCACGCCGTCCACCGAGGAGCCGACGAACAGCCGCTGGCACGCCTTACGGGCGCTGCGCGGCACCCAGGAGCGGAACCCCAGCCGCTCCGGCGCCACCCCGTCCAGCTCCCGGTGGACCTCGGTCAGCGTCTCGGTCGCCAGCGCCAGGAGCGTCTCGCGGTCGGTCGGCGTCTCGGTCTCGCGCTCGGTCTCGCGCTCGGTCTCGCGCTCGGTCTCGGTCGGGTGCTCGCTCTGGCGGTCGATGACGGTCACCGGGGCTCGCCGATCAGCCGATCGGAGCGCAACGAGTCGAAGGTCTCGGTCACCAGGGTGCCGAAGGACGGCCCGTGCAGCAGCGTCCGCAGCTCGGCCACGCCGTCCTGGCGCTCCTGCGGCCCGACCGCGAGGTACTGCTCGATCCGCTCGTTCATCCCGGTGCGGAAGCGCGCGTAGCCCTCCTCGGAGGCCAGCACCGTGCCGACCTGGTCGACGATCGCGGCGGTTCCCTCGAAGTCGTCGGCCGGGACGCGGTAGTCCTCGATCAGGCCGGAGAAGCGGGCGCCCAGCCGGTTGAACAGGGTGTCGCCCAGCTGTTCCAGATTGACGATGTGGCCGTAGTGCTGCTCCGGCAGCGCCATCGGCAACTGGCCCAGCTGGAGCGACTCGTGAATGGCCGTCAGGCCTGGTGTCAGCATGTAGTGGCGGGTGCCGGAGACCTCCTGGAGGAACTCCGGCTGCGGCATGCACTGGAACTCGGCCCGCCGGCCCGCCACCTCGACCTGGTGTTCGCGGCCCGCACCGAAGGCGCCGCCGCAGACCGCCACCCGCTCGAACTGTGGCCAGTCGGCCAGCAGATCGGGCACCCAGCGGACGAACAGCCGCAGGTAGTCGTTGTGGTGGTCGTAGTCCAGCAGGAAGTTCTTGAAGCCGCCCAGATTGATCACCAGGTCGTAGCGGGACGGCCGGCCCTTGACCACGCCGTGCAGCGTGCCCTCGTCGATGATCGCGCCGCTCAGCCGCATCTGCCGCACGCCCAGCCGGCGGATCTCGGTCACCCGGGCCGGCACGCCGGGGAAGTTCTGCACCACCGAGGCATCGGCCAGCAGATGTGCGGCGTAGATCCGCTCGTGCGGGGAGAGGCCGGCGAAGTGGGCGTCCAGCGACTCGTAGGAGTCGCGCGGGGCGCTCGCGCAGAGTTCGGCGACCCGCGTGGGCTCCGGAACCTTCCAGAAGCCGAAGAGACTGTCCACCATCAGCACCGGGCGCCCGGCCACCACGGCCCGGAACACCAGCTCGGCGCCCATCACCGAGACGATGTAGTCGCTCTCGCCGAGCAGTTGCTCGAAGCCGCCGAGCAGCGGACCGTCGCCGATCTCGGCGCTCTCCGGGATCTCGATGATCTCGTCGAACGCGTCCGCGTTGCGTCGGGCGAAGTCCGCCGCGACGGTCGTCCCGAGGAAGGTCCGCTGGTGCTCGGAGAGCAGTCGGGAGATCGCGGTGAGTTTGGAGATCGGCCCAAAGCCGCAGCTCTGGGCGCCTAGGACGAAGCGCATGCAGTCACTCCAGGTTCGGAAGCGGGCGCGAGCAGGGCGCACGAGATGGCGTGGGAGTCGATGCCGTAGAAGCGGAAGAGTTCACCCCGGTCGGCCACCGGGGCCCGGCGCCCGTCCACCGCCAGCGGGACGAAGCGGCCGTGCCACCAGCCGGCCAGCGCGAGCGCCGTCCCGGAGGCCAGGCCGCCCGCCGCGAGGTGCTCCTCGACGGTGACCACCACCCGGGCGGTGCGCGCCGCGGCCGCGACCGCGGCGCTCGGGAAGGGCGCGACACAGGTCAGCGCCAGGACCTGGACCGGCAGGCCGGTGGCCCGCACCCGCTCGGCCGCGCGCAGCGCCTGCGGCACGGTCGCCCCGGTCGCCACCACGAGCGCACCGCCGGGCTCGCCGAACGCGCGAGGCCGGTCGACCGAGAACTCCTGGTCGGCGGTGAAGACGACCTCGTCCTCCCGCGCGCCCAACCGGACGTACGCCGGCCCCGGCCAGGCCACCGCCTCGCGCAGCGCCCAGGCGGCATCGTGCACGTCCACCGGGCAGAACACCCGGGTGCCGGGCATCGCGGCCAACGCGGCCAGGTCCTCGGTGACATGGTGGGTGGCGCCGAGCGTGCCGTAGCCGAGGCCGCCGCCGATCCCCACCAGGGTCACGTCCAGGCCCGGTTGGCAGACGTCGAGCCGGATCTGCTCGGCGGCCCGGCGGACCAGGAACGGGGCCATGGTGCCGACCACTACCCGCCGTCCGGTGCGGGCGATCCCGGCGGCCACGCCCACCAGGTTGGCCTCGGCGATGCCCACGTCGACGAACCGCTCCGGGTGGGCGCGAAGGAACCGCATGGCCAGCGCGTGGCCGTCCGCCGCCAGCACCACCAAGTCCTCGAAGCGGTCACCGAGTTCGGCCAGCACCTCGGCGCAGGCCGGGCGCATCGCCTGGAACCGCGGTGCGGCGCGATCGGGTTCGGCCGTTTCCAGGTCGGTGGCCGCCTGGCGGGTTGCCGCCGCGTGGGCAGGCGAGACCAGGTCAGTCATCGGAACCGCTGTCGGCCGTGGCGCCGACGGCTGCCAGCGCCGTGGCCAACTGCTCGGTGGAGAGCCGGCCGACATGCCATTCGGCACGGTGTTCCATGAACGGCACACCCTTTCCCTTGATCGTGTGGCAGAGAATCACCGAGGGCCGGTGCCGCTGAGCCCTCGCGTCGGCCAGTGCGGCCGCCAGGGCCAGGTGGTCATGGCCGTCCACCTCGGCCGTGTGCCAGCCGAAGGCCCGCCACTTGGCCTCCAGCGGCGACAGGTCCAGCACCTCGGCCGTCCGGCCCTCCTGCTGCATGCCGTTGGCGTCCACCAGGGCGACCAGCCGGTCGAGCCGCCGATGGGCCGCGAACATCACCGCCTCCCAGACCGAGCCTTCGTTCAACTCGCCGTCGCCCAGCACCACATGGACGACGCCCTGGTGCCCGTCCAGCCGCCCGGCCTCGGCCAGGCCGGCCGCCACGGACAGGCCGTGGCCGAGCGAGCCGGTGGACACCTCCACGCCGGCGGTCTCCTCGTGCGGATGTCCGGCCAGCGGTCCGTCGTGGCGGTCGAGGTCGAGCACCCCCCGCTCGGCCAGCACGGCGTACAGGGCCCACACCGCGTGCCCCTTGCTGAGGATCAGCCGGTCCCGGGCCGGATCATCCGGGAACGAGGGGCCGAGCCCCATCGCCGCGCAGACGGTGACGAGGATGTCGGCCACCGAGAGGGAGGGGCCCAGATGGACCGGCTGGTCGACGGCGAAGCGCAGGATCCGGCGTCGTACGGCCGCCGCCACCGCTGGGGTTCCGGTCCGGTCGCCCTGGTGGCGACCGGAGCCGAGGGGCCGGTCGGCGTGGACGACCGGAGCGGAACCGCTCACTGCTCGGGGCGCTGGTAGACCGAGACGTGCAGGCCGGACTGGGCGGTGAACGGCTCGCGCGTCCAGCTGCCGAAGCGGTCGACCTTGCGCAGGCCGGCGAGCTGGGCCATCAGGTCCATCTCGGACGGCCAGATGTAGCGCAGGAACGCCGGGTAGAGCTCGACGCCGCCGTTCTTCAAGTGGATGTGCTGCTCGAGGATCCGCTGGGTCGACGGGTCGTGCTTGTCGGCCTCGATGAGCACGTGGTCCAGGCCCAGATCCAGCACGTGTGCCCGGGAGTTGCGCTGGAACCGGGTCGGGTCGGGCATGAAGGCCTCGACCACGAAGTAGCCGCCGGGGCGCAGCGCCGCCGCCGCGCTGCGGAAGCAGGAGAGCTGCTGCTCCTGGGTCTGCAGCGCGTAGATGGTGTTGAGCACCAGGAACGCGAGCGAGTAGTCGGGCTCGGCCTCGAACGAGGAGATGTCCGCCAGGGTGACCTGGATGTCGGCGCCGCCGGGCTTCTGCCGCATCTTGTCGATCATGTCCTGCGAGCTGTCCAGGCCGTGGATCTCGACCCCCCGCTCCGCCAGCGGGATGGCCAGCCGTCCGGTGCCGATGGCCAGCTCCAGGGCCGGACCGTCGCCGGCCAGCTTGTGCAGGAAGTCGACCGCGTCGTCCGGAGCCGGCCAGGGCAGTCCGTCGTAGATCCCGCTCCAGCGCGTGCCGTAGGTCAGCGCATCCCAGTCGGTGTTCACGTTCGCGAGGTCTCCTCTTGGCTCAGGCATGACGATTCGTTTCGGGGGACCCGGGACGAATCACTTGGTGGGGACCGGCTGGGTGTAGTTGTCGCCCCAGCTGGTGTCGGACTGAACGATGACCGTTGCCGCGGTGGCAATCGGACGGTGTGTCACCGAGGGGGCCGCGACGGCTGCCGCGGTACCCAGAATCAGACCCGCAACCGCGACCGCAGAGAAAATCGCCTTAGAAAACATGTGGGTTCCAATTGCTGCTGTGCGAAAGGGATTAGGTGGCCAGATCGGCGTCCGCCGGTTTTCGGCGGGTCAACCTTGAATAGGAATCTAGGCAGTACCTGCGGCGAAATCCACAGGGCAGCGGCGGGGAGAGGATGACAGACGCAAAAAGCGCAGGGCAGCAAATCGGGCTTCCCGCGCAAAACGGGCATAGTGCTGTCGGGAGGCCGTTGAAACGCCCCGATCGGCCCCGAACAAGCGCGATCGCCCGGCCGGGCAGGCCGCTCCGCGGGACCTGGCCACCGGCCGGGCGATCGTGGTCGGACGGGCCCGGCTCAGCCGCCTTCCGGGTCTGCGGGATCGCCGCCCGCAGCCGCTCGCCGCACCGCTCCCAGCCCCGCCGCCGCGCCGGTCGCCCGGGCGCAGGCGTCGTCCACCTCGTGCCGGGCCGGCGTGTGGCGCTCGCTGCCCAGGCTCAGCCGCACGGTGAGAGCTCGCAGCCCGGCGGGCAGTTGCGGCCCCCGGTAGACGCTGCGCACCTCCAGCCCGCGCAGCAGCGGCCCGGTCGCCGCCTGGACGGCCGCCAGCACCGCCGCCACCGCGAGGTCTCCCGGCAGCAGGAAGGTCAGGTCCTGCTCGACGGCGGGGAACCGCGGGGGCGGGGTGACCAGCGGCGGCCGCTCGGGGGCGGCGAGCAGCGCGTCGAGGTCGAGTTCGGCGGCGGCGAAGGAGCGGCCGGCCCCCGCCGCGGCCCGGGCGACCCGCGGATGCAGCACCCCGATCCGGCCCACCGCGGCGTCGTCCACCAGCACGAGGGCGCCACTGCCGGGCTGGAAGCCGGCGAAGTCGGCGGCGACCAGCGTGAACCCGGTGAGCCCGGCTGCCCGCACCGCGGCCCGCAGTGCCCCGGCGACCTCGCGGACGGCCTGCTGGTTCAGCTCCGCCCGATCACTCGCGGTCGCCTCGACCCGGCCGAGGAGCACCGCCAGCCGACTGGCCTCGGGCCGATCGGTCTGCTCGGGCAGCACCACCGTCCCGGCCTCGAAGAGCGCGCAGCCGCGGGCCAGGCGCAGATTCGCGGTGGCGGCGGCGAGCAGCCCGGGCAGCAGGCTGCGGCGGACCTCCAGCAGCGCCTGCGGCGCCTGGCCCGGCTGGCCGGGGCCGAGCACCGGCAGCAGTCGTCCGTACCAGTGCGGCGCGTCCGTGCGCAGCTCCTCGGGCACCGTGCCGTCCCGCACCGCGGGTGAGACCACCTCGTGGAAGCCCTGGCGGGCCACCGCGTCCCGAGCGGCCTCCCGGCGCACCCTGGTGCGATCGCGGCGTGGGGCCACCGGATCGCTGGGGACCGTGTCGGGCAGCGCGCGGTACCCGTGCAGCCGGGCCAGCTCGGTGGCCAGCTCGGCGGGGCCGGACAGGTCGGGCCGGAACGGCGGCACGGCGACCAGCAGCCGCCGCTCGCCGACCTCCCGGGCGGTCGCGCCGATCCGCAGCAGCAGCGACCGGCACTCGGCGCGACTGAGCGACGCCCCGAGCATCCCGGTCAGCTCCTCGACGTCCAGCAGGAGCTCCCGGCGCTCGATCTCGGGCCCCTCGGCCTGCGCCACGGCCGGCCGGCCGACCTGCGGCGCGGCCTCGCGCAGCAGCGCCACGACCCGCGCCACCGCCAGCGAGGTCGGTGCGGCCCCACCGAGCGCCAGGCCGGCCGGCCCGACGGCGACGATCAACAGGCCGGCCGGCGCGTCCCTGTGCCCGGGCCCCGCGCCGCTGTCGATCCGCACGCCCAGCCGCTCGGGCCAGGGCACCGGCAGCTCGCCCGGCAGCGCGGCGGCCGCGTCGTCGGCCGGCCCGCCCATGGTCACCGCGGTCACCGAGCCCCCCGCGGCCACCGGGTGGGCGCGCAGCCGCACGCCGTACTCGTACTGCGCGATCCGCAGCGCGCTGCGCAGCCCGGGGAACCCCTCGGCCGGCTCGGCGGGCGCGATCCCGGCCAGCGCGAGCCGCCCGTCGTACCCGGCCAGGCGCAGGTCGGCCGGCAGGCCGGCCAGCAGCGCGGCCGCCGCCTGCAGGCCGGGCTCGGCCACCGTCAGCGGCAGTGCCGGCCCTGGCACCGGCCGGTCGCAGTGGCAGGGTTCGGAGCGCGCGAGCCGAGCGCCCTCCGGCAGGTCGAATCCCGCCCGGGCCGAGATCTCGACAGCCAGGCCCCACAGACCGCGGCAGTGGCCCAACTCGGCGGGCACCTTGACGTGCAGGATCTCCTCGCGGCGCCCGTCCGGCAGCAGTGGGTGGACCGGCTCGCCCAGAGCCGCGTCCGCCGGCAGCGGGCACGGCTCGTCGTCGCCGCCGTCCAGGCCGAGCTCGGCCCGGCCGCAGAGCCGCCCGCCGGGCGCGCCGCGCCGGGCGGCGGCCACCTTGCGCACACCGTGCAGCACGTCCGGCGCCGCGGCGCCGACGGGAGCGAGCAGCCGCGCGCCCGCCAGCGCGACCGCCACCACGTCGCCGGGCGCGGGGCGGCGGGCCAGCGTGCCGGGCAGCTCGACGACCTGCGGCTCGGGCACCGCCACGGTCAGCTGCCGGCCCGTGCCGTCGGGGTCCGCCAGCACCCGGGCCGCCACCACCCGGGGGTGCAGCAGGCCCAGCGGTTCCACGGCGGTGACGGTCACGCCGGCCTCGCCGAGCAGGTCGTCGACGGTGCGCGCGGACAGCTCACGGCCGAGGAAGGCGGTGAGCCAGGACAGGGGGATTCTCACGAGCAGTCACCTCGGGGCGAACTGGACGAACTGGGTGAGGACGCGCAGGTCGTTCTGCAGGAAGTGCCGGATGTCGCGCAGGCCGTGCCGCAGCGCCAGCACCCGCTCCAGGGAGATCGCCAGGGCCAGGCCCCGGGTCCGCTGCGGGTCGCAGCCGATCCGTAGGATCTCGGGGACCAGCAGGCCGCCGCCCATGATCTCCAGCCGCCCGCTGCCCCGGCACAGCTCGCAGCCCGCCGTGCCGCACGGGCGGCAGTCGACGTCCACGGCCACGCCCGGCGTGGCGTAGGGGAACGAGCGGAACCGGAACCGGGGGGCGAAGCCCGGGCCCATCACGTCCTCGACGAAGCCCAGGGTCAGGCCCTTCAGGTCGCTCAGCCGGATCCGTGGCCCCAGCGCCACCACCTCGAACTGGTGGAACTGGGTGTGGGTGCGCGGCGTCGGCACGCCGTTGCGGAAGCACGGCCCGGTCACCACGAAGCGCATCGGCTGCCGCGGCCGCTCGCGTTCGAGCACACCGGCCTGGGAGGCGGTGGTGTGGCTGCGCAGCAGCGTGTCGGCCGTGAGGTAGAAGCTGCGGTCCAGGCCCCTGGTCGGATGGTCGGCGGGGACGCCGAGGATGTCGAAGCTGTGCGCCACCGTCTCCACCCAGGGCGAGTCGAGGTGCGCGAAGCCCAGCTCGCCGAAGTGCCGCAGGCACTCCCGGGTGAGCAGGGTGATCGGGTGCAGCCCGCCGAGGTCCCGCTCCGCCGGCGGCATGGTCGGGTCCAGCCGCTCCTGCGCGAACCGGGCCTCGGCAGCGGATCCAGCCAGTTCGGCGGCGGCCAGGGTCAGCCGCTGCTGCGCGTCGGCGAGCGCCTTGCCCAGCTCGGCCCGCCGCTCCCGGGGCAGCTCGCCGAGCCGGGCACGGCAGCGGGCGAGCGGGGCGCGGCGGCCCAGGTGGGCGCGTTCCCAGTCGGCGAGTTCGTCGGGGGTCGGGGTGAGCCGGCGCAGGGCGTCCAGCGCCGCGTCCCGCAGCGCGTGCACGGCCGGCAGGTCCGGTGGCGCGTCGTCGCGCGCCGCCGGGTCGGCAACGGTGGCCCCGGCGTACGGGGGATCGGCGGACGACGACAACGGACGGTCCCTTCTGAAAACCTGCGCGACTCGGTCCGGCTCGTCATGGCGGCGCGGTCACCGTGAAACGAGCCGCCCGATACCGCCGGTAATCCTGGAACAGCACCCTGCGGACGGCAAGGGACTCAGCCGGTTAATGGCTGCTTTGTCCGGTTCCTCCGGGGTGGCCAATTATTCCGTGGCAGCCGTCGCCGCTGTTCTTCGCACGGTCCGGCGGTCCACTATGGCGGAATGCAGCTCCGCATCTTCATTGAGCCCCAGCAGGGTGCTTCCTACGCGGCCCAACTGGCCGTTGCCAGAATCTCCGAGGATCTGGGTTTCGAGGGATTCTTCCGGTCCGACCACTATCTGAGCATGGGCGCGGTGAGCGGCCTGCCGGGGCCCACCGACTCCTGGCTCACGCTGGCCGCCATCGCCCGGGAGACCTCCTCGATCCGGATCGGCACGCTGATGTCCGCGGCCACCCTGCGGCCGCCCGGCGTGCTCGCCCTGCAGGTGGCGCAGGTGGACGAGATGTCCGGCGGCCGGGTCGAGCTGGGCCTGGGCACCGGTTGGTACGAGGCGGAGCACCGGGCCGTCGGCCTGCCCTTCCCGGCCCGCCGGTTCGACATCCTGGAGGAGCAGCTGCGGATCATCACCGGGCTGTGGACCACCCCGGCCGGTGAACTCTTCGACTTCGCCGGCGAGCACCACACCCTCAGCGGGAACCCCGCGCTGCCCCGCCCCGTCCAGCGCCCCCACCCGCCGCTGCTGGTCGGCGGAAAGGGCCCGCGCCGCACCCCGGCGCTCGCCGCCCGCTACGCCGACGAGTACAACATCGGCTTCGTCCGGGCCGAGGAGGCCCGCCTGCAGTACCAGCGGACCAGGGCCGCGTGCGAGGCCATCGGCCGCGACCCCGAGGAGCTCTGCTACTCCGTCGCGCTGCCGGTCTGCGCCGCGACCACCGAGGCACAGCTGGCCGACCGCGCCGACCGCCTCGGGCGCGGGGTGGCCGAGCTGCGCGCCACCGGGCTGGCCGGGTCGCCGGCGGAGCTCGTCGACCGGATCGGCGAGTACGCGCGGGCCGGCGCGCAGCGGCTCTACCTGCAGCTCCTGGACCTGGAGGACTGGGACCAGCTGGAACTGTTGGCCCATCATGTGATGCCCCAGGTGTTCGCCGAGTGAAGGAGCGCCAGAGAACCATGACGATCGACACCAGCGACCACTACAACGTGGCCGGCCAGGAGGACGGGCGGCTGTCCAGGACGCCGCACGGCCGGCTGGAGTTCCTGCGCACCCAGGAGCTGCTGCGCCGGGTGCTGCCGCCTGCGCCCGCCCGGGTGCTCGACGTGGGCGGCGGGACCGGCGCGCACGCGCGCTGGCTCGTGGCGGACGGCTACCAGGTGCGGCTGGTCGACCCGGTGCCGGCGCACGTGGACGCAGCCGCGCTGATCCCCGGGGTGGCGGCGGAGGTCGGGGACGCCCGGGAGTTGACCGCGCCGGACCACAGCGCCGACGTGGTGCTGATGCTCGGGCCGCTCTACCACCTGGTGCACGCCGCCGACCGGCAGCGGGCACTGGCCGAGGCGCGCCGGGTGCTGCGGCCCGGCGGGTTGCTGGCCGCCGCCGGCACCAGCCGCTACATCACGCTGCTGGAGGCCGGCAGCGGCGGACGGTTGGACCGGGAGATCGCCGAGCGGGTGGCCCGGACCCTGCGGACCGGCGAGTACGACGGCCATCTCGGCTTCGTCCAGGCCCACTTCCACACCGCCGAGGAACTGCACGAGGAACTGCGCGAGGCGGGGCTGTCGGAGATCTCGGTCCTCGGTGTCGAGGGACCGGTCTGGTCGGCCCTGGACATGGCCGGAAACGATGCGTTCGACGCGCATGTCGAGGCGGCGCTGCACAGCGCCCGGCTGGTGGAGACCGACCCGCTGCTGGTCAACGCCAGTGCGCACCTGCTGGGCATCGCCCGCGGCTGAGCCCGCGGGCCCGTTGCTCGAACCTCGCCCATCCGGGCGGTCCGAGCAACGGGCCCACACGGCGCGTCGGTGACCGGTCAGGGCTTAGGGCCTGTACGGCGGATCTTTCCGGGCCCGCGACGCCGGGCATCCCGGCTGGACGCACGCCCGAATCGCCCAAGTACGTCCAGTACGAGGACGACTCGGGCGCACGCCCAGCCGGGCGCCCAACGCCGCGGGCTCATCCGAAAAGATCCGCCGTACAGGCCCTAGCGGCCCTACCGCACGGCCGCCGCCGACGCGGCCGCGTGCTCGTACAGGCCAAGCACGGCGTCCAGCGTCCCGATCGCGTCCCGCGCGGTGGACAGCATCGGGCGGCCGCTGGTCACGCTCTGGCAGAAGTCGGCGATCTGCCGGCGGTGCGAGATGCCGTAGTAGTCGATGCCCGGCGGCTCGGCGACCGCGGTGCGGGCCTGCTCGGCGCTCACCCGGCGGTACAGCTCCGCCGAGCCCGACCAGTGGTGCAGGGTGCCGGGGTGGTCCAGGTCGAAGGTGACCGAGCCGAGCGCGCCGACCACCTCGAGCCGGGTGCGCCAGTCCACGCTGCTCGCCACGGTCACGTTCATGGTGACCGGTACGCCGTCGGCGGTCAGCAGCGCGCTCAGCGTCTCCTCGGTCTCGATGACGTCGGCCAGCACCTTGGTGCTGGTCACGGCGGCGCGCACGGCCAGGTCGCCGCAGATCCAGCGGACCGTGTCCAGGCAGTGGTAGCCCTGGTTGATCAGCGCCGAGCCGCCCTCGCCGTCGAGCGTCCCGCGCCAGTAGCTGTCCGCGTAGTAGCTCTCCGGGCGGCTGCTCTGCAGGCTCACCGCGACGTAGAGGAGGTCGCCCAGCAGCCCCTCGCGCACCCAGCCGCGCACGGCCGACACCAGCGGGTCGTAGCGGTGCTGGGCCACCACGGACAGCACCCGGCCGTTCGCGGCCGCGCAGTCCACCATCCGCTGGGCGTCCGCCGGCTGAGTGGCCATCGGCTTCTCCACCAGCACGTGCTTTCCGGCCTCCAGGAACGCGATGGCCAGTTCGGCGTGCTGCCGGTGGTCCACCGTGATGGAGGCGCTGGTCAGCGCCGGGTCGTCGAGCAACTCGTGCCAGGCGGCCGACCAGCGCGGTATGCCGTGCTCGGCGGCGAAGGCGGTGGCGGTCGGCTGGTCGCGGTCGCAGGCCCACGCGACGGTCCAGTCCGGCAGCGACCGGAAACCGTCGACGTGGTTGGGAGCCACGCGGCCGCAGCCGACGATCGCATGGGAGCGGGGAATCGCCACTGTCGAATCACTCCTTCGGGAGGCGGATGCCGTCGGCAACTGGCTGACGAGCACTGGTCATATTCCGTTACTGCCTTGTTAGGATCGCGAGCGAGTCGACGGCCATGCGGGCGGTCTGGACTCGTGCGACCATCCACGGCCCGCGGCAGGTGAGGGCGATATGACCAGCCTCGATTTCGGCGGGCCGTCGGATCTGGACGAGCTCCACGCGGTTGTCTACCAACACGTGATGGAGACACGGGAGTTGGACGTCGCCAGCTTGACGGCCGCACTGGGGTGCGGCAAGGAACAGGTCGAGCAGGCCCGGGACACCCTCGTCGAGCTGCAGTTGATCGTCCTCAGCTCACCGGAGGACGGGCGGTGGACGGTGGTCAGCCCCGATGTCGCCAAGGCCCGCGTCGTCGATCCACTGGAGAACAAGATACGACACCAGGCGGCGCTGGCCGAGCGGATGCGCCAACAAATCCACGCGCTCGTCCCGGTCCACGATGCCTATCGCCGCAAGGAGTCCCGGGGCCAGGCGATTGACATCGTGTCAGACCTGACCGTGGTGAATCTATTGCTGAACGCCGAGAGTGACAAGTGTGCCCGGGAGGTCCTCACCCTCCAGCCCGGCGGCGGGCGTTCGCCGGAGCGGCTGGCCCTGGCGCTGGAACGGGACCGGGCGATGCTGGCGCGCGGCGTGCGGATCCGGACGGTGTATCAGCACGCGGCCCGCTACGACCTGCCCACCCAGGGGTACGTGGAGACGCTGACCCGGGCCGGTGGAGAGTTCCGCAGCGTGGACGAGGTGCCCGACCGGCTGGTCATCTTCGACCGGAGCACCTGCTTCGTGCCGATCCGGCCGCTGTGCGAGCGCGGCGAGCTCAGCGCGGACGACCCGGGGCGCGGCGAGGCCGCCGCGATCATCCGGGACCCGCAGGTCACGGCGTTCATGGTTCGGCTCTTCAGCGTGCTCTGGGACCAGGCCCAACCGTTCGACCCGACCTTCCCGCAGCCGAAGTTCATCACCGACCACCAGCGCCGGATGATCCTGCGGCTGATGGCCACGGGCGCCAAGGACGAGGTGGTGGCCCGGCGACTCGGCATGTCGGTCCGCACCTGCCGGCGCCACATCTCCGACCTGACCCAGGCGCTGGGAGCGGAGAGCCGCTTCCAGGCCGGCGTGATCGCCGCCCGCCTGGGCCTGCTGGCGGCCCCGGAGGAGACCGGCCCGGAGGAGGGCGGACCGAAAGCGACCGGCCTGTCGACGGCCGGCGCATAGGTTGACGCCGGGATTCGCGCTGGATGCCCGATTTGCGGGCCTGAGCGCTTGCTGTCTGTCAGGATCTTCGGGACCCGGTCCAGCGGTCGCGGTCGGCTCGGCGCTATAGCCTCCGGGTATCGGTGCTGTCGGGAACCGCCCACTCCCGTGCAGCGCATCCGTCGTTTCGGCTCGAAAATCCCTGGTGCACCGTTGTCGGATTCACGGGCCGTCGCGCGCCGCCTGCTCCCGCCCTCTGCCGGGAGCGGCCCCGACGGCAGCGGCCGAAGACCAGTGCACACGAGCGGCAAGGAATCCTGTGAACTCCGACGCCATACCTGTGACCCCCGCCATCGACTCCCTCGTCATCGGCGAACTCGCCGACTTCGAACTGCGGCTGTACCACGGCGCCCTGCTGGCCGGCCGGCTGCTGGCGGCCTTCGCGCCGCGCCTGGGGGACATCCCGCCCCGGGCCGCCTTGGTCAGTGCCGTCAACAGCCTGATCGGCCAGGCCGAGCTGCTGCACACGCGGATCGGTGAACTCCGGGTCCCGAAGGAGAAGTTGGGCCGTCCCTCGGTGGTGGCCGTCGAGCAGGCGGCCGTTCTGGCCCGGGCCGACGACCCGCAGCGGGCGCTGGCCTGGGGACAGGCGCTGCTCCAGGCGCTGGCCCACCTGCACGCCGCGGCCCGGGACAGCTGCACGGCCGAGACCACCTACCACGACCGGCGGTTGCACGAGCGCTGCCGGGTGCTGGCCCAGGACGGACTGGCCCGCTTCGCCGAACTCGACCTGCCGGCGGTCGACCTGGGCGACTACCTGAGCGCCCCGCACCAGGCCGGCGCCTCGGTCACCCCCACCGGCACCGTCGAACTCCCGCTGGTGGCCTGCCCGGCGCGCGCCTACCCGGCCTGGGCGCCCCGAGTGCCCGCGATCGGCGGCCAGATGCCCGACCCCGACCCGTCCAAGCTGGACGACGAAACGGTCGTCTACCTGCTGCGCAAGGGCGTCCAGATCGAGTTCATCGCCACCGACGTCCCGCTG
Organism: Kitasatospora sp. GAS204B; assembly: GCF_029892155.1. Classification (GTDB taxonomy): domain Bacteria; phylum Actinomycetota; class Actinomycetes; order Streptomycetales; family Streptomycetaceae; genus Kitasatospora. The sequence continues at coordinate 24,701 of NZ_JARZAG010000009.1, read as the reverse complement.
CGCAGCATGGCGGACTTCGCCGACCTGCCGCTCGGCTTCTACACGGACATGAACCGGCACGCCCACGACGAGATGCGCCACACCCACCTGCTGTTCAGCGAGTTGACCGCGATGGGCGTGGACTACAAGCAGTTCCCCTACCGCGACCCGGACCTCTACGCGGCGATGGCGGGACAGCCGCTGGACCACCGCATGATCGTGCTGAGCCGCACCGGTGAGGACGCCGCCATCGAGGTGTTCGGCAACGCCGTGCCCAAGCTGCGCGCGGCCGGCTACGAGTCGGTCGCGATCATGTTCGACCACGTGCTCGCCGACGAACTCCGGCACGTCACCTATGCCAACCGCTGGCTCGGCCACCTGTACGGCGGCGACGACCTGGCGGTGGAAGAGGCCACCGAGCGCTGCCTGATCCGGCACAACGAGATCGTGGACGAGATCGGTCTGGGCGACTACGCCAAGCGGGAGCCGGACCACATGGCCTTCCGCGGCCGGGGCCGGCCCAACCTGGAGCTGCGCGCGATGGCCGGCTTCTCCGAGCGGGACCTGCAGCGCCTGAGTGCCGCCTCCGGCGGTGGCGAATGACCGCGACAACCGCGCAGGCCAAGCCGCACGCCAAGTCGGTCTTCCGCAACCACCTGCTGGGCCGGACCCTGGACAACGCCCGGACGGTGCCGTTCTACCGGGAGCACTGGAAGGGCGTGGACCTCGCCGCGGTCCGTACCGTCGCCGAGCTGCCGGTCCTGCCGACCATCACCAAGGCGGCCCTGCGCGAGAGTGATCTGCCCGCCCTGCGCGATGACCTGACGATCAGTCAGGTTGCTCACTCGACCGGCACGACAGGCCGGCCCTTCATCCGCTACCGCTCGGTCGAGGAACTCAAGGCGCTCTCCGAGTACTCGGACGCCGTGCGGGCGGCCACCGCGCAGAAGAGCGCTGTGCCGCAACGGCGTTCGATCATGTTCTCGGCCATGCCGATGGCGATCCACGGCAGCGTCGCCGCCACCACCATCACCGACCTGCGGCTGGCCATCGACGCGTTCTCGGACCGCGGCCTGGAGCGCGCGGTCACCACCCTCACCCGGGACGGCCTGCTGCCGGACCAGGACCGGTTCGAACGTCGGATCTGCGGCAACCCCGCCGCGCTGCTGCTGATCACCGACGCCCTGCTGGCCGCCGGGATCGACCCGGCGGAGCTCGGCGTCCAGCGCCTGGTGAGCCTGAGCGACGTGTTGCCGCCCGGGCAGCGTCGCACCCTCGTCCAGGCCTGGGGCGGGGCGGAGTTGCGCGACCGGTTCAGCCTCTCCGAGGTCATCGGCGGGTCCACCCGCTGCGCCTCCTGCGAGGCCTTCCACTTCGACCCCACCGTGGTGCCCGAGGTGCTGCGGCTGGACCGGGACGAGCCGGTGGCGGGCGGCATCGGCGAACTCGCACTCACCGAGCTGTTCCCGTTCTCGCAGATCCAGCCGATGATCCGGTACCGCACCGGCGACCTGGTCCAGCTGGTGGAGAGCGACTGCGAGCCGGGCGAGGTCTCGATCCGGCTGCTCGGGCGGATCCCGTTCACCCCGTTCGTCGAATCCGAAGGGCAGCTCGAGTCGGCCGGGCGGCGGCGTCCGGTCCTCTCGCCCTTCCTGCTGGCCGAGGCGCTGGAGCGGCTGCCGGAGGTGGCGCTGGGCGACCTGCGCCCGGCCTCCGCGCGCGGCCCGCTGCGCCAGGGCAAGCCACTGGCGCGCCTGGAGTGGACTCCCGAGGGGGCCGGCGGCCGGCTCGCGCTGCAGGTCGGTACCGCCTTCGATCCGCGCTTCTTCGCCGCCGAGGCCGCGGAGCTCGGCAAGCGGCTGAGCGCGCTGCTGGAGCAGTCGGTGCTGCCCGGGGTCGAGCGGGCCGAGCTGTCCTTCGCGGTCAGCACGCACCGGGCCCAGGAGGTCGTGCCGCAGTGGATCGAGTAGCCACCGTGACGGGCGCGCGGCCGCGGCCCGGCGACCACGCGGGGGGCACCGCCGGGACGCCGAGGTCGGCCCGCGCCGTCGAGGTGGTCGGGCTGCGCCGGGACTACCAGCGCGACGGTCGCACCGCCACCGCGCTGGACGCCGTGGACCTGCACGTCGACTACGGGGAGGTACTGGGGGTCCTCGGGGTCAACGGTGCCGGCAAGACCACGTTGATCAAGATCCTGGCCACCCTGCTGACCCCCACGGCGGGCCACGCGAGCGTGGCGGGCCTGGACGTGGTGCGCGACCGCAAGGCGGTCCGCCGGCAGGTCTCGCTGGTGCTCGGCGGCGACCGCGGCCTGTATCCGCGGCTCTCCGCCCGGGACAACCTCGCCTTCTTCGGCCTGCTGGCCGGCCTGCGGACCCGTGAACTGCGCTCGCGTTCCGAGGAGTTGCTCGGCCAGGTGGGCCTGCTGCAGGCGGCTGACCAGCGGGTGGAGACCTTCTCCAAGGGCATGCGCCAGCGGCTGCACATCGCGATCGGCCTGGTCTCCCGGCCCCGGGTGCTGCTGCTGGACGAGCCCACCCTGGGCCTGGACCCGGAGGAGGCCGAGCGGTTCCGGCGCAACGTCAGGGAGCTCTGCGGTGAGGGCATCGCGGTGATCCTGACCAGCCACTACCTGCTGGACATCGATCGGATGGCCGACCGGGTGGTGATGCTGAACGACGGCCGGATCAGCCACACGCTGACCATCGAGGAGTTCCGCGCCTCGGCGGACACCGTCGCCACCGTGGCGGTCCGCGGCAGCGGCGTGCGCCCCGAGTTCCGGCTTCCGGCCGCCCTGGCGGTCGACTGGTCGCAGCAGGAGTCGCGTCACGGGGCGCGGCAGGACTCGCGGCAGGACTCGCGTCAAGAGTCGCGGGATGAGGAGCGCTGGTCGGTGGAGATCACCCTGCCGGACTGGAACCCGGCGCACCTGGCGGCCATCGGCGGGGCGCTGGAGGGTGCCCGGGTGACGGACTTCCAGGTGCTGCCGGTGGCGCTGGACGACGTGTTCTCAAGGATGCTGCGATGAACGGGAGGCCGCTGTGAGCGCCGCCGTGACGATGCTGGGCGCGGCCCGCTTCCACATCAAGGACGTCCGGGCCAATCCCGCCGTGATCGTGCTCGGCATCGTGCAGCCCACGGTCTTCCTCTCGCTGCTGCTCGCGGCCGGACCCGGCTCGACGCCTGGCGGGGTGCCGGCGCTGACCGTGGGCACCGCACTGATCTCGCTCTGGTCCAGCCTGGTCTGGTCCTCCGGGATGCTGCTGCACCGGGAGATCCGGATGGGCACCATGAGCCAACTGCTGGTCCGCCCGGCCGACCTGCGGGTGGTGGTGGCCGGCAAGGCGGTGGGCACCGCGGTGATCGCGCTGGTCGCGGTCGGCCTGGTCTGCGCCGTGGTGCCGGCGGCCTTCGGCAGCCCGGTCGAGGTCGCTCGCCCCGGCCTGCTGGTGCTGGTGGTGCTGCTGGCGGTGGTCAACGCCGGAGCCTTCGGGCTGCTGCTCGCGGCGCTGTTCCTGGTGGTGCGCTCCGCGGCCCGGCTGGCCGAGGCGCTGATGTACCCGGTCTTCATCGTCGGCGGCGCCCTGGTGCCGCTGGGCGCGCTGCCGCCCTGGGCCCGCTGGCCGTCCGCGCTGCTCAGCCTGCGCTGGCTGCGCGAGGTGGCGCTGAGCGCGGTGGACGGCAGTGCGGTGCGCCCGGTCGCGCTCGGCGCGATCGCGGTGTCGACCGTCGGGTACCTCGTCGCGGGGAGCCTGATCTTCGGCCGCCTCACCGAGCGGGCCAGGAAGAGTGGCAATGTTGACCTCAATTGAGCTGGCCGACCGCTGGTCGCCCTACCGGGTCGCCGCGAAGATGTCGGTGCGGAGCTATCGGGCCCATGTGTCGAACGGGGTGATCGGCTGGAGCATCCTGCCCCGGGCACTGCTCCAGGCGATATTCCTGGTACTGCTCGGTGGTATGCAGGACGGGGCCGCCGGACGAGTTTACGCCGGCCTCGGCGGTATTGCCTTCGCGTTGATTCCGGCACTGGTCACCAAATTGCCGGACGTGGCTGCCGAAGAGAAATACATGGGCACCCTGGGCAGATTGCGAATGGGTCGACTGGGCCTTTTTCGACTGTTCCTGGCGCGCTCCCTGCCCTATCTGGTCGAGGCCTTCGGCAGCTGGCTGGTCGCGTTTCTCGTGGTGCCGCCGCTGATCGGTGACGCAGCGCTGCTGACCCGCTTTCCACAGGCGCTGGCCGGCGCGGTCGTGGTGGCGCTGGCAGGGCTGTCGGTCGGCCTCCTGGTCACCGCCTTCAGTCTGGGCAAACGGGCCGACCTGCTGGCCGGCAACCTGGCCTCGTACGCCTTTCTGCTGCTCGGCGGCGTGCTGCCGACCGTGGCCGCGCCCGGCTGGCTGCGGGTCGTGGCGGACCTGGTGCCCTACGGCGCCGCCGTGTCCTGCTTCCGGCATGCCGTGGCGGGCCGGGCCGATCTGCCGGCGGCCGGCCACGCCATCCTCCTGTCCGGGTGCTGGCTGATTGCCGCCGCACTCGTTCTGCAGTACCAGGAGCGCCGTTTCCGGCGCACTGGTCACGACGATTTCGTATAGCCGACCGAGGTTTGCGAAATCCCCTGATCGAAGGCTTGACGGAGAAATCCAGAACCGGCTAGCCTTCTTGTCAAGCGAAGAGCACGGAAAGGAAAGGAGGGGAATAACATGGACATCCAGAACCTGGTGGTCGAGCTCGTCAAGGAGAGCGACATCGTCGTCGAGGTCGCCGAGACGATGTGATTTCAGTGAATACTGAAGCGCGGCAGTTCCGATTTATCGGAACTGCCGCGCTTTTCTCTTTTCGGGCGGCCGGCTCAGCCGGCCGCGGCCGCCGCGATGGTCGCCTCGATGCCGGCCAGCGCGAGGTCCAGGCTCTGGGCGAAGCGCAGGTCCCGGACGGCGGCCTGGCCGGCCCGTGGCTGGTTGGCCATCAGGTCCGCGTTCTCCACGAAGCCCGGGGTGGCCTGTTCGATGACGCCGTAGAGCTCCCGGTAGAACTCGTCCTCGCTCAGGCCGGAGGCGCGGACCCGGGCCAGCCAGAGCGACTCGATCACCGCGTGGCCGTAGACGAACTCGAAGAGCAGGCCGAGCGCCGCGCCGAACTGCTCGGCGGGCAGACCGCTGTGGGTCATGGCACCGACAGCGCTGTTCGAGAAGAGCAGCGAGTTGGGGCCGAGCGGCAGGAACTGACCGGCCAACTGGGGTGCCCAGGGGTGGTGTTGGTAGCAGGAACGGTACTGGTGGGCCAGCGTGCGCAGGTGCCGGCGCCAGTCGCCGTGGTCCTCCAGGGTGGTGGCGCCCAGCGGGGCGAATGCCTCATCCAGGGCCAGTTCGAGGAGGTCGTCCTTGGTGTCGACGTACCAGTAGAGCGACATCGCGGTGACCTCGAGCTCGGCCGCGAGCCTGCGCATGGAGAAGGCCGCGACGCCGTCCGCGTCCAGCAGCTCCACCGTCGCGCGCACGATCCGCTCCCGGCTCAGGCCGCTGGGGGCACTGCCGCGGCGGCTGCGCTTGGGCGGCTTCACCCAGATGCTGACCGCGGGGTCGCGGGGTTTCTCGGCCATGCTCGGTCCTTGCGCTGTGCGGACGATCGCTGCACGGCCACCGGGAGCGGCCGTGCAGCGATCGTACGGTCAGTGGCGCTCAGTGGAGCTCAAGTGGCGCTCAGGGGCGCTCAGCGGGCGGACTCGGCCGGTTCGGCCTGCCGCGTCTCGGCTGCGGCCGGCGGCTGGGCAGCGGCTCGGCTGAGCAGCCACGCGGCCAGGAAGCCGCCGAGCAGGACGGCCGTGGAGCCGATCAGCTGACTGTTGGTCAGGCTGTTCGCGAAGGCCGAGTGGACCTGATCGGCCTGCTGAGGGCCGGCGGCGGCGAGTGCCTCCGGCAGCGAACGGCCCGCGGCGTGCGGCAGCCCGGCCGGCAGCGAGCCGGCGAAGCCGGCGGTGAGCACCGCGCCGAGCACCGCGACGCCGAGCGAGGTGCCGAGTTCACTGAGGGTGCCCAGCAGTCCGGAGCCGACGCCGGCCTTCTCCGGCGGGATCGAGCTCATCATCGAGCCGGCCATCGCGGGTTGGGCCACGGCCACGCCGGCGCCCATCAGCACCAGGCCGAGCAGGATGCCGGGGTAGGAGCCGTGCCGGCCGAGCAGCGCGATCGAGGCCAGGCCGGCGGCGAGCATGGTCAGCCCGCAGGCGATCGCGGTGGGCGGCTTGAGGCCGAGCTTCATGGTCAGCCGCATGCCGAAGCCGGTCAGGTTGAGCAGCACCACGGTCAGTGCCATCGGCGCGGTGCGCAGGCCGGCCGCCAGCGGACCGTAGCCGAGCACGAACTGCAGGTGCTCGGTGAGCAGGAAGAGCGAGCCGCCCAGGCCGAAGCTGACCAGCACCCCGCCGGAGATCGCGCCGCGGAACCGGGCGTTGCGGAAGAAGCCCATGTCGAGCAGCGGGTGTTCGATCCGGCGCTCCCAGAGGGTGAAGAGCAGCAGGAAGAGCAGGCCGAGGCCGCCGGAGATCAGGGTGCTGCCCGCTGTCCAGCCGTTGCCGGGCCCCTGGATCACCGCGTACACCAGGCCGACCAGCCCGGCCGTGGAGAGCACCGCGCCGAGCAGGTCGGGACTCTCGCCCCGCGGGTCCTTGGACTCGGGCACCAGGCGGGCCACGGCGGCCAGACCGAGCGCGGCGACCGGCAGGTTGACCAGGAAGACCGAGCCCCACCAGAACCGGCTCAGCAGCAGGCCGCCGATCACCGGCCCGAGTGCGAAGCCGAGCGACGCGATGGCGCTCCAGACCGCGATCGCCTTGGGCTGCTCGTCGGGCTCGAAGGTGCGCACCACGATGGCCAGGCTGGTGGCCAGCAGCAGGCTGCCGCCGACGCCCATGCCGGCCCGGGCCGCGATCAACTGCCCGGGGCTGCCGGCCAGCATGGCGCCGAGCGAGCCGATGCCGAACAGTGCGAGGCCGATCAGCTGGACCCGTTTGCGCCCGTACCGGTCGGCCAGTCCACCGGCGGCGATCAGCAGGCCGGCCTGGGCCAGCGAGTAGGCGCCGATCACCCACTGGGTCTGCGCGGTGGTGGCGCCCAACTCCCTGGTGAGCGAAGGGATGGCGACGTTGAGGATGGTGTTGTCGAGTACTACGACGAGTTGGGCCAGGCAGATCACGGCGAGGATCACCCACCGGTCGGGCCGGCGGTCGGTCTGGGACAAGGCTCCGGTCCACTCTCTTCTACGACGTATAAGACTCGTACACCGTAGAGGAGAGCCGACGGGGAGCGCCAGAGGTTTTCCGGGGGGCAGGCGAGTCTCAGTAGTCCAGCCCCGGGTACCAGTCGCCGCGCCCGCCCGGCGTCAGGTCCAGCAGGTGCCAGACCGGCGACAGCAGGTCGATGCCGCGCTCGTCGACCTCCTGCGCCAGGGCCGGGCGGGCCGAGTACTGGTGGCGCAGCGTGCCGTCGGCGTCCCGGGTGAGGATCGACACCGTCGAAACCTGGTTGCCCTGCCCGTCCTCGCTGCCCAGGTCGTACTTGAAGGTGTTGGCCCCGCAGCTGAGCAGCCGCAGCCGCTCCCAGCCGCGCCGCCGCGCGTGCGCCCGCAGCGGCTGCGGATCGGCGGCGGCCACCACCACGAAGTCGGCGTTGCGGGTCAGGTGGTGGGCGATGCCGTTGAACCCGTCGAGCCACATGGTGCACATCGGGCACGGGCTCTGCTGCCGCTTGCCGTACATGAACTGGTAGACCACCAGCGGCCGTCCGGGCGCGGTGAACAGCTCGCCGAGCTGGACCGGACGGACCGGGTCGTCGCCCTGGTCCAGCCAGGCCGGCCCCTCCAGGAAGGTGTAGTCCCCGATCACCGGGCCCGGCGGCAGGTCCCGCCGCTGCCGCGCCACCCGCTCCTGACGGTTCATCAACTCGAGCTCGGCAAGCCGCAGTTCCTCGCGCGCCTGGGCGTACTCGGGTGACTCGTCGGCCAGCCGGGTGCCGTACGGGCCGAAGGGGGCGGGGGAGGAGGTCATGGCGGCGGTCCCTTGGGGGCTCGGCGGGAGAGAGGGGTCACGGCCAGCCTCGGGCCGGTGCCGGGCCCCGGCAAGCCACCCGCCGCCGCGCGGGTGAGGGGGTGCCGGACGCCACCGAAGGGGGCGCCGCACGCGGCACCCCCTTCGGTCCTTCGGCCCCTTCGGCTCCGAGTCGGCTCAGCGGTGCGAGGGGAACTCCACCACCTGCTGGTAGGTCGGCCGGTTCTGCCAGCTGATCTTGTTGTCGGTCACCCCGCCCAGCGGCCGCTGGATGATGGTGTCGGCACACCACTGGTCACCCGCCGCGCAGTCGCCGTCCCCGGGGTAGACCTGGCTCGCGGACTCGGCCGCCGCCTCCTGGAGGGTGTTCAGCAGCACCGTCCGACAGGCCGTCAGACCGCCGCCGGCACCGCAGAACTGCTGGGCCAGCGGACCGGCGACCGGTTCGCCGAGCACCGAGCGCAGGTCCTTGTCCAGGTAGCTCCACCAGCCGAACTGGAACGACGAACCCTTGTGCGGGATCGACTCGTTGGCGTCCACCGGACCGCCGCTGGCGGCGCCGGTCTGGCCGCCCGAGGGGGACTCGTTGATCTGCAGCGCCCCGGTCAGCGCGGTGAACAGCTGGTCGCCGAGCCCGGGGTGCATCACCCCGTCCGCGACCAGCGGCCACCAGGCGTCCAGCACCTGGATCGCGGCCGCGTTCGCGTAGGCCTGGCTGCCCGGCGAGCTCTCCACCCGCTTCGATCCCGCTGCCTGCCAACTCTGCAACTCGCTGACCACCGAGGCGAGTTGCGGGTCGGTCACCGGCGCGCTGTTGATCACCTTGAGCAGCTCGGGCAGCACGTCCTCACCACGCAGGTCGGTCACCGCCGCGTCCGCCATCGCCTGGGTGAGCGAGGCGCGGGTCACCCCGCCCTTGGCGACCAGCGCCTTGACCCGGGAGTCCAGCAGGTTGGCCCGGTGCACCGACCCGTCGCCGAAGCCCGCCGAGCCGTAGTCCTGGGCCTGCTTGTTGTTCCAGGAGATGTAGTAGTCCTGGTCCACCCCCTGCGGGTGCTGGGCCGGCGGGGTGTACTGCGCGGTGTTGTCGGTCGGGTCGAACCCCTGCCACTCGTAGGCGGGTTGGGCCAGCACCGGCAGCCCGGGGTCGACGCCGGGCGCGCGCACCGGGTTGTCCCCCGAGTTGTAGTAGGCGATGTGCTGGGAGTCGGCGTAGAACCAGTTGAAGGTGTAGTTGATGTTCTGCGTCGCCTGCTGGAAGCTCGCCGGATCGTGCACCGAGCCGGGGTCGTTGAGCATCTGGAAGCCGATGATCGAGTCGACCTCGTGGTCGTAGCTGGAGCGCAGCGAGGTGAACGCCACCGGCTTGCCGCCGACCGTGCCGCGCGAGGTCACCAGCCCGTAGTCGGATCGGTACATCACCAGCGAGTAGGAGCCGGTGGGGGTGGAGTCGGCGGTGGTCGGCGACCAGGCGTCGGTCTGCACCAGCTTGTCGAAGGGCGTGCAGACGCCGTGGTAGAGGTAGGACTGGGCGGCCAGGGTGACCGGCGAGCCGTCGGCGGTGCACAGCGGCACCGCGTAGGTGTCGGTGATGTCCTGCCCGGCCGAGGTCGCGCTCCACGCGTAGTCCTGGCCGCGCCCCAGCTCCACGTAGAAGCTCAGCCCCGCGAAGGCCGCGCCGCGGGCGCTGATCCCCGGGCCCTGCAACTCCTCCAGCATCAGCAGCTGCGGCGCGAAGTAGCCGGTCTGCGGGCCCATCACGGCCACCGGGTTCCCGCTCGCGGTGTACTTGCCGGAGACCAGCAGGGCGTTCGACATGCCGTGCTTGGCGGTCAGCAGGTTGCCGGGCAGCACGCCGGCCGCCTTGGTGGTGCTGGAAGTCGCCGAGCCGGTCGCGTTGTAGATCAGCTGCTCGGGCACCACCGAGCCGGCGTCCGGCAGCGCCACGCCCTGCGGGTCGCTCGGCGGCAGCGCGTACGGGAAGGACTGCCCGTCGTGCAGCGTGGTGACCGCTTCCGGGTCGTTCGCCTCGCGCAGCGACTGCCAGACCTGGTCGCCGAGCGCCGTGCCGTAGCGCGCGTCGGCGGCCTCCTTGACCAGCGCGGACTGGACCTGGCCGCCGCCGCCCGAACCGAACAGCGCGCCGATCACCGAGGCCAGCGCGACCAGGTCGGTCAGCTGGAAGGGCTGGATCGAGCCGGCGTTGGTGATCGCGTTGACGTGCCCGGTCAGGTCGTACTCGCCGGGAAAGGTCCGGTTGTTGTAGGCCTGCGTGATGTAGGCGTTGATGCCGTCCACGTACGCCTGTGCGTCGGCCAGCGCCTGCTGGCCGCGCGGGCCGTCGGCGGCCACGTTGCTGATCTGCTGCTGCAGCTCGTCCTCGGTGTACGGCGCGGCCTGCCAGAAGCTCTGCTCCAGCTGCCGGTTGGCCGCCGCGCCGCCGGCGAAGCCGGACAGCTCGCCGCGCCCGACGTGCCGGAACAGGTCCATCACCCAGAGCCGGTCCTGGGCGGCCGCGTAGCCGGCGCCGAACTCGGTGCCGGACCGGGTGGTGCCGGTGACGTGCGGGATGCCGGTGTTGTCGCGCACGATCGTGACGTCCGAGCGCGGGCTGCTGGTGCTGGCCACCTGGTTGGCCGGCACGCCGAACGAGGCGTCGTTGAAGAAGTTGCCCAACTGGGCGTTGGTCAGGTTCGGGTAGCCGGAGGCGAGCGCGGAGTAGGGGCCGAGCTGGCTGTCGGTGTTCGCCGGGCGGGTGCCGAAGACCTTGTTGGCCAGGATGTCGGCGAGGGTGGCGTTGCCGTTCTCGCCGGGCGGCAGGATGTCGTTGCACTGGCCGCCGCAGTAGTCGGGGGCGGCGGCGGGCAGGGCCTTCACGGCGGAGGCGGTGGCGGCGCCGGGGGCGGCGGCGAGCAGGGCGCCGGCCAGTAGGGCGGCGATCGCGGCGGCCGGGAATCTGAGCCGCCGGCGGGGCGGGCGTAAGGCGCGGCTGGGCAAGGGTCGGCTCCTCACGGTGGGGGTGGGGAGTTGACGGTAAGTGGGTTACTGGTCGGTTGACTAGTCGCTGTGCGCGGAAATGTCATGATTGTTTGACATGGCATCGCTGAACCTGAGCCTTGGCCGAGCGGGCTCGGATTGGCGGGCGCTCAGGTCCTGCCCGGCAAGATCGGCCGGACAGGACCGAGTCCGAAATGCCCGTCCCGTGGCAGGCAGCGGCAAAGAGCTGGCCGCAGTTCGCCTGTTCGACAGATCCCTTTGGCCCAGCGCACGTCCAGCCCGGCAACAACGATGGCATGCGAGTCGCGATCGTCACCGAGTCCTTCCCGCCCGAAGTCAACGGCGTCGCCCACAGTGTGCTCCGCACCGCCGAGCACCTGGTCCGGCGTGGCCACCAACCACTGGTCATCACCCCGGCGCCGGCCCGCGGTGCGAGCACCCCGGCGCACTCCTTCGGCCCGGACGCCGTGCAGCTGCCCGTCGTCCGGATCCCCTCCGTCCCGTTGCCCGGCTACCCGCAGGTCCGGGTCGCGCTGCCCAGCTCCCGGCTGGCCGGCGCGCTGGCCGCGCACCGGCCCGACCTGGTCCACCTGGCCAGTCCGTTCATCCTCGGCGCCCGCGCGATGACCGAGGCCCGGCGCCTGGGTCTGCCCGCGATCGCCGTCTACCAGACCGACCTGGCCGGCTACGCCCAGGCCTACCGGGTCGGCGGCGGCCTCGGCGCGGCCACCGCCTGGCACCGGATCCGCTCCGTGCACCGGGCCGCCGCCCGCACCCTGGCCCCCTCCACCCCGGCCGCCCAGGACCTCACCGCGCACGGCGTGCCGCGGGTGCACCTGTGGCCGCGCGGCGTCGACTCGCTGCGCTTCCACCCGCGCCACCGCGACCAGGCGCTGCACCGCGCGCTGGCCCCCGGCGGCGAGGTGCTGGTCGGCTACGTCGGCCGGCTGGCTCCCGAGAAGCGGGTCGACCTGCTGGCCGGCGTCTGCGCGCTGCCGGGCGTGCGGCTGGTGATCATCGGGGACGGGCCGAGCGCCGCCGCGCTGAAGGAGGCGCTGCCCGGCGCGATCTTCCTCGGCCGCCGCACCGGCGAGGAACTCGCCCGCTGCTACGCCACCTTGGACCTGTTCGTGCACACCGGTCCGCTGGAGACGTTCTGCCAGACCATCCAGGAGGCGATGGCCAGCGGCGTCCCGGTGGTCGGCCCGGCGGCCGGTGGCCCGCTCGACCTGGTCGGCCACCGCCGCACCGGGCTGCTGGTCGCCCCGCGCGATCCGCGCGCCGTCACCGAGGCGGTCGCCGAACTGGCGGCCGACCCCGAGCGGCGGGCCGCGTACGGGCGGGCGGGGCGGTCGGACGTCACCGCGCGCACCTGGGAGGCGGTGGGGGACCTGCTGCTGCGGCACTACGCCGAGGTGCTGGCGGAGCACCGGGGGGAGGTGCTGGAGGTGGCCTCGGGAACGGCGCCGGCCCCGGCAGCCGCTCCCACCCCCTTGGCAGTCCCCGCTCCGGCACCGGTCGAGGAGCAGCCCGCATGAGCCAGGGCCTGCGCATCGTCCGGATCGCCAACTTCGTCACCCCGGTCTCCGGCGGCCTGCGCACCGCCCTGCGCCACCTCGGCGCGGGCTACCTGGCCGCCGGCCACCAGCCGGTGCTGGTGGTGCCCGGTCCGGACCACCGCGACGAGCAGAGCGACCAGGGCCGGGTGGTGACCCTGCCCGGCCCGGTGCTGCCCGGCAGCGGCGGCTACCGGCTGCTCACCGACCGCCGCGCGGTGGCCCGGCTGCTGACCGAGCTGGCCCCCGACCGGCTGGAGGTCTCCGACCGCACCACCCTGCGCTGGACCGGCGACTGGGCCCGCCGTCGGGGCATCCCGGCGGCGCTGGTCTCGCACGAGAACGTCACCGGGCTGCTGCGCACCAGGGGCCTGCCCGACCCCGCCGCCCGGGCGCTCGCGGACCGGCTCAACTCCCGGACCGCGCGGGCCTACGACACCGTCGTCTGCACCACCGCCTGGGCGGCCGGCGAGTTCGCCCGGCTGGGCGTGCGCAACCTGGTCCGGGCGCCGCTCGGGGTCGACCTGGCGGGGCTGCACCCCGGGCGGTACGACGCCGAGTTGCGCGCGCGGTACGCGGGTCAGGGGCGGGCGATGCTGGTGCTCTGCTCGCGCCTCTCGCCGGAGAAGCGCCCGGGCCGGGCCCTGGACGCGCTCGCCGAACTGCGGCGCGCCGGAACGGACGCGGTGCTGGTGGTGGCCGGCACCGGGCCGCTGCACGCCCGGCTCGCCGAGCGGGCCGACCGCGAGCGGCTGCCGGTGCGGTTCCTCGGCCACCTCGCCGACCGGGCCGAGTTGAGTGCCCTGCTCGCCTCGGCGGACGTGGCGCTGGCCCCCGGCCCGATCGAGACCTTCGGCCTGGCCGCCCTGGAGGCACTCGCCTGCGGCACCCCGGTCGCGGTCAGCCGCTCCTCCGCGCTGCCCGACATCGTCGGGCCCGCGGGCCGGCCCGCGGTCGACAGCGGGAGCGGATTCGCCACTGCGGTACGGGAGTTGCTGGATCTTCCGGAGCGCGAGCGGCGCGCCACGGCCCGGGACAGGGCCGAGCGGTACGGCTGGCCGGCCGCGGTGGCGGCCTTCCTGGCCGTGCACCAGGGCGCCTGCGGCGTCCAGGCCGCGGCCGCCGCCGGGAGCGCGAGATGACCGCCCCCACCCGACCCGCCCCCACCGCCCCCACCGCCTGGCTCGACACGGTTCGCTTCGTGGCCCTCGGCGACTCGCTCACCGAGGGCGTCGGCAGCCCGGTCGGGGACGGCTGGCGCGGCTGGTCCGCACTGCTCGCTCCTGCCCTCGCCGCCGATCCGTCCCAGGTCAGGCACCGCAACCTGGCGGTCAGCGGCGCCCAGGCCGCTGATCTGACGACCAGTCAACTCCCGGCCGCGCTGAGCCTGCGGCCGCACCTGGCGGCCGTCGTGATCGGCGGCAACGACACCCTGCGCGCCGGTTTCGACATCGGCCGCACCGCCGCCGCGCTGGACGCCACGCTGGGGGCCCTGGCGGGCCAGGGCGCCGTGCTGCTCACCGCCTGCCTGCCCGACGCGGGGGTGCTGCTCGGCCTGCCGGGACCGCTGGCCCGCCCGCTGGCCCGCCGGATGGCGGCCGTCAACGCCGTCGTCCACGAGCTCTCGCAGCGCCACCAGGCGGTCCACCTGCACCTGGCCACCATGCCCTGGCTGGCCGACCGCGCACTGCTCAGCGCCGACCGGCTGCACCCGAGTCCGGCCGGCCACCTGCTGATCGCCCGCCGGTTCCACCACCTGCTCGCCGAGGCCGGGCATCCGCTCGGCCCGCCGCCCGCCGCCGTCGCGGCACCCCCGCCGCCGGGCCGCGGCGCCGACCTCTGGTGGCTCGCCACCCGCGGCACCGCCTGGCTGGCCCGCCGCAGCGTCGACCTGCTCCCCGGGCTGCTCGGGCTGGCCGTCACCGAGACCGTCCACCGCCTGCGCGGCAGCGCCGCCGTGCTGGACGCCCGCTCGCTGGCGGCCACCGAGGCGGCCCTGGCCGCGCTGCCACCGCCGTGACCGGGCCGCCCGCAGGGGCGATGCCGGCCGGGTGATAGCGTCGATGACTCTTGTCCTGACCGGCCCGCAGCCGTCGGTATCGCCGGCCCCGAACCGGGCAGACCTGAGGGAGACCGTTCCTGTGCTGGGTGCGCGGACGCCGAGTGTGCAGACGTCGAGTGTGCGGGTGCCGGAGGCACGAACGTCGCACGGGCAGGTGCTGGAGGCGCCGACCGTCGCAGCCGTCCGGCCCCAGCGCCGGCCCGCCGATTGCGCGCCGCCGGCCCGCCCCGGCCCCCGTGCGCTGCCGTACGGCCTGGCCGCGCTCTTCTTCCTGCTGTACGCCATCGTCGCCGTCCGCCGCCACCAGCGAGTCCTGTCCGGCGGCTACGACCTGGGCATCTTCGAGCAGGCGATCCGCAACTACGCCCACTTCCACGCGCCGGTCGCCGACCTCAAGGGCCCTGGCTACAACGTGCTGGGCGACCACTTCCACCCGATCCTCGCGGTGCTCGCCCCGCTCTACCGCCTCTTCCCGACCCCGCTGACCCTGCTGCTGGCGCAAGCCGCACTGCTCGCCCTGACCGTCGTCCCGATCACCCGCTGGGGCCAGCGGACCCGGGGCCTGTGGGTGGGACTGGCGGCCGGGATCGGGACCGGCTGCGCCTGGGGGATCGTCCGGGTCGACGCGTTCGACTTCCACGAGGTCTGCTTCGCCGTCCCGTTGACGGCCTTCGCCGTCGAGGCGGCGGGCCGCGAGCGCTGGCGTGCCGCCGCCTGCTGGGCGCTGCCGCTGCTGCTGGTGAAGGAGGACCTCGGGCTGACCGTCGCGATGCTCGGCCTCTACATCGCCTGGCGCGGCCCGCGCCGGCTGGGCGTCACGCTGGTGGTGGTCGGCGTGCTCGGCACGCTGGTCGAGATGTTCGTGCTGATCCCGGCGGCCAGTCCGACCGGCGTCTTCGACTACCTCCAACAGCTCGAACCCGGCGCCGCCCCGGCGTCGGTGCCCGGCGGCCAGTGGTGGCCGCCGACCCGGCTGGACACCTTGCTGCTGTTGCTCGCACCGACCGCCTTCCTGGCCCTGCGCTCGCCACTGGCCGCGCTCGCGCTGCCCACCCTCGGCTGGCGCTTCCTCTCGCACAACACGGCCTACTGGGGCACCGCTTACCACTACAACGGCGTGCTGGTGCCGATCCTGTTCGGCGCGATGGTGGACACGCTGGCCCGCGACCGGGTGCGCTACTCGGGACGGCGGCTGCGGGTGGTGCTGGCGGCGGGCCTGGCGGTGACGGCGGCGACGCTGCCCGCCTTCCCGCTGGCCGAGGTGGTCGAGCCGGCCACCTGGCGCACCACCGCGCACCAGCGGGCCGCGCTGACGGTGGCGGCCGAGATCCCGAACGGCGTGACGGTGGCGGCCACCAACCACCTGGCCGCGCAGCTGACGCACCGTGCGACGGTGAGCATGGCCTGCCCGTACCACCGGGCGCCGCGCCCGGTTGCCTGGCTCGTGGTCGACACCCGGGACACCACCGCCGACACCACCAACTGCCCGGCCGGCCTCGCCCACGTGGTCGCGGATGCCGAGCGGTCGGGTTACGCGGTGGTCGACGCCCGCGACGGCATCACCCTGCTGAGGGACACCGCCACCGGCTGACGGTCGTTCAGAACCGGTCCAAATCGGCACGATCGTCACATTTCCGCGCAGTCGACTGCGTACTCGCGTTGACTCTTGTGCGGTCCCGATCAGTGAAATATCGTATTGCACATTGCATCCCCCA
This sequence comes from Kitasatospora sp. GAS204B, assembly GCF_029892155.1. Lineage (GTDB taxonomy): Bacteria > Actinomycetota > Actinomycetes > Streptomycetales > Streptomycetaceae > Kitasatospora. The sequence continues at coordinate 8,350 of NZ_JARZAG010000009.1, read as the reverse complement.
CCAGTGCGGACCTGTCCGCGGTTCGTCCCCCACGCCTTCGAACCGCGCCCCATCAGGCCGTACCGGCGCCTCAGCGGCTCCACCCTTGCTCGCGGCCCCGCGGGCGGGGCGCCCCCACATCACCGGAAACGGATGTTGATCCGTGATCAGAAACAGACCCGGCCTGTTCGAACGCAGCCGCCGGACCGCCTTGGTCGCACTCTCCGCCGCGCTGCTCGGCGCCGGGCTCGCCAGTCCGCTCGCCGCCATCGCCTCCCCGGGCACGGCCAAGCCCACCGCCGCGGTGCAGGTCAAGCCCGGCACCCCGAAGACCGCCGCCACCACCCCCGCGGGTCCGCACCGGGCGAAGGCCGGCCGCGTCGCCACGGCCGGCCCCCTCGCGCAGGCCGGCAGCAAGGCCGGCGGCAAGGTCACCCCGCAACTGGCCGACGGCGCCGACCCGGGCACCGGCGGCAACGGTGACGGCTCGGTCGCCAACGAGTACGACGCGCCGGTCACCTACAAGGGCGGCCAGGACTCGGTCGGCGTGCAGATCGGCCCGCCGAAGGTCTACCTGGTGGTGTGGGGATCCCAGTGGGGCACCCCGTCCACCAACTCCACCGGCGACACCGTGCTGTCCGGCGACCCGGACGGCGCCGTCCCGTACCAGCAGGACTTCTTCAAGGGCCTGGGCAGCGCCGGTGACGGCTGGAGCGCCGTGCTGACCCAGTACTGCGAGGGCATCGCCTCGGGCAGCATGCAGTGCCCGGCCGGCGCCGCGCACATCCCGTTCCCGCAGCAGGGCAGCGTGCTGGCCGGCGTCTGGGTGGACAACGGCGCCGCCGCCCCGCAGGCGGCCACCGAACCGCAGCTCGGCGCCGAAGCGCTCGCCGCGGCCCAGCACTTCGGCAACACCACCGAGGCGCAGAACCGCAACGTGCAGTACGTCATCGACTCGCCGCAGGGCACCGACCCGGACAAGTGGCACGAGCTCGGCTACTGCGCCTGGCACGACTTCCAGCGCTCCTCGCTGGGCCAGATCGCCTACAGCAACATGCCCTACCTGCCGGACGTCGCCGGCTGCGGCGCCAACTGGTTCGGTGAGAACACCGCGCGCGGCAAGCTGGACGGCTACGGCATCATCGGCGGCCACGAGTACGCCGAGACGGTCACCGACCCGAACACCCCGGGCGGTTGGACCGACTCCACCGGCCAGGAGATCGGCGACAAGTGCGCCTGGATCCCCTACGGCTCCAACGGCGGACTCTTCTTCGAGAACCTCGCCACCGGCTCCTTCCCGCTGCAGACCCTCTGGTCCAACACGGACCACCTCTGCTCGGCCTCCGACCCGATCTACACCAACCCGCCCGTGGTGCTGAGCACCATGTGCGACCGGGTGGACAACCCCGGCCCGGTCTCGATCCCGGCGGTCGCGGTCGACAACACCGGTTCGACGGTCAGCTACAGCGCGACCGGCCTGCCGGGCGGCCTGAGCATCAACGCCTCCACCGGCGTCATCTCCGGCACCGCCGCTGCCACCAACGGCTACCAGCGGATCACCGTCAACGCCGGTGACGGCAACGGCAAGACGGCCAGCACCGGATTCTGGGAGGACGTCACCGCCTCCGGCTCGCCCGGCTGCGGCGGCATCGAGCAGCTGATCGACCCCGGCTTCGAGAACGGTTCGGCCGATGTCGACCACACCGTGATGACCGACGCGTGGAGCCCGTCGGGCTACAACGTCATCACCCCGTCCAGCCTGCACGCGGCCCACTCGGGCCAGTGGTACGCCTGGCTCGGCCAGGACACCACCAGCGACGACTCGATCGCGGCCTCGCTGAACACCTACCCCGGCTACAAGTTGGCCAACTTCTCCTTCTGGCTGAACATCTCCACCACCAACACCTCCACCAGCTCGCCCGACACCCTGACGCTCAACGTGATCGACCAGTACACCGGCCAGTCGCTCGGCACGGTGAAGACCTGGACCAGCCAGAACGCCACCAACGGCTACCAGCAACAGTCGGTCGACCTGAGCCCGTTCATCAGCCAGGTCGGCTGGGGCACCACGATCGGCCTGCAACTCGTCTCGCACGAGACCGGCAGCACCCCGGGCACCGCGTTCCTGATCGACGACGCCTCGGCCCACGAGAACTGATCAACCGTCATCCCGCAAGCAGCCGGGCCCGGAGCAACCGCTCCGGGCCCGGCTGCCGTGCGGACCGGCTCAGACCTGCACCACGTGCACGTCCTGCGCGTCCAGCGCGTTGAGACAGGCGGTCAGGTCCGTCGGATCGCTGGTGAAGACCACGGCGCTGCCATGCTGGGCCGCCGTCAGCGCCACCAGGGCGTCCACCGCGTCCGGGCGCTTCTTCGGAGGCAGCGCGGCGGTGCCGAGCGCACTGCCGATGCGTTGCCACTCCGTGAGGTCCGGACCGGTCGCACACCTGATGCACACCGTCTGGCCCGCGCTGGTGGGCCGCATGGCCGGCGCGGAACTGCGCGCTTGCGGCACCGTGCAGTCCTTCATGACCCCGGCCAGCGCGTGCACGGTCGCCGGGTCGGGGCGCCAGACCTGGGCGAGCACCGGGCCGAGCAGCACCGCGCGGTGCGGGGTGTCCTTGAGGGCGGTGTGCAGGCGCACCGCCTTCGCTTTCCGATCGGCGAGTGCGATCAGCATGCCGGTGTCGTACACCGGCACCCGGGTGGTCACGCGGCACTGCCCGGGCGAGCGGCCGCACTGTCCGGGCCGTAGACGAGCTCCATCGCTTCTCGCACCTCGCGCCGTTCCGCCTCGGTGAGGTCGTCGTCGGCGACGTCGGCCAGCGGCGGTAGGTCGGCCGCCGCCGCCTCGGCCGCGACGATGGCGGCATCGATCTGGGCGAACTGCGCCTCGGCCGCCTCCGCCTCGGCCATCTGCTGCGTCGCGGCATTGGCGAGATAGGCGGAGACATCCATGCCGGCGCGCTCCGCGTGGGCTCGGATCCGCTCGGCCTGGTCGCTGTCCAGGCTGATGCTGATTCTCGTCTTCGGCATGCCGCCAGTGTATGACGCGTATTACGCGGGGCCAAGCGCCTCGTTCCCCGCTCGCCGCTGCTCCGCCACCACCTTCAGCACGCCCCCCAGGAACCGCTGCACCACCGCGAGTTCCGCTTCGTCGAACTCGTTCAGCTCGCCCACCAGCGCACCGATCAGCGGGCCGAAGAAGTCCCACCCCATGGCCGTCGCCTGCTCCGTCACCTCCAGCAGCACCCGCCGCCGGTCGACCGAGTCCCGCGCCCGTCGGACCAGGCCGAGCCGCTCCAGCCGGTCCACCAGGGCGGTGGTCCCGGCGGAGTTGAGCCCCAGCTGCCGCCCCAGCCACCCGGGCGTCGCCGCAGTGCCCGCCCGGGCCGCGTCCAGCAGGCAGATCAGGGCCCGCAGGTCCGTCGGGTGCAGCCGGTTGCGCGTCGCGAAACCACCGGCCAGCAGGTCGAGTTCGACGGTCACCGCGCGCAGTTGATGCACCACCCGCAGGGCCGGTTCGATCTCCTCCACGCCGCACCTCGCCTCTCCGCGCCGGACTCGTGATAGGCATAGTATCTCTCGCTCAGCGAGATACTTGCCCAGCGACTCATCCCACCCGCGGAGGCTCTCGATGGCACAGACACCGTTCCTCGCCGCCTACGACGCACTTCTCGCCCGCTGGCCCGTCCCCAGCCAGACCCGCCTCCTCACCTCCCGCTTCGGCAGCACCCACATCACCGCCTGCGGCCCCGCCGACGCCCCGCCCCTGCTCCTGCTGCACGGTGGCGGCACCACCGCCGCCGTCTGGTTCGCCAACGCCGCCGCCCTCAGCCGCACGCACCGCATCTACGCCGTCGACCGGATCGGCGAGGCCGGCCGCAGCCTGCGCGGCGACCACCCGCCGCGCACCCCGGCCGAGTTGTTCGGCTGGCTCGACACCGTCCTCGACGGCCTCGGCCTCACCGCCCCCGCCGCCGTCCTCGGCCACTCCTACGGTGCCTGGCTCGCCCTCGGTTACGCGCTGCGCGCACCCGAGCGGGTGAGCAGGCTCGTCCTCCTCGATCCGACCCAGTGCTTCGCCGGCTACCGGCCCGGCTACCTGCTGCACGCCCTGCCCATGCTGCTGCGTCCCACCGCCGCCCGCGCCCGCGCGTTCCTCGCCTGGGAGACGGCCGGCGCCCCGATCGACCCGGCCTTCCTCGACCTCTACGGCCTCGCCGCCGAACTCCCCGACAGCCGGCCGGTCGTCGGCAAGCGCCCGACCGCCGCGCAACTGCGCGGGTTCACCACCCCCACCCTGGTCCTGCTCGCCGCCGACAGCCGCCCGCACGACCCGCGCCGGGTCGACACCGCGGCGCGCCGCCTGCTCCCCGGAGTCGAGACGGCGATCATCCCCGGCGTCTCGCACCACGGTCTGCCGTTCCAGCGGGCCGAGCAGGTCAACACCGCGGCGCTGGCCTTCCTCGACCGGGTGTGAGGTCCCCGGGTTTCCGCTCCGGCCGTCCGGCCGGCGCCGTACCGTACTGCCATGACCGAGGACCTCGATCCCTATGCCGCCCTCGACGCCGCCCGCGGGCACCGCTCTGCGGTCTGGCGCTTCATCACCGACTTCGCCGCCTACTGGGACTGCCCGCTGACCGCGGGCGACGGCTACCGCGGCGCCGAGTTGGACGCCGCCGAACAGCGCCTGGGCCTGCGGCTGCCGGCCGCCCTGCGCGAGGCGTACGAACTCTTCGGTCGACGTGACGACCTGACGCGCAGTCACAACCGGCTGCTCAAGCCCGACGAGCTGTTCGTCCGGCACGACGCCCTGGTCTACCGCGAGGAGAACCAGGGCTGCGCGCTCTGGGGCATCCTGCTCGCCGACCTCGACCAGGACGACCCGGCCGCCGTCGTGCGCCCCGACCTGGTCGACAAGTCGCAGGAGCGCTGGCGCCCGTGGGAGTCGCGCGTCTCGCTGGCCTGCGTCGAGCTCGTCATGTTCGAGATGGTTCTGGATGGCGAGGGGCTCACCGACCACCTGATCAGACCCGAACCGGAGCTGGACCTCACCCACAACTACCGTCAACTGCTCATGACGGGCAAGGAGATCCGCTGGTTCGTCACGCCGGACGTGCTGATCGCGGAGGTCGAGGGTGCCTGGCTGTCCGTCCGGGCCCGCACGCAGCGGGCGCTGGACGACATCCGCGACGAGCTCTACGGCGACTGGCTCAAGGGCTGAGATCCGTAAGAGGTTCCGGCCGCCGGCCTGCTGCCGGCGAGCGCCGCAGGTGCGACCGCGTCCCTCCAGCGTCGGTTGGTCTCCTGGGCGATGGTCACCAGGTCGGTGTACGGCTCGTCCCACGGGTCTTTGAGTCCGAAGCCGCGGTGCGGGTTCTCCAGCCAGCTGCACCAGTGCCAGCCGAGGCACCACGGGCGGGCTGCGAACGTGTCGGCGATCATTCGGTAGCCCTGGCCGCGCTCGGCCTGGTCGCGCGCGGACCCGGAGCGGGCAGGGCTCATGGCCGTCGGGCACCAGTTGCCCGTGTCGGCGAGGAGGATCGGCAGCCCCGTGCGTTCGTGCCACGCGTCGAACCTGTCGGCGACGGAGTCGATCGCCGCCTGGTCGACGGCCGGGAAGCTCTGCAGGCTCAGCACGTCCACGTGGGCGGCGGCCGCGTCGAGCACCGGTTCCGGGATCCCGGCCCGCGTCCCGTAGCGGTCGCCGAGGATCAGGTGGTTCGGGTCGTGACGGCGGATGGCCTCCGCCGACACCCGGTAGTAGGCCTCCGCGATCTCCCCGAGCTCGCCGGGCGGGTAGCCGGCACCGGCCGGGTGCCGCGCCCACGCCGGCGCGTCGACGAGGAAGTAGCCGATCAGGTTCGGATCCTGCGGCCGGCACCGGGTCCGGGCCAGGTGGTCGCACCACTGCGCGAACGCCTCGGAGCGGGGGTCGCGGTAGGCCGGGTGACCGTTCCAGTGCTCGATCTCGGCGACGCGCAGCGACAGGGTGTAGGGCAGGCCGGTGTCGGCCGCCTCTTCGTCGGGCAGGCCCTCCGAGTGGCCGAGGTCGATCGCGTCGTGGGTGGCCGACAGTCCGCTGCCGCTGACGTACTCGGAGCTCCACCCGAGTGTGTTGAACCCCCAGGCCGACAGTTCCGGCACCAGGCCCTCGGCCAGCCAACGCCGGCGTGAGGATCCGTAGCGCTCGGCGAACAGGCCGATGTTGTGCGGGTAGCGCAGGTTCGTGTCGTCGGCGTGGACGACGCCGATGGACAGGAACGGATCTCCGTCAGGCGTCCTGAACCGCCATCGGACCGAAGCGTCCAGGGTGAAGTACCCGTGCGCGACCATGCCCAGCCCTCTCCCGATCGCCGTCATCGTCGTTACGTCTGGCTTTGACCGTTCCAATCGTAACAGTTACTGTTACATTCAGAGGGAGGTGGGGACCAATGAGCGCCAACAGCAGGATGACCATCGCCGCGCATGCCCTGACCTGGATTGGGCTGTACCAGCGTTACGGCAACGAGGTCGCCACCTCGGAGCAGATCGCCACGAGCGTGAACACGAACCCCGTGGTCATCCGCCGGCTGCTCGCGCAGTTGCAGAAGGCCGGGCTGTGCCAGTCCCGGCGGGGCGCGGGCGCAGGCTGGATGCTCAGTCGGGACCTGGCTTCCATCACCCTGCTCGACGTCTACGACGTCGTCGGCCCCAGTCCGCTGTTCGGCATGCACCCCGCGACCCCGGACCCGCAGTGTGTGGTGGGGTCCGGGATCCAGCCGGCGATGCGCGCGGTCTACGACGGGGTCGAGGGCGCCGTGCGCAACGAACTGGCCAAGGTGACCCTGGAGACCGTGCTGTGCGATGTGCTCGCCGCCCGCTAGCCCTTCGGTTACCTCATCCTGAAAGCCGTACCGTCCGAGAGGCCGAACCCGTTCGGCGAAGAAAGGGCAGAACATGAGTGAGAACACGCGCAGCGTGGTGGACGAGCTCCTCAAGCGCGTCGGAGCAGGCGACATCGCCGGGGTTGTTGAGCTGTTCGCGCGCGACGCCGTCTGGGAGATCCCCGGTGACCCGGCCATCGTCCCCTGGGTGGGGCGTCGCTCGGTCGAGAACATCCCGGAGTTCTTCGAGACGATCGGTGCGCACACCGACCGCGAACTGTTCGACGTCGAGCGCGTTGTCGTCGACGGCCCGAACGCGGTCCTCATCGGACGGGCGCGGGTCGTCGTCCGGTCGACGGGCAAGGTGATCGACACGCCCTTCGCCATCGACATCGTCGTCGATCACGAGGGCCGCATCAGCCGCTACTACATGTTCGAGGACTCCTGGCAGGTCGCCCAGGGCGTGATCCGCTAGCGAGTACGGAGAGAGGGCCCGACCCTGGTCGACCGTCAATCTGCGCCCGAGCCCGGCTGGTTCACCCAACCGCGCCCGTGACCCGGCCTGTCAACGGCGGCGAACTTCAGGTGTTCCAGGAACGCGAGCAGAGCACCAGGCGGTAGCCGTCAGGATCGACAACGGTGACGCCGTACTGGTCCCAGTAGGGGTTGTGCGCCGCGGTGCGGGTTCCGCCTGCGGCGACGAGGCGGTCGACGAGGGCGTCGTCGACCGAGGCACCGAGGTAGAGGACGAAGAGGTCGTCCGCTGTGGGCGTGGGCTCCAGCGGCCGCTCGGGGTCGTGGGTGAGCTCGAAGTGCCAGGAGCCGCCCGGGAGTCCGAGCATCACCAGGTCATGCTTGCCGGAGACACGCTCGGTTGTGCGCCACAGAACGTCGAGACCGAGGCCCTCGACGTAGAAGCGCTCGGCCGCCGCAAGGTTCCGGGACGGGCGGGCGACCCTGATACGGGTGTCCGGGGTGATCACGCCGAGGCCTCCAGCGTTGCGCGCCAGACCGGGCTGTCGACGTAGTGATTGTCGAAGCGCTCCGAAGTCTCGGTGAGCCGGCTCGGGGGCTCCTCACCGCGGGTGACCTGTCCCAGCAGACGCAAGTAGTCGAAGCGGTCCATGCCTGGCGTGAAGACGCAGAGAACGTCGGCGCCCGAGCCCGGGGCGGCGCGGAAGGCGTGCGGGGTGCCCGGCGGCACGGCGAGGAAGTCGCCCTGGTGCAGGATGGTCACCTCCGCGTCGAGCAGCACCTGGAGCGAGCCGCTCAGTACGAAGAACAATTCCCAGGCACGCGTGTGGAAGTGGGCAGGCGCGCCGGTGGCACCCTCGACGAACGTCGAGCGGTAGCTTGTGAACGCGCCCGCGGTCTGGGCCGAATCAGCGAGGAGTGTCATCACAGCACTGAGCAGTTTTCATCCTGAAGTCGCTGGTCGCGGGGCTGGTGTGGGTCGGGGCTGGGGTGCTCGTGCGGGTCGGAGGCGTGATCGTCGGTAGGTG
>NZ_JARZAG010000008.1 GCF_029892155.1 Kitasatospora sp. GAS204B | reverse complement strand
TTGCCGTCTCGAAGCGGGAGCACATCGTGCCAGGTCAGCGGGATAACCCACCTCACCGCCTGCTAGCAGTCTCCGTCATCCGTGAAAGCGCGAGGCTAGGGCTCCCTCTTACGGATCAGCCCGAGGGAGCGCCGTCGTGTCAGCGTCCCAGCGCCGGACCAGGCAGCCGAACGTGGACCTGTCCCGGCTCATCGATGCCTCCGGCGCCAGCCACACGGCGCCGGCCCATCGCGTCAACCAGCTCGAGATGGGGTCGGCCCCTCACCTTTGGAAGTTGGGCGCACGAGACCCCGCCGACGCGGTGCGCGTCGCCACCACCTTCTGGAGCAACGTGGACCGCCGCGACTTCCTCGGTACGAGCTTCGCCATCTCCGCGTTCACCACCCCCGTCACCCGATGGCTCGTCAGGCCGACCGACCCGGGCGTGGCCGCGCGCGGCAGCCGCCGCGTCGGGCGCCGCGATGTCGAAGAACTGTGGGACGCGGCTGACGAGGCCAGGCGCTGGGACTCCAAGTACGGCGGCGGGAACTGGAAGGCCAGTTCGATCACCGACTGCCTCAAGCACCGCGCCGCACCGCTGCTGAACGGCAGCTTCACCGACCAGATCGGCCGGGAACTGTTCTCCGTCACCTCGGAGCTGTCCCGCATCACCGGCTGGTCCGCCTTCGACGTCGGCCAGCACGACGCCGCACAGCGCCATTTCATCCAGGCACTGCGGCTCGCCCGTGCCGGCGGCAACGTGGAACTCGGCAGCTACGTCCTGACCACCATGGCCCTGCAAGCCCTGCTGCGGGGGTACACCAGCGAGGCGATCGACATGACCCAGGGCGCTTTCGAGCGAGCCAGGGACGTGGCCGCGCCGCGGGTGCTGGCGTTCACCAAGCTGATCGAGGCCAGGGCCCACGGCCGTGCGGGCGACCCGCGCGCAGTGGCTGCCGCCCTGTCCGCCTCGGAAACGCTGCTCGGCCGGGCCCGCACCGACAGGGAACCCGCGTGGATCGGCTACTTCGACCACGCGCGGATGTCCGCCGATGCCACCGAGATCTACCGGGACCTGCACAACCCCAAGGCCGCCCTCGGCTGGAACAGGCAGGCCGCCGCCATGTCGCCCGGCACGTTCACCCGGTCCGTCGGCCTGCGGATGACCGTGGTCGCGATGACCCACCTTCAGGCCCGCGACCTCGACCAGGGACTCGAACTCGGCAACCAGGCCGTGGACATCCTCGCCCGCGTCCAGTCCGCCCGCGCGCTCGACTACGTGCGCGACTTCACCACCGCGCTCTCCCCCTGGAAGGGGGAGGCCCGTGTCGCGGACTTCATCCACCGCACCCGCACCGAACTCGCCATGGCCGGCTGACCACCATGCGCCGCTACGGCCCGGCCGACGTCCCATCTCGTGCTGGCGGCGCTCAGTTGTTGGGGTGCCCCTTGGTGATCACCGTATGCATGATGACCGTCTGGTAGGGGTCCCAGGTGGACATCACGTAGTCGATGTCGGCGGCGTAAGGGTCGGCCGGGTCGGCGCGGGTGAAGCGGCTGAGGACGTAGGGGGCGTACGGGTCGCCTCTCCAGCCGCCGTCCGCGACGGGGTCGCAGTCCCGCTGCGTTTCGTGCATGAAGTGGCAGAGTCCGTTGTCGGCCTGGGGGTCGAAGATGGTGGAGGGCGCCGACCACGGCCCGGCGATGGAGTCGGCGAGCCTTGCCTGGATCTTTCCCGCGCAGTTGTAGAGCATGAGCCAGCTCTTGAGCGGCGCGACCCAGGAGATGGACGACTCGCCGACGCACTTGTCCTGCTGCGGGCTGTCCGTGAACATGTCGGAGGCCAGCTTGACGTCGCTGACCCACGACCGGGCCCCGTTCGGGGTGATGTGCAGGTAGCGCCAGTTGAGGTCGGTGGTGACGGGCCCGGGCGGCGCATAGGCCATGATCGGGTCGGTGGAGCGGTAGAGTCCGACTCCCCAGATGTAGGTGCCGCGTGGGTCCGGGGTCGGCGCTGCCGCGATGTTCTCGGTGTTCAGCGCTCCGGTGTAGGTGAACCGGCTGTTGAGCTGGAAGAGGTTCTTGTACAGGCCGAGTACCGGGTCGTACCGGGTCATCACCGCGTTGCCGTACTGGTTGACGCCCGGTTGGTGCCCGTCCTCGCAGTGGCTCGGGTCGGAGGATCCTGTCCCGGCGCAGTGGTTGGTCCAGAAGATCACGTACTGGTGGCCTCCGCTGACGAAGCCGCTCGACGGCACATTGAAGTACCCCTGGTAGATCGACGGGTTGACCACGATGGCCGGCCGATATGTGGGGGTGGGGAAAGTCTTCATGATCGGGTAGGTCAGATGCAGGCAGGAGGCGTAGCTCGGCGGTGTCGTGTCCTGGCTGGTCGCGACCGCGTCGTCGTAGCCGCTCTCCTTGTCGTCATCGATGGCGGCGGGATGGGTGTCGCCGAACAGCAGTGTGAGCGTCGAGCCGTCATCCACCGGGTAGCCGAGGTCGGTGCCCTGCACGTTCGCCCGGAGTCCGGTGAGGTTCGTGGTGAACGTGTGCTGCTCGCTGTCGACGTTGCCGGTGAGCTGGCACACCTTCTCGCTGCGTCCCCGGTAGGCGATCTGTTGGGAGCCGGGCTGCCAGGGCTTGTTCACGTCGGAGTTGTCGTGCCACCAGTGCTGCAGTTCGTTGCCGGAGAAGCCGCCCGCGACCTGGGCGTCGTCCGGGGGCTCGGGGGCGGCCGGTCCCGGTACGACGACCTCGAAGTTGCCGGGCCGGTCGCCCGCGCCGAAGCCGCTCTCGATCAGCGACGGTGACCCCGTCACTCCTGGGGCGAACGATCCCCCGGGCTGCCAGGGCTTGTTCACGTCGGAGTTGTCGTGCCACCAGTGTTCGAGGTGGTCACCCACTGGTACGACGACCTCGAAGTTGCCGGGCCGGTCGCCCGCGCCGAAGCCGCTCTCGATCAGCGACGGTGACCCCGTCACTCCGGAGGCGAACGATCCCCCGGGCTGCCAGGGCTTGTTCACGTCGGAGTTGTCGTGCCACCAGTGTTCGAGATGGCCACCCACCGGTACCACCACCTCGAAATTCTTGTGGTCTCCCCCGAAGCCGCCCTGGATCATGGCAGGGCCGCCCGACACTGCGGAGGCGAACGTCGCGGCCGGATGCCAGGAGGAGGTGTCTCGCCAGTAGGCGGCCAGCTGGTCGCCCTGCCGTGCCAGGACTTCGAGATGGCCGTGCCCGTCGCTCTGGAAGTCGCTCTGGACGATGGCGGGCCGGTCATCGGAGATTCCCGAGCCGAAGGTCGCGCCCTGGTGCCATGGGCCGCCCGTCCCGGCCCGCCAGTAGTGCACGAGCCGCCCGCTCTCGGGCACGACGACCTCCAGGTTCGGCAGCCCGGCTGTGGTGTAGTCGCTCTCGATCAGGCAGCCGGGCCCCGTGGCCCGGTCGGTGATGACCGGACCTCGGGTCCAGGCATAGTTCACGTCGGCATTGTCGTGCGAGTAGAAGACCAGGTCATTGCCCTGCAAGACCACCAGCTCGAAGTCGCCCTGCTGCCCGTGCGGCCGCACCCGGCTCTGGATCATGCACGGGTCCCCGGTCACCAGCGGCTCCACCACCGTCTGTGGGGGACGCGGCGCGTCCGCCGCGTCCGCCGCGGCGGGCCGCGCGTACGGCGCCGTTGCGGCGACCAGCAGGCAACTGAACGCCACCGTGAAGCCTCTCCACCACATCCCCACTGCGCCTCCCGTCCGAGCCGGGCCCTTCAGCCCGGCCGTCATCGTCTGCCCACCGCCTACCGGACGGCTTCCGGTCCGCTCGACGAGATGGTCGCCCGGGTGAGGACCTGAGCCGACCCACCGTCAACTCCAGGAGCCACTCATGATGCCGCCGATCCGGTGCCGCCTGCGATCACGAACCGCAGGCGGCACCCTTGGATTCATTCGTTCAGGTGGCGAGCGTCTCTGGTGGATGACGGAGTCGGGGACGAAGTTGCCACCAGGTCTCAGGTGACGTTGCCACAGTTGGCCGGGGCGGCGAGCCGGCGCCGTGGTTCAGCGGCACACCCGCGCTGTTCTGCCAGCGGTGAACACCGGCCCGCCCGGGACCGGCGATCACTACAGTCCCGTCTCATGACGACGGTTACCACACGCACGGTCGAATACGCGGCCGACGGCCTGACGATGATCGGGCACCTCGCGCTCCCGGCCGGTGTCGACCGCCGGCCCGCGGTCCTGGTCGGGCCCGAGGGGATGGGGCTCAGCGACGTCGAGCGCCGCCGGGCCGATGTACTCGCCGAGCTGGGATACGTGGCGCTGGCCTTCGACCTCCACGGCGGGCGCTATTTGGGCGACCCTCAGGAGATGCTTGCCCGTTGCCTGCCGCTGCTCGCCGACCCCGACCGGATGCGGGGTATCGGCCACGCGGCGCTCGACGTGTTGCGCGCCGAACCGCGGACCGACCCCGACCGGATCGCCGCCGTCGGCTACGGCACCGGGGGCGCGATCGGGCTGGAACTCGGGCGCGACGGCGTCGACCTGCGCGCGATCGGGACGGTCAACGCACTGACCACGGGCCGACCGGGCGAGGCGGCGCGCATCCGCTGCCCCGTGTGGGCCGGGGTCGGGTCGGAAGACCCGATCATGCCGCCCGCGCAACGGGACGCGTTCACCGCCGAAATGCAGGCCGCAGGCGTCGACTGGCGCCTCACGGTCTACGGCGGCGCCTTGCACGCCTTCCACCACCCGCCGGTCGACCACACCGTGCTCCCCGGCGTCGGCTACCACCCACGGCACGCGCAGCGAGCCTGGCGCGACGTCGTCGACCTGCTCGCCGAATGCGTGCCCGTGACGGAGTGATCGGATTCGGTGCCGCTTCTCAGCGGGGTCACCTGTGCCGGGTACGGAGAGCGGCCGCGACGGATGATGGGCCCGCGCCATGTCGGTCGGCTGTCAGTGGGGACAGCGACCTGTCGGTGGGATGTGAGTGGCCTCCGGGACCGTAGGGACTGAGCCGGACCGGTTGTGAAGGTGCGCCGGCCCGCCGCCAGATCACTCCGAGCTCCGGGAGCCCGCCATGCCCTCCGTACCCAAGGCCCCGACGTGGGACGTCCAACGGCTGCCTCGCGCCGAGGGCAGGAATTTCCTGGTGACCGGCGGCAACGCGGGCATCGGGTACTTCGTCGCCGAGCAGCTCGCCGGCACCGGGGCCACGGTCGTCCTCGGCAGCCGCGACGAGACGAAGGCCAAAGCCGCGATCGCTTCGATCAGTTCACGCGTCCCCGGCGCCCAGGTGCGGCATCTGCCGCTGGACCTGGCCGATCTCGCATCGCTCAGGACGTCTGTGGACGCGCTCGAACTCGACCGCCTCGACGCGGTCGTCCACAACGCCGGCGTGGCGCTCGACCAGCCGCCGCGCCGTGAGACCAAGGCCGGCCAGGAGCTGATGTTCGCAACCAACCACCTGGGGCACTTCGCACTCACCCACTGGCTGACCCCCCTGCTCATGGCAACCCCGGCAAGTCGGATCGTCACCACGGGCAGCTTCGCGGCCAAGTCCGAACGCCTGGACCTCGACGATCTCCAGAGCACGCATGACTACCAGCCCAAGCGCGCCTATGCGCGGTCGAAACTGGCCCAGATGTACTTCGCTCTCGAGCTCGACCGCCGCCTGGGCGCTGCCGGCAGCACCACGCTGAGCGTGGTCGTACATCCCGGCGGCGCGCTCGACTCCCTCACCCCCTCGCGGCCGCCGGTTCAGGTCCGGACTGCCGGCGAGCGGCTGCGCGGCCTACCGCTCGGCCTTCTCGTCCAGGGCAAGGAAGCCGCCGCTTGGCCCACCGTGCGCGCCGTGCTCGACCCGGACGTGCGTGGCGGCCAGCTGTGGGGCCCCCGCGTGTTCGGGCTGCGCGGCAGGCCCAGGAGCGAACCCCTCTGGAACCAGCTGGCCGACACCACGACCGCGGCGCACCTCTGGACGGCCAGCTGTGCCCTGACCGGTGTCGCCCCGACGTTCACGTGAAACCCGCCCTCGTCACCGCATGCCGGAGGCGCAGGGTGAGAACAGGCCGATGGTGGGGGCCACCCGGCAGGATGGGTGGGGTCGGCCGCCGGAACCTACGCGTGCCGCCCTGATGCAACGACCGCCGAGCGCCGGAAGCATGGTCGACGCACCCGGAGCAGGGCCCAGCCGCTGCTCCCTCCCCGGCAACGGAGGCCCGGCGATGACAGGTTCGAGCGCGACCCGGAGTGGACCACCTGAGGAGGACGGCGAGTTGCTCCCGGGCCTGGTCAGGTCGGCGCTGCGCCGGCAGGGCGCGTTCGGCTGGGAGGTCGACCCGGGGGAGTTCTGGTGCCGGGTGGTGCCCGGGGGGCACAGCCCGCGAGCACAGGGGTGGAAGCTGCACGTGTCGGCCACCCCGCTCGCCGCGCCGGTGGTGCTGGCCCAAGCCGCCGAGGTGCTGGTCGCGGAGCGGGCGTCGTTCAGGTTCGCGGGCACCCTGGGCCGGGTGGCCGAGCTGGTCTCCGCACGCTACGACCGGGGTGGCGGCGGCAAGTTCATCACGGTCTACCCGGACGACGACGACCACTTCCGCCGGCTGGCCGAGGAGCTCGACCGGGTCACCCGCGGGCTGCCCGGGCCGGGCATCCTGTCCGACCGGCCGTACCGTCCCGGCAGTCTGGTGCACTACCGCTACGGCGTCTTCCACGGGGTGACCCGGCTCGGCAACGACGGCACGGTCGAGCCGATGCTGCGGGCTCCCGACGGCGGCTTCGTCCGGGACCGTCGCCAGGCCTGGTTCAGCCCGCCGGCCTGGGCGCGGTCGCCGCTACCCGTGCACCCTGAGGCCACGATCCGGCCTGGCGCGGTGCTGTTGGACGGTCGCTACGTGGTGCACAAGGCGATCCGGCACGCGTACAAGGGCGGGGTGTACCTCGCCACCGAGCTGGGCACCGAGCGTCCGGTCGTCATCAAGGAGGCCCGGCGCCACGTCGGGGCGAAGCTGACCGGCGCGGACGCCGGCGACCTGCTGCAGCACGAGGCACGGATGCACGCGGCGCTGACCCCGCTCGGCGTCTGCGCCGAGGCGCTCGGGGTGTTCACCCAGGGCGGCCACCTCTACCTGGTCCAGGAGCGGATCGACGGGCAGACGCTGCGCGGCTGGGCAACCGCGCATCCGGAGCCGACCCGACAGGCGCTGCTGGACCTGACCGAGCGGATCGTGGCGGTGGTCGAGCGGGTGCACCGGGCGGGCTACGTGCTGCGTGACCTGAACCCGAACAACCTCATGCTCACCGGCGACGGCGAACTCCGGCTGATCGACCTGCAGTCGGTCGCCCGCCCCGGCGATCAGGTGCAGCCCGCCCGCACCCCGGGGTACACCGGACCCGAGGTGGTGGGCGCGGAGGCCAGCGGGCCCGCGCCGGAGCCCGGTTCGGACCTCTACAGCCTCGGCGCCGTCCTCTTCCACCTCGCGAGCGGCGCCGAGCCCCTGCTCACCGCGGACCAGCCGGTGGCCCGCTCGGCGGACGAACGGCTGGCCCACCTGGTGAACCGGACCCTCGCGGACAACCCGGGCGGCCGGTCGCTGCGGCCGCTGATCCTCGGACTGACGGCCGAGGCCGCCGACCAGCGGTGGAGCCTGGAGCGGGTGCGGGGGTTCCTGGCCGTGCTGCGAGCGGCACACCCGGCTGACGGCGCCGCAGGACCTGACGGTCCATCACCTGCCGTCCTGTCGAAGGAGGTCGAGGAGAAGCTGCTGGCCGACGGGCTGACCCACCTGCTGGAGACGATGACGCCGACCGGCCAGGCCCGGCTGTGGCCAGCCGTTGGGTTCGCCGCCCGCAACGACCCGCTGAACGTGCAGCACGGTGCCGCCGGAGTGCTGGCGGTGCTGACGGCCGCCGCCGGGATGCGGATGGACCTGCGGCTGCGCTCCGGGGTCGCCCAGGCGGCCGACTGGATCACCGGGCGGCTGCGACTGGACGAACCGCAGCTGCCCGGACTGTACTTCGGCCGCGCCGGCACCGCCTGGGCCCTGCTGGACGCGGCCCGGCTGCTGGCCGACCGGACGCTGCTGGAGACCGCCTCGCAGCTGGCCCGTCAGCTTCCGGTGCGCTGGCCGAACCCCGGCATCTGCCACGGCGCGGCCGGCGCGGGCCTGACCCAGCTGCACTTCTGGCGGGTCACCGGCGAGCCGGACTTCCTGGCCCGCACGGTCGAGGTCGGCGAGGGGCTGCTGGCCGCCGCCGAGCAGGGCGGTGCCGGGGTGATCTGGCCGGTCCCGGCCGACTTCGACTCCGCGCTGGCCGGCGCCCGCCAGTTGGGGTTCGGGAACGGCGTGGCCGGGATCGGCACTTTCCTGCTGCTGGCCGGCCGGGCGGCCGGCCGGGACGACTTCGTGGAGCTGGCCCGGCAGGCCGGCGACACGCTGGTGGCGGCCGCCCAGGTCGAGGCGGGCGCGGCCTGGTGGTCGAAGGACGACCAGGAGATCGGCGCCCCGGGCGCCCGGCCGTCGACCAGGCCCGCCTTCCAACCACCGTACTGGTGCGGCGGATCCGCCGGGGTCGGCAGCTTCCTCGGCAGGCTCTGGCAGGCCACCGCCAACCCGCGCTACCGGGAGCTGGCGGAGCAGGCGGCCGTGGAGGTCCACCGCCGCCGGTGGCAGCTCTCGCCGGCGGTCTGCCACGGACTGGCGGGCAACGCCGAGTTCCTGCTGGACCTGGCCGCGGTCCTGGACGAACCGCGCTACCGCGGCTGGGCGGCCGAGCTCGTGGCCTGTGCTTACGCCCGGCACACCCGGCGCGACGGGCTGTTGCTGCTCCCCGACGAGTCGTGCACCGAGGTGACGGCCGGTTGCAGCACCGGGACGGCCGGCATGCTGGCCGCGCTGCTCCGGCTGCGGCACGGCGGCACCCGGAGCTGGCTGCCCGACTCCCTGGCGCTGCCGGCAGCGATGGACGGGCTGGGCGGACCGGTCGGGCTGGTCGGGCTGGTCGGGGCGCAGGCCGGCGCGCGTTGAGCGAGCGAGCCCCGGTCAGACCTGCGGTTCGCCTTCCGCCGCGCAGCTCTCGACCGCCAACTCGCAGAGCGCCGCGCGGTCCTGGCAGCCGGTCTTGCTGATCAGGTTCGCCATGTGCTTCTCCACCGTGCGCGGCGAGATGGACAGCTCCCGGGCGATCTGCTGGTTGCCCGGTCCCTCGACCAGCAGTGTGAACACCTCGTACTCGCGCAACGTGACGCCCACGGCGCGCAGCGCGGGCGGAATGCGGTCCCGGCCGCCGCGGTGCTGCGCCACGCTGACCCCCGCCTGCCGCAGCAGGGTCCGGCAGGCGCGCGCCACGGCCGGCACGTCGAGGGCGTGGAAGTACTCCTCGGCCGTCCGCAGCCACGCCACCGGGTCACCCCAGCCGTCGCGCACGGCGGCCTCCGCCACCAGCCGCAGGCCCAGGTGCCGGGCCATCGGAAAGAGCGCGGCGCATCGCTGGGCCGCGGCGACGGCCTGCTCGGCCTCCTCGCCCCGCCCGTCCCGGCCGAGCAGCACGGCCCGGGCGAGCAGCAGGAACTGGCCGTTCCAGGTGAGCGGAGCGGCCGGGCCGGCCTCGACCTCCTGGTACCGGTCCCAGCCCGCCTCGCCGGCCAGCACCTCCAGCAGCGGGTGCAGGCCGTGCTGCCCGGCCAGGTAGTAGACGTTGGGGTTGCGCCGCTCCCAGTCCCTGGCCGCCGCCAACTCGGCCGTGGCCAGCGGCCGGTCCTCCTCCAGCAACGCGCAGATCGCCCGGCACAGCCCGAGCAGCACCGGCATCAGGAAGAAGTCCTCACCGCCGATCTGGCTGAACGCCAGCAGCTCGCGTTCCATCTCCCGACGACGGCCCTGGTGCGCCGCGAGCGTGGCGGCGGTCAGCAGCAGGTAGCGGTGGGTGGCGAGGTTGCCCAGACGCGCGGTGGCGCCCAGGCAGCGGTCGATGATCTCCCGCGCCGCCTGCGGCTCGCCCCGCAGCACCGCGTTCATCGCCAGCGCGCCCTCGGCGCTCTGCGTCACGCGCACCGAACCGAGCTGGAGCGAGGCCTGGCGGGCCTGGTCGAGCCGGTGCGGCTCGCCGGTCCGCATGCATTCGTTCATGCCCAGGCGCAGGAGCGCTTCCACCCGCCAGCTGCCCAGACCGTGGGTCTCGGCGACCTCCAGCATCCGGATCAGGTAGCTGTCGGCGTGGTCGAAGCCCTGCTCGCGTGCCAGCAGGGCGAGCAACTGCCAGGCCTGGCAGGCCACCACGGGCAGCGGCACCCGCTGCGCCACCTGCGCCGCCTGCCGGGCCAGCCGCTCGGCGTCGGCCTGCCGGGCCTGCGGGTCGCCCGGCCCGGGGAGCAGGGCCAGATGCGACTCGACCGCGGCCAGCGGGGCACGTTGCTCGGGTGCGGCGCCGTCGTCGAGCAGCGCCCGGGCCGCCGCCACCTGGGCGGCCGCCTCCTGCGGGCGCTCGGCCGTCACCGCGCACCAGGCCAGCCGCGTGTGCAGGGCGAGCCGGCGGCCGACGCCCAGGGACGCGGCCCCGGCCGGCGGCAGCGCGGTCACCAGGGTGAGTGCCTGGCCGAGCTGGCCGGCCTCGGCCAGGGCGTCGATCAGCGACTCCGTCACGGCCGTCCGGTCCGGCACGGCCGCGAGCTGCTGCGCGCGCTCCAGCAGGGCCACGGCCGAGCCGGACGCACCGGCCGCCAGGGCCCGGCGTCCGGCCTCGGCGTAGTGGACGGCCGCACCGCCCGGATCGTCGGCCGCCAGGCGCAGATCGGCGGCCAGTTGGCAGTGGTCGTCGCGCAGTTCGGGGTCGGCCCGCTCCAGCTCGGTGGCGGCGTGCCGGGCGAGCGCCGCCCGTTCCAGCGGCGGCACGGTGGCCAGCAGCGCCTCGGCGGTGAGCGCGTGGCGGAACGCGTACCAGCCGGGGGCGGCAGGGTCGGGCACAATGAAGTCGGCCTCGCCGGCACTGCGCAGGCCGGCGAACATGCTCCGGTCGTCGTGGCCGGTGATGAGCTGCACGGTGTCGACGCAGAACCGGGGACCCAGGCAGGCCCCGATCAGCAGCAGTTCGCGCACCTGCGCGCCGAGCAGCCCGAGCCGGTGGTCGTAGGACTGCACGATCGTGGCCGGCACACTCGGCCCGAGCTCGCCGACCACCTGCCAGCCGCGCTCGCCGTGCCGCAGCGCGCCGGAGCCCACCAGGTCGCCGAGCAACTCCTCGGCCAGGTACGGGTTGCCGTCCCCGTCGGCGACCAGCCGGTCCACCACGGCGTCCGGGACGGCCACGGCCGCCGTCTCCAGGCAGCCGGCGGCCAGCGCCCTGACCTCGTCGGCGACCAGCGGCAGCAGCTCGGCGACGGTGGCCCCGCGCCGTCGCTCGGCCGCCCGTACCAGGTCGCGGCCGGGCCCCGGTTCGGGCCGCAGCGTGGCCAGCAGCAGCACCGGCACCTCGGCGACGTTGTCGACCAGGTACTCCAGGACGGCGGTGGTCTCCGGGTCGGCGTCGTGCAGGTCCTCCAGCACCAGGACACAGCCGCCGGCCCGGCCGACCAGGGCCAGCAGCCGCAGCAGCGCCTCGGCCAGTTCGACCACGCACCCGTGCCCGTCCGGGCCTTCGGCGGTCCGCCACTCCGGCACCAGCCGGGCGAGCGCGGGCCGGTAGGGCTCCAACTCCGGGTCGGCGGGCGGCCTGCCGAGCCGGAACCGGGAGGCCAGCGCCTCGCGGAGCGGGCGGAACGGGGTGCCCGTCCCGCCCGCTCCGGCCCGCCCGCGCAGCACCGGCATGCCGAGCGCGCCGGCTTGCTGCGCGCATTCCCCCGCCAGCCGGGACTTGCCGATCCCCGGCTCGCCGAGCAGGAACACCGCACGGCCCTGACGTGCGCGAACGTCGGTCAACGCGGAGTCGAGCATGGCGAGTTCACCAGCACGGCCGACGGTGATCGGAGAGGTGGTCCGCATGTCCGCAGGCTATCCGACGGCCTTGGCAGCCGCTGGTGACCGATCACACCGCACTGTGGGCTGGCTTACGGGGAGGTGTAGGTGTCGGTGTCGGTGCTGACACTGCCGGCGTGGCCGAGGCCGGGCGCGGCCGGCGCACCGGACAGCAGCGCCGCGCGCCGACCGAGAGCGCCGCCGCCGCCCAACGCGATCTCACCGGAGGGGTGTTCGCCGTGGCCGCCCTGACGCGCCCTCGGGTCCTTCCACGAGCGGACGAGTTCTTCCCTGTGCATGGGCTCTCGGTCTCCTTGAGTCGGTTGATCCGGGGTGATCCATCTGGGTTGGTTCCGGTTCATCTCGGTGGTCATGGCCGCGCTCCGGACGGCCGATTGGCAGCCGGCGGCCGCAGCAGCAGCGCCGACGGTACGTGGTCGGCGAAGCCGAGGCGCAGCAGGCCGTGCCCGATGCCGGCCAGGCCGGTGAGCAGTCCCGGGTGGGGCACCGCGCCGGGGGTGCCGCAGCGCGGGCCGTCGTGTTCGAGGGCGGCCAGCAGCCTGCCCGCCCGCCTGGCCAGCGCGGCCTCGGCGACCGCGGCGGCCTCGGGGGAGGGGGCGGCGACGTGGAGCAGTTCGAGAACGGCGAGTTCGCCGTGGCACAGGCTGTGGTCGGCCGGCGGGTCGCTCGCCGTGATGCCGCGCAGCGCCCGGTCCAGTACCGGCGCCAGCTGCGGGTCGGCGGCCGCGAGCGGGCTGTCGGCAACGGCCAGCGCCAGGCCGGCCAGCCCGTGGCACCAGGACAGATCATCGCTCCCCGGCTCGGATTGCGGCTCCTCGGCCCGCGGTGCCACCGCTGACCGCGACGCCGCTGACCGCAACGCCGCCAAGCCGGCGTCCGTGAAGCGCGGGCCGCCGCCGGCCGCGGTGAACGCGAGCAACGCCCACCCGATGCCCGCCGACCCGAAGGCGAACCCGGTCCGGGCCGGCAGCGGGCGCTCGACCAGCCGGTCCGCGCAGGCCTGCGCCGCCTGCCAGGCCGCGGCTGACCCGGTGGCCCGGTGCACGGCGAGCAGCGCGGCCAGGCCACCGGCCTTGCCGGTGAACACTCCTGACTCTGGATCAGCTCCGACGGCCGTGCTGATCAGCTGGACCGCGGGTTCGACCCAGGCGCCGATCCCGTCGTCGTCCAGCGCAGTGGCCACCTGGGTCAGGGCGTACGCGATCCCGCCCAACCCGGCGAACCCGCCGGTGCCGACGTAGCCGAGCTGGTCGGGGTGTTCGGCCAGCGCCGCCAGCAGACCGGGCACCGGGCGCAGCGCCTGCCGGGCCGGCTCCGCGTAGCGCGCCGAGCCCGTGATCCGGCTCAACTGCGCGAGGAACAGGGCGATTCCGCCGTACCCGTCGGCGAGATCGGCGCCCAGCGGCCCCAGGCGCCAGTAGCGCTGATCGAGCAGTTCCAGGCCCAGCCAGTTGGTCCGGTGCTCGTCCTGGTGGGCCAGCGCGACCAGTTGGTCGCCGATCCGGCAGGCGGCGGTGAGCAGTCGATCGGGGTCCGGTGCGCCGCAGGTCGGCCCGGAACGTACGCGTGCGGTGGACCGTCTGCCGATCGAGTCGCCGAGCCCCGTGGACCGCGCGGCCATCGTCGCCAGGATGATCCACTCCTGGCCGCGCCGGTCCGTCTCGTCCGTCCCGTCCGTCCCGTCTGCCTTGTCCGCCGCGTCCATCGCGTCGATCTTGTCGATTGCCCGGCGCAGGCCGGGAGTGCCGAGCACCCCGGCCAGCCGGTCGCCCCGGCCGTTCCACAGGTCCGCCGTCCCCGGCCGGCTGGTGAACAGCGGGATGTCGCCGTCCCAGAGTTGGGCGATCTCGTCCTCGGCGACCCGGGTCAGCAGGGCGTTGCCGATCGACTCCGCGCGGATCAGCTCCAGCAGCCGGTCCCGCTCGGCCGCGTCACGCAGCACGTCGGGGTGGCTCGACTCCTCCAGCAGCCGCGCGTAGCCGTTCGAGGAGCGCAGCACCACCCGCACCTCGTCCTCGGCGAAGCGGTGCAGCAGGCCCAACGGGCCGGTGAGTTCGTCCCGATGGGCGGCGATCGTACGGTAGCCCGTGCGGAACCCGGCGAGCAGCGGTTCGGTGAACGCGGCCGGGTCCGCCTCCCGCCCATCGAGGACCGGCCGGTTCCGCGCGCCGGCGAACACCCGGGGCCGGCGGACCAGCCGCATCTCGTCGGTACCCGCCGCCGCGAACTCGACCCCCGCGAAGGGCAGCGCCGTGTCCTTGTCGGCGCCGAGCCCGGACATGTCCCACGCGGTCTCGTCGCCCAGCCGCAGCTGGGGCAGCAGCCCGGTCCGGTACACCGAGGACGCCAACACGCGCGCGGCCGGGTCCGCGACCGGCACGACGGGGGGAACCGGATGGAACAGGGTCTCCAGGTCGACCAGGACCGGATCGTCGGCGCAGGCGATCAGATTCTCGTGGTGGACGTCGGTGGTATCCAGGGCGTGCAGCAGCGCGAGCAGCACGCCCTGGCGGAAGTAGAAGCGTTCGACCTGCCGCGGCGCGGTGCAGGGCCGCTGCTCGACGAACTCCACCCACCCGTACCCGGGCCGCTCCAGCAGCGCCAGGGTCCGCAGCTCCCGCCGCCCGAGGCGGGCGTCGAGCCACCGCGCCACCTCGTTGAAATGCCCGTGCGCGGCGAGCGATCGCGGCTTGTACACCACCCGGGCGCCGGAGGCGAAGCGCAGCACCGAGACGCTCCGCCCCTGCCGGTGGCCGTCGCCCACCCCGCTCTCCACCTCGACCAGCGGTCCCGGGTCGCGGCCCGCCAGCAGCCCGTCGACGATCAGCGCCCGGTCGTCGCCGAACCGGCCGAGCAGCTCGGCCGTCGCCGCGCCGGCCCGCAGCGACGCCTGCGCCAACAACCGTGCGAGCACGACGTATTCGCTGAAGAGACGGGAGAGACCGGGGCGCCCAGAGGCCTGCCGGACGAAGTCGTCGAATCGATCTGATGATGTGTCACCGACGAGACTCCCGGCCACCCTGGCGACGTTGAGCTCCAGAACCAGCGTGCGGGCGGCAACCTGAGCCAGCCGCCGCGCGAGCCGATCGACGAACCCGCCGCGCACCGCCGGGAGATCCACCCCGCCGATCTCGGTCACCTCGACCGCCAACCGGTCGGCGGCCAACTCGGCCAGCGGCGCCAGGATCACGGCGAATCCGGCCGTCCCCGGCAACTCGGCAACGCGTCGCCCAGCCGTCGGCGGGGCCGCCTCGATGGCCTGCTCGACGAACGCGGCCCAGTCGGGAGGCTGCGCGGACCGTGGCTGACCTGGGGTCAAACCCCCTGTCCACCACGTGTTTTCGTCGATCCTCGAGGGAATCGACGCGCGTGTCCCGATCACGGACAGAGCCTGTCAGTGTGAGGAGGCGGTGCGCAAGAGTAGGAGGACGACGGCATTCCGCTGAAGGGTGTGCTGCAGGTTTGGTCGGGGCACAGGTCGGGGGATGGATCCGCAGCAGAAATTCACCGAGATCGGGAGGCACAGTGGCGCTGAAGGCGGTTACCGACACGAGTTTCGATGAGGATGTCCTCACGAGCGACAAGCCGGTCCTGGTCGACTTCTGGGCAGAGTGGTGCGGCCCGTGCAGGCAGATCGCCCCGAGCCTGGAGGCCATCGCGGCGGAGCACGGCGACCAGATCGAGATCGTCAAGCTCAACATCGACCAGAACCCGACGACTGCCGCGAAGTACGGGATCATGTCCATCCCGACAATGACCGTCTTCCTGGGCGGGGAGGCCGTCAAGACCATCGTCGGTGCCAAGCCGAAGGCGGCCATCGAGCGGGACCTGGCTGAATTCATCCAGGTCTGACAGAGAGGGGATCGATGGTCGGCCACTCCGGGTCCGGCGCCGGTCCGACCGCGCTGAGCAGGGGCGGCCCGGGGGCGCCGGCCGTTCCGGCCATCCGGCGGGGTCTCTGCTGACGTCCCATCATGCACTGTGGTTGAGTTGGTCCGAGAACTACGGTGGAGGGTGTGGGGTGGAGCAGTTCGAGGTTGCCTCCTGGATGAGGCCGACCCAGCAGGACCGGATACCGGCGGTCGATCTGCAGACCGACCGGGCGCACCCGGCGCGCGTGTACGACTACATGCTGGGTGGGAAGACCAACTTCGCCGTCGACCGCGAGGCCGGTGACCGGATCATCGCGGAGTGGCCCAACTCCCGCGCCGCCGCCTGCGCGGCCCGCGCCGTCATGCACCGGATGACCCGCCGGCTGGCCGAGGTGCATGGCATCCGCCAGTTCCTCGACGTCGGGACCGGCATCCCCACCGCGCCCAACCTGCACGAGATCGCCCAGCGCGTCGCCCCGGCCGCCCGGGTCGTCTACGTGGACAACGACCCGATCGTGCTCGCCCACGCACGCGCCCTGCTCACCAGCACGCCCGAGGGCCGCACCGCGTACATCGACTGCGACCTGCGCGACCCCGAGAAGCTGCTCGTCGAGCCGGCGCTGCTCGACACCCTGGACCTGAGCCAGCCGGTGGCACTGACGCTGATCAACATCGTGCACTTCCTCTCCGACGAGGCCGTCCTCCCACTGGTCGCCCACCTGCTGGACGTGCTCCCGGTCGGCAGCTTCCTCGCCCTGACCGCCGGCACCGCCGACTCCGCGCCCGAACAGGCCGAGATCGCCTCCCGGCGCTACCGCGAGGCGGGCATCGAGAACCACCTGCGCCCCCGCGCCGGGATCGAGCGGTTCTTCGCCGGCCTGGAACTGGACGACCCCGGCGTGGTGCTGATCAACCGTTGGCACCCGGAGCTGGACGACGGGCCGGTACTGGCGGACCACGAGGTGATGGCCTACGCGGGCCTGGCGCGCAAGCCGTAAGCCGCGCCCGCCGTATACGCAACGATCATTGCGAGCCACTGCGGCCGACCACCCGCAAGTCGCCTGCCCCGCACCGGCATACGTGATGGTCACGACCTGCGGGGACGCCGGTCCGGGGCCGGCTGTGGACCGGGGGCGGCCACGGCCGTGCGCGTCCAGTTGATCCGCCGCGCGGTGTGCGGCCGGCTGAGCAGGATGCCGTGGATCCGGGGAAGGACTCCTGCCGCGGTCCACCGGTACAGTCGGCGCCAGCAGGTCTGTCCGGAGCCGAAGCCGAGTTCCAGCGGTAAATGCTGCCAGGCGATGCCCGTGCACAGGACGAACAGGATCCCCTGCAGGCACCGCCGGTCGTCCACCGGCCTGGGGCCGGGCCCCCGCCCGGGCCAGGAAGGCAGGAGCGGTTCAATCGCGGCCCAGGTCTCGTCGTCGACCAACCAGGGCGCGGTGCCGGCATGGCCTTTCCCGCTGTCCAGTGTTCCGCTCGATAAATCGATCATTCCTCTGTTCCTTGGGATGACTGTGCGCCGGGAGTGGCTTGGGCCTGAGGGTCTCGATCTGGGGCAGCGTTCGCCTCGCCCGTGGGTGGTGGTTCCTCAGCCGTTACGGGCAGCAACCAGGCGCACTGGCAAGGGCGCTGGCCTCCCTAACCCTGTTGTCCACTCATCAGGGCCCAGGTAGTCTCCCGACGAACGGCTTGCAGGAGGTCACAACACGGGGACTGCGGTCCGCAGTTGTCGAAATGGCGGACCTCGCCTGTATCGAGACGTGGTTCAACGATCGACTGCCACTGCGCCAACGGCCAGGCCTTTGCGTCAGCATGCAAAGGGTCTGAGGCCGACTCGCCAGCACATTGACCCGGGGGGATGCCAGGTTGATACGGATCGGTCTGTCGACGGATGACCTGGAGCGG
Organism: Kitasatospora sp. GAS204B; assembly: GCF_029892155.1. Lineage (GTDB taxonomy): Bacteria > Actinomycetota > Actinomycetes > Streptomycetales > Streptomycetaceae > Kitasatospora. The sequence continues at coordinate 299,784 of NZ_JARZAG010000008.1, read as the reverse complement.
TTGCGGGTCGCCGACGCGCCTGACTTCGGGTACGAGCTCGCGCTGGGCGGGGCTCAACTGGCCGACCGGACCGCCGACCGGCGGCTGGCGGCGTGGCGGCTGGAGGTTGCCCGAGGCTGGAACCCCAACCACAGCGGACTGTTCGACCTGTACACGAGTCTCTACATTCCGGCGTTCTTCGATCAGGTCGCCCACGCGACACCGTCAGGGATCGACCCTGAGTCCCCACCGGCCACCGCTCATCTGCGGGACCTGGCCCGATCCGGCGCCTTGACTCCGTTCACGCGTGCCCTCGCCGACGGACATTCGGGCGCGGTGAGCGCGCTGAACCGCATACTCACCAGCTTCCGCGTCACGGGCCTGGACCCCTACCGTCGACGAATCACCTCGGTCGTCGCCACCGCATCAGCCAGGGCAGAAGTCCGTGCGGCGATCGGCGGTATCGACGACATGCTGAGCTCGTTGCATCCGTCGATCCGCTGGGACGGTCGGCGACTGCTCCTGAACACCCTCGTCGACGCGGAAGAGTCCCTCGAACGGCGTCCCTTGATCTTCCAGCCCACGGCGTTGGCCAGCCGCATCATGTTCGACCCGCTGGCCGACTCGGTGACGGTCATCTACCCCACGACCGCCGCCGCCATCACACCCGACCCCGAACTCCAGGCTCCGGCCCAGGCCTTGGTGTCGCTCCTGGGGGCAACAAGGGCGGCGGCAGTGGTCGCCGTGGTCAGGACGCCGGCCCTGACCACCGGGCGGCTCGCGGCGATCCTCGGAGTATCGGCTGCAGCCGCCTCCCGACACGCCACCGTCCTACGCGAGTCCGGCCTCATCGCCACCGTCCGCAACGGCCAGACGGTCCACCACGCCCCGACCCGACTCGGCACGGACCTGGTGTACGGAGCAGCCATCGACAACCAACCCGAGCGCGGCGCAGCGGGGCGGTCAGCGCCATGGCCGGCGCCGGCAGAGCGGTGACGACCGTGGTGGTGGGTCAGAGAGAGCCGCCACCGTTGGCGACGGCGGCGTTCTTGAGGACAGCCGCGATGCCCTGCTTGACCTGGTTCAGCTTGTCGAGGTCGGCTTGGATCGCCTGCTCCTCGTAGGCGGACTCGACTGTGAACCAGGTTCCGACGATGTTGGCCTGCTGCCGGCAGGAGGCGTCCGCGGTGGCGGTCGCGATCTCCTCGGCGGACGCCGTGGCCGTGCCCTTCCACCGCTTGTCGCCCATGGCGTCGGTCGGCGTCGGATAGGTGAAACCCTTGATCTTCATACAGGCCGACCACTGGTGGAAGGCGGCCTGCAGCGTGTCGTCCGCCATCGACCGCCGGTAGTTGTCGAAGTTGATGCTGATTGCCAGCGGGTCGTCGGTCACCGCCCCGCCGTTCGCGGTGAGTTTGGCGTCGACCTCACCGAGGCAGCCGCCCTTGGGGATGGGCAGGCCGCGGTAGCTGGTGATCGGCTCGGTACCGGCCGGGCCGGTACCGGCCAGCACCGTGAGCTCCGCGGGGCGCAGCTGGGGTGGCGGGGTGGGCTTGGCCTCGGCAGGCTTCGGCGGCCGGTAGCCGTTCGCCGGGTCGACCACGTCGTACCGGTGCGTCGCCTGACCACCCGGTCCGGACGACTGCGACAGCGGCGGCGGCGTGTACGTCAGGCCGTAGCGCTGCATGCACTGCACGGTCAGCCGGCCCCGGGCTTCGGTCACCTGCTCGGTCTGGTCGGCCGTGAACAGGTACTGCTCGATCGGCATGGACTTGTCGACGGTGCTGTCGAGCACGGGGATCGCCCCGACGGCCGGACGGGGTAACGGCGTTGAGCCGGCCGCCGGGGAGCCGGTCGGAGCCCCGGCCGGCACGGGCCTGGCCGACGTCGTGGCGGACTGCGAGCAGCCGGTGGCCAGCACGCCGACGGCCGCGAGCAGCCCGGCAGCCTGCAGGTACGGAATGGAACGGGCGCGAGCCATGCGCGGGGACTCCCTTTGCGGTGACGGCCTGCGGGGGACGAGGGCGGGTACCCGGCCGCGCGACGAGGCGTGGCCGGGCACCCGCAGCGTCACGGCCTTACGAGAAGCACTGCGACGCGTCGTGGTTGTAGACCCCGGAGCCGTAGAGGGTCTGCCCCGTGGTGGGCCCGATGGTCAGGTTCGGGCCGTTGTAGTTGCAGTTGTACAAGGCGAAGATCGTGACGGTCCGGTAGCTCTCGTTGTAGACATAGCCGATGTTGTTGTACACCTGCTGGCCGTCGCCGTCGCAGTTGCCACCGGAGCAGCCCTCGAAGTACCAGGCCGCCCCGTAGTTGTCGTTGCCGCCGTCCCCGTTGAAGCCACCGGATTCGTTGGAGTGGTAGAAGAGGCAGGCGTCGGTGCCCCACACACATCCGCCCGGGCTCGCCGCGGCCGGCGACGCCCCGACCCCGAGGGCCACGGCACTGAGCGCGGCGACGCCGGCGGCGACGGCGGTGATCTTCTTGCGCATGAACACAGGAATTCCCTTTCCCTCAATGGAGGATTTCTCGCTCGGCAGTCGGCAGAGCGTGCAAGGAATCGCGCCAGGAATTTCAGTGCGACGATTCCGATGAGCGCTCGATGATTGCGGCGCCGGCTACGGGAAGGAGTCTGTGTCACGCCTCAGCCTCCGTCAATACTGTCCGAGGAGGGCAGGAGCATGCCGACATGTCCCCTTTTGTTGGCCAGGAAAAGCCGACAGAACGTGACATTCGGTACTGGTGAGCCGCCAGCCGTTGCGTTTTTGTTATTAGAATCGGGTGATGATCGTGTTATGGCTTCGGTGAAATTCTCCCGAGTTCCGACCGGCCCGGATGTCACACTCTGGATCGTGTGCTGCGGAATTGCGCACTGATTGTGTTACGGCATTCCTTGATCGGATTCCCGGGGCCCGTGGGCGCCGGCCCCGCGTGGGGTCGATGTCGGGATCGCACCGACTGCGGTGACTGCGGTGACGGAGGCCACAGCAGGTTTCCTTCCAGCGTCGACCCCGCGTGACCGTGAGGACGCAACATGCCCTGGTCACTGGCCTCCACCTGTGCTGGTCACGGGAGGCACTGGCCCGGCGCCCACTGCCGGACGAGCCGGTGCGGGCAAGGAGTTCGGGCGGCGTACGGACCAGCGGTATTCAGTTGACGCCCAACACGCTTGCCGTACACGGGGCCTGACAGAAGCTTCGCCATGCCGCAACCGCACATGGGTACGCAATTCCCGGCTGCCTGGCGAAGTTCACATCAGCCACTGGACAGACGCCGAGCTCAGTCCTCGGTCCAGCCGTGGTCCTTGCCGAACCGCAGCAGGCCGGCGCGGATCTGCAGGATCTGGGCCCCGGTCAGGGTCGGCGCCGCGGTCAGCAGGACCTCGGTGATCTCCTGGGTGTACTCCTCCGCGCTCAGTACGTCGCAGAGCGAGTCGTCGGTGGGTGCTCGCCGGACCGCGCCGATCGCGGCGGCCGCCGGGGGAGTGGTCGGTGGGGTGGCGCCCTCGGGGAGGCGGACGAAGGAGGCCTTCGGTCCGCGGTCACCGTCCTCGATCTCGAACTCGACCACCAGGCCCGGGCGGATGTACGGCTCGGGGATCTGGAGGTCGTTCACGTGCAGGAAGACGTCCTCTCCCCCCTGCGCCGGCGCGATGAAGCCGTAACCCCGAGTAGCGTCGAACCGCACCACACGACCGGTGACCACACCAACCCCCAGACACATCGGGCCCCTTGCCCGAAACAGCTGAGCAGAGAATAGCGTCGCGGGGTCCGATCGGGCGAGTGTGCGGCAGGTCAACCACGGCTCCGGGCCGGTCCGGGAACGCACGGTGATGGCGTCAGCTCATATGAAGATGGCTGGATTTAGCGTCAGCTGCCATGTGTGCGACGCCTTACCGTGAGCGGACAACTGGTCAACACCGGAATGGAGTTGAGTGACATGCCGAAGCTCACCGCAACCCGCATGGACGCGCTGGTCACGGCCTGGCTCAGCGGTGCCGAGGGCGCCGACGGCCTGGCCAACCCGGCCGGCCCGCTCTACGTCGGCGGCGCCGTCGCCGAGGCCGCGCTCGCCGAGTCCTACGAGGGCATCCTCACCCACTGCAGCAGCTGTAGTGCCTCGCTGCACAGCTACTGCTGCTGATCCGCAGCACTGATCCGCAGCACTGATCCGCAGCACTGATCCGCACCACGCGTGACCCGGGCGGCGGCCGTGCTCCGGCCGGGCCGCCGCCCGGCACCCGGACGCGCCGAACTCCCGGACGCACCGGACGAGTAGAGAGAGGACGCCCCCATGCCGCAGCAGCCGCAGCAGGCCGTCACCGCGCCGCTCGAGGAGGGCTGGTTCGCCGCGCCCGTGGCCGCGTTGGCCGCTCCGCTGCTCGCCGAGCTGGACCGCAGGCTGTCGGCGCTGACCGGGCTCGCGGCCGAGGAGCGGCAGGTGCTGAGTACGGCCCTGCGCACCGCCCTGTCGCGGTCCCTGCAGCTCAAACTGAACCGGGTCTTCCTGCTGGAGCTCCGGGTCGCCGCGCTGGCGGGCGAGTTGCCGGGCGTGGACGAACGGGCCCGGTGGAGCGGCTACTTGGAGCGTGCCGTCACCGCCGAGTACTTGGACGGGCTGCGCGGCAGGTACCCCGTCCTGCACGAGCGGGCCCTGGCGGCCGGTCGGCTGCAGCTGGACGCCGGACTCACGCTGGCACGCCGTCTGCTGCGCGACCGGGTGGCGATCGGGGAGTTGCTGGGCCGCCCGCCGGGGCCGCTGCGCGAACTCGAACTGGGCGCCGGCGACCAGCACCGGGGCGGGCACGCGGTGGCCCGGGTGCGGTTCGCCGGCGGCACGGTGATGTACAAGCCGCGGTCGCTGCAGGTCGACGCGGCCCTGCGGGACTTCCTGGCCGCCGTGCTCCCGGACGGCCTGGCCGCCCCGATCCACGTACCCGCTGTGCTGACCCTGGTGGACGGCGAGCCGACCCGGGTGGCGGACGGGTCGACTCGGGTGGACGCCGACGCCGAGCACTACGGCTGGGCCGGATACGTCGAGCACGAGTACTGCCGCGACGAGGCCGAGCTGGCCATGTTCTACCGGAACCTGGGCCACTGGCTGGCCGTGATGCGCCTGGTCGGCGGCACCGATCTGCACGCCGAGAACCTGCTCGCGCACGGTCCGGTGCCGATCGTGGTGGACGCCGAGAGCCTGTTCACCCCCGACCCGCCCACCGAGCCGAGCGGGCGCGGCGACGCGGTCGACCTGGCCGCGCGCACGGTGCGGACCACCGTGCTGCGCACCGGCATCCTGCCGATGCGCCTGGACGGCTACACCCTGGCCGGTGTGGACCTGTCGGCGGCCGGCGGCCTGCCGGGACAGCAGCCGCGGATCCCGATGCCGGTGATCGTGGACGGCGGGCGCGACACCGCCCGGATGGAACTCACCGCCGTCGAGGTCCGGGCCGCCCGCAACCACCCGAGCCCCGCGCCGGTGCTGGCCCGCCACTGGCAGCAGGTGCTGACCGGCTTCGCGGAGATCACCGAGCAGCTGCTCCGTCTCGACGAGAAGGGCGAACTGCGCTCCGCCCTCGAGCGGTTCGACGGCTGCGAGGTGCGCGTCATCCGCCGTCCCACCCAGGCGTACATGGAGATCGGCCGGATGCTCTGGCACCCGGCCTCGCTGCACGACCCGGCCGCCGCGCTGGAGCGGGCCCGGGACATCCTGACCCGTAACGCGCGGGGCAATCCGGTCGCGCCCCGCGAAGCCGCCGAGATCGAGGCGGAGATCGGCGACCTGCTCCGCGGCGACGTGCCGGTCTTCACCAGCCTGGTCGATCCGGCCACGCTGCACGCGGCGCTGGCCGACTGGCGCGCGGCCGACCTCGCGCTGGAGCAGGAGGTGATCCGCGGGGCCCTGGTCGGCGCCTATCTGAACGAACGTCAGCTCCCGTCCCGGACGCCGAAACCGGCCAGCTCGCCGCACGCCCGCCAGGCCGAGGAGCGCCGACGGCGGCTGGCCGCCGAGGCGGTCCGGACGATCGGCGCCGCCGCGGTGCGGGGCCGGGACGATACGGCCACCTGGATCAGCCCGGTGCTCACCGACGTCGGCTGGTCGATCCGGCCGCTCACCGCCGACCTCTACAGCGGGCAGGGCGGCGTGGTCCTCGCGCTGGCCCAGTACCGGCAGGAGCAGGCGGCCGGGCGGGCCGACCCGGTCGAGGGCCTCGAAGAGCTGCTCCGGGGCGCCCTGCGGGTGCTCGCCGCCACCGAGGAGCAGCTGCCCACCCGGCAGATCGGCGGCTTCACCGGGCTCGCCTCGCAGCTCTGGACCTGGTCCACGCTGCACGAACTCCTCGGCGAGGAGTGGCTGCTGGACCGGGCGCAGGCCAGGGCCGGGCTGCTGGACGCGCAGCGGATCGCCGAGGACCGGGCGTTGGACGTGCTCGGCGGCGCGGCCGGCGCCATCGTGCCGCTGCTGGGGCTGGCCGAGCGCACCGGCGCGGAGCGCTGGCTGGCGAGCGCCGCCGAGGCGGGGCGGCACCTGGAGCGGACGGCCGTGCTGGACGAGCGGGGGGCGCACTGGCCGACCGCCCTCTTCCCGTCGGCCGTCGGCGGCTTCGCGCACGGCGCCACGGGCATGGGCTGGGCGCTGGCCAGGCTCGCACTCAGCCCGGCCGGGTCGCCTGCGGACCGCGAGTGCTGGCAGCAACTCTCGCTGCGGGCTTTCGACTTCGAGGAATCGCTGTACTCGCCGGCGGCGGGCGCCTGGGCCGATCTGCGGGAGACCAGCGGGGTCGACTTCGCCACCGCCTGGTGCCACGGCGCCACCGGCATCGGCCTGGCCGCCGCCGACCTGTACCGGCGCACCGGCGACCTGGCCCACTGGGAGACCGCCCGGCGTTCGGCCCCCGCAGTGCTGCGCGAGGGCTTCGGCTGGACCCACACCCTGTGCCACGGCGACCTGGGCCTGTGGGAGCTGCTGGCGGCCCTGCGCGGGTGCTCGCCCTCGGCCGCGCCGCCGGCGGGCCCCGACCGCGAGGGTGCCGATGCCGAACTGCTCAGCGGCCTGGAGGAGCACGGCGCGATCGGCGGCCTGGCCAGGGAGGCGTTCTCGCCCGGCCTGCTGCCGGGCCTGGCCGGCGTCGTCCACCTGCTGCTGCGGATGCACCCGGAGCAGCGCCTGGCCTCCCCGCTGCTGCTCGGCCGGGCCGGCGACTGAACCGGGCGGGGGTGGCGGCGCGCTGAAGCGCGCCACCCTCCCGGTCCGTCCACCGGAAGGAAAAGCTCGTTGGGAGCTGAACAGGGACATTCCGGCACCCCGGAAGTCGCGGTACGAGACCGTAAGGTCACCCGATCCACCCGAGAAATAACCATTCCCTTCCGGTTTCCTGCTGACTCTGTCCAGGATTCCGGAAGGGCCCTAGGCTGCCCGCGTGTCGATCTTTCGAGCGTTTCGGAGTTCCCGGCCGCGCCTGCTCCCGGAGCTCGATGACGTCAAACTCGGCCGGGTACGCCGGCAACTCGATTCCCCCGCGATGCCCGGACTGAACGAGATTCAGATCGACCAGGTCGAGCGGATCATCGCGGAGGCCGGGTCGGACTGGGACCGTCGCGCGCACCGCTGCGCCGTGCTCGCGGAGGCCGCCGCGCCCTCGCGGCTCGCCCGCTCCTGGCGGCAGCGGCAGCCGGGCAGCGCGGACGCGCTGGTCTTCGATGCCTGGGTCGAGCTGGTACGCGGCCGCCACGAGGGCGTCATGACGGAAGCCGACGCCGACGCCTGCGCCGACAGCTGCTACCGCGCCGCGGACAGCAGGCCCGAGGACCCGACGCCCTGGGTGGTCCTGCTCGGGATACTGCGACTGCTGCGGGCCGACGCGCAGCGGCTGTTCGAGGTCTGGCACGAGGTGGCCGCCCGCGATCCCTGGCACCGCGAGGCCCATCTGCAGATGCTGCACTACCTCTCACCCGAGGAGTGCGGCTCGCGCAGCCGGCAGCTGGACTTCCTGGACGCGGTCCGCGCCGGGGTCCCCGCGACGGCGCCCGCCGTGGGCATCGAGCTGACCGCACTGGTCGAGGAGCACGAGCGCATCACCGCCCGCGGCGGCGTCGAGGCCCTGCTGGCCCGGGGCCAGTGGGCGCACGCCCGCGCGTCCGCCGCCCTCGAGCGCGCCGTCACCGACTGGCCCCGCCCCGGCCGGCTCCAGCACGCCGCCGCCCTCGCGGACCTCAACATGCTCGCCTACGCCCTGGTCCAGGCCGGCCGCGTGCGGGAGGCGACGGCCACCTTCGAGCTGATCGGCGAGACGGTCACCCCGTGGCCCTGGGGCCTGGACGGCGATCCGCTGCAGCAGTTCGGCTACTGGCAGGCGAAGGCGCTGCGCTGACCGGCCCGCTGACCGGCGGCTCGGCCGCTGCTGCCTTGCTCGCCTGCTGAACCCATGTCACGGGCGACCCAGGCCTCGTGGCCGGGACCCGGAAGCAACGCGCCGGGCGAGTTCTCTGGCGGTTGGGGCCCACAAGGAGTAACGTTCTGGTTAAGCAGTCGTGGTTCCGAAGTTCTCGCCCGCGGTGATACGCCGTGGGCGTTTTTGCTGTCCAGCGCCTCTCCGGACCAAGTCGATCATCTCCGGGCCCGCATCCCCGCGGGACCCGTTCCGTTCCCCTTGAAGGAGAAACGCATGGCTACCGGCACCGTGAAGTGGTTCAACGCGGAAAAGGGCTTCGGCTTCATCGAGCAGGATGGTGGCGGCGCTGACGTGTTCGCCCACTACTCGAACATCGACGCCCAGGGCTTCCGCGAGCTGCAGGAGGGCCAGAAGGTGACCTTCGACGTCACCCAGGGCCAGAAGGGCCCGCAGGCGGAGCACATCCGCCCGGCCTGACCCGCAGCGCACGCCCGAGCGCCCCGCACCGGAGACGGTGCGGGGCGCTCGGGCGTTTGCGGCAGCACCTGGTGCTGGCAGTCCTCGGCGGACCGGGTGCCTGGTCAGGAGCTCGGTCGCAGGCCCAGGCGTTCGGCGGCGGTGTTGCCGCGGCGGCTGATCGGGGCGGTGCCGGTGGCTGCGGCGAGGCCGTGTGGGGGCATGTTGACGTAGATCGTCTCGTAGGCGCCGGCCGGGACGAGGTAGGTCTCGTGCCAGATGCCGACCTTGCCGTGGCCGGCGCGCACCCGGCGGTTGAACTCGGTCCAGGCCGGGCGGTGCTTGTGGTCCTGGGCGGTGGCGTAGGCGAGCAGCTTCTCGTGCGACTCCCAGTACTGGATGACCTCGAGGTCCCGGGGGGATCCCAGGCGCAGCCGACCGCCCAGCATTCCGCTGTCCGGGTCGGCGGCCAGCTCGCGGAGCATCCCTGGCATCGCCTTGACGGTGGGCCACCAGCTGCGCAGGGCACGGAAGTTGTTGATCCGCATGCCGATGTGGAAGACGACCGTGCCGCCCTCGGCGGCAGCGGTGATACGGCCGGGAATGGGTGCTGCAGACATGGAGGTGCCTCCTTGGCGATCCTGTGCCGTGCATAGGAGAGCGTCGCTATCCTTATAAGATAGTGACACTCTCCTAGGATGGGATGCAAGAGGATGCGGTTGGCGGAACTCAGTGAACGGAGCGGCGTCCCGGTCGCCACGATCAAGTACTACCTGCGCGAGCAACTGCTGCCCCCGGGTGTGCGGATCACCGCCAAACAGGCCGACTACGGCGAGGAGCACCTGCGCCGGCTGCGGCTGGTGCGGGCGCTGATCCAGATCGGTCGGGTGCCCGTCGCCACCGCCCGTGAGGTGCTGGCCGCCATCCAGGATGAGAGTCAGGGCCAGCACGCGCGGCTCGGCACGGCCGTCGGCGCGCTGCGGGCCGGCCCGCAGCCCGATCCCGACGATCCGGCCACCGAGGCTGCCCGGCGCGAGGCCGACAAGCTGCTCACCTCGCTGGGCTGGGAGTACGGCATGGTGGACGACTATCCGCCGTACCGGACGCTGGTGGCCGCGCTCGCCGCGCTCGCCCGGCTCGGCTACCCGTACGACACCGGGCACCTGCTGCCCTACGCCCGTGCGGCGGAGGCCCTGGCGGTGTGCGACCTGGACCTGGTCGAGGAGTACGAGAGCGCGCTGGAGCAGGTGGAGGCGGCGGTGGCGCTCACGGTGCTCTACGAACCGGTGCTGCTGAGCCTGCGCCGATTCATGCAGGTGCAGGAGTCGGAGCGCCGCTTCGTCACCGGGCGCCAGGGCGGCTGACCGGGGCGGGGCCGGGGCGGGTGGCCGGGGGTGGGTGGCCGTGCGGGCGGCCCCGGTCAACAGTCCGGGGCCGCCGTCAGTTGTCAGCTGCAGTCGCAGCAATCACAGCAATCGCAGCAGTCACAGTCGCAGCTGTCGCAGCCGTCGCAGCCGTCACAGCCCTGGCAACAGTCGCAGCCGTCGCAGTCGCAGTCCAGGCCGTGCCGGTCGCACCAGCCCTCGGTGGGCTCGCGGGTCCACGGGTTCTTGTGGTCGCAGCAGAGCAACTGGCAGGTGCAGGCCATCAGGGCCCACACCGCGCAGCCGGCCAGCGCGGAGCGCCGTGGCGGGCGGTTCCCGCCGCCGCCCGGACCGTGTCCGCCGCCAGGGCCGCCCGGCCACTGCGGCCCGCCAGGGCCGCCCGCTCCGAACGGTGGCTGCTGGTACGGGTTCTGCGGCTGCCCGTACTGCTGGGGGTACGGCTGCCCGTACTGCTGCCCGTACTGCGGCGGGTGCGGCTGCTGCTGGTACGGGTTCGGCGGCTGGTCCTGGTAGGGCCCCGGGTACGGCGCGTGGAGCGCCGGGCCCCGGAAGACCCGGTCCACCGCGCGGCCGGTCTCGTGCGCCAGCAGCACATGGGTCAGTGCGCGGTCGGTGAACTCGACCTCGCGCAGGGCCAGCCGGATGCCGCGCACCGCGTCGCGGCAGAGCCGCTCGGCCTCGGCCCGGTCGGTGCCGGTGGCGGTGAGCGGGTTCCAGGCCCCGGTGGCGGCGTCCTCCTCCTGGTCCTCGACGGCGTCCAGCAGGTGGGCGAGCCGCCCGAACAGCCGACCGGCCTCGGCCAGCGCCTCGGCGTTCTGCGGCCGGCCGGCCAGCACCGCCGTATGCGCGAACGCCGCCGAGGTCGCGCTCTCGGTCGGCTCGGTGACCAGCAGCACCGCGCTGCCCGGCGCCGCGCCGCGTTCCAGCTCGACCTGCCGGGCGGCGGCGGTCAGCAGCACCCCGGTGTCGAAGCCCACGGCCGAGCCGCTCCCCGCACTCTGCCGATCCCAGCGCCGCGCCACCGCCCGCGCGCCGAGCGCCACCGGCCGCCGGGCGAACAGGCCGTCGCCGTCCGCCACATGGTCCCGTACCTTCACCGAGGCGAGCGCCAGCGACACCGAGGCCGCCAACCGGGCCCCCTCGCCCCGCGCCACCTCGGCGGTCCGCATCCCGCGCAGCGGACACGGCCCGGCGGTCCGCCGCCCCGACCGGTCATCGGCCGGGCGCTGCGCCTCGACCAGCACCGAGATGATCAACCCGTCGTAGTTGGTTGCGGTACGCGCGAGTTGCCCGTGGTCGTCGCGCAGCGCGAGACAGAGACCACAGAGATGAGCCATCCAGGAGGCCCGCAGCCGATCCGACAGATGGTGGCTGCACGGCCTGATGATTCCGAACACGATCCCCCTCGTGAGCAGGGGTCCTGACGACCCGAGCTGATCGTCCGGAAGCTTACGACCCGACAGTCCGACTGATGGGAGCGGGGGCGGAGAGTCGTGCCGCCCCAAACCCCCAAGCCCGCTGCGTTGCCCGCGCAGCCATTCGACGGTGGCCGGACTCTAACGGATCGCGGCGGCGTCCTTGACGGCCACCCGATCGGACGGTCGCCCCGACACCAGCTCGCGGAGCTTGGCCCTGGTCTCGGCATCCGTCGAGTAGACGACCGTGCCGATCATCCCCCGGGTGAGCAGAACCTTGTAGGTGTTCCGAATCAGGCGGTTGATGTCGGCATCGCTCGTGGACTTCCGGAAGACCGGGTCCTTGGACGCCGTCCGGTCGGTGACCCAGCGGTCGGTGCGCCAGACCAGGTCGGGGCCGAGGATGACGCCACTCCAGTCGTACTCGAAGCCCTGGGCGGTGTACACGCAGCCGACTTGGCCGAACCCGGCCGGATCGGTTGCCCACAGTGCGGCCGGCGGTGCCCCTGCGACCGAGCGGTCGCCGAAGACGTTCCACGGCCGGGCCCAGTCCCCGATCCGCACGTCCTCGGGGAGCGGCTCCCCTGCGGCGATCTTCTTCGTCCACTTCCAGCAGTAGCCGGCCGATATCCGGGCGCTGTAGCCCTCTTCCCGGCGCGCGGCGAGCGACTCCTCCAACTCCCACGGACTGTCGACGACCTCGAGGAGCACCTTGTCATCCGGCTCCCAGACCACTGGTCCGCCCGCGTCGAGGCCCAGCAGCCGCACCACCCAGCGCAGGTAGGCGTCGCTGCCACCACAGCGGAACTGGCTGTCCAGTTCGACCAGTTGGCAGTCCAAGCCCTTCGCGGCGGCGGCAGCCCGGATCTGTGCCACGGTGCCCATCTCGCCGGGCCGCACCACCTGATGTTCGTCCAACAGGAACACGGGCACCCTGGCGGCATCGATCAGTTCATCGATCTGGGGCCTACCGGTGCGCTGCGCGGCCTGGGTGTAGCGGTTCGCCGAGGTCTCGCGGATGCGGTGGGCCTCATCGCAGATCAGGACGTCGAGGCCGTTGCGGTCGGCCGCCATGAAGCTGTTGAAGTACTTGAACAACTCCTGGACCTCACGCTTGCGTGCCCCGGCCACCCGGCGCATGGTCGTGGTGAACGAGTTGGACCCGGTCGCGTGCAAAGCCGTGACGCCGCGTCGATAGAGCTCTCCCAGGAGCGACAGTGCGATGACGCTCTTCCCGGTACCGGGCCCACCGGTGATGACGACCACCTCCTTGTGGTCGGCCTGTTGCGCCCGGCGCACTGCCCGCAATACCGTTTCGTATGCAACCCGCTGTTCATCCAGCAGGACGAACTGCTCGCGCTCGCGGACCTCTTCGGCGGCGACTGCCATGAGCTGCCTGGACGGCCCGACCTTTCCGGCAAGCAACTGGTCAGCGGCCTGCGCGCCGGAGACCGGCTTGAGCTTCGACCGGAGGTACTGGATGAACTCGCCGCGACGATCGCCGGTGAACATGCGGCCACGCTCGTTCTGCTCCACGTCGTACAGACCGTTGACGTCGAACTCGGTCGCGTTGTGAAGGTAGGCCACTCCTGACACCCGCTCCGGGTACGCGGCCAGCGCTCCGTTGAACGAGACGAGGTAGTCGCAGTAGCCGCGGACCTGCTCGATGGGATTCAGGACGGCCCGGCCGTACGCCTCGACCCGGCAGAGCAACGGGTCGCCGTCGTCCGGCAGCGCGCGGCTCCACTGCTTGAGTTCGACCACGACATAGGACGGCTCATCGGTGGTGGGATGGACTCCCGCGAGCACGACATCGGCGCGCTTGCTGTTGAGCGGGAGGGAGTACTCGAGCAGCACCTCCACCATGCCGAGCCCGGCGTCCAACAGCGCGTTCGTCAGGACCGGGATGCTCGACTCCCAGGAACGGACCTCGGCGGGGCCCGGCCGCCGGCCGTGCTTGTGGACGAACTGGTCGATGAGGCGCAGCGACAGTGATCCAGCCAGCTTCTCGGCGGCGACCGCGGACGCGGAGTCGCGGAACAGCAAGACATGCTCCCAGACAGCACGAAGTGACTCGTGCGGGTGGGGGCATGTCCCTGAAGGGAAGCCCGGCGGGCCGCGCTGATGACGGTACGAACCATACCGTCAGGGCAGGTGAGCCGGTGCTCGATTGCTGCCGAGACGTTGATCAAGCTGTCGGCCCCCGTCCGTGCTCTGCCCGTGCGTCAGCTCGCGGCGGGTTCGATCGCCAGTGCGTGGTGGAACACGTTGCGCGGGTCCCAGCGGGCCTTCACCCGCTGCAGGCGTGGGTAGTTGGCTTTGTAGTAGAGGGTGGACCACGGTACGCCGGAGGTGTTCCAGGTCGGGTCAGCCAGGTCGACGTCCGGGTAGTTGATGTACGCGCCGTCGCTGACCTCGCCGGGGAGCGGGACGCCGCCGGTGTCGCGGTAGACGTCGCGGTAGAAGGCGCGGATCCAGGCGAGGTTGGCGGCGTCGTCGGACTCGTCGGCCCAGAAGGTGTGGTAGACCGCCTTCATCACCGAGTCGCGCTGGGCGACGGCGGTCGCGTCGGGCGCCACGGTGTCGACCTGGCCGCCGTAGCCGACGAGCAGCATGCCGCTGGTCGGGCCGCCGGTGGAGTTCGTCAAGTGATGGTAGATCGTGGCTAGTTGGCGGTCGCTGAAGGAGCGGCGCAGATAGCCGGCCTTCTCCTTGTAGCGGCGGGTGACCACGTCGCCGGGTTCTCCGCTGCCCGGCCAGGTGGTCAGGTGCAGCCATGGGAAGGCCCGCCGTGCGTTGAGGGTCGGGGTGAGGCCGGTGTCGGCGGTCACGGCGGCGACGAAGTCGGTCACCAACTGGTCCGCGCCGGGCAGGTCGGCGTCGATCTGGACGGTCATCTGGAAGCCGCCGGCGCTGCGGTGGGCCGGGATGAGGATGGCGTACAGGTTGGCGGACGGTGAGTCGGGGGCGCTGTTGCGCTCGTGCCAGCGGCCGAAGTTGCGCAGCAGCGTGGTGAAGGCCCGCTCGGTCATCTGCTCGTCCCACGCCCAGCCGACCAGGCACTTCAGCAACTCCCTGGGCGCGGTGGGCAGCAGCCGGGCAGGGTCGTCGCCGGTGGCGCCGGGGGAGCGCAGCCAGTAGCGGGTGACCACCCCGAAGTTCCCGCCGCCACCGCCGGTGTGCGCCCACCAGAGGTCGCGGTTCGGGTCGTCGGGTTCGCGGGTGGCCGTCACGGCGCGGGCGGTGCCGTCCCGGTCGACCACCACCACCTCCACGCCGTACAGGTGGTCCACCAGCGAGCCGTACCGCCGCGACAGCGGCCCGTACCCGCCGCCTGCGAAGTGCCCGCCGGCGCCGACCTCCGGGCAGCCGCCCGCCGGGATCGTCACACCCCATCCCTTGAACAGCGTCCGGTACACCTGTCCGAGCGTGGCCCCCGGCTGCACCGCGAACGCGCGCCGCGTGGCGTCGTAGCCGACCGCGTCCAGCGGTGACAGGTCGAGCAGCAGGCGGACCGCCGGGTCGGCGGTGAAGTTCTCGAAGCAGTGCCCGCCGCTGCGCACCGCGATCCGCCGCCCGGAGCGCACCGCCTCCGCGACCGCCTGCACCACCTGCTCGGTCGACCCGACCACCCGGATCTCGTCCGGCCGGCCGACGAAGCGGAAGTTGTTGCCGCGCAGCAGGCTCTCGTAGCGGGAGTCGCCCGGCCGGACCGTCACCGGTCCGAACGCCGTGGGCTCGGGCGCAGTCGGGCGGGCGGCGGCGGTAGCGGTAGCGGTTGCAGCGGCGGCGGATCCGGCCGCCAGCAGGCCGGTCAGCGCTGCGGTCGCACCGCCGGTGGCCACCGCACCGGCGGCGGCGAGCAGTCCGCGTCGGTCCACCGAGGTCGAGGCTTGGGAGTCGGTCGTCATGGCAGCAGCATGCGGCCGCAGACAAGTGATGGTCCGTCAGGCAGGCCGCCGGTGCAGCCGATTCGCCCGTTCGGGAGGGGAACAGAACGAGGGCCGGGTTTCGGTGCACACTGTGCACCGAAACCCGGCCCTCGTCTCTCGTAGCGGGGACAGGATTTGAACCTGCGACCTCTGGGTTATGAGCCCAGCGAGCTACCGAGCTGCTCCACCCCGCGTCGGTGAACATGACTGTACGGCATCGGGGGCGGATCACCGAATCGTTGATCGGGGGCGGGCGAGATCGAGGCCGGTCGACGCCTGGCCGTCAGCTCCGCTCCGACCCGCCGCGCGGCTTCACGCGGTGGCCGCCGGCTCGGCGCACGGGTGGAGGCGGGCGTAGTAGGCGAAGGGCGGCCCGATCAGCTTGCCCACTCGCAGCCCGGACTCGCTCGCGTGTCCGATCAGCCGGGCCGGCCGGATCTGGTGGCGGTCGAAGAACTCGCCGACGATCAGCCGCCCGCCGGGCTTCAGCACCCGGCGCAGCTCGCGCAGCGTGCTGGTCGGGTCCGGGATCTCGCCGAGCGCGGTGACCAGGTAGGCGGCGTCGAAGGAGGCATCCTCGAAGGGCAGTTGGTGGGCGTCGGCCAGGGTCGGCCGGATGGTGGCGATGCCCTGCCGCTCGGCCCGGCGCATCACGTGGTCGAGCATCGGCTGCTGGATGTCGACGATGTCCAGCCGGCCGTCCGTGCCCAACTGGGGTGCGACGTGCAGGGACTGGAGCCCTGTGCCGGGGCCGATCTCCAGGATCCGCTCACCAGGGCGGGCGGCCAGCATGCCGTCCAGCCGGCGCAGCGAGAGGAACGGCAGCGGTAGGTCCAGCAGCCAGTGCTGGGCGTACGGGTAGGGCGCGGTGTCGAACGCCCACCAGGCGGTGACGGCCGCCGCTGCCGCCGTGCCGGCCGCGACCCGTCGGACGGTCTTGCGGTGCTGGGGCGAGGTGGCGGGCGAGAGTGCGGACATGGTGTCGGTGCTCCGATGTGTGACGAGGAAGGCGGCGGGACCGGTGCGACCGGCGGACCGGTTGACCGCTTGGTGTGTGCTCAACGATCCCGGGTCGGCCGGTGGGAATCCTCAGTGCCAGTGCCCCTCTTGATGGTGGTGCTGGCTACACCTCGGCCCTGCGGCTCGGTACCCGAGCGTCGCGGACCCGCCGCGTCAGCCGGCGAACCCCGGCACCACCAGGCCGGACTCGTACGCGATCACCACCGCGTGGGTCCGGTTCTGCGCGCCGAGCTTGGTCAGCACGTTCCCGACGTGCGTCTTCACCGTCTCCAGGCTCACCGTGAGCGACTCCGCGATCTCCGGGTTGGACAGGCCGGTGGCCATCAACCGCAGCACCTCCTCCTCCCGCCCCGTCAGCGCCGCCCTCGGCAACGCCTCGGCGGAGCCCAGCGGGCGGGCGGCGACCATCCGGCGCAGTGCCGCCGGGAAGAGGATCGCCTCGCCCGCCGCCACCACCCGCACCGCCTCGGCGATCTGCCGGACCGGCAGCCGCTTGAGGACGAACCCGCTGGCCCCCGCGCTGAGCGCGGCGGTGACGTAGCCGTCGTTCTCGAAGGTGGTGATCACCACGACCTTCGGCGGTGTGGCCGACGCGGCGGGTGAGGCCAGCAGTTGCCGGGTGGCCTCGATCCCGTTGCGACGTGGCATCCGCACATCCATCAGGACCACGTCAGGCCGCAGTAGCCGTGCCTGCTCGACCGCCTCGACGCCGTCGGCGGCCTCCCCGACCACCGCGATCCCGGGCTGCACCGCGAGCAACGTGCGCAGGCCGCTGCGGGTCACCGCGTCGTCGTCCGCGATCAGGAGCGTGACGGCTGCGCTCGCGTCAGCGCTGCCGGCGACACTTGCGCTCGCGTCAGCGCCGATCACGCCGGCAACCGTACCGGCAGTCGGACCGCCAACCGCCATTGCTGCGAGCCGTGTTGACCGGCCTCGAACTCACCGTGCAGCAGCCGTACACGCTCGGCCAGCCCGGGCAGGCCGTGCCCGGACGTCGGGAAGACGCCCGGGCCAGTGCCAGTGCCCGTACTCGGCCCCGTCCCGGTCCGGTTGACCACGCTGAGCTCCAGCCCGTCCGACGCGGCCGCCACCCGGACCTCGATCGGACCGCCCGCCCCGTGGCGCAACGCGTTCGTCAGGCCCTCCTGGAGGATCCGGTACGCGGCCCGGGAGAGCGTCCCCTGCACCTGCGCCAACTCGCCCGACAGCTGCGGCTCCACCACCGCCCCCGCGTGCCGCAGCCGGTCCAGCAGCTCGGGCAGGTCGGCCAGGGTCCGGGTCGGCGCCGTCCCCGCCTCCTCCTCGCGCAGCACGCCCAGCACGTAGTCCAGGTCCTCCAGCGCGGCCCGGGTCGACTCCTCGATGCTGCGCAGGGCGGCCCGCGCCGCCACCGGGTCGGCGGAGAGCACCTCGCCCGCCACCGCCGCCTGGATCGTGGCCGCCGTCAGCGTGTGTCCGATCGAGTCGTGCAACTCGTGGGCCAGCCGGTTGCGTTCGGCCAGCAGCAGCTCCCGCTCGGCGGCCAGCGCGAGCCGTTCGGCCGACGACGGCCCCAACAGCCTTGGCGCCAGCCACCGCAGAGCGTTCGTCACCCCCACGCAGACAGCCGGCACCAGCAGCAGGCAGCCGAGCGCCACCGCCCAGCTCCAGGCACCCGTCACCCGCTCGTACCCGCCGGACCAGCTCAGCCCTGCCTCGGCGCCGGTCCAACCCCCGGGCAGGACCAGGCCCGCGACGAGCAGCATCACGCTCGCCAGTCCTCCCGTCCACCCCAGTGCCACGTGCAGCAGCAGCCAGAGCGGAGTCCGCCAGCGGTCGACACCGGACGGCACGGCAACGAACGGCACGGCAGGGGCCGGCCCGGTGCCGGGGGAGCGGGCCGGCCGGCGACGGGCCACCGGATCCGGCAGCGCCACGTTCAGCAGTCGACGGGCGCAGGCGATCAGCGCCCGCCGTGTGGTGCGGGCCAGCCCGACCACGGCGATCAGTGCCGCCCAGATCAGCAGGGTCAGCACGGCCCGCACGCCATAGGGAGCGGATCGCCAGGCCAGCGCCGGCAGCATGGCGAAAGGCAGCAGTGGCATGCTCGCCAGCGCTCCGCAGTAGGCGAACAGCGCACCCGAATACGTGGAGCCGCGCAGCAGCGGCCGGATTCCCCTGATCATGATCGTCAGTATGACCGGGCAGCTCAGCGGCGGCCTCCCCCGATCGGGGGAGCGATTTCTCCCGCCTTCCCGCGATGCGCACACCACTGTCCGGAAACCAGGGTCGTGTCCTGCCAGTTGACGAGAGGTCGGCCCGGTGCCACTGAACGGCGCCGCCTGGAACCGTACTTCGCGAGTTCGGCGATTGCTACTGGCGCGGGCGCATGCACCGGACTGCGGGCCGCCGCCTCGCCCCGTCGAATCAAGCTCTTCAGCAACAACCCGTCAGCCGACCGGATCGCTGAACTCGCCCAGGCTCACCGACGGCTGGAAGCAGGCGGCGTTCGCGGGAAGTACGTCATCGACATGCAGCGCTGATGGCGGCCCACCAGGAGATCATGAAGTTGCGCACGGCGAGCGGGCGGTCGACCACCTGCCTGGTCATCGCTTCGTGAACGCTTTCGCGGAACGTCGGAACGGCCGAACGTCAGGAGGACGGGCCGTCAGGGGAGTTGGCCACTGGCGCAGTCGGATTCGGCGGCGCCCCGGTCCGATGGTCAGTCGGTGACCAGCACGCGGTCGCCGAGGTGGTCGCTCTGGTAACCGGCGGCCGCCAGGGTGGCCGCGAGGTGCAGGGCGGACTGGAAGTCCCACGAGCGGACCGCCGAGCCGCCGCTCATCCGATGGCCGACCCCGCCCCGCCGGCCATGCTTGTGCGCCGGGAGCCGGCGACTGCCCGAACCGCACTGCCAGGCGACCGACACCCCGTGGCGCTCGGCGCGCACGACCGCCCCCGCGCGTCCGTCACCGTCGGCTGCGAGCGGCAGGTTTTCGGCCGCGAGCGTCGCGATGACGGAGTCGAACAGGTCCTGGCGTTGGGAAGGCATCATCGCATCGTACAGGTGAACGACAGTTGAACGCCAATCGGCCGGCCGGCTACGTCACCTTTCGCACCGTCATGCCGCCCGCGATCGCGGGGGTGTAGCTGGCACCACCATCGATTGGGATGGCCGGACTACTGCCCCCGGGGCGGCGCTGCGACAGGCTGGTGGTGCGCCCGAGGGGCGGGCGCGGGGGGAGGAAACCGCCATGGCGCAGGTTGCGCTGATCGAACGTCAGGCCAGGTCCGGACCGTTGTCCGGCCGGGCGGCGACCATGCTCACCGTCCTCGGGCTGGCCATGGTGCCCTGGCTCTTCTTCCTGCACGCCGGCCTGCCCGCCACCGCAGGGGCCGCGCACTGGGCCTGGACCTGGACCGGCCTGGATGCCCTGGAGGCGGTCGGCCTGCTCTCGACCGGCCTGCTGCTGCGCCGGGGCGACCGGCGCGCCGGCCTGACGTCCGCCGCCACCGCGACCCTGCTGCTGGTGGACGCCTGGTTCGACACCATGACGGCGGCGCCCGGCGGCGAGCTGACCGCATCGGTGCTGATGGCGATGGGCGCGGAGCTGCCGCTGGCGGTGCTCTGCGCGAGGTTGGCGGTGCGCGCGATTCACGGAGAACTCCCTAATCATCCCTGAACGGCCATGAATGATGTACGTTTAGGGAGTGAAGGGGAAGGTCATGGGCACTTCGGGCCGGACCTGGACGGAGCGCGAGGGGACGGCGTGGCGCAACAGCTCTACTACTCGGTGGACCAGGTGGCAGACCTGCTGGGCCTGCACGTCAGGACGGTGCGCAGCTATGTCCGCGACGGACGGCTGAAGGCGACCAGGGTCGGCAAGCAGTACCGGATCACCCGTGAGGACCTGGCGGTGTTCACCGGCGCGCCCGCCCCGGCGTCCGTTGGTCGGGTGCGGCACGCCGAGGTGTCCGCCGTCGTGCAGATCGATGCGATCAGCGCCGAGGAGGCCACCCGCCTGGTCAACACGGTGGTGGCCACCGTCCAGGGCCCTCGCAGCGGGGGAGCCGCTGACCACCTGCGGGTGGAGCACGTCTATGACGAGGAGCGGGCCACCCTCAAAGTCATCGTCCTGGGCGGCCTGGAGGCCACGGCGGAGCTGTTGAAGGTCATCGACGCGCTCAGCGAGCAGCCCGCGTGAAGCCCTTTCCGGACTTCTTATCGACCACTGAAGGAGCGCAGTCCCATGCCTGACACGATCCAGCGCATCGCCGACACCGACGTCCTGGTCTGCGCACCGGACGGCCCTTCGCTGCGCGAGGAGCGCGACGCGATCGACCTGATCGGTGAGGCGCACTACCACGGCGCCCACTGGGTCGCGCTCCCGGCCGCCCGGCTCACCGACGACTTCTTCCGGCTGCGGACCCGGCTCGCGGGGGACATCGTCCAGAAGTTCGCCAACTACCGCCTGGGGCTGGCCGTCATCGGCGACATCTCCCGGCACGTCGACGCCGGCACCGCGCTGCGCGACTTCGTCCGGGAGAGCAACCGGGGGACTCAGCTCTGGTTCCTGCCGGACTCCGACGCGCTGCGGACCCGGCTGGCGAACCGCTGACGGTCGGCGGGCGGCTTCAGCTGGTCGCCGCCGGTGCGAAGCAGCCGACCAGCAGGGTCAGGCGGTGGTCGTGGGCGTCCGCGGCCAGGGCCTCGCGCGCGTCGGTTGCCGTTCGCGCTCCGCTCGTTCGCGCTCTCGGCGCGCCTGGTTCGCCATGACCAGAATTCTAGCACCGCTAGAATCCCTTCCGCTGCTCTGCTAACGTTGCTCCTGTCCCTAGCGCTGCTAGCAAGGAGAAGTGACGTGACCGTCACCGCGTACACCTTGGCCGCCGTCCTCGATCTCTTCGTGCTCTTCATCGGGGCTCGTTTCCTGTTCCAGCCCCGCGCCGCCGCCGCCGGATACGGCGTGCCCGCCAAGCCGGACGGCGACCCGGCCTACCTCACGATCAAGGGGGTGCGGGACGGCACCTTCGGCCTCGTCGGCCTGGCTCTGCTGGCCTTCGCGGGCGCCCGTGCCGAGGCCTGGTTCATGCTTGTCGTGGCGCTGGTGCCGCTCGGTGACATGGTGATCGTGCTGCGGCACGGCGGCGCGAAAGCCGTCGCGTTCGGGATCCACTTCGCCACCGCGATCGTCGTTCTGATCAGTGCCGGCCTGCTCTTCGCACTCTGAACCCGCTCGACCCACCCGATCCGTTCTGCAGGGAGCCCGAAATGTCGCTGATCGTGCCCGACTTCACCTCTTCCGTGCTCGTCCGCTCCGCCGACGCCGAAGTGGTCGGCCGCGTCCCCACCACCATCCGGCTGCTGGCCGACAGCAGCATGACCGGCGGGGCGCTGTCCACCCAACGTGTCACGCTGGCTGACGGCGCCGACGGCGCCCGGCCGCACCGCCACGACAAATCCGCCGAGATGTTCTACCTGCTCGACGGCGCCGCCCGATTCCTCTCCGGCGACCAGGTCGTCCACGCCGAGCGCGGCGACCTGGTCATCGTCCCGCCCGGCCTCCCGCACGCCTTCGCCGCGGCGCCCGGATCCGACGCCGACATCCTGATCGTCATCACTCCCGGCGTCGAACGCTTCGAGTACTTCCGCCACTTGCAGCGCATCGCGCTCGGCGAGGTCACGCCCGAGAGCCTGCTGGAAGTGCAGGAGCGGTACGACACCTACTTCCTGCAGAGCGCCGCCTGGCACGACGAACGCCGCTCGGCTTCAGCGGATGGGCGCGGGTGAGCGGCTGATCCCGCCAACCCGCGTGCCCCGACCCGCGAGTGCGGATCGGGGCACGGTGTAACGCGATCTGACGTACCGTCAGTCGATGCGCCGGGCGAGCGGCATCCGGGACCGGGTGGTGGCCGAGGCCACCAGCGCGGCCAGCAGGGGAAGCGCCACCAGGATCAGCAACAGTTGTGACCACGGGGTGATGATCGGCTCGTGCGGGATGTGCAGTGCCATCTCGTGCGCCTTGCGCAGCGCGACGGCAGGGACGTAGCCGCACAGCGTGCCGAGGGCGGCGCCGAGCAGGGCGATGGTGCCGCACTGGAGACCGCTGAGCACCCGGCGGGTGCGAGGCGGCGCGCCGACGGCGGTCAGCGTGGCCTGGTCGGGGCGGGAGTCGGCGGCGGCCAGGCCGGTGGCGATGCCGGCCGCGCCGAGGACCACCAGGGCCGCGAAGCCGCTCAGGGCGAGGGTGGTCAGGTCGCTCTTGGACTGGTAGCCGCGTTCGACGGCGAGTTCGGCGAAGGAGTCCAGGTGGTTGACGGCGGCCGTGGCCTGCTGCTGGAGCCGGGAGGACGGCGGGGCGGCGGGCAGCCAGACCGAGGCGGTGAGCTGGGTGGCCAGGCCCAGGCGCTGGGCCGTGCCGGGGCTGACCAGGCCAATGCCGTAGTGGGCGGCCACCGGGTTGTCGATCAGTACGGCGGGCACGCTGACGTCCTTGTCACCGGGCTGGGACGCCTGACCCGGCTGGGCGGGGCCGCCGCCGCTCTCCCCCTGCGCATGGAAGGTGGCCTTGCCGTCCTTGACGTAGCGCGAGTCGAAGACCACCGCCTGGCCGGCCGCCAGCGCCGCCTCGGCGGCCGGGTCGTGCAGGCCGAACATGTTGTGCAGCACGGTCGGGTCGCCCGCCAGCACCGGGGCGGACCATTGATAGCCGCCGGTGGCGACGGAGTCGACGAAGTTGACGGTGCTGGCGCAGTTGGGGCAGAAGTGGTACTCGAGCTGGTAGACGTCGGCCCGCGCGCCCAGTCCGGGCAGGTCCGCGGTGATCGCGGCCTGCAACTGCGGCAGCGGGCTGGTCGGGATGACGGTCAGGGTGACCGCGCCGGTCGGTGCGGTGGCGCGGTACTCGCTCCTTGACTCGGCGTCACTGCTGGCGGTGTAGACGGTGATCGCGACGGCGCCGGCCACGGCCGCCAGCACGGCGGCGATCGCGGGAGCGGTGCGGCCGCGCTGGCGGGCGGCGTCGCGCAGGGTGAGCCTGGGGGCGAGCGGCAGGTGGCGGGCGAGCCGGCCGAGCAGGCCGACCAGCAGCGGGGTGCAGGCGAGCATGCCGAGTTCGGCGGTGGCCGAGCCGCCGAGGATGGCCAGGGTCTGCGCGTCGTAGCCGCCGGCCACCGGCATCCCGGGCCGGCCGCTGCCGCCCGCGCCGAGCAGTGCCAGCGTGGTGCCGGTCGCCACCAGCACCGCGCCGAACGCCGCCAGCCGCTTGCTCGGTGCCTTCGCCGTGACCCGGCCGGCGAGCGCGGCGACCACGTCCTGGCGGGCCGCCTGGACGGCGGGGAGCACGGCGGCGACCAGCGCCGTGCCGACGCCGACGGCGCCCACCGCGAGCAGGTCGAGCGGATGCACGCCGAAGTGTCCGAAGCGGCTGCCGGCCGCGGACTCGAGCCACGGGCGGAGCACCGCGACCAGGCCGGTGCCGACCAGGACGCCACCGAGCGCGCCGGCCAGCCCGAGCACCACGCCGCCGCCCAGCACCACCGCGCGCACCTGCGCCCGGTCGCCGCCGCCGGCCGCGAGCAGCGCGAGTTGGCGGCGCGAGCGGCGGGCGCCGACCGCGAAGGCGGGGCCGGCCAGCAACGCGGTCTCCAGCAGCGCCATCCCCGCGATGGTGGCCGCGACCACTGTGCCGGAGCCGCCGATGCCGGTGGCCAGCACGAACTTCTGGCTGCGGTAGTACGGAACGGCCGAGCGGGCGGGCGGGTCGAGCGCGACGGTGCGGGCGGTGAGGGTGTAGCCGTAGCGGTTGAACTCCTGGACCTCGGCCCAGCCGAGGTGGGCGCCGGCGGGCAGCCGCACCAGCCAGCTCGGCGGGTTGGCGGCGGCAGCGTCGGCGGTGGCGGGGTCGGCGCCCGCAGCGTCGGTGTTGGCGCCGGCCGCCGGCAGTGGCTTGTTCTGCTCTGCGGCGACCAGCGGTGCGATCAGCTCACCGGGCCGCCCGATCAGCGCCACCTTCGACAGGTCACCCGGGTACTCCGCCACCGCGGTCAGCGTGAACGGCTTGCCCCCGACACCCTTGACCGTGGTGGTGTCCCCGAGCGCCAGGCCGGACTGGTCCAGGAACGCCTGGGTCACGGCCGCCTCGTAAGGGGCGTGCGGGGCACGGCCCTTGACCACGTCGACCTTCCCCCGCCAGAGCGGGTCGCCGAGGTCGGCCTCGGCGGTGGAGGTGAGCAGCAGGCCGGACCGGGAACTCGCGCTCGCCTCCGGGCCCGGGCGGGCGGAGGTCAGCGTGCTGCCCGGCGGCAGCAGGCCGGCGACCAGCGCGGTGGGGTCGGTGGCGGCGCCCTTGACCTGCTCGGGGGAGGGCTTTTGGCCCTCGGGGTCGGCCAGCACGGTGGTCCCGTCGTCGGCGTTCGGCGCCTGCGCGACCGTGCGCCCCGGCGACAGGGCGCCGACCAGCGCGTCCGAGGTGCCCAGCGAGCGCTCGATCCGTTCCTGCGGGGTGAGTTGGGCACTGCGGTAGGCCACGTCCGCGCCGGCCACGCCGAGTACCGGCAGCGCGATCATGCCGACGATCAGGGCGCTGCGGCCCTTGGCCCGCAGGGCGTCGCGGCGGGCGATGCGCAGCGCCACCCGCCAGGAGGTGAGCTTCACGGGGAGACCTCCAGCCGGGTGGCGATGCCGGCCGCGATGGCCGTCAGGGCCTCGGCGCTCTGGCGTCCGGTCTCGTCCACCAGGCGGCCGTCGCGCAGGAAGACGACCCGGTCGGCCCAGGCGGCGTGGCGGGCCTCGTGGGTGACCATCATGACGGCCGCCCCGGTGTCGCAGCGGGCGCGCAGGACGGCCAGCACGGCCTCGCCGGTGGTGGAGTCGAGCGCGCCGGTGGGCTCGTCGGCCAGCACCAGGCGGCGATCGCCGATCAGCGCCCGGGCGATCGCCACCCGCTGCTGCTGGCCGCCCGACATGTCGTCGGGGAAGCGGTCGGCCAGTTCCTCGATGCCCATCTCGGTCAGCGCCGCCAGCGCCTCGCGCCGTGCGGTGCGCGTCGCCACCCCGTCCAACTCCCTTGGCAGCATGATGTTCTCGGCCGCGGTCAGGGCCGGGATCAGGTTGTAGTCCTGGAAGACGTAGCCGATCGCGCGCCGGCGCACCGCGGCCAGCCGCTTGCGCGACAGCTCGCCCAGCGAGCGTCCCTCGACCACCACCCGCCCTCCGCTGGGACTGTCCAGGCCGCCCGCCAGGGTCAGCAGGGTCGACTTTCCGGATCCGGACGGCCCCATCACCGCGACGAACTCGCCCGGACGGACCTGCAGATCCACCCCGCGCAACGCGTGCACCTCGGCGGCGCCCCGGCCGTGGACACGACTGGTCCCGTCCAGGTGCAGCACCGCGTCCTGCGGGCCGGCGGCCGTGCCGGCGACTGTTTCGACGTACGACAAAGTTCCCCCTCGCTCAAGGGCATGACGCCCGTTCGGGCATCTGCATACCTGGTATGTATACCCGGTATGCACGACGGGCTCAAGCGTCGCGACTCAGGCGTCGTGGCTCAGGGGTAGCGACTCAGGCGTCGCGGCTCAGGCCTCGTGGCGCGGGCGCAGGTGGCTCGGGCGTCGCCGCTCATCGAGCGTCGAACCGCTGTCGATGCCGCTCGCGGATGGTGATGCCTGTCCGGCCGACCCGGCCGGGAACTCGCAACGATGGGAACGACATGAACACTCGCGGCATCAAGCGGATCACCGCGCTGGCCTTCGCCGGTGCGGCCCTGGCCGGCGGGCTCGGCCTGGCGGCCGCAGGCAGCGCCTCGGCGACCTCCGGCGGCGGTTGCGGCGGCCCGGCCTGGGAGCAGGGCTGCGTCAGCGCGACCGCCAGCGGGGCCGTCAACTCGGACGCCTACACCAACCTGCAGTCCAACGCCTGTTCGGTCGACGTGATCCTCTGGGACTACACGACCAACACCCACTGGGACAACTGGTTCGCCTGCGGCTCCGGCTACACGCACTACCAGGGCACGCTGCTCCCCAACCCGAGCTCGGGCCACGACTACAAGAGCGAGCTGCGGGTGTACTGGAACAACGGCAGTGGCTACGACTACCAGACCAGCCCGGACCTGATCTACTGACGGTCCGCGGTCACTGACCGCCTGCCGGTCGGCGGCCCCGCCGCACCGACCGGTTGATCCGAACGTGCAACTCCCTTCAGCAGCGCCCGGCCGAGTCTCCCTGACCGGCCGGGCGCTTCAGCCATGAAAGGCGCTACCGCCCATGAACGACCACGTCCGCACGCGCCGCCCGGTGGCCGGCCGACTCGCGGCCGGCTCCGCGCCGGCCCTGCTGCTGCTCGTCGCCGTGCTCGGCGGCATCCTCGGTGGCACCGGCGCGCCCGGTGGCGCGGCCGGGCCCGGGGCCGGCGCCGGTGCCGGCGTCGCTCCGGTCGGCACCGGGCGCCTGCTGGCGGATTCCTGCTACACCGCGCCGGGTCAACTGGAGAGCGAGTACAACGGCACCGGAGCCTCGTGCGGGCCGGGCTGGGCCCAGATCTGACCGCGGTCGGCGTCCGGCGTGCCCGCCGGTGCACCGGCGGGCACGCGGTCCAGCCGAGCTCGCACCTGGTCCGCCTCGGGCAGCCCGAGGCGGACCAGGATCGCGTGGGCCTCGGTCAGCCGTGCGCGGGCCTCGGCCGGCCGTCCGGCCCCGGCCAGCGCCCCGCCGAGCGCCGCCAGCGCGTAGCCGAGGTTCCGTTCGGCGCCCTCGCCGCTGATCGACACCGCCCGCTCGGCCTCGCGGACCGCCTCGTCGTGGCGGCCCAGGACGCTCAGGGTGTCCGCGAGCCGGGAACAGGCCAGCGACTCCCGGTCCAGCCGGCCGGTCGCCGCCGCGAGCGCCACGCACTCGCGCAGTCGGGCCGCCGCCTCGGCGTGCCGGCCGAGTTGGTGCAGGGCCAGCCCCAGCACGTAGAGCGTGTAGGCGGTCCCGTTGGCGTCACCCAGCTCGCGGGCGACCGGAAGCACCCGCTCGCAGGTCAGCGCCGCCACCCCCGCCTGGCCGCAACGGACCCGGGAGAGCGCCGCGTTGACCGTCCCGGCCACCGCGCCCGAGCGCTGCCCGAGCCGCTCGGCCAGCGCCACCACCTCGTCGAAGCAGCCGATCGCCTCCTCGTTGCGGCCCAGCGCCTGGGCGATCAACCCCAGGTCGTTCAGCGCCTGACGCAGCACCAGGGTGTCCCCGCACTCCCGGGCGGCCCGGGTGGCCAGGCCCGCCTCGGTCCCGGCCTGGTCGAGCCGGGTCATGCCGAGCAGCAGGGTGCCGCAGAGGAAGCGGGCCCGCCCCTCCGCGTACCGGTCCCCACCGGTCACGGCGGCGGCCGCCAGGGCCCGGGCGGCGGCCAGCGCGCTCGAGCCGCCGACCGCCCGGGTCAGCGGGCCGAGGCCGATCAGCAGGTCGGCGGCGGCGCGCAGCTCGGCAGGTGATGGACCGTCAGATTGCTGTTCTCCGAGGAGCGTTGCAGCGCCTACCGGTTCCTCGGCCGTCTCGGCCAGCCGACGGGCCAGGTCGATCGCGCCGGCGGCCTCCACATCGGCCCAGCGCCGGGCCTCGGCCAGCCCGTGGAAGGCCGGCCCGGCGGGCCCGGCCGTGCCGTCGTCGGCCGTGCCCAGCTCGGCGCCCAGGCTCTCGGAGACCGGGTCCCCGGGTACGGCCAGCCGGAACGCCGCCCGGCAGCCGATCAGCAGGTGGCCCAGCAGCCGGTGCCGGGCGCCGGCCGACTCGGCCGGGTCGGTGGCGAGCGAGACCCGCCGGGCGAAGACCCGCAGCAGGTCGTGGTAGCGGTAGCGGCCGGCCGACGGGGAGTCCAGCATCGCCGCGTCCACCAGTGACTCCAGCAGTTCCTCGGCCACCCGCTCCGGCAGGTCGAGCAGTGCCGTCGCCGCGCCCAGGCCGATATCCGGTCCCTCGGCCCAGGAAGCCAGCCGGAAGGCCCGTGCCTGCTCGGCGGTGAGCTGCCGGTAGCCGAGTTCGAACACCGCCTCGACGGTCAGGTCCGCCACCCGCAACTCGTCGATCCGGCGCCGCTCGTCGGCCAGCCGCCGGCTGAGGCTGCGCAGCGTCCAGTGCGGCCGGGCGGCCAGCCGGGTGGCCACGATCCGTACCGCCAGCGGCAGATGGCCGCAGGCCCGGACCAGGTCGAGCGCCGCCGCGGGCTCGGCGGACCGCCGGTGCGCGCCGATCACCTGGTCGAGCAGCTCGGTCGCCTCGGCGTCGGTGAACACCGCGACGTCCAGCCGCAGCAGGGCCGGCAGCCGGCCCACCGCCAGCGTGCGGCCGGTGACCAGTGCCGCGCAGTCCGGGGCGCCCGGCAGCAGCGGTTGGAGCTGCGCGCTGTCCCGGGCGTTGTCCAGCACGACCAGCAGCCGCCGCCCGTCCACTGCGGAGCGGAAGAGCGCCGAGCGTTCCGCCTCACTCTCGGGCACCGCCTCGGGTGACACCCCGAGCGCGGCCAGGAAGCCGGCCAGCACGTCGGCCGGGTCGGCGGGGCGGGCATCGGCGCCGCGCAGGTCCGCGTAGAGCGCACCGCCGGGGAACGCCGCCCGGGCGCGGTGGGCCGCGTGCACGGCGAGGGTGGTCTTTCCCACCCCGCCCATGCCGGCCAGCACCACGATCGGGGGCATCCGCCGTTCGGGTGCGGTCAGCGCCCGGCCGATCCGTTCGATCTGGTCGGCGCGGCCGATGAAGTCCGGTGAGCTGGGCGGAAGTTGGGCCGGCGTAGGGAGGCTGGCGGGCGCCGCCGGGTCGGGGCGTGCCGAGTCGGGCCGCACGGCGGGTCGCGGGTCGGCGGGTGGGTCGGCCGGTGAGTCGGCCGGCAGGTCGGCCGGGGCGCCCGTTCGCAGCGTGGCCGACGGCGCCGGGAAGCCGAAGAGCCGGGTCGGCGGCTCCTGTGCACCGGTGAGGATGTGCCGGTGCAGCGCGGTCAGCTCCGGGCCCGGTTCCACCCCCAGCTCCGCCACCAGCTGCTCGCGTACGGCGCGGTAGACCGCGAGCGCGTCCGCCTGCCGGCCGCTGCGGCGCAGCGCCCACATCAGCAGGCCGTGCGGCCGCTCGCGCAACGGGTGCTCGGCGGTGAGCGCGGTCAACTCGGGCAGGCAGGCGCCCGGGTGGCCGAAGACGACCTCCAGGGCCAGCCGCTCCTCCAGCAGCGCGAGCCGCAGCTCGACCAGCCTGTGGCGCTGCCGCTGCGCGTACGGGCCCGGCACGCCGGTGAGCGGCTCGCCCTGCCAGCGGGCGAGCGCCTGGTCCAGCAGCCGGCGGGCCTCGTCCGGTCGACCCGCACCCGTCGCCGTCCGCGCGGCGGCGGCCGACTGCTCGACCAGCCGTACGTCCACGGCTGTCGGCGGCAACAGCAGCCGGTACCCGGCGCCGGCGGAGACCAGCACCGAGGGTTCGGCCGGCCGCAGCTCCAGCGCCCGCCGCAGCCGGTAGACGTAGGTGCGGATGGTGGTCACCGCGGCCGGCGGCGGCTCGCCGCCCCAGAGCGCGTCGATCAGGTCCTCGGCCCCCGCCGCGCCGTTCGGCCGCAACAGCAGCACGGCCAGCACCCCTTGTTGCTGCGGGCTGCCCAGCGCCACCGGCGCCGCGCCACGGCAGGCGCGCAGCGGACCCAGCAGCGAGAACCCGAGTGGCTCGGTCGGCCGGTCTTCCTGCACACGCGTCCCCTTGCGGCGAGAGTACTGGTTCGATACCGAACCTCTGTCGGCAGGGGATGCTAGGGCGGCGCGTTACACGATCGATAAACGGCGAACCGTGACGTGGCCGGAGCCGAGGATCGAGATGCTGTGCCCAGCGTTGGGTGGGCACAGCATCCCCGGTTCGTGCTCAGGCCTTGGTGAAGGACCAGTGCTGGTTGTTGTCGGTGCCGTTGCACTTGGCGAAGAGGGTGTAGTTAGCGCCGGAGGTGTTCCGGGTGAGGCACTTGTCGGGCGACTGCTTCGACTGGATGTAGAAGGAGCCCTGGCCCGCGAAGACGACCTTGAACTGCTGGTTGGAGTTGTCGCCGCAGTTGTCCAGCATGCCGCCTTCCCCGTACTGGTGCGTGCCGATGATCATGCACTGGCCGTCCCGGGTGCTGGTGCTGCCGGTCTGCTTGAGTTGCCACAGGCCGCCGTTCTTGCTGAGGAGCTGCCAGTTCCCCGTGTAGCCGTCGACGGCGTAGACGGCGTTGAAGTCCCCGTGCGTTCCGACCAGGGAGTCGTTCGAGGCAG
This sequence comes from Kitasatospora sp. GAS204B, assembly GCF_029892155.1. Lineage (GTDB taxonomy): Bacteria > Actinomycetota > Actinomycetes > Streptomycetales > Streptomycetaceae > Kitasatospora. Next base: position 268,977 of record NZ_JARZAG010000008.1, on the reverse strand, counting down.
TGGTCGGTCGGATCGTGAAGGTGGTCTGGTTGCCCCACGTGTCCAGCGCCGGCGGCTTGACCTCGAGGTCGTCGACGTCGTTGGTGCTGACCCAGAAGTTCTTGCTGCAGCTGGCCGCGAAGGGGCCGAGGCACTTCTTGCCCTTCTTGGGCCAGGTGGCCAGTTCGACCCAGGCGCTGCGGCCGGTGACCCGGCCGTCCTCGTCGGTCTCGGTGACGATCTTGTCCTGGGCGCCGTCCGAGCGTGTGACGCAGGTGCCTGCGGGGATGGCGTACTTGGGGTCGTTGCTGGCGGTGTCGGGTTCGCCGGCCTTCAGAGCCGGGTGCAGCTGGACGTCGTCACCCTCGATCCGGAAGGGGCAGTTCGGCTCCGTCTGGCTCGCGGGATACTGCTCGACGACGCCGAACCCGACGCTCGCGGGGATCTTCAGGGCGTGGAAGTAACCGGTCTTGTAGCAGCCGGCGTTGGGCACGGTGTAGCGCTCGGCGATGCTGTTCGCGGTGTCGCCGACGTAGATCTTGTCGCCCTTGTTGCGCCAGCCGTACCGCCAGGGCAGCGTCTGCACCGCCCACACGTCGGACATGACGCCCATCGCGACACGCTGGGTCATGTCGGAGGTCGGGTTGGTGGCGGTGTCCGACTGGCCTTCGGAGACGGTCTTGTCCTCGCCGTAGCTCCCCGTGATGCTGACCTTGATGCTGGAGACCCACTTGAGTCCGCTGTCGACCTCCGTGGTGGCACTCACCGACCAGTGAGTGGTCTTGGACTCGTCCGAACTGACGGTCGTCGACGAGTTCGGCTGCAGCGTTTTGGTCTTGCCGGTCGCTGTGAACTCGTCCCGTGCGCGCCGCCACTTCTTGTGGGTCGACTCGTCGAACGGATTGATGTTCGGACCGTCGATGCCCGTGCAGGCGTTCTTCGCCTTGTTGTTGCGGTAGACCACTCCGTAGACGCCGTGGGACGTCAGATCGTCTTCGTTGGAGCCGTCGAACTCCAGCACACCCCCCGTGCGGGCGCCGGGTACGCCGACCTGGGTCACGACCAGGGGGTCCTGCTTGGCGGCCTGCGCCGCCGGTGCGGACACGGCGCCCAGTCCGCCGGCCAGGGCCAGTGCGGTGCCGGCTGTCAGCCAGGAGTGTCGTGTTCTTTTCACATCAGCCTCGTTCGGGGGTACGGGAGCCCGCGATCCGCAGGGCTCGACGCGCAAGATGCTACTGTTCGTGATCAGTTGATTACTCATCAACAAGTGATGGTTCATCAAATAGCGTGAGGAATCGGGCTGCTGCCGGTTCCGGTTGATAAGGAAACGGATTGACCACACCACCCGCCTCGCGCCGCACCGCCACGGCGCTGGCCGCGCTCCCGTTGCTCACCGCGGTCACCGCGTTCACCGCGTTCACCGCCGTCGTGCCGACGGGCCAGGCCTGGGCAACGGCCAACCGTTCTGCCGGAGTTGTCGTCACCACGGTCAAGGGCGGTGTGTCGGTCGCTTCCATCGAGGTCTTCCCTGACGGCTCGGCCGGGGTCGTCGCCACCAGCAACGGCAGGATCATCGTGGCGAAGTACACGCCCGGCGGGAAGCTCAACGACACCTGGGGAGAGCACGGCATCGCCACCGTGCCGCTGCCCAAGAGCGCCGGTGCGGCCGGCGCCGCAGCGATCGGCATCAGCGGCACCAAGGTCGTCGTGGCCGGCACCGTGGGCGGTGACGTCGTCGTCGCGCGGTTGACCGCCAACGGCCGTCCTGACACCACGTTCAACGGCACCGGGTACCGCATCACCGACCTCGGCGGCACCGACGACGCGGCCACCGGGCTCACGCTCGGCTCTGCCGGCGAGCCCTACCTGCTGGCCAGCACCCAGGGCCACATCGCCGTGGTCAAGTACTGCTCCGGCAACGAATCCACCTGCAAGGCCGGGCAGTTGGACCACCGCTACGGCAAGAACGGGATCGCCCGGATCGACTTCGGCGGCGCCGAGAGCGGCGCGGCCCTGGCGGTCCGCAGCCTGGGCCGGGTCGACGTCGTCGGCACCACGCGCAAGTCCGGCGCGACCGAAGACAAGTTCGCCATGGCAGGCCTCACCCCTGCGGGCCGTCTCGACAACGCGTTCGGCACCGGCGGGAAGGTCGTCACCAGCGACCGGCGAGCCATCCACACCGGGCCCGTCATGGCCCTCGACTCCAGCGAACGCATCCTGGTCGCCGGCACCGTCGACGGCCACTTCGCCGTCGCCCGCTACACCTCCGCCGGAGCCATCGACCGGACCTTCGCCACCACGGGCGTCGCCACCGCCACGACCAAGGGCACCGCGACCACCATCAACGTCTGGAAGAGCGACATCACCGTCGCGGGAACCACCCCCGACGGCAAGGCCACCGCCCTGCGCTACACCGCCGGCGGCACACCGGCCACCCAGTACGGCACCAACGGCGTCGCGCAGGCAGCCCTCGGCGGCGGCAGCGCGGACACCATCGCGGGCGTCGTGCTGGACGGCGCGGGTCGTGCCATCCTCGCCGGCACGACCGACAACAGGATCGCTCTCCTGCGGTACACCACCAGCGGGGCCCTGGATCACAACTACGGCTGACCTGCGGCCCGCACCTCGCCGACCCGTCGTCCTCCATGAGTCGGCCCCGGAGGCTGCTGCCGGGGTCGGCTCAGTGAGCCCCGGTGCTCAGCCGACCGGGCCCGTCATCGCGTGCGGCCCTACCGCCGGTTCGAGCAGCGACAACGTCCGCTGGCGCGCATCGAGGCCGACGCGAACGCCGACCGGCATCGGCAGATTCGGGCCGGCATGCCCGAACTCGACGTTGCCCAGGACCGGGATGTCACGGTCGCCGAGGACGTCGAGGACGATCTCGCGCAGGGACGGGGACGCGCCGGGCTCGAGTCCGCTGATCTCGCGCGGCACGCCCACGACCATGCCGGAGATCCGGTCGAGGATGCCGCAGTGTCGCATCACCTGCAGATAGCTCCACACGTACGAGGCCAGGCCGCCCATCTCCTCCCAGAACAGCACGGCACCGTCGAACCGGTCGAGCGGCAGCGCGAAGGGCGTCGCCTGCGCCAGCGCGATGCGGTTGATCACCCCGCCGATCAGCCGCCCTTCGGCGCGACCAGGACGCCAGCACTCCCACGATGGGCTCGCGGGCAACGCACCGATCGCCTCGGTACCGGTCAGCAACCTGCAGTAGAGCTTCTCGAGCTCCGCCTGGCGCGCCACGGGCGCAGCCTGCCAAGAGCCGCCGAAGCCGGGGACGGCCATGTCGGCTTGGAACCCGACCAGGCCCGTGCGCGCATGGAGCACCAGATGCAGTAGCGAGATGTCGCTGTAACCGAGGATCGGCTTGGGGTCGGCCCTGATCGCGTCGACGTCGATCAGGTCGAGGTAGCCGAGCGCCGTCTGGCCGCCGTCACTCGCGACGATCGCGCGCACCTCGGGATCACGCAGAAGACCGTTGAGCTCCGCAGCGATCTCGACCGGCGTGGCCGCGCTCCACCAACGGCGCCGTCCTGCTTCGAGCAGCGGAGCCCGCCGCACGCGGAACCCCATCCGCTCGAACAGCTCCACCGTCCGCTGGACGTTGGGCTCGTAGGCGGCTGGCAGCGGGCCGGACAGCGCGGCGATGACCACGAGGTCTCCGGGCCGCAGGGCACGCGGTCGAAGCAGTTGAGGTGGTGCCGAACCGGTCATGGCGTCAGTGTCGCGGGTGCCATTGGTAGGGTCACGCGATTTTCGCCGATCGTCTGCCCCGGCGCGCAGGGTTCCCGAGAGCACCTGGGCCGACGACGCACAGGGAGCCACTGCCCGCCCCTGGCCCCGCGGCGAGCACGACGAGCACCACTGACCAGCGATGAGGACGATCGAAGGGCGCAGCCCGGGCCGGCGATCTGGTGCAGCGCAGCTCGAGTGGTCGCGCCTACCCCGGTGATCGAGCGTGACCGGCTGCACGGAGGGAGGCTGGAGGCCGCGCGGGAGTTGCGGCGCTGCGCGGCGGGCCGAGGCCGTCTGCCAGGTGGTCGGTGATCCCCTGGTGCAGGTGCCGCATGTCGGCGAGCAGCGGGTCGAGCACGGTGGCGTCGGATCCTTGCTTCGCTGCGGCGTCCAACTGGCGGCCGAGGGCCTGCAGTTCGGCGAGCGCCGTGGTCTGGTAGGGCGTCATCGGCTCTTCTCCTCGATCAGTGCGGCAGCGGACTGGCGCCCGAGCCGTTGTTCCAGGTCCTCGGCGATCCGGTGGACGAGGCGCATGGTCAGCCCTGCCAGCCGGATCAGTTGTTCGGCTGCGGTCGTTACCCCGTGCTGTTCCAGTTCGGCGGCGGCGGCGATGACTTGTCGCAGGTCCTGCTTCGCGCTGGACGGCTCGAACGGCTGGTGCAGCGTCCAGCCCGGCGCCGGACCCTCGGGTACTGGCGGCTGAGCGATGCTGTCCGCTCGGTATCTGGAGCTGGTGAGTGTCCAGTTGGTGAGCGCCTGCCCGAACTGGTCGAGTGCCAGCGCGAACCGCAGCGTGACCGGGGAGAGCGGCATCGGGTCTTGGGGGTCGCAGGTGCGAACGTCGGCGCGGATGGCGGTCAGGAGGAACCAGAAGCGCGCTTTCTCGGCCGTCAGTTGCTCCCGCACTCGCTGGCGGGCCTGCTCGGCGGACAGCCCGGTGGTGCGGGCCAGGGCGTCTTGCGCGGTGAAGGTGTCCCCCTGGCGGTTGGCCGTGTCGGCCGCGAGGTCGTTGGTGAGGGTGCCGATCGTCGAGAAGCAGCTGAGGAGGGAGTTGACCGGCAGGCTGTTCCAGTCGGGGGTGACGCACTGCAGGGCGAGTTCGGTCCACATCGCGGCGAGCAGCATGCCGCCGTCGATCGGTCGTAGCGTCAGGTACTCCCGTAGCGTCGGTGTGCGGCGCGGGCGGATGTAGCCTTCCAGCTTGTCGGCCGCCGCGTGGATCCACGCGTCCAACTCGGCCGTGTAGCGCGTCCACCAGTCCTCCGGCATCGCCGCCCGGGTCCGCTGGACCAGCTCGGCGAGGGCCCGCGCGGTGGGGTGATCGGCGGGCTCGGTGGGCTCCCCGTCCAGGACATCGAGCAGCCGGTCGACGAGCACTTCGACCGCCGTCGGCTCCGCGTCGCGCAACTCCGTATCGAGCACGTCATCGAGCCGCCACACCAACAGGCCCCAGCACGCGGCCAGTTCCAGCGGCTCGCCGGTCGAGCCCCGCCACCCGGCCAGGAACAGCTTCACGTAGCCGTGATCCAGGTAGCTCATCGGGTCATGGTGCAGAGTGTGCCGCTCCAGGAAGGCATGGGCAGTGCGGTGAAGGCCCGGGTGCCGGGTGTCGGTCTCGATCACGCCGCTACCCCCGCATGCCCCGAGCGGTGCTTGCACTGGCACGGGGTGCAGCGGCGCACGCGCTCGTCTCGCACCACGCCGGCCGCCACCCGGGTCGTCCGCGATTCGCCGAGGTGCGGGGCCGACTCGGCACCGCAGCCGACACAGCCCGAGCGCTGCTGATCATCAGTCAGGACTCCGTCCACAAGCGGCAGCCCGATAGCGGGCTGCGGCAGGGGCTCTGCAAGATCTGCCATGCCCAGAGCGTCGGGCATTTCCACATCGGCGCCAATGGCAGCCTGGTCGTGAAAGCGGCTGTTGTTCATAAGCTGCTCGTGAAGACTCGCCTGCTGTTCATATGCGTCTGTCCAAACCGGCGACGCCTGGCATCCAGTCGGGTCTACCGTGGTCCCATGTCCCGGATCAATCACAGGCTGGTTGTAGCGCACCTGCGACAGCAGGCGGCAGCTGAGGACTGGTCAGCGTGGCGCCTCGCCGCGAGGATCGCACACGAGTGCCAGGTGAGTCTCCTGCAGGCTCAGAGACTGGCTCGGGGTTGGACGTTACGCCAGGCAACCTCGGCGTACGTCGTGGCCGGGGGTCGACTGACAATGCAGCAGCTCTCCGTGTGGGAAGTCGGCCGGGGCCGACCAGGTGATGTGAATCTGGACGGCCTATGTCGTCTGTACGAGACGCGTCCAGACCGGCTCGGTTACGGCCGGGACTACACCCCAGCAGGGCACCAGGGCGACGGAGAGACACCTTCTGCGGTCCCCAGGCGGTCCTCCACTGGTGACGTTCCGAAGGAGATTTCCGATCGGCGCGCAATACTGCGTGGTCTGTTCGCATCGGCGGGAGTTTCGCTTACCGGAACTGCGCTGGATGCCCTCGGCGACGTGCGCAGGTCGCTGACGGATACCCTCGGTGAGAGCCTCAGTGAGACGATGATGGAGCAGTGGGAGCGCTCAGCGGCCGAGCATGGGCATTCGTACCAGATGAGCCCACCGAACCAGCTCCTCGCCGAGAGCGTGCTTGATTTCGTTGAGATCCAGCACCACCTCGCCCGGCGCCAGTCCACCGAGTATCGCCGACGGCTCTGCCACGTAACTGCACAGCTGGCAGGCACCGCGGGTATGGCGCTTGTCGCGCTCGGCGAGCACCGCGAGGCTCGCGCGTGGTTCCGCACTGCACAGTTGGCCGCCGAGGAGACCGGCGACCGCGCTTTGAGAGCGTGGCTCCTCGCTCGGGAAGCTGTGATCCCGTTCTACTTCGGCTCACCACAGGCCGCTGCTGAACTCGCTGAACGGGCCCGGCTGGTGGCCGGGAGCAGTGCGTGCGCCACTGCCGCGTGGGCCCCGGCTCTTGAGGCGCGCTCGCTCGCACGTGTCGGCCGTACTGACGATGCCCGCCAGGCGATGCACATCGCAGAACGCGCGTTCGCCCGCCTGAGTGATGATCAAAAAGCCGACACGGCCTACGGATACACCGAGCGCCAGCTCCGCTGGCACATCGGCAGCATGCACACGGTGCTCGGCGACACCCGGCGCGCCCAGCACGCGCTGGACCAGGCACTGACGATGTACGCCCCGGTCGAGCACCTCGACCGGGCGCTCATCGCGCTTGATCAAGCAGCGGGGCTCATCCGCGTGGGAGAGGTGGCCACGGCTGCGCAGGTGGGCGTTCACACACTGGAATCCCTCCCGACCGCTCACCGAACCGGCATCGTGATCTCCCGCGCACGCGAGGTCGCAGCAGCGATTCCCGCTCGCGCGGCCCGCATGCCACTGGTTGGCGAACTGCGCGATGCAATCACCAACGCAGCCGTGCCCGCACACGCTGGTTAGGGGCGCCGGGCCAGGAGCTGCAGCAGACCGGTAACGGCGACCCCAGCCACGATGTCCCGCTGGTCGATCATGTTCTGGATCCTGTTGAGCGGAATCCACTCGATCCGGTCGGCCTCGTGCGTGTCGACGGGTGGCGCAACGAACACGGCATCACGGGCCAGGAAGACGTGGTGCTCGGCGTTCGACATGCCGCCGACCGGCTGGTTGTATGCCAGCGGCTCGACCGACGCGACGCGCCATCCTGTTTCCTCCTCGACCTCACGGGCGGCGGCGGCCGCCAGCGTCTCGCCGTCCTCGACGATGCCGGAGGGGATCTCCCAGTTCCATGTGTCGGTGGCGAAGCGGTGGCGCCACATCATGAGCACTTCGCCGCGGTTGTTGAGGACCACGGTGGCGGCGACCGGGGCCCACTTCACCAAGTGGTGCTCGTACCGGGGCTGACCCGGAGGCTCGACATCGACCAGGTCCAGCTCAACCCAGGGGCTGGTGTAGACGGTGCGGCTACCGTAAACGGTCCACTTGCTCAACGTACGCCTCTCGCTTGCAGGGCTGACAGCGCGATCTTGCCATGCTCGACTGCCGCCTCTGCGGGGATAGAGGCCGAGCTGTCTCACGGCGCGGCCGACGAGAGGCCGGGCGGCCATGAACGACAAGCCCGCCCTCTCCTATGGCGTGCAGGACAGGAATGGCGGGAATCTTGAGACCTCGTTCGATCTGGCCCAGGTAGTCGGGGGTGATGCCGACGAGGCCGGCGATGACATCCTGTCGTCGGTTGCCGCGGGTTTGACGGTAGTGCCGGCTTGTAGAGCACGCGCCACTCCTCGTCCGCCCGGACGGAACCCTCCCACCAGTACACAGACTTGATCGGACCGTCGATCTGGGCGCAGGCCGCGACCCGCGCGCTCACACCGGCGCGGGCAAGTTCCTCGGCGCGCGCCGCGCTGTCGGTGGTGGTCAGGACAGTGATGTAGCCGGCCATGATGCTCCCTTTGGGGTGACGTCGTTTGAGAGCGTACCCAGCGGGCAATGAGCAGCCTCGGTGAGCAGTTCCACCGATGCCCGGGGACCTGCGCGACGCCATCGCGGAATCCACTGCGCGAGGCCGACGCCGGCGCGTATCGAGTCGTGATCGATTGGTGGTCCTGGTGAGGACCTTGATCCAGATCACTCTCCCGCAGATGGAGGCCGGCGGGGCTGCTGTCTGGGGTTTCGTCGTATCGGGTGGCGATGCCCAGCGGGACTGGTCTCGGTGTCCTGCCCGTTCCGTTCCTCGGGGCTGTCCCCCCTTGGCCCCGGCTCCCGTGGTGGACCCGCTGGGGTACTGCGGGAGGGTCCCGCTTGGCGATCGTCCCGGTGGGTACTGCCTCACGTGCCGATTCCGACGGCTGCTCTGTCTATCGGTTGTTGATCGGTCGTCTACCGGCAACTGACCTACTGAGAGCAAGCGTTCCAGTCGCGGCCTTGGAGGACCATCGTGCTCAGACGGGTAGTTCGAGTAATAGTCGGTGTGGCGGCCTTGATGCTCGGCATCGCGGCCACGCCGACCTACGCGGGTTCAGCCCCGCACACCGCGGTGGAAGCCGCAGGCCAGGCAACCCCCGAGGCTTGCGGCGGCAGCGCATTGAGCTGCTTCTGACAGGCCGCGGTTCCGGTTTCGAGATCCGGTATTGCCAGGGCAGGGATGGATGACCGAGATCGTGACCCGTCGGCTTCGGCTACGGCGGTTCAGCCGTGACGATGCGCCGGCCCTGGCCCGGTACCGCTCCGACCCCTGTGTCGCCCGTTACCAGTCCTGGTGCTCGCCGATCGATCAAGCGGAGGCAGAGGCGATCGTTGCCGGCTACCTCACGGAGAATCCCGACGTGCCCGGCGTCTTCCAGTACGCGATCGAGCTGTACCGGCGGCCCGGCCTGATCGGTGATCTCGCTGTCGCGACGGAGAGCGGCCGTGGTCAGGCAACGGTGGGCATCACGCTGGCCCCCGACACGCATCACCGGGGCTACGCGACCGAAGCGATGACCGCTGTGGCGGACCGCCTCTTCGCCAGGGGCGTGAAACGGATCGCGGCCACCTGTGACGCCCGCAACACGGCGTCCGCGAAGCTCCTCCGACGAGTGGGCTTCGAACAGCAGGGTCGGGAGAACCAGTACGTGGAGCAGCGTGGCATCCGCGCCGATTTTCTGCTGTTCAGGATGTCGAGTGAGCAACTGCGCCGCCCCCACCCCTCATGAACCTGCCGGGAACCAACCGGGTTTCAGCGGCAATCACCAAGCGCACTCACGCGCATTCAACATAGGAGGACACCATGGTGGATCCAGGTCGCGTATCACCCCGTATCGCGCCGGTCGACAAGACCGAGGTCAGCACCGACTCTGTGGACACACCGAGTCAGCCGAATGAGCTGGACGGTTCGGAGGACTCCACGGAGTCCCGCGCTCAGGGCTGGCCGGGCGATGCCAATGCCTGAGGTGATCCAGGTTTAGCGAGCTCGTCCCGCCGGTTCCCCATGGCCGGCGGGACGTTTTCGTTCCAGAAGAAACCCTCGACTGCGCGGGCGACCTCTACCTCAGCGGACTGGCCATCTGATCAACACCCCTCCACGAACGCTACGGGAGCCGACTCCGCTCCGAACCCGGCACGAGGGGGAGGCGCGCCAGGTGGTACGGAGCAAGCGCGGCTGGACTCCCCGCTTGGGGCGCCCGGGTAGATCAACGAGCGTGACCACTTGGCTCCAACAAGCGTGTCACGTAGTCCGGGAACCGCCAGCTCAGAGGGTGGTCAGAAGTGGGTGGCGATGGCGAAGGCCTGTCGGAGTTGTGTCATGTCGTGACGGTCGCGATCCGCCGGTTCGTAGCCCTGGTGGAAGTAGACCTGCTGTTCGGGTGACAGGCAGCCAACGACGGTCCCCCGGATCTTTCCCGTGACAAGGCACGAGGCGGGATAGGTGAATGGGTGCTCGGCGTCGGTAGAGGCCTGGACCGCGGACCCGTCGGCGGCGAAGACCAGCGGGTGCAGATCGATCTCTCGACCGCTTGGGTCGGTGACCACGAACCGCACCGGCCGCCAATCGAGGGTCTCGGCGAAGCCGGCTTCCGCGAGCGCCGCCATCACCGCTGGCTCCTGGTCCTTCCGGTGCATCAGGTCCAGGTCACGGTGCTGGCGAGTCTGCTCACCAATGAGGGCATCGACGCCCCAGCCACCACCGATCCAGATGTCCACCTCCGCCCGCCGCAGCATGGCGAGGATGGCCAGTACGTCGTCTGCTGTCATCACCCGCGGACGCTAACGCCGATCGCCTGGGCGGGCGAGCGGATTTGCTGCCGCCAGCACCGCCGCTCCAGCCCCACCCGGGCAGACGATCAAGACCACAGACTCCCGCCCACGACCAGCGCGAGCACCTCGGAGAGCTGCCACGCCAGCACCCCCGACCAGCACGTTCGAGGATGGCGAAGCCTCCCTGAACTCGGATCACCGGGCCGGCCGGATGAGGATGCCCGCGACGCGGACCCCGCCTACCGCAGGCCGTCGAGGAACCCGATGACACGCCGGGTGAGCAACTCGGCCGCAGCCTGGTCGTACGACGGCAGCGAGGAGTCTGCGAACAGGTGCTGCTTGCCGGGGTAGAGGAACAGTTCGGCGCGCTCAGTGGCGGCGGTCAGCTCCTTGGCGGCGTCGAGGTCGCCCTCGTCGGCGAAGAACGGGTCACCGTCCATCCCGTGCACCTGCACCGGGACGTCGGCCGGCCAGGCCTCGCCGAACTCGGACACCGGGAGGCAGGAGTGGAACAGCAGAGCACCCTTGGTGCCGGCGCGGGTCTGGGCCAGGCGCTGGGCCGGCATGACGCCGAGGGAGAAGCCCGCATAGACCACCTCGCTGCTGAGCGACGCGGCAGCGGCGAGGCCGCGCTCCATGATGGTGCCGAACCCGGTCCGGCTCGCGTAGCCGATGCCCTGCTCCAGGGTGTCGAAGGTGTGCCCCTCATAGAGGTCCGGGACGTGGACGGTGTGGCCTGCCCGGCGGAGCTCGGCCGCGAAGGCCTCGACTCCGGGGGTCAGCCCCTGAGCGTGGTGGAACAGCACAACCTCGGCCATGGCCTGCCCGCTTTCGACTTCGCTGAACGATCCAAATTTCTCGAACAATCGACGATGCTAGTCTCATTCGACCATGTCGAGCAACACTCCGGACTACGACCTCGATGAGACGATCGAGCTCACCAGCGCCGAACAGGTGCGGGCCATCAGTGACCCGCTGCGCACCACCATCCTCGGCCTGCTGCACGAGCGCGCCGCGACCGTCACCGAGCTCGCCGCCGCGGTCAAGCGGCCGAAGAGCACCGTCGCGCATCACGTCGGGGTCCTGGCCAAGGCCGGTCTGCTGCGCGTGGTGCGGACCCGCCGGGTCCGGGCGATCGAGGAGCGCTACTACGGCCGCACCGCGCGGATGTTCTTCGTCGGCCTCGGCCGGCAGACGACCGGCGGCGCGCTGCCGCCGGACTTCAACGATTTCGAGGTGGCGGCGAAGGAATCGGCTGCGGCGTACGAGCTCGGGCAGCTGCGTCAGTTCATCCGGCGGGCCCGGATCTCCGAGGAGCAGGCGGCCGAGTTCTGGGAGCGCATCGAGCAGGTGATCCACGAGTTCGACAAGCTGCCGCGTTCCGGCGAGACGGTCCACGGGTTCGCCGTCGGCGTGTATCCGATCCCCGACTACCCGACCCTGCCGCCGAGCCCGGAAGCCGGAGAACAGGGCTGACGTGTCGGCTCGTCCGCTCCAGCTCGCCCCGGTCCGCGCACCCTTCCCCGCCGGTCGACGCGGCATGGCGTCTCCGGCAGTTGGTGCATCAGCGCGGTTCGCGAGAGATCGACGCGGCACGGGCCGCTGATGTGATCCGTCCGGCAGCCCGCTCACCGGTTCGGGAACGCCGGGGACCGGCCGCACAGGCGGCCGGTCAGCCCGAGGTCACCAGGGTGACCGGCGGGCTCCCGGCGGAGTCGGCGACGCCGCGGGCGAGAACGGCGCTGAGGCTGATGAGCATGCCCTTCTTGCCGTTGACGGTGTCACGGACGAGGTAGGCGCGTTCGCCGAGGTAGGCGAACGTGGTCTTGTCGAAGATCCACTCGTGGCGTAGGCCCAGGTTGTCGGCCCGGGGGTCAGCGGGAGGCGGTGCCCGACCCGAGCACCTCGCCCGCATCCACCCCCCAGTGCGCAGTGTGCAGGCCGGCGGCGTGCGCGGGCGCGATGTCGTCGGGCGAACGCGGTGGACACGTGACGCCGGCGCCGCAGGATGACAGGCCGTCAACCGGCGTTACCCGCCTCCTGCTACGCCGTTGAACAGATCATGAACGCTCGACGCATGACGACTGCCCTTGGTGCCCTGGTTGCCTCCGCCCTCCTGTCGGTGGCTGTACCCGCCTCCAGCCATGCCGCCACGGCTGGCTCGTCCCCGGTGGTCACGACCGGTGCTCGGGCACTGGCGGAGAACCGGAACCCGAAGACGATCAAGCCGGCCGCCTACAACCAGGCTCGGAGCATCCTGGCCAACGCCGGAAGCCAGACCGCGGCCAAGTCGCACCCTGTCCACGGGAAGGCCGACGTGCCGGTCGGCTACGGAACCAGTCTGCTCGCCGCGGCGCGCGACGAGTTCCGGCAGACCGACCGGAACCTTCCGCCGAAGGACAAGAAGTCCGACATGTCGACTCCGCACTACAACGCCATCCACGACGCGGCGAAGGTGATGGGCATCGACCGGTGGTGACCCCGTAGGCATCAGCCCGCGAAGGGGCTCGCCGCAGCGGGCCCCTTCGCAGGCTCAGCCGGATCGCCCGGGTCAGCGGTTCTTGAACTCCTCGATGGCCGCCCGGGAAGCCTCCCGCATCGCCTCGCCTCCGATGTGTCCTGAGTCTTCGAAGATGCGCAGCCGCGCGTCCGGCCACACCTTCGCCAGCTCCCATGCCGTCTCCACCGGGCTGCCCATGTCGTGCCGGCCGTGGACCAGCACCGCCGGGATTCCGGCCAGCTTGTGGGCGTTGCGCAGTAGTTGGTCCTCCTCCAGCCAGGCACCGTTGCTGAAGAAGTGGGCGCAGATCCGGACGAACGCGATCTGCGCGTCGACGTCGCGATCGCTGTACATGCCGGGCGAGCCATTGGGCTCGTTCGAGATGACCGTGTCCTCCCAGGCGAGCCAGTCGGCGGCGGCCTTCGCCCGGACGGCCCGGTCGGGGTTCTCCATCAGCCGTGCGTAGGCCGCGAGCAGGTCGCCGTCCCGTTCGTCCTCGGGGACGCCGTCGCGGAACCGGTCCCAGGCTTCGGGGTAGAACCGCCCGGCTCCCCGGTAGAGCCAGTAGGTCTCGGCGGGGCGGGTCATCGTCACCGCCTGGATGGCGATCTCGCTGACCCGCTCGGGGTGCTGCTGCGCATAGGCCAGGATGAGCGTCGAGCCCCAGGAGGCGCCGTCCAGCAACCACCGCTCGATGCCGAGGTGTTCGCGCAGCTGCTCCATGTCGTCGATCAGGTGCTGCGTGGTGTTCAGACTCATGTCCGCCGCCGGATCGCTGGCGTGCGGGGTGCTGCGACCGCAGTTGCGCTGGTCGAAGCGGATGACGCGGTAGCGCTCGGGGTCCCAGGCCCTGGTCGGCCGCTGCGGGGCGCCCGCCCCCGGGCCGCCGTGGACGTAGAGGGCGGGCTTGCCTCCGGGGTTGCCGAGCTGTTCGTAGTAGACGCGGTTGCCGTCTCCGGTGTCGATAAATCCATGGTCGTATGGACTGGTGGGAGGGTAGAGATCAACCATAACCGTCGATCCTAGGGCGAGATCGTGGTCGAGTCCCCTGATTTTCTCCCAACCTGACGCCTGGACAAGGGCGTTGAGCCTCAACCGCGCACCAGTCGAAGGGTCACCAGCTGGAACGGGCGTAGCGTCAACTCCACCGCGCCTTCGGCGAGTTCTAGATCCCCCTCGCCGAGCGGGCGTTCCAGCAGATCGCAGGCCCGCACGGCGGAGAGCGGGAACGAGGCGCGCAGCGCGGTCCAGGCCCGGCCGCCGTGCGCCTCGTAGAGCCGCACCACCACGTCGCCGCTCGCGTCGTCGGCCAGCTTGACGGCGCTGACCACCACCGCGTCGTTGTCCACGCCGACCAGCGGCGCGACCTCGGCGTCGCCCGGCAGCCGCCGCTCCGGCAGGTTGATGGCGTACCCCTCCCGCACCGCGTCGCCGATCGTCGCGCCCGGCACCAGGGCGTGCCGGAACCGGTGCAGGCCCTGGTCGGTCTGCGGGTCGGGGAAGCGCGGGGCGCGCAGCAGCGAGACGCGGACCGTGGTGGTGGTGCCGTGGTCCGCCGCGCGCACGGTGCGGGTCACGTCGTGGCCGTAGGTGGAGGCGGTGACCAGCGCCACGCCCCAGCCGGGCTCGGCGAAGTGGGTGAAGCGGTGGTTGCAGGCCTCGAACTTGGCCGCCTCCCAGCTGGTGTTGGTGTGGGTGGCGCGGTACTGGTGGCCGAACTGGGTCTCGGCGGCGTACCGCTCGGTGTGCAGGTCGAGCGGGAAGGCGGCCTTGAGGAACTTCTCCGTCTCGTGCCAGTCCACTTCGGTGTCCAGGTCGAGCCGCTTGGCGCCGGCGGTCAGGGTCAGGGTCTGGGTCACCCGCGAGTCGCCGAACGAGCGGGTCACCCGCACCGCCACCGCCTGCGGCTTGTCGGCGGCGATCGCCAGCTCGTCCAGGTCGGTCAGGTCGGTGACGGTGTTGCGGTAGAACTGGTCGACGTCCCAGGCGTCCCACATGTTCGGGAAGTCCGGGTGCAGTTGCAGCAGGTTGGCGGCGGCGCCGGGGGCGATCGTCTCGCGTCGCCCGGCCAGGTCGTAGGCCGAGACGACCAGCCCGCGCCCGTCCACCTCGACCCGCAGCAGCCCGTTCGACAGCACGAACCCGCCCGCCGGCCGCGCGTGCAGCGAGCAGTCACCCGCGGAGTCGACCACCTCCCGGGCACCGCCGGCCGCGATGCCCGAACGCTCGTGCGGTGTCGCGTTGAAGACGACCTCATGACCTGATACACCGTCACCGGCCAGCGCCCGCTGGGCGACCGTGATGATCCCGGTCAGCTCCTCGGCCACCGCCGCGTAGGTCTGCTCGGCCTCCCGGTGCACCCAGGCGATCGAGGAGCCGGGCAGGATGTCGTGGAACTGGTGCAGCAGCACGGTCTTCCAGATCCGGTCCAACTCCTGGTACGGGTAGGCGAATCCGCACCGCACGGCGGCGGTGGCGGCCCACAGCTCGGCCTCCCGCAGCAGGTTCTCGCTGGCCCGGTTGCCCTGCTTGGTCTTCGCCTGGCTGGTCAGCGTGGCGCGGTGCAGCTCCAGGTAGAGCTCGCCGACCCAGACCGGCGGTTCGGGGTACTCGGCCTGTGCCTTGGCGAAGAACTCGGCCGGCTTCTCCCACCGGACGGTGGCCGAGCCCTCCAGGTCCCGCAGCCGGGCCGCCTTGGCGATCATCTCGCGGGTGGTGCCGCCACCGCCGTCGCCCCAGCCGGTCGGCGCCAGCGAGCGGGTGGCTCGGCCCTTGTCCTTGAAGTTGCGGGCGGCGTGCGCGATCTCGCTGCCCTTCATCGAGCAGTTGTAGGTGTCGATCGGCGGGAAGTGGGTGTAGATCCGGCTCCCGTCGATGCCCTCCCACCAGAAGGTGTGGTGCGGGAAGGAGTTGACCTGGCTCCAGGAGATCTTCTGGGTCAGCAGCCACTTCGAGCCGGCCGCCTTGATGATCTGCGGCAGCCCGCCGGTGAAGCCGAAGGTGTCGGGGAGCCAGGCCTCCTCGTTCTCGACGCCGAACTCCTCCAGGAAGAACCGCTTGCCGTGGACGAACTGACGAGCCATCGCCTCCGAGCCCGGCATGTTGGTGTCCGACTCCACCCACATCCCGCCGGCCGGCACGAACCGTCCCTCGGCCACTGCCTGCTTGACCTTCGCGTAGACCTCGGGCCGGTGCTCCTTGATCCAGGCGTACTGCTGGGCCTGGGACATGGTGTAGACGAAGTCCGGCTCGTCCGTGAGCAGCGCGGTCATGTTGGCGGTGGTCCGCGCCACCTTGCGGACCGTCTCGCGCAGCGGCCAGAGCCAGGCCGAGTCGATGTGCGCGTGGCCGACCGCGCTGATCCGGTGCGCGGACGGCACGGCGGGTGCGGCGAGCACCTCGGCGAGCTGCGAACGGGCCGCCGCAGCAGTCGCGTTGACGTCCTGAAGGTCGATGGCGTCCAGCGCGCGTTCGACGGCCCGCAGCAGCTCCCAGCGCCGGGCGCCGTCCACCGGCAGCTCGGCCATCAGCTCGCCCAGCACCTCCAGATCGAGTGCCAGCTGCCAGACGGTCTCGTCGAAGACCACCAACTCCAGCCGGGCCAGCCGGTACTGCGGCTCGCTGCCGGCGGTGGCCTTGTCTCCCAGGCCGGTGGGCAGGAACGGGTGGTAGTCCAGGACCACCGGGTTGGCCGCCGCCTCGACGTGCAACAGCACCGCCTCACCACCCACGGCGGGCGCGGCGACCCGCACCCACTGGTTGTTCGGGTTCAGCCCCTTCACCGGCGTGCCGTCCGGCCGGTAGACCAGGCCCTCGCACTGGAAGCCGGGCATGTTCTTGTCGAAACCCAGGTCGATGATCGCCTCCACGGTGCGCCCGGCCCAGGCGGTCGGCACCGTGCCCGTGACGGTCAGCCAGCTGGTGCTCCAGGGCGCGCCCCAGCGCTCGCCGGCCGCGATCGGGGTGCGCGGCGCGGCCAGACCCTCGGCGACCGGGACCGGCTCGTCGGGCGCGGTCCAGATGCCGACCTCGAGCGGGACGGACTCCGGATGGACCGCGGGGCGGATGCGCTCGTCGAGCACGCGCTTGAGACGGGACTCGACCAGGCTGCGGTCGTCGTGCATGAGGGCTCCCAGGGAAAGGTCGGCTGACGGTGGGTCAGGAGCGGCCGAGGTCCTCGACCGTGACGATTTCGGTGATACCCCGCGCGGCCAGGTGCACGGGGTCCGCCACGCGCTCGGCCAGCAGCGTGGTGGGCCGGGCGCCGTCGGCGGTCAGCCGCATGAAGGCCTCGAAGAAGGCGCCGCCCGGGGCGCAGGTGGACCGCTTGGGCGCCTCGTCCGGCAGCTCGAGGACCAGCGCGGTGCTCCGGGGTGGCGGCGCGCACCAGCCGGCCCGGGCCTCGGCCACCGCCGCGGCCAGCTCCCGACCGGCGGGTTTGGTCTGCTGATCGGTGGTCAGCAGACCAAGGCTGTACTCCAGTTCGGGGAAGTCGGCGAGCGAGCGGTCCACATCGTGCGAGCACCACCAGGTGACGCCCCACAGGTCCGGGCAGTCCAGCGCGGCCGCCACCGTGGTCCGGGTGAACTCGCCGGCCCGTTCGGCGGCGATGTGCGGGGCGGGGGCGCCGACCTCCTGCAGCCAGACCGGGCGGTGCGGGTCGTCGGCCCAGGCCTTGGCGAGCTCGACCAGGTAGGCGGCGTGCTGCCCGGTCGCCACCGAGTCCGCGCCGTAGCGCTGGGCGGTGCCGTTGAACACCCAGGAGTGCACGGCGGTGGCGGCGCCGATCCGGGCCGCCTGGGCCGGGGTGAACGGATGGTCGTCCTGGTACCAGGCCGCGTCGTACTCGGCGTGCAGGTGCAGCCGGCCCGGGGCGCCCTGCTCGCAGGCGGCCAGCAGCCGGCGCAGCCAGGCGGCGGCCTGGTCGGGGGTGATCCGGTCCGGATCGGGGTGCGGGTCGCCGGCGAACTGGTTGATCTCGTTGCCGATGGTCAGCCCGATGAAGTTGTCCCGCTCGGCCAGCGCCGTGGCCAGCGTGCCCAGGTAGGCCGCCTGTCCCTCGACCACCTCGGGGTCGGTGAAGAGGCTGCGCCGGTGCCAGGTGGCCGTCCACGAGGGCAGGAAGTCGAAGCTGGACAGGTGTCCCTGCAGTCCGTCCACCGCGACGGACAGGCCGCGCTCACCGGCCGCGTCCACCAGGGAGACCAACTGCTCGACGGCGCGCGGGCGGATCAGCGTGCGGTTGGGCTGGAAGAGCGGCCAGAGCGGGAAGACCCGCAGGTGGTCCAGGCCGAGGGCGGCGATCGCGTCCAGATCGGCCCGCACCGCGTCCAGGTCGAAGTCCAGCCAGTGGTGGAACCACCCGCGCGAGGGCGTGTAGTTGACGCCGAACCGGGGTCCGGTCAGCTCGTCGGTCATCAAAGACTCCGGTCGTCGTCGGCCAACAGGCCAGCCTTGCACCGCCACGTCAGCCCTTCACCGCGCCCTCGCCGACGCCGCGGAAGAAGAACCGTTGCAGCGTCACGAAGAGCACCAGGACGGGCAGCAGGGCGATCATCGCGCCGGCCGCGATCGCGCGCGGGTCGGCCACCAGGGCGCCCTGCAGATAGGAGAGTCCGACGGTGAGGGTCAGCTTGTCGGGGCTCTGCAGCACCAGCAGCGGCCACAGGAAGTCGTCCCAGGCGCCGATGAAGGTGAGGATCACGATCACGCTCAGCGTGCCCTTGACGCCGGGCAGGGCGATGTGGCGCAGCCGCTGCCAGACGGTGGCGCCGTCGATCACCGCCGCCTCCTCCAGCTCGGCGGGGATGGACCGGAAGGCGTTGCGCATCAGCAGCACGTTCAACGCGCCGATCATCGCGGGCAGCGCCACGCCGAGCAGCGAGTCGCCGAAGCCGAGCCTGGTCACCGTCTGGTACTGCGAGATGATCGTCACCTCGCCGGGCAGCACCAGGGTGGAGAGGAACAGGCCCAGCAGCAGGCGCCGGCCGCGGAACGGCAGCCGGGCCAGCGCGTAGCCGGCGGCGGTGGCGCCCAGCACGTTGCCGGCCACGTCCAGCACCGCGACGATCACCGAGTTCAGCGCGAAGTGGCCCACCGGGATCAGCCGCGCCACGTGCCCGTAGTTGCCGAAGGTCGGGTGTTGCGGCAGCAGCCGGGGGGTGGCGGTGTAGACGTCCTCGTAGGCGCTCTTCAGCGAGGTGGAGAACTCCCAGAGCATCGGCCCGACCGTGATCGCCAGGATCACCAGCAGGGTCAGGTAGCGGGCGGCCAGGCCCAGCGGGGTCACCGCGTCGAACACCGGCGAGCGCCGGCGACCGCGCCCGGATCGCCCGCGCCCGGAT
Source organism: Kitasatospora sp. GAS204B (assembly GCF_029892155.1). Taxonomy (GTDB): domain Bacteria; phylum Actinomycetota; class Actinomycetes; order Streptomycetales; family Streptomycetaceae; genus Kitasatospora. The sequence continues at coordinate 249,697 of NZ_JARZAG010000008.1, read as the reverse complement.
CGCCCGCGCGGCGGCGCGCTCGGGCCGGCCTCGGCGCGGTGTTCGGAGACGGTGGTCATCAGTCGGTCCTCCGGTTCCAGCGGGCGAGCAGCAGCAACGGGCCGACGGTCAGCACGAAGAGCAGCACGCTGAGCGCCGAGGCGTAGCCGATCCGGCCGTCGCTGCCCGAGGCGGCCTGCTGGATCAGCATCACCAACGACACGTCCTGGCCGCCGACACCGCCGGTGCGCCCGCCCAGCACGTACAGCTCGGTGAAGACGCGCATCGCGTTGACCGCGATCAGCACCGAGACCAGCGCCATGGTGCCGCGCACGCCCGGTACGGTCACCGAGCAGAACCGCCGCACGGTGCCCGCGCCGTCCACCGCCGCCGCCTCGTGCAGCTCGCGGCGCACGTTCCCGAGCGCCGACAGGTAGAGCACCATGTAGTACCCCAGGCCCTTCCAGACGGTGAGCGCGATGGCGCTGGAGAGCAGCAGCCAGCGGTCGGTGAGGAAGGGCAGGGTGTGGTGGATCAGGCCCGCCTGCCTGCCCAGCCCGTTGACCAGCCCGCGGTCGTCCAGCAGCCACTGCCAGATCAGCGCGACCACCACGGCGGAGGCGATCACCGGGAAGTAGAAGACGGTCCGGAAGAAGCCCATGAACGGCAGGGTGCGCTGGACCAGCAGGGCCAGCAGCAGCGGCAGGAAGGTCAGCAGCGGGACGCAGACCACCATGAAGATCACGGTGTTCAGGATCGCGTCGCGCAGCTGCGGGTCCTGCCACATCAGCACGTAGTTGCGCACTCCGATGAACTGCCCGCCGCTGAGCGTGTGCACGTTGGTGAAGGAGAGCACCCCCGTGTTGAGCGCGGGCCAGAGGCTGAAGACGGCCAGCCAGATCAGTGCCGGGGCGGTCAACAGCCAAGGGGTGTACCAGCGGTGGGCCTTCATCGAGTCCTCCCTTCGGCGCCCGCGTGGGTCACTGGTCCAGCAGCTGGTCGGCCCGGTTCACGGCGTTGTCCAGCGCCTGCTTCGCCGACTCCTTGCCGGTCATCGCCAGCGCGATCTGCTGGTTGAGCACGGTGTTCATGGCGTCGGTCCAGACCGGCGGGGTGAAGTTCACCGCCTTCTGCATGTCCTGGTACGCGAAGACCGAGGCGTCGCCCTGGGCGGTGCCGTCGCTCTTGCTGTACGCCGGGTTGTTCGCGGACGCGGCGCTGCCGGGCAGGTAACCCGGGGCCAGCTTCACGAAGTTGACCTGGTTGGTGTCGTCGGTGACGAACTCGGCGAAGGCCAGCGCGAGCGGCAGGTTCTTGCTCTTGGCGGCGACCGAGACGCCCTGGACGTAGAGCGGGGCGGTGTCCAGCGCGGGGGAGGGGACGATCAGCGGGGTCAGGCTGGGGTTGGTCTGCTGGGTGCTCTGGATGTAGTTGCCGCCGCCGGTGGTCCAGGCGACCTCCTGCTTGTTGAAGAGCGCCGAGTTGCCCTCGTAGGTGCTGGTCAGCACGTCGGAGGGCAGGTAGCCGGCCGCGTAGGCGGCGGTGTACTTGTCCAGCATGGCGGCTGCGCCCGGGGTGTTGAAGGCGAACTTCTTGCCGTCCGAAGTCATCAGTGCGGTACCGGAATTGACGATGTCGGAGAGTCCGGGCGGGCGGCTCATCAGGTAGTCCTTGCCGCCCGACCGGTCGTGCATGACCTTGGCCTGGGCGAGCAGGTCGTCGAAGGTCTTCGGCAGGTGGGCGGGATCGAGGCCGTCGCGCTGGAGCATCGCCTTGTTCCAGAGGCTGATGTCGGTCCCGAGGTACCAGGGCAGGCCGTAGCTGTCGGCGCCGAGGTCGGCGTAGCCGTAGGCGGCCACGCCGCTGTGCACGTAGTCCTGGGCGAGGGTGGGCACGTTCTTGGTCAGGTCGAGCAGCCCGCCGACCTTGGCGACCGAATGGGCGATGTCCGGCGGCAGGTTGACCACGTCGGGCAGGCTGCCGCTGGTGACCTGGCTGGTCACCTTGTCGGTGTAGCCGTCGCCCGGCTGGTCGATCCAGTTGATCGTGGTGCCCGGGTGCCGGGTCTCGAAGTCCTGGACCAGGCCGGTGAAGTAGGGCGTGAACTTGTCGTTCTTCAGCGACCAGGTCTGGAAGGTGATGGTGCCCTTGAGCGGGGCGTCGGCGGCCACGCTCTGCTTGGCCGCATCGGAGCTGGTGCCGCCGACGCCGCAGCCGCTGAGCGCCACCGTGGTGATCGCCGCGATGGCCGCGACGGCCGCGGGGGTGAAGCCTGCCCGGACTCTTGGCATGGAGCTCTCCTGGGTTCTGCCCGGCCGGTGGGGGAGTCGGCGGGTCGCGGGAACGGGATGAGGGAGCGAATCGAGGGAGTTCCGCGGAAGTTCTGAAGCGGTTTACTAAACCGGTCCAGTAGCTTTTGTGGACTATGCTCCGGCGCAGCAACGGTGTCAAGAGAGGAAACACGACACGTGGGCAGACCGACCATCGCCGACATCGCCCGAGCGGCGGGGGTGTCCAAGGGTGCGGTGTCCTTCGCACTCAACGGGCGTCCCGGGGTCAGCGAGCAGACCCGCAGCCGGATCCTGCGGGTGGCAGAGGAGATGAACTGGCGCCCGCACAGCGCGGCCCGGGCGCTGGGCGGGTCCCGGGTCGGCGCGGTCGGGCTGGTGCTGGCCCGCCCGGCGCGCACGGTGGGGGTGGAGCCGTTCTTCGCGCAGCTGCTCTCGGGGCTGCAGGCGGAGTTCTCGGCGCGCTCCACCGCGCTGCAGCTGCTGGTGGTCGAGGACACCGTCGCCGAGATCGAGATCTACCGGCGCTGGGTCTCGGAGCACCGGGTGGACGGCTTCGTCCTGGTCGACCTCCAGGTGCGCGACCCGCGGATCGAGGTGCTCGAAGAACTCGGCACGCCGACCGTGGTGCTGGGCGGGCCGGGGCGGCACGGCAGCCTGCCCAGCGTCTGGGCGGACGACCGGGAGGCGATGCTGTCGATCGTCGAGTACCTGGCGGCGCTCGGCCATCGCCGGATCGCCCACCTGGCCGGACTGCCGGCCTTCCAGCACACCCAGCGCCGGATCCGCGCGCTGCGGGACGCGGCCAGGCGGCTCGGCCTGAGCGAGACGCTCTCCTTGCCGACGGACTTCAGCGACGCGCAGGGGGCCGCCGCCACCCGGACGCTGCTGGCCCGGCGGGAGCGGCCGACCGCGATCATCTACGACAGCGACGTGATGGCGGTGGCCGGCCTCGGGGTGGCCGGCGAGATGGGGGTGGCGGTGCCCGGCGAGCTGTCCATCGTCTCCTTCGATGATTCGCTGCTGGCCCGGATCGTCCACCCGCCGCTCACCGCGCTCTCCCGGGACACCTTCGCGCTCGGCGAGCAGGTGGCCCGCACGCTGCTCGCGGTGCTGGACGACCCGGCCGCGGCGGTCGACCTCAAGACGCCGACGCCGCGCCTGACGGTCCGGGAGAGCACGGCGGGGCCGCGCGGGTAGGCCGCCGTCGGCGGGTATCTGACGGACAGTCAGATGATGGGACCATTGACGCGCAAGCTAAATCGATTTAGCGTCCGGGGCGAAGCGGCCGCTTTCCGTGTCCACCCGCCCATTCGCCCCCATCCGGAGGTATCCATGACGGGTCGCCTCGCCCGTGCCTGCACGGCCCTGCTGGCCACCGGCGCCCTCGCGCTGTCGGCCGGCACCGCCAGCGCGCACGCGCACGCGCACACCGCCCCCGCCCACCATGTGGTCGCGTACTACCAGACCCAGTACGACAACGGTGCGTACGTCTCACCGCTGCCGCTGAAGAACACCGCCACCGACATCGAGGTGGCTGCCTTCCACCTCAACGCCGGCAGCGGCATCACCCTCAACGACGACCCGCCGTCGGCTGCCAAGTACACCCAGATGTGGCGCGAGCTGGCCACCCTCCAGAAGGCCGGCACCAAGGTCGAGGCGATGCTCGGCGGCGCCGCCCAGGGCAGTTACGCCGACCTGCACAACGCCTTCACCACCTACTACCCGCAGCTGCGCGACACGCTGCGCGCCCACCACCTGAACGGCGTCGACCTCGACATCGAGGAGAGCTTCTCGCTCGCCGACACGGAGCACCTGATCAAGCAGCTGCGCACCGACTTCGGCAGCGGCTTCGTGATCACCCTGGCGCCGGTCGCCACCGACCTGTCGGGCGGCTCCAGCTTCTCCGGCGGCTTCGACTACCGCCAGCTGGAGCAAGCCGTGGGGAGCAGGATCTCCTGGTACAACACCCAGTTCTACTGCGGCTGGGGCGACCTGAGCAACACCTCCGCCTACGACGCGGTGGTCCGCAACGGCTTCGCCCCGTCGCGGGTGGTGGCCGGCACCGTGACCAACGCCGCCAACTGCGACGGCTACGTCGACCCCGCCACGCTGGGCGGCACGCTGCACTCGCTGGTCGGCGAGTACCCGGGTTTCGCGGGGGTCGCGGGTTGGGAGTACTTCAACGCCGTGCCCGTGAACGGGACCGGCCCGGCCTCCTGGTACGCCGCGGCCAAGCAGGCCACGGGCTGACCTGGGCCGGACCGTCCGCCCGCCTGTTCGCCTGCCCGGCCGCCTGCTCGCCCGTTCGTCTGACGCCCAGAGAGGATCGACCCGTGCCGGTCACCATCACCGCCGTCGAATGCACCGACCTGTTCGTCGGCACCGCCGAGGCGCCCCGCCAGGTGCTGCGGGTGGCCGTCGACGGACCGCCCACCCCGATCACCGTGCGGGGACCGGGCGTGCGCGGCGAGGCGACCGGCACGGGTCTGGTCGAGGTCCCGCTGGAGCTGGCGCCGGACGCCGCCGTGGGCACCGAGCTCCCGGTCACCGTCACCGCCGGCGAGGCCGTCGCCGAGGCGGTGGTCACCGTCGCCGAGCCCGGCTGGACCATGTTCCTGGTCTCGCACTTCCACTACGACCCGGTCTGGTGGAACACCCAGGCCGCCTACACCTCCCCCTGGGAGCTGCTGGCCGGTGACGCCACCACCCGGCCGCTGTGGGAGCGCAACGGCTTCGCGCTGGTCGACGCGCACCTCGAACTCGCCCTGCGCGACCCGGTGTACAAGTTCGTGCTGGCAGAAGTCGACTACCTCAAGCCCTACTTCGACCAGCACCCGGAGCGCCGCGCGGAGCTGCGCCGGCTGCTGGAGCGCGGCCAGGTCGAGCTGGTCGGCGGCACCTACAACGAGCCGAACACCAACCTGACCGGTGCCGAGACCACCATCCGCAACCTGGTGCTCGGCATCGGCTACCAGCGCGACATCCTGGGCGGCGACCCGCAGACCGCCTGGCAGCTGGACGTCTTCGGGCATGACCCGCAGTTCCCCGGCTACCTGGCCGACGCCGGACTGACCGGCAGCGCCTGGGCCCGCGGTCCGTTCCACCAGTGGGGCCCGATCCAGAAGAACTTCAGGACGGCCAAGGACGACGCCACCGTCATGCAGTTCCCCAGCGAGTTCGAGTGGCTCGCGCCGTCCGGCCACGGCGTGCTCACCCACTACATGCCGCACCACTACTCGGCCGGCTGGTGGATGGACTCCGCCGCCGACCTGGCCGCCGCCGAGGCCGCCGTGTACGAGTTGTACCGCAAGCTGAAGCCGGTCGGCGCGACCCGGAACCTGCTGCTGCCGGTCGGCACCGACTACACCCCGCCGAACAAGTGGGTCACCGAGATCCACCGCTCCTGGGCCGCCAAGTACCTCTGGCCGCGCTTCGTCTGCGCGATCCCGCGCGACTTCCTGACCGCCGTCCGGGCCGAACTCGCCGCCAGCGGGCGCCGGCCGAGCCCGCAGACCCGCGACATGAATCCGGTCTACACCGGCAAGGACGTCTCCTACATCGACACCAAGCAGGCCCAACGTGCCTGCGAGGTAGCCGCGTTGGACGCCGAGAAGCTCGCCACCCTGGCCGCGCTGCAGGGGCTGGGCCGCTACCCGCAGGCGGCGCTCGACAAGGTCTGGCGCCACCTCGCCTACGGCGCTCACCACGACGCGATCACCGGCTCGGAGTCCGACCAGGTCTACCTCGACCTGCTCGGCGGCTGGCGCGAGGCGCACGACCTGGCCGCCGAGGTGCGGGACACCGCGCTGGACGCGCTGGTCGGACAGATCGACACCGGCGGCGCGGGGCCGGCCGTGGGGTCGGCGGAGGCGGAGGCGGTGGCCGTGGTGGTGGCCAACACTCTCTCCTTCGACCGCTCGGGCACCGTCTCGGTGCGCCTGCCGCAGGGCCGCACCGACGCCCGGGTGGTGGACGACACCGGCGCGCCGGTCGCCTGCGCGGTCGACCGCGGCACCCTGTACTTCCACGCCGACGGCGTCCCCGCGCTGGGCTGGCGCACCTGGCGCGTCCTTGACGGGGCATCAGATCCCCTGTGGCGCCCGGTCGAAGGCCTGACGGCGGAGAATCAGCGGTACCGGGTCACCGCCGACCCGCAGCGCGGCGGCGCGCTGAGCAGCGTCCACGACCGGCTGCACGGACGGGAGTTGATCCAGCCCAGCCAGGTCGGCAACGAGCTGCGGATGTACGAGGAGTACCCGCAGCATCCCGACTTCGGCGAGGGCCCCTGGCACCTGCTGCCCAAGGGGCCGGTGATCGGCGCTGCGCAGAGCGTCGGTACGGTGCAGCGCGAAGTCGGGCCGCTGGGCGAGCGGTTGGTGGTCACCGGCACGGTCGACGGCCTGCGCTACGAGCAGAGCGTCACGCTCTGGCACGGCGTCGACCGGGTCGACTGCCGTACCCGGGTGCTCGACCACCGCGCCGCCGACCGGCTGCTGCGGCTGCGCTTCCCGCTCGACCTGCCCGGCACGCTGCCGGTCAGCGAGGTGGCCGAGGCCGTGGTCGGCCGCGGCTTCGCGCTGCCCGAGGTGGACGTGGCCGAGGCGCCGTGGACCCTGGACAACCCGGCCAACACCTGGTTCGGCCTGAGCGCCACCGCCCGGATCACGCTCACCGACCCGGCAGGGCTCCCGCTCGGCGAGCGCGCCCTGGGTGTCGCCGAGGTGGTGGTCCCCGCCGAGGAGGCCGCCGCCGAGGCCCGCGAGCTGGTGGTGGCACTGGCCCGGGCCGGCGTCACCGCGACCACCGCGAGCGCCGACCGGTCCCGGTACGGCTGGCTCGACGTGGACTCCAACCTGCCGGACTTCCGGATCGTGGTCGGCGGCCCCGAGCGCAACGCGGCCGCCCGGGAGCTGCTGGAGCGGGCCGGCGGCGAGTACGCGGCGGTGCTGGCGGCGCACGGGCGGGTCTGGGTGCCGGCCGGGAAGGCGCTGACCGAGGTCTGGCAGCCGGGCGCCGACCTGCGCGACCTGCGCGCGCTGCCGGCCCTGGTGGTCGCCGACCCGGCCGCGCTGGCCGAGGACCTGGGCGACGCCTTGATCGGCGCCAGCTGCCCCGGTCAACTCCCCGCCGCCGAACGCCTCACCGACCACACCGCCGCGCTGCTCACCTACGGCCTGCCCGGCTTCGCCGTCGACCCCACCGGCGCGCTGCACCTCTCACTGCTGCGCTCCTGCACCGGGTGGCCCTCCGGCGTCTGGATCGACCCGCCGCGGCGCACCGCGGTGGACGGCTCCTCCTTCCAACTCCAGCACTGGACACACGACTTCCACTACGCCCTGGTCTCCGGCGAGGGTGACTGGCGGGCCCTGACGCTGCCCGCGCAGGGGCAGGAGTTCAACCACCCGCTGCTCACCCGGCTGGCGCCCGCGCACGGCGGACCGCTGCCGGCCACCCACTGCTGGCTGCGGGTGGAGCCGGCGCGCGAGGTGCGGCTGAGCGCGCTCAAGCCGACCGGGAACCCGATCGCCGCCGGATCGGCGGCCGAGCTGGACCCGGCCGCCGGGGTCACCCTGCGGCTGGTCGAGTCCACCGGGCTCGGGCGCACGGCGCGGCTGAGCGGGGCGCTGACGCTGGACGGCGTGCACCGGGCGGATCTGCTGGAGCGGCCGCAGGAACCGCTGGAGCGGCTCGACCTGACGGGAGCTCAGGTGCTCACGCTGACCGCGCGACCCGGCGCTTCGGCCTCCTCGGGTGGCCGCCCGCTCGGCCCGGTCGCCGAACTCGCCCAACCCGTGCACGCCCGCTACTGGTTGCACAACCGCGGCCCGGCGCCGCTGGGCTACCTGCCCGTCTCGGTCGGCGTCAGCCCGGGACTGCTGACGGCGCACGGGGGCGGGAGTACGGGCGCGGGCGGGGGCGCAGGGGAGGGCGAGGGCGAGGGCGCGGCGCTCGAACTCTCCGTCGTCCTCGCCTCGCAGCTGCGGGACGCGGCGGTCGAGGGCACCGTCGAGCTGATCGCCCCGGACGGCTGGCAGGTGAGCCCGCGCCGCCGCCCCTACCGGCTCGACCCCGCCGGGCAGGTGCGCTTTTCGGCCACCGTGACGCCGCCTGCTGACGCATTGTCAGGACTGTACTTCGTCGCCGTCCGCACCGAGTACGGCGGGCAGCAGATCGAGGACGTGACCACCGTCGCGGTCGGCGAGCTGCCCGACCTGCTGCCGGCCCCCGGAGAGTTGCCCGACGGCTGGGGACAGGCCCAGGGCACCAAGGCGGCGACCGGGCGGGACACCGGCCTGTCGGTCGAGGTCGGCGCGGAGTCGGTGCGAGTGGCGCCCGGCGGCCGCGGCCTGCTGGAGGTGGTGCTGACCAACCGCACCCGCGGTGAGATCCGCGGCGAGTTGCAGGCCGTGTCGCCCTGGGGCAGCTGGCCGGCCCTCGGCGCCCCGGTGCGCGGCTTCGCGCTGGCCCCGGGGGAGCGGCGCGCCGTCGGCTTCGAGGTCGCGCCGCCCCTGGACACCGACCCGGGCGCGTACTGGGCGGTCTGCAAGGTGATGTGGTTCGGGCGCTGCCAGTACGCGCCCACCGTCGAGCTGGTGGTGGCCCCGTGAGCACCGACGCCGCTCCCGCCCTGCTCGGCTATCTGGACGGCCGCCCGCTGCCGCGCACCGAACTCGACTGCAGGCTGGCCGCGTTGCGCGGCGGTCCGCGGTCCTCGGCACTGCCCGCTGCAGGCAGCGCCGAGGACCGCCAGCTGACCCGGTGGGTCGCCCAGGTGCTGCTGACCGAGGAGTTGTGCCGGGCGGAGGCGACGGCGCGCCGACTGGACTGCACCACCGCACCGTTGGCCCGCCTCGATCAGCGGGCGGCGGTCGAGCTCGGTTCGATCGCGGCAGCCGCCTTCGAAGGCAGTGCGGCCGTCCGCGCCGTGTTCGCGGCGGTGACCGACGGGGTCGAGGCCGGCGAGGACGAACGCGCCGCCTACCGGGCTGCTGTCGCCTCGGCGGCCGGGCCCGCCGGTGCCGCCGCCGTTCGCTGGCAACTCTCGAGCCCGGACGGTGAGTTCGAGGCCGACCCGGCCACCCTCCCGACCGCCCTGGCCGCCGCCCTGCGCGCGGCGCCGCCCGGCGAGCCGGTGACGGTCGGCGGCTGGACGGCGGCGCTGACCGGCGAGGTCACGCCGGAGCGCGATGTTGGCAGCGCCGACGTCGCGGGCCGGCTGCGCGCCTGTGCGCAGCGCATCGCCTTCGTCCGCTGGCTCGACCGGGCCCGAGCCGAGCGCCTGACTCTGGTCCCGGGCCTGGAGCACCCGGGCGACCCGGCGCAGCCGGACAACCACCATCGCCACTGAGGCCACCGGGACTGCTGAGAGGTCCGCCCAGCCCAGAAGTTGGCCGGAAATCAGCCCAACCACTGAGGGCCGCAACCTTGTTGCGGTCCTCAGTGGCGCCCATCCTGAAGTCGCTTGGCAGGGTCATCGCAATCCCGTCGACGCCTCAGGAGTCCCCCACATGAGAACCAAGTCCGTGCTCTCGCGCGCCTCGATCGCGCTCGCCGGCGGCCTGGCCGCCGTCGGCCTGCTCGCCCCCATCGCCTCGGCCGCCGACAACCCGGTCGCGTTCGCCTGCCAGGCGACGCCGCCGATCGGCTCCGCGCAGACCTTCAGCCTGGGTGCCGGCGTCAACGCCACGGCGCCGTCCAGCGTGGCGGCGGGCAGCCAGTTCACCGTCACCCTGGCGCCCGACGCGCTCACCGTCCCCACCACGGTGAGCGGTTACAGCATCCAGTCGATCAGCAACATCCAGCTGACCATCCCGGTGCCCGCGGGTGCCACGTTGGTCGGCGAGTCGCTGGCCGGCGGGTCCGGCATCCCGGACGGCAGCGGGAGCGTCGCCGTCAGCGGCTCCAACCTGGTGATCACCGTGAACGCCTCGGTGGCGGGCGGCGGCACCTTCACGCTGCCCGCGCTCAGCCTGACCCTGCAGGCCGGAGCCTCCGGCAGCACCATCACGACCTCGGTGGCCGGCACCAGTTACGCCGACCCGGGCCTGACCTTCGACGCCACCGTCCCGGTCGCGTTCTTCACCGTCAACGTGCCCACCACCTGCTACCCGGCCACGGCCCAGACGCTCAGCACGACAACGGTCAGCTGATCGGCGGCGGTTGAGTACGGCTACTCAGGCCCTGCGCCCCGGGATCCGGCAGGATGGCGAGCATCGCCCACCTGCCACCACCAGGCCAGAAGGACCGTGCCATGCTCAGCCGCCTCGCCACCACCCTCGTCCCCCTCTTCGGCGCGCTGACCATCAGCTCGGAGACCGGCGCCGAACCCGCCCCCGGCAGCATCATCGCCGCCAACCACACCTCGCTCGCCGACCCGGCGATCGTGCTGGCCGCCCTCCACCGGCTCGGCGCCCGCCCGGTCGTGCTGGCCACCGCCGGCCTCTGGCGGATACCGGGCCTGGGCCGCGCGCTCACCCGCGAGGGACACATCCCCGTCCACCGCGGCACCGAGCACGCGGCCCAGGCGCTGGACGGTGCCACCGCCGCACTCGCCGACGGCCGCTGCGTGCTGATCTACGGCGAGGGCGGCCTGCCCCGCCGCCGCGACTCCGGGGAGGCGGCCCCCGGCACCTTCCGCAGCGGCCTGGCCCGGCTCGCCCTCGCCACCGGCGCCCCCGTGGTCCCGCTCGGCCAGGCGGGCGCCCGCCGGCTCAGCTCCGGCAGCGCCACCAAGCAACTCGCGGGCGTGCTCACCGCCCCGCTGCGCCGCCCCGGCTACCACGTCCACCTGGGCGCCCCCGTGCGGGCGGTGGGCGGCATCCCCGAGAGCGGCGCGGTGCTGCGCGAGGCGGTGACGGGGGCCTGGCAGGAGGCGGCGGATCGGCTGCTGCGGCAGTGAAGGTGCGCCACCGTCATTCAGAAGCCCGGCTCGCTGGTCCAGGAGCCCGGCCTGCTGGTCACCCTGGGGAGCGCGACAGTGCGTGGGCCAGCCCCTGGGACAGCTCGACGGGGTGGGGCGTGGCGTCGAAGTCGGCCACCCAGATGACCCGGCTGCCGGCCGCGAGTTCGAGCAGGATGGTGTAGGCGATGCGGAAGGGCAGTTCCAGCGGATCCTGGTCGCGGAAGGCGAAGAACTGCTCGGCCGGCCAGTAGTCGAGCGCGACCTCCTCCCCTGCCACCCGGACGGTGAGGTCGTGGACGTCGACCTCACCGGCCGGACCGGACACCCTCGAGCCGGGCCAGTGACCGGCGACGGTCCGGCTGAGCTGCTCCGGGCCGAACGTCCAGGCGGCGCCGCTCTCCTGGTCGGGCATGATGTAGTACGTGCCGGTCACGGCGGGGGTCTCCTGAAGATCGGAACCAGGGTTCGGGACGGGGCTGGAGGCGGGACGGGGCCGAGGCGGGACGGGACGGAGCCGGTCGACAAGACGCGGCCCTAGCGGCGCTTGCGCTTCTTCTTGCTCCGATTGTCGGCGCTCGGCCTGGCCCCGCTCGGCCCGCCGGGCGCCTTCGGGTTCGCCGCGGCCTCGCGCAGGCCGACCCGGCGGGTCTGCCAGACGGTCAGCTCCCAGAGGCCGATCGCGACGCCGACGCTCGCGATGCCGACGGGGAGGGAGCTGAAGTCGGTGTCGACGGGCTGCGGGTCCAGCCAGCCGCTCGGGTCCACCAGCAGGTCCTCGGTGGTGCCCGCGTCCTGTGTGCCGTTGCAGCCCATGCCGATGATCTCGGCGTGGGCCAGCGGCTTGCCGTCGGTGCGCTTCAGCTTGCAGTGGTAGATCGGGCCGGTCTTGCCCCTGGTGTGGTACACCGAGGTGATCAGCACCTCGGTGCGTTCCCCGTGGCTCTGCATCAGCCAGGCCTGGAAGACCAGCCCGGAGCCGAACGTGACGGCCAGACCGATGAGCAGCCCGGCGAAGAACACCCACCCCTTCGTCGCGTTCGCCATCAGTACCGCGATCGCGAGGACCACGGTCAGCGCACCGAGGAACAGCGCCGCGATGAACCAGTCCGGGCTGGTGCCGAGCACCCCGATCCCCACCATCAGCAGGGGAGCGAGCGCGGCTATCCGGGCGAGCCGCCGCACCACGTGCGGGGGCCAGGCTACGTTTTTCTGAGACACGGCCGTCAGTCTGGCGAACGCGGGCCGCACGCGGAAGGGCGGGGTCCGGATCAGCCGTGCGAGGCCTGCTCGAACCGGCGCAGCCCGAGCCGCCGGCGTGGGCGATCCGCAGGACTCAGCGCGCCAGGTATCCGCCGTCCACCGGGAGTACCGTGCCGGTGATGAACGAGGCGGCGTCCGAGGCCAGGAACGCGATCGCCCTGGCCACCTCCGCCGGCTCCCCGAGTCGCCCGATGGGGTGCGCCCGGGCCATCTCGTCGAGGTACTCCGGTCCACCGGGTTCGTTCTGGAGCGCCTGGACCCGTTCGGTGGTGATGGTGCCCGGCGCCACCGCGTTGACCCGGATGCCGCGGTGCGCCCACTCGACCGCCAGGTGCATCGTCAACCCGGAGGCGACGAACTTGGCCGGACCGTACGCGGCTTGGCGAGCCTGGCCGGCCAGACCGGAGACGGACGAGACGCAGACGATCGCCCCGCCGTGCGGCAGCATCGCCTCGATCGCGTACTTGCAGGTCAGGAACATGCCCTTGCCGTCGACCGCCATCACCCTGTCCCACTCCTCGGGGCTGGTCTCCAGCACGTCGGAGAGCGGCAGCACCCCGGCGTTGGCCACCGCGACGTCCAGCTCTCCGTAACGCCTGACGGCCTCCTCCACCATCCGCTGAACGTCCTGAGGAACCGTCACATCGCCGACCACAGCGGCGACTTCTCCCTCACCGAGCAAGCGATCGGTCAGTCGGAACAGCCCGTCCGCGTTGACGTCGGCAGCCACCACCCGGGCCCCGAGCCGCGCCAGCAGCTCGACCGTCGCCCGCCCGATCCCGCTCGCCGCACCGGTCACCAGGCAGGACCTGCCCGCCAGATCCACCAGAGGCTCCGTCATGTCGTCTGCTCCCTTCGCCGATTCCGTCCGAGAACCACCCCGCCGCACACCGACCTGAACGAGGCGCCGACACTGGTGGTCACGCGTGCACCCCAGACACCCGCTCGCGCAGCGGTGTGGACCGCGTGCTCGCGGCTCGGCACGCGGCCCATCATGCGGACGGGCATTGACGCTCGGTAGGCGGTGCGGCTAGCTTCCCCGGCATGCGGCAGCACTCCATCTTCCTGACGACCCGAGGTCACATCGACCTGCTTCGGGTCTGTTCCGCTGCCTGTCGCTCCTGTTGAGCGTCCTCACCTCGCGACAGTCCCGCTGCGCCTGACCGGCTGACGTCATCCGCCGGTAGCGCTGCGCGTCGCGACCTCCGCTGGCCTGCCAGCAGGCTTCCCGCATCCGCAACTCGCCATGACTGGCGATGAGTTGTGCGTGCCTCCGGACATCTTCCGCCCTCCGCCCGTTCGGGCTGCCAGAAGGATCACCATGCGAACGAACACCCTGACCCGCCGTGCCCTCGCCCTGGCCGCGACCACGGCGATCGTCGGCACCCTCGCCACGACCGGCGCCTCGGCGGCGCCGACGGCCGGCCTGCCGCTCCCGTTGCCGCCGCTGACCGTGCTGACCGACCGGACCACCGACACCGGCGGCGATCTCTTCCTCGCACCCTCCTCCCAGTCGAGCCGGTACGCCAGCGGCGTGGAGATCCTGAGCCCGAACGGCAAGAACGTCCTCTGGTCGCACCCGCTGCCCGCCGGCCAGTCGGCCGCCGACTTCCGCAAGCAGACGTACCACGGCAAGCCGGTGCTGACCTGGTGGCAGGGCAGCGGCCTCGGCGGGCTCTCGGACGGCGTCGACGTCATCTACAACGACCGCTACCAGAAGATCGGCGAGGTCAAGGCCGGGAACGGCTACGCCGCCGACGGCCACGAGTTCCTGATCACCCCGCAGAACACGGCGCTGGTCATCTCCTACACCGAGGCCACCGCCGACCTCACCGCCATCGGCGGCCCGGCCGACCAGAAGGTGATCGACGGGATCGTGCAGGAGGTCGACATCCGCACCGGAAAGGTGCTGTTCCAGTGGAACAGCGCTGATCACGTGCCGTACGCAGAGAGCGAGCAGCCGCTGCCGGCCTCGGCGAGCACGCCGTGGGACTGGTTCCACCTCAACGCCGTCAAGCTGGACGGCAACGGGAGCCTGCTGGTCGACGCGCGCAACACCTGGACCACGTACGAGGTTTCGCGGCACACCGGGCAGATCCGCTGGCAACTCGGCGGCAAGGAAAGCTCGTTCAAGGTCGCGGCGGCGCCCGGCCAGGTGCTGAACAGTGCCGGGCAGCTCTTCTCCTGGCAGCACGACCCGCAGCCGCTGGGGAACGGGCTCTACACCCTCTTCGACAACGAGTCCGCGGGCGTGGCGAACACCGGGAGCGGAGCGATCAGCGAGCTGCCGTACAGCCGGGTGGTCACCGTGCGCCTCGACTTCCGTACGCACCAGGCGACTCTGGTCCGCTCCGTCGACCAGCCGGCGGGGCTCAGCGCCTCCTCGCAGGGCAACGCGCAGCCGCTGCGCGACGGTGGCCAGGTGGTCGGCTGGGGATCGCTGCCCTACATCTCGGAGTTCGACCGGTCCGGTGAGCTGGTCTTCAATGCCGAGTTCCCCGCGGGCGTGAACACCTATCGGGCGTACCGGTTCGCCTGGACGTAGTCCCGGCCCTCGCCCGGCCGATAAATCAGTTGCGCGCCGACCGGCAGCCGATAGCATTCTGGCGTTCCTGCAACAGGTGAGAGGGGAGGTGCCTTTCGATGACTGCCGCCGTGACGCGGCGCGCCTTCGCCTGCGCGCCCTACGCCCCCTCTCACCACCTGCCTACCGGCTGACGACACGTGCGCTGACGCACCCTCCGGTGGGCCCATCCGCAGGAGATCACCGCAGTGCGTGACAGCTTCGCCGATCAAGAGTCCTTCACCCGCATCCGTTCCAAGGGCGGCAAGGGCGCCGGCCGCCGCAATCCGGACCATGACTTCGAGGCCTACGAGCCGTACTTCGAGGCCTACCAGGGCGCCCCGGACGACCAGGACGATCAGCAGGACCATCCCACCGACTCCCACGCCCCCGACGGCCCGCCGACGGGCGACCGCTGGTCCACCTGGGACCAGTCCACCCCGACCGAGAAGGGGCCCGAGCCGCGCCCCGACTGGGTGGTGACCGAACTGGCGGCCGTCGACACCGAGTTCGGCATCGTCAAGACCGGCAAGGAGGCCGACGTCTTCCTGCTGGAGCGCGCCGTGCCGGAGACCGGACGCCGCACCCTGATGGCCGCCAAGCGGTACCGCGACGGCCAGCACCGGATGTTCCACCGGGACTCCGGCTACCTGGAGGGCCGCGCCCACAAGGAGTCCCGGGTCAGCCGTGCGATGGCCAAGCGGTCCGACTTCGGCAAGCAGGCCATCGCCGGTCAGTGGGCCGCCGCCGAGTTCACCGCGCTCTCCCGGCTCTGGTCGGCGGGCGTGGCCGTGCCCTACCCCGTGCAGATCCTCGGCACCGAGATCCTGATGGAGTTCATCGGTGACCCGACCGGCGCCGCCGCCCCGCGCCTGGCCCAACTACGTGCCGAGGAGAGCGATGTGGACGATCTCTGGGACCAGCTCGGCGCCAGCCTGGCGGTGCTCGCCCGGGACGGCTACGCGCACGGCGACCTGTCCGCCTACAACATCCTGGTGCACCAGGGCCGCCTGGTGATCATCGACGTCCCGCAGATCGTCGACGTCATCGCCAACCCGCGCGGCCGCTCCTTCCTGGAGCGCGACGTGCGCAACGTGGGTGCCTGGTTCGTCTCCCGGGGGCTGGCGGAGCACCGGGTCGACGAGCTGGCAAGGGAGTTGGCGTTCGAGGCGCGGCTCGACTGACGTCGTGTCAACGTCCTTGATCAGTAGTCCCATGGACCTGTGGCGCCCGGCGACCGGCCGGGCGCCGCAGGTCCTGCGGTGAGCCGCTCGGCCGGTCAGGAGAGCGTGGTCCACGCCTGCCCGGCGGCGCTGGCGTTGGGGGAGTTGGTCACCACGGTGGCGCCGGCCGTGGTGCCGGAGGTGTCCAGGGTCAGGCCGTTGCCGACGTTGGTGATGGTCAGCGCGCCGGTGCTGGTGTTCTGCTGCGCCCGCCATTCCTGCCAGGGGTTGCCGGGGGAGTAGTTGAGCAGGTAGGCGCTGTTGCCCGCGCCGGTGCCGGCGGCGAGGACGGTGTGGACCTGGGTGCCGGTGGCGCAGTTGTCGCTGATCCGAACCGTGCCGTCGGGGTTGGTGGTGAAGGTCCACTGCTCGGAGGTATGGGTGCTCCACCAGGTGTTGATGTCGGCGCTGCCGCCCACGGCGGAGCTGCAGGTGCCGGCGACCTCCAGGGCCTGGCCGCCGGTGCCGGCGGGGCTGATCGCGTGGTATTTGCCGTCACCGACGATCGCGGCGGGGGCGGTGGTCGGCAGCGGGGTCAGGCGGTAGTACGCGACGGCGTGCGGGGCGAGGACGTTGCCGATGGTGCTGGTGCTGGTGAAGTCGCCGGTGGCGCCGGTCCACAGCTCCTGGTAGGAGTAGCCGGCGCCGGTCAGGCCGAGCGCGCTGAGGCTGGTGGAGACGGTCTGGCTGTTGTTCGGATCCTGGTTGACCAGCAGCACGGCGGTGTCGCCGTTGGCCAGTTGGCGCTTCAGGACGACCGGGGCGGTCGAGGAGGTGGGCGGGCTGCCGACCAGGGTGGCGGGCTTGGCGAGGCTGTCCTGGTCGATGGCGATCATGCCGGGGTTCTTCAGGATCGCCAGCGAGTCGGCGTTGATGCCGGTGGACCAGGTGTTGCCGCTCTGGTCGGTGTGCTGGGACTGCGCGGCGGTGCGCAGATCGGCGCCGGAGATCAGCGGGGCCGCCATCATCGAGAGGATCGAGGTCTCGGTGCGCGACTCGTCGTCGGTGAACGGCTTGTGGCAGGTGCAGGTGTCGTCGACGCCGTAGTCGCCGTAGACGTCGTTCCAGCCGGTGAACATCATGTCCATGTCGTTCCAGCTGCCCGGACGGACGTTGCCCGGGTACTGCAGCGCGGTCTGCAACTGGCCCTGGTAGAGCACGCCGTTCAGCTCGCTGTCGCGGTCGCCGCCGATCCGGCAGAGGTTGGCGACCTGTCCGCACCAGACACCGGTGGGCGAGTAGCCGGGGGCGTCGTACTGCGGGGTGCCGGCGGCCAGGATGACCGGGTCGGTGCGCGCCGGGTCGTTGGCGTTCAGCAGGTAGGGCAGGCCGGAGTGGACGGGCTGCGCGGAGACGCTCAGGGTGACCTTCGGCCTGCCCTGGGCGGCGGAGGCCGAGTCCAGCGCCTTCTGGAAGGTCTGCACCCGGGCGTACATGGACTCGGTGAGTTCCTTGCCCTCGCCCTGGGTGCCGTAGTTGTGGCCGTCCGGACCGGTGATCGGCGGGCCGTAGGGACAGTCGTCGTACTTGACGTAGTCGACGCCCCAGGAGACGAAGTCGGTGGCGTCGGTGCTCTCGTGGCCCAGGCTCCCGGGGTGGCCCTGGCAGGTGGTGTAGGTGTCGGTGGCGTACAGGCCGAACTTCATGCCCTTGCTGTGCGCGTACCAGGCGACGTACTGGATCCCGTTCAGGGTCTGCCCGTTGACCACCTGTGATGGGAAGTTGTTCGGGTCGGGGACCAGGTCGCCCGAGGTCGGGTCGTTGCCGGTGCCGTCGGTGCCGAGCACGGGGTTGCCGTTGTTGTCGTACAACTGCATGGCGCCGTAGGAGTTCTTCACCAGGTCAGTGCTCTGGTTGCTGCGGTGGGAGAGCGACCAGCCGTCGTCGATGGTGACGGTGTTGTAGCCGGCCGTCACCAGGCCGTTGGCCGACATGAAGTCGATGGTGTCGAGCACCGACTGCTCGTTGACGCCGGTGCCCAGGCTGTTCCAGGCGTTCCAGCCCATCGGCGGCGTGAGGGCATTGCCGTTGCCGAGCGCGGCGGCCGGGGGTGCGGTGGTGAGGGCCAGGGCGCCGAGGCCGGGGGTGGCGAGGGCCAGCGTCAGCAGCAGGCTGGGCAGGCGGGTGGTGCGTCGTGGTCTTACGCGCATGGGTGCGGCTCCAGAAGGGCGCGTGGAAGTGGGGGAGGCGGGGGACGCGGGGGAGCGAACAGAAAAGCACAAGCGCCTCGGCGGATGCCGAGGCGCGGGCCCACCGTGGCGGCAGCGGTGACGAGCTGGGGAGGCTATCGCTGCCGTCTGTGGGAGTGTAATTGCACATACGACATGTCAACAGTCCTCGTGCGTGAGTTTGTTGACATGTGATCGATTGCGTGCGGTGGGTGAGTGGGTGGCCGATCTGTCAGACCTTCAGCCCGTTGCGGGTGACGTACCAGAAGTGGAAGCCGAACAGCCCGCCCAGGACCACCAGCCACTGCAGCGAGTTGACCAGTGGCACCGCCCCGATCGGCAGGGTGCAGGCGAACAGCACCCGGATCCCGGCGTCCAGCAGGAAGCCGGCGCCCCAGACCGCCGTGAGCAGTCGGATCTGGTGCCGGAACGTCGGCTCGGTGTCCCAGCGGTCCAGCCACGCCTGGGCGCCCGCCTCACCGATCTTCGCAGCGACGATGGAGCGTGCGGCGGTGAGCATGAACGGCCGCCGGGTCGCCAGGGTGCCCAGCACCCAGAGGCCGATCACCCCGAAGAACCAGCTGTCCCGGATCAGCAGCACCCGCGGGCTGCCGGTGACCAGCGACATCAGCGCGCCGGCCGTGAGCAGCACCAGGGTGAAGACCGGCATCACCTCGACCCGGCCGCGCCTGACCATCCCGTACACCAGCCAGGGCGCCACCAGCAGACCGCTGATCACCAGGGCCGCCCACTGGCTCATGCCCAGGCCGGCCAGCAGGTAGTAACCGCCAAGCGGTAGCGCCAGTTCGAAGGCCAGCGACTGGATCAGCTGCCGGCGGCCGGCGGCGGCCCGGGCCTTGACCCAGGCGGTGTCGGGCGCCTGCGCGGTCGCCGCCGCGGTCGCGGTCGCGGTCGTCGTCGTTGTCGCGGGCGTAGGTGCTGCCGCGGCCGTCGGTGCCGGGTGCTCGACGAGGTTCCCCATGACTGTCTCTCCCCCTGCTGATTGATCGGTGTGTGCTGTCGCCCCGGGCGCCGGGTCGGTGTCGTCCATCACGGCTCCCGCCGGGTCGCCCGGTCGAAGAGGTCCGCCAACTCGGTTGCCAGCCGGGCCACATCGAGATCCGGTTCGGTGTGCCAGCGGGTCACCACGGCGTCGATGGCGCCGCGCACCGCGGTGATCATCACCCAGGTGTCGAACTCGCGGAACTCGCCGAGCGCCTGCGCCTGTGCCATCCGCTGCTGCAGGACGTCCATCACCGAGCGCATCGACTCGTGGTACCCGGCCCAGGACGGGTCGTCCCCGCGCATGTTGGGCAGCACCTCCAGCAGGGCTGCCAGGTGCTTGGGGTAGACGGCGAGCAGTTCGATGTTGGACTCGATGTACGCCCGCAGCCGGCCGCGAAATCCCTCGGCCTGCTCGATCCGGGGCAGCATGTAGGCCTGCGACACCCGCATCACCTCGCCGGCGACCTCGCGCATCAGGTCGTCCTTGCCCGCGAAGTGGTACGAGATCATCCCGGTGCTGCTCAGCCCCGCCTGCTTCGCGATCTTGGCGAACGAGGTCTTCGCGTACCCCACCTCCGCGAGCGCCTCGATCGCACCCTGCACGATCTGGGCCCGCCGCGCGGACTCGGTGAAGGTTCGGCCCATCTCTGCCCCGCTCCTAGCTTGCTCAAGCTGTTTCTTGCTTGCCTGAGCAAAACTGTAGGCGGACCTGCTCAAGCAAGCAAGGCCTTGGAGAGCCGTGATCGGCGGAAGACGACTCAGCCCGGATCGGCGGGCGATCCGGGCTGACTGGTCTTTAGTTGGGCGGCTACGCCTCGGCGAAGCCGGCGGGCTCGGGCCCGGTCCAGCCGCAGGTGCCCACGCACGCCTCGTTGCCCTCGGGGTCGGCGAGCACCCAGAAGGACGGCGCGGACTCGGCGGAGACCAGGCGGCCACCGGCGGCGATGGCGGCCGCGATCCGTGCCTCGGCCTGGTCCTGCGGCAGCCAGACGTCGACGTGGAGCCGGTTGCGCTGCGGGCGTGGCTCGTCCATCTGCTGGAAGTACCACGGCCCGTTGCGCCACCGCGGGTCGACCAGGTCCTCGGGGCTGCTGCCGCGGAACTCGTAGCCGAGCAGGGCACGCCAGAACGGCACCACGTCCTCGAGGACCAGCGCGTCGACGGTCACCTGGACGCACTGCAGCGCCGACGGGTCGGCGGCCAGCCCCAACGCGCGCGCCGCCGCCGAGATCTGCCGGGCCAGCTCGACCTCCCGGGTGCCGAGCCCGTAGTGCTCGGGCGTGCAGGTGACCAGCCGCACCGTCACGCCCTCGAACCGCAGGTCGACGTCGGGGTGACGCTCCGCCAGCCCGGCCAGCTCGCTGATCGCCTGCACCAGCCGGGCGCCGGCCGCGAACGAACCGGTGCGGAAGTACGCGCACGCCCCGTCGCCCAGCACGCGCCAGTCCTCGACGCCGGGGGTCAGCTGGAACCGGCGCGGGGTGATGCGCTCGATGCTCTGTTCAAGTTCGGTCATCCGCTCACCGTAGCGAACGGCGCCGACAGTCGCTCCGGCGGAGGCTGACCCGGTCCACGCACGGGAGTTGGGTGCCTCAGGCCCGGCGGGCGTCGGTGATCTGGGTGGGCTCGGTGCCCAGCCACCAGGTGGGGTTGGCGGTGCCGTCGGTGGTGCGGCCGTCGCTGTGGACGTAGTGGCGCACGTCGCGGCCCGGCTCGGCGAGCTCGCCGTTCAGGGCGCGCTCGACCCACTCGGCGCCGAACCGGAAGACCTCGGCGGCGGCGCCGCCCAGCGGGTGGAACTCGTTCTCGTAGACGCGCATCTCCTTGGGGGCGCGGACTCGCTCGTAGTTGGCCATGGCCTGCTCCAGCACGGTGAGTTCGTCGAACTCGCCGATGCCGTAGAGGACCGGGCAGGTGATCTCCTGGACCAGGTCGCCCAGCGGCATGCGGGCGACCAGCTCGCGGTCGAAGGCGTCCTCGTCGGTGTAGCCGGCCATGAACATGTAGTTGTTCTTGAAGGTGGGCTGGGCGCGCTCGAAGATGGTGGTGAAGTCGCCGGTGACGGCCTCGAAGGCGGCCAGTGCGGCCAGGCGGGGGTCGGTGGCGGCGGCGCGCGAGCCCCAGTAGCCGCTCATCGAGATGCCGAACATGCCGATCCGCTCTGCGTCGACCTCCGGCAGCGAGGCCAGGTGGTCGATGTAACGGCTGATCGCGCGCTCGTAGTTGGTGAGGTCGACGGTGAGCCCGTTCGCCCGGCTCTCGCCCTGGCCCGGGCCCTCGATGGACAGGGCCACGATGCCGCGCGAGGTGTAGTAGCGCTCGGCCGCGTAGATGTAGTCCTCCTTGATCATGTCCATCCCGGGGCCGAGGATCACCGCGGGGGCGTTGCCGACCTGGCCGGCCGGCAGGTGCAGCAGGGCGAAGATCTGCTGGCCCTCGAAGTCGAGGACGACCCGGCGCACCCGGCCCTCGCGCAGCGCGCCCAGCCGCTCCACGCAGTGGTTGGCGTGCTCGCGGAAGGCGAGCTTGCGGGGGTCGGTGGCGTCGAAGATCGAGTACTGGGCGCGGCCCCACATCACGGAGGCCCGCACGTACAGGTCGGCGGCGGTCTGCGCGAAGCCGCCGCGCTCGTGGTGGGCGGCGCGCTCCTCGGCCTGTCCGGCCACGGTGGCCCACGCCTTGGGCAGCATCACGCCGCTCTGCACCAGGTCGAAGACCTTGTCGAAGTCGGTGTGGTCGTGGCCCAGCTGCTCCAGGGTGCCCTTGGCCTGGGGGTGCAGGGCGTCGAAGCCGCCCTGGGCGAGTGCGATGTCCAGGGCCCAGCTCTGGCCGGTCGAACGGATGGTCATGGGGTGGTCCTTCCTGGTTGCCTAAGTACTTAGTGAGTAAGTACTTAGCTATTAAGTACTCAAGCTAGATTCCTTGTCAAACGGCACCTGTCGACCTGGGAGTCCTCGCCATGACCGAACCCGCACCGAGCTCCGCCCGGGAGCAGGCCCTCGACCAGCTCGCCCGCGCCGCCTACCGTCTCAGCGCCGCCGACTCCCGCCTGCGCGGCCGGGCCACCCGCACCGTCGGCGCACTCTCCCTCACCCACGCCCGCGCCCTGCGGGTCCTCGCCGACCAGGGCCCGCTGACGATCAGTCAACTCGCCGCCGGCACCGAGACCACGGGCGCCGCCGCCACTCAGCTGGTCAACGGGCTCGTCGCGGCCGGGTACGTGACGCGCGAGCGCCCGCCGGAGGACAAGCGCTCGGTCCTGGTCAGCCTGACCGAGACCGGCCGCCGCCGGCATGAGGAGCGGCAGACGGCCCTGGCCACGGCGCTACAGGGGGCGCTGGCGCACCACGGGGTGGCGGAGTTGGCGGCGGCGAGCGATGTGCTGGGGCGGCTGGCGGACATCTACGACGAGCTGTGACGGGGGCGGGTGAACCTCCTTGGAACAGCTGTGCCGTGGCGTTCCCAGCTGCGGGCCCGACCACACGCTCAACCCCCGAAGGAATTCGAAACGCGACCCCTGAGTCGCGCACTGTCTCGGCCCGGGGGCGTCCCGAACGTCTTGCGGTATTCGCGACTGAACTGGGACGGGCTCTCGTAGCCGACGAGATAGCCGATTTCTGCGACGTCCGCCGGTCGGGTCATGAGGAGGGCGCGCGCCTCCTGGAGGCGAATCTGCTTCTGGAACTGGATCGGCGTCATCGATGTCGCGGAGCGGAAGTGGCGGTGGAAGGACGAGGCGCTCATGCCGGACAGGTCGGCGAGGTCCGCGATGAGCAGGGGCTCGTTGTAGTGCTGACGGATCCAGCGGATCGTGCGGGAGATGTGCGCGAGGCTGCCGTCGGCGAGACCGATCTGACGGACGAGGGCGCCCTGATCGCCGGTGATGAGACGCCAGAGGATCTCCCTCTCGAATCCGGGTGCGAGCACGCGGAGGTCGTCGGGGCGGTCGACGAGGCGAAGCAGTCGAACGATCGGATCGAGCAGCTCAGGGGTCGCCGCGCTGACTGCGAGGCCGGTGAAGGCGGGCGGTTTCGCGCTGTTGGTCATCTCAAGCAGCAACGGCGCGATCGCCGTTGGTTTCAGCGCCATGCTGAAACAGACGAACGGCTCGTCCGAGCTGGCCTTGAGGGCCTGGCCGGTCACCGGGAGGTCGACGGACACGACGAGATACTGGCCGGCACGGTAGTCGTATGGCGTGCCGTTCAGCACCGTGCGCTTGACGCCCTGACCGATGATCGCAAGGGACGGCTCCGACATCACGGCGACCGGGAGCGTCGCTTCGTCTACGCAGGTGATGGAAACGCCGTCCAGGATCTGCTTCTTCTGCTGTCCGCCGGCGCCGGCGTGCCGCACGATCAGCATCTGAAGCTCGTTGAGGGGGTCCATGTCCTGAGCCAAGCATTCGGCTGGTGAGAGCGCCAGGCTGCCCGGCTTGATCCGGGCAATGTTGACAGGATCGTGCAGGCCGGCGGCAGGATCTGTCTATCGGTCGTGCGGTCCGGCGTGGTGCCATTGAGGGGTGACCGTACGACCGAAGCATCCGGAAGGCACAGAATAGAATGAAGCGCAGGACTCTCGGGGCAACCGGAATTTCCGTAAGCGAGTTCGCGCTCGGCGCCATGATGTTCGGAAGCCTGGGCAATCCGGATCACGGGGACTCGATCCGTGTCATCCACAGCGCGCTCGATGCCGGGATGAATTTCATCGACACGGCCGACGTCTACTCCAAGGGCGAGTCCGAGGAGATCGTCGGCAAGGCCCTCAAGGCCCGCCGGGATGATGTCGTCATTGCGACCAAGTTCGGGCGGCCGATGGAGGAGGACCCGAACCAGCGGGGTGGCTCGCGAAGGTGGATCGTGCGCGAAGTTGAAAACAGCCTTCGCCGACTCGACACTGATTACATCGACCTTTATCAGATCCACCGTCCCGACTACGAGACGGAGATCGGCGAGACGGTCTCAGCGTTGTCCGACCTGGTCCGCGTTGGCAAGATCCGTGCATTCGGCTCGTCCATGTTCCCGGCGGAGATGATCGTCGAGGCACAGTGGGCGGCGGAACGCCAGGGTTCCTACCGATTCCTGACCGAGCAGCCGATGTACTCCGTCTTCACGCGCAAGCCCGAGGCTGCGGTACTCCCGACGGCGCAGCGCTACGGGCTTGGCGTGCTCACCTTCAGCCCCCTGAACGGCGGCTGGCTCTCCGGGCGGCCGGACCTCGCATCGAGCCATCGGGCCGTGCTGACGTCCTCGGCTTTGCCGTCGCACTACGACGCGTCGACTCCGACCGGCACGTTGAAGGCCGCCGCACTCGCCAAGCTCGCCGTACTCGCTCGCGAGGCGGGGATGACGCTGCCGCAGCTCGCGGTCGCTTTCGTCCGTGCGCATCCGGCCGTCACCTCCGTGTTGATCGGGCCGCGCACGCAGGAACAGCTCGACGGGCTTCTGTCCGGTGTCGATATCGAGCTGTCGAACGAAATCCTCGACCGCATCGACGAGATCGTCCCACCGGGAGTCGACCTCGACCCTGCGGACAACTATGCGGCAGAACCGCTCGCGATCGAGAAGGCGAGGCTTCGCCGTCGGTGATGGATCGGTGGCCGGCTCGGCGGTTCGCCTGTCGGATCGCCCAGCCGGTCACGGGCCGAGCGTAGCGGCTGACAGTCCGTCAGCTCCGTTGCTCCAGGGCCTTCAGCATGCCACGCTCCGCCTGGTCGCCCGCACTTCCCGGGTCGCCGTGAAGCGGCAGACCTCAGGCCTCCCGGGCCACCGCCGTGTGCGACATGTCCGCGTAGCGGTCGCCCGCCACCCGGCCGGCGATCGGCTCCAACAGGGCCAGTTCTTCGGCGGTCAGCGTGATCCGGGTGGCCGCGGCGTTCTCCAGCAGGCGGCTGCGCTTGCGGGTCCCGGGGATCGGTACCACGGTCAGGCCGTGCGCCTGTGCCCGCTGCTGCACCCAGGCCAGGGCGATCTGCGCCGTGCTGGCGCCGTGGTCGGCCGCGATCGTGCGCAGGGGTGCCAGGAGAGCGGCGTTCGCCTCGGCGTTGTCGCCGGAGAAGCGCGGCAGCAACTGCCGGAAGTCGCTGCCGGAGAGCTCCTTGCTCGCGTCGGTGAAGGCACCGGTCAGAAAGCCCCTGCCGAGCGGCGAGTACGGCACGAAGGCGACCCCGAGCGCGGCGGCCGCGCCCACCGCGCTTTGCTCGACGTCCCGGCTGAAGACCGACCACTCCGACTGCACGGCGGTGATCGGGTGCACGGCGTGCGCCTCGTGCAGCTCGGCGCCGGTGACCTCGCTCAGGCCGAGGCGCTTGACCTTGCCCTCCCGCACCAGTTCGGCCATGGCGCCGACGGACTCGGCGAGCGGGACGGCGGCGTCGCGGCGGTGCATGTAGTAGAGGTCGATGGCCTCGACGTTCAGGCGTCGCAGGCTCCCCTCGGCCGCCTTCCTGATATAGGCGGGATCGTTGCTGATGCCCCGGTAACTCGACTCACCGGCGCGGAACTCGAAGC
Organism: Kitasatospora sp. GAS204B; assembly: GCF_029892155.1. Lineage (GTDB taxonomy): Bacteria > Actinomycetota > Actinomycetes > Streptomycetales > Streptomycetaceae > Kitasatospora. The sequence goes on along the minus strand of NZ_JARZAG010000008.1, from coordinate 223,800 downwards.
CGAACTTGGTGGCCAGGGTGATCTCGTCGCGGTGCGCTGCGACGAACGGCGCGAGGAACTCCTCGTTCGCACCGAAGCCGTACATGTCGGCGGTGTCGATGAGGGTGACACCTGCCTCCAGGGTCGCCTCCAGGGTGTCGCGGGCCGCCGCGCCGTCCGTCTCTCCGTAGGCGGCGCTGATGCCCATGGCGCCGAAGCCCTGGACACCGACGAGGGGGCCGCCGGTGCCCAGCTCGACCTTGCGGATCTGTTCGACGGCGTTGCTCATGGCGTTGCTCATGGTGGCGTTCAGGCCCTTTCCGGCGCCAGGCGGGCGCTCGCATAGAAGGCGATCTTGTAGTCGAGTGCGGCAAGGGTGTTCTGTAGCTCCGCGACGCGCGCGACGACCTCGCGCCGGGTCTGCTCCAGCACCTCCTGCCGTTCGTCGAAGGTGTCTTCGCCCTGGCGTACCAGCTCCGCGAAGCGAACCATGGCGGCGACCGGCATCCCGGTCAGCCGCAGTGTGCCCACGAAGGCGAGCCAGTCCAGGTCCCTGTTGTCGAAGAGGCGCTGGCCGGCGTGCGACCGCTGCACGTGCGGCATCAGACCGATCTGCTCGTACCAGCGCAGGGTGTGCGCGCTGAGCCCGGTGAACGCCGCGACCTCGCTGATCGTGTAGCGGTCCTGGCCGTCGGGTCGCGGATGAGCCGGCCCCGCGGACACACAGGCGCCCACGGGTGGGGACTTCACGGGGGTGCTGTCGATCACCGTCATGTGGACCACGCTAGAACCTTCGAGTGCGCTCGAAGCAACTGCGTCTGGGGCCCACGCGGTGGCACTACCGCCCGACGGCGTGCAGGATGCGGTCGCCACCAGGTCCGGTCGGTCGGTCTGCAACGCCTGGCCGGCGCCGGGCACGATCTCCACCCGGGCCGACGGACGGCCATCCTGCCGGGTGCGGTGGCGAGCGATGGAGAATCTGAGCGACGAGGACCAGCGCGGCCTGACCGCGCTGTTCTGGTCCGACGTCAACCCGCACGGTACCTTCCGCCTGGACATGGACATGGACATGGACAAGCGGCTCGCGCTGGGGCTGACCGCTGCCGTGCCCCGTCCCCGCACTCCGGTGGACACCGCCGACCGATCGAGTACGGGGACATGATGAAGGGCCTCGCTGAGGTGCTGTCCTGGCCGAAGGACGGCCGGTGCGGTCAGACGCCGCCGGTGTCGGTCGGTGTCGCCCCGCCGAGCATGGCGAGGGTCAGCACGTTGCCGGAGATGCCCCAGCCGCCGTCGGCGACCTCCTCGACCAGAACCATGGTGGTGTTGCGGGCGCGCTCGCCGTAGATCTCGACATACAGCTCGGTGGTGCGGGTGACGATCTCCTCCTTCTGCTTCGGGGTGAGGGTCTTCTCGGGGACCTTGAAGTTCGCGAAAGGCATGGCTGGTTGTTCCTTCTCTCAGTGGGGCGTTACAGCGGTCGGGCCGCGGCCTTGCCGTTGCTCTGCCGCGTCCTCCACGATCGGCCCGTCCCCCATCCCCAGCCAGGGCTGCGTCTACCCAGGGGATGCCACCCCCTGGCTGCGCTCCGGCATACGAGCGACCATGGAGGGGTGAACCTTCCAGAACTCGGTGCCTTCCTCAGGACACGCCGCGACCGCATCCGCCCCGCCGAGATCGGTCTCCCGCAAGGCCCGCGCCGGCGCGTCCCCGGGCTGCGCCGCGAGGAAGTCGCGCAGCTGGCAGGGCTGTCAGCCGACTACTACACCGAGCTGGAACGCGGCAGCGCGAAGAACGGCGTGCAGCCCTCGACCCAGACCCTCGCCGCCCTCGCCCGAGCCCTGCGCCTGAACGGCGACGAGCGCGACCACCTGTTTCACCTGGCCGAGCGGCCGGTCCCCCCGTCGGCACACGGACCATCGGCACACGTGCAGCCCGCGCTCCTCGGACTCCTGGACCGGCTGTCCAACACCCCCGCGCGCGTCATCACCGACCTGCACGAAACCCTGGTGGAAAACGACCTGGCCCTGACCCTGCTCGGCAAGTCCCCGGCACAGCGGGGCCCGGCGGCGAGCCTCGTGTACCGCTGGTTCACCGACCCGCAGGCGCGCGAGATCTACCCGCCCGAGGACCACCCGCACCACTCCCGGGTGTTCGTGGCCGACCTCCAAGCAGCGGCCGCCCGGCGAGGCCGGGACGCGGAGGTCACGAAGATGGTCGCCGTGCTACGCCGCCGCAGCGAGGAGTTCGCAGCCCTCTGGGACACCCACGACGTCGCGGTGCGCCGCATGGACCACAAGAGGATCGTCCACCCCATGCTCGGCGTCATCGAACTCGACTGCTACAACCTCCTCAGCGAGGACGGACGGCAACGCCTGCTGTGGTTCACCGCCCCACCCGGAAGCCCGGGAGCAGAGCAGCTGGAACTCCTGTCTGTCATAGGGACCCAGGAGCTGAGCGGCACGGCGGGCCTGGCACCGGACAGGTTGTCCGCGGCGGCCACGGCAGCGAACGCATGATCACCCCGCTACTTTGCGGCTGGAGTCTGAACTAGGGCGCCGGGGCCCGGCTGTGGCGTCCGGACAGGTTCCGCCGGCGGTGCGCCGTAGACGGGCCGTCCTTGCAGGATGCGCTGGACCAGGAAGCCGGCGCCCACGGTGACCAGGCCGCCGACCGCGTCCAGGACGTAGTGGTTGGCCGTCGCGATGATGACCGTGAAGGTCGCCACCGGGTACAGGATGCCCAGGATCTTCACCCACTTGCGTTTGGCCAGGTGGGCGATCGCCAGGGCACACCAGACCGCCCAGCCGATGTGGAGGGACGGCATCGCGGCGAACTCGTTCGTCATCGAGCCGGACAGGCCCGCCACTCCGCTGCACGTCTGCTCGCCCCAGGTGTGGTGGACGCAGAACGTGTCGATGAACCGGGTCGGGTCGAGCAAGCGCGGCGGGGCGACGGCATAGAGGTAGAAGCCGATCAGGGCCACGCCGTTGATCGCGAACATCACGGTGCGGATCGCGCGGTAGCGGTCAGGGAACTTGACGTAGACCCAGATGAAGACGGCTATCGTCACGATGAAGTGGAGCGTCGCGTAGTAGTAGTTCATCCCCACGATCAGCCAGTCGATCCTGGCGATCGTGTGGTTGAGCCAATGCTCGATGTCGAGGTGGAGCGCGTGCTCCAGGCTGAGGATGTCCCGGCCCCGGTGGTACGGAGCCTCGCGGCCGGTGCGCGCCGCGTTCTGCGTCACGCGGTAGCAGTAGTAGCCGATGCTGATGAGCGCGATCTCGATCCACATGGTGGGGCGGTTCACCGGTCGCAGCCGGGCCGGCAGGATCGGGCCGATCTTCGAGAACCCGCGATTCGCGCGCGTCCCGGCGTCGGTCGCTGCGCCGTTCGTCCCGTTCTCGGTGCCAGTGCCGCGTCTTGTGGACTCGGATTGTTGGTCGAGCAGTCGTGTCGGCGTCATGAAATCATCCCCATGGCCGGCCAGTCTGCCAGGCCGCCGTGGCCACGCTCGCACGGTCCCGGTGTGGGGGCCCGTCAATGAGGAGTTGACGCGACGCGCACCACTGCGGGATACCTGGACCGGCTGAACCGATCCGGCGAACGGCGGCGAAGGCGCCGCCACGCGAGCGGTGGTGGCGCCTCGTCGGTGCGTGCCGGTGATCAGGTCAGCGGGATCTCGTCCTTGTGCTCGTGCAGCCACTCCTTCAGCGGCTTGAGCCGCGGGTTGATCTCCCGTGCGAGGTCGAGGTTCCGGACGGTGGTGAAGTACGCGTCGGCCTCCGCGTAGAACTGGTACATGTTGGCGACCTCGTCGGCGCCGGGCGCCCCGGACGCGCGGACCTCGTCGTGGCTGAGGGGCCGGTAGGCGACGGGCTCGCCGAGCGCCTCCGTGAACAGTTCGGCGAGCTCGGCGCCGGTGGCGTGCGTGCCGGCGAGACCGACGGTACGGCTGATGTACGTGGGGCCGGCGCGGAAGATGCCGTACGCGGTCCGGCCGATGTCCTCCGCGGCCACGAGCGCCATGACGCTGTCGCCCATCGGGTTGGTCAGGACGAGCTCGCCGTTCTCGTCGCGGTGCGGGCCCTGCCCGACCAGGAGCGACTCGTAGTAGAAGGTCGTCAGCAGGAACGTGGTGGGGATGCCGAGTTGGGTGAAGTAGGCGTTCGCCTCGCCCTTGGCGTCGAAGTGCGGCACCTTGTAGACGTCCAGCAGGGTCGGCAGCCGGCTGCCGAGGTGCTCGAAGTGCGGCCGGGTGTCCTCCAGCGTGGACCAGACGACGTGCTTGAGACCTGCCGCCTTCGCGGCGCGGGCAGCGGTCGCGGCCTGGTCCAGTTCCATCTGCGCCCGGGTCCGGGCGGCTTCCTCCTCCGGGGTCCGCTGCGCCCAGAAGTTCGTGACGACGAAGGCGCCGTACGCGCCGTCGAACGCCGCGCGCAGGCCCGCCTCGTCGTCCAGATCGGCCTCGACGACCTCGGCCCCCCGCGCGGCCAGCTCCTTCGTCTTCGGCGAGCCGGCGCTGCGGGTCAGCACGCGCAGCGCGAACGGCCCGTCCGGGTCGTCGAGAATGGCCCGTGCCAGGCCGCCGCCCTGCGATCCGGTCGCGCCGACGACTGCGATGATCTTCTTCTCGGCCATCAGTTGTCCCTCTTCCCTGAGGAGTTGACGAGTCGAACACGTCCTCAATGAGATTGGACCCCAGGGGCACTCGCGTGCCTCACCACGTCGTGGGTACCCATGGCAGGGGATGGCGGGAACCGGTGCGGGGGAGGACGATCGTGACCATGAGTGAGCAGCGGAACACCGCCCTCGGGGACTTCCTGCGCTCCCGCCGGGCGGCCCTGTCGCCGGTGGACGTCGGCGTCCCGACCTACGGCACGCCGCGCCGGGTGCCCGGCCTGCGGCGCGAGGAGGTCGCGCAACTCGCCGGGATGAGCGTGAACTACTACACCCGGATCGAGCAGGGCGAGAGCCATCAGCTGTCCGACTCGGTGATGGAGGCGATCGCGAGCGCGCTGCGCCTGGACGAAGGCGAGCGGCTGCACCTGCTGCGTCTGGCGTGGCCCGCGCAGGTCGCGCGGCGGGATGCCGGGCCGGAGCGGGTGCGGGACTCGGTGCTCGCGCTGGCCGGGAGCAACACCGAGCAGGCCGTCCTCGTCGTCGGCCGCCGGATGGACCTGCTCGGCGGCAACCGGCTGGGGTTCGCGCTGCACGGCCTGAGCCCGGAGCAGCGGCCGAACATGGCGAAGCAGATGTTCCTCGAACGGACGATGCGCGACCTGATCGTCGGCTGGGAGCGGGAGGCGCGCAACACGGCGGCCTACCTGCGGATGGCCACGGGCGACCAGCCCGACGACCCGCTGCTCGCCGAACTGATCGGGGAACTGAGCATCAAGAGCCCGGAGTTCGCCCGGATCTGGGCCACTCACCCGGTGGCCGAGTGTCTGCACTCGGTGCGCCAGTACGACCACCCGCTGGTCGGACGCCTGACGCTGAACGAGGAGTCGCTGCGCCTGCCCGACGACCCCGGCCAGCGGATGCTCTTCCTCGGCGCCGCCCCCGACTCCGACTCCGCCGAGCGGCTGCGGCTGCTGGACTCGCTGGTGTCGTGACGGCTGCCTGAACGGTGCCGGGACGGTGCCGGGCTGGGGCCCGCCCAGGACAGAAGATCACGACGACATGGGAGCGATCCGACATGACGAAGATACAGAGCGGCCGCGTCGCGCTGGTCACCGGTGGCTCGCGCGGGGTCGGGGCCGCGACAGTGCGCCGCCTCGCCCAGGACGGCGCCGACGTCGCCTTCAGCTACGTCAGTTCCGAGCACGAGGCCGGGAAGCTCGCCAAGGAGGCGAGCGCGTCGGGGGTGCGGGTCGAGGCAGTGCGCGCCGACGCGGCCAGTGCCGAGGAGATGACGCGCCTGGTCCAGGACACCGTCGCGGGGTTCGGACGGCTGGACATCCTGGTGCACAACGCGGGGCTGTTCCTCACCGGCCCGCTCGCCGACCCGGACCGGGACGAGGAGGCCATGGCCCGCCAGTTCCGGATCAACCTCCACGGCGTGGTGGCCGCGACCCGCGCGGCCGCCCCGCATCTGCCGGAAGGCGGTCGGATCGTCCTGATCAGCTCGGGCGGGGCGGACCGCAGCGCGGGCCTCCTGGCCGGCGACTACGCCGCCACCAAGGCCGGGATGGAAGCCTACGGCCGGGCCTGGGCACACGAGTTCGGGCCGCGCGGGATCACCGTGAACAGCCTGCGGTTGGGCGCGATCGACACCGACATGCTGGACCGCGCCGCCGGAGCGGCCCTCCTGCCGTCGATCGCGATGCGCCGCCTGGGCCGCCCGGAGGACGTCGCCGACGCCGTGGCCTACCTCGCCGGCCCCGGCGCGAGCTACGTCACCGGCGCGACCCTGCGCGTGGACGGCGGCCTGCACGCCTAGCGGGCCTGGCCGGCGGATCTTTTCCGTTCGCATGCAACTGGCATCTCGTCGGAGCGCGTCCCGATGTGTGGCGACGTCAGAAGTCGTTGCCTGCCATGGCCATACGAGGTCGAACCGTGTGGCCGAGAGGATCAGGAGCCGTTCCATGTCGGACGAGATCACGGTGCACCCCGTCGCCTGGCCGCCTGCCCCGATCAGGACCGAGCGGCTCGTGCTCCGCGAGTCCGAGGCTCGGGACCGCGCGGCGATCATCGAGCTGTTCGCCTCGCCGGAGGTGAACGCCTACCTGGGCGGCCCGCAGGCGCGTGATGAGCTCGAGCGCGCGTTGCCCGAGACGCCCGAGAAGCGCCCCGGCCTCTTCGTGGTCGAGCTGGACGGAGCGATGATCGGCACCGTCGAGCTCAAGCAGCCTGACGCGGAGCAGCGGAGTCAGGTCAGTCGGGATGCGGGGGAGGCCGAGCTCGGCTACCTGTTCCTGCCACAGGCGTGGGGACGCGGGTACGCCGCCGAGGCGTGCGCGGCGGTGCTCGGCTGGTTCGCCGACGCGCGACCCGGCGAGCCGGTGGTGCTCGCCACCCAGACCGCCAACGACCGTGGGATGCGCCTCGCGGCGAAGCTGGGGTTCACCGAGGTGAAGCTGTTCGAGGCGTGGGGCGCCGAGCAGTGGATGGGCGTGTGGTCCTCGGAGGCCTCCGCTCGGTCGTCGGCCGCGCTCTAGCGGAGAGCCCCGAGCCGCGCAAGCCCGGAGACCCCGACCGGCGGCTTCCGGTCGGGGCCCCCGGGCATCACCCATGCGTCGCGGGGATGGTAGGCGATCGAAGGAACTCCGCTCTCGACGGCCTGCCTTCCGGATGCCCTGGTCTAGCCGGCGGACTCCAGGATCCAGGTCCGCTCGAAGCAGTAGCCGAGGAAGGCGGGAGAGTTGGGGTTGTCGACGGTCACACAGCCGTCGCGGTCGGCATTGCGGATGGTAGTGGGGATTCTGGGACCGGGGGCCTGGATCACCCAGCGCTGGTAGGGGAGTCGATCACAGGCGCCCACGACCACATCGGGCGGGAAGCTGGCGAGACAGCGGCTCGAGTTGCCGGGCTTGGCGATCTGGACGGTACCGTCGCCCCGGTTGGTCACCTTCCACGGGGTGCAGTCCCCGAGCGCGGCCGGGGTGATCGCATCGTCGTCGGCGGGGGCCAGGCACCTGCCGGTGTTGAGGTCGCGGATGAGGTAGCTGCCGTTGTCGACGGCTTGGGCGGGCGAGGTCAGTGCCACGACCGCAACAGCGGACCCGGCAAGGCACAGCAGAGAACGGACACGCTTCACAGCGGACTCCAGTTTCTGGGGGACAGGGGTGACCGGGCCGTACCGGCCCGACGGACAGGACGATCACACGCCCAGGACACCCGGTTTGCTGTGCCCCGCCATAACCGCCAGTGCTTCACCCGGACGGGTGCGGGGTTCAACCGGCCCAACCGGTCGCCGGTCCTCATATCGGCCTGGTCCCCTCTCGTGGCAGCTTCGTCCGCTCACGACCGAATCATCAGGTCGCCCGTGACGTCGTCCCGGCAGATGGCCGACGACCCGTCAGCCGGGATGCTGGGGTGGATCCCGAGGGCCTCGTGGTCGCGGCGTGCGACGAGTGCTGTGCCCAGGCACTCCCAGCACTTTCCGTTGGCCGGGCTTGACGGTTGGTGTCAGGGACATTGCCAGCTCATGTCATGGAGTTCATCCTTTTGACAGGCCATGGACAACCCCCACCCGTCCACGGCCCCTACGCTCGTGCCCCGCACCTCCTCCGTGAGCCGGCCAACCGGGCCGGGCTCGTGCTGTTCCGGAATTCCTGGAGTCCCCATGCGTTCGAGGTCGCGTCTCGCCGGACTGTGCGCCGCCGCTCTGACGGCTGCCGTCTCGCTCTCCGCCGCCCTCTCCACCGGCAGCTCCGCCGTCGCCGCCCCGGCAGCGGCCGGTACCGTCCCCACCCCCGCGCACGTGGTGGTCGTGGTGGAGGAGAACCACTCCTACGACGACATCATCGGCGACACCGCCGATGCCCCCTACATCAACTCGCTGGCCGGTCAGGGCGCCCTGATGACCTCCTCGTTCGGCGTCTCGCACCCCAGCGAGCCGAACTACATGGCGCTCTTCGGCGGCAGCACCTTCGGCCTCAGCTCCGACGCCTGCCCGGTCAAGGAGGGCAACGCGGACAACCTGGGCTCCGAACTGCTGGCCGCCGGCCAGACCTTCACGGGCTACTCGGAGGACCTGCCCTCGGTCGGCTCCACCAAGTGCACCTCGGGCGGTTACGCCCGCAAGCACGCGCCGTGGGCCAACTTCGGCAACATCCCCACCGCCGACCAGCAGCCGTTCTCCGCCTTCCCGAGCGACTACAGCACGTTGCCCACCGTGTCGTTCGTGATCCCGAACCTGAACGACGACATGCACGACGGCAGCATCGCGCAGGGCGACAGCTGGCTGCAGAGCAACCTGTCGAGCTACGCGACTTGGGCGCAACAGAACAACAGCCTGCTGATCGTCACCTGGGACGAGGACGACTACACCGAGAGCAACCAGATTCCCACCATCGTGGTCGGCGCGGGCGTCACGCCGGGCCAGTACAGCGAGACCATCAACCACTACAACCTGCTCGCCACCCTGGAGCAGATGTACGGGCTGAACAAGGTCGGCAGCAGCGCCACCGCCGCGCCGATCACCGACATCTGGAGCTGACGACCCGTCAGAATCCGCACCAGCAGGAAACTCTCGCAGCCCCGGTCGCGCGCACCCGCGCGTGCGCGCGACCGGGAGGCAGTCGATCCGACCGGAAGGAGCGCTCCCGCCATGCCGCAGCCCGCCGGCCAGCAGCCCGCCGTGCAGCAGTCCGCCGTCCCGCCGGAGCCGAGACCGCGCGCGGGAGCCGTTCGTCGACGGCCGCTGCGCACCGCTTCGGTCGGCCTGCTGGTCCTGGCCGCCGCCGCCCTGATCGGCTCCGCGCCGTCCGCCGGTGCCCCGGCGGCCCCGCCCGGCGGCACGCTGCGGATCGACACCGCCGGCTGCGGCAGGCCTCCCGGTCAACTGCCGGCGGGGCGCGTCTCGTTCACCGTCGCCAACGCCTCCAACGTGTACGCGACGGTCTACCTCACCTCCGCCGACGCGGGCCTGGCCTACGCCGAGATCCCCTGGCTCGGCCCGGGCAAGACGCTGCCGCTGGCCACCACGCTGACCGGTGGCCGGTACGCCATCCGGTGCGTCTTCTCCAGCGGTCCGGTGCGGACCACGACCCCGATCCAGGTCAACGGCACGGCGAGCGGCGCGGTGGCCGGCTATCTGCCGATGAACGACAAGGAGTTGACCGCGCCGGTCAACGCCTACCGCTCCTACGTCGAGGCGGCGCTGCCGAAACTCCTGGCCGCCGCCCAGGCCCTGGACGCCGACCTGGCCCACGGTGACCTCGCGGCGGCGCGCACCGACTGGCTCGCCGCACACCTGGACTACGAGCGGCTCGGCGCCGCCTACCACTCCTTCGGCGACTACGACGACTCGCTCAACGGTCTGGCCAACGGCCTGCCGCAGGGGGTCGACATGCCGAGTTGGACCGGCTTCTTCGCCCTGGAGCGGGGCCTGTGGCACGGCCGCAGTGCCGATCAACTACGGCCGCTCAGCCAGCAGTTGGTGAGCGATGCCAGTAGTCTGATCGACGACTTCCCCAGCGAGGACACCGATCCGGGTGACCTGCCGCTGCGCGCCCACGAGATCCTGGAAAACGCGCTGCAGTCGCAGCTGACCGGCATCGCCGACTACGGCAGCGGCACCACCCTGGCCACGCTGGACGCCAACATCCAGGGCACCGAGGAGGTGCTCAGCGTGCTCGCTCCGGTGATCCAGCCGCGCGACCCGAGTCTGCTGGCGCAGCTGACCAGGGAACTCCCGGCTTTCGACGCCGAGGTGACGGCCGCCAGGGCCGCGAACGGCTCCTGGACGCCCGTCACCGCCCTCACTGCCGCTCAACGTCTGCACCTGGACGGCGATCTCGGCGCACTCCTCGAACAACTGGCCGTCCTGCCGAACCTGCTGACCCCGAGGAACCACGCATGATCCGGCCTGACACCAACCCCGCTCCCGACGCCGGCCAGTGCCCCATGACGGCGGCCGCCCCCGCGCTGCGCCGCCGCGCCTTCCTGCGCGGCGCCACCGTCGGCGCCGCGCTCGGCGCGGGCGCGCTGGCCGGCGCCTACGCGGCCAGCGCCGACGACACGACCGCCACCGCGCCCGGGCCGTCGGGCCGGGCCATCGCCTTCCACGGGCCGCACCAGGCGGGCATCACCACCCCGCCGCAGGCTGCGGCCAGTTTCGTCTCGTGCACCGTGATCGCGCCCGACCGGGCCGGGCTGCAGCAGTTGCTGCGCACCCTGACCGAGCGGATCCGCACGCTGACCGCGGGCGGCCCGGTCCCCGCCACCGACCTCGCCTCGCCGCCCACCGACAGCGCCACGCTGGGCCCGGTGCTGCCCCGCGACGGCCTGACCATCACGGTCGGCGTCGGCGCCTCGCTCTTCGACGCCCGCTACGGGCTGGCCGACCGCAAGCCCGCCCAGCTGGTGGAGATGCCGGCCTTCCCCGACGACAACCTGCTCGGCTCCAAGGAGTTGCACGGCGACCTGTCACTGCAGATCTGCGCCGACTCGCGGGACACCGTGATGCACGCGCTGCGCGACCTCACCCGGCACACCCGCGGCCTGCTGCAGCCGAGTTGGAAGGTCGACGGGTTCCACGCCGCCCCGCGCCCGAGCGGCACGCCGCGCAACCAGCTGGGGTTCAAGGACGGCATCGCCAACCCCGACACCACCGACCCGAAGGTCACCGATGCCGTGCTGTGGACCCATGGCGGTGCGAACGGCGAGCCGGCCTGGGTCGAGGGCGGCTCCTACCAGGTGATCCGGATCATCCGGATGCTGGTCGAGTTCTGGGACCGGGTCTCGCTGCACGAGCAGGAGACGATGATCGGGCGCCGCCGCGACTCCGGGGCGCCGCTGGACGGCACGGCCGAGTCCGACCCGCCGAACTACCAGGCGGATCCGCAGGGTCTGATCATCCCGATGACCGCGCACATCCGGCTGGCCAACCCGCGCACCGCCGCCACCGCCGACCAGCTGATCCTGCGCCGCGGCTACAACTACGAGCGGGGGCTGGACCTGGACGGCAACCTGGACGTCGGGCTGGTCTTCTGCTGCTACCAGCAGGACGTGGCCAGGCAGTTCCAGGCCGTGCAGCAGCGGCTGGCCGGGGAGCCGCTGGTCGACTACATCTCGCCGACCGGCGGCGGCTACTTCTTCGCGCTGCCGGGCGTCAAGGGCCCGGACGACCAGTTCGGCGCGGGCCTGCTCACCTGACGCGCAGCACGAGTTGACGCCGCGTCACACCATGGGTACGCAAAGTTTCGGTGCGGACAAGGTGTGTCGAAAATCTAGCGAAGATTTTGACTGTACGTCATCATGAGCGAGTCGCCGTTCTCCACGGCGGCTCGCTGCGGGCGTTCGCCGCGTCCGCTCTGAAGAACCGTGCAACGGACGGGTCGTGGCTCCTGCCAGCCCGTCCGCCTTTCGACCCCCATGCGACAGCACGGAAGGAATCCCCACAGGATGTCACGCTTCATCGGTGCCCTCTCCTCACGTCCCGCCAAGGCCGCGGCCGTCGCCGCGGTCTCCTCGTTCGCCCTGGTCGGCGGGGTGTTCGCGGGCAGCGGGCTGGCCCAGGCGCAGACCGCCCCGGCGGTGGCCTCGCACGCCTACCGTCACGGCGCGGTGCCCAAGCTCGACCCCGCCACCGGCCACGCGGTCACGGCACCGGACGCCGCCGCCACCAACGCCAACAACCTCAACTACGGTGGCGCGATCGACGGCATCGGTGTCACCACCGGTGCCCCCAAGGTCTACGTGATCTACTGGGGCTCCCAGTGGGGCAAGGCCTCGACGGACAGCCACGGCCTGGTGCACCTGGCCGGTGACAAGTCCGGGATGGCGCCCGACCAGCAGGGCTTCTTCAAGGGCCTGGGCAGCAGCACCGACGCCTGGTCCGGCGTCATGACCCAGTACTGCCAGGGCATCGCGACCGGCGCCCAGAGCTGCCCGGCGGGGGCCGCGCACGTGGGTCACCCGGGCAGCACGGGCGCGCTGGCCGGCGTCTGGGAGGACACCAGCGCGGTTCCGAGCGCCGCCAACGGCCACCAGATCGCCCTGGAGGCGATCAAGGCCGCCAAGCACTTCGGCAACACCACCGCCGCCAAGAACCGCAACGTCCAGTACGTGATCACCTTCCCGTCCGGCACCAACCCGGACAACTACCAGTCCCAGGGCTTCTGCGCCTGGCACGACTACAACGGCGACACCACCCTCTCCGGCGGCGCCGCCACCTCGCCCTACGGTGACATCGCGTTCACCAACATGCCCTACCTCCCGGACGCGGGCCAGAGCTGCGGCCAGGGCTTCGTCAACTCGCCCGGGGCGCTGGACGGTGTGACCATCGTCGGCGGCCACGAGTACGCCGAGACCATCACCGACCAGAACCCGGCGGGCGGTTGGACCGACTCGTCGGGCGCCGAGAACGGCGACAAGTGCGCCTGGATCTCCTCCGGCCAGGGCGCCTCGCAGAACATCACCCTGAGCACCGGCAAGTTCGCGGTCCAGTCGACCTGGGGCAACGACGGCAACGGTGGCGCGGGTGGCTGCGAGGTCTCGCACGCGACCGTGAAGTGACCGGCTGAGCGATACGCCGACCGGCCCGTCCCGCAGTCCGCTGCGGGGCGGGCCGGTTCACGTCGAATCGGCGCTTCCCACCAGGCCGTTGCGGGCAGGGCCGGGCAGGGCCGGACCAGGCCAGGCCGGGCCGATTCGCTACGCGCCGGCCAGGGCCTCGGGTACCTGTGGCTGCACCAGGTGGGTCGAGATGCGCAGGTCACCGCGGCGCACTTCGAGCACCTGGCGGTAGGGCAGCACCGACCAGCCGTCGTCCGCCGGCTGTGGGCCGATCCCGCTGGAGGCGACCACCACCCGGTCGGCCCGCGCCTGGTAGCGCAGCCGGAAGAAGTCGGGACCGCGCCGGCGGCTCACCTCCGACTCCGGGTTCTCGTCGGCGTACGCGTACAGCGCCCGCTCGGTGAGCAACAGGCAGTTGAGGCTGGCGAACCGGGCCCGCTCGCGGATCTCGGCGGCGGCCCGGGCCAGCGCGTCGACCGGGTCCTCGGTGCGCAGCCGGGCGAGGACCCGCAGGAAGTAGCGCTCGGAGTCGGTGTCGCCGTGCGCGCCGGCCAGCAGTTCGGGGTCGATCAGCTCGTCGACGGCGTCGACCGGCGTGAAGTAGCCGTTGTGGGCGAAGGCGATCGTGCCGGCGCTGAACGGGTGGGTGTTGCGGGCCTCGGTGGGCAGGCCGGGGCTGGCCATCCGGATGTGCAGCAGCGCGGCGTCGGTGACCGACTCGGCCAGTGTCCTGGGGAACGCCTCGCTGGCGTGCGCGGGCAACACCTCCTTGGCGACCGCCAGTTCACCGTCGGCCCGCCAGGCCGCGACACCCCAGCCGTCGCGGTGTTCGCGCGACAGCCCGGTGAACGATTCGGTCAGATCGGTCAGCGAGTCGGCCAACCGCATCGGGGCACGGGTGACCACGCCGAGCAGGCGGCACATGCCGGATCCTTTCAGCTGCCATGGAAAATAGGAGAGTTGACCGGTCAGCTCGGCCGGCGACGGTCCAGCGCGGTGGCCACCCGGGACAGTCCGGCGTTGATCAGCACGTAGCAGGTGGCGCCGATCAGGTAGCTGGAGAGCACGGTGTGGTAGTACTCGCCCAACACCTGGGTCTGGTGCAGCAGTTCCACATAGCTGACCACGTAGCCCAGCGAGGAGTCCTTGAGCAGTCGCACCAACTGGCTCACCAGCGCGGGCAGCAGCTTGCGCACCGCCTGCGGGACCACCACCAGGCGCATCGCCTGCCAGTACGTCATGCCCAGGCTGTACGCCGCCTCGGTCTGTCCGCGCGGCTCGGCCAGCACCCCGGCCCGGAAGATCTCCGCGACCACCGGGACGTTGCTCAGCACGATCGGCAGCACCAGCTGCCAGAAGACCGGGAAGGTCACCCCGGCTCTGGGCAGCGCGAACAGGAAGACGTAGAGCAACAGGAGCAGCGGAACGGCCCGGAACAGCTCCACGTAGCCACGGGCCAGCGCGCGCGGCACCCTGGCCCGGCTGAGCCGCACCAGCGCCACCGGCGCGGCCAGCGGGAAGGCGATCGCCGCCGCGACGACGGTCACCAGCAGCGTCTTGCCGATGCCGTCCAGCAGGAATCTGATGATCGGCCACTGCCCGTACATCGACCACTGGTCGGCCGACAGCTGCCCGTGCACCGCGAACTGACGGATCATCAGTCCGAGCAGGCCGGCGATCACCAGCAGCGAGAGGCCGGTCGCGATCCTGATCCGGCGCCGGGCGCGGGGGCCCGGCTCGTCGAAGAGCAGACGGGTCTCCTCGTTCACTCCTGTACCTCGCTCATCGGTGGATCGCCACCCTCTTCTCGATCCGCCCGGCGACCAGCCCGGAGGTCAGCGTGATCAGCACGTAGACCACCGTGGTCGCGGCGAAGCCGGTCAGCGGCTGGTCGTACTTGAGCGTGGTGAACTGGGCCTGCCCGGTCATCTCGGCCACGCCGACCGCGGCGGCCAGCGAGGTGCTCAGGGCGAGGCCGATGAAGACGCCGGCCAGCGGCTGCACCATCGAGCGCAGCGCCTGCGGCAGGATGATGTGGCGGATGCTCTGACCGGCCGTCAGGCCGAGCGCGCGGGCCGCCTCGGCCTGGCCGAACGGCACCGTCCGGATGCCCGCGCGCAGCACCTCGCAGACGAAGGCCGCCCAGTACAGCGCCATCGTCAGGGTGACGGTGGCGAAGAGCGAGAAGAGCAGGCCGACATCCGGCAGGCCGAAGACGAACAGCACCAGCAGCACCAGCAGCGGGACGTTGCGGAAGACCGTGACGTACCCGGTGCCCAGCACCCGCAGCGGCGGCACCGGGCTGATCCGGCAGACGGCCAGCAGCACGCCCAGCACCAGCGCGCCCGCGAAGGCCAGCCCGGTCATGGCCAGCGTCAGCACCAGGCCGTGGCCGAGTGGGCCGAGGACCTCACGTATACCCTCTGGCACGGCCGTCAGCTGCCCTGCACGGAGCCGATCGCCGGCGGGGTCGGCGCGTCACCGCTGAGCACGCTGCCGATCGTCGCCTGCCACAGCTTGGCCCACTCGCCGTCGGCCTGGATCTGCTTCAGCCACTCGTCCACGAAGGTCTTCATCTCGGGGGAGTTGAGCGGCAGGCCGATCCCGTACGGCTCGGTGGTGAACGGCTGGCCGACCACCTTGACCTGCGGGTCCCGGTACTGGTCGCCGAGCAGCAGCGCCTGGTCCAGCACGTAGGCATCGGCCCGGCCCTGCTCGACCGCCTGCTGGCACTCGGCGTTGGTCTGGAAGAGGATCACGTGGGCCGTCGGGGCGTACTGCTTCAGGTCGTTGGCCGCGGTCGAACTGGACTCGGTGCAGACCGTCTTGCCGGCCAGGTCGGCCACCTTGGTGATGGCGGTGTTCCCCTTGGCGACCAGGATCGCGTCACCGGAGGAGTAGTAGGGGCCGGCGAAGGCCACCTTCTGCGCGCGGGCCGGGGTGATCGTGTAGGTCGCGAAGACGCTGTCGACGGTGCCGTTCTGCAGCAGCGTCTCGCGGGTGTCGGCGGTGACCAGCACCAGGTTCTCGTTCGGCTTGCCGGTGATGTACTTGGCGAGCATCTGGGCCAGTCCGGCGTCGAAGCCGGTGAGCTTGCTGGTGACCGGGTCCTTCAGCGAGAAGAGCGCCGAGGTGTCGGTGCCACCGACGTTGAGCGTGCCGCGGGCCTTGATCTTCGCCATCAGGCTGCCGTCCGGTATCGCCGAGGCGGGGGCCACCGGAGCGCCGTCGATCACCTGCTGGAAGGTCGGCGCGGCGGCGCCGCCGGAGCTCTTCGGCGCGGGCAGCGAGCCGCCCGAACTGCCGCACGCCGCGAGGGACACGGCGAGGGCGGCGGTGAGTGCGGCGGTGACCAGGGGAGTGCGTGACCTGGCGTGCACGGACGGGGTCCCTTCGTTAGTGACCGTTGGGTTGATGACCGTTGGTGACCGGTGCTGAGCGTCAGTGGCTGAGGATCTTGGAGAGGAAGTCGCGGGCCCGCTCGGTGCGCGGCGCCTCGAAGAACTCCTGCGGCGTGCCGGTCTCCAGGATCCGGCCCTGGTCCAGGAAGACGATCCGGTCGGCGGCCCGGCGGGCGAAGCCCATCTCATGGGTGACCACGAGCATGGTCATCCCCTCGGCGGCCAGCTCGACCATGACGTCGAGCACCTCTTTGATCATCTCCGGGTCGAGTGCCGAGGTCGGCTCGTCGAAGAGCAGCAGCCGCGGGTCCATCGCCAGTGCCCGGGCGATCGCCACCCGTTGTTGCTGCCCGCCGGAGAGCTGGGCCGGGTAGGCGTCGGCTTTGTCCGCCAGCCCGACCCGGGCGAGCAGCTCGCGGGCGCGCTCGGTGGCCTGCTGCCGGGGCACGCCGGCCACCCGGACCGGCGCGAGGGTGAGGTTCTCCAGCACCTTCAGGTGGCCGAACAGGTTGAAGGACTGGAAGACCATCCCCACCTGGGCGCGCAGCTTGGCCAGTTCACGTCCCTCGGCGGGCAGCGGGACACCGTCGACGGTGATCGTGCCGGAGTCGATCGTCTCCAGCCGGTTCACGCAGCGGCAGATCGTCGACTTCCCGGAGCCGGAGGCGCCGAGCAGCACCACGACCTCGCCGCTGTGCACCTCGAGATCGATGTCGTGCAGCACCTGCTGGTCGCCGAAGGACTTGTTGACCTTGTCGAGGCGGACCAGCGCCGACTTGCCGGACTGGCTCATCGCGGACCGTCACCTCCTAGCTGCTCACTGTGGTTCGGACAGCATGGCGGCGGTGAAACTCATATGTCCAGTAGAGGTTTTGAGGTAAGGCGATAAACAACCTTTATCTTTGACCAGTGTTCGATCTGCGCCAACTCCAGATGCTCGCCGAGGTCGCCCGCACCGGGACCTACACGGCGGCCGCCGACGCTCTCGGCTACAGCCAGCCCGCGGTCAGCTACCAGATGCGGATGCTGGAGCGGACCGTCGGCGCCGCGCTGGTCACCAGGAGCGGCCGCGGCATCCGGCTCACCGAGGTCGGACAGACCCTGGCCCGGCACGCCGAGACGGTGCTCGCCGCGCTGCGCACCGCACAGGACGAGGTCGCCACCCTCACCTCGAGCGGCGGCGGCCAGGTCCGGCTGGCCGCGATGCAGAGCGGCTGCGTCGCGCTGGTCCCGGCGGCCCTGGGCGCGCTGCGGCGCAGCCACCCCGAGCTGGAGGTGGTGGTGACCCAGACCGAGTGCCCCGTCTCGCACGGCCTGGTCCTGGGCGGCGAGGTGGAACTGGCGATGATGTGCGACCTGGAACTCGACCAGCTGGACGGGCAGAGCGTGTCGCCCGATCCGCGCCTGCTGCGCCTGCCGCTGCTCTCCGACCGCCGCTGCGTCCTGCTGCCCGCCGACCATCCGCTGGCCGCCGCGCCGACCGTGGCGCTGGACGAACTCGCGGGCGAGCGCTGGGTGCTGGAGAGCGGCCGGGAGCGCTTCCTGGCCGCCTGCCAGGAGGCCGGCTTCACGCCGAAGGTCGCCGCCACCTCCGACGACCAGTTGACCATCCACTGCCTGGTGGCCAACCGGATCGGGGTGGCGATCATGAACGAGCTCGGCGTCGGCGCCCACAGCGACCCGCGCGTGGTGGCCCGCCCGCTGCGCGACTGGCCGTCCCGCCGGATCTTCGCGCTGCTCTGGCCGGACATGGCCCGGGTCGCCCCGGTGGCGGCGCTGCTCGACTCGCTGCGCGCGGCGGCCCAGGCGCATCAGCGGCGGTCGGTGGCGGGCGGTGTGCGCGTGGGAGTCTGAGGCCCGGCGTCCGTGAGGGCGCGGGCGGACGTTGCCCTGCTTAGGGTGGAGATGTCCGACCCGGCCTGGCAGGGGACTGGTGGTGGGCAAGGTGATCCGCAGCGTCCACCTGGAGTCGCAGTGGCGCAAGGAGGCGCTGCGCACGAACCTGTGGGTGGTGCCGACGCTGGAAGTGCTGCTCGCCGTCGCGCTCTTCCTCGGCACCTGGGAAGTGGACCGCGCCGCATACCGCGGTGCGATCACCCTGCCGACCTGGGTGATCAGCGGCACCGCCGACGCCGCCCGGCAGATCCTCGCCGCCATCGCGGCGGCCCTGATCACCGTCGTCGGCGTGGTCTTCTCGATCATGATCGTGACCCTGACGCTGGCCTCCACCCAGTTCGGGCCACGGATGCTGCGCAACTTCATCCGCGACCTCACCACCCAGCTGACCCTGGGCACCTTCGTCGCGACCTTCGTCTTCGCGATGCTCTCGCTGATCTCCATCGGCCCCGCCTCGCACGGCGACTTCGTGCCACACCTGTCGATCACGGTCTGCATGGTGTTGGTCCTGCTGGACCTCGCGGTGCTGATCCACTTCATCCACCACATCGCCACCTCGATCCAACTGCCGCACGTGATCGCCTCCATCGCCGCCGAACTCTCCACCGCCATCGAGGTCGGCGCGGGTGAGCCGGAGTGGGCGGGCGGGGTGAAGCACGGGCCGTCGGTCGCCGAGTTGAACGCCCGCCTGGACGCCACCGGCGCCACCGTGCCCGCACCGGCCAGCGGCTACCTGCAGTTCGTCCGGCACCGCACGCTGGTGCGGATCGCCAGCGAGCTCGACGCGGTGATCCGGCTGGACCACCGCCCGGGTCACTTCCTGGTGCAGGGCCACCAACTGGCCACCGTCTGGCCGCCCGAGGCCGCCCCCGAGGTGGCCCGCAGCTTCGCCCGGGCCCACATCACCGGCCCGTCGCGCACCCTGGCGCAGGACATCGCCTTCGCCGTCGACCAGCTGGTGGAGATCGCGATTCGCGCCCTGTCCACCGCGGTCAACGACACCTTCACCGCCCTGACCTGCATCGACTGGCTGGGCGAGGGACTGTGCCGGATCGCCGCCGGCTGGCAACCCAACCCCGTGCACCGCGACTCCGACGGCCGCATCCGGGTGATCGCCGTCCCGGTCAGCTACGACCGGCTGGTGCAGCGCGCTTTCGAGAAGATCCGCCAGGCGGCCCACGGCATGCCCGCCGTGCTGATCCGCCAGCTCGACGCGCTCACCGAGATCATGGTGGAGGCCGGCAGCGAGGAGCAGTGCAAGGTGCTGCTGGACCAGGCCGACATGATCGACCGGCTCGCCGCCGAGACGGTCCCCGAGCCGGCCGACCGCGAGGACGTGCACCGCCGCTACCTGGCAGTGCTCGAGGCGCACGCGAACCGGCCCGGTCCGGCGGTGTGAGGAGCCGGCCGACGGTGCCCGGCCCGGGTTCGGTCGAGCGCCCGCACCAGCCTGTCATACGAGTGCCGATGCCTCGCCAGGTGTTCGGCGTCGTCGGACGCGTCGTCGCTCAGCCAGTTCGGGATCCGTTTCGACGTGTGACCCAGCTAACATATGACACGACACATATGTCGCGTAATATGTTCTCATGAACACTGTGAACGCTGCGAACACCGCAGAGAAGAACCCGACCCTCGTCTTCATCCCCTGCCTCTCCGGCGCCCCGTGGAGTGTCGAACAGCTCGCCCCCTACGGCGAGGCGCCCAAGCGCACGCTGCGCCTGCCCGAAGGCATCAATGACATCGAGCGCTACGCCGACCACGTCGAAAACGCGATCGCGGATCTCGACGACTACGTGCTGGTCGGCGACTCGTTCGGCGCGAACATCGCGCTCGCCCTCGCCACCCGCCGCCCGCAGGGCCTGCGCGCCCTGGTCCTGTCCGGCGGATTCGCGGCCAACCCGATCGACTCGAAGCCGTTGAAGGCGCTGGCGCAGGTGATGGGCAAGGCGCCCGGCCCGCTCTACCGGCAGCTGACGCTGCGAGCCCACGCCCACCGCCTCGCCTCCCCGTTCGACGGTGAGGGCCAAGTGCCCTGGAGCGAGGCGCGCAGCCGCGAACTGTTCCTCGCCAGCACCCCGGCTGCCTCCTACGGTGCGCGCGTGTCAGCGATCTTCACGGCCGACTACGTTGACGTGCTCGGCCAGGTCCAGGTCCCGACCCTGATCCTGACCCCCTCGCACGACGTGCTGATCGGCGAGAACGCCTCCAGGATCATGCTCGCGGGCATCCCCGACGCCCGAGAGGTCGTGCTGCCGCGCACCGGGCACATGTTCCGCTTCTCCCACCCAGCCACCTACGCCGCCGCGGTCAAGAACTTCATCGCCGCCCTGCCGACCACCCGACAGGGCGCCGATGCGTAAGGCCGAACACCTGCGGTTCGCGATCCTGGCAGCCCAACGCGAAGGCAACCGGCTGCTGACCCAGGCCCTCAAACCCCTCGGCATCACCCCGTCGCAGGCCGAGGTGCTGCGCCTGCTCCAGCAGCACGGCACCTTGAGCCTCAACGGGCTCGGACAGCTCCTGGTGTGCGAGAGCGGCACCAACCCCAGCCGGCTGGTCGAACGCGCCGTCGCGGCCGGGCTGGTCGAGCGCCGCACCGACGCCGAAGACCGCCGCTACCTCCAACTCAGCCTCACCCCTGAGGGTGAACGCCTGGCCACCGCGGTCGCCGGGATCGAAGAGGCCATCTACACCTCGATCGACACCGCCTCCGACGGCCTGGAGACCGACGCGCTGCTCGACTTCCTCCACAAGCTCATCGACACCCTGCCCGCGGGCGAGGCCCTCAACAAACGCCTCAGCCTCGACTAGGGCCTGTACGGCGGATCTTTCCGGGCCCGCGACGCCGGGCATCCCGGCTGGACGCACGCCCGAATGGCCCAAGTACGTCCAGTACGAGGACGACTCGGGCGCACGCCCAGCCGGGCGCCCAACGCCGCGGGCTCATCCGAAAAGATCCGCCGTACAGGCCCTAGGGAGCATCTGTCGTCCAGTCAGGAGGGCGCGCACCGGCGGAACGTTCCAGGTGGGAAACCGGAGGCTGAATTCGGAGGATCATCGTCCGAATACACTGCTCGCCATGCCCTGGATCGACGCCCTCCGCGACACCGCGCGCACCGGGCTGCACTTGGACCGGACCCTGACCAACCCCAAGCGGGCAGCGCGCGGCGCACTCGCGGTGGCGCTGGTGCTCTTCCCGACCCTCGCGCTGGGCGGACCACGGCTGGCCACCTCGGCCGCGATGGGCGCGTTCATCGCCGGCACCGCCACCTTCCAGCGCAGCTTCCGGCCGCGCCCCTCGCTCGCCGTGGCGGCCGGGATCGGCCTGGGCATCAGCACCTTCACCGGCTACCTGTCCGTCTCGGTGCCCGGACTCTTCCCGGTGGTGCTGGCCGCCTGGGCGCTGCTCGCGGGCCTCGCCTGGTCGGTCGGACCCACCGGTGGCGTGGTCGCGGCCACCACGGTCTCGGTGATGCTGGTGGTGGTCCAACTGCCGGTCAGCGTGCCGACCGCGCTCGGCCACGCGCTGCTCTGCGCGCTCGGCGGCGTGGTGCAGGCGGCGGTGATCACGCTCTGGCCGATCGACAGTTGGCGGGCCCAGCGCGACGCGCTCGCCGACGCGTACCGCTCGCTGGCCGACTACGCGCGCCAGTTGCGCGAGGACCCGACCACCCCCGTCGACCCGGCGGCGCTGATCACCGCCCGCAGCGCCTCCGAGCTGACCCCGTGGCAGGACCGCCACCGCCCGCCCGAGTTGCGCGGCCTGCGGGGCCTGGCCGAGTCGATGCGTCCGGCGCTGACCGCGCTCGCCGACCCGCGCGGCGGGGCCCCGGAGAGCGGCGCCGAACGCGCCCGGGTCTGCGAGCTGCTGGCCGCCGCGGCCGAGACGCTCGACGCGCTCGCCCTGGCGATCCGCACCGGCGAACCGCTCGACCTGCCGCGAGCCGCGACGGCGCTGGTCTCGCAGCAGCATGGCGTCCCGCCGCTCCCGGGCCCCGCGCGGGCCGCCGCGCGGCAAGTGGCCGCGCTGCTCGGCCGGGCCGTCGACACCCTCGACCACGGCGCCCACGACGGCCACGACACCGTCGCCGCCCCGACATCCGTCGCCGGCGGCGCGCTGCTGCGCCCCTCCCTGTTCGGCATGGTGCCGCTGGTGCTGCGCGCCGTCCGACGCCAGCTCGACCCCGGATCGCCGGTGCTGCGGCACGCGGTGCGGCTGGCGACAGTGGTCACGGTGGCCCACCTGGTCGCCGAAATGGCCGGCCTGCACCGCGCCTACTGGGCGCCGCTGACCGCCGCGATGGTGATCCGCCCCGACTTCGGCCAGACCTTCAGCCGCGGCGTCGCCCGGCTGGCGGGGACCGCGGTCGGCGTCGCGGTCAGCACGGTCCTCGTCGAACTGCTGCACCCGGGCCCCTGGTGGTCGGCCGCCCTCGCGGTGCTCTGCATCGGCGGCGCCTACCTGACCAACCGGACCGGCTACGCGCTGATGACCGCCTGCGTCTCCGCCTACGTGGTGCTGCTGCTCGGCCTGCAGGGCGGCCGACCGCTCACCATCGCCGGCGAGCGGATCGGCCTCACCCTGCTCGGTGGCGCGGTCGCCCTGTTGATCTTCGCGTTCTTCCCCAGCTGGGCCTCGGCCCGGCTCGCCGACCGCCTCGCCGACTGGATCACCGCCAGCGGGCGCTACTGCGCCACCGTGCTGACCGTCTTCGGCGACCCGCCCGCGCACTCGCGTCAGGAGGTCCGCGCCGCCCTGCTGGACGCCCGTGCCGCCCGGGCCGAACTCGTCCAGGCCGTCGAGCGCGCCGAGGCCGAACCCGTCCGGGACGTGCTCTGCCACGCGCTGCCCGCCAACCAGTTGGAGAAGGCCCGCGCGGCGGTCGGCCTGGTCGCCCGCACCGGCCTGCTGCTGGAGGCCCACCTACCGGCGCCGGACGCCCGCCCTGTCCCCGGCGCCGAGCGGTTCGCCGCGGCCCTGGTGGACGCCACGGCGGTGGCCGCCACCGCTGTGGCGGCCGGGCACCCGGTGGACTTCAGCCGGCTGCGGGAGGCGCAGCGGGCCTGGGAAGAGGAACTGCGCGCGGCGGCCACGCCCGACACCGGGGCCCCGGACCACCTCGACCACCACGACCGGCTTGACCTGCTGTGCGCCGCTTCCCGGCTGCTCGCCCAGGCGGTCGGCGACCTGGAACGCGCGATGCACCGGGGCAAGACGGCTCCGCGTCCGAGGGCCGCAGCCGCGACGGGAGCCTTGGAGCCCGCTCGCGCCGGTGCGGCAGGCGGCGAGGCACCGAGCGGCTAACGGCAATGCCCCGGCTCCCGGCGCGCCGCGACGCCCCGGCGACCGGTGACTGCGCAGGATGGCGACCGTAGCCGGAACGAGGGGGGCTGAGAGGAGCGCCCCGTCCGATGAGCTGGTGCGATGTGCCGACCCCTGCCGCCCGCTGCTCCGGCGCCGCCGCGTGACGGGCCGGTGCGGGATTCCCGGGCTGGGGGCCGCGCTCTGTCACGGTCCGTGGCTGGCCGGGGCCACCGCGCTGGCGGTGACGCCAGGCGCGCTGTGGGCGCTGGCGCTGCTGCTGGAGCGACGGCGACCGCGGCCGAAGGAAGAGTTCCTGGCGATCACCCTGGGCGACCCGCTGCTCGCCGTCGCCGTGGGGCTCGGGGCCGGCCGGCTGCACGGCGCGCCGCCGACCGGGCCGGCCGCGGCGCCGTATGCGGCCGTCTTCGCGGCCGGCTGCCTCGGCTACGGGCTGTTGCAGTGGCGGGCGGAGCTGCGCAGCGGGTTCTTCACGCGCGAGCAGGCGCTCGCCCCGACCAAGATCTGGCACCAGCTGGTGGTCTACCCGGCGCTCGGCGGCTGGCTCTGGACCGGGGTGCTCGGCGCGCTGACCACTCCGGCCCGCGGGCCCGCCGACCATGCCGTCGACGCCCTGATGGTGCTCTGCGTGCTCAGCTGGGCGGCCAGCAACTGCTACGACCGCCGCCGCCCCAAGCTCGGCCACCCGCCGTACGACTGGCGGCGGCTGCGCCCGCACCGCCGCCCTTGGCCGACCGCCTCCACCACGCTGCGCGCCTACCAGCAGCAGTCGAATGGCCGTACCGCCGTCAAGGTGTCGTGAAGGAAGGCGGGTTACGCGTAGCCCGCGCGTCAAGAGGGGGTGCGGCGACCGTCTGTCCGGGCTCCACTTGAGGCGGGCCAAGATCTCCGCTGGGCCCGTGCCGCGAGTGGAAGGAAGCGTCCGCATGCTCAAAACCCAGGTCGCCACCAGCCGGTCCGCCACCGCCTCGCCCACGGGCACGTCCACCGCCTCGCCCGCCGGCACCGTCACGGCCACCCGCGTGGCGCAGCCGTCGCCCGAGCCGCAGTCGCAGCCGCTCGGCAGCCCCTGGCCCGCCTCCGCCCGCCCGGGCCCCGGCGGCGAGGTGCTGGTGGGCGGTGTCGGTCTGGACGAGGCCGCCGACCGCTTCGGCACCCCGCTCTACGTCCTCGACGAGGGCGAGGTCCGGGCGCGTGCCCGGGCCTACCGCGAGGCCTTGCCGCACGCCGAAGTCCTGTATGCGGCAAAGGCGTTCCTGTGCAGCGCGATGGCCGACTGGGTGGCCGAGGAGGGCCTGGGCCTGGACGTCTGCTCGGCGGGCGAGTTGCGGCTGGCCACCGCCGCCGGCTTTCCGCCCCAGCGGATCCTGCTGCACGGCAACGCCAAGACCCCCGAGGAACTGCGGCTGGCCCGACGGCTGCGGGTGGGGCGGATCGTGATCGACGGCCTGGCCGAGATCCCCCGGCTGGCCGCGCTGGCGATCGCCGACATTCCGCAGCGGGTGCTGATCCGGGTGGTGCCCGGGGTCGCCGCCGGGCACCACAGCTCGGTGCGCACGGGGATCGACGGGCAGAAGTTCGGCTTCCGGATCGCCGGCGGCGACGCGGCCGAGGCGATCAGCCGCACCCTGGGCCAGGGCAGCCTCCAACTGGTCGGGCTGCACTGCCACTTGGGATCACAGATCACCGAGATCGAGCCCTATCTGGCGGCGCTGGACCGGCTGGTGGAGCTGCTGGCCGAGGTCCGCGACCGGCATGGCGTCGAACTGCCCGAACTCGACCTCGGCGGTGGCCACGGCGTCCGCTACCTGCCGCAGGACCGCGAGTTGGACCCGGCCGAGTTCGCCGCCGCGGTGAGCGAGCGCCTCGCCACCCGGTGCGTCGAGCACGGTCTGGCCGTGCCGCGGCTGCTGATCGAGCCGGGCCGGGCGATCGCCGCCCCGGCCGGGGTGGCGCTCTACCGGGTGCTGTCGGTCAAGCACACCGCCGACGGTCGCACCTTCGCCGCCGTCGACGGGGGCATGAGCGACAACCCGCGTCCGGCGCTCTACGGGTCGGCGTACGACGTCCGGCTGGTCGGCCGTTCCTCGGACGCGCCGCCCGCCGTGGTCGACGTGGTCGGCCGCCACTGCGAGGCGGGCGACGTCCTGGTCCGCGACGCGCGGCTCCCGGCCGACCTGCACCCCGGCGATCTGCTGGCCGTCCCCGCCGCCGGTGCCTACCAGCTCTCCATGGCCTCCGGCTACAACATGGTCGGCCGCCCCGCCGTCGTCGCCGTCCGCGACGGCCTCGCCCGCCTGCTGATCCGCCGGGAGACGGTCGAGGACTTCCGCGCACGGGAGGTGGGTCGCTGACCGAGGCCGTCCGCTTCGGCCGCCGGCGCACGAGGCCGCTGAGGTTCTCGTGCCGTCACAGCGACGGCAGCTCCTCTCGTGCCGTCACCGCGACGGCACCTCCTCGACCAGTCGCAACTGCGCCGGCTGCTCCTGGTGTTGGTGGAGCCGCTCGCCCTCGATGTCCAGGTCCGGCAGCAGGCGGGCCAGCCAGCGGGGCAGCCACCAGGCGGCGTGCTTGGTGAGCGCGAGGACCGCGGGGACGAAGGTCATCCGGATCACGAACGCGTCCAGCAGCACACCGACCGCCAGAGCGAAGGCGATCTGCTTGAGGATCTGGCTCTCGGTGCCGAGGAAGGCGGCGAACACCGCGATCATGATCAACGCCGCCGAGGTGACCACCCGGGCGCTGTGCCGGCCGCCGCTGTGCACGGCGTCGAGCGGCCGGCGGGTGCGGACGTAGGCCTCGCGCTTGCGGGAGACCAGGAAGACCTCGTAGTCCATGGCGAGTCCGAAGAGCACGGCCAGCAGGATGATCGGCAGGAAGCTGCTCACCGGCCCGGCCCGGTCGACGCCGATCAGGTGCGCCAGGTGGCCGTTCTGGAAAACGCTCACCACGGTCCCCAGGGTCGCGGCGACGGACAGCAGGAAGCCGACCGCGGCCTTGAGCGGGACCACGAGCGAGCGGAAGACCAGCAGCAGCAGGAGCAGCGACAGGCCCACCACGACGGCGGCGAACGGGATCATCGCGCTGTTGAGTTTCGCCGACACGTCGATCCCCACCGCTGTGCTGCCGGTGACGCCGATGGTCGCTCCGGTCTGCTGCCGCAGCGCGTCCGCGTCCCCACGAATAGCGCTCACCAGCGTCCTGGTCGTCTGGTCGCTGGGCGCGCTGGCGGGGATCACCTGGATCAGCGTGGTGTGGGTCGCCGGGTTGGCCACCGGGTGGCTGACGGCCGTGACGTCGGGCAACGCGCGGATGGTGGCCGCGATCCGGTCGGCCGCCGCGGTCGGGTCGGCGCTCTGCGCGGTGTCGGCCAGGACCAGCAGCGGGCCGTTGAAGCCGGGGCCGAACTCCTTGCTGACCTGGTCGTAGGCGACCCGCTGCGAGGTGGCGGCCGGCGCGGTGCTGTTGTCCGGCAGGGCCAGGCGCATGCTGTGCGCGGGCCAGGCGAGCGCGCCGACGGCGACCAGCACCGCGAGCACGGTGAGCAGCGGGCGGCGGGTGACCAGCCGGAACCAGCGCTCCCCGGCGTTCGCGGCGGTGCTCTTGGCGGCGGCGTCGCCGGCACCCCCCACCGCCAACTCGCGTCGCAGCGCCCGGGAGCCGGGCTTGGGCCGCAGCCGCGCGCCGGCGAAGCCGAGCAGCGCGGGCAGCAGCGTGGTCGCGACGAGCACCGCGATCAGTACGGCGCCGGCGGCGCTCAGGCCCATCACGGTCAGGAACGGGATCCCGACCACGGACAGCCCCGCCATCGCGATCACCACCGTCAGCCCGGCGAACACCACGGCGCTGCCGGCCGTGCCGACCGCGAGCGCGGCCGACTCCTCGGGTTCCAACCCCTGGGCGAGCCCGGCCCGGTGGCGGCTGACGATGAAGAGCGCGTAGTCGATGCCGACCGCCAGGCCGATCATCAGGGCCAGGCTCTGCGCGGTCGACGAGATCGCCGTCACCCCGGTGAGCGAGAGCACCCCGGCGATCGCGGCGACCACCCCGGCGATCGCGCTGAGCAGCGGCAGGCCGGCCGCCAGCAGCGAGCCGAAGGTCAGCGCCAGGATGACGACCGCGACGCCGACTCCGATCACGTCCTCGGCACCGGGCTTCGAGGCGCCGGCGCCGAACGCGGCGCCGCCGACCTGCACGTCCATCCCGGGCAGTTGCTGCCCGCCGACGCTGACGGCCGTCTTCAGCGCGTCCAACGAGCCGGGCTGGAGCGCGCTCTGCACCACCTCGTACTGCACCTGCGCGATGGCGGTGCTGCCGTCGGCCGACACGGTCTGTGCGGTGACCGGGTCGATCACCTTGGCCACCTGCGGCGCGGACTTGGCCTGGGCCAGCGCGGCACGGATCGCGGCCAGGTCGCCGGGGTCGGTCACCTTCTGTCCGGCGGGGGCGGTGAAGACGACCTGGGCGCTGGTGCCGGAGGAGGAGGGGAAGTCGGTCTTCATCCGGTCCAGCGCCACCTGCGATTCCGAGCCCGGTATCGAGAAGGTGTCATCCAGCTTGCCGGGGCCGCCGAACGCGACCATGCAGCCGACGACCGCGGCGATGACCGCGAGCCAGAGCGCCAGGACGCGCCGTCGGTGCCGGAAGGCGAAGCGCCCCAGGCGGTGGAGAAGGGTGGGCATGACGGACTCCGAGTCTGACGATCCTGCGCGGGAAAACTGGCAGTTCTGCCACGTTAGCAAATATGGCAGAACTGCCAAATTTCCCGGAGTGGGCTCAGGCGGGCCGGGCGGGTGTTCGGGAGCGCGGCGCCGAGCTGAGATGATCCAGGGGTGAACGACGCAGGACCGGGACGCCGGGAAGAGAACAAGCGGCGCACTCACCACGCCCTGGTGCGGGAGGCGACCCGCCTCTTCCGCGAGCAGGGCTACGAGGCGACCACGGTGCGGGACATCGCCCGGGCGGCGGGGGTGGGGGAGCGCACCTTCTTCCGTTACTTCCCGTCGAAGGAGAGCCTGATCCTGCAGCAGGTCCGGGACCTCATCCCGAAGCTGGTGGCGGAGATCCGGATCCGCCCGGCGGCCGAGCCGCCGCTGGCGGCGCTGCGCGAGGCGATCCTGGAGCTGGCCCGGCGCTACGACGCCCTCCCGGCGATCCTGCTCGTCGGGCCCTACCCGCTGACCGCCGACCCGACCAGTCGCGGGGACAGGTTGCTGCTGCTCGATCTGGAGGAGGCGATCTCCGCCGCCTTCCTGGATCGGCTGGCCCTGGCGCAGTCCGACCCGGACACCGGGGCGGTGCTGCGCGCCGCCGTGCTGGCGCGCGCGGGGGTGGGCGTGCTGCGCGTCGTGCGGCTCACCTACCACGAGATGTCGGACGCGCAGCGCGAGGGCCTCAACCTCGCCGACCTGCTCCACCGGGCCTTCGCCGCGCTGGCGCCGGACGTGCGTTAGGGCTCAGGGGCTCAGGGGCTCAGGGGCTCAGGGGCTCAGGGGCTCAGGACCTCAGGGCCTCGGGGTCTCAGGGTCGCGGCGCCGTGAGCGCCGTCAACAGCGGTGCCAGGAAGCGGCGTTCGAGCTGCCCGGGCGGCAACTGGTCGGGCTCGACGTAGCTCTGGGCCAGGCCGCCCTCGCGGATCGCGATCAGCAGGCGGGCGAGTTCGTCGGCGTCCACGGTGAGCGTGCGGCCGGCGCGGGCGAGGTGGTCGGTCAGGCCGCGGGCGAGTTCCGCACGCAGGCGGGCGTCGTGCTGGGCGAGGACCCAGGCGGCCTGGCGGTCGCGGATCGCGTGCAGGGTGAACTCGGTGGTGACGAGGTACCAGTCGCGTTCGGCCGGCTCGATGTCGGAGAGCAGGTCCACCAGGCCCTGCAGCGTGAGGTGCTCGGCGTCGATCGAGTCCACCAGGGTGGCGATCCGGGCGATGACCCGCTCGCTGTGCGCGTCGAAGAGCGCGAGGAAGAGCTCCTCCTTGCTGCTGAAGTTCGAGTAGAAGGCGCCGCGGGTGTAGCCGGCGCGCTCGCAGATCTGCTCGATCGAGGTCGCGTGGAAACCGCTTTCCGCGAAGGTCGCGAGCGCCGCGTCCAGCAGCGCCGCGCGGGTGAGGGGGCGGCGCTTGGTCACACCCTTGGGCATCGGGCACTCTCCCTGGATCGGCCGCTGCGGCGAGATCGGATGCATTGGCGTATCGGATACACGAGTGTATCTTCTGGCTGTCCGCACTGTCGCCGACGTCCTGGAGCCCGCTGTGCGCAACTCCGTCAGCAGCACCGTCAGCAGCACCGACAACAACACCCTCACCGCCTCGCCGGCTGCTCCGCTGCCCGCCGCGCTGGCCGGCGTGGTCGGTCCGGTCCCGGCGGGCGTCACCCTGCCGATGCCGCCCAGCTTCGAGACGGTCGAGGCCGAGCGTCAGTACCGCAGGGAGCAACTGGCGGCCGGGTTCCGGCTGTTCGGCCGTTTCGGGTTCTCCGAGGGGGTGGCGGGCCACATCACCGTGCGCGACCCGGAGAACCCGCAGTGGTTCTGGGTGAACCCGTTCGGGATGAGCTTCAACCAGATCAAGGCCTCCGATCTGATCCTGGTCGACCACGAGGGCACGCTGCTGCACGGCAACCGGCCGGTGAACCGGGCGGCCTTCGTGATCCACTCCCAGGTGCACGCCGCCCGCCCGGACGCGATCGCCGCCGCGCACTCGCACTCGCTCTACGGGAAGGCGTTCTCCAGCCTCGGCGTCCGGCTGGACCCGATCACCCAGGACGCCTGCGCCTTCTTCGAGGACCACGGCCTCTACAGCGACTACCGCGGCGTGGTCAACGAGACCGAGGAGGGGCGCCGGATAGCGGCGGCGCTCGGCGACTTCAAGGCGGTGATCCTGCAGAACCACGGCCTGCTGACGGTCGGTCACTCGGTGGCCGAGGCGGTCTGGTGGTTCATCACCATGGAGCGCTCCTGTCAGGCGCAGCTGCTGGCGATGGCCGCCGGCACCCCCAAGCTGATCGACCGGGAGACCGCGCTGATCACCCGGGGACAGCTCGGCTCGCACCTGGCCGGCTGGTTCCAGGCCCGCCCGCTGTGGGACCAGATCACGGCCTCGGACCCCGACCTCTTCGACTGAGGAGCACCTGTGCCCACCGACCCCGCCGCCCTCACCGCCCCGCCGCCGCGGATCGCCGTACTCGGCGCCGGTAGCATCGGCTGCCACCTGGGCGGCCGGCTCGCCGCCGTTCCCGGGGTCGCCGAGGTCACCCTGATCGGCCGCCCGAGCGCGATGGCGGCCATCGAGCGCGACGGGCTGACGCTGACCGGGCCGGGCCCCGACGCCGCCCGGCCCGCGATCCGCACCCTGCGGCCGGCCACCGGCGCGAGCGCGGCGGCCGGTGCCGACTACGTCCTGGTGACCGTCAAATCCGCCGACACCGCCGGTGCCGCCCGCGAGCTCGCAGCGCACCTCGCCCCGCACACCGTGGTGATCAGCTTCCAGAACGGGCTGCACAACCCCGAACTGCTCAGCGCCGAACTCCCCGATCACCCGGTGCTGGCCGGCATGGTCCCCTACAACGTGGTGCGCACCGGCAGCGCCGCCTTCCACCAGGGCACCGCAGGCCAGTTGATGCTCGCGGACACCCCGCACAGCGCCGCCTTCGCGGCGGCGGCCCGCTTCGCCGGACTCCCGCTGGCGCTGCGTCAGGACATGCCCGCCGTCCAGGCGGCCAAGCTGCTGATGAACCTGAACAACGCCGTGAACGCGCTTTCCGGCCTGCCGCTGCGCGAGCAGTTGGGCCAGCGCGCCTACCGGGCCTGCCTGGCGCGCTGCCAGCGGGAAGCGCTTACCGCGTTCCGGGCCGAGGGCATCACCCCCGCCCGCCTCGGGCCGGTTCCCCCCACCTGGACACCCCGGGTACTCCGGCTGCCCGACACGCTCTTCCAG
Organism: Kitasatospora sp. GAS204B; assembly: GCF_029892155.1. Taxonomy (GTDB): domain Bacteria; phylum Actinomycetota; class Actinomycetes; order Streptomycetales; family Streptomycetaceae; genus Kitasatospora. Next base: position 192,086 of record NZ_JARZAG010000008.1, on the reverse strand, counting down.
CGGCTGGCCGGCGCTACCCTGCGGATCGACGCCCAGGCCCGCTCCTCGATGTGGGAGGACCTCCAACGGGGGCGCCCCACCGAAGTCGACACGCTACAGGGCGAGATCACCGCCCTCGCCACCCGCCACGGGCTCACCGCTCCCGCCAACGCCCGCCTGATCGCCCTGGTCCACGAGGCCGAGGCAGCCGGGGCCGGCGCCGCGAAGGCATGGGGCGGCCCGGAGTTGCTCGCCCAACTGGACTGACCACGCCGGACCCGGGCGTCGCGCAGACAGGCGAGCCTACGACGGACAAGCTCCGCAGACAGCACTGAACCCCCGCGCGGCCCGTAGCGCTGCACAGGGGGTTCCGGTGCGGGAGCCGTCAGACAGTGCCGAAGTCGCCGTCCTTGACCCCTGCCACGAACGCGGCGAACGCGCCAGGAGGGAAGACCAGGGAGCCGCCCTCGGGGTCCTTGGAGTCCCGGACGGGGATCACGCCAGGAATATTGGGGGCTACCTCAATGCAGTTTCCGCCGTTGCTGCTGTAGCTGGACTTGAACCATGCGGGGTCGATCACTGGAGTTCCTTTCGTACCTGCTGGATCACGGCCACTGACGCAGTCTGCGACAGCGCTTCAGCCTGTAGCTGATGGTAGGCCGTCAGCACCGGCACCACGGCGTCACTCCCTCGCTCAAGATGACCCTGTAGGGCGGACTCCGCGTAGGCCACCAGCGATCGGTCAGGCAGGGTGAGGATGTTCACCGGCAGATCGAATGAGCGGCGTTCTTCTATGTCGTACGGGGCCACCTGGAGGACCGTATGCGGCAGTTCGGCGAAGGCGATCAGCTGATCCAGCTGGGCAGCCATCACCGCCGGGCCGCCGACCGGCCGTCGGATGCAGCTTTCATCCAGCACCGCGTGAATCAGCGGGGCCGGGTGCCGCACAAGGCGCGCCTGTCGCTCCGCAATGAACGTCAGACGTTCGTCGGCCTGTTCCTGGGTGATGTTGCCCCGGCGAACAGCTCCCATGGTCACCGCCGCCGCGTACTCCGGCGTCTGCAACAGCCCAGGGATGATGCCGAGTTCGAAGAGCCGAATCTCCACCGCCCGCGCCTCGTGGGCCACGTAGTCCGGGAAGCCTTCGAGGAGCGAGGTTCTTCTGATGTCCCGGAACATGTCCAGAAACAAGGTCCCCGTACCGAACACAACGTCAGCTCTCCTGGCCAAACGAAGTGTTGGGGGCTTCCGCCCGGTTTCTACGGCTGACACATGCGTCCCCGAGTACTCCAGCCGTTCACCCAGCTCGTCCTGGGTCCAGCCGTTCTCCTCGCGTGAGGTGCGCAGTTGCGCGCCGAAGGCCGCGCGCGGGGATGAGTGGGGATCCAACTCCAGACGGTTCAAGATCCAGTCTTCCTTCCGATCTGACACGTTGAAGACGTTCTGAGCGTAGAGGACAGTGAGTCGTCCTGGTAGTGGATTCACTACGGAGAGGAGTCGTTTGATGTCTACGAACAGAGAGCCCTCACGGCCCTTGTACGTACCCCGCAAAGGTGAGCTGGTCCGGGACGAGCAGCACCAGTGCGACGGGGTGTTCATGGGGCGCAACGGCCAGAATCTCGTCAGCCTTCGACCGGAAGCCGGCGGCATCGAGTGGGACACTCCCGCGAGTGCCATCCAACCCCTGCCGGGTGAACCGAAGTTGATCCCGGTCATCCGAGCCGGCACACCTCGGGATGCCACTCAGGTGCGACTGTCGGGCGAGCGCGCCTGATGAGCACCAGCCCCGAGCCTGCCGAGTCGGTTGCCCTGCCGCCGCGCCACATGTGGCGATTCGGGTGGTGCGTCTGCTGCGACCGGCAGACCTGGGTCGCCCCCGGTCCCCACATTTCCCTTGGTAACGCCCAGTTGGTCATATTGCCGTACTGCCAAGAGGGCTACGAGCGAGCATCGCGCTACGTCCACCGTGTGAGGATGCGCGCGACACCGCCCCCTGGCCAGGGGGCCGAGTGAACCCCCGCTCGCCTGCCCCAATCACGTCGGAGCAGCCCTTCGACCGTCTCGAAGCGCTGGCCGAGCTGCGGCGCCTCGGAGAGACTCTCGATGGTCAGGCCAAGTCGGGGGTGCCCGAGGCGGAGCTGGACTCGACGCTCCGATTGATGCGTGGTGTGCACTCGCGCATCACCGACGAGTTGGCGAGGGGGTTTGCAACTCGGTCCTAGCCCGCGGCGAGCAGCCGGCGGGCCAGGGTGCGCAGTTCATCGTCCGGGTGGCTGTCTCCGGAGTGCGGCGAATCGGTGAGCAGGCGGCGCGGGGAGGAGGCGAAGGTCTCCAGGGTGGGGCGGAGTTCGTCGGGGAGGCGGCCGATCGTGGCGAGCGTGTCCAGGGCCTTCAGGCCGACCCGGGTCGGGCCGACCAGTTCGGTGAGGATCGGGAGGGCGCGGTCGGGCGAGCCGGTGATCCACAGGTGGGCCTCGGCGGCGGACATCCGGATCCACTCGTACTCGGCGGTCAGGAACGGTTCGACCAGCGGGAGCAGCGGGGCGGCGGCGCTGCCCAGCGGCTCCAGGCGGGACATGAACCAGTGCACCTCGCCCTGGCCCGTGAGCAGTTGCTCGAAGGTGCCGACGGCCAGGTCGGCGTCGCCGGTCACGCGGTAGTGGGCCACGGCCGCCGCGGACCGCAGCGAGGTGTCGGAGCTCCCGGCGGCCTCCCGCAGCAGCTCGACGACCTCCGCCGTGGCCGGCCCGTTCGCGCCGAGCTGTTCGGCGGCGACGATGGCGGCGCGCCGGGTGCGCAGGCAGTCGACGAGTTCGGGCTGCGCCTGCCGGGCGGCGGCACCCAGCGGTGCCAGCGCCAGCACCAGGGCGATCCCCTCGTTGCCGGCGGCGCCGGCGGCGAGCTGACGCCGGATCACGGGTGTCAACTGCTCGGCCGCCGTCGGGAAGTGGCGCGCCGCCGCCGCGAGCAGCCGCGCGCTGGGCCGCCGCACCACCAGCTCCACGGCCCGCGGGTCGCGGGAGCGCACCAGGGCGTGCAGGGCCCGCTCCGCGACCTCGTCGTCCGCACCGGTCGCGTACCCGTGCAGCACGTCCCGCAGGTCGCCGCTCGGCTCGGGCACCAGCTCGACCCAGTGGCCGACCGCGAGCAGCGGACCGGTCAGCGCATCGGCGTCCGGCTGCTGGGGCAGGGCGGTCAGCAGCAGGTCCAGCACCTGCGGTTCCCGGTCCCGCCAGGTATCGGCGATCTGCCGGGCCAGCCAGGAGCCGCGCGCGTCGAGGTCGCCCGCCGCGATCCAGCCGGCGGCCACGGCCAGGCCCGCGTCGGGGTCCTCGCTGAGCAGCTGGGCCAGCCGCTCCTCCTGGGTGCTGCCGCCCCACGGGAGCGCATCGGCCCTCGGCGCGGGTACGGCGCCGTCGGCGGCGAGGACGGCGACCAGCTCGGCCGGGTACGGCGGCTCGCAGCGTTCGGCCGTGAGCAGGGCTGCCGCCAGCCGGATCTCGGGCAGCGGGCCGTCCAACCCCGCGACCTCGCGCCCGAACCGGCCCAACGCCACCATCGCGTCGGCCCGCACCGCCGGCACGGGGTCGCCGTCGTACAGCCCCGCGACGCGCGCCTCGGCCTCCTCCCGCGGCCCGGCCGGCAGCACCTCGGCCAGGGCCGCCGCCACCCGCAGGGCCGCCCGGCGCACGGTGCCGTCGGCGTCCGCCAGGCAGGGCAGCAGGTCCGGCAGCACCCGGCCCAGCTCGGCGCAGACCGCGGCGACGGAACTCCCCGCCCAGTGCGGCGAGTCGACGTCCTCGGGTTCGTGGGCGGCGAGCGTGGCGAGCAGCATCAGCAGCTCGGCGCGCCTGCCCGGGACGTGCACGGCGGCGTGCGCGAGGAACGGCACGGCGGGAGCGGAGGCCTGATACACCGTGCCCTGGTGGTGGATGTTGCCGTACAGCTCGTAGATCGCCTCCTCGACCTCCTCCTGGTCCTCCTCGTACAGCGCCCTGATCAGCACGGGCACGTCCTCGGCGGAACCGTAGGCATGGGTCAGGTCGTGCCACTGGACGCGGTCCAGCTCGGCCGGAGATCTCATCGGTCGGGCGCTCCTCAGCTGATCAGGTGGTCCGACCCTATCGACCTCCGCCGACACCCCGTCAGCAGGCGTCGGCGTACTTCTGGTGGCCCGCCGTAGTCGATGGCGGCAGGGACGCCGGATTGCCCTGGACCAGGCAGTCCACTTCAAGGGCACGGCGCGTTCGACCGTTCGGGGCCCTGGAAAATCAGGGCGGATGAGCGCGGGAGCGCCGGTGCCGATTGTTCGGCCGGCGCTCCCGCGGTACCCGGTCGTTCTGCTGGCATGAGCTGAACTGGCATGCCCAGCAGAACTACTGATGCTGCGTCAGCCGAGTGCGGCGATCGTCGGCACGAACTTGGCCACGTCCACCGTGCCCCAGCCGGTCGCCATGTCGTAGCCCGGGGTGACGGGCCAGCCGGGGACGTTGTTGTAGGTGTTGGAGCCGCCCACGACGTCGTTGATCCCGGTCCACTTGGCGCCGGCCTGCTGCGCCGCACCCAGCGCGTAGAGGCCGTAGTTCAGGTTCCCGAGGCGGTGCCCGGCGACCTGGTCGGCCAGTGCCACCACGCCGGAGAAGACCGGGCTGGCCACGCTGGTGCCGCCCCACAGCTCCCAGCCGTCGTCCTGCGGCCCGAAGCTGTTGTAGGTCCAGACGCCGGTGTTCGGGTCGCCGACCATGCTGATGTCCGGCACGCCACGGGAGTTGCCCACGGTGCTCTGCACGCCGAGCTGGAACAGCGGGCGGCTGAAGACCTTGGACTTGCCGCCCCCGGAGGCGCCGCCGCCGGTCGACGGGTCGTCCCAGACGGAGTCCGGGCTCAGCCGGTTGCCGTTGTCGTCCAGCTTCACCGTGGTGCCGCCGACGCCGGTCACCAGCGGGTCGGAGGGCGGCCAGGAGGTCACCGGGTACGGGTAGAGGGTGCTGCCGTCCGACTCGGCGTCGGTGACGCCGTTGTCGCCCGAGGAGGCGAGCACGGTGACGCCGTGCGCGGCCGCGTCCTTGTAGGCGTAGCGCAGGTTGAGCAGGCTGGAGTAGTCGCCCTGGTCGAAGCCCGGGAAGGTGTTCTCGGTGGCGCCGAAGCTCTGCGTGATGACGTCACCGACGCCCTGCTTGATCAGCGAGTCCTCGGCGGCCATCATCTCGGGGAACCCGGTGGTCCCCTCCTGCTCCGAGACGCCGGTCTCGACCAGCACGATCTTCGCGCCGGGGGCCATGGCGTGCGCCATGTCGACGTCGATCGTGGTCTCCTCGGCCCAGCCGGTCATGTCCGAGTTGCCCGGGTCGAAGGGCGGCACGGTGCCCCACTTCACGACCTGGACGTTGGTGCTGGGGATGCCGTACTGGGCGCTGTAGACGTCCAGGTCGTGCTGGATGGTCGGCGATCCGAAGGAGTCGACGATCACGATGGTGCGGCCGGCCCCGTTGATCCCCCGGTCGAGGAGCGGGTGCTCGTCGTAGCCCTGCTCGAGCTGGGTGGCTCCGTAGCAGGAGGCCTGGAACTGGGCCTGGCACTGGCTGGGCGTGAGGGGAGTGGGGAACTGGCCGGACACCATCCGATGTCCGATCGCGGCCGGTATCGGCGCCGGTGCGGCCGATGCGCTCAGTGCGGCGGTGGCCGGCACGGCGCCGGTGAGGGCGGTCGTGGCGAACATGGCGAGGGTGCCGACAGCCGCTGCGGTGGCACGGCTGAGGGTGGTACGTCGCATGGGTGTCCCTGAGGGGTGGTAGGTCCCGTCGACGACGGCGTGGGCGACATCGCACTCCTGTCCGGGTGGGTCTGTCCGCAGCTTGTGTGATCCATGGGGAAGTCTTTGACATGTCTGTACCTGCGTCAGCTCCGTCAGGCCCACGGGTACGGGTGAGCAGGTCGTTGCCGAGCTGGGGATTTCCGAGCTGGGGCCTGCCGAGCTGGGGCCTGTCGGCACTCTCGCGAGGCTGCTGCCCGTCGATGGCAGATCGTGGCCGGTTGATAACTCCCAGTGGCTGAAAGCTGATCCACTTCGCCGAGAGGGGGTCCAGCGGTCAAGAATTGGTAATGATTATCACCTCATAGGCGCCTGGCCTGGATGTGAAAACCATTTCTAACTAGGCTCTACCGTGTCCAGTACAACCGGATCCCGCAGCTCGGGACCCGAAGGCCCCCGGGAGAGTCCGTCCATGCCCCACGCCAGGTCCGGCGTCGGTCCCCGTCGCATCACCGCCGCTGCCCTCGGTGTCGTCGCTGTCGCCGTACTCGCCGGCACCAGCGCGTGCTCGACGGCCCCGAAGACCAGCACCTCGGCGGGCGAGGGTTCGAAGACGATCCAGGTGGTGGCCGCGGAGAACTTCTGGGGCAGCATCGCCACCCAGCTCGGCGGCAGCCACGTCAAGGTGCAGAGCATCATCACCAACCCGAACACCGACCCGCACTCCTACGAGCCCACCACGGGCGACGGCCGGGCGGTGGCGTCGGCGGACTACGTGATCACCAACGGCATCGGCTACGACGCCTGGTCGGACAAGCTGCTCGCCGCCAACCCGTCCTCCGGCCGCACCGCCCTCAAGGTCGGCGACCTGCTGGGCAAGAAGGCGGGCGACAACCCGCACCAGTGGTACTCGGCGGACAGCGTCCACCAGGTGATCGACCGGATCACCGCCGACTACAAGAAGATCGACCCGGCCGACGCGGCCTACTTCGACGCCCAGAAGCAGACCTTCCTGACCCAGACGCTCGCCCCGTACGACCAGCTGGAAAACGCTGTCAAGGCGACGTACGCGGGCACCCCGATCGGCGCCTCGGAGTCCATCGTGACGCCGCTGGCCGAGTCGCTCGGCCTGAAGCTGATCACCCCCGAGAGCTTCCTGGACGCGATGAGCGAGGGCAACGACCCGACCGCCGCCGACAAGGCGACCATCGACAAGCAGATCTCCGGCAAGCAGATCAAGATCTACGTCTTCAACACCCAGAACTCCGACCCCGACGTGATGGCCCAGGTGAACGCGGCCAAGGCGCAGGGCATCCCGGTCGCCCAGGTCACCGAGACCCTGGCGCCCGCCGGAACCGCTTTCCAGGACTGGCAGGTACAGGAACTGCAAGGCATCGAGGACGCGTTGAAGCAGGCGGTCGGCAAATGAGCATCCAGCACGACGAGATGGCCACCCAGGAGACGAGCAAGCGCGCGAGCGGCGGGCGGGTGCCCGCTCAGCAGCAGCGGTCGGCGGTGGCCGCCGAGCCCGTCCTGTCGCTGCGCGGCGCGGCCGTCCGGGTCGGCGGGCGGACCCTCTGGTCGGGGGTCGATCTGACCGTCGGCGCAGGGGAGTTCACCGCTGTCCTGGGCCCCAACGGGGTCGGCAAGTCCACCCTGGTGAAGGTGCTGCTCGGGGTGCTGCCGCCCGCCGCCGGCGAGGTGACGGTGCTCGGCGGCGCGCCAGGTGCGCACAGCGCGGGCGTCGGCTACCTGCCGCAGCGCCGCAACTTCGATGCCAGCGTGCGGATCCGCGGGATCGACGTGGTGCGCCTGGGCCTGGACGGGGACAAGTGGGGGATCCCGATTCCGGGCCTGGGCCGCGCCGAACGCCGTGCGGCGCGTGAACGCGTCGCCGAGGTCATCGAGTTGGTGGGTGCCTCCGAGTACGCGCACCGGCCGATCGGGCAGTGTTCCGGCGGTGAGCAGCAGCGGCTGCTGATCGCCCAGGCGCTGGTCCGCCGTCCGTCCGTGCTGCTGCTCGACGAGCCGTTGGACAGCCTGGACCTGCCCAACCAGAGCGCGATCGCGGCGCTGCTCGGCCGGATCTGCCACCAGGAGGGGGTGTCGGTGGTGATGGTCGCGCACGACGTGAACCCGATCCTGCACCACCTCGACCGGGTGGTCTACCTCGCCGAGGGCGGCGCGATGGCCGGCACGCCGACCGAGGTGATCACCTCCGAGACGCTGACCCGCCTCTACCGCACGCCGGTCGAGGTGCTGCGCACCAGCGACGGCCGCCTGGTGGTGGTCGGCCAGCCGGAAGCCCCGGCCCGGCACGTCGACCGGCACGCGGCCACCGTCGCCGCGAGCGCTGGCGGCGTCACCGCTGGTGCCGCAGCCGGAGGTGATGATCGTGCAGCTGGCTGACGTGGCGTCACCGGTGTTCTCCTGGAACCTGGTTGCCGATTTCCAGGACATGTGGTCCTACGCCTTCATGGTGAACGCTTTCCGAGCCGGCCTGGTCGTCTCGGTGGTCTGCGCGGTGGTGGGCTGGTTCATGGTGCTGCGCCGCCAGACCTTTGCCGGGCACACCCTGTCGGTGGCCGCCTTCCCGGGCGCCTCGCTGGCGGTCCTGGCGGGCTTCAGTACCTCGCTCGGCTACTTCGGCTTCTGCATCGCGGCGGCCCTGGTGATCGCGGCGCTCGGCCGCAAGGGCCAGGGGAGCGGCGCGGAGGAGTCCGCGGTCACCGGGACCGTCCAAGCCTTCGCGCTGGCCTGCGGGTTCCTCTTCATCAGCCTCTACAAGGGCCTGCTGGAAGGGCCGACCGCGCTGCTCTTCGGCAGCTTCCTGGGCATCACCACCAGCCAGGTGACGGTGCTGGCGGTGGTCGGCGCCGTGGTGCTGGCCGTGCTCGCCGTGATCGGCCGACCGCTGCTCTTCGCCTCGGTCGACCCGCAGGTGGCGGCCGGGCGCGGTGTGCCGGTGCGGCTGCTCGGCACCCTCTTCCTGGTGCTGCTGGGCGCGGCGACCGCCGAGGCCAGCCAGATCACCGGCACCCTGCTGGTCTTCGCGCTGATGGTGATCCCGGCGGCCACCGCCGGACAGTTGACCGCCCGGCCCGGGCTGAGCCTGCTGCTCTCGGTGCTGCTCGGCCTCGGCGTCTGCTGGGCGGGCCTGATCGCCGCGTACTACCAGCCCTACCCGCTGGGCTTCTTCGTGACCACCTTCGCCTTCGCCGGCTACGTGCTGGCGCTGCTGCTGCGGCTGGGCCGCGAAGCCTGGGGCCGCGCCCACGAGGGCGGCCAGGGGCGCGGCCATGGCGGCCATGGCGGCCATGGTCACGGCCCGGCGGCGCTCGGCGCAGGGGGTGCGGCATGACCTCGGTGCTCTCCCAGGCGTTCTTCCAGCACGCGCTGCTGGCCGGCACGTTCATCGCGCTGGCCTGCGGCCTGGTCGGCTACTTCCTGGTGCTGCGGGCCCAGTTGTTCACCGGTGACGCGCTCAGCCACGTCGCGTTCACCGGCGCGATGGCGGCCCTGGCCGGCGGCTACGACCTGCGCCTGGGCCTGTTCGCCGCGACCATCGGCGTCGGCCTGCTGCTCGGCGGCCTCGGCCGGCGCGGCCGGCCCGACGACGTGGTGATCGGCAACGTCTTCGCCTGGATCCTCGGGCTCGGCGCGTTCTTCCTGACCGTCTACACCACCTCGCGCAGCGGCTCGGGCAACGGCGGCGCGGGCACCAGCGTGCTCTTCGGCTCGATCTTCGGGCTGAGCAGCTCGCAGACCACGCTGGCCGTCGTCATCGCGGGCGCGATCTGCCTGCTCACCCTGCTGATCGGCCGGCCGCTGCTCTTCGCCACGGTGGACGAGGCGGTCGCGGCGGCGCGCGGAGTGCCGGTGCGCCTGCTCGGCTTCGGCTTCCTGGTGCTGGTCGGCGCCTGCGCGGCGGAGGCGACCCAGGCGGTCGGCTCGCTGCTGCTGCTCGGCCTGCTGGCGGCCCCCGCAGGCGCGGCGATCCGGCTGACGGACCGTCCGTTCCACGCGCTGGCGCTCTCCGCCGGCCTCGCGGTCGGCGAGATGTGGGGCGGCCTGCTGCTCAGTGCCGAGCTGCCGAAGCTGCCGCCGAGCTTCACGATCATGGCCACGGCGAGCGCGGTGTACGCGGCGACGTTCCTGGTCAAGCCCGGGCGGGGGCGGCGTCCGGCCACGCGGCGGGTGGGCGCGGCGGCCTGACGCGCGCGGTAGCTGGGAACGGAGGGCGGCGTGCTGGTGGCCGCCCTCCGTCGCTGTCTGCGGCAGGTGTCCTGCGGCCCGGCGCGGCGGGCCACCGCGTCCGATCGGGGGACGAAGTGTCAAGGTGACGTCAAGGACGGGGCCGCGCGCGTAATCCGCGCGTCAAGGCCGGGTGCGATGCGGAGGTGACGGGGCTCCACTGGAGCTGCGCCCGGGATCACCCAGGATCCCGGCGCGAACGGCCCCGGAAGGAAGCGAACCCATGACTGCAACGCAGGCCCCCAGCTCCGTCCCGCTACCGGTCGAGCCCTCCGAGCTGCCGCTGCCCCGCTCGATGGCGGACGCGGTGCTGCGCGGGCTGCTGTCGGGGACGGCCTTCGCCGTGGACCGGACGTCGGCGGCGAGCGCGACGGGCGAGCCGAGCCGGCCGAGCGGACGGTACGGGCTGAGCGGGTCGAGCGGGTCGACCGAGCCGAGCGAGTCGGGTGAGCCGGCTGAGGCCGAGCCGCTCGCCCGGGTGGCGGACCGGGAGCGCACGGCCCCCGCGCACTGCCGCTTCGGGATGCAGTACCTCGACTGAGCAGTGCATCACCTTCGGAGGAACGCCGTGACCACCGCACACCGCCTGCCCGCGTCGCCTGCGCTGCCCGTACCGTCCACGCCGCTCGTGTCGCCCGGTCGGCCTGAGCCGTCCGGTGCTCCCGAGGACCTCGCCGTCCGCCACGTCCCGGTCCGTATCGTCGGTGGCACCCAGCTGCTGCGGCTCTTCCGGCAGCGCGACGGCAGCCGGTGCGCCGTCGCCTTCAGCTCCCTCGCGGCCCTGCGCGCCCTGCTGGGCCCCGAGCAGGCGTCGGCCGAGCTGACCGAGCCGGCGCTGCGCGAGCTGACCGAGCCGCTGGGCGTGTACGACCTCGTCCTGGACCCCAGGCTGGTCGCCCCGCCCGCCCCGCCCGCCCCGCCGGCGCCGTCCGTCCCGTTCGTCCGGCCGAGCGGTCATCGAGCGGCCTGAGGTCGGATCAGCCCTCGCCCGCACCGAAGCGCGCCCGGAAGGCCGCCCGGTTCACCGACTCCGGCGAGCGGTCCCAGATCGCGAACACCACCTTGCCGAACGCCGCGCCGTGGCAGGAAAGCGCTTGCTCGAAGGCCTCGGCCACCACGTCCGGGTCGTTGCGGAACACCCCGCAACCCCACGCCCCGAGCACCAACTCCCGGACGCCGTACAGCGCGGCGACCGCACCGCAGTGCTGTCCTCGTCCTCCCGGCCGGCCCGGACGGCGGCGTCGGCGGGGGCGAGGATCGCGGCGAACTCTGCGGGTATGCGGGAGCCGGTCCACCCAGAAGTCAAAGAGACCCTTGACATCTCCATATCCCAAAGTAGTCTTTGGGATATGCGAATCAGCGACCCCACGGCGATCCGGGCCTTGGCCCACCCGCTCCGCCTCGACCTGATGGAGCTGCTGGCCGCGACCGGGCCGGCGACGGCGGCGCAGTGCGGACGTGTCCTCGGTGTGCCGCAGGCGAACTGCTCGTTCCATCTCCGTCAGCTCGCCAAGTACGGCTACGTGGAGGACGCCGGTCCGGGACGCGACCGTCGCGAGCGGCAGTGGCGGGTGGCCGAGTCGCAGCCGACCGTGCGGATCGCCTCAGGCGGTGACGCGGTCGTCACGCGGCAGCTCGAACGTCTGGTGGTGGAACGGGAGATGCAGGCGATCCTCGACCACCTGGCTCACAAGGACCGCCCCGCACAAGGCGATCAGCCCCCACAGGGCGATGAGCACGGCACCCCGAAGGCAGCCATCACCGCCGCGATCGCCGTGCTGTCCGCCGACGAGGCCGCAGAGCTCCAAGAGCAGTGGCTGGCGCTGCTCCAGCCCTACCTCGCCAGGAGCGCGGCGGACGGTCGGCAGCTGCGACCCGGACGGCAGCGCGTCCGGTACTTCATGGCGGCGACGCCGCTACCAGACTTCGAAGCGGGGGAGAACGAGAATGACTCCGATGACTGACAGCCTGATCGACTTCGTGAGCGCGGCGCCCACCGCCGGCTCGCTGGAGGTCAGTTGGATCCACGGTGTGCCCGGCAAGCGCTCGGACGGCGAGCCGAAGATCCAGGTGCACCACTACGACGAGCACACCGTCATCCTGCGCCAGAGCAAGTCGGTCAACTACGAGGCGCCGTTCATCTTCCTGCTCTTCGGCAACGACCGGGCCCTGCTGCTGGACACCGGCGCGACGGCCGACCCCGACCACTTCCCCTTGCGCACGACGGTCGACCGGCTGATCGGCGAGTGGCTCGACCAGCACCCTGGCGAGCAGGGCGAACGCCGCGCGCGGTACGAGCTGGTGATCGCGCACACGCACGGGCACGGCGACCACGTGGCCGCGGACGCCCAGTTCGCCGACCGTCCCGCGACCACTGTGGTCGCCCGGGAGGCCGACGCCGTCCGTTCCTTCTTCGGGTTGGGCGCTGGATTCGGGTCCGGCTCGGTCTCCGGCTCGAGCGACTCCCAGCCGCTCGAAAACGTCACCTTCGACCTCGGCGGCCGAGTCCTGGAGGTCCTCGCCTCTCCGGGGCACCACCAAGCGGCGATCACCATCTACGACCCGTGGACCGCGGTCCTGCTCACCGGTGACACCGTGCTGCCGGGCCGCCTCTACGTGGCCGACTCCGCCGCGTTCCTGGCGACCATGGAGCGGCTGGTCGACTTCGCGGGCACCCGACCGATCACCCATGTGTTGGGCTGCCACGTCGAGATGACCACCCGTCCGGGCGTCGACTACCCGATCGGCGCCGCGTACCAGCCCGATGAGCGGGCACTCCAGATGAGCGTGGCGCAGCTGGTGGCGATCCGCGACGCGGCCGTCGCCGTCGCCGGTCGGCGGGGTGTGCACCGCTTCGACGACTTCCTGATCTACAACGAGCCGCGCAAGGTCGACATGGTCAAGCTGATCGCCCGTGGCCTGACGCACAAGCTGGTGACCCGACTCAAGAAGGCGTAGCGAGAAGTGCGGCCCCGCCGTCAGTCCTGGTGCGGCACCTGCGGCACCCGCCGGACGTGCGGGATGTGTGGCAGCTGCGGCATCGGGTCCAGCAGGGCGGCCACGTCGGGGTCGAGCAGCTGGTAGCGGACCACCCGGCCGTCCTTCGCCGCCGTCACGGTGCCCGAGGCGCGCAGCAGGCGCAGCGTCTGGGAGACGGCGGTCTCGCTGATGCCGGTGGCGAGGGCGAGGTCGGTGACGGCGATCGGGCCGGCGCGGTGGATGGCCAGCAGCAGGGCCAGGCGGCTCGGTTCGGCGAGCAGCGAGAAGCGGGCGGCCCAGGCGCGGACGCTCTCCGGCGCGCCGATGCCGGCGATGGCGTCGCAGACGGTGTGCTCGTCGATCGCGCGCCGGTGTGCGCGGTCCTCCGGTACCAGGTGCATGGGAGTCATCTTCGCCACCGTGCGCCGGTGATGTCCACCACAGCTGAACACCTGCGGAAGTATGCAGGCTTGTGGCCGAGCGGGCCGGGCCCTAGGTTGTTCACCGCCGTGGTGTTCGGGAAGACCGGTGCACTGTGCCTTGTCACAGGAGTCCGGAGCGGCCCTCGCCACTGTTATCGGGAAGTTCTCGCACCACTCTCGCCCGCGACGGCGGGAGGTCACTGGATGCCTTGGCGTCTGGGAAGGCCGGGTGCGGGGACGTTCGACTCTCCGCGCCCTTCGGGAGGTCGGTACCCCAAAGCCAGGAGACCGGCCACGGCACCGCACGACGAACTGTCCACGAGGTGCTGGAGAGGCTGCCCTGAGATGACCATGCCCGAAACCGCTTCCGCGAGCGCGTCCGCCCTGTCCGCGGGCGCCGCAACCCCCTCCCTCAGCTGGGAGAGACGGGACTGGATCCGTACCGGCGGCCTGCTGGCGGTGATCCTGGCCATGCACGTGGTCGCCTTCTTCGTCCTGATCACGATGGTCGCCCCGCACCGCTACACCGTCGGCAACCAGGTCTTCGGTCTGGGCCTGGGCGTCACGGCCTACACCTTGGGCATGCGCCACGCCTTCGACGCCGACCACATAGCGGCGATCGACAACACCACGCGCAAGTTGATGGCCGACGGCAAGCGGCCGATCTCGGTCGGCTTCTGGTTCGCGCTCGGCCACTCCACCATCGTGGTGGTGCTGGCGGGCCTGGTCGCGGCCGGTGCCCAGGTGGTCGGCACCCTGACCGACGACAACTCGGGTGCCCACAAGATGCTCGGCCTGGTCTCCACCAGCGTCTCGGGCGGGTTCCTCTACCTGATCGCGGCGCTCAACCTGGTCTCGCTGGCCGGGATCCACCGGGTGTTCAAGGCGATGCGGGCGGGCCAGTTCGACGAGCACGAGCTGGAGAAGCACCTGGACAACCGCGGCTTCATGAACCGCATCCTGGGCCGGCTGACCAAGTCGATCACCCGCCCCGGCCAGATGTACCCGATCGGGCTGCTGTTCGGCATCGGGTTCGACACCGCGACCGAGGTCACGCTGATGGTGATGGCCGGCTCCGGCGCGGCCGCCGGCCTGCCCTGGTACGCGATCCTCTGCCTGCCGTTGCTCTTCGCCTCCGGCATGAGCCTGTTCGACACCCTCGACGGCACCTTCATGAACTTCGCCTACCACTGGGCGTTCTCCAACCCGACCCGCAAGGTCTACTACAACCTCACCATCACGGGGCTGTCGATCGCCGTCGCCTTCCTGATCGGCACCATCGAGCTGGTCGGCGTGCTGCACGACCAACTCGGCCTGACCGACCCGGTCACCGGCTGGGTCTCCGGCGTCGACCTGAACAACGTCGGCTTCGTCATCGTCGGACTCTTCGTGGTGGTCTGGGCCGGCGCGCTGACGTACTGGCGGCTGGCGAAGGTCGAGCAGCGCTGGCCGGGTGCCGAACGGAGCTGAACCGGCAGTAGCTGGACCGACTCTGACGATCCGTCAGGTCCGAGGGTGGCACGGCGCGCGGCGGGTCTGTCAGTCCGGGATCGGGAGCCGCAGGCGCAGGCGGCAGATGACCGCGTCGGTGTGCTGGCGGATCGCGCGGTCGAGGAGGACGCCGCGCTGGTTCTGCAGCAGCCGCTGCCAGGGGTGCGGCAGGTGCAGCTCGGGGATCAGCACCACCAGCCGGTCGTGCTCGTCGGCCGCCGCCAGCTCGCGCAGGTGGTCCACGATCGGCCGGGCCAACGAGCGCGAGCGGCTGGCCAGCACGGTCAGTGGCACCCGCGGGTGCCACTGGTTCCAGGCCTCCAGGAGCTGCTCCGCGCTCGGCCCGTCCTCGTCCTCGGGGTGCACCACGGTCACCGCGCGCACCTCGTCGCCCAGCGACAGCGCGATGCCGAGCGCCTCCTGGGTCAGCCGGTTGACCGCGCCGACCGGCACGATCACCAGCGAGCGCAGCTGCTGCGGCGGTTCGGGCACCTCACCGACGTGCAGGGCCAGGCCGATCCGCGCGTAGCTGCGGTGGATCGACTCGAAGAGCGTGACCAGCACGGCCACCGCCAGGAAGACCAGCCAGCCGCCCTTGTCGAACTTGGCGATCAGCTCGATCACGGTCGCCGCCGCCGTGAGCACCGCGCCGATCCCGTTGAGCAGTGCCCGGCCGTGCCAGCCGGGACCGCGCTCCAGGCGCCAGTGCCGCACCATGCCGATCTGGGAGATGGTGAAGCCGATGAAGACGCCGATCGCGAAGACCGGGACCAGCGCCTGGGTGTTGCCCTGTGCGCCGATCAGCAGCACCAGCGCCGCGCCCGCCAGCACCAGCACCCCGTGCCGGTAGACCTGCCGGTCGGCGCGCAGTGCGAAGACGTGCGGCACGTGGTGGTCGCGGGCCAGCAGCGAGGTGAGCACCGGCATCCCGCCGAACGAGGTGTTCGCCGCCAGGGCCAGCAGGGCGGTGGTGCTGAACTGGACGACGTAGAAAGCCACGTTGTGGCCGAGCGCGGCTTCGGTGAGCTGGGCGAGCAAGGTCTTGGTCGGGTTCGGCGCGACCTGGAAGTGACGGATCAGCAGCGAGAGGCCGATCAGCATGCTGCCGAGCAGCCCGCCGAGTGCGATCTCGGTGCGCTGCGCGCGCTGCACCCGGGGCTTGCGGAAGGTCGGCACGGCGTTGGCGATCGCCTCCACCCCGGTCAGCGCCGCGCAGCCGGAGGCGAAGGCCTTGAGCAGCAGCAGGACGCCGACGCTCTCGGTGGCCGCCGCCGCGTGGGTGGGCTCGGTCACCGGGTTGGTACGCAGCAGGCCGACCAGGATCACCGTGAAGATCGCCACCACGAAGACCACCGTCGGCAGGATCAGGATCTTGGCCGACTCGGCGACGCCGTACAGGTTGACCGCGGTGATCACGGCCAGCACCACCACGCAGAGCACCACCCGGTCGGCGTAGAGGGAGGGGAACGCGGACGTCAGCGCGGCCACGCCGGCCGAGACCGAGACCGCGACGTTCAGTACGTAGTCGATGATCAGCGAGGCGGCGGCGACCAGGCTGACCCGCCGGCCCAAGTGTGCCTTGGCCACCGCGTAGGCGCCGCCGCCGTTCGGGAAGGCGGCGATCACCTGGCGGTAGGAGAAGGTCAGCGCGGCCAGCAGCACGACAATCGCCAGGGTCACCGGCAGGGTGTAGTTCAGCCCCTGGCTGCCGGCCACGGCCAGCACGAGCACGATCGCCTCGGGCCCGTACGCGACGGAGGCCAGCGCGTCGAGGGAGAGCGCGGCCAGGCCCTGCGGAACCGTCAGCCGATCGCGTTCGCTGCTCGCCTCGGGCATCTCCACCACCTCGTGTCGTCACTGCGTCCAGGGTGACGCTAGTGGCGGGGTGCTGAGCGAGGCCGATCTGACGCGCGGTCAGTGGGCCGGTCGGGGGCTCGCGTGACGGTGCGCCCGCCGATCGGCACCCACGGCCGTGCTCAGTACCACTGCGCTCGGCGCCTCGGCTCGCAGCACGCCGGCGATCAGCACCCCTGGATCTGCCTCGCGGAGACCCTGGCACTGAGCCGTCCGCCACCCGATGATGGGGGAATGACCACTCATCAGGTTCCCTCGGCGGCCTCGACGCTGCCGTCAGCGGTGGACGAGCGGGCCCTGCTCGCGCTCGCCGCCGGCCACCACACCCGCACCATCCGGCCGTTCGCCACTCGGGAGGCCGGCGGCCACCTGCTGAAGGTGTACGCGATCGAGGCACCGGGGCGCGCCCTGACCGAGCTCGACCTGGCGCCGTTGGTGGACCTCGCCGCCGGGCACCTGGCGGGCGGCGCGGCCCGGGGCTCGCTGGGGCTCGCCGTGCTGATCGCGCACGCGGGCGCGGACGGCGACTACATCCTGGTGCACAGCTGGATCGAGGGGCACATGTCCGACCTGGCGATCTTCATCGGTCCGGCCGGGAAGCCCGAGCAACTCCGGCCCGGGCGAGCTGGGTTGGCGCCGTGCGTCTGGGAGGCCGCAGTACTGGCGCACGAGCGGGAGGCGTTCGTCCGGCAGGTGCTGGACGGCACCGGGACAGCGGCGGAGCGGCTGACGGTGTGGGGTGCGGACCTGCTGGCGGGGGAGTCGCGCTGACTTCCGCTCGCCGGCGCTGACTTGCGGCCCCGTGGCGCCGACAGCACGCCCGCGATGCCGACTTGCGACCGCGCGGCGGCGGTGGACGGGTGCCGCGTCGGTCGCCTAGCGTTCGATCATGACAGAGCGACGTGCGATCCTCAGCGGTTCCACCTTCGAGGAGCAGATCGGCTATGCCCGGGCCGTGGTCGACGGCGACTGGGTGCATGTGTCGGGTACCACCGGCTTCGACTACACGACGATGACCATCTCGGACGACGTGGTGGAGCAGGCCGAGCAGTGCCTGCGCAACATCGGGGCCGCACTGGAGGAGGCCGGATGCGGCTTCGCCGATGTGGTGCGGGTGCGCTACCTGCTGCCTGAGCGCGCGGACTTCGAGCCGTGCTGGCCGGTGCTGCGGCGCTGCTTCGGCGAGGTCAGGCCGGCCGCGACGATGCTGGTGTGCGGCCTCGCGGATGTCCGGATGAAGATCGAGATCGAGGTCTACGCCCGCCGGGCGACGGCGTAGCCGCCCGGCCGGCCGCAGCCCCACCCCCGGCGGACTGTGGCCATCCCTCCGGGGGGCAGCACCTTGGACGAGGTCAGCGCACCCAGTTCTGGCGGTGCCCCTTGACAGCATCTCGTAAGGAAGCTTTCCTAACTATCGCCCAACTCCGCCCCCCACGAAGGAGTTCCGCGTGCGAACCCACTGGAAGACCCCGCTCGCCTCCGTGCTGACGGGATGCCTGATCGGGCTCTCGCTCACCGCGCTGGCCGCGGCGCCCGCCCAGGCCGCCGCCACCCCCACCCACCCGTTCCCGACTCACGTGACCTACCAGGTCGGCGTCCTGCCCTCGGCTTCCCAGGCCACCCGCGACGCCGCCGTGGAGAAGCAGTACAGCGCGTGGAAGTCCAGCTACCTGGTGCACGGTTGCGCGAGCAACGAGTACTACGTGTCCACCAAGGGCGACGGCGACGCGACCAACAACGGCCCGGTCTCCGAGGGCCAGGGCTACGGCATGAACATCGTGCCGCTGATGGCCGGCTACGACGCCGGCGCGCAGGCCGAGTTCAACGGCCTGTGGCAGCTGGTCAAGGACCACGAGGACCAGTACGGCCTGATGCAGTGGCAGTTGGACGGCAAGACCTGCAAGTACTACAGCAGTGGTACCCCGGACGCGGCCACCGACGGCGACCTGGACATCGGCTACGGCCTGATCCTGGCCGATCAGCAGTGGGGCGGCTACACCGCTGACGCCAAGGCCTGGCTGGCCTCCTTCTACGCCCATGACGTGGCGCCCGACGGGCACTTGAAGTGCGAGGACGACGGTCCGAACACCGACACCCGCCCCTCCGACCAGATGCTCGACCACCTGCGGGCGTTCGCGGCCTACGACACCTCGCACGACTGGAACAAGGTGATCCAGCGCACCGAGGCGCTGGACCGCGCTTTCACCGCCGCCTACTCCTCCAACGCGGGCCTGCTGTCCGACTTCGTGGTCAACGCCGACACCAGCAGCCCGAAGCCGGCGCCGGCCAACTACCAGGAGAACCAGCCGGACAACATCGTCGGCTACAACTCGATCCGGGTGCCCTGGCACATGGGCACCGACGCGCTGCTCAACGGGAGCTCGACGGCCGCGACGGAGTACGCGCTCGCCACCAAGGAGAGCGCTTGCCTGAAGGGCGAGTCGGGTGGCAACCCGCAGAACGTCTACCCGCACACGAACCTGAACTGCACCCCGTACAGCACCTCCGACCAGGCGGAGGAGGCGGGGGACGCGGTCGGTCCGGCGGCGATGGCCTCGGGTGACCAGGCGTGGACCGACACGATCTGGAACTACCTGTCGACCAACCCGTTCGGCGACGGCTACTACGGCGAGACGATCAAGACGCTGGTGGACATCGTGATGGCGGGCGACTACTGGAGCCCGGCGAGCGGCGGCACCTCGGCCAACGACTTCTCGCTCTCGGCCTCCCCGGCCGCCGGCTCGGTGGCGGCGGGCTCGGGCGCGAGCGTGACCGTCGGCACGGCGGTCACCTCCGGCAGCGCGCAGTCGGTGGCGCTGACCGCCTCGGGCCTGCCGGCCGGCGCGAGCGCCTCGTTCAGCCCGGCCTCGGTGACCACGGGCTCGTCCGCCACCCTGAGCCTCGCCACCAGCACCACGACTCCATCCGGTAGTTACCCCATCACCATCACCGGAACGGCCGCCTCCGGAACCCACACCGCGACCTACACCCTCACCGTGACCGGGTCGAGCGGTGGCGGCTGCACCGCGGCGCAGCTGCTGGGCAACCCGGGCTTCGAGAACGGCACCAACGGCGCACCCTGGAGCCAGAGTTCCACGCTCGGCTCGGCGCCGATCAACAACGACACCGCCGACGAGCCCACCCACTCGGGCAGTTGGGACGCCTGGCTGAACGGTGACGGCAAGGCCGACACCGACACCGTCGCGCAGACCGTCACCATCCCGGCCGGCTGCACCGCGACCCTCTCCTACTGGCTGCACATCGACACCACCGAGAGCACCAGCAGCGCCAAGCCTGACACCCTCAACGTCCAACTGCTGAACAGTGGCGGCACGGTGCTCAGCACGGTGGCGAGCTACTCCAACCTGAACAAGAACAGCGGCTACAGCCAGCACACCGCGGACGTGTCCGCCTACGCAGGCCAGAGCGTCACGCTCAAGTTCACCGGCACCGAGACCGACGCCAATGGCGGCACCACCGGCTTCGTCATCGACGACACCGCCCTCAACGTCGGCTGAGTCGCCGGACCTGGCTGCTGGACCAGCCCGCCTGGTCAAGCTACCGGTGCAGCCTGGAAGTTCGCTGAACCCTGCTGGCCGCCAGATGAATATCTGCCCCCGAATCCGCCATATTCCACCCCACTACCCCCTCACTCACTCCATGCTGTGCTGGCTGGCCGTCAGGTCGGCGCAAACCCGTACCGACATGGGGTGGGAAGACCGTGTTCAAACGAGGGGCTAAGTGGTTCGCCGCGGGGGTGGCAGCGGTAACGCTGCTGGCGACCGCACAGGCGGGGGTGTCGGCCGCAGCGGCGACACCCCCGCAACTGGATCTGAAGGTCCTGCTGATCGGCGGTGGGGCGGGCGACCCCACCACCGTCGCCTGGCAGAACGCGCTGAGCACCGAGGGCGTCCCGTACACCGTGGTGACCGCCACCGGCTCGATCGGCAGCGAGACGGTGTCGCTGCCCGCGCTCTCCAGCGGAACGCACGCCTACTACAACGGCGTTGTGGTGGCGGACTCGCCGACCTTCTTCGCCGCCGGCCAGCTCAGCGGCCTGGACAGCTACGAGTCGAGCTTCGGCGTGCGCCAGCTCGACGGCTACATGTACCCGTCGCCCTCGCTGGGCCTGACCGCCGCGAGCTCCGGCGCGGTGACCGGGACCGCGCAGCTGACCACCGCCGCGCTGGCCCAACTGCCCGAGCTGAAGGGCCCGGTGCCGTTCGAGAGCGGCTCCTACGGCTACCCGGCCACGCCCGTCGTCGGCGCCCCGGTCACCCCGTGGCTGCAGAACTCCGCGGGCCAGACGCTGGCCGCCGTCTACCAGCACCCGAGCACCGACCCGCAGGCCGGCGTCTCGGAGCTGTCGCTCACCTTCGACTACAACTCGACCATGCTGCCCTGGCTGCTGCTGTCGCCCGGGCTGATCAACTGGGTCACCCAGAACACCCATCTCGGCCTGTACCGGAACTACTTCGGCCAGGACGTCGACGACCTCTTCATCGCGGACAACGAGTGGAGCCGGCAGTACCAGTGCACGCCGGGCGCCACCAACCCGAACGACGTGCTCTGCCCGGCCGGCATCGGCGGCAACGCGGCCGCCGGCCCGCCGGACGAGCAGATGAGCGCCGCCGACGTGGACTACGTCGCCAACTGGGAGAAGCAGACCGGCATCAAGCTGGAGCTGGCCTTCAACGCGATCGGCGCCTGCACCGCGCCGAGCACCACCACCACGTCCAGCGCCAACTGCTCCGGCAGCACCACGGTGAACGGCCAGACCTTCACCGACCCGGGCCAGACGGTGGACAGCGGCTACCCGAACGACTCCGGCTTCGTCAACGAACTGCTCAAGCAGCAGGCCTCGTTCGACTGGATCACGCACACCTGGTCGCACATGTACCTGGGGTGCACGGTCGCCGCCCCGCTGCCGACCAACGCGCCTACCGCGGGCGCCGGCGGCTCGCTGGCCGCCGGCGGCTACAGCTACGAGGTCACCGCCGCCACCGCCTACGGCGAGTCGGAGCCCTCGACCCCGGCGCAGGTCACCGTGGCCGCGAACGGTTCGGTCTCGCTGAGCTGGCCGGACGCCGCCAACGGTGACGGTCCCTCGCTCGCCAAGTTGGAGTCGGAGTACTCCGGCGGCACCGGCTTCTGGGGCTACGACGTCTACCGCGCCCCGGCCGGCTCCACCAGCTTCGGCCTGGTCGGCCAGGTGAAGGAGGACCCGACCGGCGCGACCACCGGGTACTCCTTCACCGACACCGGCGCCACCTCCTCGGGCGGCGGCCCGGGCAGCACTGCCAGCTACCCGACCGCGACCGACCCCGGCATCGGCTGCGCCTCGCGCGCGGGCTGGCTGCCGGCCACCAGCGCCAACCCGGACTCCAGCATCGAGCAGGAGATCGGTCTGGACGACGCGTTCGCCGTCAACAACGGCCTGACCAACTACACCACCAGCAGCCTGGTCACCGGTGAGCACTCCGGCCTGGAGAACCCCAACATGCCGCAGGCGATGGCGGACCTGGGGATCAAGGTCTTCGGCACCGACGCCTCGCGCCAGCCGCAGAGCTACACCATCGCGGGCAACTCGGCCGGCGGCGTGAGCAACACCGCCGTCTCCGCGCCGCGTTACCCGAGCAACATCTACTACAACACGGGCAACTGGCCCGACGAGCTGAGCGAGTACAACACCTTCTACGTGGGCAGCAACTCCTCGATGGGTGACCCGCTGTACCCGAACGAGACCGGCAAGTGCGTCGACACCCCGTCGACCACCTGCACCAGCACCCCGGCCACCGAGGCCACCGTGCTCGCCAACGAGTCGCGGATCATGCTCGGCCACGTGCTGGCCGACGACCCGCGGATGAACTACGCGCACCAGACCAACCTGATCGGTCCGGCCACCCAGACGGTCAACGGCGTGACCTCCGACTACGGTTACACGTTGCTCACCCTGATCAACAACATGCTGTCGCAGTACAACAGTTGGTACACCGCGCCGCTGACCCAGACGAACGACGCGCAGACCGCGCAGACCCTCGGCCAGTCGGCGGCCTGGGCCTCGGCCGAGCAGGCCGGCACGGTCACCGCCTCGGTGCAGAACGGCGCCGTGGTGATCACCAACTCCGGTGGCGGCTCGGTCGACGTGCCGGTCACCGTCCCGGCCGGCACCACGGTCAACGGCGCGGCCTTCGGCGCGTCCTACGGCGGCACGCTCTCCGCGTGGACCCCGGTCGGCGCGGGCTCGTCCAGCACCCTGATCATCAACGTCGCGCCGCTGATCACCAGTTCGGCCACCGCCGCGGCCGGCGTCGGCACCGCCTTCAGCGTCACCGTGACCAGCACCGGCTCCCCGCTGCCCGCGCTCAAGGAGAGCGGCAACCTGCCCGGCGGTGTGACCTTCACTGACAACGGCGACGGCACCGCCACCCTGGCGGGCACCCCGGCAGCCGGTAGCGGCGGCAGCTACCCGCTCACCATCACCGCGAGCAACGCCGCCGGCTCGGTCGTCCAGAACCTGACCCTGGGCGTCGCCCAGGCGCCCGCCGTGACCAGCGCCACCACGGCGGCCTTCACCACCGGCACCGCGGGCACCTTCGCGGTGACCACCAGCGGCTACCCGGCCCCCGCGCTCTCCGAGAGCGGGACCCTGCCGAGCGGCCTGACCTTCAAGGACAACGGCGACGGCACCGGCAGCCTGGCCGGCACCGCCGCTTCGGGCACCGGCGGCGGCTACCCGGTGACCATCACGGCGACCAGCAGCGCGGGCACCGCCACCGCCCAGGTGACCGTCACGGTCACCCAGTCCACCGGCCCGGCGGTGACCAGCGCGAGCACGGCCACGCTGACCACGGGCAGCGCGGGCAGCTTCGCGGTGACCGCCACCGGAGTCCCGGCCCCGAAGCTGACCGCGACCGGCACGCTGCCCGCGGGCGTGACCTTCAAGGACAGCGGCAACGGCTCGGCGACGCTGGCGGGCACCCCGGCCGCCGGCAGCGGCGGGGTCTACCCGCTGACGGTCACGGCCGCCAACGCGGCCGGCACGGCCACCCAGGCGCTCGCCGTCACGGTGAACCAGCCGCCGGCGATCACCAGCAAGCCCTCGGCAACCGCTTTCCTGCTGATCCCGTTCAACTACACGATCACCACCACCGGCTTCCCGGCCGCGGTGCTGAGCTTGAGCGGCACGCTGCCGGGCGGGATCACCTTCACCCCGGGCAGTAACGGCACCGCCACCCTCTCCGGCACCGAGCTGGCGCTGGGCAGCTTCCACCTGACCATCACGGCCAGGAGCGCGGCGGGCACGGTGACCCAGCCGTTCACCCTCAATGCCACCCTCTGACGCGCCGACCTTCTGATCTGCTGACCCGCTGATGGCCGCTCCGGACCCACCGGTCCGGGGCGGCCGTCATGGTCAAGTGCGACCGGTTCTCCTCCGGCGGTTCGCCCCGGGGTTGGTATCGGCTAGGGTCGGTCACGGGATATCTTGATATCAAGACGTTGTAGCCGTGAAGCGGAGCACCGATGACTGACTCGACCATCATCTATACGCACACTGACGAGGCCCCGGCCCTGGCGACGTATTCGTTCCTGCCGGTGGTCCAGGCGTACGCCTCGACGGCGGGCGTCAAGGTGGAGACTCGCGACATCTCTCTGGCCGGGCGCATCATCGCCAGCTTCCCGGAGCGTCTCCAGGAGGGCCAGCGGATCCACGACGCCCTCCACGAGCTCGGTGAGCTGGCCAAGACGCCCGAGGCCAACATCATCAAGCTGCCGAACATCTCGGCCTCGATCCCGCAGCTCAAGGCCGCGATCGCCGAGCTGCAGGCCCAGGGCTACGCGCTGCCGGACTACCCGGACGACCCGAAGACGGACGAGGACCGCGAGGTCCGCGTCCGCTACGACAAGGTCAAGGGCAGCGCCGTCAACCCGGTCCTGCGCGAGGGCAACTCCGACCGCCGGGCGCCCGCCTCGGTCAAGAAGTACGCCAAGAAGCACCCGCACCGGATGGGCGCCTGGAGCTCGGACTCCAAGACCAACGTCGCCACCATGGGCGTCAGCGACTTCCGCCACTCCGAGAAGTCCGCGGTGATCGGCGAGGCCGGCTCGCTGCGGATCGAGCTGCTGGCCGCCGACGGCAGCACCGCCGTGCTGCGCGAGTCGGTGCCGGTGCTCGCGGGCGAGGTCGTCGACGCCTCGGTGATGCACGTCGCCGCGCTGCGCACCTTCCTCACCGCCCAGATCGCCCGGGCCAAGGCCGAGGGCGTGCTCTTCTCGGTGCACCTGAAGGCCACCATGATGAAGGTCTCCGACCCGATCATCTTCGGCCACGTGGTGCGCGCCTTCTTCCCGAAGACCTTCGAGCAGTTCGGCGCCGACCTCGCCGCCGCCGGCCTGACCCCGAACGACGGCCTGGGCGCGATCCTGGCGGGCCTGTCCGCGCTGCCGAACGGCGAGCAGATCAAGGCCTCCTTCGACGCCGAGCTGGCCGAGGGCCCGGCGCTGGCGATGGTCGACTCCGACCGCGGCATCACCAACCTGCACGTGCCCAGCGACGTCATCGTCGACGCCTCGATGCCGGCCATGATCCGCACCTCCGGCCACATGTGGGGCCCGGACGGCAAGGAGGCCGACACCCTGGCCGTGCTGCCGGACAGCAGCTACGCGGGCGTCTACCAGGTCGTCATCGACAACTGCCGCGAGCACGGCGCCTTCGACCCGGCCACTATGGGCTCGGTGCCGAACGTCGGCCTGATGGCGCAGGCGGCCGAGGAGTACGGCAGCCACGACAAGACCTTCGAGATCCCGGCCGACGGCACCGTCCGCCTGGTCGACGCGGCCGGCAACGTGGTCATCGAGCAGCCGGTCGGCGCCGGCGACGTGTTCCGCGCCTGCCAGACCAAGGACGTGCCGATCCGCGACTGGGTCAAGCTGGCCGTCAACCGCGCCCGCGCCACCGGCAGCCCGGCCGTCTTCTGGCTGGACGAGGACCGCGCGCACGACGCCAACCTGATCGCCAAGGTCAAGGAGTACCTGCCCGAGCACGACACCGAGGGTCTGCAGATCGAGATCCTCTCGCCGGAGCAGGCGACCGCCTTCTCGCTGGAGCGCATCCGCCGTGGCGAGGACACCATCTCGGTCACCGGCAACGTGCTGCGCGACTACCTGACCGACCTGTTCCCGATCCTGGAGCTGGGCACCAGCGCCAAGATGCTCTCGGTCGTCCCGCTGATCAACGGCGGTGGCCTCTTCGAGACGGGCGCCGGCGGCTCCGCCCCCAAGCACGTCCAGCAGCTGCTCAAGGAGAACTACCTGCGCTGGGACAGCCTGGGCGAGTTCTTCGCGCTGGCGGCCAGCTTCGAGCACCTGGCGCAGACCACCGGCAACGCCCGCGCCCAGGTGCTGGCCGACACCCTGGACCGCGCCACCGGCACCTTCCTGGAGGAGGACAAGTCGCCGAGCCGCCGCCTGGGCGGTATCGACAACCGCGGCAGCCACTTCTACCTGGCCACGTACTGGGCCCAGGAGCTGGCCAAGCAGACCGCGGACGCCGAACTGGCCGAGGCCTTCGGCCCGCTGGCCAAGACGCTGACCGAGCAGGAGCAGGCGATCGTCGCCGAGCTGATCGCCGTCCAGGGTCAGCCGGTCGAGATCGGCGGCTACTACCAGCCGGACGCCGCCAAGGCCGAGGCCGTGATGCGTCCGTCGGCGATCCTCAACGAGGCGCTGGCCACGCTGGGCTGACGTAGCGTCAACTGTCATCTGACGAAGGTCCCCCCGGATGCCGCACCGGCATCCGGGGGGACCTTTCGCGTCACGGGGCGGCTCCAGTCGGGCGCGAGGACGGTGCGGCAGGATCGGCACCGAGCTCGCCGGGGTACCCCCGTCCCGCAGCGAGCAGCCTCGCCGCCGGCTCCGCAAGGCCCGGCGCGAGGCCGGAGAGCCGCCGGCCTGCCGGCTTCCGGTCGGCGGCTCTCCGGCTGCCCGTCTGCGTGCGCGGGCCGGCTTCTGACGGGCGCCCGTTGCGCCCACCGGGTGAGATCCGCCGCCGAGTGGGCGGAATTTGCGAGGCCCGGCCCGCCATACCGCTGGCTGATGCGAGTGACTGGCGACGGGGTCGTGACGGGCGTGGCAGGCTGGGCGGCAGCGGCAGTCCGATCTGCCCGAAATGCGCCTTCGATCGAGGAGCCCGTCATGACGCTGAGCATTCGCAACCAGTTCCCCGGCACCGTCACCGCGATCACCAACGGCGCGGTCATGGCCACGGTACGAGCACGCCTGACGGGTGGCCAGGAGATCACCGCCGCGATCACCCTCGACGCGGTCAAGGAACTCGGCCTCGCCGAGGGCTCGTCGGTCAACGCGCTCGCCAAGTCCACCGAGATCGCGATCGCCACCGCCCCGGTCACCGGTGTGAGCATCCGCAACCAACTCCCGGGCACCGTCGTGGAGGTGGCCACCGGTGGGGCGATGGCCACCGTCAAGGTCGCCATCGAAGGCGGCGAGCTGACCGCCGCCATCACCAAGGACGCCGTGGAGGACCTCGGCCTGGCGGCCGGCACCCGTGTGGTCGCCCTGATCAAGTCCACCGAGATCGCGCTCTCCGCCGCCTGAGCCAGCGCTGCCCAACACGCCCGTGGGGTTAGGGCCTCTCTTGCGGATCTTGCCGGGCGCCCCAGGAGTCATTGCGCGCACCGTGCCCGCTCCCTGATCATTGGTCAGCAGGAATCCCAACCCCACGGCGCAGTGTGAGAGGGCAGACCGGATGGACCACCACGAGCTTCAGAAGCGGTTCGAGACGCTGACCACCGCCCACCTGGCCGACGCCTGCGTCCGCGCCCAGGTCCCGGTGCGCTGCGCACCCGCGCCGCTGCAGGCCGTGCTGCCCGGTGTCCGGGTGGCCGGGCGGGTGCGTCCGGCCCGGCATGTCGGCAGCGTCGACATCTTCCTGGAGGCCTTCGAGACCGCCGAGCCCGGCGACGTCCTGGTGGTGGACAACGGCGGGCGGACGGACGAGGCCTGCGCCGGCGACCTGGTGGTGCTCGAGGCGAGCACCGCCGGGCTCGCGGGCGTGGTGATCTGGGGGCTGCACCGCGACACCGCCGACGTCCGCGCCATCGGGCTGCCGGTCTTCAGCCAGGGCTCGCTCCCCACCGGGCCGCAGCGGCTGGACGCCCGGCCCGCCGACGCGCTGGCGGCCGCCACGGTGGGGGAGTGGACGGTGACCAGCGCGGACCTGGTCTTCGGCGACGACGACGGCGTGCTCTTCGCGCCCGCCGCCCGCGCCGAGGAACTCCTCACCCTCGCCGAGCAGATCCGCGACACCGAGCGGGGTCAGGCGGAGCGGATCCGCTCGGGTGACACGCTGCGGGCCCAGGTCCGCTTCGACGCCTACCTCGCCGCGCGCCGGACCAACCCCGAGCTGACCTTCCGCGAGCACCTGCGCGCGGTTCGTGGGGCGATCGAGGAGTAAGGCGGGGAGTGAGCGAGGAGTGAGCGTCAGCCGACCTCGCCCGGGAGCCGCACCAGCGCGTCCCGGGTGAGGTCGGCCGGCGTCGGGTAGCCGTCCACCGCCATGATCAGGTCGGCCTCGGCGAGCAGCGAGCGCAGCACGTGCTCGACCCCGGCCGCGCCGCCGAGCGCCAGCCCGTAGGTGTAGGGGCGCCCGACCCCGACCGCCGTGGCGCCCAGGGCCAGCGCCTTGACCAGGTCCGCGCCGCTGCGCACGCCCGAGTCGAAGAGCACCGGCAGCCCGTCGGCCGCCGCCACCACGCCGGGCAGCGCGGCCAGCGCCGGCAGCCCGCCGTTGGCCTGGCGGCCGCCGTGGTTGGAGCAGTAGATCCCGTCCACCCCCGCGTCCCTGGCCCGTCGCACGTCCTCGGGGTGGCAGATTCCCTTGAGGATCAGCGGCAGCGTGGTGAGCGAGCGCAGCCAGGGCAGGTCGGCCCAGGTCAGCGGGGCGGCGAAGACGCTCACCCACTCCAGCACGGCGGCCTGCATGTCCTCCTGCGGCGGCTTGGCCAGTCGGGCCCGGAAGACCGGGTCCGAGGTGTAGTTGGCCAGGCAGTTGCCGCGCAGCTGCGGGAAGTTGCCGGTGGCCAGGTCGCCGGGGCGCCAGCCGAGCACCCAGGTGTCCAGGGTGACCACGATGCCCTTGAACCCGGCCGCCTCCGCCCGGGCCACCAGACTCGCCGCCAGCTCACGGTCCTTGGGCGGATAGAGCTGGAAGAAGCCCGGTGTGTCGCCGAGTTCACCCGCGACCTGTTCCAGCGGATCGACGGTCAACGTGGAGGCCACCATGGGCACCCCGGTACGGGCGGCGGCCCGTGCGGTGGCGAGGTCGCCGTGCCCGTCCTGGGCGCAGAGGCCGAGTACGCCGACCGGGGCGAGGAAGAGCGGCGAGGGCAGGGTGAGCCCGAACAGCTCCACCGACAGGTCGCGTTCGGCGGCCCCGACCAGCATCCGGGGGATCAGCCCCCACTGCTCGAAGGCGCGGACGTTGGCCCGCTGGGTGAACTCGTCGCCCGCGCCGCCCGCGACGTACGACCAGAGCGAGGGCGACAGGGTGGCCTTCGCCCTCCGCTCCAACTCGGCGAAGGCCATCGGCAGTTCGGGGAGCACGCCGGACAGTGCGTTGAACTGGATCTCGTACTGGTAGTCACCGAACTGCGCAGCCATCGGATCGCCTCTCCTCTGCACTCTGGACCTACCGCCCGCTGGTCCGCACCTGGACGGTGTCGCCTCAACGCACCGCTACGAGGCACCCTACGGCGCGAGCACCGCCAGCGCACCGGGCAGCACCCGGATCCGGGCGGGCAGTTGCGCGATCTCGTCGCCGTCCGCGCAGACCGGGATCGGCCGGTCGGCGTCCACCGTGACCTCCTGCGCGGTCTGCACGCTGACCTCGGGTCGGCGTAGGTGAGTGCCGCGCTTGGCCTCGCGCATGAAGGCGATCACCTTCGAGCGCGGCCCGTCGCCGACCACCATCACGTCGAGCAGCCCGTCGTCCAGCACGGCCGTCGGCACGATCCGCAGACCATGCCCGTACGCACCGGAGTTGGCCACCACCACGGTGTGCCCGCGCACCTCGCGCCGCGCACCGTCGACGGTCAGCGTGTAGCCGGCCGCCCGCCAGCTGAGGATCGCCCGCAGCGGGGCCAGCCGGTAGAGCAGCAGGGCGGGCAGGCCGCGTCCGGCGTTGATGATCCGGGTGGCGAGCGCGTCGATCCCGATGTACACGTTGCCCGGTGCGATCACCCCGTTGACCTCCAGCACGTCGATCGTGCGGCGCTGTCCGGCCAGCAACAGCCGGGCCACCGCCGCCGGTTCGCCGGCCCCGGGCAGCTTGAGGGTACGGGCCAGGTCGTTGCCGCGCCCGGCCGGCACGATGGCCATCGTGCCGCCGCCGCGCACGGTGCCGTCGGCCACGTCGCGCACCATGCCGTCGCCGCCGACCGCGACCACCACCTCGCCGCGTTCGGCGGCCGCTCGGGCGGCGGCGATGGCGTGTTCGCGGTCCCGGCTCGGCTCCGTGCGCACGATGGCGCCGGCCGCGCGCAGCAGCGCGGCGATCGGCTCCCAGCGGGCGAGGGCGTGGCCGCCGCCCGAGATCGGGTTGACGATCGCGGTGAACGTGTCACCGGCCATCTCAGTGCTCGCTCTCGGTACCCGGGACGCCCGCTGCCGCCGCATCCGGAGTCGGGATCAGCACACCCGGGTTGAGGATCCCGGCCGGGTCCAGCACCCGCTTGACCGCCTGCAGTGAGGCCACCGCCAGCGGGCCCACCTCGCGGGCGTAGACGTCCCGGTGGTCGGTGCCCACGCCGTGGTGGTGGGTGATCGCCGCACCGGCCGCCCGGATCGCCTCGTTGGCAGCCGACTTGGCGGCGTGCCACTGGTCGATCGGGTCCTCGGTCTGGGCACAGGCGACGGTGAAGTAGAGCGAGGCGCCGGTCTCGTAGACGTGCGAGATGTGGCAGAGCACCAGTGGCGTGCCGCCCTGCGCGGTCAGCGCGCTGGTCAGCGCCTCGGTGACGGCCGCGCGCAGCGGGTGCAGGTTCGACCAGAAGGTCACCGTCTCCAGGGTCTCGATCAGCACCCCGGCGTCCAGCAGCGGATCGCGCAAGTACGGTGCGCGGTAGCGGCCGTGGCGCCAGGACTCGCCCGGCTCGGTGCCCAGCGGCTGCCCGCCGGCCGCGATCAGCAGCTCGCTCGCGCCGGCCCGGCGGGCGGCCACCTCGGCCGCGCTGCCCTCGTAGCCGGTGACGGCCAGGCAACCGCCCGGGCCGCCGCCGAACATCGCGGCCGGGTCGGCCAGGTTGATCGAGGTCTCCATCTCGTCGGAGAGCCGCAGCACGGTGGGCAGCGGGCCGTCCTGGACCAGCCGGCGCAGCGCGTCCGCGCCCGCCTCGAAGGAGTCGAACTTCCAGGCCTCGTAGACCCGTTCGGCCGGCAGCGGGCGCACCCGGACGGTCACCGAGGTGATCACGCCCAGGGTGCCCTCCGAGCCGAGCACCAGCTGGCGCAGGTCGGGGCCGGCCGCCGACTTCGGGGCGCTGCCCAGCTCCATCGTGCCGCGCGGGGTGGCCAGCACCAGGCCGACCACCATCTCGTCGAACCGTCCGTAGCCGGCCGAGGACTGGCCGGCCGAGCGCGCCGCGGCGTAGCCGCCGATGCTCGCGCCCTCGTACGACTGCGGGAAGTGACCCAGCGTCAGGCCGTGCTCCCGCAGCTGCCGTTCGGCCTCCGGACCGCGCAGGCCGGCCTGCAGCGTGGCGGTGCGGGAGACCTCGTCGATCGCCAGCACGGCGTTCAGCCGCTTGAGGTCGAGCGCGAGCAGGCCGGCGAACCCGGCCCGCTGCGGCGCCAGTCCGCCGACCACCGAGGTGCCGCCGGAGTAGGGGACGACGGCCAGGCGCAGCCGCTCGCACAGCTCCAGCAGGGCCACCACCTCCTGGTGCGTGCCGGGGAAGGCGACGGCGTCCGGCGCGTCCGTGACATCGCCCGCGCGCAGCCGCAGCAGGTCGGGGGTGGACCAGCCGCGGGTGTGGCCGATCCGGACGGCGGCGGCGGTGCTGAGCTGCTCCGCGCCGACCACGGCGGCCAGCTCGGTAAGCGCCTTCTCGTCCAGCGCGGTGTCGGGCAGCACGAGCGTGTCGAGGTCGACCGGCGGCTGCGCGGGCGTGCGGACCCCGAAGGCGGCCAGCGTCTCGTGCGCGGCGGCCGGGAGTTCGGTGCGGCGGGCGGGGTCGCCCCAGCGGTAGGGGTGGAAGTCCGCGACGGGCAGGTCTGACTCGGTCATCGAGGTCCTCAGGGTGGAGGGGAAGGCGCTGATACACTTGTACATGTGGTGTCGCAGCGAATCAACACGTCGGGATCCGGAACCCCGTCCGAAGCCCCCTCCGGAACTCCGCCCGAAGCCCGGCCCGAGTCTCCCGCCGACTCCCGCCCCGGGCCGAAGGCCGCCAATGCCATCCCCGAGGAGCGGATCCTCGACGCGGCCTACCAGCTGCTGCTCACCATCGGCATGCAGCGGATCACCATGGCCGACATCGCCCGCCAGGCCGGCGTCTCCCGCGCCACCCTCTACCGCCGCTGGGGCGGGGTGCGCGAGGTGCTCGGCGCGTTGACCACCCGGGTCTGGACGGAGCTGGCGGAAAGCGCTTTCGAAAGCGCTTTCCCGCTCGGCGGGGCGACCCACGGCCGGGCCCACGTGGTGGACGGCACGGTGCGCCTGGTCGGCGCCATCCGGGTGCACCCGCTGCTGCGCAAGATCATCGAGCTCGACCCGGACTTCCTCACCCCTTACCTGCTCAAGCGGCGCGGCACCAACACCAACCACCAGCTCGCGATGCTCGAAGCCGGCCTGCGCGCCGGCCTCGCCGACGGCTCGATCCGGACCGGCGACCCCGCGCTGCTGGCCCGCGCGGTGCTGCTCACCGCGTGGTCCTTCACTCTCACCGGGCCCGTCTTCGTGGACGCACCCGACGGGGCGGGGGACGAGGTCGACCGGCTCGACGGCGAGCTGCGCCTGCTGCTCGACCGATACCTCTCGCCAACTCCCGTCACCGAAGGCGGTTCTGACGCATGACCAGGACAATCGGCACCGGCTCCTCGCTGAACGCCGCTCGCCGCACCCGCGACCTGGCCGACCTGGCCTCGCCGCCGGCCGGCGCCCGCGCCATCGACGTCCTGGTGATCGGCGGTGGCGTCACCGGCGCCGGCATCGCGCTCGACGCGGCCGCCCGCGGCCTGTCCGTCGTCCTCGCCGAGAAGCACGACCTCGGCTTCGGCACCAGTCGCTGGAGCTCCAAGCTGGTCCACGGCGGCCTGCGCTACCTCGCCTCCGGCAGCGTCGGCATCGCCCGGGAGAGCGCTGTCGAGCGCGGCATCCTGCTCGACCGCACCGCCCCCCACCTGGTGCACGCGCTGCCGCAGATCGTCCCGCTGCTGCCCGGCACCGGCTTCGCGGACGCCGCGCTGGTCCGGGCCGGCTTCCTGGCCGGGGACCTGCTGCGCCGCACCGCCGGCACCTCCTCGACCACCCTGCCCCGCTCCCGCCGCCTCGCCCCCGCCGAGGTGCTGCGCTACGCCCCCACCGTGCGAACCGCCGGGCTGCGCGGCGGCCTGGTCTTCTGGGACGGCCAACTGGTCGACGACGCACGCCTGGTGGTCGCCCTGGCGCGCACCGCGGCGGCCCACGGCGCACGGATCCTGACCCGCTGCGCGGTCAGCGCGGCGCACGGCACCGGGGCCCGGCTGACCGACGAACTGACCGGCGACTCCTTCGAGTTGACGGCCAGCACGGTGATCAACGCGGCCGGCGTCTGGGCCGGCGAGCTGGCCCCCGGCATCACCCTGCGGCCCAGCCGCGGCACCCACCTGGTGCTGCCGCAGTCCGCCTTCACCGGCCCGACCGGCGCCCTGAACGCCGGGCTCACCGTGCCGGTGCCGGGCGAGACCAACCGCTTCGTCTTCGCGCTGCCCGCCCCCGACGGCCGGGTCTACGTCGGCCTCACCGACGAGGACGCGCCCGGCCCGATCCCCGACGTGCCGCAGCCGGCCGAGTCCGAGATCGATTTCCTGCTGCAGACCATCAGTTCCGCACTGCGCACCCCGCTCACCCGCGCCGATCTGCTCGGCACCTTCGCAGGCCTGCGCCCGCTGCTGGACGACGGCACCGGGCGCACCGCCGACGTCTCCCGCAAGCACGCCGTGCTGACCAGCCCCGAGGGCCTGGTGACCATCGTCGGTGGCAAGCTCACCACCTACCGCCAGATGGCCGAGGACGCCCTGGACGCCGCCCTCGCCCACGCCCGGCTGACCGCCCGCCCCTGCCGAACCCGCGCCCTCCCCCTGGTCGGTGCGGCCCCGCGCCCCCAACTCGACCGCGTCGACGCCCCCCTGCGCCTGGTCCGTCGCTACGGCACCGAAGCCCCCGCCGTCCTCGCCCAGGCCGACGGCGACCCCGCCCTCCTCACCCCGATCGCCCCCGGCACCGACACCACCATGGCCGAACTCCTCTTCGCCACCCGCCACGAGGGCGCCCTGGACACCGCCGACCTGCTCGACCGCCGCACCCGCATCGGCCTCGCCCCGGCCCACCGCACCGCCGCCCGACCGGCCGCGGAACGGGCGCTGGCCGGCTGAACGGCGGCCCGGCGGGTCGCACCCACCGCACCGCCGCTTGACGGGTGATCGTCTACGAGGACGCTGTCCTGGTGATCTGACGCTCCGTCACCAGGTGCTCTTCTACCCGGGCGGCGACGCGCGTACGCAGCGTGCTGGACACCGCCACCCACCGTCATCCACGGACGGCTGTGAGCAGCCGAGCAGGCCGACTGATCGCGCACCGCGAGCACCGCCGAGGCGGACAGCGCCTCGCGGACGGCGACAGCCCGGCAGGGAGCGTCCCGATCGGCCGGGGGATGGTCAGCCGCCAGGGGGGCCGAAGAGCTGCTCCAGGGCGCGCCGGTCGCGCTTGGTGGGGCGGCCGGCGCCGCGCTCACGCAGGGCCACGGGGGCGGGGCCCAGGGAGGTGGGGCGGGGCGGGCTGTTGTCGACGAAACAGTCGACGGCGACCGAGGCGCCGACGCGCTTGCTGATCACGCGGGCGACGACGACCACCCGGGTCCAGTCGTCCTGGCGCACCCGGACCTCGTCGCCGATCTTGACGGGGTGGGCGGGCTTGACGCGTTCGCCGTTCACCCGGACATGTCCGGCGCGGCAGGCGGTGGCGGCGAGGGAGCGGGTCTTGGCCAGTCGCACCGACCAGATCCAGCTGTCCACCCGTGCGGTGGCTTCGTCTACGGCCATACCCCGACTCTAACCCGCCTCGCCGGCCGCACCGGGAGGGGACCTGGTGTCCAGTCGACGCCCCCGAATCCGCGCGGCAGCCTGCGAGGAGGCTGCCGCGCGGCCGCGGTGGCGGCGATCCGACGTGCCGTCAGAGTAATGACGGCACGTCGGATCAGCGGCCGGTCAGCCGTTGGAGGTGTTGGGGTAGCGGCAGGCGGCGCGTTCGGCGATGCCGCGATCGGCGGGGCTCAGCTGGGCGGGAGCGGGCAGCGCGGTGGAGAGGGAGAGCAGTTGGGCGTCGGCCACCGTGGTCGGCCGGCCACCGCCGAGGCAGGCGACGGACACCACGGGAATCGGTGCGGTGGCGGTCTGCAGTGGGCCGAGGCGCCAGACGTAGTCGAACTGGTGCTGCGAATCGGCGGACAGC
The DNA here is from genome assembly GCF_029892155.1 of Kitasatospora sp. GAS204B. Lineage (GTDB taxonomy): Bacteria > Actinomycetota > Actinomycetes > Streptomycetales > Streptomycetaceae > Kitasatospora. The sequence continues at coordinate 156,631 of NZ_JARZAG010000008.1, read as the reverse complement.
TGGATCTGGTGCCAGGCGGGGGCGGGCGGGGTGGGGGCGGGCGAGCCCGACCCGGCCGCGGGGGATCCCGGGGTGACGGCCGGCGAGCCGGCGGCGGCGCTCGGTGTGCCCGAGCCCGCCCCGCTCGGCGCCTCGCTGAAGAAGGCGGCGTAGCCGACGATGGCCACCTGGTTCCCGGTCGCCTTCAGCTCGACCGAACCGTCGGGCGCCGATCGAGCCATGGTCAGGGAGACCGAGACGGGACTCGGGGCGTTGTCCGCGCAGGGGGTGGGCTGCAGCGCGCTCGGCGGGTCCCCGTGCATGACCGCCGAGGCCACCAACCCGCCGCCGGCCAGTTCGTACCAGCGTATGTCCGGCTCGCCGCCGGCCACGTCGTAGACCACGTCGCCGAGGCAGAAGCCGGTCAGCTGGAGGGTGCAGTCGGGCGGGACGGTCCACAAGATGGCGGCGTTGAAGCTGGCACCGGGGCGGACGTGGGCGCCGGCGCTCTTCGTCGTCGCGGTGAAGCGCACCGGCGCCGGGGTGGCCGGAGCGACGCCGGCGGCAGCGCCCGCCGGCGGCAGGCAAGCCGAGTCGGCGACGGTCGAACTGGGCGGCTGGGGCTGTGAGTGCGGCTGGTGCTGCCCGGGCAGCCAGAGGGCGAGCAGTGCGCAGACGGCGGCCACGGCCCCCATGGTGAGCAGCGTCCGCCGGGCCGGGCGTTCGCGGTACGCCTGGTACCAGCGCCGGGGGAGCGTGGCGGCTGCGGTCGCAACCGGCTCGGCGGGTTGGGCGGCTTCAGCTTCGGTGGCTTCGGCGAGTGGCGCCGGGGCCGGTTGCTCGGCCGCGTTCGGCGCAGCCTCGCCGACGGCCTCCGGCTCCTCCGCCATCGTCTGTGTCGCGTCGGCCGCCGCAGTGTCCGCGGCCTCGACCCCCGCCGGCCGCACCGCCAGCTCGCGGCTCAGCTCCTCCCAGCGCCGCTCCCACAGCTCGACGTCACCACCGCACGCCCCGACATAGGCGAGCGTCACCTCCAGGCTTGGCTGCCGCACCCCGCCCGCCGCGTCGCTCAGCGTGCTGGCGCTGAACCCGGCCAGCGTGGCGAGGGCCCGGTAGGTGGGGTTGCCGGCCTGCTCGCGCACCGCCCGTAGGTCGTGGGCGAACGCTTGCAGCGGCCCCTCGGTCGGATCGACGGGGCGGGGTTTGCGAGCCAAACGAGTCTCCGGCGTGCGGGTGATGGACGGTCATGGACAGTCACGGGTGATCGGTTCAGTGTGCGCGGTGATCGTACTCGGTCACAGTCGCTGCCCGATTCCGCCCCGGTACGAACTCATCGAAGCTCTCGTCAGGTGACGTGTGCTCACCCCGTGGCTCGCCTGCCCCAGCACCGCCGTTCCCTGGGCCCGCACCGCCGCGCTCAACGAGGTGACCAGTGGCGTGACGGCCGGTCGCAGCGTCAGGCCAGAGACTCGGAGGTCGGCGCCGGCTGGTGGTTGTTCCACACGTATTCGTCCATCTGGTGCTGGTCGCCGGAGAGGTTGACCACCCGGTCCACCCTGCCCTCGGAGTTGAAGTGCCAGACCAGCGCCCACGTGGTGTCCACCTGCCCCACGCCCTCGGTGGACCAGCCGCGGTGGATGTCCACCACGTACTCCTCGTTGGCCTCCAGGAAGATCGGATCGGCCTGGAAGCCGGCCCGGCCCAGCTCGGTGAAGAAGGCGGCCACCTCCTCGATACCCCGCTTGGTGCCCGACAGCGGGTGGCGGCCCGGGATGGTCCACGCGACGTCGTCGGTCAGCACCTCCCGCATGCCCTCCAGGTCATGGGTGGCGTAGGCCGCGAAGAACTTGGTGATCGCGCCGATCTTCTTGCTCTTGTCGCTGATGTCACTCATGTCGCTCATGGGTCCGACTCCTCGTCGTCTCGCTCGTTCGCCTGCGAGAACAGCTTGCTGGCACCCCGTCAGTTCCGTCCAATAGCCGCTTCCATAACCTGACGGCATGATCGACGTCGACACTCGCCTGCTGCGCTCCTTCGCGACCGTCGCCGAGGAGGGGCAGCTGACCCGCGCGGCGGAGCGGCTGTTCATCTCCCAGCCGGCGCTGACCAAGCAGATCCGGCAACTGGAAGGCCAGCTGGGTGTCGAGCTGTTCACCCGGTCCCGGGCCGGGATGGCGCTCACCCCGGCGGGGAAGGCGCTTTCCGACCGTGTCCAGGGCGTGCTGGCGACCTGGGACGCCGCGCTGCGCGACACCCGGGCCGCCGTCAGCCGCGCCTCGCACGTGCTGCGGGTCGGCTTCGTGGCCAGCGCCGCGAACGAGGCCACGCCGGAGATCATCGGCGGCTTCGCCCGCCGTCGCCCGGGCTGGCGGGTCGAGTTGCGGCAGATCGACTGGTCCGACCCGACCGCCGGACTCGCCGACGGTCAGGTGGACGTGGCGCTGGTGCGGTTGCCGTTCCCCGGACAGGACACCCTGCGGGTGCGGGAGTTGCTCACCGAGCCGCGTTGGGTGGCGCTGTCCGCCGAGCACCCGCTGGCCGCGCTCGACGAGATCCCGTTCCGGCGGCTCTGGGACGAACCGTGCGTGGCCACCCCGCCCGAGTCGGGCTGGTGGCGCGACTACTGGCTGGCCACCGAGGAACGCGGCGGCCACCCGGTCAGGATCGGTGCGGTGGCTCGCAACCCTGACGAGTGGCTGGCCGCCATCGCGTACGGGCACGGCGTCAGCCTCACTCCGGAGTCCTCGGCCCGCTTCTATCCGCGGCCGGGAGTCGCCTACCGGCCGGTGAGCGGCGTCAGTCCGAGTTCGATGGGCGTCGCCTGGGCACCCGCGAGTGACCACGACGCGGTGGTGCGGGACTTCGTCGATGCCTGCGTGCGGGCGGCACCTCGCGGATGATCCGGCGCGCGCTGGGGTCTCGTGGCGCGCCGCCACCTCTAGAGTCGCTCCGCCGCCACGCGGATCGCGACAGCGAGACGGATGAGTTCGGCCGGGAGCAGCGGGCGCAGCTGAACCAGGACGGTGCCGTTCTCGGTCACCAGGAAGCCGCTGCCGAGCGGTTCGAGGTCGACCCCGAGCCCGGTGATCGCCTCGGTCAGCAGCGCGACCGACTCCGTCACCTGCTGGCGCACGTTGTTCACGACACAGCCCCGAAGCTGGTCGCGCCGCCGGCACCGTTCGCCCCGGACTGCCCGGCCGCCTGCCGGGTGGCCGGCGGTTTCTCCAGCCACTTGGGATCGGCCTCCCACTCGGGTCCGCCGCGTTCGGGCCGCAGGTAGACGATGCGGCCCACTTGGTCCATGAACACCCCGAGCCGCTGGTTGAGCGCGTCATAGACCAACTCGCCCCGCGAGCGCGGCTGGTACGTCAGCTCGGGTGGATGGGTGCCGACCGGCTGCACGGCCGGGTAGGCGAGGGTGAGGCGCTGGGCGGCCTCGGGGCGGCCGCCGCAGTCGGCGGGGCAGCGGCATTCGGGCATGCCCCGGTCGAAGAGGGAGTGGCCGCTGGCGATGGCGCCCTCCGCGTTCTTCTGATTATCTGTCATATCTGGCACTCCGGTGCTCGGTTGACTTCGAGAATCGCTCACCGCGAGGGCTTGGACTCCCAATGTTGCCGTTCTATCAACAAGCATCGGCAGGTCGCCCTACGATCGGTAGCGAATCCACGGGACAACCTGCGGCGTCGCCCGGAGAAGGTCGATCGAACTGGTGATCGGGGCCGCGCGCTCGGTGGCCCGTCCGGACCGCGGCGACCTCCGGGGCTCGGCCATCTCGGACGGTCGCCAGGATGTGAAATTCGTGTGAACTTCCAGGGGCTCCGGAGAAGCTCATGGGTAACACGGGGATTCAATTTCAACTCCGGCCACAACCGAATGCGTACCGAATGCGTAAGGGCCGGACGCGCCGCCTGGCGGCGCGTCCGGCCCTTACGTTTTCCGCGTCGAATTCCGGTCGCCCGGATGCCGCTCGGTCGGTCAGACCGTTGCGGCCGTGAGCTTCGGGTTCGGCCCGTACTGGTTCGCCTCCGGCTGGCCCGCGCCGGCCGTGAAGACGATCAGGACGATGGCGCCGATCAGCGGGATCACGCCGATGAGCACCCACCAGCCGGCACGGCCGGTGTCGTGCAGGCGCCGGAACAGCACCGCGAGGGTCGGCAGCAGCACCGCGAGCGTGTAGAGCCCGGAGATGACGCCGTTGGTGCCGGCCGCGGCGTCGACGATCTCGAGAATGATCGAGATGACGACGTTGATCAGGACGAACATCCAGTATTCCTGGCGGCGTGCCCGGCCGCTGAAACCGACGTAGTTCTTCAGTACTGCCAGGTACCAGTTCACTGCTACCGCTCTCCCGTTGTCAGTGCCATTGCTCGGGGCAGAACCTATGGCCTTGGTCAATGGATGGTCAATCGAAAATTCGCCCGCGATGCGCGACTGTGATGTCTCCTGGGCGGATTGACGGGATTTGGCCCGGCTCGCGATGATTTTCGCCTGGCCGCGCGGGCTGGTGACGCCACGCCAGGTTCGGCGGCGCCGGCTCGGATGGTCGCCGGTCCGTGGAGCCTCGTCGGCGCACCGGGCGACCGACGAAGCGTCACCACTTCCGTCACCCGGCCGGTGCCGGTGAAAATGGCCCGATGACAGCCACTCCCATGAAGGCCACGTCACCACAAGGCCCGGTCGCAGTGCCGCAGGTCGTCACCGACACCGCCGACGGGCGGCCGGTGCGGGCCGTCTGGCAGAACGAGCTCGGTGGCCTGACCTTCCAGCTCGGTGCGGGGGACGCACGGCAGTTCGTGAAGTGGACCCCGGTGGGCAGCGGGATCGACCTGTCGGCGGAAGTGGCGCGGCTGCGCTGGGCAGCGGCCTTCACCGTGGTGCCACGGGTGTTGGACGTGGGCTCGGACGCCACGGGAAGCTGGATCGTCACGGCGGGCCTCCGGGGTCGGATGGCGGTGGACGACCACTGGAAGCGCGACCCCGAGACCGCCGTGCGCGCGATCGGCGCCGGGCTGCGCGCGTTGCACGAGGAACTGCCCACCGCACCTTGCCCGTTCGACTGGTCGGCCGAGCGGCGGGTGGTGGCGGTGCGGGCCCGGGCCGCGGCGGGACGGATCGATCCGACGCGCTGGCATCCGGACCTCCGGCAGGTCGGCACCGTCGAACGGGCGCTCGGCCTGCTGGCCGATCCGCCGCCGGTCGACCGCCTGGTGGTCTGCCACGGCGATGCCTGCGCCCCCAACACCCTGATCGGCGATGACGGCACGTGCAGCGGGCACGTCGACCTCGGTGCGCTCGGTCTTGCCGACCGCTGGGCCGACCTGGCCGTCGCCACCTGGAGCACGCGGTGGAACTACGGTCCCGGGTGGGAGCAGCCGCTGCTGGACGCCTACGGGGTCGAGGCCGACCCGGCGCGGATCGCTTACTACCGGCTGCTCTGGGAGTTGTCGGACTGAGACCGACCGATGCCGCTCACCCGATGCTTCCGCAGACGTGCGCGGGCCCGTCGGATCGGCTGATCGATCGATCCGACGGGCCCGCGTGGTGCGGGGGCGGGAGCGGTCAGCGAGCCGGCCAGGTGGGCAGGATCTGGCGCTTGAACGTGTAGGCGGTGACGCCCGCGAAGGAGGCGTACCAGGCCACCACGGCGGTGACCAGGCCCAGCCAGCCGCCGATCTTGGTCGTGGTGTCGCTCGGGCCGAAGGCCCCGGCCGAGAGCACCGCGAAGGTGACGGTCAGCAGCACGAAGACGGCGAGCACGGCCAGGCTCACCCGCACCGCCGCGACCGCCATGTAGGCGGTGAAGATGGCCCAGGCGAGCAGGAAGAGGCCCAGCGCCTTGTGCAGGTCCGGGTTGGTGGCCAGAGCCGGCACGACGTCCTTGACCAGGAAGTAGTAGGCCAGCCAGAAGGCGCCGAAGGAACTGAACGCGGTGGCGCCGAAGGTGTTGCCCTTGCGGAACTCCCACATCCCCGCCAGCAGCTGCGCCAGGCCGCCGTAGACGAGGGCGAGCGGCAGCACCACTAGGCCGAGCTTCGCGTCCAGCAGGTTGGCGTTGAAGCAGCTGAGCACGAAGGTGGTCATGGCGAAGCCGGCCAGGCCGAGCGGCGCGGGGTCGGCGATCTCGGTGGCGGTGGTCGGCGGGGCGGACTGCTGTGTTGCCACGGGTGTCGTCCTTTCGGGGGAGTGGAATGACGACGCGACAGAACACATATGTTGACGTGAATAGCTGTCTTGAAACACCCATCGCACGGGGTTTTTGTGACGCCTGGTGAACTACGGCCATCCGGCTGGGGATGCTGGGGTCAATGGTGCGCATGTGACGTCTGATGAGATGATGAATCGCTCTTACGGAAGCCACTGTGCACAGCTATTCGAATGAAATTCGCCGTGCGAACGCTTGCGCTATACCAGGTTCTTGCGCATGAACACCCGGCTCGCCCCGGGCGGGTCGCAGGGCATCTCGCCGAACACCTCCCACCCGTGCCGCTGGTAGAACTCGGGTGCTTGGAAGGTGATGGTGTAGAGCACCGCACCGCGGCACCCGCGTCGCCGGCCCTCCTCCTCGGCCAGCCGCAGCACCTCGCTCCCGATCCCGCGCCCGCGCAGCTCGGCCGGCAGGTGGAAGAGGTCGACGAAGAGCAGCCCCAGCGAAGTTCGCCCGGTCAGGCCGCCGAGCACCGCTCCGGTCTGCGGATCCTTCACCAGGACGGCCAGCGGACGACGGTCGAACACGCCGGTCGCCTCGAGGTTGAACGTGTCCAGCGCGTTGGAGATCATCGCCAGGTCGTCCGCCATCAGGGCGTCGGTGACGACGATGCTGGGAGCGGAAGTCGCCAGGGGCGCGGAGGTTGACGAGGACGAAGAGGGCGAGGTTATCGAGTGATCGGTCACGCCCCGACTTTAGAGCGTCCGCATGGCGTGCCCCGCCCGGGCGTCCGAGGGCGATGTGCATCTCTCCCCCCGCAATTCGCGCCGACTTATCCCAGGGTGGCCGGGTCCGTGTTCGCCCCGCAGAGCACCACCGCGATGCGCTCGCCGGGGATCGGGCGGTAGGCGCCGCTGGTCAGGGCCGCGAGGGCGGTGGCGGCGGCGTGCTCGACGACCAGCCGGTGGTTCTCCCAGAGCTGCTGGCGGGCCGTCAGGATCTGATCCTCGCCGACCAGTACGGAGACGGTGTCCGCCCGCCTGGCCCAGTACAGGGCGGTCTGCGAAGCGCGGCGGGCGCCCAGCGAGTCGGCCGCGACCGAGTCCACCTCGACGTCGACCACCTCGCCCGCCTCGATCGCGGCGTTCAGCGCGCGACAGCGTTCCGGCTCGACGGCGACCACCCGCAGGCCGTGCCGCTCGGCCGCGATGGCGGTGCCCGCGAAGAGGCCGCCCCCGCCGACCGAGAGGATCACGGTGTCCAGGCCCGGTACGCAGGCGCGGATCTCCGGCAGCAGGGTGCCGGCCCCGGCGACCACGTACGGGTCGTCATAGGCGTGCGAGGCCAGCGCGCCGGTCTCCGCGCTGAACAGGCGGGCGGCCTCCTGGGCCTGGGCGTACTCGGTGCCGACCTGCCGCACCTCGGCGCCCAGGGCGCGCAGCCGGGCCACCTTGACCCGGGGTGCGGTGCGCGGCACGAAGACGGTGGCCGGCACCCCGTGTCGGGCGGCCGCCCAGGCGCAGGCCAGGCCCGCGTTGCCGCCGGAGGCGATCACCACGCCGGCCGCCGGCATCGCCCCGTCCGCCAGGTGCGCGGCGGCGAAGTTGGCGGCACCGCGGTCCTTGAAGGAGCCGCTGTGCTGCATGAAGTCCAGTGCGAGGTAGATCTCGGCGGAGGCGACCGGGCCCAGCTGCACCGGGATCACCGGCACCGGGCGGGTCACGCCGTCGATCCGCTCGGCGGCGGCTTTGACGTCGTCATAACTCAGTGCTGACACATTTGTTGAGTGTGGGGGACGGCGCGTACACGGTGCAATAGTCCTGCGCGAGCTGCGGCGTACGACGGCGTATCGGGGGGCGTAGGGCGGTGCGCCGGCGGTGTGTGGTGGCGTACCGACGGCCGGCGAGTGGCGTACCACGGCTCGAGATGCCGTGCCGGCCTGGGAGGTGGTGCCCTAGGCTGCCCGTCATGTTTTCGGTGCTTGCGGTCAGCTCATCAGACCAGAGACGGACGAGGGACGGTGCCCGGTGATCGACTGGGGCACCTTCTCGGCGCTGGCCACCGCAGGCGGAACGCTGGTCCTGGCCGCCGCCTCCTTCGCCTCGATCCGCTCGGCTGACCGGGCCGCGCAGTCGGCCGAGCGCGCGGTGCTGGCCTCGCTGCGGCCGTTGCTGATCAGCTCCCGGCTGGAGGCGCCGCGGCAGAAGCTGATCTGGCAGGACGGGCACCGGGCGCACCTGGCCGGCAGCGCGGGCTACCTGCGGATCGAGGGGGACAACCTGTACCTGGCGGCCTCGATCCGCAACGTCGGCCCGGGGCTCGGGGTGATCCACGGCTGGCGGTTCGCCCCGCCGGAGACCTACCAGGACGTGAAGCACCCGGACCCGGCCGACTTCCGCCGCCAGTCCCGTGACCTCTACGTCGCGCCCGGCGACACCAGCTTCTGGCACGCCGCGATCCGCGACCCCCTGGACCCGGACCACCAGGCGCTGGCCGGGCCGGTCAAGAACCGGGAGCGGGTCAACATCGACCTGCTCTACGGGGACTCGGAAGGCGGTCAGCGCACCATCAGCCGGCTCTCGGTGATCTCGGTCGCCACCGAGGAGGGGGACCGTTGGGTCTGCCAGGTGGTGCGGCACTGGAACGTGGACCGGCCCGACCCCCGCTGACCGGATCGTTCCGCGTCCGGTCCGGATCGGGCCTTCGCGAGACCCCCGGGCAGCCGCCACGATGGTGCCCATGGGAACCACATCGTCACGCACCGCGCTGATCGTCATCGACGTCCAGGAGTCCTTCCGCCGTCGCCCCGACTGGGCCGCCGTCTCCAACCCCGCCATCGTCGAGCAGGTCAACCGCCTGGTCGACGTCGCGCGGGCCAACGGCGACCTGGTGGTCTGGGTGCTGCACAGCGAGCCGGGCAGCGGCACGCCGTTCGACCCGGCCCTCGGGCACGTCCAGCTGATCGAGGGGCTGGAGCCGCGACCCGGCGAGCCGCTCCTGACCAAGACCTCGCACAACGCGTTCAGCACCACCAACCTGCAGCAATTGCTCACCCGGCACGGGGTGGGGGAACTGGTGGTCTGCGGCATCCGCACCGAGCAGTGCTGCGAGACCACCACCCGGCTCGGCGCCGACCTCGGCTACCGGATGGTCTTCGTCACCGACGCCACCGCCACCCACCCGATCGAGCACCGCGACGCCCCCGCCGGGCGCACCATGGCGGAGATCCTCGCCGACCCGACCACCCTCGGCACCGACGGGATCATCGCCCGCACCGAGTACGCGCTGGCCGGCCGGTTCGCCCGGATCGCGACCGTCGCGGAACTCGAAAAGGCCTGACCGGATCGTGCCCGCCGGGTCCCACCCGGCGGGCCGCCCGGCCTACGGTGTCCTCATGAGTCAGGTCGTCTTCCTCCTCGTCCCCCAACTGCACCTGCTGGACCTGGCCGGCCCCGCCCAGGTCTTCTCCGCGGCCGCCGACCTCGGCCACCCGTACCGGATCCGCTACGTCGGCGAGCAGAGCGCGATCCCGACCGCCCAGGGGGTCGAGCTGCGCGCGCAGACGCAGTGGCCCGAGCTGACGGCGGACGACCTGATCGTGGTCCCCGGCTGGCGCTCGCCCACGCTGCGCCGGCACGGCGCGCTCGGCCAGGCCACCCTCGACCGCCTGGCGGCCCACCACGCGGCGGGCGGCACGGTGGCGAGCGTCTGCGCGGGAGCCGACGCGCTCGGTCGGGCCGGGCTGCTCGACGGGCGGCGCTGCACCACGCACCACGACCTCCAGGAGGAGCTGGCCCGTCGCTACCCGCGCGCGACGGTGGTGCGTGACGTGCTGTACGTGGTGGAGGACCGGCTGATCACCTCGGCCGGCATCGCCAGCGGCATCGACCTCGCGCTGCACCTGATCGCCCTGCGCCACGGGCCCTACGACGCCGCGCGGGTGGCCCGCAAAATGGTGGTCTACGCCCGGCGCAACGGTGATGAGCAGCAGGCCAGCGCGATGCTCCGGCACCGGGCGCACGTCTGTGACGCGGTGCACCGCGCCCAGGACCTGATCGATGCCGGCTACACCGATCGCCTCGCGCTGACCGAGCTGGCCGCCGCCGTCGGCGTCAGCGAGCGGACCCTGACCAGGCGCTTCAGCAGCGCCACCGGCCTGACGCCGCTGCGCTACCAGCAGGAGCTACGGATCGAACGCGCCGAACACCTGATCGCCCGCGGCGCGACCACCGAAGCCGCCGCCCGGGCGGTCGGTTTCCAGGACGCCCGGATGCTGCGCCGCCTGCGCGCCCGCGAGGCGGCGGCTTCGGTGGTCGCCTGATGCGGTGGCCGCCCAGCGGCCCCGGGCGTTGGTCAGCCGAACTGGCCCACCTGGTAGTCGCCGGCGGGCTGCTGGACGATGACGTTCAGCCGGTTGTACGCATTGATGAGGGCGATCAGGCAGACCAGGGCGGCCAGTTGCTCCTCGTCGTAGTGCTCGGCGGCCTTCGCCCAGACCTCGTCACTGACGCCGCCGGCGGCGTCGGCGATGCGGGTGCCCTGTTCGGCCAGTTCCAGCGCCGCCCGCTCGGCCTCGGTGAAGACGGTGGCCTCCCGCCAGACCGCGACCAGGTTGAGGCGCTGCGCGGTCTCCCCGGCGTGCGCGGCGTCCTTGGTGTGCATGTCGAGGCACATCCCGCAGCCGTTGATCTGGCTGGCGCGGATCTTCACCAGCTCCTGCGTTGCGTGCGGCAGGGTCGAGTCCGTGACGACCTTGCCCGCCGAGTTGATGTACTTCGCGAAGTTGGGCGTGATGGAGCTGCCGTAGAAGTTGAGCCGGGCGTTCATGATGCTCTCCTTGCCGTGTCGATGCTTGCCCAGCTTTGACGGAGCAGACCGGCGAGATGTGACATCCGGACGGGCCGGGCGACTGTGACGCCCGTCTCATCCGGGGCGGCCCGCGACCGACGCGTCGGCCTCAGCCCAGCGCATCCCGGACCGCCCGGCGGGCCGGCTCGCTCAGCAACGGGTCGAGGGAGGTGAAGAGCCGCCCCAGCGCCGGCCCCCAGCGCTCCCGCAGCTCGGCGCTGTGCCGCAGCACGTCCAGCTCGTTGGCGACGGTCAGCTCGGCGAAGTCCTGGCGTCGCCGCTGGTCGGGGACGGACTCGAGCCCGCTGAAGCGATCGCGGATCAGCCCGTCGGCAACCGGGAGTTGACGGTACGACAGGGCACGGTCGCAGCTGCCGTAGTCGTACACCAGCTGCTCGGCCGCCGGGCCGATCACCTCCGAGAGCCGGCCCCGCGCGTTGAGCGGCAGCAGGGTGGTGGCGAAGCCGTCCGTTCCGTAGCAGGCGTGGCAGAGACCGGCCAGCCGCAGGTCGGGGCGGGCGCCCCAGGCGGTCAGCAGCAGCTGGACCCGCTCCAGGTGGGCGAGCAACGTGCCGCCAGGGTGGTCGAGTTCCGCCGCGCCCAGCGAACGCAGCAGCGCCACTGCCGCCTCGGCCCGTCCCATCCGGCTTCCCCCTGTCGCGTCTCGGGTCACCGGGTCGGCGCCTGTCCGCCAGGGTCGACGTCCGGCTCCCGGATCGCCGCCGCGTGCCCCCCTGGCTTCGGCGGACAGGTCGCCGCCCCGGTCGCTGACGATGCTTCTCCTCCCCGACACCCAAGTCAATCCTCAGGTTGTCTTCCACAGATCCAAGGGAAATCTTCGGTCTGGGCCTTGCTACGGTGCTGCTCCATGACCCTCGACGATCTCCGCGTCTTCGTCGCCGCCTGCGAGAGCGGCAACCTCAGCGCCGTCGCCCGCGAGCTCTCCCGTACCCAGTCGGCGATCAGCCAGCACGTGCGGCGGCTGGAGACCGAACTCGGCCTGGCCCTGCTGGAGCGGCGCCCGCGCGGGGTCGCGCCGACCCAGGCCGGGCAGATCCTGCATCGCGCGGCCGCCCAGGGGCTGGGCCAGCTCGATCTGGCGCTGCGTCAGCTGCACGACCTGCGCGACGGGGACCGCGGCACGGTGCGGATCACCACCGGCGCCACCACGATGCGCCACTTCATGACCGCCGCCGTCGCCCACTTTCGGCGCGAACACCCGGACGTCAACCTGGAGTTCCGCACCGAGACGTCCAGCCGCAGCTGCTTCGACGCGCTCGCGGCGGGGGAGGCCGACCTGGCCTGGGTGACCATCGGCGCACCCGCGCGCGGGATCGAACAGCGGCCGGTGATCGAGCTGCCCTGGGTGCTCGCGGTGCGCATCGACGACCCGTTGGCGCAGCGCACGCTGATCGAGCCGGGCGAGCTGACCGCGATCCGCCCGATCCGGCTGCCGGAGAACTCCGTCGCCCGGGCCCGGCTGGACGGCCAGCTCGGCCACGTCCAGGGCGCCACCACCAGCGTTGCCGACTGGGACACGGCGGTGCTGCTGGCCGAACTCGGCCTCGGTCACGCCGTGGTCCCCGCGCTGCCCGGCTGGCGGGCCCCCGGCCACCCGGAGCTGCGGCTGATCCCGATCCCCGCCCTGCCACCCCTCCCGGTCGGCTGGGCGGTCCGCCAGTGGGACGCCTTGCCGTCGCCGGCCCGGGAGTTCGCCGACTCCGTGGCGACCCACGCGGCCGGGTGAGCGACCGTCGTGTCGGGCGGAGCGGACCGGCGCGCCGACGAGTTGGGCAGCTCGGCCGGCCGCGCGCTGGTGACCCGGGCCCGGGCGGCGCTGCGGGCCGTCCGGGCTAACGGGGAGGGCGACGTACCGCCGAGCGGGTGAGGAGCGCGGGAGGCGGTTTGGCGTCCGGGCCGGTTGCCGGTCAGGATCCTTGCCGAGCAGCAGATCGCCGGGTGGAGTGGCCGAGTGGCGAGGCAGCGGCCCGCAATGCCGCGTACATAGGTTCGAGTCCTATCTCCACCTCCTCAGCCCGTTCGTCGGCCCGTCCCGGTTGCCTCAACCCGTCAACTCCCGCTCCAGCGGCGTCCGAAAGCGCGGGGTGACCCGGACCTCGCCGAGCCAGCCGGCCAGCCGCTCGGCCTCGGCGGCGATCGCCCGCTCGGCCGTCCTCGCCTCCGACCCGCCGATCCCGGCGAGCAGCCGCCAGACCAGCTCGCCGTCCGACCGCTGGGCCCAACCGCCCACCACCCGGCCGTTCCACCACACCGTCGGGCCCGCGTTGCCGGTCCGGTCGAAGAGCGCGGGCACCAACTCCGGCTCCAGGTACCAGTCGCGGCCGCGCCAACCCAGTACCGTCGGGTCCAGCGCGGGCAGCAGCGCGGCCCACGGCTCGCCGGTCGACCCGGACTCCGGCTCCTCGTCGCCCGGCAGCACCAGTCCGGGGCCGCCGGCCAGTTGGACCTGCACCGCGCCGACGTCGGCCAGCGCCTTCCGGGTGTCGCCGAGCGTCCAGCCGGTCCACCACTTGACGTCCTCGACGGTGGCCGGACCGTAGCGGGCCAGCCAGCGGCGCACCACCTCCGCCTTGGCCTCCCGGACCGGGACGTCGGGCCACTGCGGGACCAGCGCCCACGGGTAGCTGCTGCTCACCCAGGAACCGCGCGGCCGGCAGCGCCGCACGTGCCCGTCCGAGGCCAGCAGCCGCAGCAGCCGGCTGCCCACGCTCTGCCGCGCCTCGTACGGCTTGCCCGGCGCCATCAGGATCGTCTCGCTCAACGCCGGGACGTCGACGGCCAGTTCCGCGGTGGTGGCCGCACCGCGGGCGGCCAGTGCGGCGAGCACGGCGCGCTCGGTCGCGGCCAGCCGCGCCTCGTCCCAGCCGTCCGCGCCCTCGCGCAGGTGCTTGACCAGGGTGGCCCGCTCCTTGACCGCGATGGCCCGCGCGCTCGAGGAACTGACGTACGGGGCGCAGTCCTCGGTGACGGCGAAGATGGTGCGCCGCATGGAGAGCAGCTTCACCAGCGTCACCTCCTCGTACAGGGCCCGGTCGACCGCGGCGGCGCTCGGCTCGGTGAGGCGGGTGCAGGCCGAGAGGTAGACGGTCGCCGCGTCCGTGGCGTGCAGGCCCACCACGGCATCGGCCACCTGCTCGACGGTGGCGGCCCGGTGGGCGGGGGCCAGCAGCTGCCGGTGGGCCAGGCGGGCTCGGCGCTCTTCGTCGCCGAGGAACGGGGATCGGCTGGTCATGGCTCGAGCGTAGTCCGGGCCGGAGTCAGGCGTCGTGATCCTGGTGATCGTGGTCCCGATGGTCGTGGTCCCGACGGTCGTGGCCGCGGTGGGCCGCCTGCGGTGCCCCGCCCATCATCCGCAGCATCGCCAGGCCGCCGGTGCGCAGGAACCGCACCAGCAGCGTGGCCGCCAGCAGCAGGAAGGCGATGTTCAGACAGCTGGTGTAGTTCCAACTGATCCCCTCCATCGGGATCTTCGCGTCCCGCTGGTCCGGGATCAGCCCCAGCCCGCCGAAGACGAACTCCACCAGGTAGCCCGCCGCCACCATCGCCGCGTAGCTGGTCGCGAGCAGGAAGGCGGCCATCCGGGCGCCGTAGTACTTCCGGTAGATGTTCAGGATCGGCAGGATGATCAGGTCCGCGAAGATGAACGCGACCACGCCGCCGAAGCTGATCCCGCCCTGCCACAGCACCACCGCCAGCGGCACGTTGCCGATCGAGCAGACGAAGGAGAGCATCGCCACCAGCGGTCCGATCAGCGGTCCCCACAGCTTGCTCGCCAGCGGGTGTCCGGCGAAGAAGAACGCGTGCCAGAAGCTGTCCGGCACCCAGGCGGCGATGGCGCCGGCGATGAGCAGCCCGATCACCAGGTCCCTGATGATCGCCGCCCACTCCATCACGAAGACGTGCGAGGTCGCGGTGAATCCGGCGGGGGAGAGCAGCCGGCGGGTGAAGGGGCCGTCGCCCGGCACCGACATGTCCATCGCGGCGTGCCCCTCCATCGAGCCGGGCACGCCGCGCTCCGCCTGCGCGCGAGCCGTGCTCAGCAGCCGGTCGCGCAGGAAGAATCGGAAGAGCAGCGCGAGCACCACGATCATGATCGGACCGCCGACGAACTCCGCCGCCGTGAACTGCCAGCCCATCAGCAGGGCCAGGATCACGCCGAGTTCGATCACCAGATTGGTGGACGCGATCTCGAAGGCCATCGCGGAGGTGAAGTCGGCGCCCTTGCGGAACAGCGACCGGGCCAGCGCCACCGCCGCGTAGGAGCAGGACGAGGAGGCGGCGCCCAGTGCCGAGGCGACGGCCAGGGTGCGCGGCCGGTGGTCGCCGAGCAGCCGGATGATGGTGGACTTGCGGACCACCGCCTGAACCACCGCGGAGAGCGCGAAGCCCAGGATCAGAGCCCAGGTGATCTCCCAGGTCATCGAGCCGGTGATGGACAGGGCGTGCCGGATCGCGTCCATGGGTCTCAGCCTATACCCCTGGAGGGTATCTGCTCAGGGCGCGCGGCCCCCGGCGTGTCCTCCGTCCTCCGTCCTCCGCGCCCCTTGTCGCACCACGCTGTTCGGTGACCCGCTAAACGGCGGCCTTCTGGCCCGCCACCACCCGCACCCGTTCGCCGAGCCGCCGCACCGCGCGGCTGCCCGGATGGGCGGTGACGCTCTGCCGCAGCACGTCGAAATGCTCGTCCCCGCGCGCGGTGGCCAGCGTGGTGTAGTCGTCGAGGAACTCGCCCCAGGTCACGCACGCGGCCTCGACATGGCCCAGCTCCCACTGCCGCGCCGCCAGCACCCCGTTCGCGTGCAGCCGCCCCTGCCGCTCGTTCGCCGGGCGCACCCGGTTGGACTGCCGCATCGCCTGGATCGAGCCCGGCAGGTCACCGAGCGCGTACAGCACGCTGCTGACGTGGAAGTGGTACGCCGACCAGTCGTACCCGCCCACCGCGTCGTTGCGCCCGTCGGCCTTGGCCAGCGCCGCCTCGGTCTGGCCCAGCCTGGTGAAGGCCAGCCGCTGGTCACGCACCATGGCGGCGCCGTGCGCCTGCTGGCCGCGCAGGAACGCGGTCAGTCGCGGGCCGGCGGCCGGCGCGCACTCGGCGGCGGCGTCCGCGTACTGCAGCGCGCGCGGCCCATAGCCGAGGTTGGCCGCCTGCAGCGACATGCCCCGCAGCGTTCGGCAGTACGTGACGTGGTCCTGGCCGTCCTGAGCCAGCGTCAGGGCCTCGGTGAAGTACTGCTGGCCCAGGCCGTGCGCCCGTTCGTACATCGCCATCCAGCCGGTCAGGTAGACCAGGTCGGAGGCGGCGGCCAGCATCGACTTCTTCACCCGTGGCGTGCCGTCGGCCTGCAGCCAGGGCATCACGGTGTTCGCCAGGAACGCGGCGCTCATCGGGCGCGCGTGGCCGCCGCCCAGCTCGTCGAGGATCCCCGCGATCCGCTCCGTCATCGCCCGGACCGTCTCCACCTCGCTCTCGCCGATCCGCACGGTGCGCCCCGCCCGCACCTCGTGGTTGGCGTTGTCCAGCCGCTGGGCCAGCTCGGTGTAGCCGGGCACCAGCATCGCGGCCGAGTAGAGCCCGGCGGTCAGCATGCTCCGGCGCGACGGGTCCATGTCGCTGCGCACCAGGTCGGCCAGGTCGGCCCCGGGAGTGCTGCCGGCCGGGGCCGGCCCGAAGCCCGCCTCCTGCGAGGTGACCGGGCGGCCCAGCCGACGGGCGAACGCCTCCGCCACCACCGGTCGGACGGTCGGCTTGGGACGGACGCCTTTCAGCCAGTGCGAGACCGCAGAGTGATCGTATGTCAGCTCCAGACCGGCGCTGCGGCCGATCCGGTTCACCGCGCGGGCCAGCTGGTCGTTGCCCCAGCGGGCCTCGGCCAGCAGGGCGGCCAGCTGTCTGTTCGGCGTGCGAGTCATAGCTCCCCCTTGCTTGATTCACGTCGTTCACGGCTCAGCCCAGCATGGACCGTTCTCTTCTCGGGCGTAAGTCGGTTGACTGTGCATCAGCCGCTCGGGGACGGCGGATCATGGTTCAGCCGCTCCCTGGATCGTCGAGGAGATGCCCTACATGGAGCGCGAGTACCGTCCCCTGTCGAATGAATTCCAGGTCACCGCTGATGCCAACGCCGTTCGGCGGGCTCGTGACCGGATCGTTGCCGTGGCCGCGGGTTGGGGGGTTCCGCTCGCCCCGGAGGCACGGGGGGACCTGCGGCTGTGCGCCAGCGAGGTGGTCACCAATGCGCTGGAGCACGGCGGCGGGGAGTGCCGGGTCACGGTGCGGTGGACCGGTCGGCAGCTACTGGTGGAAGTGGCCGACCGGTCCAGGCGCACGCCGTTGGTGCTGTGCCCCGCGGACGACGTGAGCTCCGGGCGTGGCCTGGCGCTGGTCCAGGCGCTGGCGGACAGCTGGGGGTGGGAGCCGAACGACCGGGGCAAGGTGGTCCGCTTCGCCTTCGCCGCCGAGCCGGCGCAGGCGCCGCCGCAGACGCGGCCGCTCGACCGCAGCTGCGCACCGCTGGTGGCGCGGTCGTCCTGAGGCCTGCTCGGCGTGGGGCGGCGCCCAGCGCATGGGGCTGGGCTCAGTGCTGACCTTCCGTCAGTACGGGAGTGAGCAGCGCCCGGGGCCGGGCCAGGGCCAGGGTGACCGGGTCGGTGCGCGGACTGCGACGGTCGCCGGGAGCCGGCCGCATGACGACGTGGGCCGGCGCGACCGCCACCCCGCACGGGACGCAGATGCCGACCGGGCTGATCCGGTTGCCGCACGCGTCGTGGGTGAAGACGGTGTGCGAGGCGTGCTCGGCGGCGTGCCGTTCGCCCCAGCGGGCCAACGCGTGTACCGGCAGCCAGAGTTCGAGGCCGGCCTCGGTCAGCAGGTACTCGTAGCGCACCGGGCCGTCCTGGTAGGGCTCCTTGCGCAGCACCCCCGCCTCGACCAGGGCCCGCAGCCGGGCGGTGAGGACCGCGCGCGGAATGTCCAGGTGGACCAGGAAGTCGTTGAACCGGCGCACCCCGTAGAAGGCGTCGCGCACGATGAGCAGGCTCCAGCGCTCGCCGACCACCTCCAGGGCACGGGCGAGCGAGCAGTCCTGTTGGGCGTAGTCCGTTCCGAGCGCCATGGGAGCCAGTGTACTCGGGTCGGTTCATTGAACAGACCGATGGTGTAGCGTGATGAACGAGTCAGTTCATTCACCAGACTCGCTTGCCCGAGTGAGTTCATTCACCAGACTGAGGTGGTCGTCGATGGCCCAGGACAGTGCACGCCCCGACCTGTTGTCGACACCCGACCCGGTGCCCCCGCTGCCCCCGTTACTCCCGTCGGCCGCGCGGCCCGGCCCGCGCCCGGCCCTGCTCACCGCCTGCTACGGCACCTTCCTGGTGCTGATCGCCTACACCCTGCCGACCACCACGCTCGCACCCACCGCCAGCGCCCTGCACGCGGGGCCCGCCGCGCAGACCTGGATCCTCACCGGCGCGCTGCTCGGCCTCACCGCACTGCTGCTGATCATGGGCGGAGTCGCCGACGACCACGGCCGCAAGCGGGTGTTCACCGCGGGCGCGCTGCTGCTCGCGGCCTCCGCCGCGCTGTCCGCGCTCGCCCCCGACACCACCGTCTTCGTGATCGCCCGGGTGCTCCAGGGCGGTGCCTCGGCCGCGCTGCTCGCGCCCAGCCTCGGCCTGGTCAGCCAGGCCTACCCAGCCGGCCCCGCGCGGGTGCGGGCCCTCGGCGGCTGGGGCGCGGCGGTCGGGCTCGGCATCGCGGTGGGTCCCGTCTACGCCGCGCTGCTCGCCGAACTCGCCGGCTGGCGCGCCGTCTACGCGGTGCTGGCCGCACTCGCACTGCTGCTCGCCGGGCTCGCGGCCCGGCACCTCACCGAGTCCCGCAGCGACCGGCCGCGCCGCCTGGACCCGCTCGGCGCCCTCACCCTGTCGGTCGGCACCGCCGCGCTGATCGCCGGTCTGGCCGAGGGACGCACCGGCTGGCTGCGGCCGGCCCCGGTGACGCTGCTGGCCCTCGGGGTGCTGGCGCTGGGCGCGTTCGCGCTGGTGGAGTCCCGGGTGGCCGAGCCGATGCTGGACCTCGCGCTCTTCCGCGACGCCCGCTTCGTCGCCGCCGGGACGGGTGCGCTCTTCACCGGCCTGTCCATCGTCGGCCTGATGAGCTGCCTGCCCAGCGTGCTGGAACGCGCCCTCGGCGAGAGCCCGTTGGTGGCCGGGCTGGTGCTGGCGATCTGGTCCGGCCTGTCGGTGGTCGCCGCCCTGCAGTCGCGTCGACTGGCCGACCGGCTCGCCCCGGTCACCCAGCTGGCTGCCGCCCTGCTGGCCTGCGCCGTCGGCGAGGCCGCTCTCTACGGGCTCACGCCCGCCGCCGGTTGGCCCCGGCTGGTCCCCGGCCTGGTGGTGGCCGGTCTGGGCAGCGGAGTGCTCAACGCGGCGCTGGCCCGGCTCGCCGTCAGCAGCGTGCCGGGCCATCGCGCCGCCATGGGATCCGGCGCCAACAACACCGCCCGCTACCTGGGTTCCGCCCTCGGCGTCGCCCTGTCCCTGGCGCTGATCGGCTCCGCCCGCTCGCCCGCGGGTCCCGCCGCCGCAGCGGCCGCGGGCGCCGACCGGGCGATCGTGGTCGCGGTCGCCCTGTGCCTGCTCGGCGCCGCGGTCGCCCTCTGGGCCCGCGCGGCGGCCCGTGCGGCGGCACGCTCAGGGGCCTGTTCGGGGGCTCGCGAGGGGGCTCAGCGCCGGTAGCGGTGCCCGCTGTTGCGCTCCCGCGCGGCCGGCTGCGCCCCCCGCCACCCGTCCGCTCACGGCTGCCCGAGCAACTCCCGTTCCAGCTCGGCGCTGATCCCGCTCGCCGAGTGGCCGGTCCCGCTCGGCACGCCGCCGGGCAGCTCCCGCTGCCACGCCCAGGTGTCCGCGACCGTCTCGCTCAGCGGGCGGCAGCGCAACCCGGCAGCGAGCGCCTTGCCGACGTTGCCGCGGTGCATGGTGGCGTGCAACTCGCCCGGCGGGATCCAGATCGGCAGCTGGGTCCAGGGCTCGACGCCGGCCGCCAGCAGCACCTCCGGGTCGGTCCAGCGCAGCTCGGCCGTGGACCCGGTGGCGGCGACGCAGGTCTCCAGCAGGTCGCCCATGGTTGTCCGATCGGGCGGGCAGACCAGGTTGAACACGCCGCCCAGGCCGCGCTCGGCCGCGTCCAGGCTCCAGCCGGCGAGGTCGCGCGCATCGATGTACTGGATGGTCAGCTCGCGTGGTCCGGGCGCCAGGACCGGACCGCCACGGGCGATCCGGTTCAGCCACCAGGGCAGGCGCCCGACGTTCTCGCCGGGGCCGAGCACCAGTCCGGCGCGCACCAGCAGCGCACGCTCCCCGAACGACGCCAGCGCGGCCAGCTCGCCGCCGCGCTTGAGTCGCGCGTAGTCGCCCTCCGGGTCGTCCGGATCGCCGTCCACCACCGGGCACCGCTCGTCCAGGTCGACCCCGGTGGGGTAGCCGTAGACGGAGCGGCTGGACACGTAGACGTAGTGGCCGGCCCGCCCCGCCAGCAGCCGCGCGGCGTCCCGGACGGCGGTGGGGGCGAACCGCCAGGTGTCCACCACCAGGTCCCACCCGCCCTCGGGCGAGGCGGCCGCCGCCGCCAACTCGGCCAGGCCGTCCTCGGTGGTCCGGTCGCCGCGCAGCGCCCGGACGCCCGGCGGCGGCGCGTGGTGGCCGCGGTGGAAGACAGTCACCTCCCAACCACGCGACAGGGCCGCCTCGGTGAAGGCCCGCCCGACGAACTCGGTACCACCCAGGATCAGGAGTCTCATGCCGACTGACTCTGCCGCCCGAGGACGGCGGCGGGAAGAGCGGCAAGCTCTCAGCGGAATCGCCGAGAGCGGACAGACCGCCGCCGCTTCACCGACCTGACGCAGCGGCCGCGTCCGCAGCAGCCGTGTCCGCGGCACCAGCATCCGCAGCACCGGCACCGGCACCGGCATCCGCAGCAGCCGCCGACCGGCCGGCCAGCCGCTCGTACCGCTGCCGGGCCGCCTGCGGAGTGCCGAGGCCCAGGCCGAACGCCACCTCCTGCCAGGTGAGTCCGCGCCCGCGCGCCATTCCGAGCAGTCCGGCTTCCAGGTCGTCCATCTCGGCCCGGGCTCGTGGCACCAGACTGAGCGCGGCCAGGATGTCGCTGCGGTCCACCTCCGGCTCGCCCTCCTCGGGCAGCGCGGCGCCGCTCAGCAGGAAGGTGACCAAGCGGATCGCCTCGTGCGGCGCGAGGACCATCGGGTGCACCTGGCGCCGGCGCTGCTCGTCGGTGGCGGCGTGCCGCTCGGCTATCCGGAAGAGCGAGGCGTACTCGCGCTGCACCCGCGCCTGGTCGGGATCGGGCACCGCGAACGGATCGACTGAATCGGTCGGGTCGTTTGGGCTGTTGGCTGATGACATGCCATCACCCTCACCACACTGCAGCTCGTTGTCAACGGTTCCTTGTGAACAATCTGTTCATCAGTCAAAGTTTGGTAATCGCTTGCCGCTCGATGCAACCACGGGTCTATGCTGGTGAGCGTTCAATGAAGAAGGCACCTCGTTCGGTGAGGCGTCTTCACGGACACAGGCCACTGATCCCAACCGTCGAGAGACGCTCCGGATCAGGACAGATCTTCCCGACCTAAGGGTTGATCCCAAGTGGCTTCCGGCTCAGCCGAGTCGGATCACGCCGTGAAGTGCCAAAGCTCTGACGAGTTGGGGTGAGCCGGCCCTCGGGGACGGCGAGCTCCTTGCCGTGTCGTCATGCGTAGCGGATCCGTCGCGCGCACCGGCCGGGGGGAGGCGAGAGACAGACTCATGGATTGCAGTAGTCCGGGCCATAGTTGCCCCTACTCCCGCTTGTCCTCGTACTTCTTCGGCTCGCGGTAACCACCTCGGCAAGGCTCACTCGCGCCTGCGCACGCTCCACCTGCTCCGAGGGCTGCTGCCGCGTGCCTCCGAACTCCCCCTGAATCCGTGGGGGCTGAGGGAGGTTCATCATGACCACCAACGCGACTCTCGACTCGAAGGTTCCCGCCGCGCGTGCCGCGGTGCTGGATGACGCGCACCTGGGTGACATCAAGGGTGCGCTGGGCACGATCCGGCTGGATGACACGGCCGAGCGCAAGGGCCTGTCCGCGAAGCTGAAGACGCTGCTGGCGATCGTGGGCCCGGGCCTGATCGTGATGGTCGGCGACAACGACGCCGGCGCGTTCTCCACGTACGGGCAGGCCGGGCAGAACTACGGCACGCATCTGCTGTGGACGCTGTTGCTGCTGGTTCCGGTGCTGTACGTCAACCAGGAGATGGTGCTGCGCCTGGGTGCGGTGACCGGTGTGGGGCACGCCCGGTTGATCCTGGAGCGGTTCGGGAAGTTCTGGGGCGCGTTCAGTGTGATCGACCTGTTCCTGCTGAACGGGTTGACGTTGGTGACAGAGTTCATCGGGGTGACGCTGGCGGCCGGCTACCTGGGCCTGCCGAAGGTCGCCTCGGTGGTGCTGGCCGCCGCGATCATCATCGCCTCGGCCTTCACCGGCTCGTTCCGCCGTTTCGAGCGGATCGCGGTGGCGCTGTGCGCGGGTTCGCTGCTGCTGGTGCCGATCTACTTCATGGTCCACCCGAGGACCTCGCAGATGGCGCACGACTTCGTGGTGCCGAACATGCCGGGCGGCACGGGCCAGTTGGCGACCGTGATGCTGCTGATCATCTCCATCGTGGGCACCACCGTCGCGCCGTGGCAGCTGTTCTTCCAGCAGTCGTACGTGATCGACAAGCGGATCACGCCGCGGTTCATGAAGTACGAGAAGGCCGACCTGTGGATCGGCATCGTGATCGTCGTGGTCGGCGCGGCCGCGATGATGGGTTTCACCGCCGCCGCGTTCGCCGGCACCGACGGGGTGGGGCAGTTCTCGGACGCGGGCGCGGTGGCCAGGGGCCTGGCGGAGCACTCCGGCAAGCTGGTCGGCGTGCTCTTCGCGATCGCGCTGCTGGACGCCTCGATCATCGGCGCGTTCGCCGTCTCGCTCTCCACCGCGTACGCGATCGGTGACGTCTTCGGCATGAAGCACTCGCTGCACCGTGGGGTCGCCGGCGCCAAGGGCTTCTACGCCGTCTACGCGGCGCTGGTCTGCGTGGCGGCGGCGATCGTGCTGGTCGCCAGTGACCACACGCTGGGGTTGTTGACGCAGGGTGTGCAGGTGCTGGCCGGGGTGCTGCTGCCGTCGGCCTCCGTCTTCCTGCTGCTGCTGTGCAACGACAAGCAGGTGCTGGGGCCGTGGTCGAACGGGCCGAAGGTCAACGCGTTCACCTCCGCGGTGGTGGGGGTGCTGGTGACGCTGTCGGTGATCCTGACCGCCTCGGTGCTGTTCCCGAACATCTCCTCCGGGGCGATCCTGGACATCATGGCCGGCTGCGGCGTGCTGGGGGTGCTGGCCGCCGGCTTCGCCTTCACGCGCAAGCGCACCGCCACCGCCGAGGACCCCATCGACCGCACCGGACGCGACAACTGGCGGATGCCCCCACTGGCGACCCTCACCCGCCCGGTGATGTCCACCGGCCGCAAGATCGGCATGGGCGCGCTGCGCACGTACCTGCTGATCGCGATGGTCCTGGTCGTCATCAAGCTCGTCCAGACCGCCCTCGGCCACTGAACCACCGCCTGGGGATGTGATCGGCTGCGAGCTCTCGTCCAATGGCTACCGCAGCTATCCGCCGAACGCGGTGGCCCGGGTGCGGTGGCGGGTGCGCGCGGTGAGCGCTCGTGCCTTCCGGCAGGGAAGTGAGCGACGGGCGAGGATCATCAGGTGAGGACGACTGAGAACGACTCTGCCGCCGGCCGGTTGACCCCGCCGCCCTGGCTGGTCCGCACGCTGCGTCCGCAGCCGACCGCCGTGCCCAAGGCGGCGGCCGTGCGCGCGGCCGTCGGGATGGGGTTGCCGGTGGCCGTCGGGTTCGCCGTCGGGCAGAGTGCAGACGGCGCGCTGGTCGCGATGGGGGCGCTCGGTGCCGTGCTCGGGGACACCGCCGACGCTTACCGGCTGCGGGTGTTCAACATCGCCGTTCCACAGCTCTTCGCCGCCGCCGGGCTGGCGCTCGGCGAGCAGGTGTACGGGCACGGTTGGGTCGCCGTCGCCGCCCTCACCGGGCTCGCGCTGGTGGCCGGGATGATCAGTACGATCGGCGCGGTCTCCTCCGCCGTCGGGCTCAACGTGCTGCTGATGGCGGTGATCGGCGCCGGCCTGCCGTTCCCGCCGCCCTGGTGGCACGGTCCGGCGCTCATCCTGCTCGGCGCCGCGCTGATCCTGGTGATGGCGCTGCTCGCCTGGCCGGTCCGCTCCGGAATCCCCGAACGGGCGGCGGTCGCCGACGCCTACCACGCGACCGCCGACCTGCTGGACGCCGCCGGCGGGGAGGACTGGAGCGAGGCGCGGACCCGGCTGACCGGAGCTCTCGACAACGCCTACGACCTGCTGCTCAGCCGCCGCGCTCTGGTCCCGGGGCGCAGCCGGGGGATGTCCCGTCTGATGGCGCTGCTGGGGGCGCTGACGCCGCTGGTCGAGGCGGCCCCCGCCGTGCACGCGGCGGGTGGCCCGCTGGGCAGGCGGTTGGCGGTCGAGGTGCGGCGGATCGCGGCGGCGGTGGCGGTGGGGGGAACGCTGCGCACCCTCGCCGTTGACGCTCCGTCAGCTGCTGAGTCCTCCTCAGACACCGAGCCGGACACCCCGGTCGAACGGGCCGCGGCCGCCGCCGTCCTGCACGCGCGGGAGGTGCTGGCGGACGCGCGCCGGTCGCCGGTGCCGTCCGCCGGGCTGCGGCCGACCCCGCTGCGGGCGCGAGTGCCGGCCCGTGCGCGGGAGGTGCTGCTGTCGGCCACCTCCTGGCGCTACGGCCTGCGGCTGGCGCTCTGCCTCGGGCTGGCCCAGGCGCTGGTCTCCACCGTCACGGTGCCGCGCTCCTACTGGGTGCCGTTGACCGTGACCTTCGTCCTCAAGCCCGACTTCGGCTCGGTCTTCACCCGCGCGGTGCTGCGCGCGCTGGGGACCGCGGTGGGGCTGGTGCTGGCCACCGCCGTGCTGGAGGTGGTGCCGCGCGGGGCCTGGGAGGTGCCGGTGGTGGCCGTGCTGGCGGCGGCGCTGCCGGTGGTCTCGCGACGCAGCTACGGGCTGCAGACGATGGTGATCACGCCGCTGATCCTGATCCTCTCCGACCTGTTGAACCACCAAGGGGTGCACCTGCTGGTGCCGCGACTGGTGGACAGCCTGCTCGGCTGCGCGATCGTGTTGGTCGCGGGGTATGCGCTCTGGCCGGAGAGCTGGCACTCCCGGGTCGGCGCCCGGCTCGCGGACTCGGTGGACGACGTCGCCCGGTACCTCGAGTGCGCGTTCGCGGGGGTGGGCGGCGACGGTGACGCGCCCGGGCCGTCGCCGGGTTCGGTGGGCTCGGTGGGCTCGGTGGGCTCGGTGGGCTCGGTGGGCTCGGCGGGTGCGCGGCATCGGCTGCGACGTCGGCTCTACCGCGATCTGGGCGGTCTGCGCACCGAGTTCCAGCGTGCCCTGGGCGAACCGCCGCCGACGGGCGCCCGGGCCGCCGCCTGGTGGCCGCTGCTGGTGGCGGTGGAACGGGTGATCGACGCGGGCACCGCGGCCGCCGTGCAGACCGCCCAGGGTGCCGGCTCACCGGCGCCCGCCGAGCTGGCGGGCACGACCGCCGACCTGCGTGCGCTGGCCGTCGCGATCCGTGCGGGCGGCGCCGAACTCGCGCCGCGTGCCCATGACGTGACACCGGCCGGTGCCCTGGCCGAAGTCCGCCGCGAGGTGGCCGCCGCCTGGTCGGTGCTGGCGGGGCCGGGGGACGTCGCGCGCTGATCCGTACGAGAGGTCCCGGGCTGCTCGGGTTCCGCGGCTACTGCGGCTGCTCGCGGTTACTGCGCCAGGCCGCGGAACCTGGCCAGGCGCGGGGTGGGCGGGGTGAGCGTCGCCGCGTGCGCCAGTTCCTCGCGGACGGCGCTGACGGTGCGTCGGATGAACTCGGCCGGCTCCGCAGCAGCGGAGGGCGGCTCCGGCAGGATGCGGTCGATCACGCCTTCCCTGGCCAGCTCCGTTGCCCCGATCCGCTGCTGTTCGGCGAGTTGCGGGGCGTGCTCGGGGGTGCGGTGCAGGATCACCGAGGCGCCCTCCGGGGGGAGGGGGGAGAGCCAGGCGTGTTCGGTGGCGATCGCCCGGTCGGCGGGCAGCAGGGCGAGCGCGGCGCCGCCCGCGCCCTCGCCGAGCAGCAGGCTGACCACGGGGACGGGCAGCGTGCTCAGTTCGGCCACGCAACGGGCGATCTCCCCGGCCAGCGCGCCCTCCTCGGCGGACTGGCTGAGCAGCGCGCCGTGGGTGTCGATCACGGTGAGCAGCGGCAGGCGCAGTTCGGCGGCGAGCCGCATGCCGCGCCGGGCGGTGCGCAGGGCGCCGGGGCCGACCGGGCCGTGCACGGCTGCCGCCGCCCGATCATGGCCGACCACCACGCAGCGGCGGTCGCCGAACCGGGCGAGCGCCAGCCGCAGCGCGTCGTCGCGTTCGCCGGCTCCGGTGCCGGAGAGCGGGACCAGGGTGTCGGCCTCGCCCAGCAACTCGGCCAGCCCGGGGCGCCCCGGCTCCCGGGTCCGACCGACGGATTCCCAGACGGGGACCGTGGCTGAACCCGCCGGCTCGCTCACCGAACTGATCGGTTCATTCACCGAACTGATCGGTTCGCTCATCGAACCCATCGGTTCGTTCGGCGAACTCACGGGTTCGTCCAGCAGATCGAGGGCCGCCGTCAACCACCCGCGCAGCTGACCCACCGTCAGCACCGCGTCCACCGTGCCGAACCGCTCCAGGTGCTCGGCGCGCTGCACCCCCTCCGGGAACGGTGCACCGTACAGCGCCTGGTACACGCGCGGGCCCAGGAAGCCCACCAGCGCCCCGGGTTCGGCGGTGGTCAGCTGGCCGAGCGAGCCCCAGGAGGCGAGCACGCCACCGGTGGTGGGGTGGCGCAAGTGGACCAGGTACGGCAGCCCGGCGGCCTTGTGCGCGGCGACGGCGTTGGCGATGGCGATCATCCGGACGAACGCCGGGGTCCCCTCCTGCATCCGGGTGCCGCCGGAGGCCGGGAACGCGATCAGCGGCAGTCGCTCCGCCGTCGCCCGCTCCACCGCGCGCAGCAACCGGGCGGCGGTCGCGGTGCCGATCGAGCCGGCCAGGAAGGTGAACTCGCTGAGCAGCACCGCCACCCGGTGCCCGCCGATCCGCCCCTCCCCGGTGAGCGCCGCCTCGTCCGCCCCGCTGCGGGCTCGCGCCCGCGCGAGGTCGTCGGCGTACGAGGCCCCGTCGTCGGTGTACCGCGGCGGCTCGTCCCAGCTGCGGAACGAGTCGGCGTCGAGCACCTGGCCGGCGAAGACCAGGGCGGCGGGCACTACGGGTGTCGCGGTCGCTTCGTCCACAGGACCAAGTCTCCAGACCCGCCCTACCCCGGGACAACCCCCGACTTGATCACAGCCGGCCGAGCGAACAGCGGCCCCGGGTCCGGCGGCCGCCCGTCCGGCCGCCCGTCCGGCGGGCCGGCCGAGAGCAGGAGTGCACTGTCGGTCGCCAAGGCCCGCACGATGTGCCGGATGAGGCCGGCGGCGTGCTGGCAACTGTCGGCCTGGGTCAGCTGGTGTTCGGGGAGCCGCGGAATGCCCCGGCCAGCACGGGGACCAGCCACCGTTCGATCTGCTCGGGGGGCTTGGTGGCCAGTTCGGTGCCGATGGGCGCCAGTGCGAGCCAGTTCAGCAGGCCGGCCGCGCAGCGGATGCGGAAGTCCAGCTCCTGCTCGCCGACTCCGGGGAGGTTGGCCGAGAGCTTGCGGATGATGTCCCGCCGGGACTGCTGGAACTTCGCGGCCAGTCGATCCCAGCCCTCGGGAGGGTCGATCCCGACTCGTGCCACCGTCCGGATGACCGCCAGGTCCTGTCCGCCGGCCGCCAGTGCGCGCATCATCGGCCTGGTGAACGCCGCGGCCAGCTCCTCGATGCTCGACGTGGTGTCGAGCGAAGCGACCGCGTTGATCTGCTCGTCCAGGTACCGCTCCAGCGCGTGCTCGATCGCCGAATCGCACAGTGTCTTCAGCGACCCGAAGTGGTAGCTCACCGCGGAGACGTTGGCGCCGGCGTGGTCTGTGATCTCGCGGAGGGTCACACCGTCCTGGCCGCGTTGCGCGAGCAACTCCACCGCGGCGGCCAGCAGGCCGTCCCGTGTCCGTTGGCCGGCCTCGCGGCGTTGGTCTGTGCGCTCTGTCGCCATGGGCAGTAGTCAAACAGTTGATTGATTTTGCTGTCAAGGAGCCGAGGGCCGAACCGGCACTCGCCCGCTCGGCAGCTCGCTGATCACCCGTCAACCCACCTACCAGGCGCGCGCATTCCGGGGCGCGCGCTCCGCAACACATAAATCAATCATTCGCTTGACAGCTTGGCGCCGCCACTCCTACCTTCAAACAAGCGCTTGATTTGAGAGCGCCGCACGCGACACACAACCGTCTCGACGGACCCTCAGATCCCGAGAACCAACCTGAAGGAGCACGATATGAAGTCGCTCGGATGGAAGACGATCGTCACCACGGCCGCGGTCGCGAGCCTCAGCGGTCTCGCCATCGCCGCCGCGCCATCACAGGCCGCAAGCCCCATCGCCGCCAGCGCGCGGGTCAACGCCGTCAGCAACTCGCAGACCCACGCGGCCCTGAGCCCTCGCGAACTGTCGGCGCTGCCGCTCACCAACCGCCACCTGACCGCGCACGAGATAGCCAACCTCGCGGTCGTCCTGAACGCCTACCACGTGGCGGAGGGCCACAGCCTGGACGTCAACGCGTTCATCAACAGCTTCACCGACGACGGCGTCTTCAACGACGAGGTCGCCGGCAAGACCTACCAGGGCAAGGCGCTCGGCGACGTGCTCACCGGCATGGCCGCCATCTTCCCCGACGTCCACCGCGACCTCAAGAGCATCACCGTCAACGGCGACGTCATCAGCCTCGAACTGTCCATCCAGGGCACCTTCGAGGGACCACTGCAGACACCGGCCGGCACCCTCAAGCCCAACGGCGCGAAGATCGACGCACCGACCGCCGACTTCTGGTACCTGCACAACGGCAAGGTCCAGAAGTTCGACTGCTACGTCGGATACACCGACATGTACGCCCAGATGGGCGTGAACCTCGACTGGGCCACCGCAGTCGCCAAAGGCTGAGCCAAACCCTGGCAGGTGACACCCGACACAACCGGCCGCGCACCACCCGCCACGGCCCGGCCGTCAACACGCCGGCGCTCAAGGGCTGCTGACGATCCCATCGCAGGGCTGTCCGGCCGCGGGCCGGGCAGCCCTGCGCGCCATGTGGTGGTCGGGAGCGAGGTGGCAGGCGGTGGCCTGAGCAGGGCCGGGGACCGGCGCGGTGGCCGACCGTTGTCTAGGGCCTCTCTTACGGATCTTGCCGGGCGCCAAGATCCGTAAGAGAGGCCCTAACGGCCCGGCTGCTCGGGGTTCGCGCCGGGTCGGCGAAGCCGGTGGGAGACGGCGAATCCCCAGGGGGCGCTGAAAAGCAGGACAAGGACCAGACCGAGCGCGAGCGGTGCGGGGCGAGCCGCGCCCAGCACGAGACAGGCGAGGGCCACCGCTGCACAGATGCGGGAGAGCGGGCGGTACAGCTCGCGCTTGCTGTGCCAGGCTTCCAGACTGGCGGCCACGAGCATCGTGCTGAGGAGTACGACTGCGGTGGCGGAGCAGAGCACCCATGCCGTGGCTTCATCGGTGCGGGCGGCGTGGGCGTGTTCGACGAGGCTGACCATCGCGGCGCCCATGGCGGCCACCGCGGCGGTGAGCGGCAGGTGGGCCAGCATCCACTGCGCGGTGGCCGCCGGGGTCCGACGCGGTTCACGGTGGCCGGCGAAGTCGAAGTAGGTCCACCATGCGCCGAAGCCGACCACGACGGCGATCAGCGCGACCGCGATGGTGAGCGCGCTGACCGGCTCGGCCGCGAGCCCGCTCACCACACCGGTGACGGTCTCGCCCAGCACGATGATGATGAGCAGCCCGAACCGCTCGATCAGGGCGTCGGTGACGGTGAGCGTGGCTGCCGCGCCCGGCGCGGCTCGCAGGATCACGACGGCTAGGCCGGCCAGGTAGGCGAGGTCCAGCAGCCCCCACGTCCAGACCCGGGCGTCGGCGGGGAACAGCGCGCTCGTGCCGAGGATGACGGCGCAGCAGACGGTTCCGGTGACGAAGAGCCGGCTGGAACGGCGGTATTCGGGCCGATCACCGCGCGAGGCGAGCAGCCACAGCATGGCCAGGACCGCGAACAGGCTCCCGGCCGTGACGGCGAAGGCCGCTCCGCGTGGGCCGCCCGCCTCGGGGATGAAGGCCCCCAGGGGGACGAGGACCAGGATCTGGAGCAGGAAGGTGCTGCGGGCCCGGGCGTCCTCGCGGCCGTGCAGCTCGTGGTGCAGGCTTCCGTTGACCCAGGCGATCCAGACGAGCCCGAACACCGCCGCGTACTCACCCAGGCCCCGCCAGCTGAGCTTGCCGGCCAGGTGATGGGCGGCCTGCGCGACCAGGACGACCACGACCAGGTCGTAGAAGAGCTCCAGCGGGCCGACGATGCGCTCGCTCGGCTGGTCCCCGTGGGCACGCGGCGGCTGCCACAACTGCCGCCGCAGCCGTCGCCAGAGCGTCGGCTCGCCGGCTGCGGCGGGGGCGACTTCGTCCGTCATCCGGCAACGCTCCTACGGTCGGTGCGGCGGCCCCGCGTGTTCAGGGCGTGCAGGGACGGGTCCCGGTCCGGCCGACCACCAGACGGCGCTCGGCCAAGAACCACGCCCCGTCCTGCTTGACGAATTCGTCGAGGTGACGGATCGACGCGATCATAATCGTGCGCTCGCCGTCCGCACCGAACTGGACCCGTCGGCGCGTCAAGCGGTCCGGGGCAGGACCTCGGGGTTGAACTTGGAGTACTCCGCCCGGGTCCAACGCAGCCCGCTGGCCTGCGCGGTGGCCACCACCTCGGTGACCGTGAACTCCACCAGCCGCTGCGCGCCGGGGACTTCGGCGGCATGCCGCTCGTCCCAGTCGGTGTGGGCGGTGCCGGTCAGCTGGAGTGTGTCGCCGGTCGCCCAGTCGATGAAGAGCAGTCCGGCGGAGGGGTTCTCGGCGAGGTTGCCGAGGGTGCAGAACATCGCGTTTCCCTGGTAGTCCGGCCACCGGAGCCGCCGGGGATCGAGGAGTTGGACGAAGCCAGGATTGCCGCCCCGGTGTGAGGCGTCGACCTCGCCGCGCCGGTTGGCGGTGGTGATGAAGAAGGTGTCCGCCCGCTGGATCAGCTGCTGCTGACTCATCGTCAACTGGGCATGGTGTGACGGAACTCCGGGGACGCTGCCCGGCTCGAGCCAGGGTTCGCGGCCCTGGATGTACTTGGGGCAGTTGGCGAAGACTTCGTCGAGGGTCACCTGGATGCCCGAACCGCCGGGCGACGCATGGCCGTTCATCCGCATCCGGCGCCGGACGGCCGGTTGGAGGGCGATCATGCCGACCTCGGCCGGCCGGCTCAGCGCCTCGGCCAGCGGATCGCCGTCCATTGGCCGCGCGGAGATGGTCACCGCGTCCGCCTGCTCGGCGTCGCCGGTCGGCTGGGCCCGGGCGAACCCGGGCGGGCCGGTCAGCAGGCTCGCCCAGAGCCGCTCGTGGTGGTCGGCGGCGCCGACCACCACCATCGGCTGCTCGGTGAGGAACTGGGCGGCGATGGGCGGGATCCGCCGGCTCCGGCTGGGGCCCGTGTAGCCGGGCCGGTCGAACCCGGCCCGGCGGCGGACCGCCAACTCGCCGGGGACGTCTGCCGGCACGTCTACCGGCACGTCTGCCACGACGTGTGCCGGGATGTCTGGCGGGAGTGCGTCGGGTGTCGCGGGGACGTGCTGTGCGGTCATGGCGATCGCCTAGAAGAAGCCGCAGGTCGGCGCGGAGCCAGCCGGCGCGCTGCCGTCGGGCGAGTGGGCGCCGTGCGGGGTGAAGATCTCCAGCCGGATCCCGTCCGGGTCGGTGAAGAAGATGCCGCCCGAGTCGGCCCCCTCGCCGTGCGGGACCACGCCCTCGTATGCGAACTCGGCGCCCAGCTCGCGCAGCACTTGTTCGATCTCGCGCACCTCGGCCACGTTCTCGACCCGGAAGGAGAGGTGGTGCAGGCCGGGCGCGGCGGTGGCGAAGGCGCCCTTGCTCTGCTGCCAGAGGGTGAGCATGGTGCGGCCGTCCCGGCCGAGGAACGCGTGGCGGTGCTCCGGCTCGGTGCCCTCGCCGAGCAGCTCGAACCCGAGGATGCGCTGGTAGAAGGCGCGCGAGCGGTCGAGATCGGTGACGTTCAGGCCGACGTGACCGGTCTGCAAGGACGTGTGCGCGGCGAGCTGTGCGGGCTGTGCCATGGAGGACCTCCGTCGTGCGGCCCGGATGATGTCCGGGCTAACCGTTGTTATCGAGTATGTGGGTTAGGAAAGTCGACCGTCAACCGGTTCTGGCTCGAATGCCGGTTAGAATCACCGCCAGTTGCACGAAGGAGGGCCGATGGCCGAGGAAACGCAGCCGACCGACCCCCGCCCGATGCCGGGCGAACCCCTCTCGCTGGACCTGCTGAACACCCGGTGGAACAACGGCGGCAGCCCGCGCGATCTGCTGGACTCGCTCGACGGGCTGGCGCTCTGGCTGACCCTGAACGGGTTCGCCGACCGGGTCCCGGCCGACCAGGTCACCCTGGACGCGTTGGTGCTCACCCGCGCCGCCATCGCCCGCCTGGTCGACGGTGACCGTTCGCCCGAGGCGCGTGCCGCGCTCAACGAGGTGCTCGCGCACGGCTCGGTCCGCCGCACCCTGCGGGCGGACGGCCCGCACGCTCACCCCGAGACCGACGGCCCGGCCTGGCTGCCGGCCTGGAGTGCCGCCGAGGACCTGCTGCGCCTGCTCGCCGAGGCGCCCGGCCGGATCCGCTCCTGCGCGCACCCCAACTGCGTCCTGTACTTCTACGACACCTCGAAGAACGGCACCCGGCGCTGGCACTCGATGGCGACCTGCGGAAACCGTGCCAAGGCCTCCCGTCACTACGAGCGGACCAAGACCGACTGACGGTCCGTCAGTATCACTGCACCGCAGCCCCGGAACCGCTGAGCGGACGTCCGGTCGCGGCGCGGTCTCGCCTGTCGCTCGACCATTGACACGGACTGGTCCAGACCGGTTCAGTGGTCTGGACCACAGGGGTGTGCCTGCGGGGTCGCTCCCCGTGCTGCCCCGAACCGTCCGACAGTCGAGACAGCAGGAGCCTTCCCCCACATGCGCAGTCTCCGTAACGCGGGTCAGCCGCGCCCCCAAGTCCATCCCGGATCCCGCAGCCCCAGACCAAGCAGCCCCAGACCAAGCAGCCTCAGACCCGGCAACCTCACGCCCCGCAGCCGCAGACCTCGCAGCCTCGCCGCGATGACCACCGCCTGGGCGCTCGCGGTGGCCGGCGCGGCCGGCCTCACCTTCGGCCTGGCCCCCACCGCCTCGGCCGGCGAGTTCCTGGTCAACGGCGGCTTCGAGAGCGGCGCGTTGGCCCCCTGGAGCTGCGACGGAAGCACCGGCAGCGTCGTCACCGGCCATGCGCACAGCGGTGGTTACGCCCTCGCCGGGGCGGCCACCGCCGCCGACGACGCGCAGTGCGCGCAGACGGTCGCGGTCGCGCCGAACACCAGCTACACACTCAGCGCCTACGTCAACGGCGCCTACGTCTACCTGGGCGTGGACGGCGGTGCCAGCACCTGGACGCCGAGCACCGGCGGGGCGTACCAGCAGCTCTCGGTCGGCTTCACCACGGGCGCGAGCCAGACCAGCGCGACGGTCTACCTGCACGGGTGGTACGGGCAGGGGACGTACTACGCGGACGACGTCTCACTCAGCGGCCCGGGCGGTCCCAGCCCGTCACCGACGCCTACCCCCACACCGACTCCCACACCGACTCCCACTCCGACGCCGACCCCGACCCCGACGCCCACCCCGCCGGGCGGCGGCCTCCCCACCCACGCCCTGGTCGGCTATCTGCACGCCAGCTTCGCCAACGGCGCCGGCTACCTGAAGATGTCCGACGTCCCCGCCTCGTGGGACGTCATCGACCTTGCCTTCGGTGAACCCACCTCGGTGACCTCCGGCGACATCCAGTTCAACCGCTGCTCGACCACCGACTGCCCGGGCGAGGAGTCCGACGCCGCCTTCAAGGCCGCCATCGCCGCCAAGCAGGCCGCGGGCAAGAAGGTGCTGCTCTCCATCGGCGGTGCCAACGGCGAGGTCCAACTCACTACCACCGCAGCCCGGGACGAGTTCGTCAGCTCGGTCTCCGCGATCATCGACCAGTGGGGCCTGGACGGCCTGGACGTCGACTTCGAGAACCAGTCGCTCGCGCTCAACCAGGGCGACACCGACTTCAAGAACCCGACCACCCCGGTCATCGTCAACACGATCTCCGCCCTGCAGACGCTCAAGGCCAAGTACGGATCGAAGTTCGTGCTGACCATGGCGCCGGAGACGTTCTTCGTCCAACTCGGCTACCAGTTCTACGGTCCCGGCCCCAACAACGCCCAGGACCCGCGAGCCGGAGCCTTCCTGCCGCTGATCTACGCGCTGCGCAACGACCTCACCCTGCTGACCGTCCAGGACTACAACTCCGGCTCCATCATGGGTCTGGACAACCAGTACCACTCGATGGGCGGCGCCGACTTCCACATCGCGATGACCGACATGCTGCTCGCCGGCTTCCCGGTCGCCGGCAACACCAACAACATGTTCCCGCCACTGTCCCCCTCCCAGGTGGCGATCGGCATGCCGGCCAACAGCTACGCGGGCAACGGCTACGTCCCGCCGAGCGCGGCGGACCAGGCGCTGGACTGCCTGACCAAGGGCACCAACTGCGGTGGCTACGTGCCGCGCAGCGGTCCGCAACCGACCTTGCGCGGCTTGATGACCTGGTCGATCAACTGGGACCAGTACAACGGCAACGAGTTCTCCAACAACTTCCACAGCTACTTCGGCTGACGGCGGAGACGGGGCCAACTTCCGTACGGCCAACTCCCTACGGCCGCGGCGCCTTCACCCCGTGGCTGGCCGTGTACTCGGCGGCCAGCCACGGACCGAGCTCCTCGAAGAGCAGCGTCAGCACTCCCGGATCCGCACTCCCGGTCCGGGCGGCGGCCGCGGCGGCCCGCATCTGGTCACCTCGCTCCGGGTAGTACCGCGCGAACACCTCGGCGGACTCGGCGAGATCGCTCGTCCAGCCCTGCCAGCGCGGCATCACCAGGGTGAACCCGGTACGGACCAGGTGGCGGCCCGCGCCCCGGCTCAGGGTGCGGCGCTCGGCGTCCGTCGTGGCGGCGGCCGCGCGGGCCCGCCAGCGGGGGAGCAGGAGCGCCAGGTCGCCGTTGGTCTCCCGGGCGAGCAGCGTGTCGGGCCGGTAGCGCGGCAGGTGCTCGGCCAGGTCGGGGCCGAGCAGCGGTGTGCACAGGCAGGCGACGAACCAGCCCAGGTCGTACCGCTCCAGCTCGCTGAGCAGGGTCTCGGTGCCGAACAGCAGGATGCCCGTACCGTTGATCTGCGCGAACCGCCGGTCCAGCTCCGCCTGCAGCGCGTCGGCGGTGGCCCGGTCGGCGGGCGTGGGCTGCCGACGCAGCGCCAGCAGCAGATCGAGGTCGGACCGCCCCGCCACCGCGGTGCCGCGCGGGATGCTGCCGTAGAGGTAGGCACTGTGCAGCAGTTCCGGCCCGAAGGCCGCGGCGATGCCCGCCCGCGCACCCGTGACCACCTCGGCGAAGGCCGCCGACACCTTGCTCAGCGCACCCTCGCGGACGAACAGCCCGTCCCGGTCCAGGCCCTTGCCCACGTCCGCCCCCTCGTCTCGCCGCACTCGTGCCACTCCCGCCGCCCCTGTCACACGCCCTCAGCCTGCCACGCCCCCGGCTCGATCCGCGCCTCGGTTTCGGTGCCGGGCCAGGCCGGCACGGTGGCGGCGACGATGTGGAGCGCGGCGCCCGCATCGGCGCGGAACTGGAAGGCCGTGCCGAGCGGAATGCTCACGGTGGTGCCCGCCCGCAGCGGCGTCACCTCCTCGCGGCCGTCCTGCCGGCGCCACAACTGTCCGGAGCCGGACACCACATGCCACAGCTCCTGCACGGTGGCGTGCGAGACCGCCCGCGACACCGCGCCGGGCGCCAGCTCGAACCGCGCCATGCTCGCCGCGCCAGGCAACTCCCCGAGCGGCAGGACCGACGATCCGTCAGTTGCCGTCAGTTCGACGGCATCCGCGAACTCCCAGGTCTGGTAGGGCTGGTGGGTCATCGGCCTGCCTCCTGTGCGGTGCCGGCGGCCGCCCAGCGGCGGGCCGCCGCGATCCGGCGTGCGGTGCTGGGGTGGGTGGCGAAGAGCAGCTCCAGCGCCCTCGGCGGGTCCACGTCCGCGACGTTGACGAGCGCGAGGCGGCGCTGCATGGCGATGAACTGCTCCGGGTCGCCGGTGAGTTCGAGCGCATGCCGGTCGGCGGCGGCCTCGATCCGGCGGCTCACCGCGGCCTGCGCCGGTCCGCCCAGCGCGCCCAGCACGGCCGCGAGCGCCACCAGCAGCGGCAGCGAGCGCGGGTCGGCCAGGTTCGGCACGCCGGCCGCCGCCTGCAGTGGTCGCAGCGCGCCCAGCAGGCCGAGCAGCGCCACGGCCACCGCCGCCCCCAGGGCGCCCAGCACCGTGCCGCGCGACACGTCGCGGTGGACGACATGCCCCAGCTCGTGCGCCACCACCAGCTCCACCTCGCGCTGCTCGGCGCTGCTGAGCAGGGTGTCGTACGCGACGATCCGCCGGGTCGCGCCGAAGCCGGACACGTACGCGTTGAGCGCTGTGGTGCGGCGCGAGGCGTCGGCGACCAGGACGTCCCGCACCCGCACCCCGTCGCGCTCGGCGAGTGCGAGCAGCGCGGTGCGCAACTCACCGTCCGGCAGCGCGGTGAACCGGTTGAAGACCGGCTCGACCAGCAGCGGGAAGAGGAACGAGAAGACGACGGTGAGCAGTGCCGTCGCTCCCGCCGCCGGCGCCCACCACCAGCGGGTCGACCAGGCGGTGAGCGCGTAGACACCGAGGGCGGCGGGCAGCGTGACGACCAGGGTCAGCGCCAGGCCGCGCAGCAGGTCCACCGCCCAGCCCGCCCAGCCCTGGGTGACCAGGCCGTAGTCGGCGCGGATCACCCGCACCCGGGCGGTGAACGGCAGACCGACCAGCTGTCCGATCAGCACCAGCGCCAGCGCCCCGCCCAGTACCTGGGCCGTTCGCGAGCCGCCGAGCAGACCGCCGGCCCAGTGCACCAGGTGGGCACCGGCCGGGGTGAGGCCGAGCAGCAGCGTCACCAGCAGTCCCGCCAGCCGCCCGCTCAGCGCCCACGGCACCTGCCGCCGCCGCAACGCCCGTCCTCGGGCCAGCTGCTCGGGTGTGAAGTCCGTGCTGCCCGCACTCTGCGCCGCTGCCCCGTCCACCGCTGCCCGCCTCCCGCGCACCCGGATCCGCACCGTTCCGCTCCATCGACACCCTAGGGCCTGTCGTGGGATCGGAACGGGGCTACCGCTGCCCGTTCACCCGCTCCGTGCGCACCGGCTCCGTACTCGCCCGTTCCCCGTTCCACGGCTCCCCCTCCACCTGCTCCACCCGCTCCACCGCCACGATGGCCGCGTCGTCGCCCAGCCGGCCGCCCGCGTGGACCAGCAGATCGCGCTGCAGATGCTGGAGCAGCAGCGCGGGCGGCTCGGTGGCCCAGGCACCCACCCGCTCGCTGAGCGGGTAGAAGGTCCGACCGGCGTCCCGGGCCTCGATCACGCCGTCCGTGTAGATCAACAGCCGGTCCTTGGGCGCGAATCGGAACTCGTCGGTGTGGTAGCCGGTCGCGGCCAGGTTGCCCAGCCCCAGCGGTGGCGCGGGCCGGGCCGCTTCCAGCGCCAGCACGTCGCCCTGGTGCAGCAGCAGCGGCGGCGGGTGGCCGCAGTTGATGACCTGGATCCAGTCCCCCTCGTCCGGGATCTCCAGGATCACGGCGGTGATGAACGACTCCGTCGACTCGATCTCCGGGCTCTCCAGCCGGTCGCCGGCCTGCCGCCGGTCCGCACCGCCCAGGCCGTCCTCCGCGTCCGCGCCATCCAGGCCACCCGTGCCGTTCGTGCCGTCCGCATCGCCCGCATCGCCCGCGGTGTCCCCGTTCCCTGGGGCCGCCGCCGTCAGGTCGCCCGACCCGGCCGCCGCCAGGTCCCAGCTCACGCTGCCGTCCAGGTAGGCGGCGAGGTCCGGCAGCGACGCCTGCAGGTGTGCGGCGGCCCGGAACGCGCCCAGCAGCAGCGAGGCCTCGCTCAGCGAGGTCAGCCCCTTGCCGCGGACGTCGCCGACCAGCAGCCGGGTGCCGGAGGTGGTCCGCGCCGCGGCGTAGAGGTCGCCGCCGACCTGGGCCTCTTCCTCGGCGGCCAGGTAGATCGAGGCGATCCGCAGCGGGCCGACCCGGGTCGGCAGCGGGCGCAGCAACACCCGCTGCGCGGCCTCGGCCACCGAGCGGACCTGGGTGAGCTCGCGCGCGTGCCGATCGCGCAGCGCGGTGAAGCTGACCACCACGCCCGAAACGGCGATCAATCCGACGATCTGGGTCTCGTGGTTGGACGTGGTGATCCCGTCGCGCATGACACCGATCACCGTCAGCGCGGCCACCGCCAGCAGACTGACCAGCGCGGTCAACCGAGTGCCGGCGAAGGACGCCGTGATCGCGGGAGCCACGACGAGGAGCGGGCCGAGGTGGATCTGCGGCGGGCTCAGCACGTCGGCGACGGTGATCACCACGATCAGTGCGAGCGGCAGCAGCACCAGGGCGCGACTGGATCGCCGGGGCCCTGCGGACACGTCGGAAAGCCACCGGGGAAGCACCTTTCCTCTCTACACCCGGCCTGCCCGTGGCGCAGCGCGAGGTAGGGTCGCGTCCGGGTGATCTTCAGCGACGTTCAGCGATCTTCGGGGGCGGGGAGCGGCAGGACGGCCGGCGGGTCCTGGCGATTCGACGAGGGCGGTGAGGACGGGGCTCCCCTCGACCCACCCGAGGTGCTTGCCGATCCGGCCGCCCGCGGCGGACCCGGACGGCGCGCTCGGACCGGCTGGACCTGATCCCGCACCCGCTGCTCCTCCTGACCGGCTCGACCGCGTCCGGCTCGACCCGGACGCCGGTGCCGTGTGTCGGCGCTGCACGGGCGGCGGGCAGCAGCCGGGAGAGGCCCAGCGCCGGCGCTGTCCGGCCCCGCTCGCCTCGCCGCGCGTGGCCGGCTCCACACCTTCGCGGACAACGGCTTCGTCACCGCCGTCGAGCCGGCCGACCAGCACTGGACCTGCCGGCTGCCGTCCCGGCTGGACCGCCGCAGCCGCCCGCTGCTGGTTCCCGGGCCGGCGGACGGCTAGGGCCTCTCTTACGGATCTTGTCGGCTGTGACACCAGCGGCTGACGCCGCGGGGCGCGCGGCTCCCCCAGCCTTCGGCCGGGAGGTGCCCCCACGGCGCCCGGCTGGGCGGGCCGGCGGATCGTCCTCGTACTGGGTCGTACTTGGATGATTCGCCGGTGCGTCCAGCCGGGATGCCCGGCGTCGCGCGCCCGGCAAGATCCGTAAGAGAGGCCCTAGGTGGCCTCCCTCGACGTCGACACCGGCGCCCGGCGCTGGGTCTCCCAGGACGGCGAACTGTTGCACGCCATCGACCTGGCCGACACTCAGTCCTGACGCAGCGTCAGCAGATCACGCAGCCCGGCCGCTGCCGCCTCCTCGCTCATCGGGCGCGGCACGGCCTTCATCAGGCGCGCCGCCACCGGGTCGAGCAGGCCCGAAATCCCGTGGTCCAGCGCGAACTTGAGGTATCGGACGGCGTCCAGCGCGTTGCCCGCGCCGCTCGGCGAGTCGTCCACGCTCAGCCGCAGGTCCAACTCGACCGGGGTGCCGCCGAAACCCTCTCCCTCGACACGGATCATCGCGAGCTTGCGGTCCGCCAGGAACGGGATGTAGTCGGCGCCCACATGCACGCTCTCCGGTGGCAGCAGGGCGCTGCCGTCGGCGCCGCGCAGGCCGCTGGCCTTGGAGTCCTTCTTGGTCCGCATCCGCTCGGCGTCCTGCAGGTTGACGAAGTCCATGTTGCCGCCGGCCAGCAGCTGGTAGGTGTTCCGCAGTCGCACGCCGTTGGCCGCAAGCAGCTCCACCAGGGCGCGGTGCACCAGGGTGGCGCCGAACTGGCTCTTCAGGTCGTCGCCGAGCAGCGGCAGCCCCGCCGCCGCGAACCGCTCGACCCAGCGCGGTGAGCGTGCGATCACCGACGGGAGGCAGTTGACGAACGCGCACCCCGCCGACAGGGCCGCCTCGGCGTAGAGTTCGGAAGCCTGCTGGCTGCCGGCCGGCACGAAGTTCACCAGTACCTGAGTCCGCGTCAGTTTCAGGTGCTCGGCCACGGACTCGACGGTGGCCGCGCCACGCGCGGTGATCCGCTGGCCGGTGCCACGGCCGACGCCGTCGCTCAGGATGCCCTCGGCCACCGGCACGCCCAGCGAGGGGACTTCGGCGAACCGGGTCGAGTTGTTGGGCGCGACCCGGATCGCCTCCGCCAGGTCGCGGCCGATCTTGGCGGTGTCCACGTCGAAGGCGGCGGTGAACCGGATGTCCGCGATGGCGTAGCCGGCGCAGACCGGATGGGCCAGGCCGGGCGCGTCGGGTGCGGCGGTGTAGTGGGTGACGCCCTGGACCATGGATGAGACGCAGTTGCCGACACCGACCACGCCGACGTTGACTGTTGACACGGGGGCGCTCCTGATCAGGCGGTGACGGTGATGTGGACGGCCTTGGTGGCCTTCACGCAGAGCAGGTGCGGCGGCGGCCCGGGCCTCGCGCTCTGGCAGCCGAGCACTTCGTACGTCCAGCTCACCGTGGTGCTGCCGGCGGAGACGGCGGTGTAGACCTCGTCGACGTCGGCCTCGCAGCCGGCCACGTCGGGGGAGCAGCCGTGCACCGTCTTCTCCGGGTCCTGTCGCACCACATGGGAGTCGGCGACCGTGCCGGGAAGCCAGGCCTCGGGCAGGTCGGAACGGACGGTGGCGACCAGCAGCCGCTGCCCGACCCGCAGTTCGACCTGGTCCGTCGGGAAGGCGCCCGGGGCGGTGGGCGGGCTCGTCGCGGTGCCGCCCACCGGCGCCCGGTCGGCGGCGTCGCCGGACGGCAGCGTGAGCAGCGCGCCCGGTGGCTGGGCCGCGGAGGAGCAGCCGACCAGGATCGCCGCTCCCAGGGTGGCCACAGCGATCTGACGGCGAGTCAGTCTGCGTGTCGGGCGGCGCATCAGGAGCTCGCCCCGGCCTGGCGCCGCAGCGCGATCAACGCGGCCACCTGGGCCAGCCAGCGCGCGAAGAGCAACTCGCGGCTGACGTCGAGCCCGGTTGCCGCGGCGGCCCGGATCCACCCGCGCACCAGGGCCTGCGCCCGCGCGCCGGGGGCCGGTTCGGGCAGGTCGAGCGCGGCGGTGAAGCCGCCCGCGCGCACGTGACGGGCCAGGAAGCTCAGTGGATAGGGACCCAGGCCCGCCTGCTCGGCCTCGTGGCAGGCGGCGATCGCCGCCTCGGTGAAGAGGGCTCGGCGCGGGCCGCCGTCGAGCAGCAGCCCCCGGGTGATCGCGGTGGCCACGTCCAGGCCCAGCAGTTCGGCGTCGTCGCGGACCGTCCTCATTTGGGCAGCTCCAGGGCGTAGGCGTTGTTGAGGTTGTCGCCGTCGGTCAGCGAACCGAGCTGCCCGTGGACGAACTGGTCCTCGCTCACCCAGGCGGTCCGGCCCCAGGGGTTGTAGATCTCCAGCATGTTGTTGTCCCGCCCGATGATCATCATCTGGTGCGCGCCCTTGGCGCCGTTCACGTCGATCGGCACCGGCAGACCCTGGTCGACGGAGTTCTCGATCCGGCGGACCGAGGCCTGCCGGTCGCCGTCGTTGTGCATCCCGACGTACTCGTAGCTGCTGCCGGTCGCGGCGCCGAGATCCTGGTTGGCCAGCAGGGTCTCGCCGGTCTGGCCGATGCCGACCTTCGGGTTGATCCCGCCGTCGGCCGACTGGCCCTGCCGGTACTGGCCCAGGTACATCTGCTGGAGCCGTTGCTGGAAGGCCGCCGGCGAGTCGGCGCCGGGCTGGTCGGGTGTGCCGCCCGTGGTGAGCTGGTACATCGTCAGCGGATCGATCCGGGCCTGGGCGATCACGGTGGAGGCGGCCACGCAGTCGTTCACGTTGCCCTGGCTGTAGATGTAGAGCCAGTTCGTCCCGTCGAGGGTGGTGCTCTGCTGCCCTTGGTAGGTCAGGTAGACGTTCCCCGGTGCCTCGTTCATCGCTCCCGCGTTCCCGGTGGCCGGCATCAGGTGGGAGGAGAGCCAGACCGGGTCGTCCCCGTGCGGGTGGATCCCCGCGTCGAACTGCTGGATGTCGGCCACCGAGTGGCCCGCGGCAAGCGCTTTCCAGAGATACGCCGCCTCCTCGGGGGACTTGGCGTTGGAGAGCAGCGCGCTGAACGCGGCCTGGTCGGCGCCGTTCATGGTGCCGAAGATCTGGGTGGCCCGGTCGAGCTGACTGTCCGTCAGGATCGCACCGGCGTCCTCGCTGCCGCCCGGGTTCTTGGCGTCGGCCAGCACCACCGCGCTGAGCGGGTCGAGCGAGCCCTGGCCCGCGTGCTCGGCGCGGGCCGCCGCGGCCAACTGGCCGAGCCGGCTCGCGGTGTTGGTGCCGCAGTCCTCGGCGCGCTGGGCGGCGGCCAGCCGGGCGTTGACCCCGTCCAGCGCGGTCGACCGGGCCTGGAGCACCGCGTCGTCGCCGCCCTGCTGAACGGCGTTCTGCGCGTTCTGCAGCGAGGCG
The DNA here is from genome assembly GCF_029892155.1 of Kitasatospora sp. GAS204B. Classification (GTDB taxonomy): domain Bacteria; phylum Actinomycetota; class Actinomycetes; order Streptomycetales; family Streptomycetaceae; genus Kitasatospora. Next base: position 113,676 of record NZ_JARZAG010000008.1, on the reverse strand, counting down.
CAGCCCTGCGCGTCGGTCTGCTGGGCCCAGGAGAGGTCGTCCGCCCAGGTGGAGAGCAACTGGGCGGCCTGGGAGAGCGTCTGCTGGGAGAGCGTGGTCTCGTCGGCCACCGCCTGCACCGCGACGGTGGCGTTCTCGGCCACCGCGCCCTGCCAGGCGCTGGGGAGTTGGGCCGAGGCCACCGAGGTCAGGTCGGAGCCGGCCCGGACGTAGACGATCGCGGTGTCGGCGTAGGCCTTGGCCCGCTCGCGGATCGTGGCGGGGTCGCCGACCGGCGCGCCGACGGCGAGCGCCTGCTGGATCGCGCCGATCAGGGACACCCCGACATACATCGGATCCAGGTGCTGGATCGCGTTCTGCGCGTGCTGGAGGTCGCTCACCTTGCTCATCGGCTCGCCCCGATGGCGGTCAGCGAGCCGGCCACGGTGGCTTCGGCGGCGCGGTAGTTGGCGGTGGTCGAGGTGAGGTTCTGGTTCAGCTCCGCCACCGCGCGCTGGGTGACCCGGATCTCCGCACCCCAGTCGGTGTCGAACCTCTCCCAGGCCTGGTCCATGCCGAACTCCCCGAAGGCGGAGGCCGCGTAGCAGACCGGCGCGTTGTAGCTGCTCTCTGCCTGTTGGAGGTCGGCGGCGACCTGGGACAGTTGCCCGGCCACCGCGTCCATCGCCTGCGGGTGGACCTGGTATCCGCCCGGCCCGCCCCCACCCTGACCTGGAACCACACCCATCCGGCTCTCCCCCCTGTGCCTGGCCCCCCGGGGCCCTTCCAGCGCGCGCCAGCTCAGCGCATGCGAGCGCGGAAGCCGAGCATAGACGGTGGGGTTCCGGCGTCAGGTCTGAAGGTGGGTCAGCACCGATGGGTCAGGGCTGGTCAGCCCCGGTCCGCCCAGTCGCCGGAGGGGATCGGCGCGGGTCGCTCGCGCAGCCGGGCAGCCGGCTTCGGGCCGGCCAGGTAGACCCAGGCCGGCACCCGCTCCCCGCTCGCGTCGAGGGTGACGGGCAGTCGCAGCCGCACGTAGAGCCCGGTGCCGTCCGGGTGGCACTCCTCCAACTCGTCGAGCGTGGCCAGCACTTGGCCGAACTGGGCCGGTTGCACGGTGATCAGCTCTCCGTGCACCAGTCGCCCGGGATCGGGGTCGGCCACCGCGTACGGGTAGCCGGGCCCCTCGTGCAGCGTGGCGCCGGCCAGCACGGCGCGCTCGATCCGCTCGCAGCGGCCACCGAGGTAGCGGGCGTGGTAGCGCTGCCCGAGGCGCAGCGTGCCGTAGACGAACAGCGGCAGCACGGGGTCGGTCACGGCGTTGGTCCTCCTCGGCGGGGTGCGGGCGACCCGCGTGCGGGCAGCCTGGGTGTGGCATCCACCGGGATTCTTCCAGCGCCGGCCCGGACGGCGACAGCGTGCTCGCCTGCCCAGAACGGAGAGCGTTTTCCTGGGAAAGGAGAGCGATGTCCCGGTCTGTCGCGGAGAGCGCTTTCCAGCCGCCAAGGCCAGGCGCCGACGGCGCCGCTGGCGGACCCGCTCCCCGATGCGCTCTGATGGCCCCTGGCCGGGTCACGGAGCGAGGCGAGGAGACAGGCATGACGTCGATCGGAACCGGGCGGTCCGCCGGTCCGGCGGACTCGGGGCGGGCTGCGCCGCCGGCCGGCCCTGCCGCCCTGGACGGCGGCGCGCGAATATCGGGGACCGTCTGGGCCGCGCTCGCCGTGGTCTACGTGGTCTGGGGCTCCACCTACCTCGGCATCCGGATCATGGTGGAGACCATGCCGGCGCTGCTCGGGGCGGCGGCCCGCTTCCTGTTCGCCGGGGCGCTGCTGCTGGGCGTGCTGGCCTGGCGGCTGGGCCCCGCCGCCCTGCGGGTGACCCGGCGTCAGCTCGGTTCGACGGCCCTGGTCGGCGTGCTGCTGCTGGTCGGCGGCAACGGCCTGCTGGTGCTGGCCGAGGGCCGGGTGCCCTCCGGTCTCGCGGCACTACTGGTCGCCGTGGTGCCGCTCTGGGTGGTGGTGTTGCGGACGGCGACCGGCGACCGGCCCGGCGGCGCCGCGCTGGTCGGCGTGCTGCTGGGCCTGGGCGGCCTCGCGGTGCTGTCGGCCCCGGGGCTGAGCGGGGACGTCTCGCTCGGCGGGTTGGTGCTGATCATGCTCGGCGCGATCTCCTGGGCGGTCGGCTCCTTCATCTCGGGCCGCCTGCCGATGCCGGCCAACCCCCTGGTGGCGAGTGCCTACGAGATGCTGATCGGCGGACTGGGCTGCCTGCTGGTCGCGGTGGCCCGCGGCGAGGAACTCCACCTGCACCTCGGCGCCGTCTCGACCCGGTCCTGGGTCGCGCTGGTCTACCTCATCGTGGTCGGCTCCCTGGTGGGATTCACGGCCTACGCCTGGCTGCTGCAGTCCGCACCGCTCGGCCTGGTCGCCACCTATGCCTACGTGAACCCGGTCGTCGCGGTCTTCCTCGGCTGGCTGGTGCTGGCGGAGCGCCTGACGCTCTCCGAGCTGCTGGGCGGCGCGATCGTGGTGCTGGCGGTCTGCGTGGTGGTGAGCACGGAGCGTCGCCGCTGACCGTCCGCGCTGACCGTCCGCGCGGGCCTGCCACGAACGGCGTTGAGCCTGTCGCGGAAGCCGTCGCGGGCCTGTCGCGGAAGCCCTCACGGGCCTGTCACGGAAGCCGTCGCGGGCCTGTCACGACTGGTGGGCGGTGCGCGACGGCCCGCCGTACCGTGGGTGAGGGGCCCGCTAGCGAAGGAGTCCGTGATGCCTGGATCCGTCACGCTCGGCCACACCGAGGCCGGCGCCACCGTTGATCACACCGATGCCCAGCGCCTCGCGGTGCTGCTGGACGAGATGGGCCACCTGCTGGCCATGGCCGGCCCGAACCGGCTGACCGACGCGCAGGTCGGTGCGCTCTGCGCGGGGCAGAGCTGGGACCGCGACGAGCTCGCCCGCTGGTGCCGTGGCATGGCCGCGCAGCTGCACCACGATCCCCATCACCAGCAGCACTGAGCCCGCTCGCGGTGCTGCCCACCGGGCGGCCGGTGCTCCCGTGTCCTCGCGGACGGGAGCACCGGCGGCGGACCTCAACCGCCTTGCCCGTCAAGGCCGGTCGGCACCCTTGACAGTGATCGTCGGCCCGTGAGTACATGCCAACCGTGCCGATACCCACCGTCGCTTCCCCCTCCCGCCGGCGCTCGCTCGCCCGCGCCGTCCCCACTCTGGTCCTCGCCGTGGCCGCCGCGCTCTGCCTCCCGACGGCCGCCACCGCAGCCACCGCAGGCCCGCCCGGCGCGGTCGCTCCCGCTGCTGCTCCCGCCGCCCCTGCCGCTCCCGCGGCCCCCCGCGCAGCCGATGCCGCGCGGGTCGAGACGAACTACGGCGACCCCGTCACCGCGCTGCCCCCGATCAGCCGCCCGGACACCGCGCACTGCACCGTCACCGCGATGCAGCACGACTTCGCCAACAGCTACGGCCAGCCCTTCACCGGCACCCTGACGCCACCGGCCGCCTGCCCGGGGCCGTGGAGCAAGGTGGTGCTGGACTGGTCCGGCAGCGTCGCGGGTCGGCAGTACGACCGGCTGGCCGGTGTCTGGATCGGCGGGGCCGAGGTGTTCCGCACCAGCACGCCCGAACCCGACGCGGCCGGTATCAGCTGGCACGTCGACCAGGACCTGAGCAGCTTCATCCCGCTGCTGCGCACCCCGCAACCGGTGGTCGTCGACCTGGGCAACGTGGTCAACTCCACCTACACCGGCATCTACCACATGACGATGACGGTCACCTACTACCAGGCGGACCGGCACAACCCGCCCGCCGCCACCGCGGACCAGGTGCTCCCGGTCTCGCAGTCGACCACCGCGCCCGGCTGGTGGACGCTGACGAAGGGTCAGACCGCGACCTCGACGCTGACCTTCCCGCGCAACCTCACCGGCGCCCACCTCCAGCTCTACGCCCGGGGCGGCGGCTGCGAGGAGTTCTGGTACTCCAACGTGCCCGACGACTACGCGGCCGCCCACCCCGGCTACGGGCTCTGCGGCGGCGGCACTTACCGCGAGGTGCAGGTGCTGGTCGACGGGCGGCTCGCCGGGGTGGTGCAGCCGTTCCCGGTCATCTATACCGGTGGGATCAGTCCGCTGATGTGGCGGCCGATCCCGAGCATCGACTCCTTCCGCACCCAGCCGTACGACGTCGACCTCACACCGTTCGCCGGAACCCTGACCGACGGCAAGCCGCACACCGTCACGCTCGCGCCCCCGGCCGGGATCAGTGACGGCTGGACGCTGGACGGCAGCCTCTTCCTGACCACCGACCCGCTGCGCGCGCAGACCGGCGGCGCCGTCACCACCGACACCATCACCGCCGCGCCGCAGGCGGCCACCACCGAGACGGCCCAGGCCGACGGCAGCGAGCTGATCACCGTGAACGCCGGACGGGACTGGACGCTGGCCGGGTACGTGGACACCTCGAGCGGCCGGATCACCACCCGGGTGGATCAGCACACCGACTACCGCAACAGCGACACCCTCTCCAACCAGGGTCAGAACCAGGTCACCGTGCAGCGTGACAGCGGCTGGACGGTGACCAGCACCGACGGTGGCCACGGCGGGTCCGAGCAGCGGCGCAGCAGCTGGTCGTATCCGCTCGACGCTACCAGCAGCTACACGCCGGGCGCCGATGCCGACAGCTACCTGGTGAGCGGTCAGGTGACGGTGGCCCGGCAGCTGGTGGACCAGACCCGGCGCGGTGAGGGGAACTGGCGCGGCGAGGGGAGCTGGCACGAGCAGTCGAGCAGCGACGACCGGCTGACCGCCGCGGGCGTGTTGCAGCGGCAATCCGGCACCACGGTGCAGGCCGACGGCAGCGGCACTGAGCACTACGTGGGTCACACCGCCGATGGCGGCTGCTACGACCACGAGGTGGCGGCCGACCACGGCTACGTCACCCTGGACCGGCTGCGCACCTGCCGCTGAGGGCTCGCCGGGGGCTCGCCCGGTCGAGCCCCCGGCTCCCGCCCGGGCCCGGTATCCCGGGCCGGGTCTTCAGCCCCGGGTGGGCAGTTGACGGCTCGTAGCGCGATCCATCGTGAACGACGAATCGTCGCTCCGCCTTGCTCGGCGATCATCCCGGTGCGAACTTCTTCTCGGCAAGGTGACGTGCACATGAAGCCGGGAGCGAGCGCGGGAAAGCGCTCTCCTCCCTTGCGTGGCGGGGCTCGCGCTGCGGGGTGGGCCATCGACCGTCGGCTTCCAAGTGCCACCCAGGGACCAATCGGAAAATCCGGGAGTGGTCGACACGTCCTTTCAAGGGCGCCGCTCTCCGATATGGCCGCCGGTGTTATCCGGGTCATTTCCAAGGGTTTTGCGAGGATTTTCTTCGGTTATTCCCGCAGTGCATTCGGGTGAGCGCCCGAGTGGGCTTGCCGGATGTCGTGGCGCCGGCCGGCAGTGCCGCTGGCCTGCTCTCATTCGGCTCGGGGTGGCCGGGCCCGTCTTCCGGGGTGCCGAGATTCCGCGCCTCGTCAAGGTGGCATCAAGGAGGCGCCGGGGAGGCGTCGAGGAGATATCGAGATGGCTCCGCAGATCCTTCGGTGGGTCGACTGTTTCAATCATGAACACATCGCCGCGCGAGGTGAGATATCCGTCACATTCGCGCTCGCGAAGTTTTCGACCGTCCGTCGGTGATGCATCTGTGACCTGCGGAAACCTGTTGTGGCGGGAGTTGTGCCTGGAGGATCCGACAAGTCCACCAAGTGAGTTGATCTTGTTCTCCGATGTGTTCTGCGCTTCACTCTTGCGGGTGTCAGCGGCGGAACGGGGTGCGGCCGCCTGTCTGAGAGTGCAACCAGGGTCGATACGGACCGTGGGTGCGTGAGGTCTGACGAGATTGTGAGCACCGTTGCGTAAGAGGACCGCGCGTCAGCAACCCGCGCAGCACCACCGCTTGGGGCCGGTGGTGGGTCGGCGACTTCGGCGCCGCCTCCTCGGGTCGCTGATCGTCTTGCCAGGTCTGACCACCCTCACCGGCTGCGGCGCCGCGCACGGCAGCGGCGGCAGTGACCTGTGGGTGGCCGGCGGCGCGGCGGCCGTGGTGCTGGTCGGAGGCACCGCCGTGGTGGTCCGCCGAGTCACCGCCCGCCCGTTGGAGAAGGCCCGCGACCTGGCCACCCGCAACCTGGCCGCGCTGCTCGACGAGCGTGGGGGCCTGCTGGAGGAACGCGCCCGCCTGATCGCCGAACGCGAGGCACAGGGCGGCCGGTTGCAAGCGCTGTCCGACGAGCACCGGGCCCTGCTCCAGGAGCGCGAGGAACTCCAGCGCCAGCACCGGGAGCTGACCGGTCAGTGGCAGCAGGTGATGACCGCCAACGGTGAGTCGGCCGCGCGGCTCGAGGAGTTGCTGCGCGAGTGCGAACTGCTGCTGGCCGAGCGGGACGGCCTGGCGAAGGAGCGCGACGAGCTGCAGGGCAGCGTGGACGCCACGTTCGTCAACCTCGCGATGCGCACCCTGACCCTGGTGGAGCGCCAGCTGGTGCTGATCGAAGCGCTGGAGGGCCGGGAGGCCGACGCGGCCCAGCTGGAGAGCCTCTTCCGCCTGGACCACCTGGCCACCCGGATGCGCCGCAACAGCGAGAACATGCTGCTGCTGGCCGGTCTGGAGAACAGCTCGCGCAGCCGCAAGACGGTCGCCCTGCTCGACGTGGTGCGGGCCGCCATCTCCGAGATCGAGCGCTACGAGCGGGTCAAGCCCGGCTTCCTCGCCGCGGTCCGGCTCACCGGCGCGGTCGCCGACGACACCAGCCACCTGCTGGCCGAACTCCTGGAGAATGCCACCGCGTTCTCTCCGCCGCAGGAGCAGGTCGAGGTCGGCGGCTGGCTGCTGGACAACGGTGAGCTGATGCTCGCGGTCACCGACCGCGGCATCGGGCTGCCGGCCGAGCGGCTGCGCGCACTCAACGAGCAGCTCGCCGAGCCGCTGCCGACCGATCAGGCCGAGCGCCGCGACGCGCTGCTCGCGGGGGCGCTCACCGGCCGCAGCATGGGGCTCTTCGTGGTGGCCCGGCTGGCCCGTCGGCACGGCGTCCGGGTCCAGCTGCGGGAGAACGGGCAGGGCGGCGGGATCAGCGCGATGGTGGTGCTGCCGCGCGAGGCACTGCACCAGGACGAGTTGAGCACGGCCGACCTGGACGACCAGCGGCGGGCCGAGCGGAGTGCCACAGCCGGTGCCGAACGGGCCAGGCTGGCTACGGAGTTCGCGGCCGCCGAGCGGGCCGCGGCGGACGCGGTGACACAGGCGGCGGCCCGGGCGGTCCCGTCCGCGTCCGCGCCCGCGACGCACCGTCAGGCGGCGCCCGCCGAGGGCGCCGGGCTGGACGACCCGGGCCTGCCCGCGCTGCCGCGCCGCCGTCCGGCGCACGCGGCCCCGGGCGAGCCGGTGAACGGTGTCGCCCCCGCGCCGGGCGCGTCGAGCGAGTCGGCCGCAGTGGCCTCGTCAGGCGCGACCAGTGCGCCGACCATGCCGACCGGACCTGCCGGACCTGCCGGACCTGCCGGACCTGCCGAGCCCACCGTGCCTGGCTGGCCCGCCGCGCCCGAGCTCCCCGACGATTCCCCGCTCGACACCCCCACCCGGCAGTTGACGATCAGTCAGCTCGGTGGCGGCCGGCCGGCCGGCCCCACCGCGCCGCAGGGCGGCGAGTTCACCTCGCTGGGTCTCCCCAAGCGGGTGCCCAGAGCCGGCGGCCTGCCGGGCACCGGCGAGCTGCCGACCTCCGGGTTGCGCCGGGTCGCCACCGAGTCGGCGGGCAGTGAGGCCGCTGCGGGTGGCGGCAGCGCGGCGGACGCCGTGCCGGCTCCGAACACCGCTGAGACATCCGGCCCGCACCGTTCCCGTACCTCCGCCGAAGAACTGCGTCGCAGACTCGGCGGCTTCCAGAGCGGGCTGCGCCAAGCGGCTCGCGAGTCCGCCGCCGAGGAACAGGACCGATGAGCGAATACGACTACCGGAACATCCCGGCCGCCGCCGCCACGGCCAACAACGCCGGCCAGCCGGTCAGTCAGGGCGCGCTCAACGTCCGCTGGCTGCTGGGCGACTTCCTCGGCCTGGTCGCCGGAGTCGAGGAGGCCGTCGTGGTCTCCTCCGACGGGCTGCTGCTCGCCGACTCGCAGCAGGGCCAGCGATCCGATCAACTCTCCGCCATCGTCTCGGCGTTGACCAGCCTTGCGCAGGGCCTGGCGCGTGCCATCGACTTCGGTGGGGTCAAGCAGACCATGGTGACCATGGACGAGGGCCACCTGGTGGTGATGGCCATCAGCGACGGGTCCTGCCTCGGTGTCTACGCCGCGCTCAGTTGCGATCTGGGCGTCCTGGCCTACCAGATGTCGCTGCTCGTCGAGCGCGCCGGACATGCGCTGACGCCGCAGGTGCGCAGCGAGTTGCACCGGGCGATGGCCGTCCGATGAGCCTGGATTCGAGCCCGGAGGAGATGAGAAGCATGCCCGGCACCGCCCGTAGCGGCAGTGGCACAAGTAGCGGTGGCACAAGCGGTGGTGGCATCGGCCTGGGGCGGCGTACGGACACCGTCCGTTCGGGGCAAGGGCGTTCCTCCCGGGTGCGGCCGTACGCGATCACCCGCGGGCGGACCCGGTTCGGCCGGGTGCTGCTGGTCGAGACCCTGGTGTCGGCGCTCAACCGGCCGGCCGACCCGGCCGACCGCAGCCTGCCCGAGCTGGCCGCGATCTGTGACGTGTGCCGAGGGCAGATGCGTTCGATCGCGGAGATCTCGGCGCTGCTGCGGATGCCGCTCGGTGTGGTGAAGGTGCTGGTCAGCGACCTTGCTGACCAGGGGAGGATCAGGGTGCACGGCGCGGATGTGGCCGACGGCACCGACCTGGACGGCACCGGCGAGGTTCCGGCGTCCAAGCGGGTTCTGTTGGAGAGGGTGCTGGGTGGACTTCGCAAGCTCTGAGTTCGGCGGCTCCGGCGGGTCTGATGGTTACGGCAGGTCCGATGGTTCCGGCGGTGCCGTGGCCGTGCCGCCGGGCGTCCCGCTGGTGACCGGCAACGCGACCTCCACCAAGATCGTGGTGGCGGGCGGCTTCGGGGTCGGCAAGACCACTTTCGTCCGCGCGGTCTCCGAGATCCCGCCGCTCACCACCGAGGCGGTGATGACCGAGGCGAGCATCGGCGTGGACGACACCGCGGCCGTCCCGGCCAAGTCCTCCACCACCGTGGCGATGGACTTCGGCCGGATCAGTCTCGACTCGGACCTGGTGCTCTACCTGTTCGGCACCCCCGGGCAGGGCCGGTTCTGGTTCATGTGGGACGACCTGGTGCGTGGCGCGGTCGGCGCGGTGGTCCTCGCGGACACCCGCCGACTGGCCGACTCCTTCCCGGCGTTGGACTACTTCGAGGGCAGCGGGCTGCCGTTCGTGGTGGCGGTCAACCAGTTCGACGGCGCGCCGGTCTACTCGCCCGAGGCGGTGCGGGACTCGCTGGCGGTGCCGCCGCAGGTGCCGGTGCTGATCTGCGACGCACGAGAACGCTCTTCGGTGGTCGCGGTGTTGACCGCGCTGGTGCTGAACGCACTGGCCGCCGAGCCGGCCGTTGCCGCCGCTCATATCTGACGGTCCGTCAGTTCACCTCCTCGCCCCACCAGCTGGGCAGCAAGCAAGAAGGCAGGCAGCGATGCGCAAGATTCTGATAGTCGGGGCCGGGCAGGCCGGACTCCAGCTCGCCCTGGGCCTCCAGTCCCACGGCTACGACGTGACGGTGATGACCAACCGCACCGCCGACGAGGTGCGCGATGGGCGGGTGCTCTCCACCCAGTGCATGTTCGACACCTCGCTGGGCCACGAGCGGGAGTTGGGCATCAACTTCTGGGAGGCCGAGGCGCCCAAGGTCGAGGGGCTCGGCGTCTCGGTGGCCGGTCCCGACTCCGCCAGAGTGATCGACTGGGTGGGCCGACTGGACGGCTACGCGCAGTCGGTCGACCAGCGGCTGAAGATGGCCGGCTGGCTGGAGGCCTTCGCCCAGCGCGGCGGCCAGGTGGTCGTGCACGGCGTCGCCGTCTCCGACCTGGACTACTTCGCCCGCACCTACGACCTGGTGCTGGTGGCCGCCGGCAAGGGTGAACTGGTCTCGATGTTCGGCCGCGACGCGAGCCGTTCGCCCTACGAGGCGCCGCAGCGCGCGCTCGCCGTCGCCTACGTGCACGGTCTCGGCCCGCGCCCCGAGCACGACTTCCGTGCCGTGCGCTGCAACCTGGTCCCGGGCGTCGGCGAGCTCTTCGTGATCCCCGCGCTGACCGTGTCGGGCGACTGCGACATCCTGTTCTGGGAGGGAATCCCCGGCGGCCCGCTGGACGTCTTCGGCGACGTCAAGGAGCCGGCCGAGCACCTGCGGCTCACCCTGGACCTGATGAAGACCTTCACGCCGTGGGAGTACGACCGCACCACTGGCGGCGTCGAACTCACCGACGCCGGTGCCACCCTGGCCGGCCGCTACGCCCCCGTGGTGCGCAACCCGATCGGTGAACTGCCGAGTGGTGGCCTGGTGTTGGGCGTTGCCGACGTGGTGGTCGCGAACGACCCGATCACCGGCCAGGGTTCCAACAACGCCGCCAAGTGCGCCGCCGTCTACCTGCAGGCGATCCTGGACCACGAGGACAAGCCGTTCGACCGCGAGTTCATGCAGTCCGCCTTCGACCGTTACTGGGAGGACGCCCAGCACGTCACCAAGTGGACCAACGCCATGCTGGCCCCGCCGCCGGAGCACGTGCTCAACCTGATCGGCGCCGCCGGCCAGCTGCCGCCGGTGGCCCACCGGTTCGCCAACGGTTTCAACGACCCGGCGGACTTCGAGAACTGGTTCTTCGACCCGGCGAAGGCGAACGCCTACCTCGCCTCGGTCGCCCCGCCGCAGGCCTGACCCGCGCTCGGCGCCGCCCGCCGGCCCTGCCGTGATCGGTGGGGTGGGGGCGGCGCCGATGCCTGTCCCCAAGATCCGCTAGAGTCCGGCCTCGATCGGACGGCTGCGCGGGCAGCACGGCAGCGGTAGGGGGAGCGAGCGCGACCATGGTGGACATATCGGGACAGGGCGCCGAGGAGGCGCCGGAGGCCGCCCACGTGGCGGAGAACGGCGCGCAGGACGCGGTGCCGGACGCGGCGCCGAACATGCTGAAGAAGGCTGCGCAGGCCCCGGCGGATTCCGTGGCGGCTGAGGAGTCCCCGAAGGACGCTCCACAGGCTGCTGAGCCGGTGACCGTTGAGCTGGAGATCGCCGAGCCTTCCCCCACTGCGGCCCCTGAGCCCGCCGCCGCCCCTGAGCCCGCCGCCGCTCCTGAGCCCGCCGCCGCTCCCGAGCCCGCTGGCGCTCCCGAGCCCGCGACCCCGACCGCCCTCGTGTCGCCGCAGCCGCCGGCCGACCCGTGGGCGCCCCCGGTCGGCGATGCCCCCGAGCTCCCGCCCACGGACCCCTGGGCGCAGCCCGGGGCCGCCCCGTACTACCCGCCGCAGCAGCCTGGGCCCTATGGCGCCCAGCCCCAGCTCGCGGGTACCAACGGGCTCGCCGTCACCTCGCTCGTCACCGGGCTGACCTGCTGCCTCTGGCCGGCCGCGCTCGGGTTCGGGATCGCCGCGCTGGTCCAGCTCGGCCGGCGTCGCCAGGCCGGTCGCGGGCTGGCCGTCGCGGGCGTGGTGCTCGGCGTGCTGGGGCTGCTCGGGAGCGTGGTCACGGGCGTGGGCCTGGTCATCGGCTTCCGGGACGCGAAAGCGAGCACCACCACCGTCGGGGCGGCGCCGGGCAGTGGCCCCTTCGGGCTGCGGCCGGGCGACTGCTTCACCGAGCGCACCACGCCGAGCGGCATCCAGCGCGTGCGGACGGCTTGCGACGCTCCGCACTACGGCGAGGTGATGTCGACGGTCACGCTCGCCGACGACCACTTCCCGGGTGCGCAGGCAGTCGCGAACGAGGCCTCCGGCATGTGCCAGAGCGCCGAACTCTCCTACATCCTCGACCCGTGGGCTCGACCCGCCACGGTCGGCATCCGCTACGTCTACCCGAACACCCAGGCCCGCTGGGACAGCACCCGCCACGCCGCCCTCTGCTTCCTGCACGACACCACGCCGGGAGGCAGCGTCGGCTCGCTGCGTCGCGACACGACCACCCTGACGTTTGATCAGCAGAACTTCCTGCAGGCCGTCAGCCAGTTGGACCAGGCGGAGGCCATGAGGCCCGCCGGTGATCCGGCGGACCACAACGCCGACGCGCAGGCCTGGATCCAGCACACCGCCCTCGGCATGAACCAGGCCTACATCGCGCTCAGCCGGCAGAACTGGCCGGACAGCGCCAAGGACCAGGTGGGCATGCTGGCCACCGAGCTCCAGCAGGACCAGCCGGCGTGGCAGACGGCCGGCAACGACAACTCCACCCCGATCGACGACCTGGTCGACCAACTCAGCGGTCAGGACCCGTCGCTGGACGAGAGCCTGGCCCGGAAGGCGCTTTCCCTGGCGGCCCAGCCGCCCTCGCCGGCAGCGACGACCGATCCGCAGTCCGGTGACACTGGCTCCGCTCCTGCCGCCACCTGAGGTAGGCGCTTTCCGGGCTGCCCGCCCAACTGCTCTGTGGAGTCGTCCACGAAAGTGTCTGCCGCATCTCCCTTCGGACACGAAAGCCACCGATCCGCCGCCGGTCCTGCGCGTTCAGCTGATCATTCAGTGACGCAGCGTATGAGCGCCGGGACTTGGGGGACGTCATGTCAGCAGGAGAGCCGGGGAGAGGGTGCGGCTGTGCGCTGAGCGTGCTGGCCGCGCTGGTGTTGACGGTGGTGGTCAGTCTGGCCTGGAGTGAGGTGTCCGATTCACGGCAGGCCGGGGTGAACCGCCGAGAAGCGGATCAACAGATCGCGACGATGGCCGCGTCTTTCGCGCAGCAAGTCGATTCGCAGGGCCAGCGTTCCATGGCTACCGACGCTGACCTCTGGCGGGACGCGCAGACCGCACAGAGAGCGAGGGCCGGTACCGTGAACGGTGTCCTGGCGGTCGGTGTCCAGGTGCTCCGGCCGGTTTCGCGCGGCACGGACCTCAAGGTCGACATCAGGGTCATGACGGTCTATCGGGAGCCAGGGCTGATCACCTACGGGGGCGACGAAGTCGACCGATGCTTCCGAGTCGAACTGCCAGGCCGTTCGGCGGACTCTGGGAGCGCCACGCTGACGGCCCTGCCGACGTGTCCGGGGTTCACCTCGATCGAGGTGCTGACGAGTCCCACGCCCAGCGCCGCCCCTTGACTTCCGAAGCCCTGTTGAGCAGCCACTTCGCGGTGTTACGCTCGCGCTGTCCGATCGAGCGACGCCGGGTTCGACCGCGCCGTGCCAGGGTCGGTCCGGTCGGCGCGACGCCAAGGGGGCTGGGGTGGCGGGGACTTCGGAGCGGTTCGTGATCCGGCGGCGCTGGTCCGGCGATCTGCCCGGCTGCGTGAGCGCGCTCGGCGAGGTCCAGCGGGCCGACGGCTACCCGGTGGTGTGGCCCGCCGAGCCGGGCCGCTGGCTGGTCGAGTCCGACCAACTGGCCTCCTGGGTGGCGGTTTCGGCGGCCACCGGTGAGATCGTCGGGCACGCCGCGCTCTGCCGTGGTCCGGGCTCGTCGGCGGCCGGGGTCTGGGCGGCGCGGGTCGTGGGTCGGGAAGCGGCTGAGGCCGGCGCGGTGAGTCGGCTCTACGTGGCACCCGGTGCGCGTGGGCACGGGCTCGGCGAGCGGCTGCTGGACGCGGTGGTGGCACAGGCGCGCGCCTGGGAGCTGCATCCGGTACTGGACGTGGTGACCGACAGCACGGCAGCCGTCGAGCTCTATCGTCGCCTGGGTTGGGAACTGCTGCTGACGATGGATCAGACCTGGTCCAACGGCGTGACGGTGGCCGTGCACTGTTTCGCGGCGGGGTAGCTCGCCGACGGGCGGTGACCGTTGACGAGGCCGTCAGATGCTGTCAATGGAGTCTCGCGGCACGGTCGGGACTTGCTACCTTCACCCCATGAATCATGATCTTGATGCTCGCCTGCCCGTGACCGCCGATGACGTCGAGGCGGCCGTTGATCTCTGCCTGGAGACGCTGGGCGGCGCACTGACCGCCGACTGGTCGGTGCCGGCAGGGGAGTTGGACTGGGACTGCTGGGAGACACTGGAGCACGCCGCCGATGGGCTGTGGGCGTATGCGGCCCAAGTCGGCTCGCGGCGAACGCCGTTGGACCGCTACGTGGCGCTGCGCTGGCACCGGGAGCGGCCGGGCGGTCCGGCCAACGCGGTGTTCGGGCAACGGGAGGAGGGGCCCGCCGCGCTGCTGGAGCTGTCGGAGGCCGGTGGCGCACTGCTGGCCGCGGTGGTCCGGACGGCTCGCCCGCAGGTGCGCGCCTTCCACTCGTACGGGGTGGCCGACCCCGAGGGCTTCGCCGCGATGGGCGTGGTGGAGACCTTGGTGCACACCGAGGACGTGGTGCGTGGGCTCGGTCTGAGCTGGGCGCCGCCGGGAGCGCTCTGTGCGCGGGCGTTGGCGCGGCTCTTCCCCGAGGTGGCGGCGGCCGCCGGATCGGACGACGACCCCTGGGCCACGCTGCTCTGGGCAACCGGCCGCGCCGAACTGCCCGGGCGACCGCGTCGCGTCTTCGAGCGCTGGCACAGCGCACCGCTGGTCTGACCCGCGACCGGGCACGGCGGGGAAGTTGCCTCTGGACAGATAGCTCTCAATGAGAGATAAAATTATCGTATGCCAGTACCCGACCCGGGCCCTGAGCCCCCGGACCCAGGGCTCGCCGACGAGTTCTCCACCCTGCTCGCCGGCATCTCGCGCCTGGTGCGCCGCCGCCTGCGCCAGGAGCTCACCATGCCGCGCCTGCGCGGTGCGCAGGTGGAGCTGCTGCGCCTGGTGGCGGCCAACCCCGGGATGCGGGTCTCGGCGGCTGCCAAGGAGCTGTGCCTGGCCGGCAATTCGGTGTCCACCCTGGTCAACCAGCTGGTCGCGGAGGGCCTGCTGTGCCGCGAGGTGGACCCGGCCGACCGTCGTGCGGCGCTGCTGCTGGTGACGCCGGAGGCCGCCGAACGGCTCGATGCCTGGACGGTCAAGCGCAAGGCGCTGGTCGGTGAACTGCTCGCCGACCTTCCCGTCGGGGACCGGGAAGCGCTTTCCGCCGCGCTGCCCGCCCTGCGCCGCCTGGCCGCCGGCCTTCAGGGCCGGGACGGCGAGCCCGAGGCGGAGATCGAGCCCGAGGGCGACGAAGAGGACAGGGGAGGGGATGACCGATGACCGACGATGACGCAGCCAGCCGCGACGCGACCAACCGTGCCGCAGCCGACCGCGACGCAACCGGCGCAGGCACCGACACCGGCACAGGCACCAGCACAGGCACCAGCGCGGGCACCGGCGCCGCGGCAGGCGCGGCCGAGGCCGTGGTCTGCCGGGGGCTGGAGTACTCCTTCGGCAAGCCCCGGGCCGGCGCGGCCCGTACCAAGGCCGTCGACGGTGTGGACCTCGAGGTGCGCACCGGCGAGGTGTTCGGCCTGCTCGGCCCGAACGGTGCCGGCAAGACCACGACGATCCGCGCGATCACCACCCTGCTGCCGGTCCCGGCGGGCATGGTCAGGGTGTTCGGCAACGACACCGCCCGCCGCAAGATGGACGTCCGCCGGCTGCTCGGCTACGTGCCCCAGCAGCTCTCGGCCGACGCCGGGCTGACCGGTCGGGAGAACGTCGAGCTGTTCGCCCGGGTCTTCGACGTGCCGCGCGCCGAGCGGGCCGCCCGGGTCGCCCAGGCGATCGCGGCGGTCGACCTGGTCGAGGCCGCCGACCGCCTGGTCGGCACCTATTCGGGCGGCATGGTGCGGCGCCTGGAGCTGGCGCAGGCGCTGGTCAGCGCGCCCCGGTTGCTGGTGCTGGACGAGCCGACCATCGGCCTGGACCCGATCGCCCGGACCAGCGTCTGGGAGTGCATCGACGCGGTCCGCGCGGCCACCGGCATGACCGTGCTGGTCACCACCCACTACATGGACGAGGCCGACCAGTACTGCCACCGGGTGGGCCTGATGGATCGCGGCAGGATCCGCGCGCTGGGCACCCCGGCGGAGCTGAAGGCCCAGGTGCGCGAGCAGGACCCGGAGTTGCCGCACCCCACTCTGGACGACGTGTTCCGCCACTTCGCGGGGCGCAACCTCGGCCATGGCCAGGAAGGAGACTTCAGCGATGTCCGCCGTACCCGCCGCACCGCTTCCCGCGTCGGCTGAGCAGGTGCCGGCGGCGGACGGCGTCCGCCGTCCCGACCTCGGGCTTCTGCTGGTCCCGCCGCGCGCCAGGACCGGCTGGCGCCTGGTGCCGGCCCGCGTGCTGGCGATGTGCGCCGTCGAGCTGCAGAAGCTGCGGCACGACCGCACCGAGCTCTACACCCGGGCCGTCCAACCCGCCCTCTGGCTGCTGATCTTCGGTGAGACCTTCACCAAGCTGCGGTCCATCCCGACCGGCAACATCCCCTACCTCGACTACCTGGCGCCGGGGATCATCGCGCAGTCCGCGATGTTCATCGCGATCTTCTACGGCATCATGATCATCTGGGAGCGGGACTCCGGGGTGCTCACCAAGCTCCTGGTCACTCCGACCCCACGGGCCGCGCTGGTCACCGGCAAGGCCTTCGCGGCGGGGGTGAAGGCGGTGATCCAGGCGGTCGTGGTGATCCTCATCGCCGCCCTGCTGGGTGTCGCGATGACCTGGAACCCGTTGCGCCTGCTGGGCGTCGCGGTGGTGGTGCTGCTGGGCTCGGCGTTCTTCTCCTGCCTCTCGATGACCATCGCCGGGATCGTGCTCACCCGCGACCGTCTGATGGGCATCGGCCAGGCCATCACCATGCCGCTCTTCTTCGGCTCCAACGCCCTCTACCCGGTGGGTCTGATGCCGGGCTGGCTGCAGGCGATCAGCAAGGCCAACCCGCTGAGCTACCAAGTCGACGCCCTGCGCGGCCTGTTGATCGGGACGCCCGCCCATCTGCCGCTCGACTTCGGGGTGCTGGCACTCGCCACGGTGCTGGGCATCACGGCGGCCTCCGCGCTGCTGGGGCGGCTGGCGAAGTAGCCGAGCAGTACCTCCCGGAACGGGAGTAGCCTGATGACCCGCTGACGGAGTGTCAGCGAACGGTGACGGGGTGACCGCTGAGCAGCAGTGGCCACCCCGTCACCGTCTGTCCAGGAGCCGCCGTTCTGCTCAGGAGTCGCCGTCCTGTTCCGGAGCGTCCTCGCCCCGCCGCTCGTACAGCGTCAGCCCCACCGCGCCGGCGGCGGCCGCCACACCCAGCACCGCGAGCAGTCGCGCCGCCGACGAACTGCCGGTGGGCGCCGCGGCGGCCAGCAGCACCAGGGCGGAGGCCGCGTAGGCGGCGGCCACCACGGCGCGTCCCGGCGGCCGGTGGAGCGGGCTGTAGGTGTCCACGTGCAGCAGGTAGCCGAGCAGCAGCGCGGCGACCGTGACGGTCAGCCACGGCCGGTGCGGGGCGACGGCGGCGAGCAGCACGGCGACCACGGCCAGCACGGTGTTGCGGTGCCAGGCCAGTTGGTGGTGCAGCCGGCCCCGGGGGCGTTCGGTGCGGTCCACCGCCGGCGCGGCCCACCAGGCGAACCCGGCGGCGAGCACCGCGACCGGCAGGCCCGAGGCGACCGTGGACCGGTCCACCGGGTCGGCCGCCGCGACGGCGAGCGCCAGGCCCAGGCAGCGCGAGGGCAGTTGCCAGGAACGCAGCCGGGCACCCGGCGCGGTGGATCCCACTGCTGTCGTCGATGTCACCGTTGCCTCCCCTGGATCCGGCCGCGCAGCAGTGGGGCGAGCGCCAGGTCCAGCGCCTCGCCGGGCGTGTGGGCGACCACCGGAACGCCCCGGTTGCGCAGCGCGAAGCGCATCGCGTCCCGGTCGGCCCGCCACAGGCGCAGCGCGAACCGGCCCGCCTCGTCGTCCTCGTCGACCCGCGGGTCACCGGTCGGGATCTCCACCACGACCAGCGGATTGCCCCGGTCGGCGAGATCGCCCAGCACGTCCAGCATCCGCTGGTCGGCCAGCGGCGTGAAGGCGTAGACCAGCGCGCCCGGCGGTAGCGCGGGCGGCGGCAGCCGGTTCAGTTCGGGGGTGCCGTAGCCGAGGTCCTTGCGCACGTCGAGCACGCTCTGCACGATCCGGTAGAAGTGCGCCTCGCCGGTGCCGGCCCGCAGCCAGCGCGTGGTGCCGCCGACCGAGACCAGGCCGATCCGGTCGTGGGTGCGCAGGTAGGCGCGGGTCAGCCCGGCGGCGGCCCGCAGCGACTCGTCCAGCGTGGAGACGCCGGTGGCCGGGTCGCGGAAGTCGCCCAGCGCGTCGAGCAGCAGCACCGTGTCCACGGCCCGCTCGGCGCTGAACTGGTTGAGCTGGATGCTGCCGCGCCGGGTGGTGGACGGCCAGTGGATCCGCCGCTGGCGCTCGCCCCAGACGTGCGGGCGCACGCCGTTGACCTCGACGCCCTCGCCGTGCTGCCGGGTGGTGTGCTCGCCGAGCCGCTCCGGCAGCCGGACCGGGATCGGGGTCAACCGGGCGTTGCCGGGCACCGGGAAGACCTCGATCTCGCCCAGCTCCACCCGCACCGTGCGGCGGGTCAGGTGGCCCGTGTCGTACAGGTCCAGGTCGACGTGGCCGATCGACCAGCGCCCCCAGCGGGTCGCGGTCAGCTCCAGCGTCACGGTGTCCAGGCTGCTCCGTTCGGCGGTCAGCACGATCCCGGGGCCGAGCAGCGGCGCCGGGTCGAGCAGTCCGGCCGCGCCGTCGTGCCGCACGCTGATCCGAGCGGTCACCTGCTCGCCCTCGAAGCAGCGTCGGGTGGTGACCTGGGCCTCGGCGTCGATCCGGGTCGGCCGGGTGCGGCCCGGCGTGGCCACTGCCAGCAGCACGGCGGGGCCCGCTGCCAGGGCGAACAGCCAGGCGTGTCCGGTGAGCAGCGCGGCGACGGTGGCCACGGCGGCGACGGTGAGCAGCCGTAGCGTCCGCTCGCTCGCCCGCCAGCCGGGCGGCGGTGGGGGCGGCGCGGTGCCCAGCCGGTACCCGGACGTCGTCGCTCTCTGATCAGCCGTCAGTTCGCCTGTCGGGCTGGTCATGAGCGAGCGACCGCGGCGTCCGCGAGGCTGTCGGCGGGCTTGTCCGGCACCGTCTGCGGGGTCGGCACCTGCGCCACCAGCGCGGCCAGCACGTCGTCCGAGTCGACCTGGCGTACCCACAACTCCGGCTTCAGGGTCACCCGGTGGGCCAGCGCGGGCACCGCCACCGACTTGACGTCCTCCGGGGTCAGGAAGTCGCGGCCGTCCAACACGGCGCGGGCTCGGGCCAGTTGGACCAGTGCGAGGCCGCCGCGCGGCGAAGCGCCGACCTGGATCTGCGGGTGCGAGCGGGTCGCGCCGACCAGCGCGACGATGTACTCCACCAGGTCGTCGGAGACCTCCACCCGCTCCAGGGCGGCCCGCATCGCGAGGACCTGCGCCGGGTTGCTCAACGGGCGCAGCACCGCTTCGGGCGCGGCCCGGTCGACCCGGGCGCGCAGCATCCGGGCCTCCAACTCGGCCGCCAGGTAGCCCATCCGCACGCGCAGCAGGAAGCGGTCCAGCTGTGCCTCGGGCAGCGCGTAGGTGCCCTCGTACTCGATCGGGTTCGCCGTGGCGATCACCACGAACGGGTCGGGCAGCCGGTGCGTGGTGCCGTCGATCGAGACCTGCGACTCGGCCATCGCCTCGAGCAGCGCCGCCTGGGTCTTGGGCGGGGTGCGGTTGATCTCGTCGGCCAGCAGCAGGTGGGTGAAGAGCGGGCCGGGCCGGAACACCATCTCACCGCTGCGCTGGTCGTAGAAGGGGGCGCCGGAGACGTCCGAGGGCAGCAGGTCGGGGGTGAACTGGATGCGGCGGAACTCCAGGCCCAGGGTGGTGGCGAAGGAGCGGGCCAGCAGCGTCTTGCCGAGGCCGGGCAGGTCCTCGATCAGGATGTGGCCGCCGGCCAGCACGCCGAGCATCACCAGCTCCAGCGCCTCGGGCTTGCCGACCACGGCGCGCTCGATCTCCGCCAGCACCTCGCGGGCGAGCTGGCCGGCCTGCTGGGGCGTCAGGGTCTCGGTCGTCACAGGGGTCCTCACAGGGATGGGTTGGGATCACGATGGTGGGTGAGGGGAAGCGGTGGGCCCGGTCGGCTCCGTGGCGCGGGGGTCAGAGCGCTTCGAGCCGGTCGATCAGCATGCTCAACTCCGCAGGTGACAGGACGTCCTCGGCCCTCGGATGCCCGGGGTCGATGAACTCCCAGGCCTCGGGGCCGACCAGCGCGGCGGCCCGTTCGGGCTCGGCGAGGAGCGAGACGCTGTGCCGCTCGGCGAGCTTGGCGGCGTACAGCCGGCGCAGGCGTCCGCGCAGCGGGTGCGGGAAGTCCTTCACGTCCAGCCCGTTGCGCACGGTCCAGCGCCAGTCGGTCAGGTTGGGGTCCTGGGTGCCCATCAGCCGCAGCCGGCGCCGGTACGTGCTGTCCTCGCTGCCGGCGCCCGCCACGTAGCGGGCGGTCAGCAGCGCGGCGCCGCCGAGCAGGACGGCGACCGCACCCAGCCCGGGGAGGCCGCCCACCAGGCCCGCCAGCAGCAGGGCGATCGGCACCAGTTGGCCGAGCACGACGAGGGTGTGCCGGGTGGAGCCGAGCTCGGTTCCGGCCGCCTTGCCGCCGATGGCCTCACCGGTGGCGCCGGCAGTGGTCCGGGCAGCGGTCCGGGCGATGGCGCGCTCGTCGGCCATCAGGGGCTCACCTCCGTCGACACGTCCTGGCGCTGGGCCGTGTCCTGGGGTTGGGCTCGCGCCGCCTGCTCGCCGAGTTGTTCGGCGATCGCGTCCAGTGCGGCGCGGGCTCGGCTCAGGTGGGTCTGGTCCATCGGGTGCCGGGAGAACCGGGCCTCGTGGAAGAGCGCGGTCAGGGCGCCGGCGTCCGTGCCGCGCAGGGTGCCCGCGGTGACCGCGCGGTCCAGCAGGTCGGTGGGGCTGTCGGCGATCAGCCGTTCGATGCCGGAGTCGGCCAGCGAGTCCTCCATCGCGGCGTAGCAGGCGATCACGGCGGCGCGCGGGTCCTCGCCCTGCAGCAGGGCCCGGCGGGCCGAGGCGACGGCGTCGGCCAACTCCCGCTCGTCGGTGCGCGTCCGCCGAACGCGGTGGCCGGCCGCCGGCTTCGGCAGCCGGCGCAGCCGGCGCCAGACCAGCACGGCGCAGGTCAGCACGGCGAGTACCGCGAGGATCGTGATGCCCAGGGCCAGGACGCCCAGCAGGCCGTGCCCGCCGGCCCGGGTAGGAGGCGGCGGCTGGAAGGTGGGCAGCGGTCGTGGCGACCGCGAGTCCTCCGGGGCCGGCAGCGGCGGCAGCGGGAGATGCTTGGCGGTGGGGTAGAGGAACAGCAGCACCAGCGGCAGTCCGATCGCCGCCAGCGGGATCAGCCGCATGGCCGCCTCGCGCAGGCGGTAGGCGCGTGGTGGCAGGTCGACGAGGTGGCGAACCTGGGTCCGGTAGTACCGCAGGGTCCGTTCCAGCAGTACCAGCCAGCCGAGTGCCAGCAGGAGCACCAGTCCGAACTCGTCGTTGAGCGGTGCGCCACCGCCGGTGAGCAGGCCACCGGCCGGGCGCAGCTCCAGGGCCGCGAAGGCCAGGCCCGCCACCGCTCCGACGGCCAGTACCCGGCGCAGGGCGGCGGTGTGCGCGGCTTCGTCCGAACCGGGCCGCACCGGTCGCCCGGTGCGCTCGCCGGGGCCGGGCGCGTCCGGTGCCGTCATGGTGTCGTTCCCCGGGGGTCGGTCCAACGGCTGAACAGGCTGGCGCCCGGCCGCAGTTCCAGCGCGGCGAAGGCGAGTCCGGCCGCCGCACCGGCGGCCGGGGCCCGGCGCGCATTCGCCGGGCCTGACGCCGCGTCGGCGCCGGGCCGCTCGGACCACCAGGCCAGGTCGGGTCGGCCTGGACCGCTCCGTACTCTCATCGTGTCGCTCCCCCCGCACGGGTCCGCCCGCATTCCGGTGACGGCCCGATCGGTGTGCAGCTTGGCACAGTAGGCGAACCATTGTCAGCACCGGGTCGGCACCAGATCCCCCGGAGCATCGGATGCCCCGGGGCACCTGTTTTCCAGCCGCTCCGGCGGCGCCCCCCGCGCCCGGCGGTGGCCCGTCAGCCGGTCCGGATGGCGTCCAGCACGTCCAGCCGGGCCGCCCGGCGGGCCGGCCAGACGGCCGCGAGCAGACCGACCAGCGCCGCCGCCGCGATGAAGCCGAGCACCGGTAGCGGGGGCACCACCGTGCCGAGGTGCTTGAAGCTGCCCGCGATGGTGCCGTTGCCGGCCCACGCCGTGAGGATCCCGAGCCCCACCCCGAGCACCCCGCCGAGCAGCGCGATCAGCAGCGACTCCAGCCGCACCATCCGCCGCACCCCGCGCCGGTCCAGGCCGACGGCGCGCAACATGCCGATCTCCCGGCGGCGTTCGAAGACCGACATGGCCATGGTGTTGACCACGCCCAGCACCGCGATCACCACGGACATCCCGAGCAGCCCGTACATGATGTTCAGGGCCGCGCTGAGCATCTGCCGGTGCTCCTTCTTCAGGTCGGCCTGGTCCTTGACCGCGATCAGCGGGTTGCCGCCGGTGGCGTTCTGCAAGGCCTGCTTCAGCGCCGGGTCGGCCCCGTGCGCGCCCTTGACCAGCACCTTGTCCGGACCCTGGCCGGCGCTGTGCGGGGCGATCAACTGGTCGGGGGCCAGCAGCCCGTCCACCACGGTGTTGTCGGCCACGATCCCGCCGATGGTCAGCCGCCCGGCGCTGCCGTCCGGGTAGACCACCGTCAGCACGTCACCCACTGCCGTGCCGTTGGCCTTCACATAGCCCTGGTCGACGAGCAGTTGACCGTGCGTCAGGGCCTCCGGCGATCCCGCCGTCGTCCGCAACGCGGCCAACTCGCCGATGCTGTTCGGGTCGACGCCGGTGATCCAGCGGGTGTCGTCGCCGACCTCGACCGGCACCTGGCGCACCACGCTGCTCGCGCTCACCCCGGAAGTCGCCGCGATCTGCGGGCCGACCTGGTCCGAGAGCTGCGCGAAGTTCTGCATGGCGACGGTGTAGTCGGCTTTCAGGTCGGTGCCGTCCGCCTGGTCGACGGCCCGGTTGACCGAGGCGCCGACCACGGTCAGCGCGGTGATCAGGGTGACCCCGATGGTCAGCGCGGAGGCGGTGGCGGCGGTGCGGCGCGGGTTGCGCAGCGCGTTCTCCCGGGCCAGCTTGGCGGGGCTGCCGTAGATCCGCTGCAGCGCGGGGGCGAGCAGCGCGATCAGCGGGCGGGAGAGCAGCGGGGTGAGGACGAAGACGCCGATCAGCAGCGCGCCCGCACCCAGCCCGACGGTGTTGGTGCTCCGGTTGCTCGCACCCAGCACCAGAAGTGCGGCGCCGGCCGCGCCGATCACCGCACCGATGGTGTTGCGGACCAGCAGGCTCTTCGGTGTCGCCGGTTGGTCGCCGTTGCTCATCGCGGCCACCGGGGCGATCCGCCCGGCCCGCCGGGCCGGCAGCCAGGCGGCCAGCAGGGTGACCAGCACGCCCACCGCGAGTGCGGTCAGCACGGTGCTGGCACTGACGATCAGCGGGCCGTCGGGCAGGTTGGCCTGCCCAGGGCCGTTCAGCACCCAGCGCAGCCCGGCGGCGATGCCGGTGCCGGCCAGCAGTCCGGCCGCCGAGGCCAGCAGGCCGACCAGCAGCGCCTCGATCAGCACCGAGCGGCCGACCTGCCGACGGCTGGCGCCGATCGCCCGCAACAGGGCCAGTTCCTTGGTGCGTTGGGCGACCAGCATGCTGAAGGTGTTGGCGATGATGAAGACGCCGACGAAGAGCGAGATTCCGGCGAAGACCAGCAGCGAGGCGCTCAACCCCTTGGTGGCCGCGCTGATCTGCCGATCCTGTTCGGCGGCCAGCTCCTGACCGGTCTGAGCGGTGAAGTCGCCGTTGCCCGGCAGGAGTCGGCGGACCTGGCCGAGCAGCGCCGAGGCGTCGGTGCCGGGCTTGGCGTGCACGTCGATCTCGTTGAACTGACTGGGCGTCAGATAGAGCCGCTGCGCGGTCGCGGTGTCGAAGGCGGCCAGCGAGCCGCCCGCCGTCACCCGCGGGTCGTCGACGTGCAGCAGGCCGGTCAGCTTCAGCTGCATCACCGGGCCGTTGACGGCCACCCGGACGGTGTCGCCGACCTGGTAGCCGCCCTTCCGTGCGGTCTCGGTGTCCAGCGCCAACTCGCCTGCGCTGGTGGGCCCGTGGCCCCCCGCGAGCGGATAGCGGGCGTCCTGGCCGTCGGCGCCCGGCACGTAGTTGGTGCCGGTGGTGGAGAAGCCGTCGCCGATCAACGCGCCCTTGCGGTCCGCGATCCCGGCGAAGCCGCTGACCACGCCACGGGCCTCGGCGGTACCGGGCAGGGCCGCGATCGCCTGCCTGGTCTGCTCGGTCAGGTGGCCCGCGTCGCTCCTGCGGGCGCCGCGGCTGTAGCCGTTGCTGACCGCGCCGTCGTCGCTGACCGAGACCGTGACGCCGGTGAAGCTCTTGGCGTTCTGCGATTTCAGGGCGCTGCCGAGGGTGTCGGTGAAGACCAGGGTGCCGGCCACGAAGGCGGTGCCGAGCAGCACGGCGAGGGTGGTCATGAGCAGGCGGGCCTTGTGGGCCAGGACGTTGCGCAGGGCGGTGCGGTACATGGAGCTTCCCTCGGTGTTCTCGGCTTCCTGCGGGACAGACCGGACAGGCCCCAGCGGTCAGCGGCTGCGGGTGGCGCCGTCGAAGCGGCGCATCCGGTCCAGCACGGTGCCGGGGGTCGGTAGCGACAGCTCGTCCACGATCCGGCCGTCGGCCAGGAAGATCACCCGGTCCGCGTAGCTCGCCGCCACCGGGTCGTGGGTCACCATCACCACGGTCTGGCCGAGTTCGCGCACCGAGTTCTGCAGGAACCCGAGGATCTCCGCGCCGGCCCGGGAGTCGAGGTTGCCGGTCGGTTCGTCGGCGAAGACGATCGCCGGCCGTCCGGCCAGTGCGCGGGCGCAGGCCACCCGCTGCTGCTGGCCGCCGGAGAGCTGGGCCGGGCGGTGCGAGAGCCGGTCGGACAGGCCCACCGTCGCCACCACCCGCTCCAGCCAGGCCTGGTCGATCCGGCGCCCGGCGATGTCCATCGGCAGGGTGATGTTCTCCAGCGCGGTGAGCATCGGCAGCAGGTTGAACGCCTGGAAGACGAAGCCGAGCCGGTCACGCCGCAAGCGGGTCAGCTGCCGGTCGGAGAGGCCCACCAGCTCGGTGTCGCCGAGCCGGGCCGAACCGGAGCTGGCGTAGTCCAGGCCTGCCATGCAGTGCATCAGGGTCGACTTGCCCGAGCCGGAGGGACCCATGATCGCCGTGAACTCGCCGGGCCGGAAGGTCACGCTGACCCGGTCCAGCGCCACCACCCTGGTCTCGCCGGAGCCGTAGACCTTGCTCAGCTCTCTGGCTTCGGCGGCGGCTCTGGCGGGGGCGAGGGTGAGGGTCATGGCGGTGCTCTCCGGGGGACGGTGCGGGGCGGCCGGGGCTCGGTCGGCTCCGCTCCATCCTGGTGGCCACAAGTGCGCCATCCGTCGCTCCGGCGAACGGTTGTCCGATCTCCGGCCGGAGGGGCGGCGGGGAGGGTTCTCCTCCTCAGGGATGACCCGCCCCTGAAATGCCGCCCCGGCCGCAACCGATCGGCCCGCCCGACCGTCGGTACTGCACTGTCCGCAGCTCACGGGCGGTCCGTCACCGCCCGCCCGTCACCGCCCGCCCCGCAGGAACTCCCGGTTCAGCGTGCCGATCGCGTTCAGCCCGATCCCCTTGGGGCAGGCGCTGGCGCACTCGCCGGTGTTGGTGCAGCCGCCGAAGCCCTCGGCGTCCATCGCGCCCACCATCGCCCGCACCCGGCCGCGCCGCTCCGGGGCGCCTTGCGGCAGCACGTTGAGATGCACCACCTTGGCGGCGGTGAAGAGCATCGCCGAGCCGTTCGGGCAGGCCGCCACGCAGGCGCCGCAGCCGATGCACTCGGCGTGCTCGAAGGCCAGGTCGGCGGCCTCCTTGGGGACCGGGGTGGCGTGCGCATCGGGAGCGCTGCCGGTGGGCGCGGTGATGTAGCCGCCCGAGCCGATGATCCGGTCGAACGCCGAGCGGTCCACCACCAGGTCCTTGACGACCGGGAAGGCCGCCGAGCGCCACGGCTCGACGTCGATCACCTCGCCGTCCTGGAAGTGCCGCATGTGCAACTGGCAGGTGGTGGTCCGCTCGGGGCCGTGTGCCTGGCCGTTGATCACCATGCCGCAGGCGCCGCAGATGCCCTCTCGGCAGTCGTGGTCGAAGGCCACCGGGACCTCGCCGCGCAGGATCAGTTCCTCGTTGAGCGTGTCCAGCATCTCCAGGAAGGACATCTCCGGGCTGATGCCGCTGACCTGATAGGTCGTCAGTTCGCCTGGCGCGTCAGGGCCGCTCTGCCGCCAGATCCGCAGGGTGAGGTTCATGCGTAACTCCGCTGGGTGGGGTGGACCTCGGTGAAGGTCAGCTCTTCGCGGTGCAGGACGGGAGCGCCGCCGGTGAACTCCCAGGCGGCGACGTAGCCGAACTCCTCGTCCTTGCGGGCGGCTTCGCCGCCCGGGGTCTGGCTCTCGGTGCGGAAGTGACCGCCGCAGGACTCGGTGCGGTGCAGCGCGTCCAGGCACATCAGCTCGGCCAGCTCGAAGTAGTCGACCAGGCGATTGGCCTTCTCCAAGGTCTGGTTGAGCTCCTCGCCGCCGCCCGGGACGGCCAGCCGCCGCCAGAACTCCTCGCGCAGCTCGGGGATCCGGGCCAGCGCCCGACGCAGGCCCGCCTCGTCCCTGGCCATCCCGCACTCGTCCCAGAGCAGTTCGCCCAGCTCGCGGTGGAACGACTCGGGCGTCCGGTCGCCGTCCACGGCCAGCAGCCGCTTCAGCCGGTCCGACACCTCGGCCAGCACGGTGGTGAGTTCGGGGTGGTCGCCGGGCACCGGCGCGCTCGGCACCTGGGCCAGATAGTCGGCCAGGGTGGCCGGCAGCACGAAGTAGCCGTCCGCCAGGCCCTGCATCAGCGCGCTGGCGCCGAGCCGATTGGCGCCGTGGTCGGAGAAGTTGGCCTCGCCGATCGCGAACAGGCCCGGCACGGTGGTCTGCAGGTCGTAGTCGACCCAGAGCCCGCCCATCGTGTAGTGGATCGCCGGGTAGATCCGCATCGGCACCTGGTAGGGGTCCTCGGCGGTGATCCGCTGGTACATCTCGAACAGGTTGCCGTACTTGGCCTCGACGGCCGCCCGCCCCAGCCGGGCGATCGCGTCGGCGAAGTCCAGGTAGACCCCCTGTCCGCCGGGACCGACCCCGCGTCCCTCGTCGCAGACGTTCTTGGCGGCCCGGGAGGCGATGTCGCGCGGCACCAGGTTCCCGAAGGCGGGGTAGATCCGCTCCAGGTAGTAGTCCCGCTCGTGCTCGGGGATCAGCTCCGGCGAGCGGGTGTCGCCGGCCGTCCTCGGCACCCAGATCCGTCCGTCGTTGCGCAGCGACTCGCTCATCAGGGTCAGCTTGGACTGGTGGTCGCCCGAGCGCGGGATGCAGGTCGGGTGGATCTGGGTGAAGCACGGGTTGGCGAAGTAGGCGCCGCGCCGGTGCGCGCGCCAGATCGCGGTGGCGTTGGAGTTCTTGGCGTTGGTGGACAGATGGAAGACGTTGCCGTAGCCGCCGGTGGCCAGCACCACCGCGTCCGCCAGGTAAGCGCTGACCTCGCCGGTCACCAGGTCGCGGGCCACGATGCCGCGGGCCCGCCCGTCGACCACCAGCAGGTCGAGCATCTCGGTGCGGGCGTGCATCTCCACGCTCCCGGCCGCGATCTGCCGCGACAGCGACTGGTAGGCGCCGAGCAGCAACTGCTGTCCGGTCTGGCCGCGGGCGTAGAAGGTGCGGGAGACCTGGACGCCGCCGAACGAGCGGGTGTCCAGCAGCCCGCCGTACTCCCGGGCGAACGGCACGCCCTGGGCCACGCACTGGTCGATGATCTCCACCGAGACCTGCGCCAACCGGTGCACGTTGGACTCCCTGGCTCGGAAGTCGCCGCCCTTGACGGTGTCGTAGAAGAGCCGGCGGATCGAGTCGCCGTCGTTGCGGTAGTTCTTGGCGGCGTTGATGCCGCCCTGAGCGGCGATCGAGTGAGCCCGCCTGGGGGAGTCCTGGAAGCAGAACTGGACCACGTGGTAGCCCTGCTCGGCCAGCGTGGCGCCGGCCGCGCCGCCCGCCAGGCCGGTGCCCACCACGATCACGGTCTTCTGGCGCCGGTTGGCCGGGTTGACCAGCTTCGCCTCGAACCGGCGCCGGTCCCAGCGCTCGGCGATCGGCCCGGCGGGCGCCTTGGCGTCGGCGATCGGCTCGCCCACGGTGTAGTCGGCGCAGGCGGCGGTCGGGTTGTCGGCAGCCGGGTTGTCGGCGGTCGAGCTGTCGGTGGTCGAGCTGTCGGTGGTCGGGTTGGAGGTCATCGCACGATTCCCGTCATCACGGCGATCGGAACGGAGAGGAAGCCGGCCGTCAGCACCAGTGCCAGCAGGTTCGCGGTGAGCTTCAGCGCCCGGTCCCGGCCCGGGCTGTTGGCCCCCAGCGTCTGCGCGGCGCTCCAGAACCCGTGCCGCACGTGCAGCCCGAGCGCGAGCATCGCCACGCAGTAGATCCCGCCGTCGTACCAGGTGCGGAAGGCGCCCACGATGTTCTGGTAGGGGTGCCCCGGGTCGGCCACCGGGTTCACGGTCAGCGTGGTCAGGTCGAGGATGTGCCAGACGATGAAGAGCGCCAGGATCACCCCGCCCCAGCGCATGGTCCGGGTCGCGTAGCTCTGCCGGGCCCGGGTGCGCCGGGCCCCGCTGTGCTGATAGCCGGTCGGCCGGGCGGCCAGGTCGCGGCGGCTCAGCTGGTAGGCGGCCACGCCGTGCACCACGACGGCGGCCACCAGCGCGACCCGGGCGATCCAGAGGAACCACGCGTGGCCGAGGAAGGGCTGGCCGATGGTGCGCAGCCAGGCCGCGTAACCGTTGAGCTCGCTCGCGCCGAAGAAGATCTTCAGATTGCCGATCATGTGAAGGACCAGATAGCCCAGCATCACCAGACCGCTGACCGCCATCGCGGCCTTCTTGCCGACGGTCGAACCCCACAGGATCGCCAGGGTGGACCGGGCCCGCGCTGCTTCACGGCGCGGCCGTGCTCCCGTTGTCACTGCCATGTTCAGCACGGTAGGGAGCCGACCGGTGATCCGTCCAAGACAGCTTCCGGCTCGTGACGATAGTGAACGCCTATGCTGGCCGGTATGCAGCTCCAGCAGCTCCGCTACTTCGTCGCCGTCGCCGAACTGCGGAACTTCACCCGCGCCGCCGAGCAGACGCATGTCGCGCAGCCCTCGCTCTCCCAGCAGATCCGCTCGCTGGAGCGGGAGTTGGGAGCCGAACTGTTCCACCGTGCCCGCGGCCGGATCGCCCTCACCGACGCGGGCGCCGCGCTGTTGCCGCTGGCCCGCCGGATCCTGGCGGACGCCGAGAGCGCCCGGCTCGCGGTGCAAGAGACGGTGCAGCTGCGCCGCGGCCGGGTCCGGCTCGGTGCCCCGCCGAGCCTCTGCACCAGCCTGGTCCCCGACGTGCTGCGGGCGTACCGGGTCCGGTACCCGGAGGTCGAACTGATGGTCCGCGAGGACGGCTCGCGCGACCTGGTCCGTACCTTGGCGGCCGGTGAACTCGACCTCGCGCTGATCATCACACCGCAGGCCGGACCGGCGCCCGGCCTCGCGGTCACCGAACTGCTCTACGAGGACCTGGTGCTCGTCTCGGCGACCGCCCCCAGGCGTCGCCAGGCCCGGATCGAGGACCTGCGCGGGCAGCCCCTGGTGATGTTCCGTGAGGGCTATGACCTGCGCGAAGCCACCCTGGCGGCCTGCCGGGCGGCCGGGTTCGAGCCCGAATTCTCGGTGGAGGGCGGCGAGATGGACGCCGTGCTCGGTTTCGTCCGGGCAGGCCTGGGGCCCGCGGTGCTGCCGGGCATGGTGGCCGCCCGCAGCGGACTGGCCGTCACCCCGTTCGCGGCCCCGGGGATCGGCCGGGTGATCGCCCTCGCCCGCGGCGCCGAACTGCCGCTCAGCCGCGCCGCCGCCGCGCTGCACCAGGTGCTCCTCGACCACCTCGCCCAGGCCGGAACGGCGGGCGCGCTGCCGCCGGGCACCCGGCTGCTGACACCCAGGTCGGACCACATCTGACGGAGTGTCAGCTGATCACACCGGGGGGGCGGGGCGCGCCACAGGCGCGCTCGGTGGGCCGGGTGCGTGCAAGCCTCGAACGGCCACCCGTATCCTGGCCTACCAGCACGGACGTCGGTGCGCGGGAGCTGTTCCACCCGCCCCGGCCGCCGTTCGTACGTTCCACCCGCCGCAGCTCTTCCCCCTCAACCTTCCCCGACAGCCTGCCCCGCACTCGAACCGGACGGTTCTCAATGACAGTACTTCCCGTGCAGAACGCCGATGTACCGCCGCAGGACCGCTCGGCCGGTCCTGCCGACGACCGGACACCGGAGCGCACCTCGGACCTCGCGCCGGACCTCCGTGACGGCCTGCTCCGTTACGCCGACCTGGGCGGTTTCACGCTGGCCGCCGACACCCATGCCTGGTACGCCGCCGCCGACACCGTGACCGGGCCCGAAGAGGCCCGGGCCGCGTCCACCGTCCTCGCCGAGGTGCGCGGTTGCGACCTGAGCGTGCTGCGCGAGGCCGCCGCGCTGCTGGCCGGCGAGGCCGCGCTGCGCGCGCCGGCCACGCTCGCCGAGGTCCTGACCCTGCTGGCGCTGCTCCGCCGGGTCCGGGAGACCGCCACGACGCTGCGCTCCGGCGCCTACGAGGCGGACCTGGACGCGCTCGCGGCGGCCACCGCCAACGGCAGCTGGCGCAAGGAGCGGGGCCTGCGGATCTCCTGGGGCCGACGCCGCAAGCTGCGCGCCGAGGCCAAGCGCCTGGCCGTCGCGGACCGCCCGCGTCGCGACGCGCTGCACCTGGCGCTGGTCGCGGCCGCCGCCGAGCACAGCGAGTGGCAAGCGCTTTCCGCTGCGCCGGGCACCACCGCCCGCCCGGTCGACGCCGAGCTGCTGGAGAGCACCGGGCTGGCCGCCGACACCCTGGTCGGCGCCCTGCGCGGCCTCGGACGGCTGCTGGCGGACCGTGAGCTGACCGAGCTTTCGTTCGCCGAGCTGGGCGACCTGGTGGACGCCCTGGCCGCCGACGAGGGCACCCTCTTCCGCCTCCCGGAGCTGCGCACCCTGCGCACCGCGCTGGAGGACGGTGGCCTGACCGAACTGCTCGCCGAGCTGACGGAGGACCGCGCGGACCGCGCGGCGGCCCTGGCGGCGTACCTCCGTTCGGAGGGCGAGGACGTGGCCGAGGCT
Organism: Kitasatospora sp. GAS204B; assembly: GCF_029892155.1. Classification (GTDB taxonomy): domain Bacteria; phylum Actinomycetota; class Actinomycetes; order Streptomycetales; family Streptomycetaceae; genus Kitasatospora. The sequence goes on along the minus strand of NZ_JARZAG010000008.1, from coordinate 82,181 downwards.
ACGGCCGAGGACGAGGGCGAGGACGAGGGGACGGTGGAGGCTGCGGCGCTGGTCGCGGACGTCGCCGAGCCCGAGGTCGAGTCCGAGCCGGAGATCGAGTTGCCGGCGCAGTCCGTGGCAGAGCCGGTGGCCGAGGTGGCCGAGGTCGAGGTCGTCGAGGCGGTACTGCCCGCGCAGTCCGTGGCGGAGCCCGAGATCGAGTCGGTGACCGCTGAGCCCGAGGCTGAGGTCGTGGTCGAGCCCGAGGTCGAGCCCGAAGCCGTGGTCGAGCCGGACGCTGACGCTGACTCCGAGGTGGAGCCCGAGGTTGAGGCCTCTCAGCCGGTCGAGGCCATTGTCGAGCCCGAGCCGCTGGTTGAGGCCGAGACCGAGGCAGATGTCGAGTCGGCGGCCGACGTTGTCGCCGAGCCGGCCGTCGAGCGAGAGGTCGCGCCGGAGCCCGAGCCCGAGCTGGTCGTCGAGTCCGAGCCTGAGGCTGTGACGCTGCCCGAGCCCGAGCTTGAGGCCGAGCCCGCCGTCGAGGCCCCTGCCCCGGTGGAGGAGCTCCCCGCCCCTGCCGACGAGCCCCTCGCCACGGAGGAGCCCGCCGCCGTCGAGCCGGCCGTTGAGGAGCCCGCTGCCGAGGAGCCCGCCGCCGAGGAGGTCGACCCCGCCGCCAAGCGCTCGCGGCGCCCGAAGCGGCCCGAGCTCACCCCCGGCCGCCCGATCACCGCCTACTCCGCCGACGAACTCCTGGCGCTGGTCCGCTGGATCGACAGCGACTACGTCGAGCGCACCGACGACGAGCTGCTCCGCGCCGCCATGAAGGAGCTGGGCTTCGCCCGCCTCGGCCCCCGGATCAAGGAGGCCTTGGCTACTGCCGTCACCGCCGCCCGCGCGGCATAAGCAGGCACGCGACACAGTGGGGCCCGGCCCGAGCGAGTCACCTTCGCTCGGGCCGGGCCCCGGTCATGCGGCCGCTCGCCGGTTCAGCAACTGCGCAGCTCGGGCGTCTGGTTGAGCAGCTGCGCGCGCATCGACACGAACGACTGGTACGCCGCCCCCTGCTCCGCCCCGACCGGGAAGACCGCCACCCGGTGGCAGTTCATGAACGCCAGCCGCACCCCGAAGTGCCGCTCCAGGCTGCCTCGGATCGAGTCGCTCGCCATCGCGCGCAGCAGCTGCCCACGCTCGGCGTCCGACGGCGGCTCCTCGTGGTTGTCCGCGAACGGCGCCCCGCCGGAGGCCAGTTCGCCGGTGAGTCGCTCGACCATCTGGTACGCGAAGGGCAGCGAGTCGCGGACGGTGGCGACGAAGTCGGCTTCGGCCACCTCCCCAGCCTCGGCCTGGGCGAGCAGCTCGGGGGAAACGGTGAGGGACATGCGGAGGCTCCGATCATCAGCACAGTAAGAAATGAAATCCATTTCCACTTACCGCCACTGATCGTGGCCCAGACCTGACGCCCTGTCAACCGACACCCCGACCTCGGCACCCCGACGCCCCGGCGGCCCGTACCCCGACGCCCGCCCCCCTCCACCCGCCCCACGCAAAAGCCGCCCCGGACCCCGACGCGAGGTCGGTGCCCGGAGCGGCCGCGATGCCCGGAAAGCGCTTACTGCAGCGGCACCGAAGGCAGCGAGCTCGGCGGCGTCCCCTGCAGGGCCCCGCTCATCGCACCGTTCCAGATCGGCCCGGCCAGCGTGCCGCCGAACGCCTGCGCGACGTACTGCCCGCCGATCCGCTGCCCGTCCAGCGAGGTCGTGCCGTTGTCGTCACTGACCACGGTGGCTCCGGACAGCTCGGGCGTGTAGCCGACGAACCAGACCTGGTTGCCGTTGTTGGTGGTACCGGTCTTGCCCGCGTTGTCGCGGTCGGTCAGGCCGGCCGGCGCGCCGGTGCCGTCCTGCACCACGCCCTTCAGCATGGTGCTCACGGTGTCCGCCGTGTTGGCCGACATCACCTGGCTGCACTGGCTCTGCGGCACGTCCACCGACTTGCCGTCGGCGTTGGTCACGCTGGTGATCGCGGTCGGCGCGCAGTAGGTGCCGTGCGCGGCGAAGGTGGCGTACACGCTGGCCATCTCCAGCGGGGTCAGGTCGTTGCTGCCCAGCGCCATCGAGGGCACCACCTGGAGCTTCTCGCCGCCCGCCTGCTGGGTGATGCCCATCTTGTTGGCCATCTGCGCGACGTTGCACAGCCCGGCGTCCGCCTCCAGCGAGGCGAAGTAGGTGTTCACCGACTGCGCCATGGCCGGCCCCATGGTGAACGGGCCGACCAGCGAGGTGCTGTCGTTGTGCACGGTGCTGCTGGGGTTGGACTTGAACTTGCCGCCGTTGCAGTCGGTCATGGCCGGCCACGGCATGCTGTACGGCGAGGGGTAGGACTGCGAGGGCACGATGCCGTTCTCCAGTGCCGCGGCCGCCACGATCGGCTTGAAGGTCGAGCCGGTCGGGAAGCCCAGGCCGCCGCCCATCGCCTTGCCGACGTTCAGGTTGATCTGGGTCTGGTTGGCGCTGACGCCGTACGGCCGGCTCTGGCCCATCGCGATGATCTTGCCGGTGCCGGGCTGCACCTCGGTCATCGCGGTCGCCGCCTTGTCGGTGGCGTAGACGTGACTGGTCACCGAGGACTGCAGGGCGGCCTGCGCCTTGGGGTCGAGCGTGGTGTGGATCTGCAGCCCGCCGCGCTGCCACAGCGCCTGCCGGGCCGCCGAACTCGAGCCGAAGGCCGGGTCGGCGAGCACCTGGTTCTTCACGTAGTCGCAGAAGAAGCCCTCGCCCTGCTGCGCCGTGATGCACCCCTGCTGCGGCTTGCTGACGTTCAGCGTGATCGGCGTGTTGATCGCGTCGTCGGCCTGCGCCTGGGTGATCGTCCCGTACTGCGCCATCTTCTTCAGCACGGTGTCCCGCCGCTCCTTGGCGGTCTTCGGGTTGACGATCGGGTCGTACCCGGTGGGCGACTGCACCATGCCGGCCAGCAGCGCGGCCTGCGGCAGCGTGAGGTCCTTGGCGTGCACGCTGAAGTACCGCTGGGAGGCGGCCTCGATCCCGTACGCCTGCTCACCGAAGAAGGTGATGTTCAGGTAGTTGGTCAGGATCTGGTCCTTGCTCAGGGTCTGCTCGACCTTGATCGCGTACTTCATCTCCTTGATCTTGCGACCCACGTTCTGCGCCTGGGCCGCCTGCACCGCCGCCGGGTCGTCCCCCGCCTCCTCGACGAAGACGTTCTTCACGTACTGCTGGGTGAGCGTCGAGGCCCCCTGGGTGCCCGAGCCCGAGGCGTTGTTGTTCAGCGCCCGCAGCACGCCCTTCACGTCGATCGCGCCGTGCTGGTAGAAGCGGTTGTCCTCGATGTCCACCAGGGCCGACTTCATCAGCGGGGATATCTGGTCGCTCGGCACCACCGTGCGGTCGCGGTCGTAGACGGTGGCGATCACGCCGCCGTTCGCGTCGTAGATCGTGGAGGCCTGCGACAGCGGGGGAGCAGTGAAGTCGTCGGGCAGACTGTTGAAGTCGCCGACGGCGCTCTTCGCGCCCAGTCCGACCCCGCCTATCGCAGGCAGTGCCAGCCCCGCGGTGAGTGCGCCGGCCACCACGCTGACGCCCAGGAACGTGGCGGTGAGCTTGGTTTTGTGGACGAACGAGCCCTTGTGCGACGAAGACATGCATCGAAGCCTATGCACGAAAGATGAGTAAATCGGACCAATCGGCGCGCGGTAGATGTCACAAGCCTGCGACAATATGCCCCAAATGATCACCAAGGGGTTGGATCATGAGAGCGGAGGTATCGCCCCATGATCGCCACCACGCCACCGCACACCCCGGTACTGCCGGGCCCACTGGCCGCGCTCGCCCCGTTCCTCTCGCACTACGGCTACCTGGCCGTCGGCCTGCTGGTGCTGCTGGACAACGCCGCCATCCCGGTCCCCGGGCAGACCGTGCTGATCCTCGCCGCCGTCTACGCCGGGGCCGGGCAGCTGAACCTCGCGGCGGTGATCGTGGTCGCGGTGGTCGCCGCGGTGGCCGGCGGCTGCGTGGGCTACCTGCTGGGCCACTACGGCGGGCAGGCCCTGGTGCACCGCTACGGGCGCTACGTCGGGCTGACCGGCGCCCGGCTGCACAAGGCCGAGGACTTCTTCGAGCGCAACGGCGGCAAGGTGGTCCTGGTCGCCCGCTTCATCGACGGGCTGCGCCAGACCTTCGGCATCATCGCCGGCACCACCGGGATGCCCTGGCGCCGGTTCCTGCTCTGGAACACGCTGGGCGCACTGCTCTGGGTCGGCGTCTGGAGTACGGCGGGCTACCTGGCCGGCAGCAACATCGACCAGGTCTACCGGACGGCGCTGCGCTACCAGCTCTACCTGCTACTGGCCGTCGCCGCGCTGCTGCTCGCCCTCGGCGCCCGGCACGCGCTGCGCTGGTACGAACGCCGACGCCGCCGCTGAGGGGTACGGCCTCAGCGGCGGCGGCGGCGTGGCGTGGCGCAGGTCGCGCGGTCCGTTCGCGTCAGGGGAGCACTCGCTCAACGGCGGCGGCGCCCTCCCGCTCCAGCTTCAGGCGCGCCTTCTCGATCAGTTCCGGGGTCGGGTCCTGGCCGGTGGCCATCACCAGGTCGACCGGGTCGATGGGGTGCTCGGCACCGGTGTGCAGCAGGCGGTCGGGCGTGGGCGACTCGTCGATGGGCTCGGACATGGGAGGCCTCCGTGGTTCGGGGCGTTGTCGGCCGGATGGCCCTGCTCTCCCGAGTGTGGAGCCGAACCGGTGGCGCGCGCACCTCCGACGCGCCCGAACTTCCGTTCGGCACGGCCGGACTTCCGCCTTCGCCGGTTCGCCCCCTTGGCCGCGTTGAGCACGCCCCGGCACCCGGGGCGTGCGTAACCTGCGGTCATGACCAGCCACGATGTGACGTCCCGGGTCGGGGCGCGTTCCCGGGAGCAGGTTGAGAGCGCGCTCGCGCGCCTGGAGTACATCGGCGACACCCCGTTCGAGCCCTCGCACGCCCGCGAAGGCGCACTGGACGGCTACCGCTGGGCGCTCGGCCAGAGCCGGCTCGCGCCGATCACCGCCAGCGTCGCCAGCGGACCCGAGGGCCCCTGCCCGGCCCAGCTCGGTGCCGAGCAGCAGGCCGCCCAGGTCCGCGAGCTGGACGTGCGGTTGGCGGACGAGGTGCGCGACCACGCCCGCGGCGTGCACGACGCCATCGCCTGGATCTCCGGGCGCAGCGACGTGCAGCCGTAGCGACGGGGGCCTGCGTTACCGCAGCCCCAAGTGGCGCCGGAGGAAATCCAGTTGGTGGCCGAGCAGCTGCGGGAAGAGCGGGGACCCCGCGCCCGCGTGCGTGACACCGCTCAGCGGAAGCACCTCGTGCGGGCGGCCGGCGGCCAGCAGGGCGGTGGACAGGCGCAGCGTGTTGGCGGCGAAGACGTTGTCGTCGGCCAGCCCGTGGATCAGCAGCAGGGGGCGGGTCAGCTTCGGCGCTTCGAGAACCGGTGAGCAGGCGTCGTACCAGTCCGGGTGATCCTCGGGCATCCCCAGGTAGCGCTCGCGCCAGTGGCTGTCGTAGAGCCGCTGGTCGCTGACCGCCGCGCCGGCCACCGCCGCGTGGAAGACGTCCGGGCGGCGCAGCACCGCCAGCGCGGCCAGCCCGCCGCTGAACGACCAGCCGCGGATCGCGACCCGGCCCAGGTCCAGTTCCGGGTGCCGCTCCGCGACCTCGTGCAGCGCGGTGATCTGGTCGTCCAGCACTGGCTGGAAGATGTCGCCGTAGATCTCCCGCTCCCAGGCGGGGCCACGCCCCTGGACCCCGGCGCCGTCGGTGACCAGCACCGCGAATCCCTGCTCGGCGAACCACTGCGAGACCAGCGCCTGCGAGGACTGCTGGACGAGCACCTTCTGGATCGCCGGGCCGGCGTACGGGTCGAGCAGCACCGGCAGCGGCGCGTCCCCGGGCCGGTGCCAGGACGGCAGGAAGAGCACCGTCCGCAGCTCCCGCGGCCCCACCGCCGCGAACTCGGCGCGCAGCGCCAGCACCGGTGTCTCGACGTACGAGGCGACCGCCAGGGTGGCCCGCCCCGTCCGCCGCACGATGGTCCGCGAGCCGGCGTGTGCGAGCGTGCGGGCGGTGTGCACCAGGGTGCCGGCGCGCAGCACGCCGCGGTGGACGCCGGGCTCCTCGCTCAGCCGCCGGGCGCCGTGTTCCGGGTGGTAGGACCAGAGGTGGATCTCGGTGGGTTCCTCGGAGGCGGTGAAGAGCACGGTCTCGCCGTCCGTGCCGAGCACCTCGCGCAGCTGGACGCCGGGGTCGGTGACCGGCTTGCCGGCCACCGTCAGCCGGCGGGTGTCGCTCTCGTCGACGGACCCGAGCAGCGCGCCGCCGGCCGTCCGGGCGGGCAGCCCGGGCAGCAGGTGGACCCAGGGGGAGTCGCGCTGCTCGTCCAGCAGGGTGGTCGTACCGTCGGCCGGGTCGATCGCCAGCAGTCGGAGGCTGCGCTGGTCGCGGCTCTGCACGCTCACGAACGGGCCGTGCGCGTCCCAGCCGGCGGCGGGGACGTACTCGTGGGCCTGCCGGTCCCAGCGCACCTCGTGCCGGGTGCCGTCCAGCTCGGTGAGCCAGAGGGTGACATCGGCGTTGGTGCTGCCGGCCGCCGGGTAGCGCATGGTGCGCGGCGGCTTGCCGGGGTCGGCCGGATCGGCGATGTGCCAGCGCAGCACGCTGGAGTTGTCCACCCGGGCGACCAGTAGCCGCTCGCCGTCCGGTGCCCACCAGTAGCCGCGGTGGCGATGCATCGACTCGCCGGCGACGTGCTCGGGCGCGCCGAAGGTCACCTCGGAGCCGTCCGGCCCGTCGGGGGCGGCCAGCGCGCGGTCGCCGGTGCCGTCGGCCGCTATCACGCGCAGGGTGCCGCCGCTCAGGTAGGCGATCCGGCGGCCCGTCGGGTCGGGTCGCGGGTCGACCACCGGGCCCTCGGCGGGCAGCCGGCGGGCGGTGCCGCTGCCGGTGTCCACCGTCCACAGGTTGCCGGAGAGGGCGAAGACGGCCAGTCGGCCGGCCGTGTCGGTGGTGAAGCCGACGATCCCGCCGCGCGGTTCCCGGCTGCGCTCGCGCCGGGTCCGCTCCTCCTCGGAGAGCTGCTCGGCGCTGCCGCCCAGGAGCTCGGCCGGGTCGACCAGCAGGCGCTCCCGCTCGCTGTCGAGATCGAGTGCCCAGAGGCAGCCGATCGGATCGTCACCGGCGCGGCTGCGCAGGAAGAGGACCGAGGCGCCGTCGGGGGCCACGGAGAAGTGCTCGGCGGCGCCGGAGGTGAAGCCGCGGGTCCGGGTCAGCTGGTGGGGCAGCGAGATGGTCGACATGCTGAGACTCTGTCACCTCGCCGGCGGGCGACGGGTGACGGGGGCTTGGCGGGGTTCGCGGCGGGCGCGCGGCGGCCGGTGGTCAGTGCGGCAGGCCCAGGCTCGCGGCGAGGGTCCCGAGGACGGCGTTCAGTGCCTGCCGGGTCGGCTCGTCCAGCTCGGCGGTCAGCTCGGCGTCCAGCTCCTGGGCGGCCGTGGTGCACCGTCCCAGCAGCTCGTGGCCCTGCTCGGTCAGCACCAGCTGCTGGCGGCGCCGGTCGCCCGGGTCGCGCAGGCGCCGCACGGCGCCCAGCACCTCCAGCCGGTCGGCCATCGCGACCACCAGGCTCGGCGCCACCCCCAGGAGCCGGGCCACCTCCAGCTGCGAGGCGGGGCCGCCGTCCTGGAGCAGGTGCAGCAGCCCGACGTCCTTGAGCTTCAGGCCGAACGTCTCGATCCGCTCGGTGAAGCGGTTGGTGGTGAGGGTGCCGATGGTGCCGAGCCGGAAGGAGACCGTTGCGGTGAGGGAGACGGGCTGAGCGGCGTTCATGCAGGGAACGGTAGCATGTCAAAACCGTTCCACTTGAGAACAATAGGGTGATTGGGACGGACGAGTGACGGCCAATCTGGTCGTCCGGGGTGCGGCGGCCGTCTGTCAGGGCCAGGCTGTGCACATGGACGGAGTCGAGCGGCCACACAGGGTGACCGATGCCGATCCGCCCAGAACCCTGGAGATCTCACCCTGGAGCTGAGCCGATGACCTCGGACCTGACATCCCACCAGCTCACCGCCGCCCGGCCGCCGATCCCGATCGACTACCACCCGATCGACGGCCCCGCCCAGCAACTGCTGGTCAGCGGTGAGCAGCTGCATGCCAACGCCTGCCTGTACTGCGGCACGGACCAGCAGCAGCTGCACACCGCCGGACACGCCTACACCCACAGCGGCGGCCTCGCCTGGGTGGTGGTGGCCTGCGCCGCCCACCTGGCCCTCGGCCGGGCCGAAGTGCAGGCGGCGAACGCGGCGCAGGCCGCCGGCGCCGCGCAGGCCGCTCCGGCGGTGCACCTCGGCGGTGCGCAGCCGCCGGGGCCGGATGAGGCGGTGCGGGTGAGCTGACGGTCCGTCGAGGTCCTGCCCTGAGGTTGGGGCAGGACCCGTTCTGTGTCCGCTCACCGATCTCCGCGGCTCAGGGCTTCTCGGCAGCCGCGGCCTGGCGCTCGTGCAGCTGCTCGTCGTAGAGGCTGGTCGGGCCGGCCGGGGTGCCGGCGGACTCCAGCTCGCCGTCGGTGCCCTTCAGGACGGAACCGGTGCAGCCGATCGCCCAGTTGTGCGCGGTTGGCGGGTTCTGGACCTCGAAGCCCGTGGTCCTGCAGTTCCAGGCGGTGCTGTTGGCGTCCGACCAGCCGTGGCCGGTGCCCCGGGTGCCATTGTCGACCATCAGCAGGCTGCCCTGGATGTTGACATCGTCGTAGAGCGTGCCGCTGCCCCACCGCTCGTGGCCGCCCGCGTCGTAGCTGACGTCGGTGGTGGTGGCGGTGCAGTGGGAGAAGACGTTGGGGCCGGCCTGGCGGCCCTCGGTGACGAAGGCGTGGATCTTGGCGGCGGTCAGGGTGCAGTCCTGGATCAGGTTCTGCTGGCCCTCCAGCAGGTAGCCGAAGGAGCGGGCGGAGGTGCCCAGGTAGGTGACCATGTCCAGCGCCGAGGTGTGCACCTCGGAGATCCGGCGGCTCTGCTCGCTGGGCAGCGCGACGCCGTAGTCGCCGTAGTGGTGCGTCGTCACATTGCTGACCCAGCTGTCCTCGACGGCGTTGAAGACGGCGAAGCCCGAGTTGTAGAAGTCCTTCTAGTAGTTCGGGTCGGCTGCCATCGCCTGGCCGTCGGAGCTGAGGTTCTCGATGCCGACGTGGTTGATCCGCGGGAAGCTGTAGTGGTAGACGCTTGCCTGGGTGTACTGCTTCTCCAGTGCGGTGGTCAGCGGGGCGTCGAAGGTGATCTCGTCGCCCTGGATCGCGGTGATCGTGCGCTCCGAGCGCAGGCTCCAGTTGGGGGTCCAGGTGCCGTTCATCCCGATCGCGTCGATCCAGGCCTGGGTGGTCGGCCGCTCGATCACCACCTGGTCGCCGACCTTGAAGCCGGCGGTGCTCTGCATGGTGAGCGAAGTGGCGCCGACCGGGACGTAGGTGTCGGTGACCGGCTGGGGCGTGCCCAGCGTCTGGTAGCGGGAGTCGCCACCGATGGTCAACAGGGTTCGGGCGGAGGCGTTCTGGGCGACCAGGCTGGTCTGGCCGGCGTCGGTGCCGGCGCCGCGCAGCACCACGCCCGAGGCGTTGATGGTCAGGCTGCCGGCGATCTGGTACTTCCCGGGCGCGAGTTGGACGGCGCCACGGAAGCCGTTCGGGTCGAGCGGGAGCGCTGCGGCCTTGTCGAGCGCGGCCTGGATGGCGGCGGTGTCGTCGTTGCCGCTCGGGGGCGGGACGGTGACCTTCGTCGGCACGGTGGGCAGCGGGACGCCGCCGCCGGCGTAACCGGCGGCGGAGTAGTCGGGAATCCGGTTGCCCTGGGCGTCCTGGCCGTACGTCAGGTGGCCGGGCGTGTAGCTGATCCACTTGCCGGTCGGGCCCGGGGTGCCGGGCGCGGGGGAGCCGGTGGCACCGGGCTGGGCCGGGTGCGAGGTGACCCCCGCCAGCGCGGAGCTCTGGGCCACGGCGTAGGCGGAACCGGCCGTCAAGGTCACTGCCGCGGCGAGCGCCAGACGTCGTCGGCGCGAACGCTTCCGGGCGTGGGTCATCGAGTCTCTCCTTGCACGGTCGGTCGGCGGCTTGGGGAAGGCGGCCGCCGGCGACCATGCTGGAGTCTGACGATCAGTCGGGTAAAGCTGAGAGGGCCGCGTTCATCGGATCTCCTCGCAATCCAACCGGGCCTGTGACGTTGTTTGGCGGATGTTTCACCGGTAAACCTCCGACCTCTTGCCTACTGACCGATCAGTTGCCAGCGCTGGCAGCGTCGTTCAGGCCGGCGCGCCGAAGTCCTGGGTCCACCAGGGGCCGCCGGTGCCGAGGTGGATCCCGACGCCCATCTCCTTGAAGCCGCAGTTGAGGATGTTCGCCCGGTGGCCCGGGCTGTTCATCCAACTGTCCATCACCGACGCCGGATCGGCCTGGCCCTGGGCGATGTTCTCGCCCCAGCTGCTCCACTGGTAGCCGGCCGCGTCGATCCGCTGCTGGGGGCCGGCGCCGTCGGGGTTGGTGTGGTCGAAGAACTGACGGGCCGCCATGTCGTCGGACTGGCCCTGGGCGGCCGCCTGGAGCTTGCTGTTGGCCGTCAGCGGGCCGCAACCGTGTTGCGCGCGCTGGGCGTTGACCAGGTCGAGCACCTGCTGGGCGTAACCGGCCACGCTGGGGCCGGTGTTGCCACGCGGCGCGGCGATGCTGGGGGCGGGCGGCGGCGCGGGCGAGGCGGTGGCGGTGGGGGACGGCGAGGGGGACGCCGTCGGGGAGGGGGCGACGGACGGCGCGGTGCTGGACGCCCCCTCCACCACCGCCGTGCCCGGGGCGACCAGGGAGGCGGGCCGGGCGCTGGTGGTCGACGCCGCGAGCGGCCGCGCGGCGCTGTGGGAGCTGGGGCCCAGCCCGCTCCAGACCAGGCCGGTCGCCGTCACGGTGGCGAGGGTGCCGAGCGCCAGCACGGCGAGCGCCTTGGGCCCGCGCGGGCGTGGTGCCCGGCGCCGGCCACCGGCCGGGCGGCGGCGCGTGCCGTGGCCCGGCCGGTGCCGGTGGGAAGCGCTTGCCGCGTGGCTCGACCCGGCGGTGCTCGCGGTGGCCTGGGCGTGCAGGTGGCGGGGGAGCGGCAGCAGGGCCAGTCCGGCCAGCAGCCCCTCGGCCGGGACCAGGTCGCTGGCCCGGCCCTGGCAGGTGGCGCAGTCCGCGGCGTGCCGGACGATCCGCTTGCGCCACAGGGTGCCGGGGGTGCCGTCCCAGTCGGCGGTGAGCGCGTCCAGCTGCGGGCAGGCCGGGCGGGTGGCCAGCGTCCGGACCACCACCCGGGCGGTGTCCAGCCGCTCCTTGACCCGCTGCACCCGCACCGCGGTGTGCTGCGGGCTCAGCTCCAGGGCGGCCGCGAGCTCGGCGCGGCTCAGCTCACCCGCCGCCTCCTGCCACCAGAGCGCGAGCAGCTCGCGGTCGGCCGGGTCCAGCCAGCGGGTGGCCTCGGCGACCTCGCGCCGCTGGCCGGACAGGCCGAGCCGGGTGATGGTCAGCCCCACGAAGTCGGCGGCCGGGTCCGCCAGCTCGCGCGCCTCGTCCAGCCCGCCGCCGTCCTGCGCGTTGCGGGTGCTCTGCTGGGCGCGGTGGCGGTGGCGCACCTGGTTCAGCGCGATCGCCACCAGCCAGGAGCGGAAAGCGCTTGCCTCGCGCAGCTCGGGCAGGCCGTCCACCGCGCGGAGCATGGTCTCCTGGACCACGTCGTCGGTGTCCGGGTGCCCGTTCAGGGCGCGTCCCACGATGTTGTAGACGAGGGGCAGGTGTCCGGCGATCAGGTCCTGGCAGGCGCGCTCGTCCCCGGCCCGCGCCCGGCCCACCACGTTCTCGTCCGCAGCCGTGTCCACCCGTGCCCACCCTCTCCGTCAACCGACCTGTCCACTCTGGGAGACCCGCCCGGGGCCGGCCGATAACGGAAAACTCCCCGTGGATGAAGTTGGTCGCCGCAAGGATCCTAGGGCCTGTCGTCTGGGGGTGGGTGACGGAGCGGTGGCCCGGCTCAGTTGCCCGGCGCGGCTGCCGCCAGGGGCAGCCGGACCACCAGGCGCGCACCGCGTGGGGCGGGCTCGGCGGTGAGGGTGCCGTGGTGGTGCTCGGCCAGGTCGCGGGCGATGGCCAGGCCCAGGCCGGTGCCGCCGTGGTCGCGGCTGCGTGCGTCATCGAGCCGGGTGAACCGCTCGAAGACCCGCTCGCGGTCCGGCTCGGGGATGCCAGGACCGTCGTCGGTCACCTCCAGCACCGCCTGCCGCGCGGTCGGCTCGGTCCGCAGCACCACGCCGACCCGCTGTTCGGCGAAGCGCTGGGCGTTGTCGAGCAGGTTGGTCACCACCCGGGTCAGCCAGAGTCCACTGCCGGCCACCTCGATCCCGGGCGCGAGTTCCGTGTGGATCGGCAGCCGGTCCCCGCGCCGCTTGCGCACCGCGTCGTCGACCAGGTCGCTGAGGTCCAGCCGACCGTTGGGGCGGGGCTCGGCCGCGTCGATCCGGGCCAGCAGCAGCAGGTCGGCGGCCAGCTGCTGGAGCCGCTCGGTGTCCTCCAGCGCGCCCAGCAGCAGCTCGGGTCGCAGCTCCGGGTCCGGCACCGCGAGCGCCACCTCCAGCTGGGTGCGCAGCACCGCGATCGGGCTGCGCAGCTCGTGCGAGGCGTCCGCGATGAACTGGCGCTGGCGCTGACCGGAGGACTCCAGCCGGTCCAGGGTGGCGTTCATGGTCAGCGCGAGCCGGGCGATCTCGTCGTGGGTCTGCGGCACCGGGACCCGGCGGTGCAGGTCGCGGTCGCTGATCTCGGCCACCTCGGTCCGGATCGCCTCCACCGGGCGCAGCGCCCGCCCGGTCACCCACCAGGTGACCCCGGCGACGGTGAGCAGCAGCAGTGGCATGCCGACGGCCAGGGCCGCCGAGGTGGTCGAGTCGGCGGCGTCGGCGTCCCGCAGTGAGGTGCCGGCGTAGACAGTGACCAGGCCGTCGTTGGTCTCGGCGGTGACCTGCACCACCCGCTGCCGGTACTCCTGCCCCAGCGCGCCGACGTCCAGCGTGCTGAGGACGGTGCCGGGCGCGGTGGGGCGGTCGGCGGACACCGGCGGCCGTCCGGTCAGGTTCTGACTGGACGTCAGGACGATGCCCTGCTCGTTCACCACCTGGAGGAAGTCGGCCCCGTGGGTGGGCGGCAGCAGCGGGTCGAGCCGTCCGGCCTCGGCGAGTCGGGCCACCGCGGTGGCCTGCGCCTCGGCGTCGCTCTCCGCGTTGTGCAGCAGGTTGGCGTCGAGCAGGCCGAGCAGCGAGAGCGAGGCGATGGCCAGCGCGATCGCGACCACCGCGCTGGCCCCGATGGTGGCCCGGGCCCGCACGGTCATCGGCCGCAGCCGGCCCAGACCGCGCCGCCGTGGCCCGGGTGCTGCCGTCCCAGGTGTGGCCGCCGGTGCCGCGGTGCCGGGTGCCGACGCGCCCGCGGCGGCCTCAGCCACCGTCGGCCGCCAGCCGGTAGCCGGCTCCTCGGACGGTCTCCAGCGCCGCACGCCCGAACGGCGCGTCGATCTTCCGCCGCACCGCGCTGATGTGCACCTCCACCACGTTCGGATCGCCCTCGAAGGCGCTGTCCCAGATCTGCTCCAGGATCTCCCTCTTGGGTACCACCTCGCCCACCCGCCGGGCCAGGCACTCCAGCACCGCGAACTCGCGCGCGGTCAGCTTGATCGGCACCCCGCCCCTGGCGCAGCTGTGCCGGGCCGGGTCGAGGATCAGGTCGCCGAACTCCAGGGTCTGCGGCCGGCGCCGCCCGGTGCGCCGGGCCAGTGCGCGCAGCCGGGCCACCAGCACCACGTAGGAGAACGGCTTGGAGAGGAAGTCGTCGGCGCCGGTGTCCAGTGCCTCGGCCTCGTCGTACTCGCCGTCCTTGGCCGTGAGCATCAGGATCCCGGCCTCGTTGCCGGCCGCCCGCAGCCGCGCGCAGACCCGGTAGCCGTTGACCCCGGGCAGCATGATGTCGAGCACGATCACGTCGTAGTCGTGCTCGCCCGCCAGCCACAGTCCTTGCGGCCCGTCGTGGGCCACGTCGACGGTCATGCCCTCGGCCTGCAGCCCGCGCTGCAGCGCCGCGGCCAGCCGCCGCTCGTCCTCCACCACCAGTACACGCATGCCACCAGGATCCCAGGCGACCGAGGCGGTTTGCTGAAGACGGCTTCAGCTTCCTTCAGCTCCGCTTCAGGTGGCGGCCACCATGCTGTGGCGCGGCAGTTCGACGGGGCGGGTGGGCAGTGACGGTCAGCAGCAGTTCTGACTACGGACACCTGGTGTCCGGCCTCCGGTCAATCGGACTCCCGCTGGGCGGCCTAGCGTCCGTGCCTGACCGGCGAGCCGCCGGCTCGGGCCGACGAGCTGGACCGGCTCCGACAGGGATCTCGGAGCCGGTCCGTCAGGTTTTCCCGGACCCAGGTCCGGCACGGGGCGACGGGGGTACCCACCGCAACGGCGCCGGGCGGTCGGTTCCCGGGCGGTCACGCGTACGCGCGACGGCCGAGGGTCGACCGGGCCGTACGCCCGGTGGTCCCAGCACATCCGTGAGACGCAGTGAAGTCGCGGGTGCGGCTTCCGCCGTCGGCGGTTGCGGCGCCCGCCTGGAAGGAGCCTGATGCGGTCGACTCAGCCGCGCCGGATCACCGTCGTGTCCGCGAGCGTGGGGGCGGGCCATGACGGTGCCGCCCGCGAACTGGTCCGCCGCCTGGAGGCGGCCGGCTTCGACGCCGATTGCCACGACTTCCTCGACCTGCTGCCGCCGGGCTGCGGTCGGCTGCTGCGCGGCAGCTACGCGCTGGAGCTGAAGGTCGCGCCGTGGGCCTGGGGCTGGATGCTGCACGGGCTGGAGAACCACCAGGGCTCCAAGTCGCTGGTCGGCACCCTGTTCGCGAAGGCCGCCGCGCGCCGGACCAGGAAGCTGGTCGGCCCCGACGTCGGCGCGGTGGTCTCCACCTACCCGCTGGCCAGCCAGGCGCTCGGGCGGCTGCGGCAGCGCGGTGAGCTGCAGGTGCCGGTGGCCACCTTCCTCACCGACATGTCGGTGCACCCGCTCTGGGTGGCCGAGGGCGTCGACCTGCACCTCGCGCTGCACCCGGTGGCCGCCGACCAGGCGCAGGGCCACGGCGCCCGGCTGGTGGAGATCTGCGCCCCGCTGGTCGGCCCGGCCTTCCGCCCGGTCCGCTCCACCGCCGAGCGGCAGCGCGAGCGGGTCCGCTTCGGGCTGCCGCTCGACGAGCCGATAGCGCTCATCACCGCGGGCTCCTGGGGAGTCGGCGAGGTCGAGCAGACGGCCAGGGAGATCGCCGCCTCGGGAGTGGCCGTCCCGGTCACCGTCTGCGGCCACAACCAGGCGCTGCGCGACAAGCTGGTGGCGAGCGGGACCGGGGTGGCGCTCGGCTGGGTGGACGACATGCCGGCCCTGCTGCGGGCCTGCGACGTGGTGGTGCAGAACGCCGGCGGGCTCACCTCGCTGGAGGCGATGGCCAGTGGCGTTCCGGTGGTCAGCTACCGTTGCCTGCCGGGCCACGGGGTGACCAACGCGGCCGCACTGGACGAGGCCGGGCTGGCCGTGTGGATCCGTGACGAGCAGCGGCTCGGCAAGACCCTGATCGACGCGCTGGCCGGCGTCTCGGTGCCGCGCCGCCGCCCCGCCCCGGGGGCCGACGACCTGGTGGCCGCCCTGGCGGGAGGGCTGCCCGCACCGATCCTGGAGGTGGCCTCGTGAAGCCCGATCGTTCCCCGGCGACCCGTGCTGCGGCGACCCGTTCCCTGGCGACCCGTGCGCTGGCAGTGACCGCCGGCGCCCTCGCGGTGGGTCACAGCCTGCCCGCGCTCACCTCGCTCGGCCCGCTGCGTCCGCTGCTCGCCCCGAGGCTGAGCGGCCCGGGCGACGCCGGGCACGTCGCGCTGACCTTCGACGACGGCCCCGACCCCGCCTCCACCCCGCTCTTCCTGGAGGAGCTGGCGAAGACCGGGACCAAGGCGACCTTCTTCCTGCTCGGCCGGATGCTGCAGCGGGCCCCCGAACTCGGCCGCGAACTGGTCGACGCCGGACACGAGGTGGCCGTGCACGGCTGGGCGCACCGCCCGCTGCTGGTCCGCTCGCCCCGGGCGACCCGGGACGACGTGGCCCGGGCCCGCGACCTGATCGCCTCGGTCACCGGCGAGGAGCCGCGCTGGTACCGCCCGCCGTACGGGGTGCTGAGCGCCTCCGCGCTCTACGCGGCCCGCGAGAACGGGCTGCGCCCGGTGCTCTGGACGCACTGGGGCCAGGACTGGACGGCGCGGGCCACACCCGACTCGGTGCTGCGCACCCTCACCAGGGCCCCGCTGGCCGGTGGCACCGTGCTGCTGCACGACTCGGACTGCACCTCGGCGCCGCAGGCCTGGCGGTCCACGCTCGGTGCGCTGCCCCGGCTGCTGGACATGTGCGCGGAGCAGGGGCTCAAGGTCGGGCCGCTGCGCGAGCACGGTTTCTGACAGGGGAACCTGACAGGAAAGGGGAGTTGACGGACGGTCGGCTGACCATCCGTCAACTCCCCTCAGGCAATGAGAGGTCAGCTCGCGGACGGGCGCAGCACCACCGGCAGGTTCCGGTGCCCGTTCGAGATGAAGGACTCCATCGGCTTCAACTCGGCCTCGGCCAGGGCCAGGTCGGGGAACCGCTCGAAGAGCGCCGGCAGCGCGACCATCGCCTCCAGCCGGGCCAGCGGCGCACCCAGGCAGAAGTGCGCGCCGTGCCCGAAGGCGAGGTGCGACTTGTCGGCCCGGGTCAGGTCGAAGACGTCCGCGTCCGCGCCGTGCACCGCCTCGTCGCGCCCGGCGGCGGCGTAGGCCGCCAGGATCGCCTCGCCCTTGCGGATCAGCACGTCGCCGACCTGGATGTCCTCGATCGCGTACCGCAGCGGCAGGTTGGCCACCGGCGACTGCACCCGCAGCGTCTCCTCGATCACGTCGCCCCAGGAGGCCTGACCGGAGCGGACCAGGGCCAGCTGCTCGGGGTGGGTGAGCAGCAGGTGGATGGCGTTGTCCAGCAGGTTGACCGTGGTCTCGTGCCCGGCGCTGATCACCAGCAGCAGGGTGTCGAGCAGTTCCTGCTCGGTGAGCGTGCTGCCGTCCCCGCCGTCCTCCTCGTCGCGGGCCGAGATCAGCGCGCTGGTCAGGTCGTCACCGGGCTCCTTGCGCTTGAGCGCGACCAGCTCGCCGAGGATCCGGTAGACCTGCTCCACGTTGGCCTGCGCGGCCGCGGGCGTGATGGTGGTGTCGAAGAAGCCGTCCACGCAGGTGCGCAGGCCCGGGTGCAGCTGCTCGGGCACCCCGAACAGCTCACAGATCACCTGGATCGGCAGCGGGTAGGCGTATTCCTCGCGCAGGTCGGCGGCGGTGCCGGCCGGGGTGGCCGCCAGCTGCGCCAGCAGGTCCTCGGTGATCCGCTCGACCCGCGGCCGCAGCGCCTCGGTGCGGCGGTTGGTGAAGGCGCCGGCCACCAGGCGGCGCAGCCGGCGGTGCTCGGGACCGTAGGCGGTGAACATGTTGTCCACCGCCACCCAGATCATCAGCGGCCAGTCGGCGGGCACCTCACCGTTGACGAAGGCGGACCAGTGCTGCCGGGCGCTCTTGGAGACCCGGGGATCGGCCAGCAGCTGCTTGACCAGCTGCTGGCTGCTCACCGACCACGCAACCACGCCACCAGGGAGCTCCACCTGGGCCACCGGCCCGTCCTGGTGGATCCGCCGGGCCTCGGCGTGGATGTCGCTACCGGAAGGGTCGATCCGGAAGGGGCAGCGGTCGGACTCCATGGAGTGCCTCCTGAGGCAGGGTCGGATGCGAGGGCCGTCGAGTCGGCCGCGGCGACCGCCGGATGGGGCCCGGCGGTGGCTGCTGCGGTGGCTTCGGCGGTACTGGTGCTGCCGGTGGTGCTGGTCGGACCGTTGGTCGTGGCGTTGGTGGCGAGCGGGGTGGCGAGCGCGGTGGTGACGGTGGCCGGCGGGAAGCGCACCGGCAGGGCGGCCAGCGCCCGGTGGAACGGCCCCGGGCGCCAGACCAACTCATCGGGCTTGACGGCGAGTTCGAGATCCGGCAACCGGTCGAGCAGTCGCTCCACGGCGACCGAGGCGATCAGCCGGGCCGGGCCCTGGGCCGGGCAGGCGTGCGGGCCGGCGCTCCAGGCCAGGTGCGCCCGGTTGCCGGTGCGGCTCACTCCGGCCAGCGCCGGGTCGGTGTTGGCGGCGGCGAAGCTCACCACCACCGGCTCGCCCTCGGGCAGCCGGACGCCCGCCAGGTCCACGTCCCGAACCGGGAAGTGCACCGCGTAGTTGGCCATCGGCGGGTCGGTCCAGAGCACCTCGTCCAGCGCGTCCTCGATCGGCAGGCTGCCGCCCGCCAGGTCGCCGCCGAACCGGTCGTCGGAGAGCAGCAGCCGCAGCGTGTTGCTGATCAGGTTGAGCTGCGGCTCGGTGCCCGCGCCCATCAGCAGCACCAGGTGGTGCAGCATCTCCTCGTCGTTCAGCGCGGCCGGATGGGCCATCAGCCAACTGGTCACGTCGGCGCCCGGACTGGCCCGCTTGAGCGCCACCAGTTCCAGCAGGGTGGCGGTCAGCTCGGCGTTGGCCCGCTCGGCGTCGACGCCGTCGAAGATGCCGGACATCCCGGCCACCAGGCGGTCGCCGAAGTGCGCGGGGGAGCCGAAGAGTTCGTTGAAGACCAGCAGCGGCAGCGCCCTGGCGTACTCGCCCACCAAGTCGGCCTCGCCGCGTGCGGCGAAGTGGTCGATCAGCCGGTCGGCGCCGCGCTCGATGTAGCCGCGCAGCGCGTTCGGGTCCACCCGGTCCAGCGAGTCGGTCACCGCGCCGCGCAGCCGGTCGTGCGCGTCGCCGTCGCTGAACAGGCAGTTGGGGCGGTAGGCCATCATCGGCACGGTCGGGTTGTCCGGGCTCACCCGGCCGTCCGCCAGGCCCTTCCAGCGCCGCGAGTCCTTGGAGAAGGTCTCCGGGCTGCGCAGCACCTCGAGGGCCGCCTGGTAGGAGAGCGCCAGGGTCGCGGTGGCGCCCGGGTAGAGCTCGACCGGGGCGAGCGGGCCGTAGGTGGCCCGCAGCCGGGCGTAGACGTCGGCCGGGTCGGTGGCGAACTCCTCGCTGTACAGCGGGAATCCGGCGTGCTGCGGCTGATGCGCCGGGCAGCCGGGGGGCGGTGTCTGGGAGGTCACGCGGGCTCCTGGTCGGTGCGGCTGAGCAGATACTGGACGAGCGAGATCAGCGCCCGGGTGGCCGAGGCCGGGTCGCGGGCGTCGCAGAGCATCAGCGGGGTGCTGGGCAGCAGGTCGAGCGCCTCGCGCAGTTCCGCCTCGGCGAACTCCGGTGCGCCGTCGAACCGGTTGACCGCCACGGCGTACGGCAGGCCGTGCTCCTCCAGCAGGTCCATCACCGGGAAGGAGTGCTCGAGCCGGCGGGTGTCGGCGAGCACCAGGGCGCCCAGCGCACCGAGCGTCATGTCCCGCCAGAGCGGGGTGAACCGTTGCTGGCCGGGCGCGCCGAACAGGTACAGCACCAGGGACTGACTGAGCGTCAGGCGGCCGAAGTCCATCGCGACCGTGGTGGTGGTCTTCTCCGGCACCCCGGTCAGGTCGTCCACCAGCGCGCCGGCCTCGGTCATCGGCTCCTCGGTGCGCAGCGGCTCGATCTCCGAGAGGGTGCCGACGAAGGTGGTCTTGCCGACCGCGAAGTGGCCGGTGATCAGCAGCTTCACGGCGGTCTGGACGCCCTCGCCCAGGTAGCTGACGGCCGGCGCCTCGGGCAGGGTCAGGGTCTCAGAGCCGGGCGCGAAGACCATCGAGTACCTCCTGGAGCAGTTGGGACTCGGGCAGTTGGGCGCGCGGCACGGCGGCCCGGGTGAGCAGGTGGCCGCTGTCGACCAGGTCGCCGAGCAGCACCTTGACCACGCTGACCGGCAGCCGCAGGTGGGCGGCCACCTCGGCGAGCGAGAGCGAGCCGTGTGCGCACAGCTCGACCATCCGGCGCTGCTCGGGGGTGAGACCGGTATTGGGCCGGCCCGATGCGGCGGTGACCAGGGTGACCAGGTCGAAGGTGTTGCGGGTGGGCTCGGAGCGCCCGTTGGTCACCACGTAGGGCCGGACCAGCCCCCGATCGCGCCGCCCGCTCACCGGGCCACCCCCGCGCCCTCGCGGGGCGGTGCGGTCAGCTCCTTGCCGAGCCGGTCCACCAGCTTCTGCATCCGGTAGCTCACCGCCTCCATGTCCACGTTCTCGCCGGCGGAGACCGCGAGATAGGCGCCGGGGCCGGCGGCGACCAGGAAGACGTAGCCGCCGGCGAACTCGATCAGCGTCTGCCGCCAGGGAGTCGGCTCGGCGCCGACGAAGCCGGCGGTGCTGCGGCTGATCGACTGGACGCCGGAGAGCGCGGCGGCCTGCCGGTCGGCCTCGTCCCTGGTGATGCCCGCCGAGTGGGCGCGCAGCAGGCCGTCGGCGGAGAGCAGGATGGCGTGCCGGGCCTCGGGAACCAGCAGGACGTCGTCGAGCATCCAACCGAGGTCGTTGGTCGGGTGGCTGTTCATCGAATGCTCCTAGCGAGGGTACGGGCGGCGGTCGGGGGGCAGGGCCGGCCGCAGGGGCTGCCGTGGGGGCCGGTCAGCCGGCGAACGGTACGTCAGGTGACGAACCGTCAGATACCGGGCCGTCGGGTGCTGGTCGGCCGGGCGGCGGGTAGCCGGGCGCCGGGTGGTTGAGGGCCGGATGGCTCAGCGCCGTTCGGTCGGGGCCCGTTCGGTCGGGCCGGGCCGCGTGGCGCCCGTACCCGGTGGGCGGCGTGTCGGGCTCGGCCTCGCGCCCGGCCCGGGTGCCACGGGCGAAGGCGCCGAGGCGGCGGGCGGTGGCCTCGGCGTCCCGGGTCCACTCGGCCGGCGTCTCGGCGGTGCCGTCGGCTGGGCCGGCCGTGGCCGGCGTGGTGGTGGCGAACGGGTCGGTGGCCAGGGCCGCCTCGGCCAACTGCTCGGCACCCAGCGGCTCGCGGCGGCGCCGCTTGGGCAGACCGCCGGCGGTGCGCGGGGCAGCCGGCGGCGGGTAGCCGGCCGCGGGCGGGTAGGGGGCGGTCGGCGCGCTCGGTTCCGGCGTCGCGGTGGGAGCGGGCGACGCGGGTGACGCGGCCGGTGCGGCGCCCCGGCGCGGCAGTGGTGCGGCGGCGCGCGGTGCGGCTGCCGGCTCGGGCGCCAGCTGGGTGAGCAGCGCGGTGGGCAGGAAGAGCACCGCGCGCACCCCGCCGTACGGCGAGCGGGTGTCCACCGAGACGCTGAACCCGTACCGCGCCGCCAGCACGCCGATCACCGCGAAGCCGAACTGCGGCGGGTCGCCGAGCCGGGTGACGTCCACCGACCGCTGCCCGGTGAGCAGTTGCCCGGCGAGCTGGGCCTCGCGCGGGTCCATCCCGACCCCGGCGTCGTCGATCACGATGCAGGCGCCGTTGTGCGCGGGCTGCAGGTTGACCTCGACCGTGGTGTTGGGCTGCGAGTGCCGGGCCGCGTTGTCCAGCAGTTCGGCCACCGCGAGCACCACGGGTTCGACCGCCCGGCTGACCACTGCGAGGTCGATCTGGGTGCGCACCTCGACCCGCTTGTAGTCGCGGACCCGGGACTTGGCCCCGCGCACCACGTCGCTCAGCGAGGAGGCGGAGCGCTGACGTCCGGGCCACGAGCCGCAGAGCACCGCGATCGCCTGCGCGCGCCGGCCGAACTGGGAGTTGGCGTGGTCGATCTCCAACAGGTCGTGCAGCACCGCCGGTTGGTCGTGCCGCTCCTGCATCTCGGAGATCGCCACCTGCTGCTCGTTGGCCAGCCCCTGCAGCGCCCGCATCGCGCCCTTGAGCGCGGCCTTGGCGTTCTGGTCGGCCCGCGCCTCGGCCCGTGCCACGGCGCTGCGGAACTGCTCGATCACCGCTTCCAGGTTGCGCTCGTACTCGCTGCCCGCCAGCAGCGGGTCGCCGGCGGCCGGGTGCGCGACGGCGGCCTGTGCGAGGGCGGGCAACTGCACGGTGGCCAGCCGCCGCGCCTCCTCGTCCCTGGCCCGGATGGCCGCTCGTAGGCCGACCAGCGTCCTGGACCGGTTCCGGGCGACCCACCACTGCCGGACCAGCAGAGCCAGGGCCACCAGCAGCCCGGCAGCCAGGCACCAGGTCACCGCCTGCGGTATGTGTGACATCAATTTCCTTGCACGGGCGGACGGTTCGTAGCTGCCGAGGGGATGGCGTACGTCATGCCCGGGGAGCGGCAGGCGCGGATTATCTAACCAGATTGACGACAGAATGTCAGAAGAGGATCTCAGTAAGTGATCTGATGGACAGTAAACTGTCGGACAGTGGCTGAAACTGATCGCGTCGGCTGACGGGCCTCGGCTCGTGCGACGGCGGCGGCCGACCCGTTGAACCTGCTGAAGTTCTTCCCGATGATCCCTACGCGGACCATCTCGGCACTACCATCCGGGCTATGACACAGGTAGCTCGGGGGGTGATTCCGGTCGCCGGGGACCCCACCGTCCCGGTCCGGGACCACTACATCATCTGCGGAGCCAACGCCCTGGCCCACCGCTTGATCCTGGAACTGGTGAAGCACTACGAGGTCCCGGTGGTGGCGATCGTCCCCGACCGGATGCGCGACCACGCGCCGCGGATCGAGCGGCTCGACGGCGTCGCCGCGGTCCTGGAGTACAGCAGCGTCACCGAGGAGGCGCTGCTGGCGGCCGGCGCCGGCGCCGCGCGCGGCATCGCCCTGGTGGACGGTGACGATCAGGCCAACATCCACACCGCGCTCAGCGTTCAGGGCCTCAATCCGGAGATCCGGATCGTGCTGCGGATGTTCAACCAGCGACTCGGCGACCAGATCCAGGTCCTGCTGAAGAACTGCGCCGCGCTCTCCGGCTCGGCCACCGCCGCGCCCGCCTTCGCCAACGGCGCACTGGCCCGCCCCAACTCGGTGCAGGTCGGCGATCGCTTCCTCTACGTCGCCTACGACGCCGACCTGCACGCCGGTCACCTGTGCGTGGCCGCCGACCGGATCGACCGCCAGGACCTCACCAGGCTGCGGCTGCTGCCGGACACCGGGCCCGCCTCCAAGGACTTCATCCGGCTGGCCCAGGCCTTCGGCGAGGGCGGTCCGATCGAGATCGGGCCACCCGTGCCGCACACCGGCTCGGTGGAGGCCGGCGACGGCGTGGCTGTGCTGCAGACCCTGCCCACCGAGCCCCGGCTGCGGGTGCCGCTGCGCTTCCGGCTGCTCTACCGCTTCCTGGACACGCTGCGGTTCTTCACCGGCGTGCGGATCCGGCTGGTGCTCTTCACCGCCTTCGCGGCGATCATCTCCGCCGCGCTGATCATCTGGTACTTCAACCGGAGCTTCGGCTGGACCCTCTACCTCACCCTGCTCGACATGGCCGGCTCCGCGCAGCCGGACCAGATGTCCGACCCGACCGCCGGCACCGGGGGTCCCTGGCAGCGGGTGGCCCAGGTGATCATCACCTTCAGCGGCATCGCGCTGGTGCCGGTGCTCACCGCGATCATGGTCGACGTGCTCGCCTCCGGCCGGCGCGGGCAGCCGCGCAGCCCCAGTGCGGGCCTGCGTGGCCACGTGATCGTGGTCGGGCTGGGCAACGTCGGCACCCGGGTGGCCACCTTGATGCACGAACTCGGCGTGCCGGTGACCGGTCTGGAACGCGATCCGGGGGCCCGCGGGATCGCCGCGATGCGCGCGCTCGGCATCCCGGTGGTGATCGGTGACGGTCCGATGGCCGACCAGCTGCGGATCGCCCGGGCCCGGCACGCCCGCGCGGTGGTCGCCGTCACCAGTGACGACGCGGCCAACCTGGAGGCCGCGCTGGAGGCCCGGGCGCAGCGCGAGAGCGTGCGGGTGGTGGTCCGGCTCTTCGACGACGACTTCGCCCAGCACGTCTACTCGACCCTGGAGAACGTCGCCTCCCGCTCGGTCTCCTACCTGGCCGCGCCCGCCTTCGCCGCCGCGCTGATGGGCCGTGAGGTGCTCGGCACCCTCTCGGTCTTCCGGAACGTGCTGCTGATCGCCGAGTTGACGGCGGAGGAGGGCGGGGCACTGGTCGGGATGAACCGCAACGATCTGGAGGGGATCGGCGGCCTGCGGGTGCTCGCGGTGCGGCTGGCCCGGTCGCCCGACACCTACCAGTGGGGGTTCGCCGACCGCAGCCGGGGCCTGCGGCCCGGCGACCGGGTGGTGGTGGTCGCCACCCGGGGCGGCCTGGCCCGGCTCAACAACGCCGCACCGGAGCCGCTGGTGGCGGAGCCGGCCGGGAACTGATCGTCCGTCGTCGGCCGGCCGGTCGCGGTGGTCGTGCCTGTCACGGTCGTCGTCGGCCCGTCACGGCAGCAGCGAGGCCCGGCGCCACATCGCCTCGCTGCGCCGGTCGATGATGCCGAGCTCGGTGAAGAAGGAGACCGCCTTGCGTGCCCAGTCCATCTTGGCCTGCCGCCAGTACGGGTTGGCCGCGGCGATGGCCTTGGCCTGCTGGGGGTCGAGACCGGCCAGCGTGTAGATGCGGGGATGGACGCACTCGATCACCGCCTCGTAGGTCAGCACCGCGAGCAGCCGGCGGAACACCGCGCGCCTGGCCGGGCTCATCCGCGCCCAGCGTCGCTCCAACTCGGGCTTGGCGTAGCCGATGTGCCGAGCCTCCTCGATCACGTGGATCTTCGCCACCGAGCGGGCGAGCGGCTGCAGGCTCTCGTCCCGGATCATCTCGCGCTGCATCGCGTCGGTGAACTCCTCGACGAATATGGCGCCCGCGAAGGTCAGCGTGGTGTCGTTGAGCAGCAGGTGCAGCTTGCCGCGCCGGTGCGCCCGGGTGCTCGGGCGGGCGGAGGGGTAGCCGGTCTTGGTGATGTAGCGGGCGAACATGGTGGAGTGGCGGCACTCGTCGGCCACCTCGGTCAGCGCGTACTGCGCGTGCTGGGTGGTCAGGTCGCTGTCGTAGACGTGCCGGACCAGGCCGTTCATCAGGATCAGCTCGAACCAGATGCCCGCCGAGGTGACGCTGGCCAGCTGGTGGGTGCTCAACTGCGCCTGCTGGCGCGGTGTCAGCTGGTGCCAGAGCTGGGTTCCGTAGAGCGAGACCCGGTGCGGTGGCAGCGCGAACTGGTCGGGGTCGATCGGGGCGTCCCAGTCGATCTCGGTGAGCGGGTCGTGGGAGTGCTTGGCGGAGACGCGCAGCAGGCGTTCGGCGTTCTGCTCGCGGACGTCCGGTGCGGTGGGGGCGAGGTCGCGCATGGAGCGGCTCCGGTTCATGCGGTGGGGTGGGGAGGGTGGGCGTGCTCCGCGCGTGCTCCCGGGTGTCAGGTGGGGGTGCCGCCCAGGGCGCGCAGCGAGAAGGAGATCAGGGCGGGGATCAGGTCGTCGGGTGCCCGGCCGCCGTCCGCGAGCGGCCCGACCAGTGCCTCGCCGACCCCGCCGACCAGCAGCGCGGCGGTCAACTCGGCGTCCTGCGCGGGCAGTCGGCCGGCCGCCACGCCCTCGGCGATCCGGGCCGCGATCACGTCGCGAAAGGCCCGGCGGAAGACCAGGCGCTCGGCCTCCACCTCCGGGTCCACCGGCTCGGCCAGGAGCGCGTAGGCCAGGCGCGGGGCGCCCAGCGCGCGGCCCGCGAAGGTGCCGATCACCGAGGCGACCTGGGCGTGCAGGTCGCCCGCGAAGGCGGCCGCCTCGCGCACCGCCGCCACCTCCCGGCCGACCACGGTGCGGAACAGCTCGGCCACCAGCTCGGCCTTGCTCGGGAAGGAGCGGTACACCGTCCCGGTGGCGATCTGGGCCCGCTCGGCCACGGCGGCCACCGAGCAGGCGGCGTAACCGCGTTCGGCGAGCAGCCCGGTCGCGGCGGCCAGCACCGTCTCGCGCTGGGCGTCGAGCCGGGCTTGCACGGCGGGTGTCTTCCGGTAGGCCACGGCAAGAAGTGAAGCAGCGATTCAGTTCTTCGGCAAGACCCCTGGCACGACCGCGAGCAGTGCCCCTGCGGGGGCTCTGGAACGCGGAACCGGGGCCGTGGCAGGCGGCCACGGCCCCGGTCGGGACGGCTACTCGGGCAGCGGCGTCGCTCGACGCCAGGCCCCGGCGGAGGTCAGCTGGCGTTCAGTGCGGTGTCGTCGATCACGAAGCTGGTCTGTGCGGAGGAGGAGTTCTCCACGCCGGTGAACTTCAGGGCGACGCTCTTGCCCGCGTAGGAGGAGAGGTTGAGGTTGATCTGGGT
This sequence comes from Kitasatospora sp. GAS204B, assembly GCF_029892155.1. Lineage (GTDB taxonomy): Bacteria > Actinomycetota > Actinomycetes > Streptomycetales > Streptomycetaceae > Kitasatospora. The sequence continues at coordinate 55,843 of NZ_JARZAG010000008.1, read as the reverse complement.
GTAGCCGTTGTTGGCGTTGAGGTTGCTGTAGGTGGCCAGGGTGGTGCCGTTGGCGGTGACGGTGAGCTTGTCGGCTGCGGTGGTGCCGGTCTTGTTGGTGTCGATGTGCAGCCAGAAGCTGAAGTTCGCGGAGCAGCCGGCCGGGATGGTGACGGTCTGCGCCAGGGTGTCGGTGTGGGAGGAGCCGTAGCCGTCCAGCCAGGCGTCGTAGTTGCCGGAGTGGGCGGGTTCGCTGGCCGTGTCGCTGTTGATGACGCCGGAGGTCGCGGTCCACGGGGCGGCGCTGCCGGTCTCGAACCCGGGGTTGCCGAGCAACTGGGCCGGGGTGCAGCCGCTGGAGCTGGGGCTGACGGTCCAGCTGAAGGTGGTGCTGCCGGTGGCGCCGGTGGTGTCGGTGGCCGTGGCGGTCACCGAGGAGGTGCCGGCGGTGGTCGGGGTGCCGGAGACCAGACCGCTGGAGTTGATGGTGAGGCCGGCGGGCAGGCCGGTGGCGGTGTAGGTGAGGGTCTGGCCGGTGGCGCTGTCGGTGCCGGTGAGCTGGAGGTTGGCGGCGGTGCCGACGGTGCCGTTCTGGGTGCCGGGGTTGTTGAGGGTGACGGTGTTGCCGGCGGCCGGTGCGACGGTCCAGTTGAAGGTGGCACTGCCGGAGGGCCCGGTGGAGTCGGTGGCCGTGACGGTCACCGAGGAGGTGCCGGCGGTGGTCGGGGTGCCCGAGATCAGGCCGCTGGCGGCGTTGACGCTCAGGCCGGCCGGCAGGCCGGTGGCGGTCCAGTTGAGCGTGCCGGTGGCGGTGTCGGTGGCGCCGAGCTGGAGCGAGGCGGCGGTGCCGACGGTGCCGTTCTGGTCGCCGGGCGCGGTCACCGTGACGCTGCCGGTGCTGCCGCTGCCGGCCCAGGCGTCGGTGATCGGGGTGGCCTGGGCGGCGGCGCCGGCGTACGGCAGGCCGTACATGTCCTCGATCGTGCGCAGCACGCTGAAGTGGTTGATCTGCTCGTTGTAGGTGCCGGGCTTGACCTGCTGGCCGTTGAAGAAGGTGGCGATCTGGTTGAGGCTGGAGCTGCTGTCGTCCTCGTCGAAGGTGGTGATCAGCAGGCTGTTGTGGGTCTTCGCCCACTGGACGTAGCTGTCCAGGTTGTTCTTCAGCCAGGTGTCACCGGTGGAGATCGAGCAGTCGTGGATGTCGTCGCAGAGGTTGGGGATCACCCAGGAGACCGTGGGCAGCTTCGTGTAGTCGGTCGGGAAGGCCGAGAACGGCTGGCTGTCGGTGGCCGGCACGTTGCTGAAGTTGGTCCACGGCACGTGCTTGCGGGCGTACTCGCCCGAGGTGCAGGCCGTGGAGCCGACCGACGGCAGGCCCTCCGAGTAGCCGGTGAAGGTCAGGCCCTTGGCGATCAGCTGGGCGCCTTCGTTGTCACTGCTGAAGGTGTGCGGGCAGGAGTCGTCCGACACGCCCTGGTCGGAGCCCGAGAAGAGGTCCAGGTAGTTGGGCTGGCTGGGGTGCGAGATCGCGAACGAGTTGGTGAAGTTCGCCCCGGTGTTGGCGAGTTGGTTGAAGTAGGGGGCGCTGGAGTTGCCGACGATGGAGCTCTGTGAGGTGTTCTCGAAGAGCACGACGACGACGTGGTCCGGACGTGGTACCGAGGCGGCGGCGAGGGCCGGTTGCGCGGCGGTGGTGACGCTCGCGGTGAGACCGCAGAGCAGGCTCAGGGCGGCGGTGAGGCCGGCAGCCAGACGGGGAAGGCGCACGAAGTCTCCTCGGGGAGGCGGGTGTTGAGTGCCCATCATTCGCACTTGACGGTGTCCCTACAAGGGTCGTGCAGCGAACACCGTGCGAACTCCCGCTCCCCGAGGAGTGCTTCGGCCGACCCCGGTGCCACACCGGCTCGGCCGACCTCGGCGGTGAGGTCCTACATCGGCTCAGCCAGCGACAGCCCGAACCGCCCTTCGGGGTCGGTCCACCAGTGCCGCAGCGCGAAGGAGGCGGCGGCCAGCTCCGAAGACACCCTGTCACGGCGGAACTTCGCCGAGATCTCGGTGCGCAGCTGCTCGCCCTCGGCGAACTCCACCGTCATCCCCAGCGCCGGGATCGCCACCTGCTGCGCGAAGCGTGAGCGCAGCCGCATCTCGATCCACTCCTGCTCCGCGTCCCAGAGCGCCACATGATCGAAGGCGGCCGGGTCGAAGCTCGCGTCCAGCTCGCGGTCCAGCACGTTGAGCACGTTCTTGTTGAACTCGGCGGTCACGCCGGCCGCGTCGTCGTACGCCGCCACCAGCACGGCCGGGTCCTTGACCAGGTCGGTGCCGAGCAGCAGCGCGTCGCCGGGTGCCAGTTCGGCGCGAAGCGCGGCCAGGAAGCGGGACCGCTCAGCCGGCAGCAGGTTGCCCAGCGTGCCGCCCAGGAAGGCGACCAGTCTCGGCGCGCCCACCGCACGCGGCAGGGCCAGGCTCGCGGTGAAGTCGGAGACCACCCCGTGGATCGCCAACTCCGGGTAGTCGGCGGCCAGGGCCGCGCCGGCCTCGCGCAGCGCGCTCTCCGAGACGTCCACCGGCACGTAGGTGTCCAGGGTGCCGAGGTCGCGCAGCGCGTCCAGCAGCAGCCGGGTCTTCTCCGAGGAGCCGGAGCCCAGTTCGACCAGCGTGCGGGCCTTGGTGGCCTGCGCGATCTCGGTCGCCCGCTCGGTGAGGATGGCCCGCTCGGCACGGGTCGGGTAGTACTCGGGCAGTTTGGTGATGTCCTCGAACAGCTCGCTGCCCCGCTTGTCGTAGAACCACTTCGGCGGCAGCCACTTGGCCGGCGCGGTCAGCCCGTGCCGCACGTCCGCGCGCAGCGCCTGGGCGAAGTGGTCGGTGGGGAGCAGGCGGGTGAGCTCGAAGGCGGTCATCGGATCCGGTCCTCTCGGGAAGCGGCGGTGGCATCCAGCGGGCGGATGGTCACCGCGTCGGGGGTGGCCAGCAGGACGGAGCGGTCGGGCACCGGGGTCCAGCCCGGGCCGTCGTCGCCGGGTTCGGAGGCGACCAGCACGCTGCGGCCGCGCTCCAGGCGGTGGAACAGGGTGTCGCCCCAGGTGGTCGCCGCGATCGAACGACCGTCAGTGACCAGCAGGTTGAGCCGGGAGTCGGTATGGCTCGCGATCTCGCCGACGGTGGCCGCCAGCGCGTCGCCCACCGCCTGCCCGGCCCGCAGGCGCCGCCGCAGCAGTGCCCAGACCAGCACGGAGTCGCAGTGCGCCTCCAGCCCCAGCAGCTCGGCTGGTTCGAGCAGCGCGGCGAGTTCGCCGGCCGCCGCCGGCCAGCCGCCGATCACGCCGTTGTGGCTGAACAGCCAGCCGTCCCCGGTGTACGGGGCGGCCGCCGCCTCGCTCGCCGTGGTCCCCGCGGTGGCGGAGCGGACGGCCGCCAGCAGGGCCCCGGTGCGGATCACCCGGGCCAGATCGGTCAGGTTCTCGTCGGCCCAGATCGGCACCGCCCGCCGGTAGCGGGCCGGCAGCGGATCGCCCTCGGCGTACCAGCCGAGCCCGAAACCGTCGGCGTTGACCGTCCCGTGCCGCTGCAGCCGCGGTGACCAGGACTGCCGGTAGAGCCCGTAGGCCGGCTCGACCAGCAGCTCGGCCGGGCTCACCGGCTCGCCCAGGTAGGCGAGATGACGGCACATCAGCTACCGTCCAGCAGGTCGCGGGCAGTTCGGAAGCCGGCGAAGATCTGCCGCCGGATCGGGTAGTCCCAGTTGCGGAAGGTGCCCCGGCAGGCCACCGGCGCGACCGCGAAGCTACCGCCCCGCAGCACCTTGTACTCGGCCGGCTCGCCCGGCGGCGCGAAGAAGACCTCCGAGTACTCCCGGTAGGGCCAGGCCTTGAACCCCGGGTAGGGGGTGAAGTCGCTGGCCGTCCACTCCCACACGTCACCGATCAACTGCCGCACGCCGTACGGCGAGGCGCCCTCGGGGTAGCTGCCGACCGGGGCCGGCTGGAGGTGCCGCTGGCCCAGGTTGGCGTGCTGCGGCCCCGGTGCCTGGTCGCCCCAGGGGAAGCGGCGGGAGCGGCCGCTGACCGGGTCGTGGCGCGCGGCCTTCTCCCACTCGGCCTCGGTCGGCAGCCGCCGGCCGGCCCAGCGGGCGTAGGCGTCCGCCTCGTACCAAGTGACGTGCAGCACCGGCTCGTCGGCCGGGACGGGTTCTAGCTGCCCGAACCGGCGGCGCAGCCACTGGCCGTCGGTGCGGCTCCAGAACAGCGGCGCGGTCAGCCCGGCGGCCATCCGGTGCGTCCAGCCCGCCGGACTCCACCAGCGTGGCTCCTGGTAGCCGCCGTCCTCGATGAACCGCTGGTAGGCGGCGTTGCTGACCGGGGTGGTGTCGATCGCGAACCCCGGCAGCTCGACCTGGTGGGCGGGGCGCTCGTTGTCCAGTGCCCACGGCTCGGTGTCCGTGCCCATGGTGAACGGCCCGGCGGGGATGACGACTTCGGCGGGCAGCCGGCCTGCCGGTGCCGGACCGGGCGCCGGGGCGGTGAGCACGGCGGCGCCGGTGCGCAGCTGATGGGTGATCAGCATGGTCTCGTCGTGCTGCTGTTCGTGCTGGGCGATCAGCCCGAAGGCGAAACCGGCGGCCAGCAGCGGCCGGCCGGACAGCTGCACGCCGTCCAGCAGGTCGAGCACCCGGCCGCGCACCTCGTGGGCGTAGCCGCGGGCCTCGGCGGGCGGCAGCAGCGGCAGCGTGGGGCGTTCGGCGCGCGGGTGCTCGAAGGCGTCGTAGAGCGGGTCGATCTCGGGGTGCATCGGGTCGCGGCCGCCGACGTTGCGCAGCAGCCAGAGTTCCTCCTGGTTGCCGATGTGCGCCAGGTCCCAGACCAGCGGGGACATCAGACGCGAGTGCTGGGCGGTCAGTTCGTCGTCGGCCACCGAGTCGGTCAGCAGTCGGGTGCGCTCCCGGGCGGCCAGCAGCTCGGCGGCGATCGTCTCGCGCAACCGCTCCTCGCTCAGATCGGCGAGGCCGGTCGGTTCGGCGAGGCCGGTCGGTCCGGCGAGGTTCGGTTCGGCGAGGTGGTGCGCGGTGGTGGGGTCGGGGTTCAGCACGGTGCGTCCTCCTCGGGCGAGGGCTGGCGGAGCGCGGCCGGCGCCTCCAGCAGGTCGTCGGCCGGACATCGGCCCCTGGTGGTGTAGCGCTCGGCGAACTCGCCGACAGCCGACCGCAGTTGTCCGGCGGCGGGCTGGCCGGCCCGCTCCTGGTCGGCCAGCACCTGATCGGCCGCCGCGAAGCAGTCGAGCGCGGCCCGGCGCAACACCGGGTCGTCCATGCCCCGGGTCGCGGCCCTGGTCCAGGCCGGACCCCGCGGCCCCGGCTCGGCGGTGGCCGCCGCGAGCGGCTCCACGGCGGCGAGCGCGGCGTCGGCGGCCCGCGGGTCGGCGAACAGCGCGGCGGCCAGCGCCGCCGGGACCATCCAGCCGTCGCCCGGCTGTGCGTCGATCATCCGCAGCTCCAGGTAGCCGCGCGGTCGTACCGGGGGGAAGAGCGTGGTCATGTGGTAGTCGAGGTCCGCCAGGGTCGGCCGCTCGGCCTCGGGCCGGTCCAGCCAGTCGCGGAAGGTCAGCCCGTGGGGCGCGGTCCAGGAACGGCCGTCCGGCCGGCGCACGCAGAGCACCGCGGCGTCCAGCACGTAGCGGGCCCAGGCCGCGCGCGGATCGCCGTCCGCGCCATCGCCGTTCAGGACGCCGGGCGCCAGCGTGCGACTGGGGTCCATCCGCGACCAGACGGCCTGCCGGGTGGACCGGTAGCCGGTCGGCCGCCCGTCCAGCAGCGGGGAGTTGGCGAAGGCGGCGACCAGCACCGGGCCGAGCCGGTGGGCCAGCTCCCAGCGGGCCCGGAAGCCGTGTCCGGTACCGGGAGCGCTCTCGTCGTCGGTGCCCGCGTCCAGGCAGACCTGGGTGGACGCGGTGGCGCACATCATGATCTTGCCCCAGGGGCCGGCGCGCCCGAAGAACTCCTCCATCGCCAGGTAGCGAGGCTGGCGCAGGGTCACCTGACGCTTCCTCGGATGGGGTTCGGTGCCGTAGCCGGCGAGGGTCAGGCCCTGGGCGGCGAAGGCGGCCCGCAGGATGCCGAGGTCCAGGCTGGTGATCTCGATGCAGCCGGCCAGATCATCGGCGGCGGGGGAGCTGAGCTCGACCTGGCCGCCGGGCTCGCGGGTGAGCCGGGAGCCGTGCGGGAGAAACGGGTGATCGGGGGGTAGCCGCAGAGCGTCGAGGGCGGCGGTCACCCGATCGGGATCGGGTAGGGCGTGGGGACGACCGGGGTCGTGGACGAGCCATTCCAGCTCGACTCCGACTTGTCCGGGTGGTCCGATCTTGAAACACGTGCTGGCCACGTACGCCTCGGCGGACGACTGGGTCAGCGGGGTCACCGTCGGCGGTGCCTCTGGCTCGGTGTCGAGCGGGGAGCTCGACGGCCGTGCGACGTTCACTGCGTTCACCGTCCTCGTGCTGCGGATCAGGGCTTGTGCGGATCAGGGCTGACGGGGGTCAGCGCAACCAGACCTTCTTGCCCAGTCTGCGGCGGCCTATCCGGCGTTGCCCGGCCGTTTCGCCGCACCATCTCGATTCCCCGAGGTCAGCGCGGGCAACCGGGTGAGGTGAGGTGGCTCACACCTGACGCAACGGGCGCCTGGGCCGGAATATGTGGGGAGCTTCTCCCCGTTTGCAGGTACAGTTGAGCGAAGTGGGGACGGATTCCCCGGAAAGGAGTGCCGCGATGGGAACCAAGCAGGCGGGGACATGCACCTCCGCGATCGCTGCGGGCATCCGTGCGGCGGCACCCCGGCTCCGGAAGGACGCCACCCTCAACCGGGAACGGATCCTGGACGCCGCCAGGGAGCTCTTCGCCGACGCGGGCGACGACGTGCCGCTGGACGAGATCGCCAAGCGGGCCGGGGTCGGCAACGCGACGCTGTACCGCAACTTCCCCGACCGCACCGCCCTGGTCCACCAGGTCGCGCTGCGGGCGATGGAGGGCGGGGTGGAGCGGGCCCGGGAGGCGCTGGCCGCCCCGGGCGACCCGTTCGAGGCGATCTGCCGCTTCGCGCACGAGGCCGCCGACGAGCAGATCGGGGCGCTCTGCTCGCTGCTCTCCGACCACCTGGTGCTGCACGACGACGAGCAGCTCTTCGCCACCCGGGCGGAGATGGAGCGGCTGGTCGAGGAGCTGATGGCGCGGGCCCGGCTGGCCGGCTCGCTGCGCCCCGACGTGGGCCCGGGCGACCTGCTGGTCGCGCTGGCTCGGCTGACCCGCCCGCTGCCCGGCAGTGCCAACTGCCCGGACCACGACATGTTCGTCCGCCGTCACCTGCAGCTCTTCCTGGACGGGCTGCGCGCACCGGCGGCCTCCGTGCTGCCCGGACGCGCGGCCACCCTGGAGGACCTGCGCCGCTCGTGACCCGCTGACCCGCTCATGACCTGCTGACCCGCTCATGACCCCCACGTCGAACCGCTGATCCCGTTGCCGGCACCGCCCGGCCCTCGACTTCTCCTTTGACGCGGCACCGCCGCGCCGACCCGTAAGCAATTCCTGCCGTTAGGTGAGTACCTCCATGTCTCAAACCGTCCCGCAGGCCGACCCCAGGCGCTGGAAGGCACTGGGCTTCATCGGTCTGGCCCAGCTGATGGTCGTGCTGGACGCGACCATCGTGAACATCGCCCTGCCGTCCGCCCAGCGCGCGCTGCACTTCACCGACGCCAACCGCACCTGGGTGATCACCGCCTACGCGCTGGCCTTCGGCGGGCTGCTGCTCTTCGGTGGCCGTATCGCGGACCTCTGGGGACGTCGGCGCACCTTCATCACCGGCCTGATCGGCTTCGCCGCCGCCTCGGCGATCGGTGGCGCCTCGCAGAGCATCGGGATGCTGATCGGCGCCCGCGCTCTGCAGGGTCTGTTCGGCGCGCTGCTCGCGCCGGCCGCGCTCTCGCTGCTGACCGTCATGTTCACCGAGGCGAAGGAGCGGGCCAAGGCCTTCGGCATCTACGGTGCGATCGCCGGTGGTGGTGGCGCGCTCGGTCTGATCCTGGGCGGCGCGCTCACCCAGTACCTGAACTGGCGCTGGACCTTCTTCATCAACGTCCCGTTCGCGGTGATCGCGGTGGCCGGCGCGATCCTGGTGATCCGGGAGCCGGAGGGTACCCGCAACCGCAACAAGCTGGACATCCCCGGCGTGCTGCTGGTCTCCACCGGCCTGGTCTCGCTGGTCTACGGCTTCACCAAGGCGTCCGAGGACGGCTGGAGCTCGCACACCACGATCGGCCTGTTCATCGCCGCCGCGGTGCTGCTGGCAGCCTTCGTGGTGGTCGAGAACATGGTCAAGTCCCCGCTGCTGCCGATGCGGGTGGTGCTCGACCGCAACCGCGGTGGCGCCTACCTCTCGCTGGGCCTGGCCGTGATCGGCATGTTCGGCCTGTTCCTCTTCCTCACCTACTACCTGCAGAACATCCTCGGCTACTCCCCGGTGATGACCGGCGTCGCCTTCCTGCCGATGGTGGCGGGCATGATCACCGGCTCCACCCAGATCGGCGCCCGTCTGATGAACCGGGTCCCGGCCCGGATGCTGATGGGCCCCGGCTTCGTGGTCGCCTCGGTGGGCATGCTGATCCTCACCCAGATCAAGGTCGACTCCTCGTACCTGCTGCTGCTGCCCGGCCTGGTCCTGATGGGTCTCGGCATGGGTACCGCGTTCATGCCGGCGATGAGCCTGGCCACCTTCCGGGTCCGCCCGCAGGACGCCGGTGTCGCCTCCGCGATGGTGAACACCTCGCAGCAGGTCGGCGGTGCGATCGGCACCGCGCTGCTGAGCACGGTGGCGACCAGCGCGACCGCGGCCTACGCCAAGACCCACGTCCTGCCCACGTCGCCGAAGCAGCTGCAGATGCTGGAGACGGCCCAGGCCGCGGTGCACGGCTTCTCCACCGCGATCTGGTGGTCCTTCGGGCTCCTGCTGCTGGCCGCGGCGATCGCCACGGCGCTGCTGAACGGCGGCGGCAAGGCCAACCACATCGCCGCCTCCGGTGACGGCGAGGTCGCCGACATCCCGGTGATGGCGCACTGAGCACCGGTGCAGGAGTGCTGACGGGGCGTCACCCGTAGTCGGTCGGTGGGCCGGATCTCCCCAAGGGGGGGGTCCGGCCCACCGGCGTGTGCGGCTGTAAAGCGCTGGCCGGGCCATGGTTGGTGTTCATAGGATCAGCGCCATGACAGATCCCGTGCACCCGCCCAAGCCCCGCCCCGGCGACCGCGTCGCCGTCATCTCACCGTCCTTCGCCGGGCCCGCGGTCTTCCCGCACCCGTACGAACTCGGGGCGCGGCGGCTGCGCGAGGACTTCGGTCTCGACCTGGTCGAGTACCCGACCACCCGCAAGCTCGACGCCACCCCGCAGGAGCGGGCGGCCGACGTGAACGCGGCCTTCGCCGACCCGAGTATCAAGGCGGTGCTGGCCACCATCGGCGGCGAGGACCAGATCACCGTGCTGCCGCACCTGGACCGGGAGCTGATCCGGGCCAACCCGAAGCCGTTCTTCGGCTACAGCGACAACACCGCGCTGCTGCTCTTCCTGCGCAACCTGGGCATGGTCTCCTACCACGGCAGCTCGGTGATGGTGCACGCCGGCCGCGGCGGGGCGATGCACCCGGCCAGCGCGGAGTCGCTGCGCGCGGCGCTCTTCACGTCGGGGCCGTACGAGCTGCGGCCCAGCGAGTTGGTCGGCGACCAGCCGTGGCACTGGACCCAGCCCGAACTGCTGGAGCTCGAACCGGTGATGGAGGCCGCTGAGGGCTGGATCTGGCACAACGCCGACCAGGTGGTCGACGGGCTGGGCTGGGGTGGCAACCTGGAGATCCTCTCCTGGCTGGCGATGGCCGACCGGGAGATCCGCCCGGTCGAGGAGTACGCCGGGCAGGTGCTCTACCTGGAGACCTCCGAGGAGATGCCGAGCGCCACGGAGATCTACCGGATCCTGCGCAACCTGGGCGAGCGCGGCCTGCTGCGCCGGTTCCCCGCGTTGCTGATGGCCCGCGCGAAGGCCTGGAGCTTCGCCAAGCCGCTGGAGCCGGCCGCGAAGGCCGAGTACCGCAAGGGCCAGCGCGAGGCGGTGCTGCGGGCGCTGAAGGAGTACGCACCGGAGACGATGGCGGTCTTCGACGTCGACTTCGGGCACACCGACCCGCAGCTGATCCTGCCCTGCGGCGGGCGGATCCGGGTGGACGGACCGGAACGGCGGATCACCGTCTGGTACTGACCAGCCGTCAGTTTCCGTGTTCGGGGCGGGGGAGCGCGCGGCGCTACCCCGCCCCGGCCGCGACGGTCACCGCGGCGTCGGCAGCTCCCGCAGCCGGCTGACCGGCGAGACCAGCAGGCCCAGCACCACGGCGGCCGAGCCGGCGGCGGCGACCACCAGCGCCTCCCGAGCCCCGAGCCAGCCGGTCGCCAGCCCGGCGAAGAGGCCGCCGAGCGATCCGCCGCCGAACAGCAGGGTGCGGAACACCGCCGTCATCCGGCCCATCATCGCCTGCGGCGTGTTGGTCTGGCGCAGGCTCACGATGATCACTCCGGCCACGCCCAGCCCCAGGTAGGTGACGAAGAAGGAGAGCACGAACATCGCGATCCGCACCGGCCGTGGCCCGTCGGCCAGCACGATCAGGCTCGGTCCGAGCAGCAGCGCCGACTGCGCCACCAGGTAGACCCGGCCGAGCGGGAACCGTCTGATCACCCGTCCGGAGAGCAGCGCGCCGAGCAGGCCGCCCACCGAGGCGGTCGCGAAGATGCCGCCCAGGGTGGCCGCGGACAGGTGCAGGTCGTGGGTGCCGTAGAGCAGGAACATGGTCCAGACGGTGATCATCGAGAAGTTGCAGCAGAAGCCGACCAGCGCGAGCGCCCGCAGGATGCGGTCGCCCAGCACCCAGCGCAGGCCGTCGCGCAGTTCGGTCGGCGCGTGCCGCCGGGTCGCCGTGGCGGGGTCCGGCTCCGGGGTGCGGATCAGCAGCAGTGAGAGCACCGAGACCGCGTAGGAGGCGGCGTCGACCACCAGTGCCACCGGTGCGGTGAGCGCGGAGACCAGCAGGCCGGCGAGCCCGGGGCCGGCCACGTCGGCGGCCGAGGAGCTGACCCCCATCCGGGCGGAGGCCGCCACGTACTGCTGCGGGTCCCGCACCAGGATCGGCACGTAGGACATCCAGTTGACGTCGAAGACCACGGAGGCGACGCCCACCGCGCAGGCGATCACCAGCAGGGAGGTGAAGTCGAGCGCGTGCGCCCAGGAGAGCACCGGGACGAGGCCGAGCAGCACCAGCCGGATCAGGTTGGCCGCGAGCATCAGAGGGCGCCGGCGGACCCGGTCGCTCCAGACGCCGATCAGCAGGGCCAGCCCCAGGTACGGCACCAACTGCAGGAAGCGCAGCAGCCCGACCTGCTGGTCGGTGGCGTGGAAGGCGTCGATGGCGGTCAACGGCAGGGCGAGCGAGGTCACTTGAGTGCCGAAGAGCGAGACCGTCTCGCCGAGCCAGAAGCGCAGGAAGTCGCCGTTGCGCCACAGGCTCGCGGCGGCCGAGCCCGGGGTGCCGACCGGTGCGGCCACGGTGGCGGCGGGGCTCATCGCCGGGCTCCAGGAGTGCTCAACTCGCTTATCATCGCGGCGACTTCGTCCACCTCGTCCTCGGTGTTGTAGTAGTGCGGCGACAGGCGCAGGCACCAGTCGACGTCCTTCTCCTCGAAGTCGTAGCGGGCGAACTCCCGGAAGCTCAGCGCCGAGTTGACGCGCAGCGTGTCCAGCGCCTGCTTGAACGGCTGTGGCCGCCAGCCCTCGACGGCGAAGGTGACCAGTGCTGCCGGGGCCGGCCCGCCGTCCAGCACCCGGACACCGGGCAGTGCGGCGAGTCGCTCGCGCAGCCGCCCGGCCAGCGCCGGGGTGCGGCGGGCGATCGCGGCCTGGCCCACCCACAGGGCGTAGCGCGCGGCGGCCGCGCAGCCGAGCAGGGTGGCGTAGGGGAACTCCCACTCCTCGAAGCGGGCGGCCGACTCCACCGGGCGGTACTCCTCGGGAGCCGTCCAGCGGGCGCCGTACATGTCGATGAAGAGCGGTTCGAAGCCGGCCTCCAGCACCCGCTCCGAGACGTACAGGAAGCCCGAACCGCGTGGCCCGCGTAGGAACTTGCGGCAGGTCGCGGTCAGCAGGTCGCAGCCGATCGCAGTGACGTCCAGCTCGAACTGGCCCACCGACTGGCAGGCGTCGACCAGGTAGAGCAGGTCGAGTTCGCGGCAGTGCCGGCCGATCTCGGCGATCGGCTGCACCAGCCCCGAGTTGGTCGGCACGTGGGTCACCGCGACCAGCCGGGGACGTCGGGTGCGCATCAGGGCGGCCATCGCGGCCACGTCCACGCCGGTGCCGTCCGGGCGGTCCGGCGCGTGCACCAGCTCGACACCGAACCGCTTGCGCAGCGCCAGGAAGGCGATCTGGTTGGAGATGAAGTCGTTGCGGGTGGTCAGGATGACGTCGCCGGGGTGGAAGTCGATCGCCGAGAGTGCCTTCGAGTAGGCGTGGGTGGCGCTGCCGGCGAAGGCGATCTGCTCCGGGCGGGCGCCGATCAACTCGCCGATCGAGCTGTAGAACTCGCGGACCTGCTCGGCTCGGACGGCCGCCGCCTCGTAGCCGCCGATCTCGGCCTCCAGCTGGAGGTGGTCCACCATCGCCCGGAGCACCGGGCCGGGCGCCAGCCCGCAGCCCGCGTTGTTGAAGTGGATCACCCTTGCGCAGCCCGGGGTGTCGGCCCGCAGGGCGGCCAGGTCGAGGAGCGGTTCACGGCTGCCGACAGTAGCGCTATTCTGTTTCTCCATGAACGAGAGTAGCAGTGTCGACTCGCTGCTGACCATCCTGCGGACCGAGGCGGCCCGCCTGACGCCCGGTGACCAGCTGCCCAGCAGCCGGGAGTTGGTCAATCGACACGGCGTCAGTCCGGTCACCGTGTCGCGCGCGATCGCGCTGCTCGCGGCCGAGGGCGCGGTGTTCACCCGGCCCGGGAGCGGGACCTACGTGGCCGTCCGCCCGAGCCGGGCGAGTGAGCCGGCGGACACCTCCTGGCAGGCGGTCGCGCTCGGTGGCCGATCGATCGAGCCCGCCGTGGCCGACGCCTCGTCGGCGCCGCCGGCCGGGACGATCATGCTGAGCGGCGGCTACCCGCATGAGTCGCTCCAGCCGACCAAGGCACTGGGCGCGGCGCTGGCCCGCGCCGCCCGACGCCCCGACGCCTGGCGCCGGGCCCCCGCCGCCGGCCTGGCCCCGTTGCGCGCGATCTTCGCCGGGCTGCCTGGCGGCTCGGTGACCCCCGAGGACGTGCTGATCACCGGCGGCGGCCAAGGCGCGCTCTCCCTGCTGTTCCGCGCGATCGTGCCGCCAGGCAGCCCGGTCCTGGTCGAATCGCCCAGCTACCCCGGCGCCCTGGCCGCCGCCCGGGCGGCCGGCCTGCGCCCGGTACCGGTGCCGATGGACCAGCACGGCCTGCGCCTCGAACTGCTGGCCGACGCCTTCGCGATGACCGGCGCGCGGCTGCTCTACTGCCAGCCCAGCTGCCACAATCCCACCGGCACCGTGCTCGCCGCCGAGCGGCGGCAGCAGGTGGTGGACGTGGCCCGGGCGGCCGGCGCCTTCCTGATCGAGGACGACTACGCGCGCCACCTCGGCCACGGCCGCCCGCTGCCGCGTCCACTGGTCGCCGACGACCGGGACGGCACGGTGGTGTACCTGACCTCGCTGACCAAGCCCGCCTCGCCCAGCCTGCGGATCGGCGCCGTGATCGCGCGCGGCCCGGTGCTGCGGCGCCTGCTCGGCATGCGGCGGGTGGACGACTTCTTCATCGCCCGGCCGCTCCAGGAGGCCGCCGTCGAACTGCTCAGCACCCCCGCCTGGGACCGCCACCTGCGGACCCTCGCCACCGACCTGCGGGAGCGCTGCGCCGCGCTGGCCACCGGCGTCGCCCGCGAGTTGCCCGACTGGAGCCTCGAGGTGCTGCCGGTCGGCGGCCTGCACCTCTGGCTGCGCCTGCCGCCGGACCTGCCCGAAGCCGCCCTGGCCGACACCGCGCGCCGCCACGGCGTGGCCACCGATCCGGGTGCCCCGTTCTTCCCCGCGGAGTCCGCCGCCGCCCACCTCCGCCTCGGCTTCGCCGCCGCCGCCGACCAGTCCGAGCTGGCCGAGGCCACCCGCCGCCTGGCCGGGGCGGCCGCCGAACTGCGGGAGCGGCGGGGGGAGTAGGGCCGGGTTTGTCTCCTGGCGCCGTCGACCGGGCTACTGGCTGCCCAGCACCATCAACCCCTCCGGCGTCGTCACCGGCTCGAACCCCACCTTGGCATACACCTCGTGGGCGTCGGCGGTGTTCAGCATGACCCGGCGCAGGCCCCAGGGGGCGAGGTGGTCGCGGACGGCGGTGGCGAGGGCGGTGCCCAGGCCCAGGCCGCGCGCCTCGCGGGCGATGTACACGTCGCAGAGCCAGGCGAAGGTGACGCGGTCGGTGATCACCCGGGCGTAGCCGAGCTGGCTGCCGGTGGCCGTGCGGTAGACCCCGAAGTTGAGCGAGCCGGCCACGGCCCGGTCCTGCTGCTCGCGGGACCGGCCGAGCGCCCAGTAGGAGTCCTCGGAGAGCCAGCGGTGGATCAGGTCCGGGTCCAGCCGTGCCGGGTCGATGGAGATCTGGTAGCCGTCAGGCAGGCCGACGGGTATCACGGAGTCGGAGTGCATGCCTTCATCCAAGCAAGCCTGATCCGCCGTCAGCCGCGCAGGGTCCCGATCACGCTGCTGAGGTCCGGGGCGAGCCGCACCTCGGTGGCGCGCAGGGCGGGGTGCTCCAGCCACTGCAGGCGGGCGGTGTCCGGCCGGCTGTCGTGCAGCGGCGGCCAACCGCTGCTCGGGGTGAAGTCGTCGACCACCACGGTGCCGCCCGGGGCCAGCAGCCGCGCCGGGTCGGCGGCCGCCCCGTCGCCCTTGCCCTGGCCGCCGCCGTCCAGGATCAGCAGGTCGAACGGTCCGAGCCGGTGCAGTTCGCTCCAGTCGCCGCAGACCACCTCGATCTGCGGCTGGTCGGCGAAGACCTCGGCCGCGACGGCGGCGCGGGCCGGGTCCCGTTCGACGCTGATCAGCCGGACCCCGGCCGCCGCCCCCGAGGCGAGCCAGGCCAGGCCCACCCCGCAGCCGGTGCCGCTCTCGCCGATCAGGGTGGGCGCACCCTGGGCCAGCGCGCGGATCAGCTGGCCCTGTTCGGGGCGGCAGGAGTTGCCGAAGCCGTGCGCGTCGGCGGCCGCGAGGGCGCGGCGGACCAGCGGTGGCAGGTCGGTGGCGGCGAGGTGGGCGGCGGTGCCGTGCAGTGACATGGGATTCCCGTGGGTCAGCGTGTGATGGGCTGAAGCTCCGTCAGCAGAGCTCGCCCCTCGGGCCAGTCGCCCAGCCCGGAGTCGGCGTTGAGGTGGCCGCGCGGCCCGGTCTCCACCAGCCGGGAGCCCCAGCCGCCGGCGAAGAGCCGGGCACGCTCCGGCGTGCAGTACGGGTCGTCCGAGCTCGCCACCAGGATGCTCGGGAAGGGCAGCGGCAGCAGCGGGATCGGGCTGAAGGTGGCCAGCGCCGGGATCCGCGCGTTGTCGATGTCGGCCGGCACGACCAGCAGCGCCCCGAGCACCGTCGCGGGCGCCTGGTCTGCCTGTTCCGCCTTGGCCGCCTGGTCCGCCCAGTGCGCGACCGTCACGCACCCCAGACTGTGCGCCGCCAGCAGGACCGGGCCCGGCTGCGCCCGTACCGCCCGGTCCAGGGCGGCGACCCAGTCGGCGCACCGCGGTTCGTCCCAGTCGGCCTGCTCGACCCGCACCATCCGCGGGTCGAGCCGCTCCCAGCGGCTCTGCCAGTGCTCGGCGCCGGAGCCCTGCCAGCCGGGCAGGACGAGGACGGTGGGAAAGTCGGCGGTCATGGCGGGAGCCTAGCGTTCTGACGCTGGATCAGGTGCCGGACGGTCACCATCCGGACCCGTGTCGGTGGCGGACATGTACAGACACCTCAACGGCAGTCCCGGGGTCTTCCGTCGTTCACTCGTCCCTGGAATCATCCCTACCCGCAAGTAACGACCCCTCAGCTGTCCGGCCCCGGACCTCCAGGAGGACCCGTGTCCCCGCTCTCCCGCCGTACACTGCTCGGCTCGGCCGCCGCCTCCGGCGCCGCGCTCGGCCTCGGCGCGCTGCCCGGCTCGCTCCAGCAGGCACTTGCCGCCCCCTCGATCCCCGGCACGCTCGACGACGTCGAGCACGTCGTGGTGCTGATGCAGGAGAACCGTTCCTTCGACCACTACTTCGGCACCCTGAACGGCGTGCGCGGCTACGGCGACACCTCCAGGGTGCGGTTCCCCGGCGGTTCGGACGTGCTGCAGCAGAAGATGTTCGGCAGCTGGGGCAGCACGCTGCTGCCCTGGCACCTGGACACCTCGACCAGCGACGCCCAGCGGATCTTCGACCTGGACCACTCCTGGGGCGGCACCCACAACGCCTGGGCCAACGGCCAGTGGAACGACTGGATCCCGGCCAAGACCTGGTACACCATGGGGTACTACCGACGCCAGGACATCCCGTTCCAGTACGCGCTCGCCGACAACTTCACCGTCTGCGACCAGTACTTCTGCTCGGCCATGACCTCCACCGACCCGAACCGGCTCTACCTCTGGTCGGGCATGATCGACCCGAACGGCATCGGCGGCGGCCCGGCCACCGACAACAGCAAGTCCGGCTTCACCTGGACCACCTACCCCGAGCGCCTGCAGGCCGCGGGCATCTCCTGGAAGGTCTACCAGCAGCAGGACAACTTCGACGACAACGCGCTGGCCTGGTTCAAGTCCTTCCAGACCGCGCCGACCAGCTCCCCGCTCTACGTCAACGGCATGGCCCGGGCCGGCGCGGACGACTTCGCCAACGACGTGGCGGCCGGCCGGCTCCCGGCGGTCAGCTGGGTGGTCGCCCCGACCGCGCAGTCCGAGCACCCGAACTACCCGCCGGCCCAGGGCGCCGACTTCACCGCCTCGGTGGTGCTGGAGGCGCTGGCCGCCAACCCGGAGGTCTGGGCGAAGACTGTCGTCCTCCTCAACTACGACGAGAACGACGGCTTCTTCGACCACGTGGTGCCGCCGGTGGCGCCCGACGGCACGCCGGACGAGTTCATCGGCGGAGCGCCGATCGGCCTCGGCCCGCGGGTGCCGATGATCGTGATCTCGCCGTGGAGCCGGGGCGGCAAGGTCAACTCCGAGGTCTTCGACCACACGTCGGTGCTGCGCTTCCTGGAGAACTGGACCGGCGTGAAGGAGACCAACATCTCCGCCTGGCGCCGCACCGTCTGCGGCGACCTGATGTCCGCCTTCGACTTCACCACCAGCGACCGCAGCTTCCCGGGCCTGCCGGACACCAAGCAGCTGCTCGCCGACCTGGCCCAGCAGGACAAGCTGCTGCTGCCGCCGATCTTCCCCCCGATCGTCCAGCAGCAGCCGCAGATCGAGTCGGGCGACCGGCCCGCGCTGCCGACCGGCTACCGCTTCGGCTCCTCCTCGCGCACCGACACCGGCACCGGACAGCTCTGGATCACCCTGGACAACCTGGGCACGCTGGGCGCGGGCATCTCGATGTACACGGTGAACTTCCGTCAGTTCGGCGCCTGGCGCTACACCCTGCCGGCGGGCGGCACGGTCAGCGACTTCTTCAGCGCACTCGGCGTCAGCGGCGGCCCCTACGACATCGATGCGCACGGCCCCGACGGCTTCCTGCGCGGCTACAAGGGCGACGTGCGGACCTGGACCAACAGCGGGAAGGGTCACCCGGAGGTCGCCTCGGTGGAGGCGCCGGACGGCGTGCGGATCACGCTGAGCAACGCGGGCAGCCAGCCGGTGGTCTTCACCATCGGCGTCAACACCGCTTTCGGGGCGAGCGGTTCGGCCCCCGTGGCGGTGACGGTGGCCCCCGGTGCGACGGCCCAGAAGGTACTCGCACCGACCGCCGCCGGACGCTACGACTACGCGGTGACGGCGGACACCGGCGACGGCTTCGAGCGGCGCTTCGCGGGGCGACTGCAGCCGTGAGGCGGTAGCGCGCGCACCGGTGGCGCCCGGATGGTCGAGGGCGCTACCGGTGCACGTGCGCTACCGAGTGGCCCCGGGCCCGTGGCGCAGCTGCGCGACGCGCTGGGCAGCTACTCCCAGCTCCAGCTCACCCGTTCACCGCCGCGTACGCGCTGCGGTAGAGCTCGGCGACCTCGACGGCGTGCGTGCGGCACTCCTCGATGCTCTCGGCGTGATTGGCCAGGTAGTTGGCCCGGTGGTAGACCTTCGCGGTCTGCGAGTGCCGTTCGATCTCCACGACGGTGGCCCAGCGGGCGACGAAGGCACGGATCGGGTTGACGCTGCCCTCTTTGATGGCCTCCGCCATGGCCCGGGTCTGCCCGTCGACCAGCTCCGGCAGGCGGTCCGCGGCGACAACGGCGATTGCGGCCTTGAGCGCGGCAGGGTTCTTCTCGGGCCGGGGGATGAGCTCGACGCCGTCGTCCACGGGCAGACTCACTGGGCGCTCCTTTCGTCTCGTGTCAGGCTATTCGCCGCCTGCACCGGTTGTGCCAGGAAGCCGGGCGTTTCACCCGGCCGGTATGAGCCCCGCCTTCAGGACCTCGCGCAGGGGCGTCGTCGGGCGGCCGAGGAGGTGGGCGAGTGCCGGGTCGACGTGGGCGAACTCGCCTTGCCTGCTTGCGGCGAACAGGCCCAGGGTCAGCTCCACCCGTGCTTCGGGCAGGCCCTGGGCGAGCAGCGATGCCCGGTACTGCTCGTCCGGTACGACGACCCGTCGGATCGTTCGTCCGGTCAGCTCGGCGGCGAGCTCCGCGGCCCCGGCCAGGTCGAGGGCCGCGCCGGCGGTCAGGGCCGGTGTCGGGCCGTCGAAGCTCTCCTCGGCCAGGGTGATCGCGGCGGCCTCGGCCAGGTCGGCGTGGGCGGTCCAGGAGACCGGCCCGTCCTGGGGTGCGGTCAGTTCGCCCGTCTTCAGGGCCTCGGTGAGCAGCCACAGCGTGGTGGACGCGTAGAAGCCGTTGCGCAGCGAGGTGAAGGCCATGCCGGACTCGCGCAGCAGCGCTTCGGTGGCCGCGTGGTCGACCATGGGCGGGAACGGCGAGGACGGGTTCACGCCCATGTGGCTGGTGTAGAGGATGCGGTGGGCGCCGGCCGCCTCGGCCGCCTCGATCGCGGTCCGGTGCTGGGTGATCGCCGCCCCGCCGGTGGTGGCGGCGGACACGATCAGGACCTGCGAGGCCCCCTCGAAAGCATGGGCCAGGCTCGCGGGGTCGGTGAAGTCGCCCCGGCGCACACGGACGCCCTGCACCGCCAACTCCCGCGCCTGCTCAGGGTCGCGGACGCTCACGGCGATCTGCTCGGCGGGGACGCGGCCGAGCAACTGCTCGACGATTCCCCGGCCGAGCGTGCCGTTGGCCCCGGTGATGACGATCATGACGACCTCCAGTTGGTCCGCACTCACTGCTAATGCCTATGACGCTAGCAGCGCTACCGTAAAGGTGCAAACCGCTTCGTGTTATCGTTGATATATGACTGAAGGCGACCTGCCGGCTGCCGGGCACGGCCCCCGGGAACGGATCCTCGCCGCCACGGCCGAACTGCTGGCCACCGGCGGCCGGGAGGCCGTGTCGACGCGCACGGTGGGCGCCGCCGCCGCCGTGCAGGCCCCGACCATCTACCGGCTCTTCGGCGACATGCGGGGCCTGCTCGACGCGGTCGCGGCCGAAGGCTTCGAGGCCTACCTGGCCAGGAAGACCGACCGGAAACCGATCGCGGACCCGGTGGAAGACCTGCGCGCGGGCTGGGACCTGCACATCGACTTCGGCCTGGCCAACCCAGCCCTGTACCTGATCATGTCGGAGCAGGGACGGCCCGGGACCGCCGCGCCGCCGGCGGCCCTCGCCGGCCTCGAGATCCTCACCGCGCGCATCCACCGGATCGCCGAGGCCGGCCGGCTGCGCGTCAGCGAGGAGCGGGCCGCCAACCTCGTCCAGGCCGCCGGCCGCGGCACGACCCTGATGCTGATCGACATGCCCGCGGACCATCGCGACCCGGAACTGTCGGTCATGGCCCGCGAAGCGGTCATCGCCGCCGTCACCACCGACGCTCCGGCCCTCGCGGCACCCGGACCAGTCACCGCCGCGGTCGCCCTGCGCGCCGTCCTGCCGCAGACCACCGCGCTGACCGACCTGGAGCGGGCTCTCCTACGCGAGTGGCTCGACCGCATCGCCAACCCCGCGCGGTAGCGCGGCTCCAGGAACGACGCGCCGACCTCCACCCGGGCCTGCTCGAACCGGTCTGCAGCCCCATCTGCCCACGCCGCCTGTGCACCTCGTGTTGAAGCGATCGGTCAGGTCAGGACGATCGGGTTGGTGAGTGCGGCGACGTGTCCGTCGGGATGGCGGACCTCGATGCGGACGAATGTCGAGTCCTCCGCCGTCGTGTGCCACTGCACCGCACCTGCTCCGTCACCGGGAAGCGGCACGCGGTGGACCTTCCCTCTGTCGGTGTGGAAGCTGACGACCGCCGCCGGCACGCCGAGTACTGCTGCCTGCACTTCGACCCGCCCACCATGAGTTGCGAGCTGTTCGCCCACCCCGGCGACGCGGCCACCAACGCTGGCGGTGAACGACACGTCCACCTGCGCCGACTCGGCGATCCAGCTGCGGCCTGAGCGGATCCCGGCGAGGATCGCCTGAGTGCTCAACTCCTCGGCGAAGACCACGGTGTGCGGGATCCCGATCTGACCCTCCAGGTGTGTGTCGCTGTTGCCCATCGCCGGCCGCCACGAGCCCGTCCGGACATCGGCTGCGAGGCTCCGTCCCCACTCGGCCAGGGCGGCCTCGTTGTCGGCATTCCAGGGCCGGTCCGAAGTCCACAGCCCGTTCCACACCTCCACCACGTCCAGGCCTCGGAAAGGGAACATGAAGTCGCCCGACGGATAGGGCGCGTGGGGATGCGCGGCCACGCACAGGCCTCCCACCTGATGGACCTGATCCAGGCACCGATCGATCAGTCCGTTCCTGACCTCGTGGTTCCAGTCGACGACCTGACCGGGGGTGGTGCCGAGCGCGAGCCAGTGCCCGGTCCTCGTGGTCACTTCCTCTCCCAGCATGATCAAGAAGTCATCGGCAGCCAGCCGGGCCCATGTATCGGGTGCCGCGGCAGAGTTGTGCTCTGTCGTCGCGATGAAGTCGAGCCCGGCGTCCCGCGCCCGCAGTGCCAACTCTTCGGGAGTGAGTTCGCCGTCCGAGTGGACGGAGTGGACATGGCAGTCCCCGCGGTACCAGCTTGCTCCGCGTCCCAGCGCCCGTATCGGCGGGAAGCTCAAACTCGACAAGGGGGTTCTCCTCCCTCAAAGGCCTGTCGAGCGAACGTCCGGGCAGGGCAACCGGTTCCGTGGGGGTTGTGCATGGGCCGATGATCTACCTATGCTTCGGATCATGACGCAGCGCGCACTGCAGGAACCGACCCTGCTCATGCTCACGGTCCTGGCCGATCAGCCGCGACACGGATACGCGATCGTCCAGGAAGTCCTGACCATCTCTCAGGGGCGGGTACGGCTACGCACCGGCACCCTGTACAGCGCCCTGGAACGCCTCGTCCTGGAAGACCTCATCGAGGTGCACAGCGAGGAGACCGTGGCGGGCAGGCTCCGCCGCAGCTACTGCCTGACCGGGCAAGGGCGGGTGGTGCTCGCCACCGAGGCCGAGCGCCTGCGCTCCACCGCCGCGGAAGCCGAACGTCGCCTTGCCAGCCCCTTCACGTCCCGTTGGAAGGAATCCTTCGCGTGAACCCACAGCACCCCGCCGCTTCCCCGGACCAGACGGGCGAAGCGGCAACCGGCCGCACCGAACCGGTGCCGCCGGCCCCCAGCCGTCTGCTGCGCCTCTACCCCGCCGCGTACCGGCAGCAGCACGGCGAGGAGATCGCGGCCCTCCACTGGGAGGCCCGGGAAGCGGCCGCCGGGCCGGTGGCCCGCGCACGGGAGAGCCTCGACCTGTTCGGCCACGCGGCCCGGGTCCGGCTGGGGATCTCGTCCGCCACCGTGGCGGGCAAGGCACTTGGCGCCGCCGCACCGTACGTGCTCGTCGGCGCCGCCGCATCGGCGGTGATCAGCCTCGTCCCGAGCATCCACACCCCCGAGTCCGAGCTGCTGGGGCCCCTCGGCATCGTGCTCAATGCGCTGCTGGCGCTCGCTCTGCTCGGTGCCGTCGCCGGACGCTGGGCCTGGGCAAGGCCGTTGGCCCTGCTCAGCAGCACGGCGCTGCTCCTGGCGTCGGCGGTTGCCCTGGGGCGGCACGTCGCGCCCGCGCGGATCCGGGTGGGCGATCAGCTGCTTCTGATCGACACCCATCAGCACGTCGCGCCCGCGCGGATCCCGTTCCTCGCGCTGGTCGTCGTGCTGCTGCTGTGCGCACCGCTCGACCTGCAGCCGCTCTCGCCCCGCAACCGGTGGGCCATGCTGGGCACCGCAGCCGCGATCGTGCTGCCACCGGTGGCCTGGAGCCTGGGAGTTCCGGGACTCGTCCCGTCCGATCGCTCGCCGTGGCCCGTCATCGTGATGGCCGTGGTGATCATCGCCTCCCTCGCCCGCTCCCGGTCGAACCCCGCCCTCGTCGCCGGCGCATTCCTGGCCACGCTGCCCTGGTTCTGCAACGTCCTCGCCTACCACCCGACTCCGCTGCTCCAGATCGAGATCGGTGCCTACGCGGGCCTGATGCTGGTGGCCTACGGCTGGCACCTGACGGGACGCACCGGACGGTCCGGGGCTGAGCTCCCCAGCTCGTAGCGGTTGGTTGCCAGCCCCTGCTGTCCGACGTCCGGGCTCACGCGGTCGCGGCCCCAGCCGCGCTGCCCGCCAGCGAGCTGATGCCGCATCAGGCATGGTTCGCCGTTGTATGAGCGGCGGCCCGGTTCACAGCGCTTCGCCCCGCCGATCCAGCGATCGACGGGGCAGAGCAGGTTCCGGATCAGGCAACAGCATCCGCCGAGCGGCGCGGGCCGCCCCTGCGGGGTCAGACGATGGTGCCGAACTCGCCGGTGGCGGTGCTGTGGGCGAAGGCTTGCCAGGCGTGGGCGGTGAAGATGAGGGCGGGGCCGTTGGGGTCTTTGGAGTCGCGGACGGGGACCATGTCGGGGTAGCCGTCGGCCACTTCGACGCAGCCGCCTTGTCCGTTGCTGTAGGTGCTCTTGCGCCAGGGGGCGCTGGCCAGGTCAACCTGCATGGTGTTCCAGCTCCTTCTGTAGTCAGATGGCGCCGAACTCGCCGGTGGCGGTGCTGTGGGCGAAGGCTTGCCAGGCGTGGGCGGTGAAGATGAGGGCGGGGCCGCTGGGGTCCTTTGAGTCGCGAACGGGGACTATGTCGGGGAAGCCGTCGGCGACTTCCACACAGCCGCCGCTCCCATTGCTATGGGTGCTCTTGCGCCAGTGAGCGTTGCTCAGGTCATCATGCATGGCTTTCAAGTTCCTTCCGTGCCTTACGGATCGCTGCCAGGGACGCAGCTCGCGAGAGCGCTTCAACCTGGAGCCGATCGTAGTCCTTGGCCCAGGTCGTCACTGTTTCGGCGTCCCGCTCCAGATAGCCGCGCTTCATGGTCTCGGTGTACCCAAGCAATGTGCGGGTGGGCATCGTAAGCAGCACGACCGCGTGGGCGAACGGGTGGTCTTCAGCCAAGCTGTACGGAGCAACCTGAAGGATCACGTTTGGCCGTTGGGCCAGCTCTTCCAGGTGCTTGAGCTGCCGCGTCATGGCTGCTCGACCGCCGATCGGACGACGCAAGCATCCTTCGTCCAGGACCGCGTGAATGATCGGCGCCGGGCTCCGCTCCAGGCAACGTTGGCGAATTCGAAGGACCTTCACGCGCTCGTCGGCTTGGGCCTGGGTGGCGCTGCCACGCCGAACATTCCCGGACTCCCAGGCCTGTGCGTACTCCAGCGTCTGCAGCAGGCCAGGAATCACTCGAAACTCGACCACCCGAATAGTCGTCGCCTCGGCTTCCTTGCCCGTGTACTCCGGGAACCCTTCGATCAGCGCACTGTGTTCAAGTTGCCGCCACATCAGCTCAAGCGTGCCGCCGGTCTTCAGAGCCGCATCTGCTTTGCAGATGAACTTGAAGCTTGGTGGTCGCTTGGCGCGTTCGACACTCGAGATGTACGCCCCCGAGTACTTGATCAGTGCTCCCAATCCAACCTGTGTCAGCCCCCGCGCCTCGCGTGATCGGCGAAGCTGCACACCCAGGGCTGCCAGCGGAGATGACGATGGATCAAGTGTACGACGGTTCAAGGTCAACTCCAATTGAACCTGTGTCAAGTGGCGAATTGAACTGCTTCCCATAGTAGCCCCGGATGCCGATGCTTGTAGCGGAACGACTACAGAACGGAGTCGGCATGACGACCCGCAGAACGCCCCCACCGGTGCTCTACACCCCTCAAGTCGGGGAGCTGGTCCGCGACCTGAAGCACGGTCTCAACGGCATCTACATGGGCCCCGGCTACGGCAAGCACCCCACCGTCCACCTGCGCCCCGAGCGCGGCGGCTGCGAGTGGGAGACCCCGGCCAGTGAGATCCAACCGCTCACCACGGAACCGGCGTTGCAGCCAGCCCGCACCCCCGCCCGCGTCACCGGGGAGCCCCGGTGACGCCCCAGCAGGCTGTCACCGCTCCCGTCCCCCTGCCGCCCCGGCGGCAGTGGCGGTTCGGGTGGTGCGTCTGCTGTGACCGGCAGACGCTGGTGGCGCCCGGACCTCAAATCGCCACGGACAGCGGCCTGATGGCGCTGCCGTTCTGCGTGGACGGCTTCGAGCGGGCCGGGCGGTACGTCCATCGCGTGCGCGTCAAGGTGCGGGCGCGCTCCGAGATCCGAAGGAACGACGAACGATGAGCAACCCCACCCCCCGAAGCCCGTTCGACCGCAGGGCCGCACTGACCGAGCTCCGCGCCCTCGGGCGGCAGCTCGACCAGCAGGTGGCGAACCGCAGTGGCACCACGCCGGACGAGCTGGATGCGACGCTCGACGCCACGCTCGACGCGATGCGCGCCGTTCACGCCCGGATCATCGCCGACCAGGACCACCCGGCCTGACCGGGGAGGCCGGGTGGCCAGGCCTGCGGGCGTAGGCGAACAGGTGCTGCTCCACGCCCATGGCGGGGAAGTCGGGTTGAAAGAAGCTCAGTTGGTCATGCAGGATCTCAAGTCCGATGTCCCGCAGGCGTTCCAGGTAGACCTTGGCGGGATAGCTGGTGGCGGTGACGTGGTGGCCCAACCACTCGACCGGCAGGTTCTCCGCGTCGAACGGGACGGTGGCGAAGATGAAGTGGCCGCCGGGGACCAGCCAGTCGGCGATCCGCTCCAGCGTGCGGTCGAGGTCGCTGCGGGGCATCTGCAGAAGCGGGAAGAACGCACAGACCGCATCCCAACTCCCGCTCGCATACGCCACGGTGCGCACGTCGCCCGGCTCGAAGCGGGCGCCGGGCACCTGGGAGCGGGCGAGGTCGACCATGGTCGTGGAGACGTCGATGCCGGTCACCCGGTGGCCGGCGCGGGCGAGCAGGTCGGCGGTGGGGCGGCCGGTGCCCGAGCCGATGTCCAGCACGCGCGCCCGGGCCGGCAGGCGGGCGGCGAGCCAGTCGATCGCGGCGAGTTGCTCGGGCAGGTGGCCGTAGGCCTGTTCATAGGTCAGGCCGAGGGTGTCGAACAGCTGGGCGGCTCGCTCGGCCGAATCCGGGCATGCCGATGGGGCGAGCGTTGCGTCAGGGGTCATCGCGAGCGGTCCACTTCCATGGTCATCGACACGTCGCGCAGGACACTACACTGCGCGACCAGATTCTCACGTAACGTGAATATCGATGTGGTGATCCATGCTCACGCGTCGGCCTGCCGACGGACCGGGACGGCCCGTGGCGCCACCGCTGCGGCGCCAAGGGCCGGCCGGAGCGTCTGACGGATCTGACGGATCAGCAGCCCGGGCCGGAGTGCAGGCCGGAGTTCCAGTTGACGATCTGGTGGTTGTTGGGGTCGAACTCGGTGACCTGCTCCCGGACGCACACGCCGACTCCGTTGACCGTCACCGGGCCGGCGTAGGTGGTGTAGGGCTGGCCGTCGTAGCCACCGTGGACGCCGGCCGAGGTCGTGATCGAGATCTCGGTGAGCGTCCTGGTGCCCGCGTACTCCGACTTGACGAAGACGGCGCAGTTGGTGGTGCCGTCCCAGTAGCCGTAGTCCCAGCCGGCGGTGCCGCCGTTGACGTCGGTCACCATGCCGGACCACACGAGGTTGCCCGCGCAGCCGTAGGAGCCGGCGTGGGCGGCCGGGGCCGCCGCGACGCCGCCCAGCATCGCGAGGCCGGTGACGGAGAGGGTGGATATCAGCTTGCGTGCGCGCATGGTCGGCTGCCGATCTGCGAAGGAATGTAACCGACCGTCAGTTGATCACAGCCGGTCGGCGCCGCCCTGACCGGGGTTGGGGCGCGTCACGCCAGCCCCGCGCGCCGCCGGGCCGTCTCGCCCAGCGCCGCCAGGTCCCGCTCGCCGTCGCCGTGCGCGACGCTCTCCAGCAGGGCGTCGCGCAGCACGCTCGCGATCGGTAGTGGGACGTGCGCCGCGGCGCCCGCGTTCAGCGCGAGGCCGACGTCCTTGAGGCCGAGGGAGAGGCGGAACGCCGGGTCGTAGCGGCGGGCGGCGATCATGGCGCCGTAGCCGGTGTAGACCGGGCCGGGGAAGACGGTGCCGGTGAGCACCTCCAGCAGATCGGTGGCGGCCAGCCCGTTGGCCTCGGCCAGCGCGGTCGCCTCGGAGAGCGCCTCGACCGCCGAGACCAGCAGGAAGTTGGCGCTGATCTTCGCCACGTTGGCCAGCTCGGGGCGCTCGCCCAGCCGGTAGGTCTGCCGGCCCATCGCCGTGAAGAGCGGTGCCACCCGGTCGAGCAGCGCCGCCTCGCCGGCCGCCAGGATGTTGAGGTTGCCGGCCGCCGCCACGTCGGTGCGGCCCAGTACCGGGGCTGCCACATAACCGATCCCGTGCCGCTGGTGCAGCTCGGCCGCCCGGCGGGCCAACTCCGGTGACACGGTCGCCATGTTGACGTGCACCGTGATGGTGGCCGAGGCCAGTAGCGCCTCGTCGAGCAGCAGCGATTCCACTGCCGCGTCGTCGGCGAGCATCGAGACCAGCACCTCGCCGGCCAGCGCCGCAGCCGGTGTGGCCGCCGCCTCGGCGCCCTGCGCGACCAGCGCCGCCACCGGCTCGGGGGAGCGGTTCCAGGCCCGCACCTGGTGGCCCGCCTTGACGAGCTGTGCGGCCATCTCGCGCCCCATGGCGCCCAGGCCGATGAATCCGACGTTCATGAGGTCACTCCTCGTGTTCAGTGCTGACGGTCGGTCATATCGTAGCCGTCGGCTCTGCGTCGGCTCTGCGTCGGCCGCACCGGACGCCTGAACGCCCTGCCGGGAGAACCGGCAGGGCGTTCAGGGGGGAGCTGATGGACCGTCAGCCTCGGTCCGCCCGGATCCTGGTGGTGTCGCCCGGGCCGAAGGGCAGCGGGACGCGCACGGTGGCCGGCGCCTTGGGGCCGGCCACCGTCACCGGGGCGGCCGCCGCCGTCCGCACGGCCTGGCCGGCCGGCGGCTGCGCCGGGGCGGCGGGCAACTGCACGGTGACGGCGCTCTGCCCGGCGGCCGGGGCGAGCCAGCCGGAGAGCTCGCCGGCGTAGGCCGCGCCGGCCGTCGTGCTCGCGGTGCCGGTCGGCTGGACCTGGACGGTGCCGCTCGGCGCGGTCACCGGGACCTGCACCCCGGCCGGGGCCGTGACGGTCACGGTGCCGCTGCTCTGGTAGGCCGTCACGGTGCCGGCCGCGAGCGCGGCGTTCCAGGCCGCCTGGTGCTGCTCCTGGGTCGCGATGTCCTTCAGCCGCAGGTTGACCACCGGCGTGTTGGTGTTGAAGAAGCCCTGGTAGCTGCTGAGGATCTGGTTGAGCACCGGGTAGGCGATCCGGTCCTCGGCGAAGTTGCCCTGGTAGAGCACCTCGGGGGTGGGGTCGTTGCCCAGGACCCGCGCCAGCGCGATCCGGGCCTCGGTCGGCACGATGCTGCTCGCGAAGCCGGTGGTGGTGTCCAGCGGCGCCGCCAGGCAGGTCGAGGTGGTTGAGGTGCTGCAGGCGCCGCTGCCGCCCTGGGCGGTGGAGGTGTAGAGCCAGTTGTACTCGTCGGTCTCCTCGGCCGCGGTCGCGGCGTTGTGGAAGACGTCGCTCGGGTGTCCGGGCACCGTGGTCGCCGAGCCGACCTGGCGCGAGGCGGACTCCGCCGAGCCGTTGGAGGCCAGCGCGGTCACCCCGAGCGCGGTCAGCGCGGGAGCCAGCGAGGGGTTGTCGGCTGTCTGCTGCGGAGCCAGCGCCAGGCCCGAGTTCTGCGCGGTGACCAGCTCGCTCGGGTCGACCGGCAGGCCCTTGGCCTGGGCCCAGGTGAGGTTGGACTGGACGGCCGAGGTGATCGCCGCCTGGCTGGTCCACTGGATCGCGCCGGTGCCGTCGGTGGCGCAGGTCCACGGCACCACCGTGGTGTTCTGCACGCAGCCGAGGAACGGGTGGCCGTAGGTGGCGTTCGCGAAGCGGAAGGACGCGGCGTTGGCGGCCAGTTCAGCCACGGTCGGGTCGGTGCCGGGCGCGGTCGGGGTGGTCGCGGCGGCGGCCGCGGCGTCGCTGCCCGCGCCGTCGACGGCCAGGTCCAGGGTGATGCCGTTGGCCGCCTCCCAGGCCTTGGCGGCGTCCACGTCGGCCGCGGTCAACCGGATCGGCACGCTGTCGGGGCTGCCCGCCGCCACCTTGCAACCGGCGTCGCCAGCCGTGCACTTGAGGGTGGTGCTCCACCGGCTGTCGGTGTTCAGCACGTTCTGGACCTGGACCGCGAGGTAGTCGCGGTCGAAGCCGAGGTGGACGCCCTGGGTCATCCAGTCCACCACGCCACGGGCCAGCAGCCGCCACTGCTGCTGGTACTGGTTGTAGGCGAAGGTGATGACCAACTCGTCGATGCCGTCGTGGTGGTAGTCGCCGAGCAGGCTGCCGCGCGCGGTGCTGTTCGGGATCGGCACGTCCACCAGCGGGGTGAAACTGGCCCCGGCCGCCTGGGTGGCCAGCGGGGTGGAGAGGAAGCCGTAGCTCTCCACCACGCTCGGGTTGAGCTGCTCGAACGGCACCGGGCCCTTGAGGTAGTCGAAGGCACCGGCCGCGCCCGCGGCGGTGGTGGCGGCGGCCATCCCGTCCAGCGAGCCGAGGTAGCCGGGGTTCTGCGGCCAGTTGAGGCCGACCGACGGCTGCGAGTAGGTGTCGGCGTCCACCTGCCGGACGTTGTAGGCCTGTTCGTAGGAGAGCAGCGCGGCCGACTCGGCGGTGCCGGCGCCCAGCGCGCCGGCGCTGGAGAGCACCACGGCCTGGTACTGGGCCTCGGTGGAGCCGTCCGGCAGGGTCGCGGTGAGGAAGGCCGCGTTGATGGTGGGCCGGTTGGCGTTGCCGACCAGGAGGTCGGTGAACGGGACGCCCTCGCTGGTCAGTTCCGCGGTGATCGAGGCGACCGAGGGGCCGCCGTCGTCGATCACCAGGACCCGCAGGTCGGTGCGGTAGGCGGGCGTCGTGCCGGCCGCGTGGGCGGCGACGGGTGCCGCGCCCAGTGCCAGCAGCGAGCCGGCGGCCAGCGCGGCGGCCCATCGTTTGCTGAAGCCCATTGGTTCCTCCACGTCGAGGGGCACTCCGCAGCCGCGGAGTACCTCGGACAGAAGCGCGCCGCGGGCACGGGTCGGCCCGTGCGCGGATGTTCTGGTGGATCCCCCGTCGGGTGGCCCCCGCCTGGCCGCGATTTCCCCCCGCGTCCCGGCAAACCCCCCGGTCGTACCCGCGACGTGGCCACCGGGGCCCTGGGTCGCGGCGTCGACCGGAGGGAACGCTAACGCAGGGTCAGGCGCGTGGACCAGAGGGTGAGTTCGGTGCCGGTGCGACCCACCTGTCCGATTCCGCGCCGGCCGTAGCGGTCCGCCCGGCACGCCGCGTCCGGTCCGGCGTCCGGGCGGGCGGCGGTCTGCCTAGGCCACGGGCATGTGCGGGTCGACGTGCGTGCCGTCGGGCGAGTACCGTGCGCGCTCCCGTGGTGGCGGCGGGTAATGGCGCAAACTCGCCGTCCGGCGGCCGGCGTTGCGGTCGCGGGCCGGGCGACTCGGCGGCAGGCTGGGACAGTGCGCCGCCAGGCCGGCTCAGCGCAGCGCGGCCCAGGTGGTCCCGGCCACGGCGGGCGCGAACTCCTCGATCGGGCGCACCATCGACTCGCCCGAGAAGTGCAGGAAGAACGCCCGCTGGAAGCAGGCGCCGAGCAGCAGCGCAGCCGCCGCGTAGGGGTCGGCGTCGGGCCGCAGCCGCCCCTGCGCCAGCTCCCGCTCCAGGTAGCCGGTGAGCGCGTCGAGCACCAGGTGCGGCCCGCGCCCGATCTCGTGCAGCCCGTCCCGGTGGCGGCTGAGCAGCGGCGGGTCGGCGAAGAGCGAGGCGGCGACCGGCATGGCCTCGGCGTAGAAGAGCGCGGCGTGCCGGGCGATCGCCGTCAGGTGCTCCTCGACGCTGCGCGAGCCGGGGTCGGCGGCCAGCTCGGCCATCAGCGGGGCGGCGTTCGGCGAGCGCTCGACCAGCACGCAGACGAAGAGCTCCTCCTTGTTGGCGAAGTGCTTGTAGAGCGCGCCCTCCGAGCAGCCGGCCTCGCGGGCGATGGCCTTGGTGGTGGCGGCGGCCAGCCCGACGGTCCGCATCAGTCGCTCGGCGGCGTCCAGCAGGCGCTGCCGGGTGGGCGGGTTCGGCCGGTCGCTTGACTTGGAGGTGAGCATTCACTCACTCTAGCGGAAGAGGGGTGAGTGAATACTCACCCACCAGATCTGACGAGAATCGGGAGACGGTCATGAAGCTCACCGTTTTCGGCGCGACCGGCGGGGTGGGCCGCGAGGTGGTCCGGCAGGCGCTCGGCGCGGGGCACGAGGTCACGGCCGTGGTGCGCGACCCCGCCCGGCTGCCGGTGCCGGATCGGCCGGGGCTCACCGTCGCGACCGTGGCCGACCTGACCGACCCGGCGGCGCTGACCCCGGTGCTGGCGG
This sequence comes from Kitasatospora sp. GAS204B, assembly GCF_029892155.1. Classification (GTDB taxonomy): domain Bacteria; phylum Actinomycetota; class Actinomycetes; order Streptomycetales; family Streptomycetaceae; genus Kitasatospora. The sequence goes on along the minus strand of NZ_JARZAG010000008.1, from coordinate 24,642 downwards.
GCCGGTCCGCCGTGGTCTCCGCGCTTGGGCCGCGCAGCCGCAAGCAGGCCAAGGCGGCGCCGGTGGCCGGCCCGGCGCTGCGGGCCATCGTCGAGGTGATGGACCGGCTGGAGGTGCGGCGGCTCGCCGTGGTCAGCGCCGCGCCGCTCGGCCCGACCCCGCCGGGCGAGGGCCTGTTGCTGCGGGCCGGGTACTCGGTGCTGCGCACCGTGCTCAGCGACGTGTACGCGGACCTGGCGGTGATGGAGCGGGTGCTCGCCGAGAGCGGCATCGAGTGGACGGTGATCCGGCCGCCCCGGCTGCTCGACCGGCCGCACACCGGCAGCTACCGGCAGGTCGTCGAGGGCAACGTCCCGAACGGCCGGAGCATCGGCCGCGCGGACGTCGCCGACGCGCTGCTGACCTGCCTGGACGATCCGGCGACCGTCCGGCACGCAGTCGGGGTCTCGTCCTGACGCGGTGGGAAGTGGTGCGGTCAGACGGCCGCCGCGGCCGCCCGCAGCTGTTCGAACGCGGTCGGTGTCGGCCGCGCGGGTAGGAACTTCTTGATCTGCTCGGCGCACTCCAGCGGCGAGGCCAGGCTGGTGTCGACCTCGATGTCGTAGACGCCGTGGGCGTGCACCTGGGCGAACTGCCGGGCGGCCATTCCCGGTCGGCGGTCGCCACGGGCCAGCTCGCGCCGTTCCAGCTCCGGCAGCGGGCAGTGCACGCCGACCAGCACGACGTCCTTGGGCGGGAACAGCGCCAGGCAGTCGTCGAGCCGCCACCGCTCGCTGAACAGGTGATCCACCACGACGTTGTTGCCGCCGGCCGCCATCCCGGCGACCGCCCGGTGGAAGCCCGACCAGGTCCGCAGCAGATCGGCGCGCAGCTCGGCCTCGTCGGCGTACTCGCGCTTGGCCCGCATCGCGTGGAAGCGGTCGACCGGCAGGTGGAAGTACGTCTCGTCGAGGATCGGCAGCAGCTCCTGCGCGATGCTCGACTTGCCGGAGCTGGAGGTGCCGTTCAGGAAGATGATCATTCCGCTCATGGCCTTCACTGTAGGCGGACGGTGCGCGTGGCGGTCGCGCCGGGTTGTCAGTGGGGCGTGCGATGGTGAGAGGAGCCGCTTCGCAGGAGGTTCCGATGCCCCGCTTCGTTCCGCCCGTCGCCGATGAGAGCACCGCCCTGCTCGCCTTCCTCGCCCAGCAGCGGTCCGCCCTGCGGTATTCGGTGCTGGGACTGACGGAGGATCAGGTCTGGTCGGTGCCCACCGTCAGTGAGCTGTCGCTCGGCGGCCTGCTCAAACACACCACGGTCACCGAGCGCCGCTGGGTGGTCGCGGCCCTGGCCGGCCGCCCACTGCCGGGGCTGTGGCCGATCGAGGACTCCGGAGCCGACCTGCGCCGCGCCGAGGGGGAGACCACCGGCGGCCTGCTGGCGGCCTATCAGCAGGCCGCCGAGGAGACCGAGAAGATCATCATCGATCTGCCCGACCTGGGCGTCGGCTGCGCCAACGAGCAGGCGGCGCACTGGTCGGCCCGCTGGGTGCTGCTCCACCTGATCGAGGAGACCGCCCGCCACGCCGGCCATGCGGACGTGATCCGCCAGTCCATCGACGGTGCCCACGCCGCCGATCTGCTGGCGCGGGCCGAGGGGTGAGGGCGCCGCTGGGAGCTCCTCACGTGGATGACCCGTATCACTCGTAGCGGTAGAGCAGCGCCTCACGCTCGTTCTGCTCGATCTTCTCCAGGGTCAGGCCGTCGAGCTTGGCGGAGAGGTGGGCGAGCGTCACCTCGGCGGAGCTGGGGATGGTGTCCTTGGGCAGCCACTGCTCGGGCTTCCACATGACGCCGCGCATCAGCGACTTGGGGCAGTGCCCGTAGACCTCCTCGACCTGCAGCACGATCGCGCTGCGCGGCGGCTTGCCGACGGCGGTCAGCTGGGCGAGCAGTTGCGGGTCGGTCGAGACGCAGGCCCGGCCGTTCACCCGCAGCGTGTCGTTGCGGCCCGGGATCAGGAAGAGCAGCCCGGCCCGCCCGGTGGCCACGATGTTCTGCAGCGAGTCCAGCCGCTTGTTGCCGGTGGCGTCCGGTATCGCCAGCGTGTGCTCGTCCAGCACCGCGACGAAGCCGGCCGGGCCGCCGCGCGGGCTCACATCGCAGTTGCCCGCCGCGTCCGCGCTCGCCACCAGCACGAAGGAGGAGCAGCCGATCAGCCGCCGGGACACCTCGTGGATCCGGTCCACCTGCTTGTGCACGGCGGCCGCGCCCGGCATCTCGTAGACCTCGCGCAACTCGGTGAGATCGCGGACGGCGTCGGCGCTCAGCAGCTCGAACAGGCCGGTGGACGGCGAAGTGGTGGTCATGCGCGCAATCCAATCAGAGGTCTGGCGGTTGGGGATACCGTGGTTTCCATGACCCGACCCGCAACACCGCAGGCCGGCGGCCTGCCCGTGGCGCTCGCCGAGCTGCGCCGGGCGCTCGGCCCCGGCGGGGTGCTCGCGCCGGACGATGCCGCCGCCGGCTTCGTGCGCGACGAGCGCGGAGTGCTGCCGGCGCACCCGGCCGCCGTCCTGCGTCCGCGCAGCACGGCGGAGGTGGCCACGGCGGTCACGCTCTGCGCCCGGTACGGGGTGCCGGTGGTCCCGTTCGCCGGCGGCACCGGGCTGGTCGGCGGGGCCCTGCCGCTCGGCACTGGCAGCCAACTGGTGCTGAGCGTGCGCGAGTTGAATCGGATCCGCAGCGTCGAGGCGGCCGACTTCGCGCTCACCGCCGAGGCCGGCTGCGTGGTCGCCGACGTGCAGCGGGCAGCGGACCGGGCCGGGCTGCTCTTCCCGCTGCGGCTTGCCTCCGAGGGCAGCTGCCGGATCGGCGGCGTGGTCGCCACCAACGCCGGCGGCAGCAACGTGCTGCGCTACGGCATGACCCGCGACCTGGTACTCGGCCTGGAGGCGGTGCTTCCGGACGGCCAGGTGTGGCACGGGCTGCGCACGCTGCGCAAGGACAACACCGGCTACGACCTCAAGCAGCTGCTGATCGGCTCCGAGGGCACGCTCGGCATCGTCACCGCCGCCACCCTGCGGCTCTTCCCCAAGCCCCGGCACCACGCGGTCGCGCTGCTCGCGCTGCCCGGACTCGAGGCGCTCACCCCCCTGCTGGCGCTGGCCCGGGAGCTGCTGGAGGACCGCCTCACCGCTCTGGAACTGTTCGGTCGCACCGGTCTTGACCTGGTGCTCCAGCACCTCACCGGCGCCAGGGACCCGTTCGACCGTCCGCACCCCTGGTACGTCCTGGTCGAGGCCACCGCGACCCGGGACGGGGCCGCGCTGGCCGCGCTCCTCGAAGGCTTCCTGACCGAGGTGACCGAGCGCGGCCTGGCGGCGGACGCGGTCCCGGCCCTCGACCAGGCCCAGGCCCGCGCGTTCTGGGCGCTGCGCGAGGCGCTTCCGGAGGCCGAGAAGCGTGCGGGCGGCGCGGTCAAGCATGACGTGAGCGTGCCGCTGGGCAGCGTCGCGGCCTTCGTCGAGGCGGCCCGGGCGGCGGTGGCGGTGGCCTGCCCGGGCGCACCGGTGAACGTCTTCGGACACGTCGGGGACGGTAACGTCCACTTCAACGTGCTTTCCCAGAAGGACAGTTCGGCGGTGATCTATCGGCTGGTCGGCGAGTTCGGCGGCAGTGTCAGCGCCGAGCACGGGATCGGCGTGCTCAAGCGGGAGGCGCTGGCCGCCACCCGCTCGCCGCTGGAACTCACCCTGCTGCGCACGCTGAAGGCGGCGCTGGACCCGCAGGGGATCATGAACCCGGGCAAGCTGCTCAGCTGAGCGCGTTGAAGTGACGCGGCGTCAGTTCGATGCCGACCAGGGTTCGGCGGTGCGGCAGCGCTGATCATCGCTGATCACCGCTGGTGTCGCACCGCCGATCATCGCGCATCACCGCAGTGGCCGGATCCCGGGGCCCCGGCCGCCCGGGATCCGGCCACCACCGCTGCTCGGCTGCCCGCTAGTTGATCGCGAAGTCGTCCGCGTAGACGTTGCCCTGCGCGTACCAGCCGTGCACGTACACGGAGGCCTTGCCGGTCGAGTCGGTGGTGAACGGCACGCTCAGCTGGGTCCAGCCGCTGCCGGAGACCCAGGTGGAGTTGCCGCCGGCCAGGCCGATGTACGCGTAGTTGCCCTGGACCCAACCGCTCAGCGTGTAGGAGTGGTTGGGCAGCAGGGTGACGCTCTGGTCGCACTCGCCGGTCTGGCTGGAGGTCGGCGCGACCTGGAGCGCGTGGCTGCCGGAGTGGACCGGCGAGCCGACCACCGCGCCGCCGGGCTGGCAGGTCCACGGGCCCAGGCTGCCGGTCTCGAAGCCGCCGTTGACCAGGCCGCTGCCACCGCCGCCGGAGCCGGTGACGGTGAGCGTGTAGCTCGCGGTGTGGCTGCCGGAGGCGGCGGTGCCGGTGATGGTGAGCGGGTAGCTGCCCGGGGTGGCCGCGGTGGTGGTGCTGATGTTGAGCGTCGAACCGGCGCCGGCGGTGACGCTGTTCGGGCTGAGCGAGGCGGTGACGCCCGCCGGGGCGCCGGAGACCGAGAGTGCCACGCTCTGCGCGCTGCCCGAGGTGACCGCCGTGCCGATCGTCGCGCTGGTCGAGGCGCCGGGCTGCACCGAGCCGCTCGCGGGGGAGGCGCTCAGCGAGAAGTCGTTGGACGGCACGCCGCTGCCGGAGGTGAACGGCTCCAGCGCGTGGCTGAAGTCCCAGGTGTTCTGGGCGATGCCGGAGCAGGTGTCCGAGCCCCCCGTCCCGACGCAACCGCCGTTGTCCCGCTCCAGGGCCCAGAACGCCAGGGTGTTGACGCCCTTGGCGGTGGCCCAACTCGCCACGTTGGCGGCGTCCGCGACGGTGGTGGTCTCGGCCGCGCCGTAGTCGTCGATGCCGGGCATCAGGGTGATGCCGATCGAACCCCAGAGCTGAGCGGGCGTCTTGCTCGGGTAGAGGCTCGCCAACTGGTTGTACAGGCCGCTGGCGGCGTTCTCCGCGTCGGTGCCCATCTCGTGGCTGGCGCCGTCGTAGTAGTCGAAGGTCATGATGTTGACCACGTCGACCCGGGCGCCGTTGCTGACCGCGTTCTTCAGCACGTTCAGGCCGGTGCTGGCCAGGCCGCTGGTGGTGGTCGGCAGCGTGTAGGAGAACTGGACGTTGTGCCCGTTCGTCGCCGCCCAGCTTTCGACCAGCTTGATCGCCTTGTTGCGGCGGTCGATCCCGGCGGTGTTGGTCAGCGAGTTGTCCTCGGTGTCGAGGTCGATCCGGTTGACGTTGTAGGTGGTGATCACGTTCTCGTACTGCGCCGCGATCTGGTTGACGTCGGTGCAGCTGTCGGCGATCTCGGTGCCGCCGTGGTCGGCGGCGTAGCCGCCGAAGGACGGGACGACGTCGCCGCCGTTCGCCTGCAGCGAGCTGATCTGGCTGCCGTAGGTCGAGCTGGAGATCGGGGTGCTCGTGGCGCCGTTCCAGTCGGCCGTGCAGGAGCCCGCGGAGGGGGCCTGGAGGAACGCCATCGACAGGTACTTGTTGCCCGACTGCGAGGCCAACGCGGCCGGGTCGTCGCTGCTGTAGGCCTCGAAGTACGGGGCGAAGACGTGCGCGGGCAGCGGCGCGGTCGCCGCGTGGGCGGCGGTGGTGGCGCCGACCAGCAGGCCGGCCGAGGCCGCCAGGGTGGCGGCGGCGGTCAGCGCGGCCTGGACGGATCTGTGAAGTCGCATCAGTGCTCCAGCAGACGTGAACGAGTGGGGGAGGTGGGGGTTCGGGGGTGCGGGTTTGCGCATGACAACGGGCGGCGCGCGAGCGTCGCGTCGTCGGGAGATCGGTAGGGGGCGGTGGGTGAAGGAGGGCAGGGCAGGGCACGTCACTGCCGGCCGGTGGTCACCCCCACAGTGCATCCCGGTCGGAGATGGACAGACCTCATGGTTGGACTAGACCAGTTGTCTGTCAAGAGTCCTAACAATCGCGCGACTTCGGAGGTGCGTCCGGGGGTGGGGGAGTCCGTCATGATCTGTAGGACCGACTGGGCCGAATCGGGCTGGTAGGCGCCTTCCTTCGGTGGTCGCCCAGGTACTCGCAGTCGCGAAGCTGGTGACAACGACCACAGGCGGATCGGGAGTACGGTCCACCGTCGTAGCCGCCGCACCCCGAAAAATGAGGCCGAAACGGTCAGAACGCACCCCGATCAACGATCGATCGTCGTACTGGCGCTGCTTGCTGCCCCATCCTGAACCGGGTTAAACCTGGACGAGTCGCCAAGCGCGCCACCCGCACCGGGCTCCGGCCCGGTGCCGCTCTTTGCGGTGAAGCGCTTTCCGTACGGCACCGACCGATATCGGGGTGCCCACGGTCACCACTGCCTTCGACAGCCAGCGGCCTGCTGCCGCGCTGTCGCCGTGCGCCTGGAGACCGGCCAATCAAGCGAGGTAGACCAAGCATGCGCAGTGCCCTGATGACCACCGTTCGTCGACGATCCTCCGTGGTTCTGGCCTCGGCCGGCCTGGCCACCGCCGTCGTCGCCTCCGCCGTGGCCTTCGCACTGCCGTCCGACGCCGCCACCGTCGCCGCCCCGGTCGCGGTCGGCCACGCCGCCGGCGAGACCGCTGGTGCGCACGGTGACGATCTGCGGATCACCGCGACCAGCACGCCGCACGCGGCCACCCCGATCGCGGCCGCCTCCTACCTGCAGCCGGCCGCCCCGCAGAACACCGGCCACCTGGCGACCTTCGCGCCGTACGGCACGCCGGCGCAGCCGCAGCAGGCCACCCCGGCCGCCGACGCCCAGCCGAAGCCGGCCGAGCAGGCTCAGCAGGCCCCGCAGCAGCAGGCGCCCGCCCCGGCCGAGCAGCCGCAGCCGCAGGCCCCGGCTCCCGCGCCGGCCCCCCAGCCGCAGCCCGCGCCGGCCCCCGCTCCGGCCCCCGCGCCGCAGCCGGCCGTCACCGTGGCCACCGACACCAGCCCGAGCGGCCTGCGCGCGCTGGCCCAGAGCATGGTGCCGGCCAACCAGTGGGCGTCCTTCTCCAGCATCGTCAGCCACGAGAGCAGCTGGAACTACACGGCCACCAACCCGTCCTCCGGCTCCTACGGCCTGGGCCAGGCGCTGCCCGCGAGCAAGATGGCCTCGGCCGGCTCGGACTGGCGCACCAACCCGGTGACCCAGATCAAGTGGACGCTGAACTACATGAACGACCGCTACGGCAGCCCGAACGCCGCCTGGTCGTGGTGGCAGGCCCACCACTGGTACTAAGCCGAAGAGTCGCTGGTACTGAGTCGCTGAACGCCGCGGGGCCGGCACGGAGAGATCCGTGCCGGCCCCGCGGCGTGCTGTGCGACCAAGGCCGCGACCTCAGCCGCGGCTGAGGACTCAGCCGAGCCCGTTGGCCTTGACCCAGTCCTTGGCCACCGCCTGCGGGTCGTCCTTGTCGATCGACACCTTCTTCATCAGCGCCACCAGCCCGGCGGTGTCCAGCTTCGCCGACACCGCGTTGAGCGCCGCGGCGGCCGTGGCGTTCACCCCCGCCTTGTAGACCAGCGGCGTCACGTTCTGCGCGCCGAACACGTTCTTCGGGTCGGCCAGCGACACCAGCCCCAGCTGCAGCAACTTCGGGTCGGTGGTGAAGACGTCGCCGACCTGCACGGTGCCGTCCTTGATCGCGTTCGCGGTGGTGTCCGCGGTCGGCTTCCAGTCCTTGAAGGTCAGCCCGTAGGCGTCCTTGAACTGCTGCTCACGGCGCGACTTGAACTCCGGCATCCCGCCGACGGTGAAGCTCGCGGCCTGCGGGCCCAGGTCGGCGATGGTCTTCAGGTTGTCCTTCGTGGCGGTGTCCTGAGTGACCGTCAGCGAGTCCTTGTCCTCGGCTGCGGCGGAGTCCAGGATCCCGAGGCTGCTGGGGAGTTCCTTGGTCAGCGCCGTGTTGACGTCGGACTCGGTGGCCGCCGTCGACTTGCTGTCCAGGTAGGCGAGCAGTGCGCCGTTGTACTCCGGCAGCACGGTCAGGTTGCCGTCCTTGATCTGCCCGTAGAGCAGCTCGCGACTGCCGATGTTGAACTTCTCGGTCACCTTGACGCCCTTGGCCTGCAGCGCCTGCGAGTAGATCGAGGCGAGCAGCACGTTCTCGGGGTAGTTCGCCGAACCGACCACCACCGTCGAGCCGTTGTCGGCGGCCTTCGAACTCCCGCTCAGCGGATCGCTCGACGAGGAACCGGAGCAGGCGCTGGCGGCCAGCGCGACGGTGGCGAGCAGGGCGGCGGAGCTGACGGCGCGCGAACGCGAAGACATGGGAAGGGTCCCTTCGGAGTGAATGAGTAAGGGTGAAAGACGAGGCTCAGCGCCGGCGCAGGCCGGCGGGCAGCGCGAAACGGTTCAGCGCCGCGAAGAGCAACTGGGTGGCGACCGCGAGCAGCACCACGAGCAGTGCGCCGCCGAGGGTCTGCGGGAAGTCCTTGGTGGCCAGCCCGTCGACCACGTAGCGGCCGAGACCGCCCAGGCCCACGTAGGCGGCGACCGTGGCGGTGGCGATCACCTGGACGGCGGCGGTGCGCAGGCCCGCCAGCAGTGCGGGCAGCGCCCACGGCACGCAGACCTGCCAGAGCACCTGAGGATGGGTCAGGCCGATGCCGCGGGCGGCGTCGCGCAGATCGGGGTCGGTGCCGCGCACCCCCTCGCAGGCCGCGACCAGCAGCACCGGCGCCGCCAGCGCCACCAGCGGCACCAGCACGGCGGTGTCGCCGACCCCGGCCAGCAGCACCGCGAGGGTGACCAGGCCCAGGGTGGGCAGCGCCCGGGCGGCGCCGGTCAGCGCCGTCACCAGCGCGGCCGCCCGTCCGGTGTAGCCGAGCAGCAGGCCCAGCGGCACCGCGAGCACGATCGCCAGGCCCAGCGCCTCGCCGGTGAGGATCAGGTGCTCGCCGACCCGGTGCACGATCGAGTCCGGGCCGTGCAGCCGGTCGGGGTCGGTGAAGAACGTCGACAGCCAGCTGAACCAGTTCATCGTCCCACCACCGTCTCCCGGACCGCCCACGGCGCCAGCAGCCGGCGGGCCAGCAGCAGCACCGCGTCGGTGACCAGCGCGAGCAGCGCCACCAGCACGATGCCCGCCACGATCGGGGTCGGGAAGGTGCGTTGGAACCCGTCGATGAAGAGGTAGCCCAGGCCGCCGCGCCCGACCAGCGCGCCCACGCTGGCCAGCGAGATGCTGGAGACCGCCGCCACCCGCAGGCCGGCCACCAGGTACGGCACGGCGGACGGCAGTTCGACCGCCGCCAGCCGTCGCCAGGGCCCGTAGCCGAGCGCGGTGGCCGCCTGTCGCACCGGCTCGGGCACCGCGCGCAGCCCGTCCACCGTGGTGGGCAGCAGCACGGCGAGCGCGTAGCAGGCCAGCGGGATCATCACGGTCGCCTGGGTGGCCAGCCCGGTGTACGGGATCAGCACGACGAAGACGGCCAGCGAGGGCAGTGCGTAGACCACGTTGAAGACGGCGGCGAGCGGCTGGTAGAGCCGCGGGAAGCGGGTGCAGAGCAGGCCGAGCGGCAAGGCCAGGGCCAGCCCGATCAGCACCGGGACCAGGGAGATCACCGCGTGGTCCCGGAGCAGGCCCCAGAGGTAACCGAGGTGGTCGCCGATCCAGCGCCAGCGGACCAGGGGTTCACCGTCCATGGCCGGCTCCACTGCCGCTGGGAGCGGGGTCGGGGGCCGGGTCCGAGTCCGGGTCTGGGGCCGAGCCCGGGTCCTGGCCGGGCTCCTGGCCGGGGTCTGGGACGCGGTCGGCGGGTATGCCGGCGGGTTCGCCGGCGGCCTCCGCCGCCTCCCAGGCCGCCTCGTCGGTCAGCGCGGCCGCCTGCGGGCCGGCCGCGTCCAGCGCGTCGAGCACTGCCGCGCGTGGCGCCAGCCCGAGCACCCGGCCGTCCCCGTCCACGGCCACGGCCGCCCGCGCGGGGGAGAGGACAGCGCTGTCCAGCGCCGTGCGCAGGGTGTCCACCCCCGGCTGGAAGACGGCCACTTGCCGGACCGTTTCGCTGGCTGCCGCGCGCTGCCAGCCGCTGGGGCGGCCGTGCTCGTCCACGGTCAGCGTCCAGCCCTCGAACGGCTCGGCGTGCGGCACCAGGGGGATCCCCGCCGCCGGGCGCAGCGCCAGGCCGCGCAGACCCCGGTCGCGGCCGAGGAAAGCGCTGACCTGCTCGTCGGCGGGCGCGTTCAGCAGGGTGGCGGGGTCGGCGACCTGGCCGATCCGGCCGTGCTCGCGCAGCACCACGATCTGGTCGCCGAGCCGCACCGCTTCCTCGATGTCGTGGGTGACGAAGAGCACCGTCTTGTTCAGCTCGCTCTGCAGCCGCAACAGCTCCTCCTGGAGCCCCGCCCGCACCACCGGGTCGACCGCGCTGAACGGCTCGTCCATCAGCAGCAGCGGCGGATCGGCGGCCAGCGCCCGGGCCACCCCCACCCGCTGCTGCTGACCGCCGGAGAGCTGGTACGGATAGCGCTTCCCCGTCTCCGGCGCCAGCCCCACCAACTCCAGCATCTCCATCGCCCGGGTCCGGGCCCGCTTGCGGTCCCAGCCGAGCAGGTACGGCACGGTGGCGATGTTGTCGAGCACCTTGCGGTGCGGGAAGAGCCCGGCCTGCTGGATCACGTAGCCGATCCCCCGGCGGAGCTTGGCGGCCTCCAACTGCGCGACGTCGGTGCCGTCCAGCAGGACCCGGCCCGAGGTCGGCTCGACCATCCGGTTGACCATCCGCAGGATGGTCGTCTTGCCGCAGCCGGACGGTCCCACCAGCACGGTGGTCCGGCCGGCGGGCACGGTGAGATCGAGGCCCTCGACGGCGATGGTGCCGTCCGGGTGGCGCTTTCCGGCGCCGTCGAATCTGATCACTGGACAAGTTCCTAAGCTGGGTGCCGGAGCACCGTCGTCGGTACGGCGGGTGAAGCGTGGTCAGGGCTGACACCCGTCGCTGCCTGCCCCCGCCAGGACCAAGGGAAACCCTGAACGGTGATTGGTGACGGATCCGACACGCCGTGCGGACCTGGTGTGATGTCAGATTCCGGGTGAGATTCGGTCGACAATAGACCGATTGTGCGCAGTGCTTGTGCGCTTTACGTGTTCTGCGGCCCCGGGACGGTCGGCAGTCCGGCGGCGGCCCAGCCGACGAAACCGCCGTCCAGGTCGGTCGCGCGGTGCAGCCCCAGCTCACGCAGCGAGGCAGCGGCCAGGCTGGAGGCGTAGCCCTCCGAGCAGACCAGCACGACCGGCAGGTCGTACCCGGTGGCCTCGGCGATCCGGTGACTGCCGGTCGGGTCGAGCCGCCACTCCAGCACGTTGCGCTCGATCACCAGGGCACCCGGGATCTGCCCCTCGACGCCGCGCTGGGCCGCCGGCCGGATGTCGATCAGCAGGGCCGCCTCGGCCTGCTGGGCGTGGTACGCCTCGCGCGCGCCCGGGCGGTGCACGCCCGCGCGGGCGCGCGCCACCAAGTCCTCGACTGTGGTCACCACTGCTCCTTCCCCTCACGCGCGGTCAACCGCAGGCCACTGGCGCGCAGCTCGTACCGGGACATCTCGTCCAGCGGCGGCGAGTACGCGTGGATGGTAACCGCGGGCCCGCCGGTCGTGTTCCGCACATCGTGCAGGAACTCGGGCCCGAACGCCCGAGCCGCGCCGGTGGGCAGCCGCCGGGTGCGCAACTCGCCGTCCGCGCCGCCGATCGACAACTCCTCCAACTCCCCGAGCGCCACGGTGAAGGCGCCGCGCGAGCCGCCGTGGTCGTGGAAGCCGGTGGACTGACCCGGCAGCCAGCTGATCAGCCAGACCTCGTGGTCCTCGGTTAGGCTCAGCCGCTCGTACCAGCGCTCGCCGACCGAGAGGCGGACCTTGTGGATCCACTCCTGCGGCCGCTCGGCCAGCTCGGTGACCAGGGCGCGCAGGGCGGCGGGGGTGAGCGGGGGGATCTCGGTACTCGCAGTGGTACTCACATCGGTACTCGCGGTGGTACTCGCGTCGGTACTCATGGGGAGTCCTCACGGAAGCTCGGGGTGCGCTGACGCACGCCGGTCCTGGACGAAGAACGGACGGGCCGGCGGAGCGCGCGTGAACGGCAACGGGGGAAACGGGGGTGAAGACGGCCGCGCACCCTGGCAGGTGGTCACAGGGTCGGCTGCGGCGAAGCGGGAGAGCGCAGGCTCAACCGGTCAACAGGCACACATGTCGCTCGCCTGGCGTCGCAGATCGACGTGCAGGCGGCAGACGAGAGCGGTGCCGTGGTCCATGGTCGAGATAGTGGTTGATCGGTTGCGGCGCCGTCAAGCCGCCGTCCGGCGGGTCTCGCCAATCGGGCCTGGCGGGTCAGGCCCGACGGCTCTCGTTTCGAGCGCGCCGCGAGTCGCGGTCGAGGTCGTATACGACCAGGAGGGGGACTCCCGTGGACCTTCTCCTGCTTCGGTCTGCGGCTTCGGTTTCCTGCAGCACCAATGCGTTCGGCGCCGGTGCCGACCCGAGGGTCCGTACCGGCGCCGAAGGCGTGGTGCCGAGGTGTCGTCAGTTGTTCTGTGCCGCATCCGAGTCGGCGTCGGCAGCGGCGCTGTCGGCCGCGTCGAGCTTCTGCTGCATGTCCTTCAGCTGCTGGTCGGCCGTGCCGGCCCCCGCGCCCGCCGAGCCGGTGGCGCTCGGCCCCGGCGCGGGCGGCTGCGTCGCGCCCGAGCCCGAGCCGCCGCACGCCGTCAGGGTGACGGCGGCCACCAGGGCCGCCGCCGTCAGGCCGGCCGCGCGCAGTGCCCTGCTCACTGGGACGGGGCGGACGAGGCGCCGAGGCCCTGCGAGGAGCACCAGCTCGCCACTGCGGTGAGGTCGTTCTGACGGGTGGTCAGGGTCGGGATCAGGCTCTTGCGGAAGGTGAGCCGGTCGTTGAGGTAGGTGTAGATCGCGGTCTGGCCGGCGGTCTTGGCGTTGCCCACCCGCTGCTCCAGGCGGGCCACCGAGCCGGCCTCGGTGTCCGGGCCGTTCAGGCGGGTCAGCGCCTTCTGGATCCGGGCCTCGGTCTTCGGCAGCCGCTTGCAGATGCTCTTGGCGCCGTCGCCCTTCGGGACCGGCAGCGGCGAGGGGCTCGCGGCCTGGGCGGGGGCGGCGGCCGCGAGCAGCGTGCCGCCGAGAGCGAGAGCGCCGAGGGTGGCGCCGGCCTTGCGGTAGGAGAGCATGACGGGGTCCTCCAGATCCTGGGGATGGCTGGTTCGCCGGACCGATGGGCGGTCCGGCTGAGCAGGACGGTAGAGCGGCTCTTTGTGGATTCCTTGTGAGTCCTCGCAAGCCGTGCCGCCGAGGGGTCAGGCGGTCGCGCCGATCCAGTCGGGGCGGGCGGGCAGCGGCAGCGTCGGCGCGTCGGCGGCGATCAGCGGCAGCCGGATCTCGAACCGGCAGCCGTGCCCGCTCGGCGGCGTCGACACGGTCACGGTGCCCCGGTGCAGGGCCACTTGCTGGGCCACCAGGGTCAGGCCGAGCCCGGAGCCGGGGCTGTCCGGACGCCGGTGGAACCGGTCGAACACGGCGGCCCGCTCCGCCGGCGGGATGCCCGGGCCCTGGTCGTCCACGGTCACTACCGCCGCGTCGCCGTCCGGCCGCAGGGTGACCGCGATCCGGGTCGGGCCGTCGGGCGCGTGCCCGTGCACGGCGGCGTTCAGCAGCAGGTTGTCGCAGACGATCCGCAGCCCGGCCTCCCAGCCGTACACGCGCAGGCCGCCGGTCCCCTCCAGCGCCTGGAGGTCGACCCGCAGGTCCAGTTCCGGCCGCCGGCGGCGCAGTTCGGCGACCGCCGCGGTGGCCGGCTCGGCCAGGTCGAGCGGTCCGAACGCCTCCTGCTCCACCAGGTCGCCGCGGGCGAGCGTGCGCAGCGCGGTGAGCAGGTCGAGCAGCCGGCGGTGGTCGGCGCGCAGGTCGGCGAGGATTTCGGCCCGCTCGGTGGACGGGAGGTCGGGGTGGGCGCTGAGCACGTCCAGGTTGGTCTGCAGCCCCATCAGCGGGGTGCGCAGCTCGTGCGAGGCGGCGGCCGAGAAGGAGCGCGCGGTCTCCAGGGCCTGGGTGGTCCGGGCGGCCTGACCGTCGTAGCGGGCCAGCGCGCTCTCCAGGGCGGCGGCCAGCTCGTCCACCTCGGCGATGCCGCTGCGCTGGTGGCCGAAGTCGGCGGCACCGGCGGTGGGATCCAGCGCGGCGGCGCGGCGGCCGAGCCGGCTGAGCGGCCTGGTGGCCCGGCGGGCCAGCCCGAAGGCGAGCAGCCCGGAGAGCGGTGCGGCCAGCAGGGCGACCAGGATGATCCGCCCGCGCACCGCGCTGACCTGCGGATTCGCCGCCGACGCCGGTACCGCGACCCAGAGCGTACCCGGGTTGGCACCGTTCACCTGGCGGGCCAGCACGCGCCAGGACTGCCCGCCGGAGCGCACGGTGAGCGGGCCGAGTGCGGCGCCGGTGGGCACCGGCAGCGCGGCGGGGCCGGGGAGTTGACCTTCGGCCAGCAGCTCCTGGCCGTTCGCGTCGTCGACCTGGAGGCCGACGTCCAGTGCGGCGGACAGCACCTTCTGGTGCTGGCTCTGCTCGACCTTGGGCCGGCCCTGCCGGTCAGCGGTGAGATACGCGCGGACGTACGGCAGCTCCAGCTCGGCGCGGTCGCGCAGTTTGGCGTCCTGCTCGTTGCGCAGGTCGTGGGTGACCAGGCCGAGCAGCAGCGCGCCGGTGCCCAGCACCAGCACCGGGAGGATGACCGCGGCCCAGATGGCGATCCGGGTGGCCAGTCTCATCGGGTGGCTCCGGCCTCGGGTCGGGTGGGTCCGGCCTCGGGTCCGGGGATCCGCAGTACGAACCCCACCCCGCGCACGGTGTGGATCAGGCGCGGCCGTCCGCCGTCCTCCAACTTGCGGCGCAGGTAGCTGATGAAGGTGTCGACGGCGTCGGTCCGCACGTCGAAGTCGTAGCCCCAGACCCGGTCCAGCAACTGGTCCCGGGTCAGCACCAGGCCGGCGTTGCGGGCCAGGTGCTCCAGCAACTCGAACTCCCGGCGGGTCAGCCGCAGCGGCTCGCCGTCCCGGCGCACCTCGCGGGTGCTGGGCGCGATCTCCAGCGGGCCGACCCGCAGCACGTCGTCGGTGACCGGCGGACGCCGGCGCAGCAGGGCGCGCAGCCGGAGCACCAGTTCCTCCAACGCGAACGGCTTGACCAGGTAGTCATCGGCCCCGGCCTGCAACCCGGCGACCCGATCGGCCAGTTCGTCGAGGGCGGAGAGCATCAGCACCGGGGTGTCGGTGCCCTGCTCCCGCAGGATCCGGCAGACCTCGGTGCCGGTCAGGTCCGGCATCGAGACGTCGAGCACCAGCACGTCCGGCGGTTCGGCCGCGATCAGCTCCAGCGCCGCCCGGCCGCCGCCGGCCGAGCGGACGGCGAAGCCGCTCAGCCGCAGCCCGCGTTCCAGCGAGCGGCGGATCGTGTCGTCGTCGTCCACCACCAGCACCCGGCCGCTGCTCTCACCGCTGGTCATCGGCGCTCCTCGTACTTCCTGCACGGCTCTTCCCGCATTGCTCTTCCGTGCTGCGCTTCCCGTGCTGCTCTTCCCGCACTGCTCGACGGGCCGCCCACGGTCGCACGCGTCGATGAGAGTTCACTCAGGAAGCGCCCAGTCGACGCTCAGCCTGCTGCCGCGCAACCGGGCGGGCGGCGCCGAGCGTCTGGAGCGACAGACTGCCACGTAGCCAGGGCAGCGGAGCAGAGGGGCAGACAGCATGGGCGTCGTCGGTTGGATCGTGCTCGGCCTGCTGGCCGGGGCCATCGCCAAACTGCTGCTGCCCGGGCGCGACCCGGGCGGCATCATCGTCACCACCCTGATCGGCGTCGCGGGATCGTTCGTCGGCGGCTGGCTCTCCGCACGCTTCCTGCACCGGCCGGTCGCCACGCACTTCTTCGACCTCGCCACCTGGGGTTCGGCGATCGCGGGCTCGCTGGTGCTGCTGATCCTCTACCGGATCTTCTTCGGCAACTCGCGCCGCTGAGGGTTTCCCGGCGGGGGCCTGGGGCGGCTTGTCGGCCGGGGCGTACGCGTCTCATCGACATCGGCACAGCCGTGCCCGCACCCCCGGACAGTCTTCGTGGCGGAGCGGGACCGCTGATCCGATCGTCAGGCGACCGTCGTCCGCAGCCCGTCCAGCTCCGCTACGACCTGTACATCGACGTACCGGGAGTGATCATCGAGTCGGGCATCGTCCTCGGCGGACAGCAGGATCACGTTCGAGGCCGGCGAGTCCGCGAGCAGGCGCTGTAGCAGGCTCGCCCGGTCGGCGACGTCCACCCGGGGCCACCGGTTCGCCTCCACCACGTGCAAGCTGCCGTCCGCAGCGACCAGTACCAGGTCCAGTTCCCCACCGATAGCGCTCATGTACGCGGCCAGGTCCCGCACCGTGGCGAAGCCACCCTCTATGGCTGCGACCTCTTCCAGGGCTACGCCCATATGCCGGGCCACATCCTCGCGGGTGGCCCGCGCGCGCTCGCGGAGCTCTACCAGCCGCCGTCCACGGTTCTCAGCGACCAGGAGGTCAGCGCCCCGCTTGATCTCCTCCCGCTCGGCCGGGTCGTCGTAGAACTCGGCGAGGAAGTCGTCTTCGCCGGTGTAGTGGGTGAAGCCGCTCATCGCTTGTCCTCCTCCGTCATCGCCTTCAAGTGTCGCGCGTAGCGCTCCTCAGCCAGCGGAATCGCCTCCCGGTACCAGGACTGCCAGCGGTCTCGCTTGTCACCGGCCACCAGCAGTACCGCGCGGCGTTTCGGGTCGAATGCGAACAAGATCCGCGTCGACATCGTAGGCCGAAGCTCTTTCATATGCGGCAACGTGCCCTCCAGCCGGTCCACCAGCGGCCGGCCGAGGCCAGGGCCTTCCCGTCGCAGTGCTGTCACTGCCTCGCTGACCGCGCGCAGCAGCTTCGGGTCGTCGCGGCGCAGGTCGTGGAGCCAACTCTTCACCTCGTCGGCGATCAGCAGCTCGTACAGGCGTGACGACGGCTTCTCCGCACCCACAAGTGCCCTCCCTCATCGCGGTACGACCCTATCGCGATGCTCGGGCACGCACAGTATCCACGCGATGGCTCGATGTGCAGCCTGGCCGGACCACTCAGGTCGATCTTCTCGTTCGGACAGCCCGAAGGGCCGCGGCACACGGCCACGGCCCCCGGTATCAGACTGGCTGACGCAGCGTCAGCTGGCGTTCAGTGCGGTGTCGTCGATCACGAAGCTGGTCTGTGCGGAGGAGGAGTTCTCCACGCCGGTGAACTTCAGGGCGACGCTCTTGCCCGCGTAGGAGGAGAGGTTGAGGTTGATCTGGGTGTAGCCGTTGTTGGCGTTGAGGTTGCTGTAGGTGGCCAGGGTGGTGCCGTTGGCGGTGACGGTGAGCTTGTCGGCTGCGGTGGTGCCGGTCTTGTTGGTGTCGATGTGCAGCCAGAAGCTGAAGTTCGCGGAGCAGCCGGCCGGGATGGTGACGGTCTGCGCCAGGGTGTCGGTGTGGGAGGAGCCGTAGCCGTCCAGCCAGGCGTCGTAGTTGCCGGAGTGGGCGGGCTCGCTGACGGTGTCGTTGTTGATGACGCCGGAGGTCGCGGTCCACGGGGAGGCGCTGCCGGTCTCGAAGCCGGGGTTGCCGAGCAACTGGGCCGGGGTGCAGCCGCTGGAGCTGGGGCTGACGGTCCAGCTGAAGGTGGTGCTGCCGGTGGCGCCGGTGGTGTCGGTGGCCGTGGCGGTCACCGAGGAGGTGCCGGCGGTGGTCGGGGTGCCGGAGATCAGACCGCTGGAGTTGATGGTGAGGCCGGCGGGCAGGCCGCTGGCGGTGTAGGTGAGGCTCTGGCCGGAGGCGCTGTCACTCGCCTTGACCTGCAGGCTGACCGCGCCGCCGGCGGCGGTGGTCTGGCTGCCGGGGCTGGTCACCGTGACGGTGTTGCCGCCGGTGCTGCCGCCCGCGGTGAAGGCCGCCAGGCCGTTGGGGGTGCCCCAGCCGGTCGGGCCGTCGTAGCCGGTGCCCGCGGTGCAGAGGTAGGACGGCGAGCAACTGCCGTTGTTGCCGCTGGTCACGTCGTTCAGCGCCGAGGTGTGGGCGTACGGGTAGGACGCCGGGTAGTCGCTCGCACCCGGGGTGCCGGCGTCCGCGTAGACGCTGGCGATGATCGGCGAGGAGGCGCTGGTGCCGCCGTAGACGGCCCAGCCGGAGCCGCCGTAGGTCTGGTAGACCGCGACGCCGGTGGCCGGGTCGGCGACCGCGGAGACGTCGGAGACGGTGCGGTTGCTGCAGCCGGAGTCGGTCTGCCAGCTCGGCTTGGGGTCGTAGGCAGAGCAGCCGGAGCCGGTGCCCTCGGTGCTGCTGGTGTTCCAGACGCTCTCGCTCCAGCCGCGGGCGCTGGAGTCCTTGGTCAGCGCGGTGCCGCCGACCGAGGTCACGTACTGCGAGGAGGCCGGGTACTCGGCGCCGTAGCCGCCGTCACCGGCGGAGACGGTGATGGCCACCCCGGGGTGGTTGAAGTACTGGCTGTCCGAACTGGTGTCGGTGGAGTCCTCGGAGCCGCCGTAGCTGTTGGAGACGAACTTCGCGCCCTGCGAGACGGCCTGGTTGACCGCGGTGCCCAGGTCGCTCATGTTCGCCGAGGTCGCCTCGACCAGCAGGATGTGCGCGTTGGGCGCGGCGGCCGAGACCATGTCCAGGTCCAGCGAGATCTCGCCGGCCCAACCGGTGTCACCGGTGGGGTAGTTGGTGCTGCCGTCCTCGGCGATCTTCTTGAAGCAGCCGTTCGCCGTGGTGCAGGCCGGCAGGCCGTACTGGGAGCGGTAGGTGGCCAGGTCCGACTCGGCGTTGGGGTCGTCCTGCGCGTCGACGATCGCCACCGTCTGCCCGGCGCCGCCGTTGGCGGGCAGGTTGTACGCGCTCTGCAGGTCGCTGGGGCCGTAGCCGGACGGCGTGGCGTTCGGCGAGACGGCGTGCAGCGCGAAGGCGTGCGGCTGGGTCACGTTGGTGCGGGCCAGCGCGAGGCAGGCCATCTCGCCGGGGTGGGTCGGGGCGGCACAGACGTGCTTGACCGTGACCTGGTCGCCGGCGGGGCCCTGCGCGTCGGCCGCGTGGGCGGTCGGGGCGAGCAGGCCCAGGGCGGCGAGTGCGGTGGACGGCAGGACGGCGGTCAGCGCGCGCAGCTTGCGCGGGCGTGGGCCGGCCGAGGTATGGGTGCGCAAGGGAGAACCCTCCGTGGGGGTCGGGGCCGCGCCTGGCCGGCCTGGGGTACGGCCGGGGACCGGGACGGGCCCGTGCTGGTGGATCTCGGCACGTGCGGATGGCCCGACGGCTGGTGGCCGCGGGCCGACGCACCGCACGCGGGTGCATGCCGCATGCGGTGCGGGCAGTGGGGGTGGCACGGGTGGTGCGGGATGGCACGGGTGACACGGGTGACACCGGGCAGCGCGGATGGTGCGCAGAGCACGGGCGATGCGATGGCACGGGCGGTGCGGAGAGCACGGGCAGTGCGCGTGGCGCGGGCGGTGCACGTGCCACGGGCGGTGCGGATGCGCTGATCGGTACGGCGTGACCGGCCCGCCTGCCGGGGGCCGCGCACGCGGGTGGGGGAGCGAGCGCAGACTGCGAAGCCATCACTGGCAGGGGCATGACATCTGATGGGATGTCAAGTACCTGACAGCAGAAAGCCCCACACCCGACCGCGATGGCGCGGGTTGGTGTGGGGCTGACGCTAGTGCGCGGTCAGGATCGGCGGCAAGGCACGGGAGCGATCCTTTACACGGATGAAATCCTCAACTTGGCTGATCAGTGGCGGTGTTCGCGGAAAACCGGCCGCCCGTCGGATTGACGTACCGTCAGTTCTACGTCACTTCTCCGCGCCACTTCTCTGCGTTACTTCTTCGCGTCACTTCTCGCGTCACTTCTTCGCGGGGCGCGGTTTCGCTTCGCCGTTGCCCCACTTGCCGCGCAGGCCCGCGTGCAGCAGGGACCAGAGTGCCTCGAAGTCGGCGCTCGAGCGGCGTTCGTCGGCCCACTCGGCGGCGTGCGCGGGGTCGTGGAAGTGTGCGGTGGCCTGGAACACCGCACGGGCCATGGTCTCGACCTGGACCGCGCTGAACTCGCCCTGCCAGATGCCGTCCTGGATGACGTGCGCGAGCTGTGCGGTGAGCGTGTCCAGGTGCGCGTCGACGGTGCCGCTGTTCTCGGTGACCAGGGTGAGGTAGGTGGCGAACAGCTCGGGGTCGTCCAGCGCCTTCTTGCGCTTGGCCGCGAAGAGCGTGGCCAGCCAGCGGTGCAGCCGCTCGCCGGCCGGGCCGGCCTCCAGGGTGATCGCTTGCAGGCTCTCGTGCTCCTGGTCCAGCCAGCGCTGGGTGACCGCCTCGCGCAGCGCGGCCTTGCTGGGGAAGTGCCGGTAGACGCTGCCGTGGCTGACGCCGAGGACGCGCGCGATGTCCACCACGGTGGCCTTGGCCGGGCCGAACCGCCGCAGCACGTCCTCGGCCGCGCTGAGGATCTGCTCGGGGGTGAGGGTGGTGTCGCTGGTCACGGAGCGCTACGTCCTATCTGGTGCGGCGGATGCGGCCGACGGCTGACGGCTGACGGCTGACGGCCTGGGCTGTCGGAAGGCCCGAGCGGTCTTCCCGGGGTGATGCCCGCCCCGGGAGACCGCCGATCGACTCAGTGCTCGCGGGGCGCGCTGTGCTCGCTCCGCTCGCTGTCGAGGTGGGCCATCTGTGCGGCAGCGTACCTCTCACCAGCGGCGGCATCGGCGGGGACGGCCGCCTCGATGGCCGCGAGGTCGGCGGCGTCCAGGTGCACGTCGACCGAGCCGAGCGCCTCGCTCAGCCGCTCCCGGCGACGGGCGCCGACCAGCGGCACGACGTCCGCGCCGCGCCCGGCGACCCAGGCGATCGCCACCTGGGCCACGCTGGCGCCCTTCTCCTCGGCGATCGCGCGCAGTGCCTCGACCAGGGCGAGGTTGTGGGCCAGGTTCTCCCCCTGGAAGCGGGGGCTGTGGCCGCGGAAGTCGGTGCCGGCCAGCTCGCGCTGCGGCGTCCAGTGGCCGCTGAGCAGGCCGCGGGAGAGTACGCCGTAGGCCGTCACGCCGATGCCCAGCTCGCGGGCGGTGGGCAGCACCTCGGCCTCCGGGCTGCGGGAGATCAGCGAGTACTCGATCTGCAGGTCGCTGATCGGGTGTACGGCGGCGGCCCGGCGCAGGGTCGCAGCGCCGACCTCGGAGAGGCCGATGTGGCGGACGTAGCCGGCCTTCACCAGGTCGGCGATGGCGCCGACGGTCTCCTCGATCGGGACGTTCGGGTCGAGCCGGGCGGGGCGGTAGACGTCGACGTAGTCGGTGCGCAGGCGGCGCAGCGTATAGGCGAGGGCGGTCTTGGTGGCGGCGGGGCTCGCGTCGTAGCCCAGCCAGGAGCCGTCCGGGCCGCGCTGGGCGCCGAACTTGACGCTGAGCTGGACGGACTCGCGGTCGCGGCCGCGCAGCGCGTCGTGGATCAGCAGCTCGTTGTGGCCCATGCCGTAGAAGTCGCCGGTGTCGATCAGGGTGACCCCGGCGTCCAGGGCGGCGTGGATGGTCGCGATGCTCTCGGCCTCGTCGGCCGGGCCGTACATGTCGGACATGCCCATCGCGCCGAGGCCGAGGGCGGAGGTGGTGGGGCCGGTGCGGCCGAGCTTGCGGGTGCCGATGACGGTCATCTGGGGCTCCGGGGGAGGGGGTGGGCGGGGTTGTGCGGGGCGGGGCGGGTGGCGGGTGCCCTCGGAGACAACTTTGGCATGACGGATGACAGATTTCAATAACTGTCATCGGTCATCTGTCCGCTGGCATCGGTCATCCGTCATCCGGACGCGCCCAACTGCCACCCCGCGCACGATCCTTGACGGTGCGTCATCCCGTCCCTACTGTGTGATTTTGCTCAGTTGCGTTCGTTTCACCGCACCCCCCGCGCATAATCCCCCACAGCGAACCACGGGAGTACTGCATCCAGATGCGAACCCACCCCCGCACCCGACCGCGCAGCCTCGCCCCGGCCACCCTGGCCGTCCTCGCGCTCTGCCTGTCCCTGCTCACCAGCCGCGCCCAGGCCGCGCCGGCCCCCGCCGCGCCGCCCCCCGCCGCCTCGGCGACCACCTCCCGCGCCGCCGCCCAAGCGGCGATCGCCCCCACCACCGTCACCGTCGACGGCACCTCGTCCGGCCGCACCTTCGACGGCGTCGGCGCGATCAGCGGCGGCGGCGGCAACTCGCGCCTGCTGCTCGACTACCCCGAGCCGCAGCGCGGCCAGATCCTCGACGACCTCTTCGCCCCCGGCCACGGCGCCGCGCTGCAGATCCTCAAGGTGGAGATCGGCGGCGACACCAACTCCACCGACGGCGCCGAGTCCTCCATCGAGCACACCCGGGGCAGCATCGACTGCGACAACGGCTACGAGTGGTGGCTGATGGAGCAGGCCAAGGCCCGCAACCCGGGGATCAAGCTCTACGCCCTCTCCTGGGGCGCCCCCGGCTGGATCGGCAACGGCAACTTCTGGTCCCAGGACACGATCGACTACCTGATGTCTTGGCTCGGCTGCGCCAGGCAGCACAACCTGACCATCGACTACCTCGGTGGCTGGAACGAGCGCGGCTACAACGCCGCCTGGTACGAGAACCTGCACGCCACCCTGGCCGCCACGGGCTTCGGCGCGACCAAGGTGGTCGGCGCCGACGACACCTGGGACATCGCCACCGCGATGCGGAGCGACCAGGCGCTGAACGACGCCGTCGACATCGTCGGCACCCACTACCCCTGCGGCTACATGTCGGCGATGACCAGCTGCAGCAGTACGCCCGACGCGCAGGCCACCGGCAAACAGCTCTGGGCCAGCGAGAACGGCTCCGAGGACGCCGACACCGGCGCCGCCCCGATCGCCCGCGCCCTCAACCGCGGCTACCTGGACGCCAAGCTGACCGCCTTCATCAACTGGCCGCTGGTCGCCGGTCTTTACTCCAACCTCGGCTTCAACACCATGGGCCTGGTCACGGCCGACCAGCCGTGGTCCGGCGCCTACGCCGTCGGCCGCAGCACCTGGGCCATCGCGCAGACCACCCAGTTCACCGCGCCCGGCTGGCAGTACCTGGACACCGGCTCCGGCTACCTGGCCGGTGACCGGGCCAACGGCAGCTACGTCAGCTACGCCGCACCCGACCGCAGCGCCTGGAGCAGCGTCTTCGAGACGATGGACGCCACCGGTCCGCAGACCGCGACCCTGCGCGTCACCGGCGGCCTGCCCGGCGGTGCGCTGCACGTCTGGTCCACCGACTTCTCCTCCAACTCCTCGACCGCGCACCTGGTCCCGGGCCCGGACCTGGCCCCGGCCGCCGACGGCAGCTACCGGCTGACCCTGCAGCCCGGCCGGATCTACACCGTGACCACCACCACCGGACAGGGCGCCGGCGCCGCCAGCTCCCCGCAGCGCAGCGTGCTCGCCCTGCCGTACCAGGACAGCCTGGCCGGCACCGGAACCGGACAGGAGGCCCGCTACTTCAGCAGCATGAACGGCGCCTTCGAGACCGAGCCGTGCGCCGGCGGCCGGGCCGGCAACTGCCTGCGCCAGCAGGCCCCGACCACCCCGATCCGGTGGACCGACGAGAGCGGTGACCAGCCCTACGCCACCATGGGCGACCTGAGCTGGACCAACTACACCGTCGGCGCCGACGCCCTGCTCGAGCAGTCCGGCACCGCCGAACTGCTCGGCCGGGTCGGCACCCAGGGCCGCAACAACAACGGCCTGAACGCCTACAACCTGCGGGTCGGCGACGACGGCCGCTGGACGATCCTGAAGGACGGCCAGAGCTGGACCTTCACCACCCTCGCCTCCGGCCAGGTCGCCGCGCTCGGCCTGAACACCTGGCACCACCTGGAGCTGTCGTTCCAGGACAGCACCATCACCGCCCGGCTCGACGGGGTCACGCTGGCCACCGTCACCGACAGCAGCTACGGCGCCGGCCAGATCACGCTCGGCACCGGCGGCTACTACAACGCGCAGTTCAGCAATCTGTCCATCACCCCGGGCGACAGCACCTCGCTGGACGGCACCTACCAGCTGGTCAACGGCAACAGCGGCCAGCTGCTGGACGCCGCCAACCAGGGCACCGCCGACGGCACCCCGGTCATCCAGTGGCCGGGTGACGGCGGAAGCAACCAGCAGTGGCGGCTGACCGCCACCGGCGACGGCTACTACACCGTCACCGGCGTGGCCAGCGGCAAGGCCCTCGACGTGCCGAACACCAGCCCGGTGCCCGGCACCCAGCTCGACCTCTGGACGCCGAACGGCGGGACCAACCAGCAGTGGCTGGTGGTCCCGGCCGGCAACGGCCGCTACACCCTGGAGTCGCGCTCGGACGGGGAGCTGGTCGACATCAACGGGGCCTCGCTGGTGATGGGCGCCGAGGCGATCGAGTGGCCGGCGAACGGCGGCGCCAACCAGAGCTGGCAGCTGGCCAAGGTCGGCTGAGCGAGGCTGAAACAGCGCTGAGCAGGGCTGAACAGGGCTGAACAGGGGTGGGGGGGGGCGCCCCCCCCGCGGGGGGGGCCCCCCCCCCCCCCCCCCCCCCCCCCCCCCCCCCCCCCCCCCCCCCCCCCCCCCCC
>NZ_JARZAG010000007.1 GCF_029892155.1 Kitasatospora sp. GAS204B | reverse complement strand
GGCTCCCAGTAGACGACTGGGTTGATAGGCCGGATGTGGAAGCCTCGTAAGGGGTGGAGCTGACCGGTACTAATAGGCCGAGGGCTTGTCCTCAGTTGCTCGCGTCCACTGTGTTGTTCTGAAACAACGACCCCGTTCCTGGCCAGGGACGGTGCGGTCGATGTGTTTCATAGTGTTTCGGTGGTCATAGCGTGAGGGAAACGCCCGGTTACATTCCGAACCCGGAAGCTAAGCCTCATAGCGCCGATGGTACTGCAGGGGGGACCCTGTGGGAGAGTAGGACGCCGCCGAACAATTCTTCTAGAGAAGCCCTCTTCCTTCGGGAAGGGGGCTTCTCTGCGTTTACCAACCAAACATCTGCTACAGCTGGCGAACTATCCGCCCCAGGGCCGGCCGCTCCCGATAGAGCGCGAGCGCGATGTCGACGAGTGGGATCCGGGGGAGTCCCGCGACGTCCGCGAGTGGAATCCAGGCGGCCAGATCGGTCGAGCCGTCCGCCTCGTTCCGCAGTTCACCACCGGCGATCCGGCCCTGGTAGATGATCCGCAGCCCCTGGAAGTCGCGTGGCGACGGGCCGTTCACCGGATCCGGCGGGTAGATCACCTGGTGCGAGTCGACGCCGAGCAGCCGTTCCAGCTCGACCAGGTAGCCGGTCTCCTCCTCGACCTCGCGGATGGCCGCGTCGTACGGGTCCTCGCCGTGGTCCAGTCCGCCGCCGGGCAGCGTCCACAGCCGCTCACCGTCGTGCGACACCCAGCGCGCGAGCAGGATCCGCTCGTTCTCGATACAGACCGCGTAGGCCGCAGGACGGAATCTTCGTCTGGCATCTGATGACATGTGAGGCAGCGTAGGGTCCGAATCATGGAGATCGCCACGAACATCACCTCCGCTGACACCCTCACCCCCGAGCAGCTCTCCGCTGTGCGGGCCGTGCTGCGAGCCGCCGCCGAGCTGGACGGGCGGGAGGCCGTTTCCGAGGCCGGTCGGCTCCGGCTGCGGACGACGGACCCGCGTCCGGGGATCCGGCACCTGGTGCTGACCGCCGCCGGTGCCCCGGCCGGATACGCACAACTCGAAGGAGCACAGGGGTCGTCGCCCACCACGGTCGAGTTCGCCGTCAGCCCTGACCGGCGCGGGCAGGGCCTGGGACGGCAACTGGCCGACGCCGTCCTCGCGGAAGCCGGCAAGGCCGGCGAAGGCGATGCGCGGCCGGCCGTCGACTTCTGGGCGCACGGCGGCCACCCCGCCGCGCGTCGGCTCGCCGAGCGGTACGGCGCGGAGCTGGTCCGCGAGCTGCGGCAGATGCGCCGCACCGGGCCGGCTCCCGCCGAGGTGCCCTTCCCCGCCGGGGTCACGCTGCGGACCTTCCGTCCCGGCGTGGACGACGAGGCCTGGCTGCGGCTCAACGCGCTCGCCTTCGCCCACCATCCCGAGCAGGGCTCCTGGACCGCGGGTGACCTCGCCGAGCGGATCGCCGAGCCGTGGTTCGACCCGAACGGTTTCTTCCTCGCGGTGCGCGCGGCGGAGTCCGGCGAGGAGCGGGTGGTCGGTTTCCACTGGACCAAGGTGCACCCGGCCACCGCCACCGAGCCCGAGCTGGGCGAGGTCTACGTGGTCGGCGTGGACCCGGCCGAGCAGGGCAACGGCCTGGGCCGGGCACTGACCGCGGCCGGTCTGCGGCATCTCGCGCAGGACCGCGGCCTGCCGACCGTGCTGCTTTACGTCGACGCCGACAACACGGCCGCCGTGCGGGTCTACGAACGAGTCGGATTCACCGTCCACGAGGTAGACCTGATGTATCGGGTCACCGAAGGCAAGCAGGTGGGGTAGCAGGCCGCAGGGCCGACCGCCTCAGCTTTCCTCCTGGCCATGCGGTGTTTACCGTGGATTCAATTGCCGCCGCGAAGATCACAGGATGACGTCCGTAGTGTCTCGCTCTCGCAGCGTGGGCCACATCGCCGGGGCCGGTCGGCTATCGACCGCCCCGAGCGGTCGGCTCCGTCCGCCGTGTCCGGCGGAGAGCGCAGCGGCTGAGTCGATCAGATGCCCGGATGTCCGTCGCTGGAGGAGCTGGAAACCATGACCGTCCCCCGCCCGGTCGCGGCCGAAGAGCCCGCAGCGTCCGACCCGTCAGGAGTGCCCACGATGCCCGAGTCCGCTGGTGTGCCGACGCCGTCCCGCCTGACCAAGGCGCTGGGGGTGGCCCTCGACCAGTTTCCCGACGCGTCCGGTGCCGACGAGCTGGAGGAGTTGCCGCAGGGCCGTTTCCTGGATCGGGAGCGCAGCTGGCTGGCGTTCAACGAGCGGGTGCTGGAACTCGCGGAGGACCCGGAGATCCCGCTGCTGGAGCGGACCAAGTTCCTGGCGATCTTCGCCAGCAACCTGGACGAGTTCTTCATGGTCCGGGTGGCCGGCCTCAAGCGTCGGATCGCCACTGGGGTCGCCCAGCGCAGCGCGTCGGGGCTGCAGCCGCGCGAGGTGCTCGATCTGATCTGGACCAGGTCGCGTGAGCTGATGGCGCGGCACGCGGCCGCGTTCCAGCAGGAGGTGCTGCCGGATCTGGCGGCCGAGGGCATCGAGCTGGTGCGCTGGGCGGAGCTGACCGACAAGGAGCAGGCCCGGCTGCACACCCTGTTCCGGGCGCAGATCTTCCCGGTGCTCACGCCGCTGGCGGTGGACCCGGCGCATCCGTTCCCGTACATATCGGGCCTGAGCCTGAATCTGGCGGTGGTGGTGCGCAACCCGGTCTCGGGTCACAAGCACTTCGCCCGGGTGAAGGTTCCGCAGTCGCTGATGCGCTTCCTGGAGGCCTCGCCGCAGCGGTACGTGCCGCTGGAGGACGTGATGGGCGCCCACCTGGAGGAGCTGTTCCCCGGGATGGAGGTGCTGGCCCACCACGCCTTCCGGGTGACCCGCAACGAGGATCTCGAGGTGGAGGAGGACGACACCGAGAACATCCTCAAGGCGCTGGAGAAGGAGCTCATGCGCCGCCGGTTCGGCCCGCCGGTCCGCCTCGAGGTGGAGGAGTCGATCGACCCCTATATCCTCGACCTGCTGGTGCGCGAGCTGAACATCACCGAGGCCGAGGTGTTCCCGCTGCCCGGGCCGCTGGACCTGACCGGGCTGTTCGGGATCGCCGGGCTGGACCGCCCGGAGCTGAAGTACTCCAAGTTCGTGGCCGGCACCGCGCGCGGGCTGACCGATGTCGAGTCGGCCTCGCAGCCGGACATCTTCGCCGCGATGCGCGAGCGCGACGTGCTGCTGCACCACCCG
The DNA here is from genome assembly GCF_029892155.1 of Kitasatospora sp. GAS204B. Classification (GTDB taxonomy): domain Bacteria; phylum Actinomycetota; class Actinomycetes; order Streptomycetales; family Streptomycetaceae; genus Kitasatospora. The sequence goes on along the minus strand of NZ_JARZAG010000007.1, from coordinate 321,890 downwards.
TACGACAGCTTCTCCACCTCGGTGCAGGCCTTCCTGGAGCAGGCCGCGGCCGACCCGCACGTGCTGGCGATCAAGCAGACGCTGTACCGCACCTCGGGCGACTCGCCGATCGTGGACGCGCTGATCGACGCGGCCGAGTCCGGCAAGCAGGTGCTGGTGCTGGTGGAGATCAAGGCGCGCTTCGACGAGCAGGCCAACATCAAGTGGGCCCGCAAGCTGGAGGAGGCGGGCTGCCATGTGGTGTACGGGCTGATCGGCCTGAAGACGCACTCCAAGCTCTCGCTGGTGGTGCGCCAGGAGGGCGAGACGCTGCGCCGCTACGCGCACGTCGGCACCGGCAACTACCACCCGAAGACGGCCAGGCTCTACGAGGACCTGGGGTTGTTGACGGCGGACCCGCAGGTCGGCGCCGACCTCTCCGACCTCTTCAACCGGCTCTCCGGCTACTCGCGCCGCGAGTCCTACCGGCGCCTGCTGACCGCGCCGCGCGGCCTGCGGGACGGGCTGATCGCGCGGATCCAGAACGAGGTCGCGGGCCACCACGAGGGCCGGCCGGCCTACGTGAAGCTGAAGCTGAACTCGATCGTCGACGAGCAGGTGATCGACGCGCTCTACCGGGCCGCGCAGGCGGGGGTGCCGGTGGACGTCCTGGTGCGCGGGATCTGTGCGATCCGTCCGGGAGTGGCCGGGCTGAGCGAGAACATCCGGGTGCGCAGCATCCTGGGGCGCTTCCTGGAGCACTCCCGGATCTTCGTCTTCGGCAACGGCGGCGACCCCGAAGTCTGGTTCGGCAGTGCGGATATGATGCACCGTAACCTGGACCGGCGGATCGAGGCGCTGGTGCGGGTGGCCGATCCGGCCCACCGCGCGGAGCTGTCCGGGCTGATCGACCTCGGCATGGCGGACGACACCGCGTCCTGGCATCTGGGGCCGGACGGGATCTGGTCCAGACGCAGCCATGACGCCGACGGTCACCGGCTGCGGGACATCCAGGAACTGCTCATCGATTCGCGCCAGCGGCGCCGGAGCGTCACCAGTTCGCTCTGACCATCCGACTGCTCCTGATCATCCGTCGCCTGCCCTGGGGGAACGGGGAGTACCCACGACATGACTGACGCGCCCATGACGACCTCGGCGTCCACCGCGACCGCCGAGGAGGTTCTCTCCCGCTATCTCACCGAGCAGGCGGGGCTGTTCCTGCGCGCCCTGCCGCAGGCCGTGGGGGAGGCGGGGGCCCGGCCCGGCGCGCTGCCCTCGTTGAACTCGTCCGGCACCAGTGCCGGGACCGGCGAGCTGCTGCGCGCGGTGCGGCGGGTCGGCGGCGCGCTGCACACCTTCGGGGTGCTCTTCGAGCCCGGCTGGGCGCAGGAGTCGCGCACCGAGCTGCGCTGGCTGCTGGGTCTGCTGGCCCAGGAGCCGGCCTTCGTGCGCAGATCGGCCCGCCTGCTGGCGGCGCTCGACACGCTCAGCGCCACCGGGCTCGGTGGCGAGTCGCGCGGCCCGGGGATGCTGGCCGGGCACCAGGGGGCGCCGAAGGCGCGGGCGCTGCTGGACCGGCAGCTGACCCTGGCCAGGACCCGGGCGCACAGTTCGGTGCTGCAGGAGCTGCGCTCGTCGCGGCTGCACGCGCTGGCGGATCGGATGACCTTGCTGGTGGGGGAGGTGCCGTTGCTGGCGCCGGCGCGCGGCCGGGCCGGCGAGGTGCTGCCGGCACAGGCGGCGGGGGCGTTCGGTGCGCTGGGGCAGGTGGTGCAGGCGCTGCCGCTGCACCGGGCGGCGACCGCGTACCAGGGGGACGCGCTGCACCGGTTGGCGGTGACTCCCGCGGTGATTCCAGCGGTGACCTCCGGGGTGACTCCCGCGATGGAGGCGTCGGTGCCGGTCCAGGGGCGGACGGGCGGCGCCGGAGACGCGGACGGGGCCCTGGCGGCGGACGACGCGCCGTGGCACCGGGTGCGGGTGCTGGTGAAGCGGGCCCGGTACGCGCTGGAGGTGTGCGGGCGGCCGGGACTCGAACTGGACGTGCTGGACCAGGTGCTGGACCGGCACCAGGAGGCGGCGGACGCGGCGGTGACGGTGGCCACGGCGGCGCGCACGCCGCGGATCACCCCGGCGACGGCGTACGTGCTGGGGGTGGTGCATGCTGATCAGCGATTGGAGGTCGAGGCGGCCAGGTACGCCTTCGGTCAGCAGTGGCCGACCCTCCCGCACCACGGATGGCATGAATGGGCGAGCGCCTGAGGGCGGAGCGGCAGCCGGATCCCCGCCGGGCGGACCCGAGGACGTCGGCGTCGGCCGAGCCGGGCGGGTCGTTGGCCCGTCGGCAGCTGCGGGAGGCGAAGAAGCACGGGCCGCGGACCGGCTCCGGGCACACGGTGGCGCCTGACTCGGCGGCGGCGGACGGTTCTGTGTCCGGGCCCGGGCCCGGCGGCGGTTCGGCGGGCCGGGTCGGCACGGTGCTGGCGGCGGGCGCGGTGCTGTGGCGGCCAGGTGGGCCGCGGCGGGACGGTTCGGGGGAGCGCAAGCCGCGGATCGCCTTGATCCACCGGCCCAAGTACGACGACTGGAGCCTGCCGAAGGGCAAGTTGCGGGCGGGCGAGACGCCGTGGCAGGCGGCGCTGCGCGAGGTGGAGGAGGAGACCGGGCTGGTCTGCCGGCTGCTGGCGCCGTTGCCCGCGCAGTACTACCTGGCGCAGGGGCGGCCCAAGGAGGTGCGGTACTGGGCGGCGGTGCCGGTGCGCGGGGAGTTCCGGCCGAACCGGGAGGTGGACCGGATGAAGTGGCTGAAGCCGGCCAAGGCGCGGGCCAAGCTGACCCATGCCCGGGACCGGGAGCTGATCGACGCGCTGCTCGCCCAGCTCGGGTGGCCGGCGGGCTGACCCGTCGCCGGTGTCGGCTGACGCACCATCAGCAACGCCGGATGTTCGCCCCGGTGACGACTGGCAGCCAGTTGATCACGTGTCTTGGTCTTATCCTTGCCGTGATGCAACCGTGACTACCAGCCCATGTTTCCTGGCATCCGTCCGAGGTTCACTCTCCGTTCATTTGCGACCGGCTGACGTGTCACCTGGTCCGCTTAGCTTCGGTCCTACCGGAGGGCCAGCGAGGCCCCGGACCAACAGCAAGGCCCGCAGGTCCGAACGTCGGATACGCGCGGGTTGTGCCAAAGAAAGGGACACCCCTGTGAAGCTCCAGCGGAACGGCCGCACCAAGGCCCTCGCGATCGGTGCCGTGGCGCTCGTCAGCACGCTGTCGCTCGCGGCCTGCGGCTCCGACAACAACAGTGCCAAGACCACCTCCTCCGCCTCGGGCGCCTCCAGCGCCGCGGCGATCACCTGTGCCTCGAAGCAGGCCCCGCTGCAGGGCGCCGGCTCGACCGCCCAGGGCAACGCGGTCGACGTCTGGAAGGCCGCCTACGGCACGGCCTGCTCCGGCACCCAGGTCAGCTACAACGGTGTCGGCTCCGGCGCCGGTGTCGCGCAGTTCAACCAGGGCAAGGTCGCCTTCGCGGGCTCGGACTTCGCGCTGAAGGCCACCGACGTCGCCGCCTCCAAGGCGGTCTGCCAGAACGGTGGCCAGGCCATCGACCTGCCGATGGTGGCCGGTCTGGTCACCCTGGTCTACAACGTCGACGGTGTGAACAACCTGATCCTGGACGGCCCGACCTCCGCCAAGATCTTCGACGGTCAGATCACCAAGTGGAACGACCCGGCGATCGCCGCGCTCAACCCGGGCGTGACCCTGCCGGCCGACGCGATCCAGACCTTCCACCGGTCGGACGACTCGGGCACCAGCTACAACCTGACCTCGTACTTCGCGAAGACCTCGGGCGGCGCCTGGTCCTACCCGGCCAGCAAGACCTGGGCGGGCAAGGGCGGCCAGTCGGCCACCGGCAGCGCCGGTGTCGCGGCCCAGATCAAGCAGGTCAAGGACTCGATCGGCTACGTCGAGCTGTCCTACGCGCAGAACAACAGCCTGAAGACCGCCAGCATCAACACCGGTGCCGCCAAGGCCGTCGACGCCACCGCCGCCAACGCCGCCATCACGCTGGGCAACTCCACCGTGGTCGGCACCGGCAACGACCTGGCGCTGCAGCTCGACTACGGCACCAAGGCCGACAACGCCTACCCGATCGTCCTGGTGACCTACGAGATCGCCTGCGACAAGGGCAACGCCCCGGCCACCCTGGACAGCCTGAAGTCCTTCTTCACCTACATCGCCAGCAACGGCGGCCAGCAGGCCATCGCCGACAAGGGCTACGTCCCGCTGCCGACCCCGGTCGCCAGCAAGGTGCAGGCCGCCATCGGCAACCTGAGCTGATCCGCTCCACAGCTTGACCGGTCGGCGGTCCCATGACGGGGGGACGGGATCGCCGACCGGATGTCTCCACCGCACCACCTCACCACCGATTCGTCCGGGGCACCGCCGCCATGGTGCCGCCCGCCCGCCGGGCAGCACCGCCAGACCGGAGTTAGAACTTCATGACTTCCTCCCCACCGCCCGACTTCTCCGAGAAGTCCGGGCCCCCCGCTTCCACCGGGGTCCGTCCACCCGCTTCCACCGGCCGATCCGGGCAGAGCTCCCTCAAGGGCAACAGCCGCCTGGGCGACAGCGTGTTCTTCGGCCTCTCGGCCGGCTCCGGGATCCTGCTGCTGGTCATCATGGCCGCGATCGCGGGCTTCCTGCTGTTCCGCAGCGGGATCGCGATCAGCAAGGACCACACGAACTTCCTCACCACCTTCGGCTGGGACCCCGACAACATCCTGAAGCCCAGCTTCGGTATCGCGGTCCTGGCCTTCGGCACGATCGTCAGCGCGGCCATCGCGATGCTGATCGCGGTCCCGATCGCGACCGGCATCGCGCTGTTCATCTCGCACTACGCGCCGCGCCGGATCGCCCAGCCGTTCGCCTACCTGGTGGACCTGCTGGCCGCGGTGCCCAGCATCATCTACGGCCTGTGGGGCGCGCTCTTCCTGGTGCCGCACCTGAACGGGCTGATGAGCTGGCTGAACGAGTACCTCGGCTGGACCTACATCTTCAAGACCACCGACCCCGGCGCCCCGGCCCGCAGCCTGTTCACCGTGGGGATCCTGCTGGCGATCATGGTCCTGCCGATCATCACCGCGGTCAGCCGCGAGGTGTTCCGCCAGGTCCCGCGGGCCCACGAGGAGGCCGCGCTGGCCCTCGGCGCGACCCGCTGGGAGATGATCCGCACCGCCGTCCTGCCGTTCGGCCGTCCCGGCATCATCTCGGCCTCCATGCTGGGCCTGGGCCGCGCGCTCGGCGAGACGATCGCGGTGGCCACGGTGCTCTCCTCCAGCAGCGTGCTGTCGCTGCACATCCTGGACGCGGGCGGTGGCACCTTCGCGCAGAACATCGCGCTGAAGTTCGGCGAGGCCGGCCCGCTCGGCAAGGACGCGCTGATGGCCGCCGGCATGGTGCTGTTCGTGATCACGCTGCTGGTGAACGGTGCGGCACGGCTGATCATCGCCCGCCGCAAGGAGTACTCGGGAGCCAACGCATGACCACCGCGCCTTCCGTAGCGGACCGCACGCCGGTCCCCCAGCTCAACCACACGCTCACCGCGGCCCGGCTGCCGCGCTGGGCCCCGGCCGGGGTCGCGGCGCTGTCCATCGTGCTCGGCTGCGCGATCGGCGCCGGCGCCGGTCTGGCCAGCCACCTGCAGTGGGGGCTGCTCGCCGCCCTGCTCTTCGTGGCGATCAGCTTCGGGCTCGCGGCCCGGGTCGAGGGCGTCCGGCAGGCCAAGGACCGGATCGCCACCTCGCTGATCTGGGTGGCCTTCATCCTGGCGGTCATCCCGCTGGTCTCGCTGATGGTCTACACGATCCAGCAGGGCGCCGGCGTGGTGAACGGCGACTTCCTGACTCACTCCATGCGTGGTGTGGTGGCCTCCTCGGGCCCCGGCGGCGGTATCTACCACGCGCTGCTCGGCACCCTGCAGCAGATCGGCCTGGCCACCGCGATCGCCGCCCCGATCGGCCTGCTCACCGCGGTCTACCTGGTCGAGTACGGCCGCGGGCCGCTGGCCAAGATCGTCACCTTCTTCGTCGACGTGATGACGGGTATCCCGTCCATCGTCGCCGGTCTGTTCATCCTCTCCGTCTGGAACATCGGGCTCGGCTTCCAGTACTCCGGCTTCTCGGGCAGCCTCGCGCTGGCGATCCTGATGATGCCGGTGGTCGTCCGGTCCACCGAGGAGATGCTCAAGCTCGTCCCGAACGAGCTGCGCGAGGCCTCGTACGCGCTCGGTGTGCCGAAGTGGAAGACCATCCTGCGGATCGTCCTCCCGACCGCCATCGGTGGCATCACCACCGGCGTGATGCTGGCGATCGCCCGCATCGCCGGTGAGACCGCTCCGGTCATGATGCTGGTGGGCGTCTGGGACTCGATCAACAGCAATCCGTTCGTCGGACCGCAGGAGTCGTTGCCGGTCTTCATCTGGCAGCAGTACTCCCAGGTCAACAACCAGTACGGGTACGCCCGTGCCTGGGGTGCCGCGCTGGTGCTGATCGCTCTGGTGATGGGTCTCAACCTGATCGCCCGGGGCATCGCAAGCTGGCGCTCGCCCAAGGCCGGGCGCTGACCGACCGACTGACGTACGAACAGACGAGAGAAGAAGAAAGATCATGGCTAAGCGCATCGACGTCAGCGGACTGTCGGCCTACTACGGCGGAACCAAGGCCATCGAGGACATCTCGATGACCGTCGAGCCCCGCTCGGTGACGGCGTTCATCGGCCCCTCCGGCTGCGGCAAGTCCACCTTCCTGCGCACCCTCAACCGGATGCACGAGGTGATCCCGGGCGCCCGGGTCGAGGGCAAGGTCCTGCTGGACGACGAGAACCTCTACGGTGCCGGCGTCGACCCGGTGGCGGTGCGGCGCACCGTCGGAATGGTCTTCCAGCGGCCGAACCCGTTCCCGACCATGTCGATCTACGAGAACGTGGTCGCCGGGCTCAAGCTCGCGGGTGTGAAGAAGAAGGCCGTGCTGGACGGCGTGGTGGAGAGCTCGCTCAAGGGCGCCAACCTGTGGAACGAGGTCAAGGACCGGCTGAACAAGCCGGGCGCCGGCCTCTCCGGTGGCCAGCAGCAGCGGCTCTGCATCGCCCGCGCGATCGCGGTCGAGCCGCAGGTGCTGCTGATGGACGAGCCCTGCTCCGCGCTGGACCCGATCTCCACGCTGGCGATCGAGGACCTGATCGGCGAGCTCAAGGAGCGGTTCACGATCGTCATCGTGACCCACAACATGCAGCAGGCGGCCCGTGTCTCCGACCGCACCGCCTTCTTCAACCTGGCCGGCGTGGGCCAGCCGGGCAAGCTGATCGAGCTGGACGACACCCAGCGGATCTTCTCGAACCCGTCGGTGCAGGCGACCGAGGACTACATCTCCGGCCGCTTCGGCTAGACCGTCCGGTCGGATCGAGCTGCTCCACGGCGCTGCATGGCGGTGCCGCCGCGGAGTATGAGAGGGCCCGCCCCCCGGGAAGTGGGGGGCGGGCCCTCGTCTTTTCGTTCTGCTGTCTTTCGCTCTGCGGTCTTTTCGTTCTGCGCGTCAGCTGACGATCGCCCAGGTGACGCCGTAGACGGCCGCGGCGACCAGGGCCGCGGCCGGCATGGTGATGAACCAGCCCAGCACGATGTTCTTGGCCACGCCCCAGCGCACCGCGCGGATCCGCTTGGTCGCGCCGACACCCATGATCGAGGCGGTGATCACGTGGGTGGTGGAGATCGGCGCCTTGAAGACGTAGGACGTGATGTACATGATCGTCGCCGAGGTGGACTCGGCGGCGAAGCCCTGTGGCGGGTCCAGCTCGATGATCTTGCGGCCCAGGGTCCGCATGATCCGCCAGCCGCCCGCGTAGGTGCCCAGCGACAGCATGGCGGCGCAGGAGAGCTTGACCCAGATCGGAATGCCGTTGCCGCTCTGGTGACCCGAGATGGTCAGCGCCAGCACCACGACGCCCATCGTCTTCTGGGCGTCCTGCAGACCGTGGGCCAGCGCCATCGCGGCGGCCGAGGCGGTCTGCGCGACCCGGAAGTTGCGCTTGGCCTTGTGCGGGTTGGCGCGGCGGAAGAGCCAGAGGATGCCCAGCATCACCAGGTAGCCGGCCAGCAGGCCGACGATCGGCGAGACCACCATCGGGATGATCACCTTGTCGACCACCCCGCTCCAGATCACCCCGGTGCCGGCGGCCAGCGCCGCCCCGACCAGGCCGCCGAAGAGCGCGTGCGAGGAGGAGGACGGCAGGCCGAAGTACCAGGTGACCAGGTTCCAGGCGATCGCGCCGACCAGCGCGCCGAAGAGGACCGTCATCCCCTGGCTGCCCTGCGGGGTGTCGATCAGCCCCTTGGAGACGGTCTGCGCCACGCCGCTGCCGAGGAAGGCACCGGCCAGGTTCATCACCGCGGCCATCGCCAGCGCGGCCTTCGGGGTCAGTGCCCGGGTGGAGACCGAGGTGGCGATCGCGTTCGCCGAGTCGTGGAAGCCGTTGGTGTAGGTGAAGAAGAAGGCGACGCCGACGACGCAGATGAGTGCTGCCATGTCCACGCTGGTCAGGACTCCTTGACCGCGATGGTCTCCACCGTGTTGGCGACATGCTCGAACGCGTCGGCGGCCTCCTCCAGCACGTCGACCACCTGCTTCAGCTTGAGCACCTCGATCGCCTCGTACTGGCCGCTGAACAGGTGGGCCAGCAGCTTGCGGTGGATCTGGTCCGCCTGGTTCTCCAGCCGGTTGATCTCGATCCAGTACTCGTTCAGCCCGGACATGCTGCGCAGGTTCGGCATCGCCGCGGCGGTCAGCTCGGCGGCCCGGGCCAGCACCTCGATCTGCTGCTCGACACCCGCGGGCAGGGTCTGGATGTCGTAGAGGACGACCAGGTCGACGGCCTCCTCCATGAAGTCCATGATGTCGTCCAGCGAGGAGGCCAGGCTGTAGATGTCCTCACGGTCGAACGGCGTGATGAACGAGGAGTTGAGCTGGTGGAAGATCGCGTGGGTGGTGTCGTCCCCGGCGTGCTCGGCGGCGCGCATGCGCTCGACGATCTCCGCCCGGGACGAGACGTCTGAGCCCAGCAGTTCCAGCAGGAGCTTCGATCCGACGACCAGGTTCTCCGCGGCTGCGGCGAACATGTCGTAGAAGCTCGTCTCCTTCGGGGTCAGGCTAAAACGCACGGAAATCTCCGATGAGCGGGGAGTGGACTGAATGATGCTAGGTGCTCTGCGTCGGCATTGTGCAAACGGGGTGTGCGGCGGGGAACCGGATACTCCTCTTCCGGCCACTGGCCGAGCGGTACCCGTTCGGGCCCCGTACGTCGGCGGGCGGTCGTGAGGTCTCAGTCTGACGGAAGCTCGAAGGGATTGCCCCCGGCTTCGGCCCGGTGATCGTGATCCGCCGCCCGGACGGGGTAACCCCATGGGCGGCCGCGGTGCGGGACACTGGGGTCTGTCTGACAATTCCCGTCGGGCGCGGACGAGAACGGGGCAGGCCCGATGACCACCAGCAGCAGCACGGACGGCAGCGCCGTCGCGGCCGGCAACCACGGCCCGCACGGGTACAGCTCGCACAAGGCGGACCATCTCAAGCGGCTGCGCCGGATCGAGGGTCAGGCCCGGGGGCTGCAACGGATGGTGGAGGAGGACGTCTACTGCATCGACATCCTCACCCAGGTCTCGGCCAGCACCAAGGCGCTGCAGTCCTTCGCGCTGGCGCTGCTGGAGGAGCACATCAAGCACTGCGTGGCGGCCGCCGTCGAGGAGGGCGGCCCGGCGATGGACGAGAAGGTGGCCGAGGCGATGGCGGCGATCAGTCGGCTGCTGCGGAGCTGACCGGGGCGCCGCCGTGGCCGGCCGCGGCCTCGGGCGCCCGGCTCGGGTGCAGCAGCACCTCGTCGATCCGGGCGGTGGGCAGCCGGTCGCCGGCGCTGGCCGTCGCCGCGATCATCAGCTCGCCGGCCAGCTCGATCTCGTCGAGGGCCGCGCTCTCGTGGCCGCCTGTGCGATCCGCGCGATCCGCCCGATCTGTTCGATCCGCTCGATCCGCCGAGGACGACATCCTGCACCACCCCTTCACCACCCGTACGCCGGGGCGGCAGCCACCCTCCCCCGGCCTTCGGCCGGGAGGCGCCCCCATCCAGCCTAGAGAGTGCCGGGCCCGGTCCCCATGGCACGGACGGGCCATCTCTGTCGCCGAAACGGGTGGCTGCCGGCGCGGAGCCGAGGTGGCCGTCACTTCGTCGGCGAGCCGGACTCCGTCATCTCGACCACGTCGGCGGCGGGCGGCTCGCTGAGCTGGACCGGCTTGCCGAAGTCGCTGAAGGTCAGTGAGGAGGTGACCTTCACCTGGTCCTTGGCGTCCTTGGAGCCGGCCACCCCGGCGAAGGTGAAGAACTCGGTCACCTTGTTCAGCCGCCCCTGGGCGTCCAGCCAGGCCTCGAACGGGACGTCCTTGACGGTGAAGGTGGCGGCCGCCATCCGCAGGCCGTACGCCCCCTGGCCGCCGGTGGCGTCGGCGGCCTTCGCCAGGTCGAGAGTGCCCTTGTAGTGCTTGAGCGGCACGCCGTTCAGCGTCTCGTCGCCGACCACCGAGGCCTGCTGGACACCGCGCAGGGCCGCGGCGGCGGTGGCCGGGTCGGTGGCGCCGTTGCTGATCAGGTTGCCGTCGGCGAGCTGGCGCACGTCCAGCTTGACCCACTTGCCCGCAGGCACCTTGGCGCCGCTGTTCTGCAGGAAGACGATGCCCGGCTCGACCACCTCGACCACCTTGCCGGTGGTGGCCGCCCCGGGCGGCACCTGCACCTCCAGGCGGCCGATCCGCTTGCCGTAGTCGTACGAGCCGCTGCCGGAGAAGTCGGCCTGCTTCGCGCCCGACTCGGTGGTCAGCTGGGTGGCGGCCTGCACCGAGCCGGTCCGCCCGGTGATGTCGGCGGCGTTGCGCACGGCCGTCAGCGGGTCGTCGGCGAGCTTGTCGGCCACCGGGCTCTGGCTCGCCGTCCCGGCGGGGCTCGCGTCGGCGGAGCCGCCGGAGGCGCCGCCGCAGGCCGACAGCGTGGCGGCCAGCAGGGCGGCGGCCGCCACCGGGCCGAGCAGGCGGGCGGAGCGGGCCGCCGTCGTGCTGAACGTCGGTGTGCTGTTCGTCGTCGTGCTGTTCGTCGTCATGGTGATCTCAACCCCCAGGGTGATCCGGTCCCCGACGGGCCGGACGACCGGCGGGCCGCCGCCCCTGGGTGGGCGGGGCCGGTACTGGCGAAAACGACCGGCCGTCGCGCGGGTTACGGCAGTGACGGCGCGCGGCGGCCGGTGCGCGCCGGGGATAGGGGTCGGGAGTTACCGTTAACAACGTGTATACGGAGCCGTCGGCCCACGCCGACTCCCGCGATGAACACGAAGACGGGCCCGCCGCGCACCGGGTGGCGGTCGCCGAGCGAGGGTCCTTCGCGTACGCCTCCTGTGACTGCGGCTGGTTCGCGCCGGCCCGGCGCTCGCGCGATCGGGCGCGGCGGGACGCGGGCGAGCATCAGGCGGGGGCGGGCTCGGCGTAGCGTTCGCCGCGGGGCGCCGGCCGGGGCCGGATCAGGCGGCGAGATCGGAATCGGCGGTGGTGGCGCGTTCCGGGCCGGGCAGCGGGCGATCGAGCGCCCGGGCGCCGCGCCGACGGCGCCCGCCGCGCGGGTTGCCGTACGGGCCGGCCGTGATCAGCGGCGCGGCCGCCGTGCGGGCCAGCGCGTGGCACAGCGGCACCAGGACGGCCATCGCCAGCGGGGCCAGCAGCAGCACCACGGCGGTGGCGAGGGCGTAGCCGCCCAGCACGTCGGTCGGATAGTGCACGCCCATGAAGATCCGGCAGAAGCCCTGCAGCGCCGCCAAGGTGCCGGCCAGTGCCCCCAGCCGCCGGTCGACCAGGAAGAGCGCCACGGCCACCGCCATCGACATGGTGGCGTGGTCACTGACGAAGGAGTGGGTGCCGGCCTTGCCGGCCACCAGCACGTCCAGGCCCGGGTGGTTCAGGAACGGGCGGGGCCGGTTCACGATGGCGGCGATCGGCAGGTTGGCCAGTTCGGCCAGGGCCACCGCGAGCGGGACCCAGAGCACCCCGGCCACCGCCGCGGGCGCGGCCGGCCGGTGGCGGGCCCGCAGCCAGGCGACGGCGCACAGGGTGAACAGGCCGAGCAGGATGCCGTACTCGCCGATCCAGGAGACCAGGCCGTCGAGCCAGCCGGGGGAGGCCTTGGCCCAGCCGTTGACGGTGTAGAGCAGTTCGAGGTCCGGGTTGCTGGTGTCGGCAAGCAGCGTCGACACGCCGTACCTCCTGTGCGCCGCGTGGTCGGTGGGTGGCCCTGTGCATAACGAGCCGGGCGGAGCACAGCGTTCCATGGCAGGCGGGTGTTACGGAAACTTGACGTGAGCCGGGCGGATCTGGTGGGCCGTCAGGCGGCCTTCCCCGGCCTGGTGGTGCTGGCGCCGGTGGGCAGGGCGGCCGCGGCGGCGGGTGGCGCGGGGTTCGAAGCGGGGGCGCCGGGCGGCGGAGTGGTCGGGGTGGCGGTCGACTGGGCCGGGCCGTTCGCGCCGGGGTCGGAGCCGCCGGTGATGTTGCCGTTGCCGTTGTTGTCGCGGACCGGTACGGCGGCGGCGCCGTCCTGGGTGACCCGGGTGGCGCCGATGTACTCCTTCTGATCGATGGAGTCGTAGCGGATCACCGCGCCGGTGTGCGGGGCGTTGATCATGTAGCCGCCGCCGACGTAGATGCCGACGTGGTGGATGGTGCGCGGGTCGCTCAGGTCGGTGGCGAAGAAGACCAGGTCGCCGGGGCGCAGTTGGTCGCGCGAGGGGTGCGGTCCGGCGTACCACTGGTCGTTGGCCACCCGGGGCAGCGTGATGCCGACCGAGGCGTAGGCGGCCACGGTCAGGCCGGAGCAGTCGAACTCGTAGTTCTGCGAGGCGAGTCCGTCGCCGCCCCACAGGTAGGGCGTGCCGAGCTTGGTCTGGGCGAAGTAGATCGCGCCGGAGGCCTGCGGGGAGACGGCGACCGTGCTGGTGGGTGCGGTGAAGCTGGCCTCCAGCGCCTTGATCGAGCGGACGTACCCCTGGGTCTCGGTGTAGCCGGGCACCCCGCCGGCGCTGATCACCGCGTAGGGGCCGGCGTTGTAGGCGGCGAGCAGGTTGGCCTGCGGGTCGCCGGGGACGTTGGCGGTGTCCTTGGCCAGCGCGCAGTCGTAGTTGGCGGCCGAGGCGATGGCGTCCGCCGGGTTCCAGATGTCGACCTTGCCGTCACCGTCGCCGTCCACTCCGTAGATCGCCCAGGTGCTCGGCAGGAACTGGGCCAGGCCAAGCGCCCCGGCACCACTGCGGGCTGACGGATCGAAGCCGCTCTCCTGGTAGAGCTGGGCGGCCAGCATCGGCGGGGAGATCTGCGGGCACTTGCCGCCGGCCTGCTGGATCAGGCCCTGATAGGCGGCCGGAACGGTCCCCGGGGCGAGCGCCAGGCCCGAGCCGCCGGCCTGCACGGTGCCGCCGGCGGCGTATGTTCCGACGCCGACCAGCAGCAGGAAGCCGAATGCAACAGCTCCCCCCGCGATCGCCGCGCGACCGCCTTTCCGGAGTACCATCAGCACCATCCCGATGCAGTGTCAGAGTGCTTGTGCCCCAGTGGATCCTGGGCCGGAGCCTCCGGCGCGACACGGGCCCGCATATGCCCCCCGCACGCGCCAGGGCGATCGGCCGACACCCCTGCCAGTCTTCTGCAAGGCGTTGCTCGGCGCAATCATCGGAGATACAAAGAGTGAGCGCTATCCTTCGTACGGTGGACATACTGACGTACATGTCCCGAGCCGCGCGACCAATCTGCAAGAAGTAGCCAAGTCGACATCAGATCCGGCCAAGAATAGGCCTCAGCCCTTCGCGCTCCTGAGGTGATGGGCCTTCAATTGCCTGATCGGGCGGTGAGACAGGAATGCACGTGAGTGACACAGCGAGCAGTGTGGGTGGCGTCGTGAACGGATACGCGGGGGGCTTGCTGGCAGACCCGAGCCCGAGTCCGGCCCCGAAGGGCAGCATCGACACCATCATCGGGGGAATCGCCCCGGACTGGGGCCCGTTCTCCACCCTCGGTTCGGAGGCCCGGATCATGGTGGAGGTCGTGATGGCGGTCGCCATTCTGGCCTGCCTGGCGATCGCGGTCTGGGGGGCGGCGAAGCAGCGGATCGGAGCCACCGCGATGCGCGACACCTTCAGCGCCGAGCAGGGCAAGGGGCTGATCATCGCCGGCCTGACCGGCGTGTTCATCATCGGATCCCTGGGCACTCTGTTCACCATTGTGTACGGCATGTCCATCTGACGGTCAGACAGTCATACCGGAAGTCTTCCGACAGTCGTACCGGTAACCGTGCCGGTCGGTCAGAATCGGAGAGTCAGAACTGGACGGCCGACCTGCGGTCAGCCAGGTCGGCCGCCGCCGGGTGTCCCGGAACGTAACGCTGGAGCCCACCGCCGGCTCCCCTGTCCCAGGAGGGCCGCCGTGCCGTTGCCCGACGACCAGCCGCACACCCGTACGCGGCTGCCGGTCGGCGAACAGTCCTCCCCGTATCCGGCGGGCCGTCAGCCCCGGCCGCTGCGCACCCTGCTGACGGTGCTGCTGGTGGTCACCCTGCTGGTGGTCGCGATCGCCATCGCCAACCGCGGCAAGCCCGACCCCTCGGCGAGCGGCGGCCACCAGGCCCCCCCGCCGCCCGGGGCGAGCGCGCCCACCGCGCCCAGCGGCACCCAGCCGGTCAGCACCACCAGCAACGGGATCGCCACCGGCTACCCCGACACCGAACAGGGCGCCCAGTCGGCGGCGGCCAACTACGCGGTCGCGCTGGGCAGCACCGACATGTTCCGGGCCGACGGACGGCGCGGCGTGTTCGCCACCATCGCCGACCCGGCCACCGCCGACGCGCTGCGCGGCCGGCTGGACCAGCAGCTCACCGCGGCCGTGCTGAGCGGCTACGGCCTGGACGCCCAGGGCCAGCCGCCCAAGGGGCTCACCTTCGTCAGCCGCACGGTGCCGATCGGCACCCACACGGACGGCTACACGGCCGACAGCACCAAGGCGATGGTCTGGTGCACGGGGTTGGAGGGGCTGGCCGGGACCTCCTCGACCAAGCCGGTGTCCGCGAACTGGTTCACGCTCACGCTGAGCCTGCGCTGGACCGGCGGCGACTGGAAGCTCACCGACTTCGCCACCCAGAACGGCCCCGCTCCCGTCCCAGCCGACCAACAGGCCGCCAGTGCCGACGAGATCACCGGCGCCGTCCAGCAGTTCGGAGGCTTCCGCTATGCCCGCTGACGGTCTGCAAGGCTCCCTCCTGCGCCGGACCGGGCGGCTGGGGAGCGCGGTGCTGCTGGTGCAGCTGGGCGGGCTGCTGCTGGCGCAGCGCGCCTTCGCGGCGCCGTCGCCTTCGGGGGCGGCCTCGGGGAGCCCCAGCCCGGCGCCCTCGCCCTCCAACGGCAACTGCCCCAACCTGCCGATGGCCGGCGATGGGATCCTGTGTGCCAACAGCCCTGGTGGCTCGCTCCCCGGCACCTCCACCGTGGGCTCCGTCACCGACCCCCTCGGCTCGCTCGCCAAGGGCTGCGCCCAGGCCGCCGCCTGGGTGGTGCGCAGCCTGTCCGGCCAGATAGACGGCACCACCCAGGTCGACTTCACCAACGCCAGCTTCCTGCAGCAGTACGCCGTGGTCTTCGCCGGCGCCACCGTGGTCACCCTGGTGCTGTGGCTGCTCGCGGTGACCAAGCGCGCGGTGCGCGGGGTGCCGCTGACCCAGGCCTTCTCGGAGGCGATCGGCTTCCTCTGGCTGACCGTGGTGGCCTCCGCCTTCACCCCGCTGATCCTCTACACCGTGACCGGCGCCACCGACAGCCTGACCGCCGCCATCGCCTCGGGGACCAAGTCGGACACCAAGGGCTATCTCGGCGGGCTCGCCGACACCCTGGAGCACGGCACGATCGGCGGCGGTCCGCTGATCCTGATCCTGGTCTCGCTGGTCGCGGTGCTGGCCGCCGCGGTGCTCTGGATCGAACTGCTGATCCGGGCCGCGATGCTCTACGTGGGAGCGCTGCTGGGCACCGCGGTCTACGCCGGCCTGGTGGACAAGCAGTTGTGGAAGCACGTGCGCCGCTGGGCGGGCCTGATGGCCGCGATCGACCTCGCCAAACCGGTGATCGTGATCATCCTGGGCCTGGCCAGCGCGGTGGCCAGTGGCGCCGGAGCCTCGGACGACTTCGCCCGGGTGCTCTCGGGCCTGGCGATCCTCTTCCTGTCGATCTTCGCCAGCACCGCCATCTACCGCTTCGTGCCCGGCTTCGGTGACGAGATGGTGCACCTGCGCCAGGCCCGGGCGAGCGCGGTGTCGGCCGGCTCGGCGATGATCAACGGTCCGGCCAACCTGGTGAAGCAGGGCATCTCGACGCACGGCTCGCGCGGCGGCGCCGAGGGAGGGGGCGGCGGGGGTGGTGGCGCCGGTGGCGGCTCGGCCGCGGCCGGGATCGCCGCGCACGCCTCGCGCACCCCGGCGCCACCGGCCCAGCCGCCCGCCCAGGCCCCAGCACAGAACCCAGCGAAGGGAGGGTGACGCACCTTGAGCAGCGAGCTCGGCCAGTACGGGGGGCAGTACGCCCAGAGTTATGTCCACCAGCGCCGCACCTATCTGATCGGCAAGGCCCGACCGAACGCGCCGATCGGGCGCAACCGGGAGTCGGGGGAGATCCTGCTGATCATCTTCGGCGCCTTCCTGGGCATGCTCTGGGGCCTGCTGATGCCGATCCTGGCGCTGCGGATCGCCGGCCTGGTCGGCTTCCCGCTGCTGGCGATCGCCGCCGTCTACGTCCCCTACCGGCGCCGGACCTTCTACAAGTGGGTCGAGATCAACCGCAGCTACCGGCGCACCGTGCGCAGCGGGCGGGCCGTGTGGCAGTCCACCGCGATGGACGCCGGCACCCGTCTTGACGGCCGCGAGATCGAGGTCGGCCCGCCGCCGGGGGTGGGCCGGCTGCGCTGGCTGAGCGCGCCGTTCGGGCCGGACGAGGTCGCGGTGCTGATGCACCTGGAGCGGCGCACGGTCACCGCCGCGATCGAGATCGAGGGCCCGGGCGTGGGCCTGCGCGACTCCGAGGACCAGGAGGCGCTGGTCGACCGCTTCGGCACGCTGCTCAAGCATGTCGCCAACGGGGACGGGTTCGTGACCCGGCTGCAGATCCTGGCCCGCACCCTGCCCGCCGATCCGGACGCGCACGCCAAGGACGTCGAGCGGCGCGGCGATCACGACGCGCCGCGCTGGCTGCAGGACTCCTACGACCAGCTGCAGTCGATGGTCTCCACCTCCTCCGAGCAGCACCGGGCCTACCTGGTCGCCTGCATGCAGTACAACCGCGACCTGGCCGCCGAGGCGCACGCGATGGGCCGCAGCGCCTACGACAAGCGGGACGCCGACCAGGCGAACCGCGACGACGAGGGCCTGGCGGCCGTGATGGCACGTGAACTGACCGACATCTGCGCCCGGTTGGCCGAGGCCGACATCCGGGTGCGGCAGCCGCTGGGCCAGGCCAGGCTCTCCTCGCTGCTGCACTCGATGTACGACCCGGACCACCCGATCGACCACCTCCAGGCGATGAGCCGGCGCAACGCCTGGCCGGCCGAGCTGGACGCCACCCACCCGCAGTACTTGACCGCCAAGACCCGCGAGTCCGCCACCCGCGCGCCCTGGTGCCACGCCACCGCCTGGATCAAGGAGTGGCCGCTCACCCCGGTGGGCGTCAACTTCCTGGCCCCGCTGCTGGTCCACACCCCCGACGTGATCCGCACGGTGGCCGTCACCATGGACCTGGAGCCCACGGACGTGGCGATCGAGCGGATGCTCACCGAGAAGACCAACGACGAGGCCGAGTCCAGCCGGGCCGCCAAGATGAACCGCACGGTCGACCCGCGCGACCTGGCCCACACCGGCCGGGTCGACCAGCGCGGCGACGACCTGGCCTCCGGCGCCGCCGGGGTCAACCTGGTCGGCTACATCACCGTCTCCTCGCGCAGCCCCGAGGCGCTGGCCCGCGACAAGCGGACCATCCGGGCCTCGGCCGGCAAGAGCTACCTCAAGCTGGAGTGGTGCGACCGCGAGCACCACCGGGCGTTCGTCAACACCCTGCCGTTCGCCACCGGCATCCGCCGCTGACCCGCACTGGAGGCCCCCCTTGGCGATTGGCAATCTCACCGACGCCTTCACCAGCCTGATGTTCGGCAAGGTGGAGACCGCCCGGCTGCCGGTGCGCACCTCCACCGGCCAGGCCCAGGCGGTCTACCTGCCCACCGCCGCACCGGGCCTGGGCGACTCCGGGGTGATCATCGGGCGCGAGGTCTACAGCGGCAAGGGGTACGTCTACGACCCGTTCCAGCTCTACGGCCAGCAGCTGCCCGCCCCGCACTGGCTGGTCCTCGGCGAGTCCGGCAACGGCAAGTCGGCGCTGGAGAAGACCTACGTGCTGCGCCAGTTGAGGTTCCGCGACCGCCAGGTGGTGGTGCTGGACGCGCAGGGCGAGGACGGCGTCGGCGAGTGGAACCTGATCGCCAACGCGCTGGGCATAAAGTCGGTGCGTCTGGACCCGATGGCGGCCCGGGACGGCGGGGTGAAACTCAACCCGCTGGACCCGGCGATCACCACCACGGGCCAGCTGTCGCTGCTGCGCACCATCATCGAGGTGGCGATGGGGCGCGGGCTCGAGGAGCGGGCCGGCTTCGCGCTGAAGGCCGCGCACGCCCATGTGCGGGCCACGGTGACGGACCGTCAGCCGATCCTCGGCGACATCATCGACACGCTGCGCCGCCCGGACCTCTCCTCGGTCGAGTCGCTGGGCGTCGAGCCGCAGGAGGTGCAGTCCTGGGGCCTGGACGTGGCCCTGGTGCTCGACCGGCTGGTCGACGGCGACCTGCGCGGCATGTTCGACGCCTCGACCACGGACGGCATCGACCTGGACGCCCCGCTGATCGTCTTCGACCTCTCGCACATCGACCGCAACTCGATCGCGATGCCGATCCTGATGGCCATCGTCGGCGTCTGGCTGGAGCACACCTGGATCCGCCCCGACCGGAAGAAGCGCATCTTCCTGGTCGAGGAGGCCTGGCACATCATCAACAGCCCGTTCGTCGCCCAGCTCTTCCAGCGGCTGCTCAAGTTCGGCCGCCGGCTCGGCCTGTCCTTCGTCGCGGTGGTCCACCACCTGTCGGACGTGGTGGACGGGGCGGCGGCGAAGGAGGCCTCGGCGATCCTCAAGATGGCCTCCACCAGGACCATCTACATGCAGAAGGCCGACGAGGCCAGGGCCACCGGACGGGTGCTGGGCCTGCCCCGGTGGGCGGTGGAGATCATCCCGACCCTCTCCCCGGGCATCGCGGTCTGGGACGTCAACGGCAACGTCCAGGTGGTCAAGCACATCATCACCGACGCCGAGCGCCCACTTGTCTACACCGACCGCGCGATGACCGAGGACGCGGTCGCGGAGCGGATCCGGGCGGAACGTCAGCTCGCGGCGGAGCCGGGGGTCTGACGTTCCGCCCGGGCCGCGAGATGGGGGTCCCCCCGGCCGAAGGCTGGGGGAGGATCCGGGCGGAGCGGCAGCTGGAGTCCGAGCCCGGGGTCTGACCCGGCCGCCCTCAGTCCCTGGGCAGCACCGGCGGCACGGCGTCCGGCTGCTCGGGCACGCCGGGCAGCCGGACCACCGCGAGGGCACCGGGGCCGCCGTCCTGCGCCGCTCCGAGGGCGACCTGGCCGCCGGAGTCCTGGATGGTCTGCGCCACGATCGACAGGCCGAGCCCGGAGCCCGGGAGTTGGCGCGAGGAGGGCGAGCGCCAGAACCGGTCGAAGACGTACTGCAGCTCGTCGGCCGGAATGCCGGGCCCGTGGTCGCGCACGGTGAGCCGGCCCTCGTGCAGCGCGACGTCGACGGCCCCGCCGGGCGGGCTGTACTTGACCGCGTTGTCCAGCAGGTTCATCACCGCCCGCTCCAGTGCGGCGGCGTCCGCCCGGACGTACCAGGGATCGAGCTCGACGTTGAAGGTCAGCCCGGGGCCACGGAGTTTGCCACGCTCGACGGCCCGCACCACGATGTCGTGGAACGCCACGGTGGCCACGTTCTGCCCCGGGCGCGGGGAGTCGGGACGGGAGAGTTGCAGCAGGTCGCCGATCAGCACGGTGAGCTCCTGCATCTGGGCCTTCATGCTGTGCAGCAGCTTGGTCTTGGTCGCGGGGGGCAGCGGCCGGCCGGTGTCGTCGCTGCGGATCATCAGGTCGACGTTGGTGCGCAGCGAGGTGAGCGGCGTGCGCAGCTCGTGCCCGGCGTCGGCGATCAGCCGGGTCTGCCGCTCGCGGGAGTTGGCGAGGGCGGTGCTCATCGAGTTGAAGGAGCCGGAGAGCCGGGCGATCTCGTCGTTGCCGTGCACGGGGATGGTGGTTCCGACCTCCTCGGTGCGGGCGATGTGCTCGACAGCGTCGGTGAGGTCGTGCACGGGGCGCAGCGCGGCCCGCGCGACCAGGCGGCCGGTGATACCGGCCAGGGCGACGCCGCCGACGGCGACGCCGCCGAGGATCAGGGCCAGTTGCTGCAGGGAGGCTTCGACGCTCTTCACGGGCAGCGCGGTGAGCAGGACGTAGACGTTCTGCGCGGAGTCCTGGACGGCGCTGACCCGGACCTCGACCGGTGTACCGTCCACGAAGGTTCCGGAGCGGTAGCTGACCTGATCGCTGCCGAAGCTGACGGCATCCTGGTCGCCTGGTGCGAGCTGGATGCCCTTGGTGGAGCCGGGAGTGAGGCAGACCTGCGAGTCGACCGGCGAGTAGATCTCGGAGCTGGACTGCTCGGCGCGCGGCGGTCGTTTGGCGGCCACACTGCCGCGATGCGGCGGGTGCTGCTCGACCGCGGTCTGCGCGGCCGCCGGCGTGGGTCCGCAGTTCGTCGGGCCGACCGGGGTGACGACGTCCAGCGGGCTGGCCGCCAGGTTCGCCCTGACCTGCTGGTACAGCCGCTGGCTGACCAGGAACCAGCACGCCAGCGCCGACAGCGCGATCACCACGGCCACGGCCGCCGCCGTGAGTATCGCCAGCCGACTGCGCAAGGTTCTCCCGTGGTACCACCTCGCCACGCGTCCCCGCCCCCGTTGCCATGCCACTCTCGTCATCGCCCTCAGTTCGCTATCGCCGTCGCTCAGCCGGTCGTGCCGCTGGGTGCCCGCAGCGCGTAGCCGACCCCGCGCACGGTCTGGATGAGGCGCGGCATGCCGCCCTGCTCGGTCTTCCTGCGCAGGTACATCACGTACACGTCCAGCGAGTTCGACGACGGCTCGAAGTCGAAGCCCCAGACCGCCTTGAGGATCTGCTCCCGGGTGAGCACCTGGCGCGGGTGCGCCAGGAACATCTCCAGCAGCATGAACTCGGTGCGGGTGAGCTCCACGGGGCGCCCTTCGCGGGTGACCTCGCGGGTGGCGGTGTTCATCCGCAGGTCGGCGAAGGCCAGCACCTCGGAGTCGTCCTCGACGGCGGTCGCCCGGGCGGCGGCCTCGGTCGCCAGCGCGTTGCGGCGCAGCAACGCGCGGATCCGGGCGAGGAGTTCGTCGAGTTCGAAGGGCTTGGCGAGGTAGTCGTCCGCGCCGACGTCGAGGCCGGTGACCCGGTCCCCGACGGCGTCGCGGGCGGTGAGCATCAGGACGGGGGCGGTGTCCCCGCGCGAGCGCATCCGGCGCACCGCGGTGAGGCCGTCCATCCGGGGCATCATGATGTCGAGCAGCACCAGGTCGGGCTGGTCGCGTTCGACGGCCTCCAGCGCCTCGTAGCCGTCCGTAGCGGTGGTGACCTCGTAGCCCTCGAAGGCGAGGCTGCTCTCCAGGGCGTCCCGCAGTGCGGGTTCGTCGTCGACCACGAGCAGGCGGGCGGTGGCCGGCTGCTCGGCAGGGGTGCGGTCGTCGGCGGGGGGAGTCATCGGCGGTGTGGCCCTCTCTGGGTCCGGAAGGGGTCTTGCCATTGTGCGGTGTTCGGCGGGCCGAACCGTGGACTACAGCGTCTGACCGGCCTGCATCTTCGGCAGCACCTGCTTGACGGCGTTGATCGGGATGGCGAAGCCGAGGCCGACGCTGCCCGCCTGGCTGCTGCTGGTGGAGCCGCTGCCGCTGCCGGAGTACATCGCGGAGTCGATGCCGATCACCTGGCCGGCCGAGTTGATCAGCGGACCGCCGGAGTTGCCCGGGTTGAGTGCGGCGTCGGTCTGCAGGGCCGAGTAGGTGGCGGTGTCCGAGGCGGTGGCGGTGCTGGAACGACCGCCGTAGCCCGGGAAGTAGGGGTAGCCGAAGCCGCCGTTGCCGCGCGTGCTGCCCTCGTCGACCTGGACGGTGACCTGGCGGTTCTTGGCGCTGATGATGCCGGAGGTGACGGTGCCGGTCAGGCCGTCGGGGTTGCCGATGGCCACCACGGAGTCGCCGACCGCCATCGCGTCGGAGTCGCCGAGGGTGGCGGTGGGCAGGCCACTGGCTCCGCTCGCGGTGATCACCGCCACGTCCAGCGACTTGTCGCTTCCGGTGATGCTGCCCGAGGTCTTGGTGCCGTTCTGGTAGGTGACGGTGATCGTGCCACCGCCGCCCACGGCGCTGGAGATCACGTGGTAGTTGGTGAGGATCTGCCCGTTCGCGGTGAGGACCACGCCGGTGCCGGTCGAGGTGCCGCTGTTCGACTGGACGTCGATCTGCACCACGCTGGGCGAGACGGCGGCGGCGATCGCGGCCACGTCGCTGCCGTCGCTCTTCGCGGAGACGGGGCTGACCAGCGTCGTGGAGCCGGCGGAGGTGCTGTGCCGGGCATCGGCGACCGCGCCGCCGGCCAGCCCGCCGAGCACGGCGGCGACCGCGGCGACGGCGGTGACCAGGGCGAGCCGGCCGCGCAGGAACCCGGTGCGGGCCCGGTGCGCGGGGCTGCCCGGCTCGGGCTGCTCGCCGACCACGGTGGGCGGCGGGCCGTAGTAGGGGGGCTCGCCGCCGGCCGAGGCGGCCGGGGTGCCGGCGGCGTAGGCGCCCTGGGTGTAGTCGAAGTGGGCCACGGCCGGGGCCGGCGCCATCGGGTGTTCCTGGTGAGCGGTGGGTGCTCCGGCCGGCTTCGGCGGGAGGCTGGACCCCGACTCATCTGCGGTGGTGCGGTACTGGTCGCTCATGGATCAAACCGTCCGCCCGGCGGATGAAGAACCCATGAGAGTCCGGTCAGAACGGACAGAGAAGCCCGTTGACTTCTCATAAAGGGCGGCTACTCTGCCGCCCACCCACGGGTCACCGCGGGGCACCGTCGCAGCCGCAGGAGCGTCGCACCACGAGGCGGGACGGGAACCGGCGCACCCGCTCGGTTTCGGAGCCCGGCACCATCAGCGAGTCGTCCAGCACCAGGTCCACCGCCGCGCGCGCCATCGCCTCGCGCTCGCTGGCCACCGTGGTGAGCGGCGGGTCGGCCAGCGCGGCCTCGGGGATGTCGTCGAAACCCGCCACCGCCAGGTCCTGCGGGACCCGCAGGCCCACCTCGCGGGCGGCCCGCAGCACGCCGATCGCCTGGTCGTCGGTGGAGCAGAAGATGGCCGGCGGGCGGTGCTCCGAGCGCAGCAGCTCCAGCGCCACCTCGTAGGCGCCGTAGCGGTGGAAGGGGGCGTCGATCAGGTGCTGGTCGACGGGCAGCCGGTGTCCCTCCATCGCCCGCTGCCAGCCCTCGACGTGGTCGATCACCGGGTCGCCGGGCGCGGGGGTGTCCACCGGGCCGCCGAAGCAGGCGACGTACGGGTGGCCGTGCACCTCCAGCAGGTGGCGCACCACCAGCTCCGCGCCGCCCACGTCGTCGGTGACCACCGAGACGTCGTCGATCGCGTCGGGCCGGCGGTGCAGCAGCACCACCTTGGCGCCCTCCATCGCGGCGAACTCCTTGGCGGCGCGCTGCGGGGCGCCCTGGCTCACCAGGATCAGGCCGGAGACCCGCATGCCGAGGAAGGCCTGGATGTAGTGCATCTCGCGGTCGTCGGCGTAGTCCGAGTTGCCCATCAGCACGAGCTTGCCGCGGTCGGAGGCGGCGCGTTCGACCGCGTGTGCCATCTCGGCGAAGAACGGCTGGCGGGCGTCCGGCACGATCATGCCGATCAGGTTGGTCCGCCGGGAGGCCATCGCCTGCGCGACGCTGTTCGGCCGATAGCCGAGTTGCTCGATCGCGGCGAGCACCCGCTCCTTGGTCGCGGGCGCGACAGGTCGCGGTCCGTCGTTGATGACATAGCTGACGACCGCGGTCGAGGTCCCAGCCAGTCGGGCTACATCGTCGCGCGTCACCTTGGCCACAGCGGGAGTCTACGCGTGTTTGTCCAGCCCTGGCCGGTGGGCCCGGTCACGTTGCCGGGCCCGCGCAGGTCAGCTGGGCGGGCCGCCGCCGACCACCTGCTCGGCGCCCGTCCGCTCGGCGCCAGTCCGCTCGGCCGGCTCGCTCTGGCCCGCGCCGCGCTCGGCCTTGTCGCCCTGCGAGGGGATCACGAAGCGGTAGCCGACGTTGCGTACGGTGCCGATCAGCTGTTCGTGCTCGACGCCGAGCTTGGCCCGCAGCCGCCGGACGTGGACGTCCACCGTGCGGGTGCCGCCGAAGTAGTCGTAGCCCCAGACCTCCTGCAGCAGCTGGGCCCGGGTGAAGACCCGGCCCGGGTGCTGGGCGAGGTACTTGAGCAGCTCGAACTCCTTGAAGGTGAGGTCGAGCACCCGGCCCTTGATCTTGGCCGAGTAGGTCGCCTCGTCCACCGACAGGTCGCCGTTGCGGATCTCCATCGGGCTGTCGTCCACCTGGGCCTGCTGCTGGCGGCCCATCGCGAGCCGCAGCCGGGCCTCCACCTCGGCCGGCCCGGCGGTGTCCAGCAGGACGTCGTCGACGCCCCACTCGGCGGTGACGGCGGCCAGCCCGCCCTCGGTGACCACCAGGATCAGCGGGGAGCTGACGCCGGTGGACCGCAGCAACTGGCACAGGCTGCGGATCTGTGGCAGGTCACGCCGGCCGTCGACCAGTATCACGTCGGCGCTGGGGGTGTCGACCAGCGCCGACCCCTCGGCCGGGGCCACCCGCACCTGGTGCAGCAGCAGCCCGAGGGCCGGCAGCACCTCCGCGGAGGGCTGCAGTGCGTTGGTGAGCAGGAGGAGAGAACTCATATCCCGGGTCGTCCTCTTTTCGTCTCCGCGGACCGGGGGCCGGCACCTCGTCGTGCGGCCACTGGTACGGGTGGGCTACCACTCGCAAGGACGTCCGGATCGGAGTCCTGAAAGCACAAAAGGACCCGGGGGCGACTCTGCCCGGATCCCTTAGCGATCGAGAATAGCTCAACAGAGCTGGCCGGCGCAGGGGTCAGGACACGTGATCCTTTTCGCATCCGGCCCCGTGCGCCCCGGGTACGCCTGCTCTGGCCTGCGGGATTCCCGCCTGGTCCGGGGCCGGGGCGATGATGGAGCACGGCAGCGACCGGCACACGTATGTGTACACCTTCGAGAAGGGGCCGCCATGACCGCGACCACCGAACCGACCACCTTGGTGGCCGGGACCATCCGCTACTGGGCCGCCGCCAAGGCCGAGGCGGGCGTCGCCGAGGAGCCGTACCGGGCGGCCAGCCTGGCCGAGGCGCTGGCGCAGGCCGCGGCGCGGCACGCCGACCGTCCGACCTTCGTCCGCCTGCTGGGCATCTGTTCCTACCTGGTGGACAGCGAGCCGGTCGGCGGCCGGGACCGCACCCGGGTGCCGCTGACCGAGGGCGGCACCATCGAGGTGCTGCCGCCTTTCGCGGGCGGCTGACCGGACCGGGTGCGGGCGGCCGACCGGACCCCGGTGCTCAGCTGCCGGATGCCCGTTCGGAACCATGGTCCGCGCCGGATCGTCGTTACGGCGGTAGGACGAGCGAGGACGGGGAGAGAGTTCGATGCGGACCTGGATCAAAGCGGCCGTCGCCGTCCTGGTGCCGGCGGGGCTGCTGGTCGGCGCCGACCGGATCGCGGTGGTGGTCGCGCAGGGGCAGGCGGCCGACCGGCTGGCGGGGCGGCAGGGCATCACCGGCAAGCCCTCGGTCTCGATCGACGACCTCCCCTTCCTGACCGACCTGATCAGCCGGAAGGTCGGCAGCGTCCACCTGTCGGGCGCCGGCGTTCAGCTGTCCGGCGGCGGCAGCAGCTTCCAACTGGAGTCCTTCTCGGCCGACCTGAAGGGCGTTCAGCTCTCCGGCGACTACAAGTCGGCGACCATCGACTCGGGCACCGGCACCGGGCGGGTCAGCTACCAGGAGGTGCACAGCCTGCTCGGCCTCGACCAGAGCGTCACGCTCGGCTACGGGGGCCCGGGCCTGGTGAAGGTGACCGGGGTGATGTTCGGGCAGAAGCTCAGCACCACGGTGAAGCTGCGCACGAACGGCGACACGGTCGAGGTGGACAGCGTGGGCGCGCTGCCCGGGGTGGGCGCCCTGCCGGGTGTCGGGCAGCTGGTCAACTCGGCGATCGGCTCGCACACCTTCACCCTCCAGGGCGGCATGCCGGTCGGCCTGCGGCTGCAGCAGGTCGCCCCGCAGCCCGACGGTCTGGCCCTCACCTTCCAGGGCAGCCACGTCCAGCTGATCGGCTGACCCAGGGTCCGAAATCCCACTATTCGAACATATTGGTCTCGCCATTCGATACGCTGGTGACAGGGGCGGTCCCGGCTCCCTAGCATCGTCCTCATGAAGCGACAGGCGGACCTCACGAAGCGGCGGGCGGTAGACCTCTGCCGCGTGGCTGCCTGCCTGTGTCGCATGCGCTGACCGGCGGCCCGGTCCGGCAGAATCGACTCGCCGCCACGCCCGCACCCTTGGCCTGACCAGGCATTCTCGCCTGCGGCCGGATTTCTCCCCAGCTTGCCCGGCAGTACCGGCTTCCCCGCCCCGTCCCACTATCCGGACAGATTTTCGGACAAGTGGCCCGGATGGCCGGACCGTGACCGGCCGGGCCCTCACCTTCCGCCAACCGCCCCCGGATGGAGACAGAACATGAGCCGCAGCGACGTGCTGGTCGATGCCGACTGGGTCCAGGCCCACCTGGACGACCCGAAGGTCGTCGTCGTCGAGGTGGACGAGGACACCTCCGCGTACGACAAGAACCACATCAAGAACGCCGTTCGGATCGACTGGAAGAAGGACCTCCAGGACCCGGTCCGCCGCGACTTCGTCGACCAGGCCGGCTTCGAGGCGCTGCTCAGCGCCAAGGGCATCGCCAACGACGACACCGTCGTCCTCTACGGCGGCAACAACAACTGGTTCGCCTCCTACGCGTTCTGGTACTTCAAGCTCTACGGCCACGGCGACGTCCGCCTGCTGGACGGCGGCCGCAAGAAGTGGGAGCTGGACTCCCGCGACCTGGTCGACGGCTCCGAGGTCCCCGACCGCGCGGCCACCGCCTACAAGGCGCAGGCCCAGAACAGCGCGATCCGCGCCTTCCGCGACGACGTGGTCGCCGCGATCGGCAACAAGAACCTGGTCGACGTGCGCTCGCCCGACGAGTTCTCCGGCCGCCTACTCGCCCCCGCCCACCTGCCGCAGGAGCAGTCGCAGCGCCCCGGCCACGTGCCGAGCGCCCGCAACATCCCGTGGTCGAAGAACGCCAACGACGACGGCACCTTCAAGTCGGACGACGAGCTGCGCGCGCTCTACGCGCAGGAGGGCGTGGACCTGGCCCAGGACACCATCGCCTACTGCCGGATCGGCGAGCGCTCCGCGCTCACCTGGTTCGTGCTGCACGAGCTGCTCGGCCAGCAGAACGTCAAGAACTACGACGGTTCGTGGACCGAGTACGGCAGCCTGGTGGGCGTGCCGATCGAGATCGGCGCCTGAGCGGCACCGCGCCGTACCGAGAAGCAAGGAGACCGAGACATGTGTGGTGCGAAGGCCGGCGGCCCGGACCTGGCAGGAGTTGACGTGGCGAACGAGACGATCATCCAGGGTTCGGTGACCCGCGACGGTGAGCCGGTCAACGGCTACGTGCGCCTGCTGGACGCGGGCGGCGAGTTCACCGCCGAGGTGCCCACCTCGGCCACGGGGCAGTTCCGCTTCTTCGCGGCCCCCGGCAGCTGGACCGTGCGTGCGCTGGTGCCGGGCGCGACCGTGGACCGCAAGGTGGTCGCCTCCCAGGGCGCCCTGACCGAGGTCCCGATCGCGGTCTGACCCCGTTCGGGAAAGAAGCGCTGAGCCCCTGCCCGTCGGCGGGGGCTCAGCGCTTTACTGGGAGGTGTGCAGCAGCGGCGCAGGCATGTCTACTACTTCGCGGCGATGGCGGTCTGCCTCGGGCTCTTCGTCCTGGCCTGGGGCGTCGTGCGGTTCTTCTCGGTGGGCGCGGCGATCGGCATGTGCCTGGTGGCGATGGTCATCCCGCCGCTGGCCGCGATCTTCGCCAACCGGCGCGACCCGGAGGACGACTGGTGGCGGGACCCGCGCTGGGACGACCCCAAGTGGGAGGAGCCGGGGCACGACCGGGACAAGCCGGACCACGAGACCGAGCGGTGAGGCCGGCCTCTTGACGCCCTAGTACACGAGCGCCTGGACGGCGTCGGCCATGATCTCGCTGACGAAGACCTGGGCGCCCGCGATCCGGACTCCCTCGATGGTGTCCGCCTGCTCGATGCCGCGCCGGACCGCGCACTGGGTGCACAGGGTGACCGTGCCGGCTGCCAGGATCGACTCCAGCAGGTCCGGCAGCGGGGCGGCGTGCGGCAGCTCGAACTCCGCGGCCCGCCCGGGCAGGGCGAACCAGGAGGACTCCCCGGTCAGCCAGAGCGAGACCTCGACCCCGCTGGCGACCGCGACGGCGGCGACCGTGAAGGCCTGCGAGCAGCGCTCGGGCGCGTCCGCTCCGGCGGTGACCTTGATGACCAGCTTCTTCGACACGCCGTCAGCTTAGACCGGCCGCGTGGCGGGCCTCACCGTGAAGCGCGTGGTGGGGCCGGATAGACTCGCGCCGTCATCGTCCGTCCGCCGACACCGCACCGGGAGCCCACCGTGAACGGTCTTGAACTCTTCTTCGACATCCTGCTGGGCGTCGTGGCCGTCGTGATCGCCTGGTTCGCCGTCTTCTCCGTGATGAAGCTGTACCAGGGCCAGCGCTGACCTCTCCCGTACCGTAGAGGTAGCCCACCGCCCACGACTGCGATCCAGGACCATGATCGAGATTCCTTCCGACCTCCACAAGGACGTCGTTTCGCTGGCCTTCCTCCTCGGCACCTGGGAGGGAGCGGGCGTCTTCGACTTCCCCGGCCAGGAGAAGTGCAACTTCGGCCAGGAAGTCGTCTTCCGCCACGACGGCCGCCCGTTCCTGGAGTTCCGCTCCCGCAGCTGGGTGCTGGACAACGAGGGCGAGAAGATCCGCCCGCTGGAGACCGAGCACGGCTTCTGGCGGATCACCAGCAACCACCAGGGCACCAGCGGCGAGCGCGAGGTGGAGATCTCCATGGTGCGCGACGACGGCACGGTGGAGATCTGGTACGGCAAGCTGGCCGACGGCAAGCCGCAGATCGACGTGGCCACCGACGCGGTCGCCCGGGTCGAGGGCTCGGCGCCCTACAGCGGTGGCAAGCGGCTCTACGGCTTCGTCAACGACGAGCTGCTCTGGGTCGGCGAGAAGGCGGCGCCCGAGGTGCCGCTGCGCCCCTACATGTCCGCCCAGCTGCGCAAGGTGCTCAGCCCGGCCCAGCTGATCAAGGACATCAACGACCTGCCGGACGACGGGATCGCCTTCTTCCGCTGAGCGGCGGGCGAGCGAGTGGCGAAGGGGTGGCAGCGTGGTGGCGGACACCGGCACCGACTGGAAGGCCGACCTGCGCCGGCGCGGCTACCGCCTCACCCCGCAGCGCCAGCTGGTCCTGGAGGCGGTGGACACGCTCGACCACGCGACCCCGGACGAGATCCTGGCCCAGGTCCGGCTGACCGCCAGCGGGGTGAACATCTCCACCGTCTACCGGACGCTGGAGCTGCTGGAGGAGCTGGGCCTGGTCTCGCACGCCCACCTGGGCCACGGTGCGCCGACCTACCACCTGGCCGGTCGCCACCACCACCTGCACCTGGTCTGCCGGGACTGCGGCAAGGTGCAGGAGACCGGCACCGCGATCGCCGCCCCGCTGATCGAGAGCCTGCGCGTGGAGCACGGTTTCGACACCGACCTCAAGCACTTCGCGATCTTCGGCCGCTGCGCCGACTGCACCGCCGGGGTCGGGCAGCCGCAGTCGTAAGCTGGCGGGCATGAAGAGCCCGCTGCTGTCCCTGCCCGGAGCCGTCCCCGCCGAGGGAGCCGACGAGGGCGTCGCGGCCCACTACGGCGACATCTTCCGCGAGCAGCGGGAGCTGGCGGCCGGCCGGGCCTTCACCGACCTCTCGCACCGCGGTGTGATCACCGTGACCGGCCCCGACCGGCTCGCCTGGCTGCACCTGCTGCTCACCCAGCACGTGAGCGAACTCCCGCCCCAGCACGCGACCGAGGCGCTGATCCTCTCCCCGCACGGGCACGTCGAGCACGCCCTCTACCTGGTCGACGACGGCACCACCACCTGGGCCCACGTCGAGCCGGGCACCCAGCCGGCGCTGCTGGAGTACCTGGAGCGGATGAAGTTCATGTACCGGGTGGAGGTGGCCGACGCCACCGAGCGGTTCGCCGTCGTCCACCTGCCGGCCGGCAACCCCGCCGCCGCGGCCGGCGCCGCCGCAGTGCGCGAACTGCCGTACGGGCGGGACCTGTTCCTGCCGCGCGGCGAACTCGCCGAGCAGGCGAAGGAGTTCGGCAGCCCGGCCGGGATCTGGGGTTACGAGGCGCTGCGGATCGAGGCGCACCGCCCGCGGCTGGGCTTCGAGACCGACCACCGCACCATCCCGCACGAGGTGGACTGGCTGGGCTCCGCCGTGCACCTCAACAAGGGCTGCTACCGCGGCCAGGAGACGGTGGCCCGGGTGCACAACCTGGGCAAGCCGCCGCGCCGGCTGGTCTTCCTGCACCTGGACGGCACCGAGGAGGTGCTGCCCGCGCACGGCACCGAGGTGCGCCTGGCCGCCGAGCCGGAGGGCCGGGCACTGGGCTTCGTCACCTCCGCGGCCCGCCACCACGAGCTGGGCCCGATCGCGCTCGCCCTGGTGAAGCGCAACGTCCCGGTGGACGCCGAACTGCGGGCCGGCGGTGTGCCGGCCGCCCAGGAGGTCGTGGTCGCCCCGTAGCCCCGTAGCCCCGTAGCCCCGCAGCGCTGGAGCGCGCTCCGGGACCTCAGACCTCCAGCAGCACGGTGAACGGCCCGTCGTTCACCAGCGAGACCTTCATGTCCGCCCCGAACCGGCCGGTCTCCACCGTCGCGCCCAGCGCCCGCAGCCGCTCGACCAGCTCGGCCAGCAACGGCTCGGCGACCGGCCCGGGCGCGGCGGCCTGCCAGGTGGGCCGGCGGCCCTTGCGGGCGTCGCCGTAGAGCGTGAACTGGCTGATCACCAGCAGCGGCGCGTCGAGGTCCGAGCAGGACAGCTCGCTCTGCCCACCGTCGAAGAGCCGCAGCGTCCACAGCTTGCGCGCCAGCTCGGCGGCCTGCGTCGCGGTGTCCTGATGCGTCACCCCGACCAGGACGCAGAGCCCCGGACCGCTGATCGCGCCGACCTGTTCCCCGGCCACCGTCACGGCGGCCTCGCTCACCCGCTGTACCACTGCTCGCATGCGGCCATTGTGCCGAGCCGCCGACAGGTCATATCAGCCAGGTCCCGTTCGCCAGGCCGCCGTTCGGGTGCATCTGCGCCGCAGCGGTGCTCGCGGGGTGGCACGATTCCGGAGTCGGCCGTGCCGCCCGTCGCGGACGGCCGTTCGCACCGCTCGCACACCCGTGCCGAGGGCGCTCGCCCGAGCGGGTGGCAGCGGTGCTGGTGGGGAACCCCAGGGGGCGCCGGAGCGTGCCACCAAGGGCAGGGGTGACACGGGTGGGATCTATCCGAGGGCAGGTGGTTGGTCGATGGAGGCGAACGGGGTGCCCGGCAAGCCCGCGGCACCGGAGATGCCGGTGATCGAGGCGCTGGCCCTGGACGAGCTGCGCACGCTGCGCCGGGACGCCCTGGAGCAGGAGGCCGACCTCTCGTACCTGCGCCGGCTGCTGCAGGGCCGGGTGGACATCCTGCGGGCCGAGCTGGACCGCCGCACGCTCGACGTCCGGCTGTGCCCGCCGAAGCCGGACGCCGGCTGGCAGACCCTGCTGCACCGGCTGCCGCAGATCCTCGCCGACGCGCCCTCCAACGTGCGCCAGTCGGCCCGGCACCTGACCCTGGGCACCCCGCGCGGCGAGCAGTACCAGGCGCAGGCGGACGCCCTGATGGGCGACGTGCAGCTGGCCGACCTGGCCGCGCACGCCTCCGCCGAGCTGCTCGCGGCGCTGGACCGGCTCACCGCGCACGAGCGCGAGGTCTCCGGGCGCCGCCAGCTGCTGCAACGCACGGCGGACGGCTGCGGGGCGGAGATCACCCGGCGGTACCGTGAAGGGGAAGCGCGGGTCGACGACCTGCTGGCCGGCGGCCCGCTGCCCGACTGAGAACCAGCGGGCGACGGCGGCCGGCTCCCACCCTCCTGCTCCGGAAGGCTGCCACCGATGCCAGACTCCGCCGCCCTGTCGCCCGTCCTCGCCGAGGTCGTCCGCTCAGGCTTCACCGAGGGGTACCACCGCGGTTCCCTGGTGGTGCTCGCGCCCGACGGCTCGATCGAGTTCGCGCTGGGCGACCCCGAGCGGCCGATCTTCCCGCGCTCCTGCAACAAGCCCTTCCAGGCGGTGGCCACGCTGCGGGCGGGGCTGCCGATCGAGGGCGAGCTGCTGGCCCTGGCGGCCGCCAGCCACTCCGGAGAATCGTTTCACCTGGACGGGGTGCGGACCATCCTGTCCGGCGCGGGCCTGGGCGCCGACGCCCTGCAGACCCCGCCGGACCTGCCGCTGGACCCGACCGAGGCCGAGGCGTACCTGGCCGGCGGCGGCCGCCGGGAGCCGCTGGTGATGAACTGCTCGGGCAAGCACGCCGCCTGGCTGGCCGCCAGCCTGGCCAACGGCTGGCAGACCGAGAGCTACCTGGACCCGGAGCACCCGATCCAGCGGCTGGCCCACGAGGCCCTGGAGGAGGCGAGCGGCGAGTCGATAGCCGCCGCCGGCACGGACGGCTGCGGCGCCCCGCTGCTGGCCGTCTCGCTGGTGGGCCTGGCCCGCGGCTACCGCGCGCTGCTGCGGGCCCCCGAGGGCAGCGCGCCGCGACTGGTCGCCGACGCGATGCGCGCCCACCCCGAGTACGTGGCCGGCACCCGCCGCCCGGACACCTGGCTGATGCGGGCGATCCCGGGCACCCTCTCCAAGATGGGCGCGGAGGCCGTGCAGGCGGTGGCGCTGCCGGACGGCCGGGCGCTGGCCTTCAAGATCGACGACGGCGCGGGCCGGGCGCTCGGCCCGGTGCTCGCCGCGCTGCTGCGCCGGCTGGGGTACACCGACCAGGTGCTGGACCGGATCGGCGGCGCCCCGCTCTACGGCGGCGCCGAGGTGGTCGGCGAGATCCGCGCCGTGGTCTGAGCACGCTGAGACTGATCCCTCACCTTCGCCCTCGGTCGCTCGACCGAGGGCGGAGGTTAAGCATCACGCTCAGTGCGCGTCGCCGGACTCCGCCAGGCGCTTGACCGAAGCGGTGATCTCGGTCTCGGCCTCGACGCGGCCGACCCACTCGGCACCCTCGACCGACTTGCCGGGCTCCAGGTCCTTGTAGACCTCGAAGAAGTGCTGGATCTCCAGGCGGTCGAACTCCGAGACGTGGTGGATGTCCCGCAGGTGCTCCCAGCGCGGGTCGGTGGCCGGGACGCAGAGCAGCTTGTCGTCGCCGCCCGCCTCGTCGGTCATCTTGAACATGCCGATCGCGCGGCACTTGATCAGGCAGCCGGGGAAGGTCGGCTCGTCCAGGATGACCAGGGCGTCCAGCGGGTCGCCGTCCTCGCCGAGAGTGCCCTCGACGAAGCCGTAGTCGGCCGGGTAGCGGGTCGAGGTGAAGAGCATCCGGTCAAGACGAAGACGACCGGACTCGTGGTCGACCTCGTACTTGTTGCGCGAGCCCTTCGGGATCTCGATGGTGACGTCGAACTCCAACGGTTCCTCCAAGGTAGGGACTGACAGAATCCAAGTGTCTCCTACGGGAGGGAGTGCTGTGGAAAGGGGCTGGGCTGTGGCAGGCACGGGGACTCGCAGAAGTCTGGGAGCAACGGTGGTGGCGGGGCTGACGGGGTTCGCCCTGCTGGCGGGAGGGGGCCCGGCGCACCCGCAGGCGCCGGACGGGGCCACCGCGCCGTCACCCGCCCCACCAGTGCTCGTTCCGGCCCTCACTGGCGGCACCGACGCCCTGCCCACCGCTGCCGGCCTGCAGGCCGCGCTCGGCCAGCTCACCTCGGACAAGGCGCTGGGCACGCTCACCTTCGCGATCAGCGACGGCGTCACCGGCAAGCTGCTGCTGGGCTCGGGCGAGACCACCCCGTCCACCCCGGCCTCCACCACCAAGCTGGCCACCTCGGTGGCCGCGCTCAGCCTGCTGCCCCCGGACACCCGGTTGACCACCAAGGTGGTGCACGGCGCCGCCCCGGCCGACATCGTGCTGGTCGGCGGCGGCGACCCGACGCTGACGGGCCTGACGGTGGATCAGATCCGGATCGGCGGTGCCCCGGTGGACCCGGACTCGGCCCCCGCCTCGCTGCCGGACCTGGCCAGGCAGACCGCCGCCGCGCTGAAGGCGGCCGGGGTGGCCACCGTCCACCTCGGGTACGACACCTCGCTGTACACCGGCCCGGCCGCGCACAAGTACAACGACGGCTACAACATCGGGCCGATGTCGTCGCTGATGATCGACGAGGGCCGGGTGGTCGCCACCCAGGACATCGACGCCCCGGCCCGGGTCCCCGACCCGGCCGCCCAGGCGGCCGCCAAGTTCGCCGACCTGCTCGGCGCCCAGGGCGTGACGGTGGACGGCAAGCCGGCCCAGGCCCAGGCCGCGGCGAACGCGGCGCCGATCGCCCAGGTGCAGTCGCCGATCCTGCCCCGCCTGGTGGAGCGGCTGCTGACCAACTCCGACAACACGCTGGCTGAGGCGGTGGCCCGGCAGGTGGCACTCGCCCAGCACCTGCCGGTCGGCTACGACGGCGCGGCACAGGCGATCACCAAGACGCTCGCCGGGCTCGGCCTGCCGATGGCGGGCGTGCAGCTGAACGACGGCAGCGGCCTGAACGTGAACAACACCATCCCGCCGATCGTGCTGTCCGACCTGCTCACGCTGGCCGCCTCGGCCGACCACCCGCAGCTGCGCGCGGTGCTGACCGGACTGCCGATCGCCGCGCTGACCGGAACGCTCGACAAGCGCTTCGTCCAGGCCCAGGGCTCGGCCGACGGCGCCGGCGTGGTGCGGGCCAAGACCGGCACCCTGAGCGGTGTCAACACGCTGGCCGGCACCGTGGTGGACGCCGACGGGCGGCTGCTCGCCTTCGCGCTGATGACCAGGACCAACGTCGACGCGAACGCCGCCCGGGCCGCGATGGACCGGATCGTGGCCAAGCTGGTCCTGTGCGGGTGCAAGTAGCCGAGCCTGTCCGGAAGGGGTGGGGCCCGGGCGCCGCAGCACGTACCGTGAGGACATGACGAGCGCGAGCGGCGGTGCTGACATGGTCGACTGGAATCTCGCGGTCGCGACGGCGACCCGGCTGGCCCGGCCGGGGCCGCAGGTCAGCCGCGAGGAGGCCCGCACCGTGGTCGCGGAGCTGCGCCGGCACGCGCTGACCGCCGAGGACGCGGTGCGCGGGTACACCGGCATGCGCGCGTCCCGGCTGGCCACCGACGGGGCCGCGCCGGTCCTGGTGGTGGACCGCGCCGGCTGGGTGCGCGCCAATGTGGCGGGCTTTCGCACGGTGATCCGCCCGCTGACCCAGAAGCTCGCCGCCAGGCGCTCCGAGACCTCCGGTGGTGCGGTGCTCGGCGCGGTC
This sequence comes from Kitasatospora sp. GAS204B, assembly GCF_029892155.1. GTDB lineage: Bacteria > Actinomycetota > Actinomycetes > Streptomycetales > Streptomycetaceae > Kitasatospora. The sequence goes on along the minus strand of NZ_JARZAG010000007.1, from coordinate 285,816 downwards.
GGCGAGAAGCTCACCGGCGTCGAGGTGGGCGCGGTGCTGGCGCTGCTCTCCGGCAAGGTGCTCGGCCAGTACGAGACCTTCGCCGCCGACGAGGAGCCGCTGCCGATCACCGCACCCGACAGCCCGGCCGGACTCTTCGAGCGGCCGGGGGCCGGCACGGGCCGGCCTGGTCCGGGGCGGCTGCTGCTGGTGGCGCCGAACATCGTCCAGGTGGAGCGGGAGCTGGACGTCGACCCGCACGACTTCCGGCTCTGGGTCTGCCTGCACGAGGAGACCCACCGCACCCAGTTCAGCGCGGTGCCCTGGCTGCGCGACCACGTGCAGTCCGAGGTGCAGGCCTTCCTGGCCGCGGCCGACGTCGAGCCGATGGCGCTGCTGGAGCGGCTGCGCGAGGCGCTGATGCCGGGCGAGCGCCCGCCGAGCGGCGCCGGCAGCCTGCTGGACGTGGTGCAGACCGCGGGCCAGCGCGAGATCCTCGCCCGGTTGACCGCGGTGATGTCGCTGCTGGAGGGCCACGCGGACGTGGTGATGGACGGGGTGGGCCCGGCCGTGGTGCCGAGCGTGGCGGAGATCCGGGAGAAGTTCCAGCGCCGCCGCGACCGGGGCGCCAGCCGGCTCGACCTGATGCTGCGCAAGCTGCTCGGGATGGACGCCAAGCTGCGCCAGTACCAGGACGGCGCGGTCTTCGTGCGCGGGGTGCTGGACCGGATCGGGATGGACGGTTTCAACCGGGTCTGGACCTCGCCGAACACCCTGCCCACCAAGGACGAGATCCACGACCCGGCCGCCTGGGTGGCGCGCGTCGGACGCCAGTCCCAGCCGAAACCCCCGGACGAGTGAGGGGGCGGGGCGGCGGAACGTTTCTGCATTCACCCGTCCGTGGGACGGTGGTCGTACCGGTGGCGCCGGTGGCCTGGGCGTGCCCCGGTTTCTGCGACTATCTGTGAGCGTTCGGTCACCCATCCAGTCTGAGGAGTTGCTCCACCGTGGGCCCACACCCCGCTGTCGCGGCGATACGCCTGGCCGTCCGCCGCGCTCTGATGGACCTGGCGGCCGAGGCCGCCGTCCCGATCCCGGCCGCCGCGCTGCGCGGCGTCGCCACCCCGATCCCCGTGCCGGCCGCCGCCGTCGCCCTCGCCGGCGCCTCCCCGGGCCCGGCCACCGTGCTGATCGGCAACGCCCGCCGCCACCCCTCCGGGCTGCCCCGTACCCCCGCCGCCCCCGGCTCGCCACTGGTCCTGGTCGCCGTCTCCGGCGGTGCGGACTCCATGGCGCTCGCCACCGCCACCGCCTTCGAGGCCCCCAAGCTCGGCCTGCGGGTCGGCGCGGTCACCGTCGACCACGGGCTGCAGGACGGCTCCGCCGACCGCGCCCGCCAGGTCGCCGAGCGGCTGCGCGCGCTCGGCCTGGACCCGGTGGAGGCGGTCCCGGTGCGGGTCGGCCGGCAGGGCGGCCCCGAGGCGGCGGCCCGCGACGCCCGCTACGCCGCACTGGACGAGGCCGCCGAGCGCCACCAGGCGCTGGCCGTCTTCCTCGGCCACACCCGCGACGACCAGGCCGAGACGGTGCTGCTGGGCCTGGCCCGCGGCTCCGGGGCCCGCTCGCTGGCCGGCATGCCCGCGCAGAAGGGCCGCTACCGCCGCCCGCTGCTCGATCTGGACCGCGCCGCCACCCGCCAGGCCTGCGCCGCGCAGTCCATCCAGGTCTGGGACGACCCGCACAACCTCGACCCCGCCTACACCCGCGCTCGGGTCCGCCATGAGGTGCTCCCGGTGCTGGAGAAGCACCTGGGCGCCGGCGTGGTCGAGGCGCTGGCCCGCACCGCCCGGCTGTTCCGCGACGACGCGGACGCCCTGGACCAGTGGGCGGTCCGCGCCGAGCAGCGGCTCTACCGTCCCGACCAGGGCGAGCTGCCGGTGGCCGCGCTCGCCGAGCTGCCCGCGGCGGTGCGCCGCCGGGTGCTGCGCCGGGTCGCGCTGCGCACCGGCTCGCCCGCCGGCGACCTGTTCGCCCGCCATCTGGAGACGGTGGACCTGCTGGTCACCGGCTGGCGCGGCCAGGGGCCGCTCCAGCTACCCGGGGGCGTCGAGGTCACCCGTAGGTGTGGCAACCTGGTGTTTCGGCGGCAGGACGACTGACCGTCGACACAGGACCACAAACCCTTGAGGACGTACTCCCGGTGGACGACAAGGACATGGGCGCCGATCTGGCGAAGGTGCTCATCAGCAAGGACGAGATCGACGCGAAGCTGCTGGAGCTGGCGGAGCGGATCGACCGGGACTACGCCGGGAAGGACCTCCTGATCGTCGGCGTCCTCAAGGGCGCGGTGATGGTGATGGCCGACCTCGCCCGGGCGCTGCACTCGCAGGTCACCATGGACTGGATGGCGGTCTCCTCCTACGGCATGGGTACCAAGTCCTCCGGTGTGGTGCGTATCCTCAAGGATCTGGACACCGACATCGCCGGGCGCGACGTGCTGATCGTCGAGGACATCATCGACTCCGGGCTGACCCTGTCCTGGCTGCTGGGCAACCTGGGCTCGCGTGGCCCGGCCTCGCTGGAGGTCTGCGCGCTGCTGCGCAAGCCGGACGCGGCCAAGGTCGAGATCGACGTCAAGTACGTCGGCTTCGACATCCCCAACGAGTTCGTGGTCGGCTACGGATTGGACTACGCGGAGAAGCTCCGCAACCTCCCGTTCATCGGTACGCTCGCCCCACACGTCTACGGCGGCTGAACCGGAACCCGGGCTCCCGGGGAACACCTCACCGGCTTCGCCCGTTGGAGTCGGCGGAACCCACAACTGGACAGGACCGTACCGCCGTGCTTCCACAGAGCGGGGCACGACTGCTGTACGGTCAAATTACCTGCTCGTCGTACCACAGCGGCGATGGCGAGCGAGTGCATACGCACATACCAGATGCACCGGCGGCCGAAAGACCGGCCGGTGCCGTTGAGTGGCAGGAGGGACGGGGCGGCAACGCCCCGCATGGATGGACGTCAAGCGATACTTCCGCGCGCCGATCGCATGGATCCTCCTGGCAGTCGTCGCCGTCATTGTGCTGATGAACGTCGTTTCGGACTCGAACGGCTACAAGACGGTGGACACCGGCCAGGTGGTGGCGGCGATCAACGCTGGCCAGGTCCAGCAGGCCCAGCTCACCACTGGTGACTCGAACACGATCAAGATCCAGCTGAAGGACGGCGCCACGCTGCCGGTCGGCAGCTCCGGCAAGGCGCCCTCGGGCACCAAGTTCCAGGCCTCCTACATCGGCGACCAGGGCAAGGACCTGGCCGAGACGATGTCCTCGGCCCAGGGCAAGATGCCGCCGCAGGGCTACACCGTCAGCCCCGAGAAGACCTCGACCTTCGTCAGCCTGCTCGAGTCGATGCTGCCGATCGTGATCATCGTGGTGGTCTTCCTCTTCCTGATGAACCAGATGCAGGGTGGCGGCTCCCGGGTCATGCAGTTCGGCAAGTCCAAGGCCAAGCTGCTCACCAAGGACACCCCGAAGACCACCTTCGCCGACGTCGCCGGTGCCGACGAGGCCGTCGAGGAACTCCACGAGATCAAGGAGTTCCTGCAGGAGCCGGCCAAGTTCCAGGCGGTCGGTGCCAAGATCCCCAAGGGCGTGCTGCTCTACGGCCCGCCCGGCACCGGCAAGACCCTGCTCGCCCGCGCGGTCGCGGGTGAGGCGGGCGTGCCCTTCTACTCGATCTCCGGTTCCGACTTCGTCGAGATGTTCGTCGGTGTCGGTGCCTCCCGAGTGCGTGACCTCTTCGAGCAGGCCAAGGCGAACGCCCCGGCGATCGTCTTCGTCGACGAGATCGACGCGGTCGGCCGCCACCGCGGCGCCGGCCTCGGCGGTGGTCACGACGAGCGCGAGCAGACCCTCAACCAGCTGCTGGTCGAGATGGACGGCTTCGACGTGAAGGGCGGCGTGATCCTCATCGCCGCCACCAACCGCCCGGACATCCTGGACCCGGCGCTGCTGCGCCCGGGCCGCTTCGACCGGCAGATCGCCGTCGAGCGCCCCGACCTGCAGGGCCGCCTGGACATCCTCAAGGTGCACCAGAAGGGCAAGCCGGTCGCACCGGACGTCGACCTCAAGGCCGTCGCCAAGCGCACTCCCGGCTTCACCGGCGCGGACCTGGCGAACGTCCTCAACGAGGCCGCGCTGCTGACCGCCCGTTCCGACAAGAAGCTGGTCGACAACGTCACCCTGGACGAGGCGATCGACCGCGTGGTGGCCGGCCCGCAGAAGCGCACCCGGATCATGTCGGAGAAGGAAAAGAAGATCACCGCGTACCACGAGGGCGGCCACGCCCTGGTCGCGGCGGCCTGCCCCAACAGCGACCCGGTGCACAAGATCACCATCCTGTCCCGCGGCCGGGCGCTCGGCTACACCATGGTGTTGCCGGAGGAGGACAAGTACTCCACCACCCGCAACGAGATGCTCGACCAGCTGGCCTACATGCTGGGCGGGCGTGCGGCGGAGGAGCTGGTCTTCCACGACCCGACCACCGGCGCGTCGAACGACATCGAGAAGGCCACGGCCACGGCCCGCGCGATGGTCACCCAGTACGGCATGACCGAGCGGCTGGGCGCGATCAAGTTCGGCTCCGACAACGCCGAGCCGTTCCTGGGTCGTGAGATGGGCCACCAGCGCGACTACTCGGAAGAGGTCGCCGGGCTGGTGGACGAGGAGGTCAAGAAGCTGATCGAGAACGCGCACAACGAGGCCTGGGAGATCCTGGTCGAGAACCGCGACGTGCTCGACAACCTGGTTCTGGAGCTCCTTGAGAAGGAGACCCTGAACAAGGAGCAGATCGCCGAGATCTTCGCCCCCGTGGTGAAGCGCCCGGCCCGCCCCGCCTGGACCGGCTCGGCTCGGCGCACCCCGTCGACCCGCCCGCCGGTGCAGTCCCCGAAGGAGCTGGCGCTGACCAACGGCGCCGCCGCCTCCGTCGATGCCGCCCCGGTGGACATCATCAAGCTCCCGCCGCTGGGCGGGGACAGCGCGACCGAGCTCTGACCGGCCGGTAGGTCGATCGGCGTTCGGAATGGATGCCGCGTTTCCAGGGTTTGTACCCTGGAGGCGCGGCATTCGTGCTGCTCAGGCTCGTTCACCTTTCCAGCTACTTGCGAGGCCCGCATGATCGACCCGGTGACGCTCGACGGACAGCCCGCCGTTGGCACCTTCGACCAGAAGCGTGCCGAGAACGCGGTGCGGGAGCTGCTGATCGCGGTCGGTGAGGACCCGGACCGCGAGGGGCTGCTGGAGACCCCGGCCCGGGTGGCCCGGGCCTACAAGGAGATATTCGCCGGGCTCTGGCAGCAGCCCGAGGAGGTGCTGTCCACCACCTTCGACCTCGGCCACGACGAGATGGTGCTGGTCAAGGACATCGAGGTGTTCTCCACCTGCGAGCACCACCTGGTTCCGTTCCAGGGCGTCGCGCACGTCGGCTACATCCCGTCCACCAGCGGCAAGATCACCGGCCTGTCCAAGCTGGCCCGGCTGGTCGACGTCTTCGCCCGCCGTCCCCAGGTGCAGGAGCGGCTGACCAGCCAGGTCGCCGACTCGCTGATGCGGATCCTGGAGCCGCGCGGCGCCATCGTGGTGATCGAGTGCGAGCACATGTGCATGTCGATGCGCGGTATCCGCAAGCCCGGCGCCAAGACCATCACCTCGGCGGTCCGCGGCCAGCTGCGCGATCCCGCCACCCGCAACGAGGCGATGAGCCTGATCATCGCCCGCTGACCACCCGCCAGCGGGTGTCGCGGCCGTCAGCCGATCGGTTCCCGGTCCGGCGCCGCCGCCAGGTGGTTGCCGCTCCACTCCAGCGCGGCGGGCAGCTCCCGGCGCCAGGTGTCGAAGGTGTGCCCGCCGTCGGGCAGGAAGAGCGAGTCGACGGTGAACTCCGGGTGGGCGGTGCTGACCGGCGCGGCGGTGGCCAGGAACTGCCGGGTGGCCGCGTAGTCGTCCTCGGTCCTGGTGCTGACCACCAGCAGCGCCGCGTGCGGCACCGGCGCGTTGTGCAGCCGCCAGTTCAGGTCGTAGCCCTGGGCCAGCTGCTGGTTGCCGCTGAACAGGTCGCCGGTGCCCCAGTCCGCGGCCACCTGGTAGTCCGCGTGCAGCGCGGCCGCCGAGGCGTAGCTGCCGGGGTCGCGCATCGCCAGGCGCAGCGCGCAGCTGCCGCCGGTGGAGTAGCCGAACACGCCCCAGGAGCCGGGTGAGCGGCTCACCCGGTAGGCGGAGCGCAGCGCGGCGGGCAGGTCCTTGGCGAACCAGGTCTCGCTCTGCGGCCCGCCGGGCACGTCCACGCACTCGGTGTCGCGCGGCGCGGCCACGGTGGGCCGGGCCATCACCACTACGGTCGGCGCCATCTTGCCGGTGCGTTGCAGGTCCCAGACCGTCTGCGGGGTGTGCAGCTCGTTCAGCAGGCTCACCGGCCCGCCCGGGAAGCCGGCCAGGGTGAGCAGCACCGGGAAGCGCTCCCGGGAGTACTTCGGATTGAAGTACTCGGGTGGCAGATAGATGAACATCTGGTCGGAGAGCCCGGTGGCCTTCCCGCTCACCCGGATGGAGTCCACCCGGCCCACTTCTTCCGGCTTGCCCTGCGGCAGGTCGTCGGCGACGCCCGACAGGCCGCCGTCGTCGCTCGGCTGGACCAGGGCGTCCCCGGTCGGCGGCCCGCCCTTGCCGCCGCTCTGCGCCGGCCCGAGTGCGAGCGTGCTGGTGTCGGGGGCGAGCAGGTCCCGCCAGGACGTGTAGAAGCCGTAGGCGTTGTTGACGGTCAGTCCGCAGACCGCCAGGACCGTCAACTGAGTGAGCGCCAGCAGGCCGAGCCGGCCGAGCAGCGACAGCGGCCGCTGGCGGGCCAGCCGCGGCCAGAGCCAGAGCGTGGCCAGCAGGGTCAACGCGGCCAGCGCCGCAACGGCGTACACCAGCACGCTGCTGGTCAGTTCCATCCCAGAGCCTCCCCCGCACGGGGCCGGACGATCTGTCGGGGCGTCATGTCTCAGCTTCAAATGTCTTGGCGAGTTGGGCAACGCGGCGTGAACGGTGAGCGGCACGGGCGCGCCGGTGGCTGCCGGTCGGCTTCACCCACAGGAACCAAGGCTCTAGACTTCGGCGTCGCCACTCGTGCGGGGGGCGCGGATCGGCCGCCCGGCGGAGGTCCGACGCAGGTGGACCAGCCATTACTCGCTCTTGACGGTCACATGGTCAAGGTAAGGACATACGTATGAAGGCCCATCACGGCTCATCCTCCGGGGTGACCGGGCACCCGCGCGTTACCTCTACGCTGAGTCCCCATGAGCGTTCCCGTGTCCACTGAGCCGACCCCTCAGACCCCGGAGCAGCCCCGTCGACGAGGGCTGCAGACGCTGCGCAGTCAGGCCGCCGCCGTCCCCCGGGCGTGGCTCCCGGGCGTGGTGGGGTACGCCTCTCTGCTGATCGGCCTGATGGACATCGCCAGCGCGGTCTTCCCCAGGCTGCGCCGGACCCGGGTGCACACCTGGGCCGGACAGCTGCCCGGCACCACCACCACGCTGGCCACCGCGGGCACCCTGCTGATCGGCATCCTGCTGGTGCTGCTGGCGCACGCGCTGCGCCGCCGCAAGCGCCGGGCCTGGCGGATGGTCTGCGTGCTGCTGCCGGTCGGTGCCGCGCTGCACATCCTGCGCTGGCACCAGATGGGCCCCGCGGTGGTCTCGCTGGTGGTCCTCGCGGTGCTGCTGGTGCACCACGGCGAGTTCTACGCCAAGGCCGACCCGCGCACCCGCTGGCGGGCGCTGCTCAACCTGGTCGTGATGGGCGCGGTCAGCCTGGGCCTCGGGTTCCTGATCGTCAGTGCCCACCCGAGGCGGGAGATGGGCTCGCCCAGCCTCTTCGACCGGGCGCACGAGACCGTCTGGGGGCTCTTCGGCCTGGACGGCCCGATCAGGTACCACCCGGACCGGATCGGCGACGTGGTGGGCTACTCGCTGGCCGGGCTCGGCCTGCTGACCGCCTTCTCCACCGCCTACCTGCTGCTGCGCCCCGAGAAGCCGGAGCCGGAGCTGACCTCCGAGGAGGAGGTCAAGGTCCGGGCGCTGCTGGAGCGGCACGGCGAGCGCGACTCGCTGGGCTACTTCGCGCTGCGCCGGGACAAGAGCGTGCTCTTCTCGCCGACCGGCAAGGCGGCGATCTCCTACCGGGTGGTCTCCGGGGTGATGCTCGCCTCGGGTGACCCGGTGGGCGACGTGGAGGCCTGGCCGGGTGCGATCAAGGTCTTCATGGCGCAGGCCCGCGAGCACGCCTGGGTGCCGGCCGTGATGGGCTGCAGCGAGGTCGGCGGCGAGGTCTGGACCCGGGAGGCCGGGTTGGACGCGCTGGAGCTGGGCGACGAGGCGATCGTCGACGCCAGCACCTTCTCGCTGGCCGGCCGGGCGATGCGCAACGTGCGCCAGATGGTCAAGCGGATCGAGCGCAACGGCTACTCCTGCCAGGTCCGCCGGGTCGGCGAGCTGAGCCAGGCCGAGAAGATCCGGATCGCGGACGCCGCCGCCCGCTGGCGCGGCACCGACACCGAGCGCGGCTTCTCGATGGCGCTGGGCCGCTTCGGCGACCCCAACGACGACGACTGCGTGGTGGTCACCGCGCACAAGGCGCCGGAGGAGGGCGAACCGAACGGTGACGACCTCAAGGCCGTGCTGCACTTCGTGCCCTGGGGCCCGGACGGCATCTCGCTGGAGCTGATGCGCCGCGACCGGGCGGCCGATCCCGGCCTGAACGAGCTGCTGATCGTGGCCGCGCTGCAGGCGGTGCCCGCCATGGGCGTGCGCCGGGTCTCGCTGAACTTCGCGATGTTCCGCTCGGCGCTGGCCCGCGGTGAGCGGATCGGGGCCGGACCGGTGCTGCGGGCCTGGCGCGGGCTGCTGGTCTTCCTGTCGCGCTGGTTCCAGATCGAGTCGCTGTACAAGTTCAACGCCAAGTTCCAGCCGGAGTGGGAGCCGCGGTTCCTGGTCTACCCGAGCACCCGCGACCTGCCGCGGATCGGCTTCGCCGCGATGCAGGCCGAGGCGTTCATCACGCTGGGCATGCCGAAGTTCGGGCGCAAGCGCCAGCGGCAGGGGCTGCTGCCGGTCCCGGCGGGTGAGCCGGGATCGATCGCCCCGGCGGCGTAGGCCCTGGTGGTCACCAGGACCGGGCGGCGGGGCGTTCGATAATGGCCCCATGAACAACCCGCTGCCCGGCCTGCCCGCCCTTGACCGCTGCGCCGTGATGGGCGTCGTCAATGTCACGCCCGACTCGTTCTCGGACGGCGGGCTCTGGCTGGATCCGGGCGCCGCGGTGGCGCACGGTCTGGACCTGGTGGCGCGGGGCGCGGACCTGGTGGACGTCGGCGGTGAGTCGACCCGCCCCGGCGCCAAGCGGGTCACCGAGCAGGAGGAGCTGCGCCGGGTGCTCCCGGTGGTCCGGGAGCTGGCCGCGGCCGGCGTGGTGGTCTCGATCGACACCATGCGCGCCGCGGTCGCCGAGCAGGCGCTGGCGGCCGGTGCCGCGCTGGTCAACGACGTCTCCGGTGGTCTCGCGGACCCCGTGATGGCCCAGGTGGTGGCCGATCATGGTGCCCCGTTCGTGGTGATGCACTGGCGCGGTCAGTCCGACGACATGGACAGCCTCGCGGTCTACGGGGATGTGGTGGCCGACGTGCTGGCCGAGCTGACCGTGCGGATCGAGGCGCTGCTGGCGGCGGGCGTCAAGGAGGAGCAGCTGATCCTGGATCCGGGCCTCGGCTTCGCCAAGACCAGCGCGCACAACTGGGCATTGCTCGGGGGTTTGGACGCGCTGACCGCCTTGGGCCGCCCGGTCCTGGTGGCCGCATCGCGCAAGCGCTTCCTGGGTACGCTGCTGGCCGACCCGAAAACCGGGGAGCTGCGCCCGGCCCGGCAGCGCGACGATGCCACCGCGGCGATCTCGGTGCTCTCGGCCCGGGCCGGTGCCTGGGCCGTCCGGGTGCACGACGTGGCGGGTACGGCGGACGCGGTCCGTGTGGTGGCCGCCTGGCGTGCGGCGGGGGCGAGTTGAGCTGACGGAAGTGGGTGGTGGCGTGACTGGTGACAGCACGGCGGGCAACGGCATGCTGGGCAACGGCGCGGCGGCCTCGGCGGCCGCCGACCGCGAGGCGGTGCTGGCCGCCAACCAGCGGCTCTACGAGGCCCTGGAGAACGGCGACCTGGAGGCCATCGAGGACGTCTGGCTCTCCGCGGCGGACGCCGACGACAAGACCGGCGTGGTGTGCGTGCACCCCGGGTGGCCGGTGCTGCGCGGGCGGGCCCAGGTGACCCGCTCCTATCTGCTGATCATGATGAACACCGAGTACATCCAGTTCTTCCTGACCGATGTCGAGGTCGAGGTGCAGGGCGATGTGGCCCTTGTCACCTGCACCGAGAACATCCTCTCCGGCGGCGAGGCCGAGGAGGAGGGGGAACTGGGCCCGCTGGTCGGCGGCAAGGTGGTCTCGACCAACCTGTTCCGGCGGACCGCCTCGGGTTGGCGACTCTGGTCACATCACGGCTCACCCGTGCTGACCAGCGGAGATGACGAGGACGACGAGGACGGGGCCTGACCGTCGGCGCTGTCGGGGGCCGGGGGTAGATTCGCCGGAGGGTAGATTCGACGGACGGCGGGCGATGGTGCCTGCCGTTCCAAGATCAGGAGCAGTGATTCAGGTGCTGGACCGCGTCACCCTGCGGGGCCTGCGCGCCCGCGGCCACCACGGTGTCTTCGAGCGCGAGCGGATCGAGGGGCAGACCTTCGTGGTCGACCTCGTGCTCTTCCTCGACACCCGCCCGGCCGCCTCCGGCGACGACCTCGCCCGCACGGCCCACTACGGGATCGTCGCGGAGGAGGTCACCGCGATCATCGCCGGTGAGCCGGTGGACCTGATCGAGACCTTGGCCCAGCGAATCGCCGACCAGTGCCTCAAGCACGACGCGGTCGAGGAGGTCGAGGTGACCGTGCACAAGCCGGACGCTCCGATCACGGTGCCGTTCGACGATGTGACCATCACCATCCACCGGGGCCGCGCATGACGGTCCCGGTGATTCCCGCAGTCTCAGCCGCGGCCGCAGCCGTGCCACCAGCCGAAGAGGACTTCCGATGAGCACCAGCGACCCGACCGCCTCGCCGACCACGTTCGACCTGGAGCACCGGGTGGACAGCGTCGACGCCACCCTGCAGAACCCGCGCACCGCGGTGGTGGCGCTCGGCAGCAACCTCGGCAACCGGCTGGAGACCCTGCAGGGCGCCGTGGACGCGCTGGCGGACACCCCCGGACTGAAGATCACCGGCGTCTCCGCGGTCTTCGAGACCGCGGCCCTGGGCGGCCCGGACGAGCAGCCCAACTACTACAACGCGGTGGTGCTGCTGCGCACCACGCTGCCGCCGTACTCGCTGCTGGAGCGGGCGAACGCGATCGAGGACGCCTTCGGACGCGAGCGCGCCGTGCGTTGGGGCGCCCGCACCCTGGACGTCGACATCCTCAGCTACGAGAAGGTGCTGAGCACCGACCCGGTCCTGCTGCTGCCGCACCCGCGGGCGCACGAGCGCGCCTTCGTGCTCGCGCCGTGGACCGACGTCGACCCGGCGGGCGAGCTTCCGGGGCACGGCAAGGTGGCCGAGCTGCTGGCCGGGCTCGGCGGCGAGGGCGCCCAGGGCGTGCGGCGGCGCACGGACATCCAGCTCCGGCTGCCGGAGTGAGCGTGACCGCGCCCTGAGTCGAAGGGCGGCGATCCGGACACGCCGGTGATCGGCCGCCAGGGTGCGGGTACGGTGGGTTGGCGCTGCCCGCACCACCCACCGTCGGGAAGGACCCTCTTTCCAGTGAAGCCGCTCCGCCTCCGTCTCCTGCTCGGCATCTTCGTGGTCGCGACGGCGCTCTCCTGGGCCGGTGCCAAGCTGTGGAACTCGCTGGACACGCTGCCCGGGGTGCCGGCGGCCGCTCCGGTGGTGCTCGCGGTGATCGCGGTGATCCTGCTGGCGACGGCGATCTCGCTGCGGTCGCGGCTGAAGGCGATCCGGGACCGGCAGCCGGGCGCCAAGCGGGTGGACCCGCTGGGGGCCGCCCGGGCGCTGGTGCTCGGGCAGGCCAGTGCGCTGGTCGCGGCCCTGGTCAGCGGCGTGTATGCGGGCCTGGGCATCGAGTTGCTCACGCTGCCGGACTTCGACGCCCACAAGAGCGCGGCGCTCACCGCGGGTCTGGCGGTGCTCGCCGGGGCCGGGGTGGTCGCGGCGGCGCTGTGGCTGCAGCACATCTGCAAGCTGCCCGAGGACGGCGGCAGCGGGAACGGCAAGGGCGCGGCCCCCTCGCCCCGCTGACGATCCGTCGGTTTCGGTTGGCGCTCTGTAACGACCTCGGTCTGTCAAGGTCGAGATCGGGTCTCAGGCTGACAATGCCGGTATTCGCACGCTAGTTTCTTGCTCATGCCTCGCGGACGCCACCGACACTCCTCTCTGCTCAGCCGCGCCGTGCCGCCCACCGCGGCCGCCGGCCTCACGGTGGCCGCGCTCGCCGCCCTGCTGGTCAGCGAGGACCACGTGGTGGTCAGCTCGGTGGGCGTCGCGGCGGTCTTCGCGGTGCTCGGACTGGCGCTGGTGCTGCGGCAGCGTGACGCCGCCGCCCGCACGGCGGCGGACGCCGCGGCCGTGCGCCGGATCCGCGACGAGGAGCGGTTCGAGGAGCAGCTGGCGGAGGCCGAGTACGCCGCCGAGGTCGCCGAGGAGCGGGCCACCCGGCTCGGCCGGCGGCTGACGGCGGAGAAGTCGCGGCTGGCGAAGGCGGAGACCGAGATCGCCCGGCTGCTGCGCGAGCGGGCCGTGCTGGCCGCCGAACAGGCGCTCAGGGAGGCCGAGGCGGCCCAGCGGGCGATCGAGGCGGCCCGGCCCGTGCACCCGGTGACGCCGCTGGCCTACCTCAAGGCGGCGAACGCGCTGCGGGCCCTGGAGCAGCGGGCGGCCGAGGCGGAGCGGGCGGCGCGGCGGCGGGGGAGTGCCCTGGCACTGCCCGAGGTCCGCACCGCCCACGCCCCGGCGGTGCCGGTCGAGCGGATCGGCCGGCTGGAGCCGGCCGCGCCGCGTGCGGAGCGGCCCGCCGTGGCCGCCTCGCCGGTGCGCCCGGTGCTGGCGGGCCCGGCCGAGGCGGCCGTCGCGGCCGCCGCCATGGTCCCGGTCGAGCGGCAGCGCCCGCGCCCGCAGCAGGCGACGGGCCGGGGCCCCGGGTTCAGCTTCTTCGACCGCGCCGCCGCGGTCCGTGCCGCGGCGCCGGCGCCCGCGGTCGGCTCGGTCACCGAGCTGACCGAGCCGGCGACGCAGGCCGAGCGCCCCGGGCTGGTCGAGCGGCCCGCACCGGCTGCGGCGCCGGTGACCGCAGGTCAGCGGGAGCTGGCGGATCTGGCGGATGTGCTGGGCGACGAGGTCGCGGCCGAGCAGGAGCGGCCCGAGGTGGTCGACCTGACGCCGGAGGACGACACCGAGCTGCTCGACCTGGGCGAGCTGCGCGCCTCCCGGAGTAGCTGAGCCAAGCTCACGTTCGTCTTTTCCCCGGGTGGTCAGATCCGGGGGAAGCGGGCCTGCACCGTCCAGATGTTCGGGTTGTCGGCCAGTCCCGGGTGCAGGTCGGTGAGATCGGCCAGCACGTCCTGCAGGAAGTCCCGGGCCTCGCGGCGCAGCTCCGCGTGCCGGACCACCAGGGGCTCCTCGTCCAGCCAGGTGGCCGAGACCTCGACCAGCCCGAACCGGCGGGCGAACCGCAGGAGTTCGGTGTTCTGGGTGAAGTCCAGGTCGGCCCGCTGGAGCGCGGCGGCCCGGCTGCCGCGCGGGTCCTCGTCCAGCCGCTCGGCGATGTCGCACAGCGCCCAGGCGAAGTCCAGCACCGGCACCCATCCCCAGGCTGTGGACAACTCCAGCTCGTCCTGCGCCAGGTAGACGTCACCGCAGAACAGGTCATGGCGCAGCGCCCGCACCGCGGCGGTGCGGTAGTCGGTCTGCGGCGGGTCGGGGAAGCGTACGGACAGGGAGTAGCCGATCTCGATCACGTGGGCCATTGTTCCGGCCCGCGGCCATGGGCGATAACCGGGTGACGGCACGGGGCCGGGCCGGGGATGATGGACCCATGCCCGAGCCCATACGCGTGCGGGGCTCGGTGGTGGTTCCGGAGGCCGAGCTCCAGTGGCGGTTCTCCCGCTCCAGCGGCCCCGGTGGCCAGCACGTCAACACCTCCGACACCCAGGTCGAGCTGCGCTACGACCTGGCCGCCTCGGCCGCGCTGCCCGAGGTGTGGAAGCAGCGCGCCCTGGAGCGCCTGGCCGCCCGCCTGGTGGACGGTCGGGTGCTGGTGGTGCGGGCCAGCGAGCACCGCTCCCAGTGGCGCAACCGCGAGGTCGCGGCCGCCCGGCTGGCCTCGCTGCTCGGTGAGGCGACCGCGCCGCCGCCCCGGACCCGCCGGGCCACCAAGCCCAGCCGGGGCATGGTCGAGCGGCGGTTGGAGAACAAGAAGCGCCGCTCCGAGGTCAAGCGCGGCCGTGGCCCGCTGCGGGCCGACTGAGCGGGCCTCCTGCTACGCGCCGCCTGCTACGCGCCGCCTGTTACGGGCCGCCTGTTACGGGCCGGCCGTTCGGTCGGCCGGCGCCGGTCAGGCCAGCTGGCGGTAGCCGGTCCGGAAGTAGATCAGCGGGCGGCCGTCCGGCGCGGGGACCCGCGCCTCCAGCACCCGCCCGATGAGCAGCAGGTGGTCGCCGGCCGGTATCCGCTGCTCGGTGCGGCACTCCACGGTCGCCAGCGCCCCGGTCACCAGCGGCGCTCCGCTGGCCGGGCCCCGCTCGTGCGGGGTGTCGGCGAACAGCAGCCGGTCGCTGAGCCGGCCCTTCATCGCGAACCGCGAGGCCAGCGTCCGGTGCTGCTCGCCCAGCAGCGAGACCGCCCAGCGGTCGTTCCGGGAGAGCAGCTCGTCCATCCGGGAGTCCTCGCGCACCGAGATCAGCACCAGCGGCGGCTCCAGCGAGACCGACAGGAACGAGGTCGCGGTCATCCCGGCGTCCTCGCCCGGCTCGTCGGCGTCTTCGCCCGTGTCATGGACCGTCACCAGCGCCACCCCGGCGGCGAGCTGGGACAGGGCGGCGCGGAACTCGTCCGGCGTGGCGAGGGAGGCAGCGGCGGGCTGCGGCGACATGGACACGTACCGCACGGTAGTCGCCGTACGGGTGCGGCTGCATCAGGCGGTGGGCCTAGGTCCATCGCCCCGGGCCCGGCGGCTCGCCGGTCGGCCGTCCGGCCGCCTGCGGTTCACCCTGGACGGGGGCTCGCCTCACTCCGGGCGGTGAAGCGGTGCGGCCCGCTGGCGGGCGCGGGCTACAGCTCGCGGCCCGTCCGACCGAACTCGAAGGTGTCCATCGCTGCATCGTGTCCGGGCATGACCGGGATGAACCGGGTTTGCCTGTCTATGCGTTGTGTGATTTGAGTCACAAGTGGCGACCTATTGCTGACCGAGCGTGCCGATCGCTGTGCTCGCTGTGATTCAGTTCTTCTGGCAATCGGACGATAACCATCAAGACCTATCCGAAGAAGCCGGGGAGCCCCCGCATGGAAGCCGAGTCGGAGCCGTACGTCCGCCTCGCGACCCTCCGCACCTTGCACCGGGTCGTGGCGGACCTCAATGCTGCCCGCAGCCTGCCGGGCACTCTGCAGGCCGTGGTCGAGGGTTCGGTGCACGGGCTCGGCTTCGACGCCGCGGCGCTCTCCCTGGTCCGCCCGGACGGCGACCTGGTGGTGGCGGCCGTCTGGGAGTACCAGGAACGCGACTACGGCGGTCCGTCGGTGCTGCTCGGCCAGGTCGGCACCCGGGAGTCCTGGGACCGGCTGCTGGCGGTCAGCGACCACTGGGGGACGCTGCGCTTCCTGCCGCACGACCGGGGCTGGGCGGTGGGCACCGACATCCCGCGGTGGACCGGGGACGGCCCGCTGCCGATGTACGCCAACGACTGGCACCCCGAGGACGGCCTGCTCGCGCCGATGTACAGCGCCGGCGGCGAGCTGCTCGGCGTGCTCAGCGTGGACCGCCCGCGCAGCGGCAAGCGCCCCGGCGCCTGGACCCGCGAGGCGCTGGAGATGTTCTCCCTGCAAGCCTCCATCGCGATCGGAAACGCCCGGTTGCGCGCGGAGATGCAGCGCGCGCTGGCCCGCCTGGAGAAGGAGCAGCAGGCGCTGCGGGCCAGCGAGGAGAGCTTCCGGCACGCCTTCGAGTACGCCCCGAGCGGGATGGCCATCACCGAGCTGCACGGCAGCTCGCGCGGCCAGCTGACCCGGGTCAACGACGCGCTCTGCCGCCTGCTCGGGCGCCCGCGCGCCACGCTGCGCCGGCAGAGCTTCCTGGACCTGGTGCACCCCGACGACCGCGGCCTGCTGGAACGCACCAGTGCCGAGTGCGGCCGGGCCGAACTGCGGCTGGCCCGGCGCGACGGCGACTACCGCTGGGTCTGCCTGCGCAACTCGATCGTGGCGGATTCGGCCGAAGGGCCGACCTTCCTGCTCACTCATGTGGAGGACATCGAGGAGCGCAAGCGGCACGAGCTCCAATTGGCCCACCGGGCCAGCCACGACGCGCTCACCGGCCTGCCGAACGGCGCCGAGCTGCGCTCCCGGCTGGCCCGCCGGCTCTGCTCGCTGCCGCAGGGGCCCGGCGGCGCGGCCGAGCACGGGGCGGTGGACCCGGTGCCGTGCGCGCTGGAGGGGGCGGCGACCGGGCACGGCCCGCTGGGCTCCTACGGGCCGCACAGCCCCCGCTCGGGGCACGAGGCGCTGGAGCCGGCCGGCGGGCCGCTGGAGGGCGGCTGGAGCGCCGCGACGCGCGGCGGCACCCTGGTGCACGGCTACTCCGACCGGGTGGGGCGCGGCGGTTACGGTGGCGTGCCGGCCGAGCATGTGCACGCGGTGGTCCCCACCGAGGCGCCGAGCCCGCCGGAGGCCTGGCAGCGCCGCTCCCGCCCACCGGCAGGGCCCCCGGAGAAGGGGCTGGCGGTGCTCTTCTGCGATCTGGACGGTTTCAAGTCGGTCAACGACCGGTTCGGCCACAACGCGGGCGACGCGGTGCTGGTGGAGGTGGCCAGGCGGCTGCAGCAGGCGGTCCGCGAGGGGGACACGGTGGCCCGGCTCGGCGGCGACGAGTTCGTCGTGCTGGCCGACGGGATCGGCAGCGAGGAGGCTGCCGACCTGGCGCTGCGGCTGCGCAACGCGGTGGTGCCGCCGATGCGGATAGCGGGCCGGGTGGTCCGGGTCGGGGTGAGCATGGGGATCGGCTGGGCGGGCTGCGGGATGAGCATCGAAGAGGTGCTGCACGCCGCCGACAAGCGGATGTACGACGAGAAGCGGGCCCGCGGCGGGGCGGTCCGCGGGGCCCGGGGCGAGCGCTCGCACCGCCGGGCGGTCTAGGCGCCGTCCGGGCGCCTTTTCGCCTCCTCAGCCGCGACGGGTAGGGTGCCGTGGACAACGGGTCCAGCCGGCCTCGGCCGTAGACCGCCTTTGGGGAGTTGACCAGCGCGATGACAGCCGACAGCAGCCGCGGACCCGAGGGCGCCGAGCAGCCACCCGCCGAGGACGATCCTTTCGCCTACCTCTACCGCTCCGAGGGCGGCGAGGGGGACGGCGCGCCGGAGCGCGCGCCCGGCGTACCGCGCACCTCGTACACCCGCCCGATGGAGGTCGGCCGCACCCAGTACGGCGCGCCCCCGCAGCAGCCGCAGGGCGGCTACCCGCCGCCGCACGCCCAGCCGCCGCGCGGCCCGTACGGGCCAGGCCCGGACGCCACCACGCAACTGCCGCACCAGCAGTCCCGCTACGCCGAGCGGTCCCGGCCGCAGCCCGGCGAGGACGCCCCGCGCGGGCGCGGCAAGGGCCCGGTGATCGGCGTGGTCGCGGTGGTCGCGGCGATCGCCATCGGCTCCGGGATCGCGCTCTCCGGCAACGACGGCAAGAGCACCAAGGACAACGGCGCCCCCGGCCCGGCGACCGCGACGAGCACCGGCCACGCCACGGCGCCCGCCGGCTCGGCCGCCGGGAGCAGCCCGTCGGCTGCCGCCTCGCCCCCGGCGAGCGCCTCCGGCGGCTCCATCAGCTTCGTCGACGGCTCCAAGGCCCAGGCCCAGGGCGCCGCGCCGGGCACCGGGGTGAAGGGCGCGATCTCCTCCGACGGCAGCTACCTGACGCTCCAGCAGGGCTCCTCGGCGACCTGGACGTTCACCGCGCCCGCCGCCGGGCAGTACAAGTTCTGGGTGCACTACAACAACGGCGGCGGCCCGGTGAAGGCCTCGGTCAGCGTCAACGGCCAGGACAAGGCCGGCGGCACCACCTTCAAGAACTCCAACCCGGCGGGCGGCGACCCGTACTGGTCCTACACGAACGTCTGGCCGGACCTCCAGGCGGGGAACAACACCATCACGGTGTCGGTCCCCGCCGGTGGACCGGTCCTGGTGGACCAGGTGGCGCTCACCCCGTTCTCCTACAACGGCGACTACCCGAGTGCGGCGGGCGGTGCCTCGGCCGCCGCGCCGGGGTCCGCCAGCAGCTGACGGACGGGAGAAACCTGAGGGAGACTCAGTTCCCCTTGGTGAACCGCTCGGCGCCGTTGATCCACTCGCCGCGGCGCAGCACGGCGACCAGGGCGTAGGACTCGGAGTCCAGGACGGCCAGGTCGGCCCGCAGCCCGACGGCCAGCGAGCCGACCGTGTCCGACAGCCCGAGCAGGGCGGCCGGTGTGGTCGAGATCGACTGCACGGTCTGGGTCAGGCTCAGCCTGTTCACGGTGACGGAGCGCTGGAAGGCGACGTCCAGGGTGAGGGTGGATCCGGCGATCGAGCCGCCCTCGACCAGCCGGGCCACCCCCTGTTCCACCCGGACCTGGAGCGGGCCGAGCGGGTAGAGCCCGTCGCCCATGCCGGCCGCGCCCATCGCGTCGGTGATCAGCGCGACCCGCGCGGCACCGGCCGTGCCGTAGGCCAGGTCCAGCACCGAGGGGTGCAGGTGGGTGCCGTCGTTGATCAGCTCGACGGTGACCCGCTCGTCCTCCAGCAGCGCGACGATCGGGCCCGGGGCGCGGTGCTGGATGCCCGGCATGGCGTTGAACAGGTGGGTGGCGACGGTGGCGCCGGCCTCGATCGCCTCCAGCGTCTTGGCGTAGTCGGAGTCGGTGTGGCCGACCGCCGCGATCACCCCGAGGTCGGCGAGCAGGCGCACCGAGTCCAGGCCGCCGGGCAGTTCGGGCGCCAGGGTGACCATCTTCGCGGTGCCGCGGGCGGCGTCCACCAGCTTGCGGACCAGCGCCGGGTCGGGTTCCCGCAGCAGGTCGGGCCGGTGCGCGCCGCACCGCCCGGGGGAGATGAACGGCCCCTCGAAGTGGACGCCCGCCAGCACCCCGTCCTCGACCAGCTCGGAGAGGACGGCGGCCTGCCGGCAGACCTCGTCGATCTCCCCGGTGACGGTGGAGGCGATCGTGGTGGTGGTGCCGTGTGCCAGGTGGGTGCGG
The DNA here is from genome assembly GCF_029892155.1 of Kitasatospora sp. GAS204B. GTDB lineage: Bacteria > Actinomycetota > Actinomycetes > Streptomycetales > Streptomycetaceae > Kitasatospora. The sequence continues at coordinate 266,259 of NZ_JARZAG010000007.1, read as the reverse complement.
GCCGCCGTCAGCGCCTCCTCGGCGATGCCGGCGGCGTACGAGGCGCCGCCGCCGCCGTGCACGTGCAGGTCGACGAAGCCGGGCACCACCGTGTACCCGGTCAGGTCCAGGTCCGCCGGGGTGCGCTCGCCGCCGATCTCCGCGATGGTGCCGCCCTCGATGGCCAGCCGGCCGTCGTCGACCACACCGCTGGGCAGCACCAGCCGGGCTCCGGACAGAACAGTTCGCTGCGCGGTCGTCACGCGGTCACCTCCGTGGAGAGCAGATCCCAGGCGAGCAGGCCCGCGCCCAGGGCGGCGGCGGTGTCTTTGAGCATGGCGGGTACCACCTTCGGGGGCATGTGGAACGTCAACCGCTCGGCCACCGCCGCGCGCAGGGGAGTGAAGAGGGTGTCGCCGGCCTCGGCGAGGCCGCCGCCGACGATCACCGTGCCGGGGTCGAGCAGGCTCTGCGCCAGCACGATGCCGTCCGCCAGGGCGTCCACCGCGCCGCGCCAGACCGCCGCGGCCCGCGGGTCGCCGGCCTCGACGGCCAGCGCGCAGCCCGCCGCGTCCGCCGCCGGGTCGCCGATCGCCTCGGCCCAGGCGCGGGAGACCGCGGCGGCCGAGGCCAGCGTCTCCAGGCAGCCGCGGGCGCCACACCCGCAGGCCGGGCCGCCGGGCCGGACCACCACGTGGCCGATCTCGCCGCCGTAGCCGTGCGCGCCGGCCTCGATGCGTCCGTCGATCCCGATCGCGCCGGCGATGCCGGTACCCAGCGCGATGAAGAGGAACCGCGCCACCCCGAGCCCCGCGCCGATCCGCCCCTCCGCCAGCCCGCCGCTGCGGACGTCGTGGCCGAGCGCGACCGGCAGGCCGCCGAGCCGCTCGCCGAGCAGCTTGCGCAGCGGCAGGTCCCGCCAGCCGAGGTTGGCGGAGAAGACCGCGATCCCGTTCCTCTCGTCGATCGTGCCCGGCACCGCGACGCCGGCCGCCAGCGGGTGCTCGCCGAAACGGCGGCCGCCCTGCTCGGCGAGGTCGGCGGCGAAGTCGAGGATGGCGGTGACCACGGCGTCCGTGCCGTGCTCCCGCCCGGTCGGTCGGCGTGCTTCGAACAGCACGGAGCCGTCCTGGGCGAGCAGCGCGGCCTTCATGCCGGTGCCGCCTACATCGAGTGCGATGACGTGCTTCACGGGGACAGTTTCCCTTGACTGAGGAGGAGAGGTCTAGTCCACTGCCGGGTTTTGTCGATCCGCCGCAGTGAGTTCGGTCGCACGCGGCGAGCGCGCGGTGGCCCCCCGGCCGGCGCGGTGCGTGCGGGACGCTGTGCGACGCTGTCCACGCAGGAGTGGACGTTCAGGGTGGAAACAGAACGGAAGGTGCGGCGTGTCCAGATACGAGCGGTGGAACAGTCTCCTCGAACTCCTCGCCGAGCACGGCAAGTTGGAAGTCGAGGAGGCGGCGGTCGCGTTGGACGTGTCGGCCGCCACGATCCGCCGCGACCTCGACCAACTGGCCCGCCAGCAGATGGTCACCCGCACCCGGGGCGGGGCGGTGGCGCACAACGTCTCCTATGACCTGCCGCTGCGGTACAAGACGGCCCGCAATGCCGGGGCCAAGCAGCGGATCGGCGCCGCGGTGGCGGGACTGATCGCGCCCGGCGAGGTGGTCGGGCTGAACGGCGGGACCACCACCACCGAGGTGGCCCGTGCCCTCGCGGTCCGCCCGGAACTGACCGAGCGCGCCGAGGCGGGGCACCTGCTGACCGTGGTCACCAACGCGCTGAACATCGCCAACGAACTGACGGTCCGTCCGGCCGTGAAGATCGTGGTGACCGGCGGGGTGGCCCGGCCGCAATCGTACGAGCTGATCGGCCCACTGGCCAGCACGGTCCTCGCCGAACTGACGCTGGACGTCACGGTGCTGGGCGTGGACGCGCTGGACACCGGGATCGGGGCCAGCGCGCACCACGAGGGCGAGGCCAGCGTCAACCGGCTGCTGGCCGAGCGGGCCCGCCGGGTGGTGGTGGCGGCCGACTCCTCCAAGCTCGGTCGGCGGGCGTTCGCCCGGATCTGCGGGCTGGACGCGATCGACACCCTGGTGACGGACCAGCCGCTGAGCGAGGAACTGGCGGCGGGCTTCGCCGAGGCGGGCGTGCGGGTGCTGACGGCGTGACGGGGCGGCGACGAGCGGCTGCGCCCACTGGGCATGCCGCGCTGGGCAGGCCGCGCCGGGCACAATGGCCTCATGGGTGAGCTGACCGAACGCGAGCGGGCCGTGCTCGCCCTGGAGGGCGCGGGCTGGCGCACGCAGGGCGCCAAGGAGCAGGCCGTCCGGGAGCGGTTGGGCATCTCCGCCACCCGCTACTACCAGCTGCTGAACGGACTGCTCGAGCGCCCCGAGGCGCTCGAGCACAGCCCGGTGCTGGTCAACCGGCTGCGCCGGATCCGGGACGCCCGCCGCGCCGAGCGTTAACCGCGGCGGGCCCTGGGTAGGCCTTCGCCATGGGCATCGTGCTGGAACCGACCACCCCCGCCGGCCGCGCGGGCCTCGCGGCCGTGCTGGCCGACCCGGCCGGCGCCGTCGTCGCGCTGGACTTCGACGGCACCCTCGCGCCGATCGTCGCCGACCCCGAGCGGGCGTACGCGCACCCCGACGCCGCCGCGGCGCTGGCCCGGCTGGCACCGCTGGTCAACACGGTGGCGGTGGTGACCGGCCGCCCGGTGCTCAGCGCGGTGCGGCTCGGCGGCTTCGACCGGCTGCCCGGCCTGGACCGGCTGGTGGTGCTCGGCCACTACGGCGCCGAGCGGTGGGAGGCCGGCAAGCTGACCGCCCCCGAGATCCACCCGGGGGTGGCCGCCGTCCGCGCCGAACTGCCCTCCCTGCTGGGCGTGCTGCCCGCCCCCGAGGGCACCTCGATCGAGGACAAGGAACGCTCGCTCGCCGTCCACACCCGCCGCACCGCCGACCCGCAGGCCGCCCTGGAGCTGCTGCGCGCCCCGCTGGCCGAGCTGGCCGCCGCCCACGGCCTGGCCGTCGAACCGGGCCGGTTCGTACTGGAGTTGCGCGCGCCGGGCGTGGACAAGGGCGCGGCGCTGACCGGGCTGCTGCGCGAGCGCGGCGCCCGCTCGGTGCTCTACGCCGGGGACGACCTCGGTGACCTGGCCGCCTACGCGGCGGTGGAGCGCCTGCGGGCCCAGGCGCTGCCCGGGGTGCTGGTGGCCAGCGGTCCGGTGACCGGCGAGCCGCCGGTGCGCGAGATCGCCGAACGGGCGGACCTGGTGGTGCCGGGCCCGGCCGGGGTGGTCGAGCTGCTGGACCGGATCGGTCAGTCGCTCAGCTCCGCCAGCTGAGCCAGGAACCACTGCTGCGGGGAGAGCGCGGTGGCGGCGGTGGCCAGCCGCGCGGTGCGCTCGCGCCGCTCCGCCGCCGGCATGTTCAGCGCCCGGTGCAGCGCCTCGGCGGTGCCCACCACGTCGTACGGGTTGATGCCCAGCGCGTCCTCGGCCAGCTCCGGGTACGCGCCCGCCTCGCGGGAGAGCACCAGCGCGCAGCCGGCGTCGGAGACCACCGGGACCTCCTTGGCGACCAGGTTCATGCCGTCCCTGATCGGGTTGACCAGCGCCACGTCCGCCAGCCGGTAGGCGGCCAGCGAGCGGGCGAAGTCGTCCTCGACCTGGAGTATCAGCGGCTGCCAGGAGTCGGTGGCGAACTCCTCGGTGATCTCCTGGCTGATCCGCAGCACGGCTGCGGTGTACTCGCGGTACTCGGCCAGGTCCTGCCGGGAGGGGTAGGCGAAGGCGATGTGCACCACCCGCCCGCGCCACTCGGGGCGGCTGCGCAGCAGGTGCTGGTAGGCCTGCAGACCGCGCACGATGTTCTTGCTCAGCTCGGTGCGGTCCACCCGGACGATGGTCCGGCGGTCGCCCACCGCCGCGCGCAGCGTGGCCAGCCGCTCCTCGACGTCCGGCCGGTGGGCTCGCTCGAGCAGGAAGTCGGCGTCGGCGCCCAGCGCGTGCACGCCGAGCCGGGTGGTGCGGCCCTGGTAGCTGACCGAGAGTTCGGACCCGGGGCCCGCCCCAGAGATGATCTTCGCGTCCAGCACCCGCTCGCAGCAGTCGGCGAACGCCTCGGCCCAGCGCCGGGTGTGGAAGCCGGCCCGGTCCGCGCCGAGCACGCCGGTCAGCACGGCGGTGGCCAGTGCGTCCGGCAGCAGCCTGAAGTAGTCGACCGGGGCCCACGGGATGTGCAGGAAGTAGCCGATCCGCAGGTCCGGGCGCAGCTCGCGGAGCAGCGCCGGCACCAGGGTCAGGTGGTAGTCCTGCACCAGCACCGCCGCGCCGGGCGCCGCCTCGGCGGCCAGCGCCTCGGCGAAGGCCCGGTTGTAGGCCTCGAAGGCCCGCCAGTGCTCGGCGGCGGCGGCGTCGAAGACCGGTGCGGTCGGGGTGTCGTAGAGCAGGTGGTGCAGGAACCAGAGGGTGGAGTTGGCCACCCCGTTGTACGCGTGGTCGAAGACCTCGGGGTCGATGTCCAGCATCCGGACGGCCTGTCCACCGACGTCGAAGCCGCCCCGGTCCAGGCGCCCCTGCGGCGAGCGCCGGACCGCCTCGCGGTCCGCCGCGCCGAGCGCGGCGCAGACCCAGACGGCGTTCGGATCGTCGATCGCGGACAGGCCGGAGACCAGCCCGCCGCCGCCGCGGCGCAGCGTCAGCGAGCCGTCCTCGGCGCTGCTGAAGGAGACCGGGCCCCGGTTGGAAGCCACCAGGACGCGGGCGGTGGTCGGATGATCGGCCATTTCTCCTCGAAACGCTCGGCGGTCAGCCGGCTCTGCGGAGCCGGGTGGGCGGCCGTCCCTCCCGAGGGAGTGGAGGGGTCACATGTTCAACCTTGCCGGAGGCGGTGGACCGCAAACCCCGGCGAAGGTCACACCCGGCCGGCCCGGTACTCGGGCAGGCCGATCATCGGTGGCCGTTCGGTGGCCGTCACGACGTGGCTGTGGGCCCGGAAGTCACGCGTTCGCGGATCCCTGCCGAACTGGGTCAGCACCGGGCGGGCCAGGTCCTCGGTGGCCTTCAGCCGGTGGGTGCGGTCCAGTCGCTCCAGCGCGGTGCGGTAGATGGTGGCGGCCATCCGGCCAAGGGCCTGGCTGTCCTGGTGGCGGTGGTGGCGCACGCCGACGTCCACCTGGGCCAGCGCGTCCAGGCCGACCAGCTCCAGCGCGTCCACCAGCAGGCCCAGTTCCACCCCGTAACCGGTCGGGAAGTGCAGCTGCTCCAGCAGTGAGCGGCGGGCCGCGTACTCGCCGCCGAGCGGCTGGACGAAGCCGGCCAGCTGGGGCCAGTGCAGGTTGAGCAGCGGCCGGGCGACCAGCTCGGTGACCCGCCCGCCGCCGGCCGGCACCACGGCGCCTTCGGTCTCCAAGGGTCGGTCGTACATCGCCTTGACCAGCTGCAGGTCCGGGTCGGTGAGCAGCGGGCCGATGATGCCGGAGACGAAGGCCGGGTCGAACTCGCGCAGGTCGGCGTCGATGAAGCAGACGATCGCGCCGCTGGTCACCAGCAGCGAGCGCCAGAGCACCTCGCCCTTGCCGGCTGCCGGGGGCACCCGGGGCAGGATCTCGTCCCGGTGCACCACCCGGGCCCCGGCCGCGGCGGCCACCTCGGCGGTCCGGTCGGCCGAGCCGGAGTCCACCACCACCAGTTCGTCCACCAGCGGCAGCCGCTCGATCAGCTCCCGCCGGATCACCTCGACGATCCCGCCGACCGTGGACTCCTCGTCCAGCGCGGGCAGCACCACGCTCACCGTCCCGGCCGGCCCGGCGGCGCGCTTGGCGGCGAGCAGGCCGGCGGCCGAGCGGTCGGCCGACCGCCAGGACCGGCGGCGCAGCCAGTCGGCCACCTCCGGGAGTGGCGCTGGGCTCTGCTCGGCAGGCAAATCTCGCTCCTCGTAGTTCTCGTCTCGCGTGGCGGACGCTCCGGGTCGGTGGCCCGGCCTTCGGTTACAGTCTTCGTACTGCCGTCAGACCTTCGCACGCCGGGGTCGGCCGCAGAGCAAGACCAGCACAACGCAGGACCACAACTTCACAGAGCTCATCCAGAGGGACTGAGGGAACGGCCCGTCGACGTCCCGGCAACCTTCTCGCCCGGCCATCGCAGGCGCCGGCGGGACAGGTGCCAATTCCGGCCTGTGGCGCGACCGCGCCACGGGGAAGATGAGGAGAGAGGCCTCCGCCATCATGGCTACCGCTACCCCTGTCGAGCCGTCCACCGTCGACCTCGGCCCCGCCGCTTCGCTGTCCTGTCGCGAGTGCGGCACCAAGTTCCCGCTCGGCCCGAGCTTCGCCTGCCTGGAGTGCTTCGGGCCGCTGGAGATCGCCTACGACTACGCCGGCTACGACGCCGAGGAGCTGCGCAAGCGGATCGAGTCGGGCCCCGCCTCGATCTGGCGCTACGCCCCGCTGCTGCCGGTGCCCGCCGACGTCGCGTCCAAGCCCAACCTGAACCCGGGCTGGACCCCGCTGGTGAAGGCCGACAACCTGGGCCGCGAGCTCGGCTTCACCGCCCAGCTGCACGTCAAGGACGACTCCGGCAACCCCACCCACTCCTTCAAGGACCGGGTGGTGGCCTGCGCCATCGAGGCCGCCCGCGCCTTCGACTTCACCACCCTGTCCTGCTCCTCCACCGGCAACCTGGCCGGCGCGGTGGGCGCCGCGGCGGCCCGGGCCGGCTTCAAGTCCTGCGTGTTCATCCCGCACGACCTGGAGCAGGGCAAGATCGTGATGGCCGGCGTCTACGGCGGCGAGCTGGTCGGCATCGAGGGCAACTACGACGATGTGAACCGGTTCTGCTCCGAGCTGATCGGCGACCCGGCCGGCGAGGGCTGGGGCTTCGTCAACGTCAACCTGCGCCCGTACTACGGCGAGGGCTCCAAGACGCTGGCGTACGAGATCTGCGAGCAGCTCGGCTGGCGGCTGCCGGAGCAGATCGTCATCCCGATCGCCTCGGGGTCGCAGCTCACCAAGATCGACAAGGGGCTGCAGGAGCTGATCAAGCTCGGCCTGGTCGAGGACCGGCCGTACAAGATCTTCGGCGCCCAGGCGGCCGGCTGCTCGCCGGTCGCCACCGCCTTCAAGGACGGTCGCGACGTGATCCGGCCGGTCAAGCCGGACACCATCGCCAAGTCGCTGGCGATCGGCAACCCGGCCGACGGCCCGTACGTGCTGGACATCGCCCGGCGCACCGGCGGCGCGGTCGAGGACGTCACCGACGCCGAGGTGGTGGCCGCGATCAGGCTGCTGGCCCGCACCGAGGGGATCTTCGCCGAGACCGCCGGCGGCGTGACCATCGGCGTGCTCAAGAAGTTGGTCGAGAACGGCCTGCTGGACCCGGCCAAGGAGACCGTCGCGATCAACACCGGGGACGGCCTGAAGACGCTGGACGCGGTCGCCGACGCCGGTCTGACCGCGACCATCCGGCCGACCCTGGAGTCCTTCCGCGCCGCCGGCCTGGCCTGACCCACCCCCAGCACTTCGCTAGCGAGGAGTAACCCCATGAGCGCGACCGTCCGCATCCCGACCATCCTGCGCAGCTACACCGACGGCAAGGCCGAGGTGGGCGTCGAGGGCGCCACCTTGCAGGAGGTCATCGCCGACCTGGACGCGAACTTCCCCGGGATCGGCCAGCGGATCCTGGACGAGACCGGCAAGCTGCGCCGCTTCGTCAACGTGTACGTGAACGACGACGACGTGCGGTTCGCCGAGGGGCTGGCCACCGCGGTCGGCGACGGCGCCGGCGTGTCGATCATCCCGGCGGTGGCCGGCGGCTGCTGACGGCCCGTCACCGCTCCCGTCAGGCGCTCAGGGCGCCGGGCCCGTGCGCCGGTCACCGGCGGCGGGCGCGGCGCCCTGAGGCGTGTCCGCGGCGGTCGTCGGCAGGGCATAGGCTGTCCCCGACTTCCGGCCCCGTTCTGGTGCGCGGCTGGAGCACGGCTCGGGGTGTCCCGGGTCCTGAGACGGCAGCTGCCGCTGTATCACCCGAATCATGTCGGCGGATCGTCAGAATTCTTTGTGCTATTCGTGAGTTTCGTCCGCTATGTCCCGGCCGAATTGGCGAGTTCTGTCGCATTCCTCCCTTGCTATCCCTTCACGGCCCCGCCGAATTTGCGCTCAGTGGGCCTGTTGCACAGGGCTCCGATGCGGATACATTCAGCCGCGGTCGATGCATTCGCCTGCTCCGTCGGCGCCAACTGGCTTCCGGGGGTGGGGCGGTGCGGCATGCGGGAGCGCGCCCAGGGGGGTTTCCTCGGGCATCTCCGCCAGACCCGCGCTCGTGACCTGCGGGCGCGTGAAGGGCCAGCACAGCACTAGGGGAGTTCGGAATGGCTCAGGGCACCGTCAAGTGGTTCAACGCGGAGAAGGGCTACGGCTTCATCGCGGTCGACGGTGGTGCGGACGTGTTCGTCCACTACAGCGCGATCCAGATGGACGGCTACCGCACCCTTGAAGAGGGCCAGCGGGTCGAGTTCGAGATCTCCCAGGGGCAGAAGGGCCCGCAGGCGGACATGGTCCGCGCGGCGGTCTGACCTTTCCGAACCTCGGAGCCTCGGCTCTCACCGAGCTGGTGGTTCAACGGCAGGCCCGCACCCACCCCCGACCGCGGGGGAGGGTGCGGGCCTGCCGTTCGTTCGCCCCGAGTTGACGTCCGGTCGCCGAAGGAGCTTGCACTCGTCATGCCGGAGTGCTAATCATTGGCGTTAGCACTCACAGTGTGAGAGTGACAAACGGACCGGGTCGGTGAGGCCCCCGGGAGCGGTAGGGGACAGGACCCCCGCATACCAGGGCCGTCCGTCGCGGGCACCACTGGTCCGAGCAGTCGACCGTGTCCTGGAGGACCACTTCCGATGGCCAAGATCATCGCGTTTGACGAGGAAGCTCGCCGCGGCCTTGAGCGCGGCATGAACCAGCTTGCCGATGCCGTCAAGGTGACGCTCGGCCCCAAGGGCCGCAACGTCGTCCTTGAGAAGAAGTGGGGCGCCCCCACGATCACCAACGACGGCGTCTCCATCGCCAAGGAGATCGAGCTCGAGGACCCGTACGAGAAGATCGGTGCGGAGCTCGTCAAGGAGGTCGCCAAGAAGACGGACGACGTCGCGGGTGACGGCACCACCACCGCCACCGTGCTCGCCCAGGCCCTGGTTCGCGAGGGTCTGCGCAACGTCGCCGCCGGCGCCAACCCGATGGCCCTGAAGCGCGGCATCGAGAAGGCCGTCGCGGCCGTCTCGGACCAGCTGCTGGCCCAGGCCAAGGACGTGGAGACCAAGGAGCAGATCGCTTCGACCGCCTCCATCTCCGCCGCCGACACCCAGATCGGCGAGCTGATCGCCGAGGCCATGGACAAGGTCGGCAAGGAAGGTGTCATCACCGTCGAGGAGAGCAACACCTTCGGCCTGGAGCTCGAGCTCACCGAGGGCATGCGCTTCGACAAGGGCTACATCTCCGCCTACTTCGCCACCGACCTGGAGCGGATGGAGGCCTCCTTCGAGGACCCCTACATCCTGATCGTCAACTCCAAGATCGGCTCGGTCAAGGACCTGCTCCCGCTGCTGGAGAAGGTCATGCAGAGCGGCAAGCCGCTCGTCATCATCGCCGAGGACGTCGAGGGCGAGGCCCTGTCGACCCTGGTCGTGAACAAGATCCGCGGCACCTTCAAGTCCGTCGCCGTCAAGGCCCCGGGCTTCGGCGACCGTCGCAAGGCCATGCTCGGTGACATCGCCATCCTCACCGGCGGCACCGTGATCTCCGAGGAGGTCGGCCTCAAGCTCGAGAACGCCGGTCTCGACCTGCTGGGCACCGCCCGCAAGGTGGTCATCACCAAGGACGAGACCACCATCGTCGACGGTGGCGGCGACAGCGAGCAGGTCGCCGGGCGGGTCAACCAGATCCGCGCCGAGATCGAGAACAGCGACTCGGACTACGACCGCGAGAAGCTCCAGGAGCGCCTCGCCAAGCTGGCCGGCGGCGTGGCCGTCATCAAGGCGGGCGCGGCGACCGAGGTCGAGCTGAAGGAGCGCAAGCACCGCATCGAGGACGCCGTTCGCAACGCGAAGGCGGCCGTCGAGGAGGGCATCGTCGCCGGCGGTGGCGTGGCCCTGCTGCAGGCCGGTATCGCGTTCGACAAGCTCGAGCTCGAGGGCGACGAGGCCACTGGCGCCAACATCGTCAAGGTCGCGCTGGAGGCCCCGATCAAGCAGATCGCCGCCAACGCCGGCCTCGAGGGCGGTGTCGTGGTGGAGAAGGTCCGCAACCTGCCCGCCGGTCACGGTCTGGACGCCAGCACCAACGAGTACAAGGACCTGATCGCCGCGGGCATCATCGACCCGGCCAAGGTCACCCGGTCCGCGCTGCAGAACGCCGCCTCCATCGCGGCGCTCTTCCTCACCACCGAGGCCGTCATCGCCGACAAGCCGGAGAAGGCCGCCGCGGCCGCCGGCGGCGGCATGCCGGGCGGTGACATGGACTTCTGATCCTCCGTCGAGGGTCAGCTGGTCTGAACAGGGCGGTCTCCTTCGGGAGGCCGCCCTTTCGCCTGCGGGGAGCCTTTCGCGGATGCGGGACAATGGACGCATGCCCGATCTCGAAACCGCCTTGCACAACGCCCGCGCGCTGATCCTCGCCGACCTGTCCGCCCGCGAGGTGGCCGACGCCGCCGTGGTCTCGCTGGTGGAGGACGCCGTGACGCACCGGCGCTGGTGGCTGGAGCAGTGGCCGGACGGCGCCGAGTTCGTGCTCGGGCTGGTCGCGCAGGACGTGCAGGACGCGCTGCTGGAGGCGTACGGGCGCTGGCCGCTCTGCGAGGAGTGCGCGCGGGCCGACGACGACCCGCACGCGCTCGGCGTGGAGCCGGAGTTGGGGCCCGACCCGCACTGGGTCTGCGGCAAGCGCGGGGTCGCGGTGGCGGCCGTCGGGTCGCTGGCGTGATCCTGATCGACCCGCCGACCTGGCCCGGCCACGGCCGGCTCTGGTCGCACCTGGTGAGCGACACCGACTACGCGGAACTGCACGCCTTCGCGGCCCGGCTCGGCGCCCCCGCGCGCGGTTTCGAGCGCGACCACTACGACATTCCGGAGTCGCGGTACGCGGACGCGCTGAGCCTGGGCGCGCAGCCGGTCGGCAGCAAGGAGCTGGTGGCCCGGCTCACCGCCGCCGGGCTGCGTCGGCGCAAGGCCGCGGCTGCAACGCCTGCTACGGTTACGGCGCCGGCTCGCTGAGTTCGGCGAGCTCGGCGGCCAGGTTGGCGCGGGCCGGGCCGTCGTAGCGGGCGTGCGCGGCCGGGGTGCGGTAGAGCGCGGGCAGCGCCAGCAGTTGGCGCAGGATCGCGGCACGCCCCTGCCGGAACGCCGCCTCGGGGACGAAGGCGTACTCCTCGCGCACCGCCGCGGCGTACCGGGCGTAGGCCTGCGGGGACCGGCCGAGTACCGCGAGATCGGCGTCGCAGAGCACCTCGCCGTCCCGGTCGCCGGGCCGCGGGCGGTGACCGACGGTCAGTCTGACCAGCCGCACCACCTCGGCGACCAGCGCCGCCGGCAGCCCGGCCTCGTCCAGCGCGCGGATCGCCAACTGGGCGCTGCGCTCCTCGTTCTCGGAGCGGTCCGGCTTGTAGACGGCGTCGTGGAACCAGGCCGCCAGGCGCACCGCGTCCGGGTCCGCGGCGTGCTCGGCGAGCGCGTCCACCTCGTCCAGCACGGCCAGCAGGTGGTCGGTGGTGTGGTAGCGGCGCTGCGGCTCGGCCCAGCGGGCCAGCAGCGCGCGGCCGTAGGGCTCGGGGTCGGCGGTGGCGCCGCAGCGCTCCAGCAGGGCGTTCCAGCGCTCCAGCAGGGCGTCGGCGGCAGGGTGCGGTTCGGTCGGCATGACGGTCATTCTGCTCCCGCCACGGTTCTGGACAGATATGACGATGATCTATATATATAGACCTATGACAGGACGGGCTATGCAGGAGCCGACGTTGCTCCTGCTCACCGCGCTGGCCGATGCCCCACGGCACGGCTACGCGCTCATCCAGGAGATCGCCGAGATCTCCGGCGGCCGGGTCGCGATGCGCACCGGCACGCTCTACGCGGGGCTGGACCGGCTGCTCGACCAGGGGCTGATCCGGGTCGAGAGCGACCAGGTGGTGGACGGTCGGGCCCGGCGCACCTACGCGCTGACCGACGCCGGGCGCTCCTTGCTCGCCGAGGAGGCCGAGCGGCTGCGGGCCGTGGCGGCCGAGGCCCAGCGCCGACTCGCAGTGGTACGACGGCCGATCAACCGGGGGGCGTGGGCATGAGCAGTCGTCAGGAGGTACTGCGGCTCGCCCTGCGGTGCTACCCGAAGCGCTACCGGGTCGAGCGCGGGGCGGAGATCGCGGAGGTCTACGCGGAGACGACGGAGGAGGCCGGGCGCTTCGGGCGGGCGCGCGAGCTGTACGGCGTCGCCGCGTACGGCGTCCGGCTGCGGCTCGGGCTGGCCTCCAGTCAGCCCGCCGGCCGGCTGCTCGGCACGGCGGCACCGCTGGTCGCGGGGGTGTGGGCGGGGGTGAGCCTGCTCTGGTTGCTGGAGCTGCTGGGCGGGTCGATCCTCCGGCACTTCGGCCTCTTCACGGTGCTCTGGTTCGCGCAGTTCGTGTTCGCGGGGCCGGCGTTGATCGCCGTGCTGCTCGACCGGTGGACGCTGGTGCGCTGTGTCGCGCTGCTCGCGGTGGGGGTGACGGTCCTGGTGGAGGCCAGGCAGATGTACGCCTTCATGCCCGGTGCCACCCACTGGCCCTTCTACCTGGGCTGGGTGCTCGAGCAACTGGCCCCGCTGGTCTGGCCGCTGCTGCTGCTCGCGGTGCCGCGCGACCTGCTCGACCTCGACCTCGGCCGGGTCGGCCGGCACCGGCCCTGGTCGGCCCTGGCCATGGTGCTGGGGTCCGGTTTCGTCTCCATCACGGGGGCCGCGGTTCGCGTGCTCAGGGAGCCGTTGGCCCCGTGGGCCGAGCTGGGCACGGCGCTCGCGCTGATCCTGGTGACGGCGGCGGTGGTGCGGCGCGGCGCGCTGACCCTCCCGCTGCTGGCGGTGGCGCTCTTCTCGCTGCTCGAGCCGCTCGACGACCTCCTGTTCAACGGCGCCACGCCGGGCGGGGAGCTGATCGTGCTGCCGCTGGGGATCGCGGCGCTGGCGCAGCTGCGTCGGGAGCGGTCCCGTCGAGCGGGTACCGGGGTCCCGCTCGGCTGAGTCCTCGGGCGGCCCGGCCGCGGGTGCGGTACGGGGGCTCGCGGCGGAGGCGGGCGGTGTGGCAGTCTACGGATATGTCTAGACCAATCTTCGAAGTCATCGCGCTGACCGCCCAGGACGCGAAGGCCGCGCAGGCCGGCGGTGCCGACCGCCTCGAACTGGTCACCGACATGGCCGCCGACGGCCTCACCCCCGCCGTCGCCGACTTCGCCGCGATCCGGGCCGCCGTGGACCTGCCGCTGCGGGTGATGCTGCGGATCCGCAGCGGCTTCGGCTCCGGCGACCTGGACGAGCTGCGGGGCCGGGCGACGGCACTGCGGGCCGAGGGGGCCGAGGAGTTCGTGCTCGGGTTCCTGGACGCGCACGGGAACGTGGACCTGCCCGCCGTGCGGGCCGTCGCCGAGGCGGTGGCCGGCTGCCGCTGGACCTTCCACCGGGCGATCGACCACAGCGCCGACCGCTGCGCGCTGCGCGCGGCGGTGGCCGAGCTGCCCGGGCTCGACACCTTCCTCACCTCGGGAGCCGCCGCCGGTGTGGCCGCCGGGCGCGAGGTGCTGACCGGGGAGCTGGCCAAGGCGGGGGAGCCGGGGTACCGGCCGCGGATCCTGATCGGCGGCGGCCTGCGCGTCGAGCACCTGCCGGAGCTGGTCGCGGAGGGCTTCGACGCCTTCCACGTGGGCGGCGCGGTGCGAGTCGCGGGCTGGGACTCGCCGGTGGACGCGGCCAAGGTCGCCGAGTGGCGGGCGCTGATCGGGGCGTAGCGGCGGGCGGGGGTGGTCCGGTCGCCGGGACCACCCCCGCGTGCTCAGCCCAACTCGGCCGGCAGCGGCTCGGTGTGCAGCACCGTCAGGCCCGAGACCGCACGGGTGAGCGCCACGTACAGCCGGCGCAGGCCGGTCCGCCGGTCCGGCTCGCCGGCCACCACGGCGGCGGGCTCGTCCAGCACCACGTAGTCGTACTCCAGGCCCTTGGCGAGCGAGGCCGGCACCAGCGTGAGCCGGGCCTCGGCGGTGGTCTCGGTGCCGGGCGTCAGATAGCCCAGGCCGGCCTCGGCCAGCGCCTGCTCGAAGAGCGGCAGTCGGGCGTCGGCGGCGATCAGGCCGGTCGAGCCCTCGTGGGCCAGCGCCTCGCGGCAGGCCCGCAGCACCGCCTCGACCTGGGCGTCCGGCTCGGCCTGACGGATGCTCAGCGCGCCTGCGGTGTCGCGGATCGAGGTCGCCGGGGTCAGGCCGGGGGCGATGGCGGGCAGCAGTCGCGAGGCGTAGCCGATCACCTCCTCCGGCACCCGGAAGCCGACGGTCAGCTCCTCGACGTGCGCGCCCGGCTTGCCCAGGTGGTGCAGCGCCTCGGACCAACTGCCGGTGGCCCAGGGCGTGGTGCCCTGGGCGAGGTCGCCCAGCACGGTGGCCGAGCCGGTAGTGCAGCGCCGGCCCACCGCGCGGTACTGCATCGGCGAGAGGTCCTGCGCCTCGTCCAGCACCACATGGCCGAGCGAGGGGGTGCGGTGCACCAGGTCGGTCGCCTCGTCGACCAGCACGGCGTCCGCCGCCGTCCACGGTGCGGTCTTGAGCGAACGCCCGGGCTTGGGCCAGCGGATCGCCGCCTGCTCGGCCGCGTCCAGGACGCCGTCCGCGCAACTCGCCAGGAACGCCGCGTCGGTGAGCAGCCGGTGCACCAGCCTGGCCGGGTCCACCGGCGGCCAGCAGGCCTTGACCAGCGCCTTGACCTCGCGCGACCTGGCCACCGCGTCCTGCACCCGGTCGTCCGGAGCCTCGCCGCCCTGCTCCATCTTCAGCAGCACGGCATGCGCGACCCGCTGCGGCAGTGCCTCCATGGCGGCTCCGTAGCGGATCTCCCGGCTCGCCAACTCCTCGATGATCTCGATCAGTTCGTAGGCGGGAACGCGCCAGCGGCGGGAGCCGCGGACCACCACGCAGGGCTCGGTGGGCAGCGTGATGCCCGAGCGCACCGCGCGGCGCAGCACCTGGGCCAGCCGCGCGTCGCCCTTGATCCCGGCCGCCTCGGCGGAGTCGGTGCCGCGCACCTCGACGTGCCGGACCAGCTGCTGCACGGTGGCCTGCGCCACGTCCAACTCGCCCAGCGCGGGCAGCACCTGCTCGATGTAGGAGAGGAAGGAGCTGTTCGGGCCGATCACCAGGGTGCCGGACTTGGCGAGCCGCTCGCGGTGCGCGTACAGCAGGTAGGCCACCCGGTGCAGGCCCACCGCCGTCTTCCCGGTGCCCGGGGCGCCCTGCACGCAGACCGTGCCGGTCACGTCGGCGCGGACGATCTCGTCCTGCTCGGGCTGGATGGTGGCCACGATGTCGCGCATCGGGCCGACGCGGGGCTTCTCGATCTCGGCGGCGAGCAGCGCCGAGGCGGTGTCGGTCTCCGCCGGGTCGCTCAGGTTCTCGTCCTCGTAGGCGGTCAACTCGCCGCCGGTGTAGCCGAACCGGCGTCGCTTCTCGATGTCCATCGGGTCCTGGCGGCTGGCCCGGTAGAACGACTGGGAGACCGGCGCGCGCCAGTCGAGCACCATCGGGTCGCCCCCGGCGTCGTGCACGTGGCGGCGGCCGATGTAGAAGCGCTCGCCGCCCGCTCCTTCGGAGACCTCGGTCGAGATCGCGTGCCGGAAGTCGAGGCGGCCGAAGAAGAGCGGGGTGTGCGCCAGATCGGCCAGCGCGGCGATCCGCCGTTGGATCTGGTCGTGCAGCACCTGCTGGGTGACCCAGGTGCCGGCGACATCGGAGATGTTCAGCGTCTGGGCGTCCTCGCGCATCGCGCGCAGGGCGGCGCGGGAGGAGGCGAGGTGGTCGCGCTCCCGCTGCAGCGGGTCGGCGTCGGTGGTGGCGGTGGTGGCGGGGGAGTGCACAGCGAACCTTCCCGGCCGCGTTCCGATGGGTCGCGGCGGTCTCGTCGTAGCTCACGGTGGAAGCGGCCTGACCGGTTGCCGAGCGGTCAGGGCCTCCCGGCGCGGCCAGGACCGGCAGCACGGATCGGGAGGGGGCAGGCCGGACAGCTTAGACCCGCCGTTCGCCCGCGCGCCAACGGATATTCGCCGGATAAGGGTCTCGGGGTCGTATACAACCGCAGGACGACCTAGGTCCTGTCAGGTACGGCCTTTGGGCTGATGTGCCGGCGGCGGCGGAAAACTACCGTGGAACACATGAGCACCGTGCATCCGCCGGCGCTCCCGGCTGCGGCCAAGGCCCCCCGGGCGCGCACCACCACCGAGTCCCTGTCCACCCCGCCGGTCGGCGCCACCGCGGCTTCCGCCGTGGCCGACAGCCCGCGCCGCCGAAAGCCGCTGACCCAGGCCGTGCGCAATGTCGGCATCGTGCTCGACACCGCCGCGCGCGTGATCCTGCTCGGGCGCGACGGCGTCAAGCTGTAGCGGAACTACAGCGGACCCGTCCTGCACGTCCTACACGTCGTCCGCGTCGATGATCCGATAGGCGTACCCCTGCTCCGCCAGGAACCGCTGGCGGTGCGCGGCGAAGTCCTGGTCCACCGTGTCACGGGCCACCACCGAGTAGAAGTGCGCCGAGTGCCCGTCCGCCTTGGGGCGCAGCACCCGGCCCAGCCGCTGGGCCTCCTCCTGGCGCGAGCCGAAGGTGCCGGAGACCTGGATGGCCACCGTGGCCTCCGGCAGGTCGATCGAGAAGTTCGCCACCTTGGAGACCACCAGCACGCTGATCTCCTTGGTCCGGAACGCCTCGAAGAGCTTCTCGCGCTGGGCGTTGCTGGTCTCGCCCTTGATCACCGGGGCGTTCAGCACCTCGCCCAGCTCGTCCAGCTGGTCGATGTACTGCCCGATGATCAGCGTCTGGTCCTTCTCGTGCTTCTTGACCAGCGCCTCCACCACCCGCCGCTTGGTCGCGGTGGTGGAGCAGTACCGGTAGCGCTCCTCCGGCTCGGCGGTCGCGTAGGTGAGCCGCTCGGAGTCGCTCAGCGTGACCCGGACCTCGCAGCAGTCGGCCGGCGCGATGTAGCCCTGCGCCTCGATCTCCTTCCACGGGGCGTCGAAGCGCTTGGGGCCGATCAGGCTGAACACGTCGCCCTCGCGGCCGTCCTCGCGCACCAGGGTCGCGGTCAGCCCGAGCCGGCGGCGGGCCTGCAGGTCGGCGGTGAACTTGAAGACCGGCGCGGGCAGCAGGTGCACCTCGTCGTAGACCACCAGGCCCCAGTTGCGGGCGTCGAACAGTTCCAGGTGGGCGTAGCTGCCCTTCCGCTTGGTCGTCATCACCTGGTAGGTGGCGATGGTGACCGGGCGGATCTCCTTCTTCGTCCCGCTGTACTCGCCGATCTCGTCCTCGGTCAGCGAGGTGCGCTTGACCAGCTCGTGCTTCCACTGGCGGGCCGAGACGGTGTTGGTGACCAGGATCAGCGTGGTCGACTTGGCCTCGGCCATCGCCGCCGCGCCGACCAGCGTCTTGCCCGCCCCGCACGGCAGCACCACCACGCCGCTGCCGCCGTGCCAGAAGCCCTCCACCGCCTGCTGCTGGTAGGGGCGCAGCTGCCAGCCGTCCTGGTCGAGCTCGATCGGGTGCGCCTCGCCGTCCACGTACCCGGCGTGGTCCTCGGCCGGCCAGCCGAGCTTGAGCAGCACCTGCTTGATCTGCCCGCGCTCCGAGGGGTGCACCACCACCATGTCCGGCTCGACCCGTGCGCCGACCAGCGGCGCGATCTTCTTGGACTTCAGCACCTCTTCGAGCACCGGCCGGTCCGTGGTGGAGAGCACCAGCCCGTGCACCGGGTGCTTGCTCAGCTGCAGCCGCCCGTACCGGGCCATGGTGTCCGCCACGTCCACCAGCAGCGCGTGCGGCACCGGATAGCGCGAGTACGTCACCAGCGCGTCCACCACCTGCTCCGCGTCATGCCCGGCGGCCCGCGCGTTCCACAGCCCCAGCGGCGTCACCCGGTAGGTGTGCACATGCTCGGGCGCCCGCTCCAGCTCGGCGAACGGCGCGATCGCCCGCCGGCAGTCGGCGGCCTGGGGGTGGTCGATCTCCAGCAGGAGAGTCTTGTCACTCTGGACGATCAGTGGCCCGTTGTTCACGGTGTGGAGTCCTCCATCGGGTCAGGCGCAGACCCTCCAGTGTCGCGCATCGGCGGACCGTTCGGAGCGGGAGTGCCCGAAGGCGGGGCGCCCGAAGGTGGGGCGCACGGAGAATCCGCCGCATCGCAGGATCAGTCCGCGGGCTCCGTCAGCCACAGGTACGCCGCGAAGCGTCCGGTGCGCTGCTCGCGCCGGTGCGAGAAGAGGTCGGGGT
Source organism: Kitasatospora sp. GAS204B (assembly GCF_029892155.1). Classification (GTDB taxonomy): domain Bacteria; phylum Actinomycetota; class Actinomycetes; order Streptomycetales; family Streptomycetaceae; genus Kitasatospora. The sequence goes on along the minus strand of NZ_JARZAG010000007.1, from coordinate 247,759 downwards.
CCTCGATCGTGCAGCGGGCGTCCTGGCGCACCGTGGCGACGCCGGCCCGGGTCAGCTGGGCGGTGATGCCGGCCCGCAGGTCGAGGGCGGGGGTGCCCTGGCGGGTGGTGGAGTGGGCCTCGGGCAGGGCGGCGGTGGCCTCGGCGCGCATCGGCTCCGGGACCTCGTAGCAGCGGCCGCAGGCCATCGGCCCGACCAGCGCGGTCATCCGGGCCGGCTGGGCGCCCGCCTCGGCCATCGCGGCGACCAGGTTCGGCACCACGCCGGCCAGCGTGCCGACCCGCCCCGAGTGGGCCGCGCCGATCAGGCGGGCTATCGGGTCGGCCAGCAGCACCGGCGCGCAGTCCGCGGCCAACGAGGCCAGCGGGAGGCCCGGTTCGCTGGTGAACACGCCGTCCAGCCGGGGGCGGTCGGCGCCGAAAGGTGCGCTGACCCGGGTCACCGAGGCGCTGTGCACCTGGCTCATCCAGACCACCCGGTCCGGGTCGAGACCGAGCTGACGGGCCGTCAACGCCCGGTTCTGGAGCACGTTCTGGAAGTCGTCGGCGGTGCTGCCGCCCAGGTTGCGGCCGTACGGGGCCGGGCTCACGCCGCCGTGGCGGTCGGTGACGGCGTAGCGGACCCCGGGGACGAGCTCGGTTGCTTCCATGGTCAGGACCCTAGCCCTCGTCCAGCCCGGCCACACCGGTGATCCGGTGCAGCGCGAAGGTGTTGAGCTTCTCGGCGTGGTGGTCGAACGCGGTGACGTAGCCGCCCTCCACCTTCACCGGGTCGATCACCCGCTGCGAGGCCAGCCCTTCGGCGTTGACGTAGCCGATCCACATCCGCTCGCCGAGCAGCACCGCGGTCTGCAGCGCGGCCAGCGTCTCCGCGGCGACGGTGCGCGGCAGTTGACGGGTGTCGGCGGGCGTGGCAGCGGGGCCGGCGACGGTCTCCCGGCGGTGCGCGGTGGCCGCCCGGTCGCCCGCCCGGATCGCCTTGACGGCGGCGCCGAGCAGCACTTCGTCCGGGGTGGCCGGGCCGTCCGCGACCGGGGCGGGTGCGGTGCGCGGCGGGGTGCGGTAGCTGTCGGGGCGGGTGATCAGCAGGTCGCCGTCGGCCGACTCGGCGGCCGGCGCGTAGCCCATCGCGCGCAGCACGCCGAGCACCGTCTCGGGCCCGGCCTGCGCGGCCAGCACGGTCGGGGCGAGCAGCCGCAGCCGCAGTTCCAGCGCGCGCCGGTCGGCCAGCACCTCGGCCAGCAGCGCCGGGTCGTCGCAGCGCAGGTAGGCGGAGGCGGCGCCGACCCGCAGCACGCCGTGGCGCCTGGCGACGTCGTCGATCAGGTAGCTGAGCGGCTGCGGCACGGCGGTGCGCGAGTGCTGCTCCAGGAAGGAGTGCAGGTCGGCGGCGCTGCGCCCGGCGTCCAGCGCCCGGCGCACCGACTCGGGGGTGAACCGGTAGACGGTGGCGCCGCCCTTGGACTCGATCTCCGCGCAGAGGGCCAGCGCCTGGGCGAGCGGGGTGAGCAGCGGTCCCGGCGCGATGGCGGTCAGGTCGGGCTGCAGGATCACGTGGTCCAGCGGCTGGGGCAGCAGCGGCGCGAGCACCGGAGCCGGAGCCTGGCCGGCGAGCAGGGCCCGGGCCGGGGAGCCGAGCGCGCCGCGCCCGGTGATACCGAGCAACTCGGCCTCGGCCAGGGTCCACCCGGTCAGCTGGTCGCGCAGGTCGCGCCCGTCGGGGCCGGTGGCGCCGCCGCGCAGCGGGCGGTACCAGCGCTGCACGGGCAGCAGCGCGGCCGCGTCGGCCACCGCGCCGGGCGGCAGGGTGGCGAGCAGGCTGAGCAGGGCGCGCCGGGTGGCGGGGGCCAGTACCCGGTCCAGTTCGGGGCCGAGCGCCGCGCGCGCCTTGCCCTTGCCGTCGGGGGTGCCGACCAGCCCGGCGACCCGGGTCGCGGCCAGCCAGCCGCGCGCCAGTACGGTCCACCGTTCGGCCACCGGCTGCTGCAGCCACAGGTCGTACGCGGGGGTCGGCGCCCAGACCTCGCCGGTCCGCCCGGCCACCTCGCCGCTCTCCCCGTCCGGGGCCAGCAGCCCGGCCCCGTAGGCGAGTTCCAGCCAGAACGCGGCCTGGGTCTCGTCCGTCTCCAGGGCCAGCGCGGCCCGCTTGAGGTCGCGCACCCCGAGGCCGCCGGCCCGCAGGGTGGACGGCGGTTGCAGGCCCCAGAGGTCGAGCAGCTCCTCGACGGTCCGCACCGCCGTGTACGCCTGGCCGGCCGCCGCGCTGTCCACAGCCTGTGGATCGCGCTCGGTGCTCGGCACCGGCACGGGCGGTGTGGGTTCCGCCACCCGGTGGCTGCGCCCGCCGCGCAGGTGCAGGGCCAGCTCGCGCGGGAGCACCACGCTGCCGGGACCGGAGGGCAGCAGCAGGCCGCGGGCCAGCAGCCACTCCAGCGGGCCGCGCGCCTGCTCGGCGGTGACCGGGCGGGCGGCGTCGGGGACGGTGCCGGTGGGCGGGCCCCAGACCAGCCGGTCCAGCACCCCGAGCGCGGCCTCGGGCGCCTCGGCGAGCAGCGCGGCGCAGCGCTTGCGGTCCGCCAGCAGGGCGGTCAGCGCGGCCACCGCCGTCACCGGGTCGGCCGTGCCGGGCAGCCCGGCGCCGGCCAGCAGTTGCTGCAGGCGGGCGGGGGACATCCCCAGCGTGGCCTCGGCGAGGGTCGGGCCCAGGCCGGTGCCGCCGGGCGTGCCGGCGCTCGGGGCCAGCGCCTCCCGCACCGCGATCACCAGGCGAGGCGCGCTGTCCGGCCCCCAGAGCAGCGCCCGTTCGCGCAGCGCGGCCAGTGCCCGGGGCAGCGCGGCGATCACGGCGGCCCGCTCCACCGGCTCGGCGCCGGGGTGCGCCTTGACCCGGGCGGGGCCGGCCAGCAGATCGCGCAGCATGGTGCCCGGGCTGCCGTCGGGCAGCGCGGCCAGCGCCTCTGCGGTCTGCAGGGTGAACCGGTCGAGCCGCTCCAGCGCGCGCAGCGCGGAGGCTCGACTGGAGAGCCGGGCGGTCAGCTGCGTGATGTCGGTGGGCACGGGGTTGAGCAGATCGGGGCGCAGGCGCAGCAGGGTGGCCAGTGCCTGGTCGCTGCTGGCGCGGAGCTCGTCGGCCAGGGTGCGGGCCCTGTTGGACGCTCCGTTCGGCTCGGTGGTCATCCGACCCAGCGTAGTCGGACCGGATGAAGGGCGGCGCCCACCGTTTCAAGAGCGACCCCGGGCTCGGGTGTGCGCCGCAGGTGGGCTGGGGTGGCACGGCGGCGGGCGGGGCATAGGGCGGGTAGCTCTCGCGCGGGTGGGCGCCAGTGGGTAGCGTCAGCGGACGGCGGGGCCTGGAGCACGGAACAGGGTGGCGGGCGATGGCGGGCGAGCAGGCGGACGAGCGGCCGGGCGAGGCGATGAAGGGGGGCCTGTCGGGCGGCGAGTGGTGGCGGGTGGACGGGCCCTGGCGGGTGCTGGACAGCGCGCCGCAGCCGGGGGAAGCGGACGCGCGGGACGGGGACGACGTGTACCTCGCCGACTCGCCGCCCGAGCCACCGGTCGTCCATCGCACCCGGCAGGCGAGCCCCCAGCAGTCGGGTTGGCCGCGGGGCCGCAGACCGGCGCCGAGCGGGCCCGAGGTCCCGGTGCCGGGCGCGTCACGCTCGTTCTTCCGCAGATCCGCCGAGCGCGGCTCCCCCGAGCATGGCTCCGCCGAGGCCGAGCCGGCCCAGCCCGCCGCCGCCGTCGAGGACGGCGGCACGCCCGCCGCCTGGCTGATCGCCCCCGCCGCGCCCGGCGCGCTCCGGCCGCCGACCAGCGCCGACTTCCCCGGCTGGGACTCGGTGGTGATCGAGTTCCCGCCGGACGACACCGAGGCCGCCGAGCCGCCCGGCGAGCAGCGCCCGATCCCCGAGCAGCGCGGCAAGGGCGGGGAGCAGCCGGCCGACGGCGAGCTGGAGCCGACGGCCGGTCAGGAGGCGCTGCCCAAGGGTTCCTTCCTGGCCGGGCGCCGTCCCTCGCCGCTGCTGTTGCTGGCGGCGGCGGTGCTGGTCGGCGGGGCGGTCAGCGGGGTGATCCTGGTGCTGCTGGCCGGCTGGGGGCTGGCCTACCTGTCCGCCCGGCTGGGGGACCTGACCAAGAAGTTCGTGGTCTTCGGCATCCCGCTGATCAGCATGAGCGCGTCGACCCTGTGGTTCTGGGGCCGGGCCCAGGGCCGCTGGGGCGGCGCGCTGGGCAAGGGCGCTCCGATGACGCACGCCGCCTTCGCGGCCGCCCCGGGGGTGCTGCGGGTGGCGGGGGTGCTGTCGGCGCTCTTCGTGCTGGCGGTGGCGATGAAGCGGCGTGGTCCGAAGCTCGGCTGACCCGGATGGGCGCTGACCCCCTACTCCCGCAGGGCGGTGGTGTAGCGGATCGCGGTGCGCCGCACCAGGGTGCCGTCCGCGGCGGCCAGCGGGGCGAGTGCGGCCAGGGCCGCCGCGCGCGCCTCGTCCAGGCGCTCGGCCGGGATCGCCTCCAGCACCCCGCGCCACCCGCCGGCCCGTTGCGAGCGCCACCAGGCCTCGGCGCTGGGGTAGTGGGTGGCCGCCGGGTGTTCGACCGTTCGTACGTCGGTGAAGCCGGCCCGGTGGAGCAGCTCGGCCGCTTCCTCGGGGCTGCGGCCCAGTGGATTGAACCTGGCCGCCCGGCTCTGCCGCAGCCGGGCCGCCGGCGCCGGCAGGAAGGCGTTGAGCGCCGCGCCGGGGCGCTCCCAGCCGGGCTCGTCCGCGCCGAACGCGGTGAAGCCGAACCGGCCGCCGGGCACCAGCACCCGGTGCACCGAGGCCAGCGCGGCCACCGGGTCGGGGGTGAAGATCACCGCGAAGGAGGAGAGCGCGGCCTCGAAGGAGTGGTCGGGGAAGCCGAGCGCCTCGGCGTCGTCCACCCGGACGTTGACGTTTCGCAGCCCGTGCCCCGCTGCCTGGGCGGCCGTCGCCCGGACCATCCCGGGAGCCAGGTCGATCCCGACCACGTAGCCCTCCGGGCCGACCTCGGCGAGCGCGGCGAAGAGCACGGCGCCCCGGCCGCAGCCGACGTCCAGCACCCGGTCCCCGGGCCGCAGTCCGGCCAGGCGGGCCAGCCGGGCGCCGATCGGATTGAAGAAACCGCCGTTGGCCTCGTCGTACTCGTCGGCGGCGAGCGTGAAGGCGTGGGCCAGGGCGGCCTTGCGGCGGCGGGCCGCGTCGTCCTGGCCGGCGGGTGACTCACCTCGGAGCTGAGTGTTCGTCATACCGTCATGGTGGTCCCGCTGTGGTGAGCGTCACAAGGGGGCGGACCGGGGTGGACGGGAGCACGGGCGGGCACATAGACCGACCGGCACATGGTGGGCGGCGTCGCGGCGCCCGGACTCGGCCCGGACGCTGCTCCTTCCTCCACCCACCATGTGCCGGTCGGTCTCAACCGCTGAGCAGGCACTGGAGTTGGGAGAGCACCAGGTTGGCCCCGGTGCAGCCGATCCCCTGGAACCAGAGCTGGTCGTCCACCGGATAGGCCCGGTTCGTCCGGACGGCGGTCAGCGCCCGCCAGGCGGGGCCGGCCAGGACCGCGGTGGTGCCGGCCGCGTCCGGGTCGCCGTAGGTCGCGTAGAGCAGCAGGTCGCCGTCGGCGCCGGCGAGCTGGTCGGGGTTGACCTCGACGTCGAACCGGTCGACGTTCTGCGCGTCGGGCCGGCCGAGCTGCAGGTCGGCGAGGACCGTGCCGAGGAAGTTCTGCCGCCCGTACAGCCGGATCCGCCCGCCCTGGACGAACCGCACCAGGCTGATCCGGTGCCCGGCCGCGACGCCCGGGCCGCCGATCGCGTGGGAGGTCTGGGCGAGCTGGGCGTGGTAGCCGGCGATGACCGCCTCGGCCGCGGTCTGCCGGCCCAGCGCCCGGGCGTGCAGCTGGAGGTTCTCCTTCCAGGCGGAGCCGGTGCCGCGGCTGAGCACGGTGGGCGCGATCCGGCGCAGCGCGTCGTAGTGCGCGCCGTCGCGGGCCTGGCTGCCGAGGATCAGCTGGGGGCGCAGCGCGCCGATCGCCGCCAGGTCCGGCGCGCCGATGGTGCCGGTGTCGGCCACCTCGGCGAGCCGGGAGGCCGGCCAGTAGCGCGGCAGGCCCCGGTCGACGGGGGCCCGGCAGGCGCCGACCGGGGTGATCCCCAGGGTCATCGCCGAGTCCAGTTCGGCGGTGTCCAGCACCACCACCCGCCGCGGGTCGCCGGGCACCGTCACCGGCCCGGTCGCCGCGGTGACGGTGGCCTCGGCGCTCGGGTCCGCGGTGTCCACGGCCGGCTGCGGGGCCCGGATCCCCGGGGTGCGGTCGCAGGCGCCGAGGGCGGCCGCCAGGGTCACGCCCAGGACGGTCCGGCGCGACGGGGGACGGTGCATCGGAACTCCTCTGACGGATGGTCAGAGATCAGGATGTCCGACAAGTCCCAAAATCGACGTCATGCGGGGCCCAGCGGCTCCGGCCGAACCCGGTGGCTCAGGCCGGGCCCTGGACGTTCGCCCGGCGGCGCTGCGCGCGGGCCGAGCGGAACAGGCCGAGCAGCGCGAGCAGGAAGCCCAGCGGCATCAGCATGCTCGCGAAGTAGGCGGGGGTGGGCAGCGGGGTGAGGTGGAAGAAGAGCGGTACGAAGGTCGCGATCGTGGCCAGCGCACCCACCACGAACACCACCGCTCCCACCCGCACCAGGCCCTCGCCCGACTCCTTGCCGCTCATCGCAGCCTCCTTCGCCCGCACCCGTCACGCCTCTAACCGACCGCCCCAGTCTCGCAGAGTCCGCAGGCCGTCCGGTCGGCGCCGGTCCGACCCGCGCCACCTGCGCGGATCCGGTACCCGTCACTGCCTGCGGTTCGCCGGGGACAGGGAGTTTCGACCGCCGGGCGGGGCGGGTATGCAGGTCTCGCACGGGGTCGCCGACCCCGCTTCCTGCCAGGGGGTGTGAGCCATGACGATCGACCGAGCGCCGTCGTCCGGGCCTGTCGCCGTGCCCTGGCCGGCCTTCCTCGCCAGAGCCGGGCTCCAACCACCGGACGTGTGCGAGTGAAACCCTTGACCGGTCGTTAGCCTGCTGCAGGCGGGCCGTCCTTCACCGGCCCGCCCGTGCCAGCGTCCAGCCGTGACCGCGCCGGACGCACCGCGCGACCGGACCACCCCACCCCCGTTCAAGGCACCCCGGCGACGCACGCCGGACGCCGCCACACCCGACCCACCCACTGATGAGGACATTCGAGATGCCCACCGGCCAGGTCAAATGGTTCAACGAGACGAAGGGTTTCGGCTTCCTGTCGCGCGACGACGGTGAGGACGTCTTCGTCCACAGCAAGGCGCTGCCCGCCGGGCTGAGCACGCTCAAGCCGGGTCAGCGGGTGGAGTTCGGCGTGGTCGCGGGGCATCGCGGCGACCAGGCGATGGGGGTCACGCTGCTGGAGGCGCTGCCCTCGGTGGCCGCCGCGCAGCGCCGCAGCGCCGACGACATGGCGCCGATCGTGCAGGACCTGATCACCATGCTGGACACCGCGCTGCCCGGCCTGCAGCACGGCCGCTACCCGGCCAAACCGGTCGGCCAGAAGCTGGCGGCGGCGCTGCGTGCGGTGGCCGACCAGTTCGACGCCTGATCCGGCCGCCTGATCCGTCCTGCGGAACTTCCCGTGGCCGCGGCTACGGGAAGGCCAGCGCGTCCGGCGACACGGCCGGCACCAGCCCCTGCTCGGCCGCCCGGTCGAGCAGGGCGCGCACGGCCGCGTAGCCCTCGGCGCCCAGCTCCGCGGTGAACTCGTTGACGTACAGCCCGATGTGCTGGTCGGCCACCGCCGGGTCCAGCTCCTGGGCGTGCGCCAGCACGTACTCCCGGGAGGCGGCCGGGTCGGCCCAGGCCGCCTCGACCGAGCCGCGGATCGCCGTCGCCAACTCGCGCAGCCGGGCCGCGCCCAGCGAGCGCTTGGCGATGATCGCGCCCAGCGGGATCGGCAGGCCGGTGCGGGCCTCCCAGGCCTCGCCCATGTCGGCCAGCTTCGCCAGGCCGTACCGCTGGTAGGTGAACCGCGCCTCGTGGATCACCAGTCCGGCGTCCACCCGGCCGTCCCGGACCGCCGGCATGATCTCGTGGAACGGCAGCACCACGACCTCGCCCAGCCCGCCGGGCACCGCCTCGGCCGCCCAGAGCCGGAACAGCAGGTAGGCGGTGGAGCGCTCGCTCGGTACGGCCACCACCTTGCCGCTCAGGTCCGCGTCGGCGCCGGGCCTGGTGAGCACCAGCGGTCCGCAGCCGCGGCCCAGTGCTCCGCCGCAGGGCAGCAGCGCGTACTGGTCGAGCAGCCAGGGCAGCGCCGCGTAGCTGACCTTGAGCAGGTCCAGCTCGCCGCGCTCGGCCAGGCCGTTGGTCACGTCGATGTCGGCGAAGGTGACCTCGGGGGCCTCGGCGCCCGGCACCAGGCCGTGTGCCCAGGCGTGGAAGACGAAGGTGTCGTTCGGACAGGGTGAGTACGCGACCCGCAGCGGCTCAGCCACCGGTGGCCTCCTTCAGCAGTCGGTCGTAGGGCAGCACGGCGAAGGCGTCCGTCAGCGCGGCCAGTGCCTCGCCGATCCGCCAGGCGGTCCGGTCCCGCGGGCCCACGGCGTTGGAGACGGTGCGCAGCTCCAGCGCCGGCACCCGCAGCCGGGCGGCCGCCTCGGCCACCCCGAACCCCTCCATCGCCTCGGCGGCCGCGCCCGGGTGGCGCTCGGTCAGCTCGGCCGCGCGGGCGGCGCTGCCGGTGACCGTGGAGACGGTCAGCACCGGGCCGACCACCGCCCCGGTGGCCTCGGCCAGCAGCGCGACGGCGCCCGCCGGCGGCGTGTGCGTGGTGGTGCCGAAGCCCAGCTCGGCGACGTCCCGGAAACCCTCCGGGGTCTGCGCGCCCAGGTCCGCGGCGATGATCGCGTCGGCCGCGACCACCGCGCCGATCGGTGCGCGCGGGGCGAAACCGCCGGCGATCCCGGCGGAGAGCACCAGCGGGTGGCGTTCGGTGGCCAGCGCGATGGCGGTGGCGCCGGCGGCGGCGGCCGGGCCGACCCCGGCGGTCACCACGGTGACCCTGCCGGCCGGCGCGCCGCGCAGCACCGCCTCGGCCTCGGCGGCCACCGCGACGACGACGAGCAGCCGATCCGTCCCGGGCCGGGGGCGGATCGGCTGCTCGGTGCTGCCGTACGGGTGGGTCACTGACCCTGGCTGGCGCCCTGACCGGCGCCCTGGCCTGCGGCGTCCTGCGGCGAGGTCGCCGGAGCGGCGGAGTTGACCAGGTCGACGAACCAGACCGCGACGATCCCCGGGTTGGCGCTGCCGGCGGTCTTCGGGTCGAACTCGATCACGGTCAGCGCGGTGTCGCGGCTGCTGGTGAGCAGGTTGGCGGCCGGCTGCAGGCCGGAGAAGGTGGTGTCCTTCTGGAAGTTTGCCACCAGGGCGCCGCCCTGGCCGCCACCGCCGTTGGTGAAGGCCCGCCAGCCGTTCTTCGCGGCGTCCGGGTCGATGCCCACGCCGAGCTGGTCGCTCCACTTCACCGAGACCTTGTCGGGGAAGGTGCTGGCCGCCTGGTTGGAGAGCGTGGCGCAGGCCTGGCGGGCCGCGTCGCTCAGCGGCTTGCCGCCGTTGAAGCACGTCGGGTTGGGGTCCAGCGCGTGCGAGGAGCGGCCCACGGTGACGGTGGCCTGGGTCTTCGTCGGCGTGGGCTGGCCCGACGCGTAGGCGATGGAGCCGCCGATCGTGCCGGCGCCGATCACGACCACGGCGCCGAGGGCGGCGATGACACGGGTGCTGAGGCTCATGGGACGAAGGCTATCCAACTCTGCCGATCACGCGACGCGGGGGTGCGGTGCGCCGCCGCGAACCCCCAGCCGGACCAGCGCGAGCACCGTCCAGACCAGCGCCACGCCCAGCAGCGCGGCCGCGACGGACAGGCCCAGCGTGCCGTCCAGCGGCAGCAGGATGCCCAGCGCCCCGCCGGCCACCCAGGAGAGCTGCATCAGCGTCTCGGAGCGGGCGAAGGTCGAGGTGCGCACCGCCTCCGGGACGTCGCGCTGGATCAGCGAGTCCAGCGCCAGCTTGGCCAGCGACGCGGCGATGCCGGCGACGGCCGCCACCACCAGCACGGTCACGATCCCGTACCAGAGCGCGGCGGCCACGGCGGCGGCGGTGGCCAGCAGCAGCATCAAGGTGATCGTCGCCTCCGCGCCGCGGCTGCGCAGCCAGGAGCCGAAGACCGAGCCCAGCGCGTTGCCGCCGCCGGCCGCCACCGCCAGCAGACCCAGGCCCACGGTGGGGGAGACGCCGCCGACCGGGTCGACGCGCAGCAGGAAGGCCAGGAAGAGGGTGAGGAAGCCGCTCAGTCCGCGCAGCGCGGCCACCGCCCGCAGGCCCAGCACCACCGAGGGGCCGACCGTGCGCAGGCTGGCCTTGGTCCGCGGGCTCTCGGGAACGCCCGACGCCGGCGCGCCCGGGTCCTGGTGCGGGCTGGCGTGCAGCACCGCGCGCTGCTCGCCCTTGGCCGAGTCCACCTGGCGCGGCAGGTGAAAGGCCATCAGGGTGCCGATCACGAAGACCAGGAAGGCGCCGCGCAACGGCCAGGCGGGCCCGGCCAGGTGCAGCAGCCCACCCACCCCGGCGGCCAGGAAGGTGGTCAGCAGCCCGGCCAGGGTCACCCGCGAGTTGGCCTTCACCAGGGTCACCCGGGCCGGCTTGAGCCGGGGCACCACCACGCTGCGCACCACGCCGTACGCCTTGGAGGCGACCAGGCAGCCGAGCGCCTCGGGGTAGAGCGCCAGGTTGCCGCCGCTGATCGAGCTCGCCATGGTCCAGGCAAGCACCGCGCGGCTCAGCATCGCCATCGCCATCGCGGCCCGGCGACCGTGCGGCAGGCGGTCCAGCAGCGGGCCGATCACCGGCGCGAGCAGCGCGAACGGGGCCATGGTGACCAGCAGGTAGAGCGCCACCCGGCCGCGAGCCTCGCTGGTGGGCACCGAGAAGAAGATGGTGGAGGCCAGCGCGATGGTGATCAGCATGTCGCCGAAGGAGTTCAGCGCGTGCAGCTCGATCAGCTTGGCCAGGCCCGACTCGCCGGCGCCGTCGGCCGAGGTGGCCTTGCGGATCCGGCGCCCGGTGCCGTGCACCACCCGCCCGGTGCGCAGGCCGGCCGCCGAGGCGCTGCGCACCAGCAGACCGCGCCGCGGTGACTCCTCGGCATCGGTGTCGTCATCCGTGCGATCGGCGTCGGCGGGATCGGGCTCCTCGCCGGGGCGCTCGGGCAGCGGGGACCCGTCCTCCGACTGTGGGCCCGAGTCGTCCACAGAGGGGACCGAGAGCTGCTGTCGCGGCACGGCGACCGGTGAGGCGTGCTGCGACGGCGTTTCGTCCGCCACACACGCAATCCTGCCTGACAATCCCCGCCAGGACGAGGGATTGAGGTCAGCTCGGCGCGGCCCGACGGCGCTGGTACTCTCGGCGCCCGCCCACGGGCTGTCGCGCGGAGCTGCCCGGCGGGTAGCCTGCACTGTGCGGACCGCTGCGGTGGAACGTGCTGCGCACCGGTCGGGCTGGTCCGACGGCGGCGCGGCCGGTCCTCGCAAGGCTTCTGGTCACGCAGAATAGGGGCGGTACCACGAGCGAGCGGTACCGGCGGCAGGTTCGAGCGATGCGACGCCCACGGGCGCGCACCAGGCGGCCGCGACGGTCCCGAACGGCCCGGGCGAGCCCCCGGGCGATTAGGCTGCAGGTAAGAAGACTGGAGAGAACCGACGCCGTGAGTGCTGCGATGCGAAGCCGTACCCCCGACCGGCTCTGTGCCGAAGCCGTCGAACTCGCCAGGCAGGCAGCGGTCGAGGCGGTCGGCGCTGCCGCCGTCGGCACCCACCTGGCCGCCCGGGCCGAGGGCGAGCGAGTCGTCACGCACACCTTCGAGTGCCTGGACGCCGCCTACCGCGGCTGGCACTGGGCCGTCACCGTGGCCCGCGCGCCACGGGCCAAGGTGGTCACCCTGGACGAGGTCGTGCTGCTGCCCGGCACCGACGCGGTGCTGGCGCCGCAGTGGGTGCCGTGGAGCGAGCGGCTGCGGCCCGGCGACCTGGGCCCCGGCGACCTGCTGCCCACCGACGCGGACGACGAGCGGCTGGAGCCCGGGTGGACCGGTGAGGACGAGCCCGCGCCCAACTCGGCCGTCTTCGACGGCGAGGAAGAGCTCGAACTGTCCGACCCGCACGTGCAGCCCGCCCCGGTGCGGGCGCAGATCGGTGCGGTCGCGGACGAACTGGGCATGGCCCGCCCCCGGGTGCTCTCCCGGCTCGGGATGCACCTGGCCGCCGACCGCTGGGAGAAGGCGCACGGGCCGCAGACGCCGATGGCGCAGTCCGCCCCGGCCTCCTGCACCAGCTGTGGCTTCCTGATCCCGATCGGCGGCTCGCTGGGCCAGGCCTTCGGCGTCTGCGGCAACGAGTACGGTCCGGCGGACGGTCAGATCGTCTCGCTCGCCTACGGTTGCGGCGGCCACTCCGAGGCGGCCGTGCTGCCCGCACCGCCGGTGCCGGCCGAGCTGATCCTGGACGAGACCGTGGTCGAGCCGCTGCACCTGCACCCCGACCGCAGCGGCGGTTCGGTCGAGCCGGACGCCCCGGCGGAGGAGCTCGGCCACTCCTGATCCCGCACCACCCGCGAGCCCCGGGCAGCCTCCTGGCACCCGGGGCTCCGCCATACCCGCAGGCTCCCGCCGGCAGTACCCCGCACCGGGCTGTGACAGAACCCTGCGGCGGACGCGAGAGAACCACCCACCAGGCCGTGACAGAAACCCCGCACGGCCCGCGAGTGAGCCAAAGGGGCGCGCCGGTGTCGAAAGCGAGGAGCGACAAGCGACCGAGGTACGAGGGAGCGCCGGAGCGACGAGTGTCGACACCGGGTCCGAGCGCCCCGGCGGCGAACCGAGCCCCAAAAGAGAGAGACAATGCCCCCCAAGGATCTCGTGTGACGTTTGGGGAAGGCGGCGGGTCCAGTGGAGCCTCGCATCATCGGCAGTGGCGGCGACGAGCAGGTGGCCGATCACTTCGGCACGGCCGAGTTGCGGCGCAGGGTGCTGGACGCTTGGGCGGCCTCGCCGGCCCGGTTCCGGGAGGATGCCAACGCGGAGGAGGAGCTGGCGCTCGGTGGTTACCGCGACCGCCTGGTCGTCGAGTTGGCACAGAACGCCGCGGACGCGGCGGCCCGCGCGGGCCTGGGCCCGGGGCGGCTGCGGCTGACCCTGCGGGACGGTGTGCTGGCCGCCGCCAACACCGGCGCACCGCTGGATGCCGCCGCCATCGAGTCGCTCTCCACCCTGCGCGCCTCCTCCAAGCGGGCCGATACCACCCCCACAGTGGGCCGGTTCGGCGTCGGCTTCGCCGCCGTGCTCGCGGTCAGTGACGAGCCGGCCATCGTCGGCCACGCGGGCGGCGCCCGCTGGTCGCTCGCCGAGGCCCGCGAGCTGGCCGATCGGGCGGCTGCCGAACAGCACGAGCTGGCCGAGGAGTTGCGTCGCCGCGACGGGCACGTCCCGTTGCTGCGGTTGCCGCTGGCCGCCGTGGGCGAGCCGCCGGCCGGCTACGACACGGTGGTCCTGCTGCCGCTGCGCGATGGCGCCGCAGAGGACCTGACCCGCCGTCTGCTGAACGGCGTGGACGACGCGCTGCTGCTCACCCTCCCCGGGCTGGCCGAGATCGTCGTGGAGACCCCGGACCGGGGCATCCGCACGCTGACCCGCTCGGTCGCCGAGCGCACCGAGGAGGGGCTGGGTCAGGTCACCTTGACCGAGCGCACCGAGCACGGCGACGCCGTCCCGTCGCTCTGGCAGACCGTCACCACCACCGGCGCGCTGGCCCCGGAGCTGCTGGCGGACCGTCCCGTCGAGGAGCGGGCCCGCCCGTACTGGACGGTGACCTGGGCCGTGCCGGTCTCCGCCGTCGGCACCCCGCAGCCGCTCCCGGTGGCCCCGGTGCTGCACGCGCCCACGCCGAGCGAGGAGCCGCTGGGCGTGCCGGCGCTGCTGATCGCCTCCTACCCGCTGGACTCCACCCGGCGCCATGTCGCGCCGGGCCCGCTCACCGAGTTCCTGACCGAGCGCGCCGCCGAGGCCTACACCGACCTGCTGCGGGCCCGTGGCGCCGACCTGGGCTCGCTCGCGCTGGTTCCCGGGCCGCTGGGCCAGGGCACGCTGGACAACGCGCTGCGCACCGCGATCCTCTCCCGGCTGCCCGGCACCGCCTTCCTGCCGCACCCGACCGCCGTCGAGGAGGGCACGCCCGCGCTTCGGCCGCGCGACGCCACGCTGCTGGAGGGGGCGGACTCCTCGGTGGTCGAGGCGCTGGCGCCGATCTTCCCCGGCCTGCTGCCGGCCGGCCTGGAGCGGCGGGCGGAGCTGCGCGCGCTGCAGGTGCGGCGGATCCCGCTGGCCGAGGTGGTCGACCAGCTCGGCGGCCTGGACCGGGAGCCGGCCTGGTGGCGCAGCCTGTACGGGGCGCTGGCCGGCGCCGACCCGGAGGCGCTCGGCGCGCTGCCGGTGCCGCTGGCCACCGGACGCACCGTCACCGGCCCGCGCCGGGTGCTGCTGCCCTCCGAGGACGCCGACTGGGCGGGGTTCCCCGGCTACCCCGAGACCCTGGCCGAGGCGCTGGACCTGCTGGACCTGCGGCTGGCCCACCCCGACGCGGCGCACCCGCTGCTGGCCAAGCTCGGTGCCGCCACCGCCACCCCGGCCGGCATCCTGCAGACCCCCGAGCTGCGGGCCGCCGTGGCCCGCTCGCTGGACGTCGGCGAGGAGGACTTCGAGGCCGCCGCCGACCTGGCCGACGCGGTGCTCGGCCTGGTCAAGGCGGCCGACGCGAAGGCCGGCGACCACCCGTGGCTGGCCCGCCTGGCGCTGCCCGACGACGAGGGCGAGCTGGCCAGGGCCGGTGAACTCATCCTCCCCGACAGCCCGTTCGCCCAGCTGGCCCGCCCCGAGGACGCGCCCTTCGTGGACGAGGACCTGCTGGACCGCTGGGGCCCCGAGGTGCTGGCCGCCGTGGGGGTGCTGAGCGACTTCGTCCTGGTCCGCGCCGAGGACGCGCTGCTCGATCCGGACGACCTGGAGCGCCTGGACCCGACCGCCCCCGCCGACCGCGCGGTCGGCGGCGCCCCGACCGGCCTGCTGGACGAGGCGCCGGACGGGCTGGCCGACTGGTGCGAGGAGGTGCTGGAGCGGCTGCACGCCGACGACGCCGATGAGGTGGGCGTGCCGCCGGTGGCCGCCGAGCTGCTGGCGGTGCGCGACCTGGACCTGATCGACGAGGAGGCCTGGCCCGAGGCGCTGGCCCGGCTCGCCCGGCCGCCGTACCGGGACGCGGTGATCACCCCGGTCCGCGCGCTGCTGCCCGACGGCGGCTACGCCGACCTGCCGCCGTACACCGCCTGGTGGCTGCGCGACCACCCGGTGCTGGGCGGTCGCGAGCCGGCCGGGCTGCGCGCGGCGGGCGGCGACTGGCTGCTCCGCGGCCTCTACGACGAGGCCCGCACCACGTTGGACGCCGAGTTCCTGCACGCCCTCGGGGTGCGCACCACGCTCGCCGCGCTGCTCGCCGAGCAGCACGGCCCGGACGAGCTGCTCGACCACCTGACCGACGAGCAGAGCGAGGTGTCGCACCGCCAGCTGCACGGCATCTACACCGCGCTGGCCGCCGTCGAGGTGGATCCCTTGGACGTGGTGCGGGCGCTGCCGCCGCTGGACGAGGCCACCGGCCGCCGCCCCGGGTACACCGTGGTGGTGGACGCCACCGAGGCCGTCGTCGCCGACGCGCCCGACCTGGTGCAGCTGCTCCACCCGTACCCGCTGATCCCGGTCGCCCCGGCGCTGGCCCCGGCGCTGGCGGAGCGGCTGCACGTCTCGCTGGCCAGCGAGATCGCGGGCGGTCGGGTGCTCTCCGAGGGCTCCCTGCACCGGGTGCCGCCGTTCGTCCGGGAGCTGCTGCCCGGCTGCCCGGCCGTCTACGAGGAGCACGAGGAGCTGCTGGTGGTCGGTCCGGACGGTGAGGAGGCCGCGGTGGACTGGCGCTGGGACACCACGGCGGCCGCGCCCGAGCTGCCGTACGACCCGGAGTCGGCCGAGGCCGTGGACGAGGACGACGAGTTCGAGGTCCCGCCGGTGCCGGGCCTGCTGCACGCGGCCACCCCGGAGGGGCTGGCGGCCGGTCTGGCCTGGTCGGTGGGCCAGTGGCACCGCCGGTTCGAGGTGCTGGCCGCGCTCACCGAGCCCGACCGCGCCTACGAGCTCTCGGCGGCCCGGGACTTCGAGGGCTGACCGTCCGTCCGGCGGGCTGGGCGTCCTCTAGGCTTCGTCGCCGTCCAGCCCCCGCCGGACGAACCGCCAGACCACCTCCAGCAGCAGCCCGGCCACGATCGCGATCCCCACGCCCGTCCACACGTCGCGGCCGGCGACCAGCTTGAGCTGGAAGAAGTTCGACAGCCAGGGCACCGTCAGCACCAGGGTGAAGGCGCCGCCCATGGCGGCGATCAGCAGCACCCGCCACCAGGTGTAGGGCCGGGCCACGATCGCCAGCACCCAGATCGCCACCAGGAAGAGGGTCAGGGTGGCCACGCTGGTGTCGGCCTTCAGATCGGTGGCGTGGTCGGCGCGGGCCAGCGCGTAGGAGGTGAAGGTGGCCGCCCCCGCGATCACCCCGCCCGGGACGGCCAGCCGCAGCACCCGGCGGACGAACCCGGGCTTGGCCCGCTCGGTGTTCGGGGCCAGGGCCAGGAAGAAGGCCGGGATGCCGATGGTCAGCGAGCTCAGCAGGGTGGAGTGCCGCGGCAGGAACGGGTACGGCAGCTGGGTGAAGACCACCAGCAGCGCCAGCAGCACCGAGTAGACGGTCTTGACCAGGAAGAGGCTGGCCACCCGCTCGATGTTGCCGATCACCCGGCGGCCCTCGGCCACCACCGAGGGCAGCGTGGCGAAGCTGTCGTCGAGCAGCACGATCTGCGCCACCGCCCGGGTCGCCTCGCTGCCCGAGCCCATCGCCACGCCGATGTCGGCGTCCTTGAGCGCCAGCACGTCGTTGACGCCGTCGCCGGTCATCGCGACGTGGTGGCCGCGGGACTGCAGCGCGCCGACCAGTTCGCGCTTCTGCTGCGGCGTCACCCGGCCGAAGACGGTGGTGCGTTCGGCGGTGTCGGCCAGTGCCTCGGGGTCGCTCGGCAGGGTCCGGGCGTCCAGCGGCTGCTCGGCACCCGGCAGTTCCAGGCCCGCCGCGACCGCGCCGACCGAGATCGCGCTGTCCCCGGAGATCACCTTCGCCTGGACCCGCTGCTGCTCGAAGTAGCGCAGCGTGGCCGCCGCGTCCGGGCGCAGCCGCTGCTGGAGCACCACCAGGGCCAGCGGGCGCAGGTCCTTCGCCGGGTCGGGGGTGTCCAGCGGCACCGGGGTACGGCCGAGCAGCAGCACCCGCAGGCCCTGCGCGCCCAGCTGGTCCACCTCGGCCAGCGCCGGGTGCCCGGTGGGCAGCAGCACGTCGGGGGCGCCGAGCAGCCAGCTGGCCTCGGCACCGGCCGGCTCCAGCAGCTGCACCCCGCTCCACTTGCGGGCCGAGGAGAACGGCATCGCCTCCAGCACCCGCCAGTGCCCCTGGCCCTCCCCGGCGGGGGCCGGGTAGGCGTCCAGCACCGCCCGCATGCTGGCGTTCGGCCGGGCGTCGGCCGCCGCCATCACGCCGAGCGCCTGCCGCAGCCGCTGCTCACCGTCGGCGGTCCCGGCGTGGTCGAGGGTGCGCAGCTCCAGCACGTCCATGCCGCCCTCGGTGAGGGTGCCGGTCTTGTCCAGGCAGACGGTGTCCACCCGGGCCAGCCCCTCGATCGCGGGCAGCTCCTGGACCAGGCACTGCTTGCGGCCCAGCCGGACCACCCCGATCGCGAAGGCCACCGAGGTCAGCAGCACCAGCCCCTCGGGCACCATCGGCACGATCCCCGCCACCGTGCGGCGCACCGCCTCGCGCCAGTCGTTGTGCTCGACCGCCCACTGGCTGATCACCAGACCGATCGCGGTGGGGATCAGCAGGTAGGTGATGAACCGCAGGATGGTGTCGATGCCGGTGCGCAGCTCGGACTTGACCAGGGTGAACCGGCTGGCCTCCTCGGCCAGTTGCGCGGCGTAGGCCTGGCGGCCCACCTTGGTGGCGGTGAAGGCGCCGGCGCCGGCGACCACGAAACTGCCGGACATCACCAGGTCGCCCGGGTGCTTGAGGACCGGGTCGGGTTCGCCGGTGAGCAGCGACTCGTCGATCTCCAGGCCCTCGGCCTCGGTGACCGCGCCGTCCACGATCACCTTGTCGCCGATGCCGAGCAGCACGGTGTCGTCCAGCACGATCTCGGCCACCGCGACCTGGGTCACCTGGCCGTCCCGGCGCACCTCGGGGCGGGCCTCGCCGATCAGCGCGAGGCTGTCCAGGGTCTGCTTGGCGCGCACCTCCTGGATGATGCCGATCGCCGTGTTGGCGACGATGACCAGGCCGAACAGGCCGTCCTGGATCGGGCCGACCACCAGGATGACCGCGAAGAGCACGCCGATGATCGCGTTGAAGCGGGTGAAGACGTTCGCCCGCACGATCTCGCTGACGGACCGTGAGGAACGCGCCGGAACGTCGTTGACCTGGCCGTTCGCCACCCGCTCGGCGACCTGGGCCGCCGTCAGACCGCCACGCCCGGCGGGCGCGAGGCCGGTGGCGCCGGCGGCGGTGCCGCTGTCGGGGACGGGCCGGTCGCCGGCGGGATGCGTCATGGCACCGACTCTACGGGGGCGAAATGTCCGGTGCGTCCCCCTGTGGTTCCGGTCCGGCCGACCGGGTGGACCGCTCGGCGGGGGCGCGGCTCCTCCCCGGGGCGGAGCTGTCCACCGGCGTCACTCCTCCCCGGGACCGACCTCCGCCGCGGCCCGGTCCCGCTGGATCGCGGCCCGTCGGGCCCGGCAGTACCAGAGCCCGATCAGGCCGAGCAGACCGCCGGAGAGGCAGATCCACGGCCAGCTGCCGTGCCCGTGCTCGGAGAGCGTGTGCTGGAAGGGGAGCAGCACCAGGAAACCCACGAACCAGACCACCGTGCCGCCGCCGACGATCGCGACGTCGTTGGCTTCCAGGGGAGGTGGCGAGGGGTGCAGCGGGGTCTTCGGCATGGGGCTCAGCCTACGGCTTCCGGTGTTGACCACTCGGTTGCTCTACGCGCGAAGATGGCGCGTGCACGACCGGTGAACACATACTGAAGGCCCTCCTTTGCCCCCACCAGAGGACAAATCGCATGCCTTCCGCGGCCATCGACCGCTACTTCCGGATCTCCGAGCGCGGCTCCAGCGTGGCGCGGGAGATCCGTGGCGGTGTCGCCACCTTCTTCACCATGGCCTACATCCTGGTGCTGAATCCGATCATCCTGTCCAACGCCGTGGACATCAACAAGCAGTCGCTGAGTTTCCCGCAGCTGGTCACGGCCACCGCGCTGACCGCGGGCCTGACCACGCTGCTGATGGCGGTGATCGGCAACGTCCCGATCGGCCTGGCCGCGGGCCTGGGCGTGAACACCGTCGTGGCGCTCCAGCTGGCGCCCAAGATGACCTGGCCGGACGCGATGGGCATGGTCGTGCTGGCCGGCTTCTGCATCATGCTGCTGGTCGCCACCGGCCTGCGCGAGCGGGTGATGACCGCCGTGCCGCTCGGGCTGCGCAAGGCGATCGCGATCGGCATCGGCCTCTTCATCACCCTGGTCGGCCTGGTCGACTCCGGCTTCGTCAGCCGGGTCCCCGACATCGCCCACACCACCGTCCCGCTGGAGCTCGGGACCGGTGGTCACCTGCACGGCTGGCCGGTGCTGGTCTTCATGCTCGGCGTGCTGCTCACCATGGTGCTGGTGGTGCGCAAGGTGCCGGGCGCGATCCTGATCTCGATCGCGGCGATGACCGGGCTGGCCCTGGTGATCCAGAAGCTGGCGAACCTGCCCGCCGACGCCTGGGGCCTGACCGTCCCCAAGTGGCCGGGCGACCCGGTGGCCAGCCCCGACTTCTCGCTGGTCGGCAAGGTCAGCCTGTTCGGCGGCTTCCACTACGTCGGCGCGCTGACCGGGATCCTCTTCGTCTTCACCGTGCTGATGAGCGCCTTCTTCGACGCCATGGGCACCATCCTCGGCGTCGCCGACGAGGCCCACCTGCTCGACGAGAAGGGCGACCTGCCCGGCATCAACCGGGTCCTGATGGTCGACGGCATCGCCACCGCGCTCGGCGGCGCCACCTCCTCCTCGGCCAACACCTGCTTCGTCGAGTCGACGGCGGGCGTCGGCGAGGGCGCCCGCACCGGCTTCGCCAGCCTGGTCACCGGTGCGCTCTTCATGATCGCGCTCCTCCTGACCCCGCTGGCCACCATGGTCCCGGCCCAGGCCGCCACCCCGGCGCTGGTCACGGTGGGCTTCCTGATCCTGGCCAACTCGATCCGCGAGATCGACTGGAGCGACTACACGATCGCGATGCCGGCCTTCCTGACCATGGTGCTGATGCCGTTCACCTACAGCATCACCAACGGCATCGGGATGGGATTCATCACCTTCTGCGTCCTGCGGGTGGCGACCGGACGCTGGCGAAGCGTGCCGGTGGCGCTGTACGTGGTGGCGGGAGTGTTCGCCTTCTACTACATGATGCCGGCGCTGGGGCTGGCGAAGTAGGGCGAATTCGGCAATTTATATCTGTCGTGCGCGGGGATTGATGTCGTTGTCTTGTTGTCGGCCTCTGGAGGAGCGACCATGGCACGCACCGTTATCGACCTCGACGATGATCTGCTGGCCGAGGCGCAGCAGCTCTTCGGTACGAAGACCAAGGTCGCGACCGTCAATGCCGCCCTGCTCGAGGCCGTGAAGCTGGCCCGCCGGATAGAGTTCGCGGACGCCATTGCCAGTGGCGAGTTCAACCTTCTCGATGAGCCGGGCGATCAGGCGGCGGCGTGAGCCGAGAGCGCTACCTGATCGACAAGTCGGCGCTTGCCCGCTGGGGCAAGCCCGCCGTGCGACCCGTACTCGACGACCTCTCCCAGCGGGCGCTGCTCGCGGTGAGCGCGGCTGTCGAGATGGAGGTCCTGCACAGCGCCCGCTCGGCGGTCGAGGCGGAGCGGCTCCGCCACCTGCTCACCGGGTTCGACCACCTGCCCTGCACGGACGAGGTCTGGGACCGTGCCAAGGAGATCCAGAGTCAGGCGCTGTTCCGCGGCGACCATCGAGCGCTGTCGATGGCCGACATGCTCATCGCAGCGACCGCTGAGCGGCATGGGGTGACGGTGCTGCACTACGACGGCGACTACGACATGATCGCGGCCATCACCGGACAGCGCACGCGATGGGTGGTCCCTGCGGGCACTGCAAACTGAGGTCTGGTCAGGCGAGCAACTCGGTGAGTGCCGCGGCGCTCCAGTGGCCCGCCGCGCCCGGGCGGGTGCTGAGGTAGGCGGCGATCCGGTCGGTGGGCCAGGCGTGGGACTCGCGCAGGCCGGCGGCGAGGTGGCGCAGGTAGCCGAGCGACGGCGGGGCGAGGGGGGCGTCGGCGGTGCGCCAGGGGGCGGTGAAGGTGAGCAGGGGCAGGCCGTCGAGGGTGCCGGGGTGCACCAGGGTCTCGTAGCGGCCCGGGCCCAGGGTGGCGCGGCCGTGGGTGAGGGCGGGGGTGAGGTCGAGGTCGGTGCCGGGTGGGCGGCGCATCTCCTGGGCGGCGAGGTCGGCGAACTGCTCGGCGGTGAGCAGGTAGGCGCGGGCGGGGGTGTCGCCGGGGTCGAGCGGGTCGTAGAAGGCCATGCCGCCGGTCCAGACGGCGGACTCCAGGGCGAAGTGCACCCGCCCCGGCAGCGTGATCGGGCGCATCGCGCGCGGCGGGCTCGGGTCGCGGCAGCCCGGGTAGACCCGGGCGCCACCGGGTGGCTGACCGCCGGCGAGGTAGGCGGTGAGGCGGACCAGGTGCAGGTTGGAGCCGTAGGCGGCGTACCAGATCAGGGGCCCGGTCATAGGGGAAGGCTAGGGCGGGATCAGGGTCCGCTGGGGGACGTTCCGGATACCGGCCGGGGCGGCTCGGGCTGAATCATCGTCAGCATGCTGACAGTGATGCGGATCGCCAGGTCGACGCTGCTCTGCGTGGGTGGGGCGTGGGCCGCACTGTGCCGGCTGGTCGGGGCGATCCCGCTGGGCGCCGAGGTGCTGGGCGGTCCCTGGCTGGTGGTCGCCGAACTCGGGGTGCTGTGCGCGGTGGTGGCCCTGGTGGCGGCCGTCGTCCCGGCCGGCGGCGCGCGAGTAGCCGGATTGTCCGCACGAGTGTCCGGAAAGCGCGCTGTGTAGCCGAGTTGGGGCTGGGCATACTGCCGGGTGAGTCGTGAGGGGGCACTGGCCGATGGAGCGTTGGGATCCAACCGGTATCGACGAGGCGGACTTCCTGCCGGAACCGTTCCAGACGGCCGACCGGGCGTCGATCGAAGGACAGCGGCAGACACTGCGCTGGTACCGCGGAATGATCCTGATGCTGGTGGTCGCGGCCGCGGTCAGCGCCGTGATCGCGCCCAGCGGCCACGGGAAGACCAGCGCCGCGCCGTTCGTCTCGGTGGCCGCCTTCCTGCTGGCCGGGTACTTCTGGTCCCGGCTGCGCCGGGTCAATCCGCAGGCCCAGTGGTACGGGGCGCGGGCCGCCGCCGAGTCGGTGAAGACGCTGGCCTGGAAGTACACCGTGCGGGCCCGCCCGTTCGGCGGCCCGGCCGACTCGCCCGAGGTGGACGAGGAGTACCGGGCGCAAGTCGCCGACCTGCTGCGGAACTTCGAGGAGACCGGCGCGCTCGCCCCCGGCGCGGTGCCCGAGATCACCGACGGCATGCGCGCGCTGCGGGCCGCCGAGCTGCCCGCCCGGCGCACCATGTACCTGCGGGTGCGGGTGGAGGGCCAGCGCACCTGGTACCTGGCCAAGGCGGACGCCTGCGAGTCGCAGTCCGTCTCCTGGGGCCTGGGCATCGTGGCCCTGATGATCGTCGGCGGTGCGGCGGCCGTGGCACAGGCGCTGGGCGCGATCTCGGTGAGCATCTTCGGCGCCTGCTCGGCCGCCGCCGCCGCGATCATCGCCTGGACCCAGCTGAAGCAACTGCGCCCGCTGGTCTCGGCCTACCAGCTCGCCGCCAAGGAACTCGACGTGGTCTGGGGCAAGTTGACCGCCATGGACGTGAACGACCCGGACGCCGAGGCCACCTGGTCGCTGCTGGCCGGCGACGTGGAGGACGCGGTGGCCCGCGAGCACACCAGCTGGCGGGCGCGGCGGGCTTTTCCGCACTGAGGCTTCGTCAGGAGAGGACGGCTGAGCGGAGCTTCAGTTTGGCCGGCCTCGGCCGGGGCGGAGCTGCAGGCCTCAGCCGCCGGAGATCGAGTCGCGCCGTTCAGGGCGGGCCATGGTCTCTGCCGTCATCTCTGCCAGGGTCGCGGTGGGCCCGTTCTCGGTCATCGCCTCGCGGGCCAGTCGAAGATCCTCCTGGTCCTCCTCTGCGTGGCTCCGTCCCGCGAGAGTGGCATGCCGATTTTTAATTAGTTTGGGTAATGACGTATCCTAAGTATCATGTCCGAGATGTCCGAGGGCGACCTCGCCGCTGTCAGTCAGCTGCGGTCGTCCGTGATGCGGCTGGCGCGCAGATTGCGGCACCAGCATGTGGAGCAGTCGCTCAGCCCTACCGAGATGGGGGTGCTGGGGACGCTGGCCCGGTGTGGGAGTGCGACACCGGGGGAGTTGGCGCGGCGGGAGCATGTGCAGCCGCCGTCGATGACGCGAATCATCGCGATGTTGGAGGAGAAGGGGCTGGTGCGGCGGGAGCCGCATCCCGAGGACCGGCGGCAGGTGGTGGTCAGCATGACCGACCAGGCCGCGGCGATCCTCGACGAGAGCCGTAGGCGGCGCAACGCCTGGCTCGCGGAGCTGGCCTCCGGGCTGACCGAGGAGGAGTGGGCGAGCGTGCGCGCGGCGGCGCCCGCGCTGTACAAGCTCGCGCACCTGTAGCGCACCGCAGCCGGATGCACCGGACGACAGAGAGGACGACCGCATCACCGCAGGATCGACCAGGAAGACCAGCAGCGCGGCCCCGGCCCATGCCGAGGCCGCGCCCCGAGGGGAGCAGTACGTGATACCGCAGGGCGCAGCCGGCGCCGCCAACCGTCCCGACGACACCACCATCCCGACCACCAACCTCGCCACTCCCGTGGCCACGCCGGTGACTTCGCCCGGCGACGACGACCCCTGCGAACGCACCGCGGCGGCTGAGCCCGCCGCACCGGGAACCGCGGCCTCGACCCGGTTCACCCGCCCGACGGGGACCTTCTCCTCGCTGCGGGTTCGCAACTACCGGTACTTCTTCGCCGGGCAGATCGTCAGCAACACCGGCAGCTGGATGCAGCGCATCGCCCAGGACTGGCTGGTGCTGAGCCTCACCGGCAGCCCGCTCGCGGTCGGCATCACCACCGCCATGCAGTTCCTGCCCACCCTGCTGCTCGGCCTCTTCGGCGGCGTGCTCGCCGACCGGATGCCCAAGCGGCGGCTGCTGATCGTCACCCAGGGCGCGATGGGCCTGCTGGCCGCCGTGCTGGCCGTGATGACGATCACCGGCGTGGTGACCGAGTACCACGTCTACGCCTTCGCGCTGCTGCTCGGCCTGGTCACCGTGGTGGACACGCCGACCCGGCAGGCCTTCGTCTCCGAGATGGTCGGCCCCGAGCACCTGAGCAACGCGGTCAGCCTGAACGCCGCCAACTTCCAGACCGCCCGGCTGGTCGGCCCGGCGGTGGCCGGCCTGCTGATCGCGGCGGTCGGCAGTGGCTGGGCGTTCGCGCTCAACGCGGTCTCCTTCGCGGCGGTGATCGGCGGACTGCTGGCGATGCGGACCAGCGAACTGCGCCCGGTGGAGCGGATCCCACGCCAGAAGGGCCAGCTGCGCGAGGGACTGCACTACGTGCGGGAGCGGCCGGACCTGATGTGGCCGCTGGTGCTGGCCGGGTTCATCGGGACCTTCGGCTTCAACTTCCCCACCCTGCTCGCCGGCTTCGCCCACGAAACCTTCCACGTCGGCCCCGGCCGGTACGGCCTGCTGAACACCGCGATGGCACTCGGCTCGCTGGCCGGCGCGCTCTACGCCGCCCGCCGGGGCAACCCGCGCCTGCGCTGGCTGACCGGCGCGGCGCTGAGCTTCGGCGTGCTGGAGGTGCTGGCCGCCGGGGCGCCCGGGTACTGGAGCTTCGCGGTGCTGCTCACCCTGGTCGGGATCTGCGGCCTGACCTTCAACACGGCGGTCAACTCCTACGTGCAACTGGCCACCGAACCCGAGATGCGCGGTCGGGTGATGGGCCTGCTGGTCCTGGTCTTCACCGGCGGCACCCCCGTCGGCGCCCCGCTGGTCGGCTGGGCCACCGCCGCCTACGGCCCCCGGGTCGGCCTGCTGGCCTGCGGCCTGGTCTCGGCACTGGCCGCGGCGGTGATCGGCCTGGTCCTGGCCCGCTGCGCCGACCTGCGCCTGCGGGTCGACCTGCACCGGGGGAGCGGCGGCCGGGTGGTGGCGTTCGTGCCACGGCAGGCGCAGCCGGCGGAGTCGCCGTCGCGGGCGCGCGAGCGGGAGCTGGCGGCGGCCTGCTGACGGGACGTCGTGTGACGCTCGGTCAGATCCGGTTCTCCGAGATCTGGCCGAGCCGGCTTCGCCCGTCCGGTGTCCCCTGTGGAAGCGTCAGCTTCCTGCTCCTCGCCCTAGGCGCAGCGCGGCAACGGACTGGCTGAGGCCGGACTTCTCCAGTTGGGCCAGGACGTCATCGAGGGTCTGCGGAGGGTGACGCCGGGATGTTGCGATCTCCTGGATGCAGGCGTAGACGACGCGATCGTCCAGATCGATGAGGTCCAGGACGAACTCGTCGGCACTCTTGCGCTCGATGTTCCATCTGGCGAGACGATCGACGGGGAAGTCCTTCCGGTTCTCGGTGACGATGACCTGGGCGCCGGCCTTGATGGCGGCCGCGAGCACGTGGCGGTCGTCGGGATCAGGTAGTTCGAGCCCGTCGATGAGGGTCTCGAACCCCGTGACCAGGCAGTCTCGGATGGCGCCGTTCATCAGTTGCCGACGGCGGTGCAGCTTCTCCTGCGGGATGTTCATGTTCTCGGCCAGGTTGCGGTCGACCTCATCAAGGATGAGATCGGACCATCTGGCGCGGACGAATCCCTTCTGGCCGACGCGAATCAGCAGGTCTCGAAGCGTGTTCGGGTAGAGCACGCACGCGTCGTAGATCACGACAAAGGCCATGTCAGAGCAGTCCCAGCTCCTGGTCCAGCCGCATCAACTCGTCGGCGGCATCCTTGCGCTTGGCGTCGTCCTCGCGCAGGTACTGATGGACATCCGCGAAGCGGATCCGCCGGTGGCGCCCGACAAGCCTGAAGGGGATCTCGCCGGACTCGAGCAACCCGATCAGGTAGGGACGCGACACGTTCAACAGGTCGGCCGCCTGCTGGGTGGTGAGCTCGGCGTCCACCGGCATGATCTGGACGCCCTGCCCGTTGGCGAGAGCAGCCAGCATGGAGGCGAACAGCTCCACCACCGGCCGGGGCAGGACGAGAGCCTCGTCCTGGGCACCGGTCTCCAGATGGACGTGGATGTCCTCGTCCTTCTGTGCGGTGTGTGCCAGGTAGTCGTTGACTCTTCGCAGTGCCCGTTCGGCGTGGCCGGCATCGACGGTGCCCGGTTCGATCTTCTTGCCGCTGACAGTACTCATGGCTACCTCCGCTACGAGCCTAATCGAAGTATTCGAAATATTCGCAGCAGGTGCAATCCCTAGCTTGTGCTGATCCATGTTCTCGGAGTTGTGTTCACCCGAACGGGTGCATTGCATCCCGACCGCGTAGCGCGCACGTTCGGCTGGTCACCGCGGCGAGGCCGTCGGCGAGTTCCCCGGCTGTCGGGCGCTCGGGGGCGGGTGCGGTGAGGACGTCGGCGAGGATCGTCGTCAGGTGCGGCCACGGCCGCGCGGTGGTCAGCGGGATGCCGGCGGCGATCGCCTTCCGCAGGTCGGCCGGGCTGGTGTCCTTCGGGGTGAGGCCGGCGGCGGTGTAGCCGGGCGGCGAGTTCCGGGGCGACCAGGTGCCTGATACCGCCGTTGAACTCGCGCCACGGGTCGGGTCCCGCGCGCCATGACCAGGCGAAGTCGACAACTTCACGCCGCTGTTCGCCCCGGTCGAGCTGGCCGACGTCCTAGTGCACGCGGCGGGTGGCGAGGGCGCGGGACGGGACAGCTGAACGGACGGACTGGACGAGGGTGGTTCAGGGGGATCATGTACTACTAGGGTCGGGCTTCGTGCCGATCACCGACGTAGCTGTGCCCCGCAGGGCGAGGCTCGCCTTCCGCCTGATACTCACGGTAACGGCGCTGTGGAGCGTGGTGCTGCTCGCCTGCGTCTATGTCACCGTGCGGCTCGACCGGGCCGGCAACACTGTGGACCAGTACGGCGACCCCAACCTCGCAGCTGGCATGGCCGAGACCGCGACGGCTGCCATCGCCGTCCTGGCGGCGGTACCGACCGTGCTGTGGTTGATCACTACGATCGCGTTCCGGCGCGGCTCCCGGTTGGCCCCGGTCGTGGCAGCCCTGGTCACCGCCCTCACCGTGCTGTGTTCGATACCGGTCCTGAGGTTCACCGTAGGTCTCTTCTCCGGTGAGGCGTACGTCGTCGCCTTCGTCGTGATCGTCGACTGCCTGAGCGTGGTCGCAGTGTTCGCCGCGTGGACCCGCAGGAGCTGACCGCGCATCAGCAGCCCTTCGGGAAGCGCTAGTCCGGCGGGTGGCCCGCGACGAAGTAGGCCGGGGCCGTGGGGGAGTGGTGGCGGGCCAGGGTGAGGGTGGCGTGGTGGAGGGGGGCGCGGTCGCAGGGGGTGGGGTTGGCGGGGGGGGGGTTGGCCCAGGTGTAGCCGTGCAGGGTGGGGGCGGCGGTGTCGGGGATCCGGGCGAGGGCGGTCTGGGCCGGAGTGAGGGGCTTGGTGAAGAGGAAGGCGACGGTCTCCGGGGTCTGGAGATCGGAGGCGGTGTAGTCGACCGCTGCGAGGTCGGTAGCGGTGAAGCGCAGGTCCAGGCCGAGCTGGGCCAGGACGTGGCGGCGGGCGGCGAGGTGCGGGGGGACGTCCGGATCGGCCGGCCCGCCCGGGAGTTGGCGGCACGGGTGGGCGGTGAGGTGCAGCAGCAGCACGGTGGAGTCGTCGGGGTGGAGGAGGACGGCGCGCACGGTGAGGAGGCGGACGGTCACGTGTTGGCGTCCAGGGAGCGGATGGCGCGGGCGAGTTGGTGGAGTTCGGTGAGGTGGAACGGGCGGAGGCGGACCAGGACGGAGCCCTCGTGGGTGATGAGCCAGCCGTCGCCGGGTTCGGGGAGGTCGAGGTCCGCGTCGGTGAGGGCGGTGGTGAAGTCGGCCAGGGCGGCGGCCGCTTGGCGGCGGGGGTGGGTCATGGGGACTGCACCAGCCACTTCGCGTCGACCTCCCACTCGGGGCCGCCGCGCTCCGGACGGAGGTAGACGAGGTCGCGGGTGCGGTCCATGACGACGCCGAGGCGTTGGTTGAGCGAGTCGTAGACCAACTCGCCGCGCTTGCGGGGTTCGTGGGGGTGGTCCGGGGGTGTGCTGCTGTAGGGGTCGACGGTGGGGTAGGGCGGGGTGAGGCGGAGGAAGAGTTCGGGCCGACCGCCGCAGTCGGCCGGGCACTCGCACTCGGGCAGGCCGCGCTCGATGTAGGGCGGGGGAGGGGGAGTGGTGGGGTGGGGATGGCTTGTCATGGCAGATGGGCTCCGCGACTGGTGGCAGATCATGGCAGAGCAGGGCAAAGAGGAGGATTTTGGCCGTTTTCCCTGCGCACTTCAGTCTCGTGGTGTGACCATGGCGTCACAAGCGGTTGGGTAAGAGAGCTGCCAAGACTGTTGAGGGGATGATCATGGTCGTGGAGCTGGAAGTCCTTGACGGTGGGGTGTCGGACGAGGGGCCGATGACTTGGGGCAGGGTGCTGCGGATGCTCCGGGAGGAGAAGGGGCTGACGCAGGCGCAACTGGCTGACCTGCTGACAACTCATCAGACGATGATCAGCCACCTGGAGCTGGGCAAGGTCCAGCCAGACGAATCGTGGGCCAGGAGGCTGGATGAGGCGCTGGGGGCGGGTGGGTTGTTGGTGGCGGCGTTCAAGCTGGTGGAGCCGTACTTGTCACGGCCGCATCCGAACTGGGACGCCTATGAGGAGTATCGGAAGCTGGAGGGGCAAGCAGTTCGGTTGTATGAACTCGCCACCGGGCGGATGCCCGGCCTGCTGCAGACCGAGGAATACATGCGTGCACTGTTCGTCTCCTACAACCCTGCGGAGACCGAGGCGAAAGTCAGAGAGAGGCTTGCTCGGCAGAGCCGAAGGTTCGCATCTGGCAGACCTCACCTGGTCGCCGTGGTCGACGAGGCAGTGCTACGGCGTGTTGTGGGGAGTCCGGCTGTGATGCGAGCGCAGCATGCCCATCTGCTGAAGATGATGCGGATGGCCGATGCTGTCATCCAGGTGCTCCCGTTGCGGGAAGGCGACGCTGCGCGAATGTCTATGAGTGGCATGCTCATTCTTGAACAGACGAGTGGTCAGAAGCGCGTCTATTCGGAGAGTCTTGATCAGGGACACTTCATCGACAGCGCACGCCAAGTGAGTCGGTACGTCGATGAGTATGATCGGCTGCGCGCGCAGGCCCTGTCTCAGAGGGAATCTGCTGAGCTGATCCGAAGTGTCATGGAGGGAATGGCCGATGACCAACATTACGTGGATCAAGAGCAGCTACTCGGGCGCGAGTGGCGGCGCGTGCGTCGAATGGGCCCCACAGTCCGCTACCCGAGGCCTCGTCCCCGTGCGTGACTCCAAGGACCCCGAGGGCCCCGCCCTCACCTTCCCCGTCGCCTCCTTCACGGCGTTCCTTGCGGGCGTCAAGGCGGGTTCGCTTGCCATGCTCTAGCTCATGAGACTCTTCGTCGCCGTCCACCCCTCCCCCGAAGCGGTCCGCGAACTCGCCGACGCCACCACCCCCCTCCGCACGCTCCCCGGCGCGGAGCGCCTGCGCTGGACGGCTGAGGAGGGCTGGCACCTCACCCTCGCGTTCCTCGGCTCGGTGCCCGACGACCAACTCCCGGCCCTCCGCGAGGCCCTCGCGCAGACCGCGCTCGGCTACCAAGCGCACCGCCTCCGCCTCGCTGGTGGTGGGCACTTCGGTGACCGCGTCCTCTGGGTCGGGCTGGCCGGGCAGACGTGGGCGTTGCGTTCGCTGGCCCGGGCGGTGCTCACGGTGACGGCCGAGGTCGCCGAAACGCCGGACGCCGAACTCGACTTCCACCCCCACCTCACCCTCGCCCGCACCGGGCGCGGTGGCCACCCCGGGCGCGAGGAGCGCGCCGCGCTGCGCACGGCGGCCGAGCGGTTGGAGGAGTTCCAGGGTGTGGAGTGGCCGGTGACGGAGTTTCAGTTGATGCGCAGCGACTTCGCCAGCGGCGGCTCGCGCTACACCGTCGTGGACCGCTGGCCGCTCACTCGCTCCTGAGCGGCGGCCACGCGCGCATCGCCGCCGCCGCGAGCAGCTCCAGCTCCGCCCGCCCGACCCCGTCCCTGGACTGCTGCGACATCCCCTGCAGCACCGCGGCGGTGAGCCGGGCCAGGGTGCCCGGGTCGGTCTCGGGCGGCTCCTCGCCGCTGGCCACCGCCGCCGCGATCAGGCGTTCGAAGTCCGCGACGCTGCCCTCCCGGATCGCCCGCAGCTGCTCCCGCACCTGCGGGCTGCCGCAGTTGACCCCAGCGCTGATCACCAGGCAGCCGTGCGGCCGGCCTGGCGTGGTGAACTCCGTTGCTGAGTCCCGGAGCAGTCGCGCGATCCCCGCCCGCACCGTCGGCTCCTCGGCCAGCGCGCGCGCCACGTAGGCGCCGTGGGTGTGGCGGAACCCGGCCACCGCCTCCTCGAAGAGCGAGCGCTTGTCGCCGAAGGCCGCGTAGAGGCTGGGGGCCCGGATGCCCATCGCCTCGGTCAGGTCGGCGATCGAGGTCGCCTCGTAGCCCCGCTCCCAGAACAGCATGGTGGCGGCGTCCAGGGCCGCCGCGCGGTCGAAGGACCGGGGGCGGCCACGGGGCGGGGGAGTCGGCATGCCCAAATTCTATATCGCCCGCTACAGAAACCGTGCTACGGTCCTTTCCATAGCGACTGCTACAGAATGGTGGGGTGCGATGAGCAGGCTTGCGGGGAAGACGGCCCTGGTGACCGGCGGCAGCCGGGGGATCGGCAAGGGGATCGCGCTGCGGCTGGCGCGCGAGGGCGCGCTGGTGGGGGTGCACTACGGGAGCAACGAGGCGGCCGCCAAGCAGACGGTGGCCGAGATCGAGGCGGCCGGCGGGCAGGCGTTCGCGCTCGGCGCCGAGCTGGGCGTGCCGGGCGACGCGGCGGCGCTCTGGGCCGCGTTCGACGCGGCGCTGGCCGCCCACAGCGGTGCCTCCGGTCTCGACATCCTGGTCAACAACGCTGGGATCGCGGCCCGGGGGACCATCGAGGAGGTGGCCGAGGCCGACTACGACCAGGTCTTCGCGGTCAACGTCAAGGCGCCGTTCTTCATCATCCAGCAGGGCCTCGACCGCCTGCGGGACGGTGGCCGGATCGTCAACATCTCCTCCGGTGTGACTCGGATAGCCATGCCCGGCCTGATCGCCTACTCGGCCACCAAGGGCGCGCTGGACGTGTTCACCAAGACGCTGGCCCAGCAGCTGGGCGCCCGTGGTGTGACGGTCAACACGGTGGCGCCGGGAGTCACCGACACCGACATCAATGCCGACTGGCTGGCCGACGACGCGGCCCGGGTCGGGGCCGCGGCGTCCTCGGCCTTCAACCGGATCGGCACCGCCGCCGACGTGGCCGACGTGGTCGCCTTCGTGGCCTCGGCCGACGCCCGCTGGGTGACCGGCCAGTTGCTGGACGCCACCGGGGGCTCCCACCTCTGAAAGCGCTCATCCCGGCCGGGTACGCTCAAACAGTGGACCCCAAGACTCGAACCCGTATCGTCTCCGGCGCCTTCCTGCTGATCCTGGTGGCGGTCGCGATCGGCGCGCTGCTGCAGAAGTAGCGCGCCCGCAAACGGCGGAAGGGCCGCTGCCTCGCCGGCAGCGGCCCTTCCTTCCGTCGTCAGTGGGTCAGAGCTGCTCGACCACGTAGTCGATGCAGGCCGTCAGCGCCTGCACGTCGGCCGGGTCGATCGCCGGGAACATCGCGACCCGCAGCTGGTTGCGGCCGAGCTTGCGGTACGGCTCGGTGTCCACGATGCCGTTGGCCCGCAGCGCCTTGGCCACGGCGGCGGCGTCGATCGCGTCGTCGAAGTCGATGGTGCCGACCACCTGCGAGCGCTGCGCCGGCTCGGCGACGAACGGGGTGGCGAACGCGGACTTCTCGGCCCAGCCGTAGAGGTGCGCCGAGGATTCAGCCGTACGGGCGACGGCCCAGTCGAGCCCGCCGTTGCCGTTCAGCCACTCCAGCTGGTCGGCCAGCAGGAACAGGGTGGAGATCGACGGGGTGTTGTACGTCTGGTCCTTCGAGGAGTTGTCGATCGCGGTCGGCAGGTCGAAGAACGGCGGGACGTAGCGGCCGGAGCCGGCGATCTCGGCGGCCCGCGCCAGCGCGGCCGGCGAGAAGGCGGCCAGCCAGAGCCCGCCCTCGGAGGCGAAGGACTTCTGCGGCGCGAAGTAGTAGACGTCGGTCTCGGTGATGTCCACCGGCAGGCCGCCGGCGCCCGAAGTGGCGTCCACCAGGACCAGCGAGCCGTCGCCCGCGGTGCCCGCCGGGCGGCGGATCGGCATCGCGACGCCGGTGGAGGTCTCGTTGTGGGTCAGCGCGTAGACGTCCACGCCGGCCTCGGCGACCGGCAGCGGGTGGGTGCCGGGCTCGGTCTTGATCACGCTCGGGTCGTCCAGCCACGGCACGGCCTTGACCGAGGAGGCGAACTTCGAGGAGAACTCGCCGAAGCTCAGGTGCTGCGACTTCTGCCGCACCAGCCCGAGGGCGGCGATGTCCCAGAAGGCGGTGGAGCCGCCGTTGCCGAGCACCACCTCGTATCCCTCGGGAAGCGAGAAGAGGCTGCTCACGCCCTCGCGCACGCGCTTCACCAGGCTCTTGACCGGAGCCTGACGGTGCGAGGTGCCGAGCAGTGAGGTACCGGTGGCGGCGAGGGCGGTGAGGGCCTCGGGGCGCACCTTGGACGGGCCGCAGCCGAAACGGCCGTCGGCGGGCTTGAGGTCAGCGGGGATCTGAATCTGGGCCACCCGCGCAGCCTACTGGTCGGGCCGTGGGCCCAGCGCCCGCCGTCCGGCCGCTGAGATGTGATCTCCAGCGGCCGGACGGCGAAGAGCAGCTGATCGGGCGTCAGCGCGATTCAGGCGTCAGCGCGCGATCGAGTCGTAGCCCTCGATCTCGCGCGGGCTGCGGGCGGCCGGGCCGATGTAGCGGGCGGCGGGGCGGACCAGGCGGCCGGTGCGCTTCTGC
Source organism: Kitasatospora sp. GAS204B (assembly GCF_029892155.1). GTDB lineage: Bacteria > Actinomycetota > Actinomycetes > Streptomycetales > Streptomycetaceae > Kitasatospora. The sequence goes on along the minus strand of NZ_JARZAG010000007.1, from coordinate 214,157 downwards.
TCCAGGATGTGCGCCGACCAGCCGGCGGTGCGGGCGCAGGTGAACATCGAGGTGAACATGTGCGCCGGGACCTCGGCGAAGTCCAGCATGATGGCGGCCCAGAACTCCACGTTGGTGGCCAGCACCCGGTCGGGGCGGCGGTTGTGCAGCTCCTCCAGGGCGGCCTTCTCCAGCGCCTCGGCGATCTCGAAGCGCGGCGCGCCGAGCTCCTTGGCGGTGCGGCGCAGCACGCGGGCGCGCGGGTCCTCGGCGCGGTAGACGCGGTGGCCGAAGCCCATCAGGCGCTCGCCCTTGTCGAGGGCGTTCTTGACCCACTTGGCGGCGTCGCCGGTGCGCTCGATCTCCTCGATCATGCCGAGCACCCGCGAGGGGGCGCCGCCGTGCAGCGGGCCGGACATCGCGCCGACCGCGCCGGACAGCGCGGCGGCGACGTCGGCGCCGGTGGAGGCGATGACCCGGGCGGTGAAGGTGGAGGCGTTCATGCCGTGCTCGGCGGCCGAGGTCCAGTAGGCGTCGATCGCCTTGACGTGCTTGGGGTCCGGCTCGCCGCGCCAGCGGATCATGAAGCGCTCGACGACCGTCTCGGCCTTGTCGATCTCGCTCTGCGGGACCATCGGCAGGCCCTGGCCGCGCGCGGACTGCGCGACGTAGGAGAGCGCCATGACCGCCGCGCGGGCGAGGTCGTCGCGGGCCTGCTCGGCGGAGATGTCGAGCAGCGGCTTCAGGCCCCAGACCGGGGCGAGCATGGCGAGCGCGGACTGCACGTCGACCCGGATGTCGCCGGAGTGCACCGGGATCGGGAAGGGCTCGGCGGACGGCAGGCCGGGGTTGAACTTGCCGTCGACCAGCAGACCCCAGACGTTGCCGAACGAGACATGCCCGACCAGCTCGTCGATGTCCACGCCGCGGTAGCGCAGCGCACCGCCCTCGCGGTCCGGCTCGGCGATCTCGCTCTCGAAAGCGATGACTCCCTCAAGCCCGGGTACGAAATCGGACATCACGCGGCTCCTCAGTGACGTGACGGGCCGGCCGCCTGGGTGGGGCGACGTGGCCAGTGACCGTTTTGGTGTTTGGCACTCGGTGCCAGAGTGGCAGGCACTGGGTGCATTGCGCCATACACCACTGCGGTGATGTTGCCCAAAGGGCCGCTCGACCTCACATCCGACACGGTGGACACCGGGGATCTTCCGGTGCGAACCGGCGCGTTTCGGACATCGGTCCGGACCGTAGGGGGCGAAGCGTTGGCGAGACACCATATCTCTTGATGTCGAGATTCCATAGGTGGAGCGTGGTCCGCTGCTTGTCGTACGGGATGATGTTGGCGTGCAGACTCCGGAAAGCGCCCAGGCCGCGCACCACCATTCCGCCCCCGACCTCGCCCGGATGCGCCGCCAGTACGCCGAGGCGGGTCTGTCCGAGCACGAGCTGGCTCCCGATCCGGTGACCCAGTTCAGCCGCTGGTTCGCGCAGGCCGAGCGGGCCGGGATCGCCGAGGCGAACGCCATGGTGCTCTCCACCGCCGACGCCGCGGGCCGCCCCAGCGCCCGGACCGTGCTGCTCAAGGGGTTCGACGAGCGCGGATTCGTCTTCTTCACCAACTACGGCTCGCGCAAGGGCACCGAACTGACGGCCAATCCGCACGCCGCGCTGCTCTTCCCCTGGCATCCGATCCAGCGTCAGGTGATCGTCAGCGGCAGCGTGGAGCGGACCGGCCGGGACGAGACCGCCGCGTACTTCCGCACCCGCCCGCACGGCTCGCAGCTGGGCGCCTGGGCCAGCGAGCAGTCCAGCCCGGTCGCCTCCCGCGAGGTGCTGGAGCGGCGCTACGCCGAGCTCGCCTCCCGCTACCCCGAGGGGGAGGGCGTGCCGGTGCCGCCGTTCTGGGGCGGGTTCCGAGTGGTCCCGGAGGCGGTGGAGTTCTGGCAGGGGCGGCCGAACCGGCTGCACGACCGGCTGGTGTACGCGGCGGACGGGGACGGGTGGACGGTGCGGCGACTCTGCCCGTGAGGCCGAGTAGACGGCGGTTGCGCTCGGACGGCACCCCGATACGCGAAACGATGTAGCCCGCCCGGGTGGTATTTCTCCGCCGCCCGGACCAGTCCGAACGGCAAGTCAGCAGGTCGTCGCAGCTCGGGGGCGGTGTAGTCGGCGGCCCGACCTCGGACAACGCACGCCACTTGTGCCGATTGGCCTGCTATGGACTCCACAAGGGGCTACTTTTTACCCACACCCGCGGCAGTTGAACCGCGGCTCCCCGAAGAGGACCACGCGACATGACTACGACGACTCTGGCTCCCGCCCTTGCCGAGCACGCCGACCTGCCGGCCGGTGCCCGCGTGTCGCTGGACGAACTGGCCACCCTGGGGGTCGATGAGCTCACCGCGGCCCTCTATCGGGCGCTGCCGGGGGCGGATTCGAGCCAGATCGCGGTGGCCGCCTTCAACTCCTCGATCTAGCAGCGGAACAGCAGCGGACTCCACGCGCTCCTCAAGACGTTCCTCAAGCCGCGGGCGGCGGACATGACCCAGCCACTGGTGCCCTTCTCGCAGTTCGTGATCAAGGTGCACGGCCGCTGTGACCTGGCCTGCGACCACTGCTACGTCTACGAACACGCGGACACCAGCTGGCGCGGCCGCCCCCGGGCCGTCAGCGAGCGGGTGCTCGACCAGGCGGCGCGGCGGATCGGCGAGCACGCGCTCGCCCACCGGCTGCCCGCCGTGCACGTGGTGCTGCACGGCGGGGAGCCGCTGCTGGCCGGCCCCGCGCTGCTGCGGCGGGCGGCCGAGAGCCTGCGGGCCGCGCTGCCCGCCGACTGCCTGCTCGACCTGCGGATCCACACCAACGGGGTGCGACTGGACCGGGCCTTCTGCGAGTTGTTCGCGGAGCTCGGGATCAAGGTGGGCATCTCGCTGGACGGCGACCGGGCCGCCAACGACCGGCACCGGCGGTTCGCCGACGGGCGCAGCAGCCATCCGCAGGTGCTGGCGGCCGTCGAGCTGCTGCGCACACCGGAGTTCCGGCAGCTGTACGCCGGGCTGCTCTGCACCATCGACGTGGCGAACGACCCGCTCGAGGTGCTGGACGCGCTGCTCGAACTGGCGCCGCCCCGGATCGACTTCCTGCTTCCGCACGCGACGTGGGACGTGCCGCCGAACCGTCCCGCCACGCTGGGCGAGCACCCCTACGCCGACTGGCTGCTGACCATCCATCAGCGTTGGCTCCAGCTGGGCCGCCCGGTGCCGGTGCGCACCTTCGAGTCGATCCACCGGACCCTGCGCGGCGGTTCCAGCCTCACCGAGTCGCTCGGTCTGGACCCGGCCGATCTGGTGGTGATCGAGACCGATGGCACTTTCGAGCAGGCCGACAGCCTCAAGACGGCCTATGACGGCGCACCGGCGACCGGTTTCGACATTTTCGCGAACACGCTGGACGAGGTCGCCCGCCATCCGGGGATGATGGCTCGTCAGTCCGGTCTGGCCGGGCTGAGCGAGGCGTGCCGGGCCTGCCCGGTGGTCCGCAGCTGCGGCGGCGGGCTGTACGCGCACCGGTGGCGCACCGGCGCCGGCTTCGACAACCCGTCCGTCTTCTGCGGAGACCTCATGCGGCTGATCACCACCATCCGGGACCGGATCGCCACCGCGGTCCCCGCTGCGGCGCCCGCGCCCGTCCCGGCGCGGCTGACGGACGGTCAGCTCGACCAGCTGGCCCGCGGCCACGGGGACGCCGCCACCCTGGCCACGCTCGCCGCCGGGCAGTTGGACCTGACCCGCCGGCTGCTGGCGGCCGTCGGACCGGCGGCCGGGGAGGCCTGGCAGTTGCTCACCGAGCTGGACGACCAGGCGCCGCACGCGGTGGACGCGGTGCTCGCCCACCCGTACGTCCGGGCCTGGGCGGTGCGCTGCCTGCGGACCGAGCAGGACGGTCCGCGGGCCGACCTCGGCGGATTGGCGGAGATCGCCGCCGCCGCGCTGATCCGGGCCGGGTACGCCGCTGAACTGCCGGTGCCGGTGCGCGGCGGCGCGGTGCAGCTGCCCACGCTCGGCCGGGTGCTGGTCGGCGGCGCGGGGCAGGCGGTGGTGCGCGCCGGTGCGGACGGTTTCGCGGTGCGCGCGCCGGGCGGCGCCGAGCAACTGATCGGGTTCGACCAGCCGGGCGGCGAGCGCTGGCTGCCGGTGCGCCGGTTGAGCCTCGCGGGCGGCTGGTCGGTGGCTCTGGAGGACACCGATCCGCAGCGGGACAGCCACCAGTGGCCGGTCGAGCAGCGGCTCACCGAGGAGGCGCTGGCCGTTTGGACCGGCGCGCTGCGCGAGGCCTGGGAACTGACGCTGCGTGATCTGCCGGGGTACGCGGTCGGGATCGCCGCCGGGCTGACCACCATCACGCCGCTGCGCCCCGGGCCGGCCGGGCAGCAGGTCAGCGCGGCGGCCCGGCAGGCTTTCGGCGCGGTCGGGATCGCCCGGCCCGCCACCGCGCCGATCCTGGCGCTGCTGATCGCGCACGAGTTCCAGCACGTCAAGCTGGGCGCGGTACTGGACTTCCACGACCTGTACGACCCGGCGGACCAGCGCCGCTACCACGCCCCGTGGCGCGCGGACCCGCGCCCGCTGGAGGGCCTGTTGCAGGGGACGTACGCGCACCTGGCGGTGACCGACTTCTGGGGTACCCGGGTGGCCGCCTACGACGGGGTGGGCGGCGAGGCGGCCGAGTTCGCGCGCGGCCAGCTGGCGCTCTGGCGCGGGCACACCGACCGGGCGATCGACACGCTGCTCGACTCGGGCTCGCTGACCGCGCTCGGCGAGCGGTTCGCGGCCGGCATGCGGGCCACCGTGGCGCCCTGGCCGGCCGCGCCGCTCGAGGCCGAGAGCGAGACCGAGGCCGAGGCCGAGGCCGAGACCGAGGCCGAGACCGAGACCGAGGTGGCGGCCCCCGCCCGGCAGGGGGCGTGGACCACCGCTCCGGTGGCGAGTACCTGAGGTGCTGACGGTCGACCAGCTGACCGCCCAGCTCCGCGGCCTGGGCGTCGGCCCCGACACCGGCGTGCTGCTGGTGCACGCCGCGCTGCGCTCGCTCGGCCCGGTGGCGGGGGGTTCGGCGGGGGTGCTGGCCGCGCTGCGCGCCGCGCTCGGGCCCGAGGGCACGCTGGTGGCCTACACCGCGACGCCGGAGAACTCGGTGACCTCGCGACTGCACGTCGAGGCCACCGCCGGCCTCTCGCCCGTCCAGCGGGCCGCCTACCTGGCCGCGATGCCTCCGTTCGACCGGCTGACCACCCCGTGCTCGCCGACCGTGGGCCGGCTCTCCGAGGAGCTACGCGCCGCCGGCCGCGCGCTGCGCAGCGCGCACCCGCAGACCTCGTTCGCCGCGCTCGGCCCGCTGGCCGGGCACCTGGTCGCCGAGCACCCGTACGACTGCCACCTCGGCGAGGAGTCCCCGGTCGGGCAGCTCTACCGGACCGGCGCGTGGGTGCTGATGCTCGGCGCGCCGCTGACCTCCTGCACCGCCTTCCACCTGGCCGAGTACCGGGTGCCCAGCCCGCCGCGCAAGCGGTACGGGTGCATGGTCAAGGGGCCGGACGGCACGGCGCGCTGGGAGCGGTTCGAGGGGGTGGACCTGGACGACCGGCACTTTCCCCGGATGCTGGCCCGGATCCGGCGCCGGTTGGATCGGGCCAGGACGGGGCCGGTGGGTGGCACCGCGGCCCTGCTGATGCCGGTGCGGCCCGCGGTGGACGAGGCCCGCGAGTGGTTGCTGGACGAGCTGACCGGCCGTGAGGCGGCTGGAACCGGTGGGGAGATCGGCGCAAAGGCCTGACAGTTGACCGCGCCCTGACGCATGATCAGGGGGTGGGGCGATCGCGGTATTCCCCGGGGAGGCCGGTCTTCCTACACTGGAGGTCCCTGCGGGGAACTGGCGGTCGGCGCGGGGGAGGCTGCGTGAACGACGCTGAAGGCGGGCGGAAGGCCTCGGCGAAGCCACACTTCTTCCTCAGCTACGCGCACATGCCGCCGGTCGGCACGCGCAATCCCAACGCCCGGGTCAGCCAGTTCTACGAGGACCTCTGCGAGGCCGTGCTGCAGCTGACCCCGCTGCCCACCGCCGATCCGGTGGGCTTCATGGACGAGACCATGCACCAGGGCGACAACTGGGCCGCCAAGATCTCCGAAGCGCTGGCCACCTGCCGGGTCTTCGTGCCGCTCTACCATCCGCGGCTGTTCCGCAGCACGCCGTGCGGCCAGGAGTGGTACACCTTCGCCCAGCGCACGGCCAACGCGCCCGGCGGAGCGGAGCAGAACAGCGCGATCGTGCCGGTGCTCTGGGTGGGCATGCAGGACGGCGCGCTGCCGCCGGTGGCACACGCCGTGCAGTACAACCACCCCAGCTTTCCGCGCGCCTACGCCGAGGACGGGCTGTACGCGCTGATGGCCCAGCGCCACCACCAGGGGCTGTACGAGAAGGTGGTGTACAAGCTCGCCCGGCGGATCGTCGAGGTGGCGCTGGAGACCGTGGTCCCGGTGGTCGAACCGGTCGACTTCACCACCAACCCCTCGGCCTTCCCGGGGCGTTCGGCCGCCGACGAACTCACCATCGCGGTGCTGGCGTTCAGGGACTCCGAGGTGCCCGCGCACCGCGATCGCGGCTACTACGGCGCCGGGCGCACCGACTGGAACCCCTATCTGCGCGGCGCCGAGACGGCGCTGGCCGAGAAGGCGATGCAGCTGGCCCGGCAGTGCGACCTCAACCCGACGGTGCACGAGTTCGACCTGGCGGCCGGTCGGCTGATGGAGCTGGAGCGGCCGCAGGGCCCGGGCGTGGTGCTGCTGGACCGCTGGGTGCTGCAGGATCCGCGACGGCGGGAGCTGGTCCGGGAGTTCGCCCGGCGCAACCCGGCCTGGGTGGCCGTGGTGGAGCCGTGGAACCGGGACGACCCGCAGTGCGTGGCGCGCTCCGCCGAACTGATCACGCTGACCAACCAGGTGCTCGGCCGGGCCGTCAGCGCCCGGCCGTCCTTCCGTCCCACCGCCGGCGATGCCGGCGATCCCGAAGGGGTGCCCACCGCACCGGACTTCGGCCTGGCCTTCCAGCACGCCGCGGTCCGCGCGCAGAAGGCCTTCAAGGAACGGGCGCTGCCCAGGCCACCCGGCACCGGCGAGAGCCGGCCGCGGCTGGCCGGCGCCTTCGAGGACCCGCGGCCGCCCACCGGCCGCCATCACGAGCCCGACCCGCGCACCGCCTATTTCGAACCGCGCACCACCGAGGACGACCAGAACGAAGGAGGAGATCATGACGTCTGACCGGACTCGCAACCTCCGGCTGGGTGGGCGCGGTTCGGCCTCGCCGCTGACCACCCCCGGACCCGCCGCGGGCCGCCCCGGCATCGAGGAGGACCGCCAGGGGCGGATCATCACGTTCTACTCCTACAAGGGCGGCACCGGGCGCACCATGGCGCTGGCCAACACCGCCTGGATCCTGGCCGCCAACGGCTTCCGGGTGCTCACCGTGGACTGGGACCTGGAGGCCCCCGGGCTGGCCAAGTTCTTCCACCCGTTCCTGGACGCGGCCGAACTCGCCGACGCGCCGGGCGTGATGACGCTGATCAACGACTACCGCGAGGAGGCGCTGCGGGAGACCGAGCTGCACGCCGACGCGCTCCTCGAGCCCGAGCGCTACCAGCGGGAGCTGCGCGAGATCGGCCACCACCCCGGCTGGCACCTGGACTTCGCCAAGGTGGCCGGGCACGCGGTGCCGCTCTCCTGGGGCGGCTTCCCGGCCGGCGGCAGCATCGACTTCCTGGCGGCGGGGCGGCAGGACCGGGACTACTCCGGCACCCTCGGCAGCCTGGACTGGGACCTGTTCTACGAGCGCTTCGACGGCGGGCAGTTCTTCGACGCGCTGCGCGCGGACATGCGCAAGCGCTACGACTACGTGCTGATCGACAGCCGCACCGGGCTCTCCGACACCGCCGAGATCTGCACCGTGCAGATGCCCGACGACCTGGTGGTCTGCTTCACCCTGAGCGACCAGAGCATCGACGGTGCCTCCCGGATCGCCCAGCACATCGCGGACCGCTACCGGGACCGCGGGATCCGGATCCTGCCGGTCCCGATGCGGATCGACGACTTCGAGAAGGACAAGGCGGACGCCGGGCGGGCGCTGGCCCGGATCCGCTTCGACGGGCTGCCCTCGGGCCTGTCCGGCGAGCAACTGGTCCACTACTGGGGCTCGGTGGAGATCCCGTACCGGCCGTTCTACGCCTACGAGGAGATCCTGGCCACCTTCGGCGACCAGGTGGGGACCCCGACCAGCATGCTGTCGGCCTGCGAGCGGCTCGCCGACACGATCACCGAGGGCCGGGTGAACGCGCTGCCGCCGATGGACGAGGAGGTGCGGCTGCGCTACATCGAGGCCTTCACCCGCCGCCGTCCCACCGTGCCGGCCGACATCTACCTCAGCTACGTGCCCGAGGACCGGATGTGGGCCGACTGGATCGAGTACGTGCTGACCGCGGCCGGCTTCCGGGTGTTGCCCAGGGACGTGGGCGCCGGGGCGGACGCGCGGGCCGAGACCGAGCGCTCGGTGGACGCGGCCTACCGCACGGTCGCGGTGCTCTCCCCGGCCTACCTGCGCGCCCCGCAGGCCCGCGCGCTCTGGGAGTCGGTGGTCGGCTCGGACCCGTCCGGCACCCGGCGCCAGCTGATCCCGGTCCGGGTCGGCGCCACCCCGCTGGCCGCCCCGTTCAGCAGCCGCAACCCGGTGGACCTGGTCAACCTCAAGGAGCCGCAGGCGCTGGTGGCGCTGATCAAGGCGCTGGGCCGGGAGGAGGCGCCGGCCGTGGACACCGCGAGCGGGCCCCGGTTCCCCGGCACCCAGCCGGAGATCTGGAACGTGCCGCCGCGCAACAGCTACTTCACCGGGCGCGCCGAGGTGCTGGAGCGGCTGCGCAACCAGCTCGGCGGCGGGGCGACGGCGGTGCTGCCGGTGCCGCAGACCCTCTACGGGCTCGGCGGCGTGGGCAAGACGCAGGTGGCGCTGGAGTACGCGCACCGGTTCATGGCCGACTACGACCTGGTCTGGTGGGTCTCGGCCGAGCAGGAGGACGAGATCCAGGGCCAGCTGGCCGAGCTCGCGCGCAAGATGGGCCGGGCCACCAACGAGCCGGTGGCGCTCGCCACCGAGATCGCGCTGGAGGCGCTGCGTCGCGGTGAGCGGGTCAAGCGCTGGCTGCTGATCTTCGACAACGCGGACGAGCCGGGCGAGATCCGCCGGTACTTCCCCGGCGGCAACGGCCACATCCTGGTCACCTCGCGCAACCAGGCCTGGGCCACCCACGCCGAGGCGCTGACCATGGACGTCTTCACCCGCGGCGAGAGCATCGACCACCTGACCCGGCGCACCGCCGGCGCGCTCAACCGGGCGGACGCGGACGCGGTGGCCGAGGCGGTCGGCGACCTGCCGCTGGCCGTCGAGGTGGCCGGCGCCTGGCTGAAGGCCACCGGCACGCCGGTCGCCGAGTACATCCAGGCGCTGCGCACCGAGGCGGCCCGGGTGCTGGAGCTCGGTCGCCCGGTGGACTACCCGATGACGGTCGGCGCCACCTGGCGGGTCTCCATCGCCCGGCTGCGCGAGCAGTCACCGGCCGCCGCCCGGATGCTGCAGCTGTGCGCCTACTTCGCGCCCGAGCCGATCTCGATGAACCTCTTCTACAGCGACCAGATGATCCGCGCGCTGGTCCCCTTCGACCCGGGGCTGAGCGACAAGTTCCTGCTCGGGCGGGTGATCCAGGCGATCGGCCGGTACGCGCTGGCCAAGGTGGACGCGGGGGCCAACAGCATCCAGGTGCACCGGCTGGTCCAGGAGGTGATCCGCTCGGAGATGACCCTGGAGGAGCAGACCGACACCGTGCACGAGGTGCACCGGATCCTGATCGGCGCCCGCCCGGTCGTCGGCGACACCGACGACCCGGCGAACTGGCCGGCCTTCGAGGAGATCTGGCCACACCTGTCGCCGTCCCGGGCGCACGACTGCGACGAGTCCGACACCCGGCAGCTGATGATCGACCGGGTCCGCTACCTGTGGAAGCGCGGCGAGTTCGCCCAGGCCCGTCGGATGGGCCACCTGCTGGACGACGCCTGGACCGCCAAGCTCGGCCAGGACGACCGGCAGACCCTGCTGCTGCGCTTCCAACTGGCCAACGTGATGCGCTCGCAGGGCCAGTACGCGGAGGCCATGGCGCTGGACGAGGCCACCCTGCGCAGCCAGCGCCAGGTGCTCGGCGAGCACCACCCGTACACCCTGATGACGGCCGGCTCGCTGAGCGCCGACCACCGGGCGCTGGGCGAGTTCGCCGAGGCGCTCGAACTGGACCGGCAGACCCTGGACCGGTTCCGCGAGCAGTTCGGCGAGGACAACCCGCGCACCCTGTCGATCGCCAACAACCTGGCCATCGACCTGCGCCTGGTCGGCGACAGCAAGGCGGCCCAGGAACTGGACCAGGACACCCTGGACCGGCGCACCCTGGTGCTCGGCCCCAAGCACCCCTACACCCTCTCCAGCAAGTCCATGCTCGCCCGCGACCTGCGGGAACAGGGCGACTACCAGGGATCCGTGACGGTCCACCAGGAGGTCGTCGAGGCCTACGCCGAGGTGCTGGACATCGACGTCCCGGAGATCCTGCGCAACGCCAAGTCGCTGGCGGTCTCGCTGCGCAAGGCGGGCCGGCAGGCCGAGGCCCGCCGGCTCACCAAGGAGACCTACGAGCGCTACCTGGAGCGGTACGGCGAGAACGCGCCCGACACGCTGGCCTGCGCGCTCAACCTGGCCGCCGACTACAGCGCCGGCGGCGACAAGGACGCGGCCCGCGACCTGGCCCGCCAGGTCTTCGTCGGCCATCAGCAGCTCTTCGGCCCCGAGCACCCGTTCACCCTGGCCTGCGCCAACAACCTGGTGATCTACCTGCGCGGCAGCGGCGGTCTGGAGGAGGCCGCGGAGCTGGGCGCGGTCACCGTGGAGACGCTCAGTCGGGTGCTGGGCCCCGAGCACCCGTACACCCTGAACGCGATGATCAACCTGGCCAACGTCTACGGCGACTCGGGCCGGCTGGTCGAGGCCGAGGCGCTGGAGCAGACCGCCTACCGGTCGCTGTGCGACCGCTACGAGCCGCGCCACCCGGACGCGGTGGCCTGTCAGGCCAACCTCGCGGTCACGTTGCGGGCCCAGGGCAAGGTGAACCAGGCCGCCGAACTGCGCTCGCGCGCGGTGGCCGAATTCATCCGGCAGCTGGGGGAGGAGCACCCCAACACCGTCTCGGCCAGGGGGTGGAAGCGGATCAACCGCGACCTGGAGCCCCAGCCGGTCTGACGGTCAGGCGGTCGCGTCGGCCGCCGCCCACTTCAGGGCGGCGGTCATCACCCGCAGCGAGCCCAGGTGGGCCGCGCCCGGCTCCAGGAAGAACGTGGCGTCCGGGATGTGCGCGGCCAGCCAGCGGGAGTGGTCGACCGGGGAGAACATGTCGTCGGCGCCGTGCCAGAGCCAGGTCGGCGCCGTGACGTCCTGTGCCTTGAACCCCCAGTCGGTGGTGAAGGCGCGCACGTCGTCGATCCAGCCGTCGGCGTTCTGCCGGAACGCCTCCCGGTAGTTGCTCAGCAGCAGCCGGCGGATCCCGGCGTCCGAGACCACCGCCCGGTCGGTGCCGGACAGTTCGCTGCGCAGGCCGGCCAGCAGGGTGTTCGGGTCGTCCCGGATCCGGCGGGCCCGCTGCGCCATGGTGGCGGCGATCCGCTGGTGGTCGCGCTCGGCGGCCCGGTAGTCGCGGTCGTTGGAGGGCGCCATCCCGCCGTACCAGTCCAGGCCCTCGGCGTTCCAGGGGGCCAGGCTGACCAGCGCGGCCACCCGGTGCACCCGCTCCGCCAGCAGCGCGCCGCAGGCCAGCGCGTGCGGGCCGCCGCCGGAGCGGCCGACCACGGCGAACCGGTCCAGTCCCAGCTCGTCGGCGATGGTCTGCACGTCCACTGCCGCCGCAGCGACCTGACGGCCGATCAGGCGGTCCGAGCCGCCGTAGCCGGGGCGGTCGAAGGAGATCAGGTGCACGCCCAGGTTGTAGAGCACGGTGCTGCGCGGAATCGGCCCGAGTCGGCTGCCGGGTGTGCCGTGCATCAGGAAGACCGGGCGGCCTTCGGGATCACCGAAGGTCTGCACCGCCAGCCTGCGGTGGTCGGCGGTCTTCACCAGTCGGGGCTGCACGCCGGGGACCTCCAGTGTTCAGGGGACGGGGACGGGCCTCACAGGCTCGGGCCGCGGACCTCGCGGCGGGCCTGCCAGGTGGTGTGTTCGCGGGAGACGGCGTCCTCGGCGTCCCGCGCGAGTCTGGCCCAGAGCTCCTCCGAGTCCTCGGCGGCCGGGTCCAGCTGGGTCAACTGGTCCTGGATGATCCGCAGTTCGTCGGCCGCCAGCCGGTAGGCGGCGGCCAGCGGCCGGTACTGGCGCAGCTGGGCCCAGGCGATCACCGAGACGGCCACCGCCGAGACGGCGCCCGGTGCGTCGTAGTGGGACCAGCCGGTGGCGCGCAGCACCGCCAGCACCAGGCCCATGGCCGGCAGCGCGATGCCGAGCTGTTCGGTCAGCCGTCCGGCCCGGTCGCAGTAGGCGGCCTTGGCCCGGTACCAGCGGTGCTGGGCCTGTACCCGCTCGCGCAGGTAGACCTCGCGGCGCACGGCCAGCGGCTGTTCGCGCAGGCTGCGCATCGCCACCGTCACCTCCGCGCGCCGCTCGGCGTCGCCCGGCAGCACCGCGCTGTGCCGGAAGCCGCGCAGGATGCCGCGCAGCTGCAGGTGGTAGAGGCCCTCGGCGTCCGGCAGCGTGGTCGGCGGTGGCTGATAGGCGTCGGCCCGGACCGCGTACTTCCAGGCCAGCGTCTTGACCGACTCGGCGGCCGCCCGGCCGTCGTACCAGCGGCCCTGCGGATTGCGCCGGCTGACCCCGGCCGCCAGGCCGGCGGTGCCCAGGTAGGCCAGCGCCGCCGCCCAGGCGAACGGGCGGGAGCCGACCGAGCCGACCGCGGCGGCGGCCGTGAGCAGCAGCAGTTCCCAGCGGACCAGCTGGACCGAGCGCTGCTGGTGGCGCAGCGAGGCGGAGTCGGCGAGCCGGAACAGCTCCGGCATCAGGTCGGCCTCGCGGACCGGGCCCGTGGATCCCGCACCGGCTGCCATCGAGTCCGCCCCCCGTACGTGCGTGGTGTCCCGCTGGACGCTGACGTACTGCCCACGGCGGAGCCCGGGTACGCCTTCGCCCGGGCCAGTATGAGCGGTGCCGCACGTCGCGCACAGGTCTGGTACGCGCCGTTCTGGCCCGGCGGGACGGGCCGGTCGGAAGTTCGGCCGGAAGTCTGGTCAGAAGTTGTAGAAGATCCGGTCGGCCTGCTCGGCCATCAGCTTGGCGTTCCAGTCGGTGCCGCCGTCCACGTTGCCGGAGCGGAACAGCGGCGGCGTGCCGCCCTCACCGTTCACCGCGCGCTCGGCCAGCAGGCCCACCGCGCCGACCACCACGGCCTGCATCAGCGCGCTGGTCACGATGGTGGAGACCGGGCCGAAGGCGGTGTCGGCGCCCGGGTGGGTCAGCTCGCCGTCACCCACCGCGATCTTGCTGTCCAGGACCACGTCGCAGTGGTCCTTCAGGAAGGTCCCGGACGGGTGCTTGGCGGTGACCTGGCCCGGATAGGCCAGCGAGGTCACCCCGACCACGCGCAGGCCGCGGGCCCGGGCGTGCGCGGCCAGCTCCACCGGCATCACCTGGCGGCCGGAGAGCGAGATGACGAAGAGCAGGTCGCCGATGGTGGCGGGGGTCAGGTCCAGGGTCGTGGTGGCCAGCCCGGAGACCCGCTCCAGCGCGCTGCCCAGCGGCGCCGGCAGCACGGTGACCCCGGCCATCCCCGGCACGTTCAGCAGGTTGAAGGGGACCAGGCCGCCGGCCCGGTAGACCACGTCCTGGGCGGCCAGCGAGGAGTGCCCGGCGCCGAAGGCGAAGATCCGCCGGCCCTCGGTGACCGCGTCGGCGAGCAGTTCGGCGGCCCGGCCGATCGCCTCGCCCTCCTCGGCGCGGACCCGCTGGAGGTGGTTCACAGCGGCCTCGAAGTACTGCCCGACCAGGTCATCCATGAGAGATCTTCCCTAACCGCCAGTGGAGAAAGCTACGGCGAGCACGGTGGGCCCTGTGGTGGTCCGCTGTCAACAGGGACGAAACCGGACGGGAAGCCCTCCGGGGGGCGCTCGGTTGTCACCTCGGTACGTCAGAATTGGCGGTGAGGACACCGAGGAACGGAGCCGGCGGCGATGTCTGGGCTTATCGATACGACTGAGATGTACCTCCGCACCATTCTGGAGCTGGAGGAAGAGGGCATCATTCCGATGCGTGCCCGGATCGCCGAGCGGTTGGAGCAGAGTGGACCCACGGTCAGCCAGACGGTCGGCCGGATGGAGCGTGACGGCCTGCTGCGGGTGGCCGGGGACCGTCACCTGGAGCTCACCGAGGAGGGGCGCCGGCTGGCGGTGCGGGTGATGCGCAAGCACCGGATCGCCGAGTGCCTGCTGGTCGACGTGATCGGCCTGGAGTGGGAGCAGGTGCACGAGGAGGCCTGCCGCTGGGAGCACGTGATGAGCGAGACGGTCGAGCGCAAGGTGCTCACCATGCTCGGCCACCCGACCCAGTCGCCCTACGGCAACCCGATCCCCGGGCTGGACGAGCTGGGCGACACCAAGGCCGAGGGCGAGGGCTTCGACGCGGCCCTGGTCACGCTCGACGCGCTGCGCCCGGTGGGCGAGGGCGCCAGCGTGGTGGTCAGACGGATCGGCGAGCCGATCCAGACCGACGAGGACATGATGCGCACCCTGCGCCGGGCCGGGGTCCGCCCCGGCGCGACCATCCAGGTCTCGTCGACCGTCGGGGGCGTGCTGGTCGGCAGCGGTGTGGACGCCGCCGAGCTCGGCAAGGAGATCGCGGCGCACGTCTTCGTCGCGCACGTCTGACTGGACTCGTCTGACCGGACTCGCGGCGGCAGCGTACGTGTGACGCAGGGCCCGGCACGTCCCCACGTGCCGGGCCCTGCGCGGTCCCCACCCTGATCCCCCTGATCCCCCCTGATCCCCCCCGATCCCCTCCGTGCCACGCCCGGCTTCCCCGTCCCGGCGTCCCCTCCGGCTCCCCCGGTTCCTGTGCCCCCGGTCCCGGTGTCTCTCTGCCAGCTGTCCCTTTCGTTGTGGTTTGTGCTCTCGGTGCCTGCCTCATTCATCCCCGGGGTGGCCGGTGCCAATCCCGTGGCCCTGTCACTCGTCCGAGCGGCTTGGCCCGTTGATCACCGGGTAGGCGGCATGCCGGAGAGCGGGCCCGATGTCCGGACCCGCCCTGGTGGTTGACGTCGCGTCAGCGCGACCGCACCGGCGCCGCCTGAGGTCGCGCCTTGGGCGGCGGGACCACCCGGGCGGCCGGCGCGTCCCGGCCGCAGGCGTAGGCCAGCGGATTGATCAGCTCGGCGGCGTCCGGCAGCCAGCGGTTGAGCGCGGACGGCGGCCTGGCCCACTGCGCGAAGCTGTACGGCCCGATCCGGGAGGGCGGCGCGACGATCCAGTCGCCCTCGCCGTGGACCGCCAGATCCAGCCGCCCCGGCCCCCAGCCGAGTTTGCGGAGCATCTCCGGCAGCTTGGCCACCGCCCCGGGCAGCACCAGGAAGAGCAGCCGGCGTCCGCGCTGCCCGGCCACGGCCGGCACCGAGACGACCGGGCCGAGCTGCAGCTGCAACCGCTCCATCCGGGCCAGCGCCAGGCAGCCGGCCACCTCGGGGACGTCCAGCGCGTCGAAGGAGCGCCCGGTCGGCAGCAGGATCGAGGACTGCGGCTGCTCCGTCCACCAGCGGCGCACCACGCCGGGGCCCGCGCTGGCCCGCCGCTGCCAGTCCTGGGTGGTGGGATGCGCCCCCGGCAGCGGGCAGTTCGGCAGGCCGCACGAGCAGCGGGCCGGCCCGTCCTCCTCGATCAGGCGGGTGCCGGGCACGATCTCCCAGTGCCGCTCCTCCGCGTACCTGACCGCCTCGATCAAGAGCGGGGAGATCGGCTTTCCGTCACTGCCCTGTTCAGGGGCTCCTGGGGTCTCTTCCACATGCAGCACAACTGCCCCGTGTGGAGCGGGTTACGGGGTGGCGCGGGGTCGGTCGTCGGGAGCGGGCAATGTCACCCGAACCGGTGAGAGGCGGCGCGGGGCCGGCTGCCGCCGCGGTGGGCGGCGTATGCGTCTGGTGAGGTGGCGCGCCCTGGCGCGGAACCTGGCGCTCCGCAGGCGTTGGGGCGGCGTTGCCATGGCGTTCGCCCCCCGTCGATCGGGTGGGCGCAACGGGGGCGCACAGGAGCATTTAGCAGGGCGCGCACGCTGATCCGGTCGTCCGCATGGGTATCCCGATGGTGTCGTTGATCGCTAACCTGGCCTCAAGTTCCTTCACTGGCCGGGTAGTCGGCTGCGCCATCGGACACCCCTCGGGGAGCCCGTCCGGCACGTCGGCACCAGAGCAGCAGAGTCGACGCCCGCCGGCCAGAACCCGGGGGCGCTGGGGAGGCGAAGCCCATGGCCGCGAGACAACTCGTCGCACGACAGCCCAACGAGCGTCTGCAGTCGCTGATCCAGGAGGCGAGCTGCTCCAACGCGGGTCTCGCCCGCCGGGTCAACCTCTGCGGTGCCGAACACGGGCTCGATCTGCGGTATGACAAGACCTCGGTCGCCCGCTGGCTGCGCGGCCAGCAACCGCGCGGCCAGGCACCGGCGGTGATCGCCGAGGCGCTGGGCCGCAAGCTCGGCCGCGGGGTGACCGTGGACGAGATCGGCATGGCCGACGGCAAGAACCTCACCTCGGGGGTCGGCCTGCAGTTCGCCGCCACCCTGAGCGGTGCCCTGGAGCAGGTCTGCGAGCTCTGGCGCAGCGACGTCAGCCGCCGCGACTTCCTCAACGGCGCCTCGGTGGCGGCCTCCGCGCTGGTCGAGCCCAGCCGGGACTGGCTGATCACCCCGCCGGACCCGGTGGTCGCCCGCACCGGCGGCCCGCGGGTGGGCCCGGCGGACGTCTCGGCGATCCGGGCCACCACCGAGATGCTGGTCGATCTGGACCACCGGTTCGGCAGCGGGCACGTCCGCCCGGTGGTGGTCCACTACCTGAACAGCGTGGTCTCCGGGCTGCTCAGCGGCGGCTACCGGGAGGAGACCGGGCGTCAGTTGTTCGCCGCGGTGGCCCGGTTGACGGAGCTGGCCGGCTACATGGCGGTGGACACCGGGCAGCCCGGGCTGGCCCAGCGGTACTACATCCAGGCGCTGCGCCTGGCCCAGGCCGCCGACGACCGCGGCTACGGCGGCTACGTGCTGGCGGCCTCGATGAGCCACCTGGCGGCCACCCTGGGCAACCCCCGGGAGATCGCCCAACTCGCCCGGGCCGCACAGGAGGGCGCCCGCGCGGTGGCCACCCCGACCGCGATGGCGATGTTCTACGCGGCCGAGGCGCGCGGGCACGCGCTGCTGGGCGACGTCCGATCCTGCGAGTTGGTGGCGGCCAAGGCGGTCGCGGCGATGGAGCGGCGCAATCCCGAGGACGACCCGGACTGGATCGCGCACTTCGACGAGGCCTACCTGGCCGACGAGTTGGCGCACTGCTACCGGGACCTGGAGCTGTCCAAGCAGGCCGAGCGGCAGGCCAGGATCGCCCTCGACCTGCACCCGGTCACCCGGGTGCGGCGCCGTGCGGTGGACCTGGTGCTGCTGGCCACCGCGCAGTTGCAGCAGCGCGACATCGAACGGGCCTGCGAGACCGGGGCCCAGGCGATGCGGCTGCTGAACGGGCTGCGCTCCAACCGGGGCGTGGAGTACCTGGACGACTTCCGGCGGCGGCTGGAGCCGTACCGGGACCACCGGGTGGTGCGCGAGTTCCAGCAGCGGGCCGAAGTGGAGGCGGCGTGAGTGAATTTTGACGGCTCCGCACCGGATGGGAGGCGAATGCGGCAGGAGTCGCGAAGGTAACGCCCGCCCGCGTGGTCACCCGTAGCGGTGAACCGGTAGCGTGGGCGGGACGTTCCGATGGAACTCCAGTAGAAGTGTGGTCCGCCGTCAGCCGAGCGCGCGGCAGAACCGAGGAAGGCCCGGGTGCTCACACCGGACAGACAGTGCGGGCGGTTCGCCATCAGACGGACCGCCCGGCCGCCGCTGACCGTACCGGTGCGCTCATGGCCGTGCACAGGTGAGGATTCGCGTTGAGCCAGCGCCGCTCGTACCCCAACTCCGGTGACTTCAATCTGGACGATCTGTTCCGCCCGGAGCCGGCCGCCCCCACACAGGCGCAGCAGCCGCCGGTGCCGCCGCAGCAGCAGCAACCGCAGCCGCCGCAGCAGGCCGGGCCGCAGTCCCGCCCCGGCGAGCCCGAGTACCTCGCGCCCGGGGCGCCCTGGGGCGAGCAGCCGACCGGGTACGGCGCCCAGCCGGCGCCCGAGCCGGCCGGTGAGACGCAGTACCTGCCGCCGTACCCGACCAGCGAGCCGGCCGCGGGGCAGAGCTTCGGTGGCCAGCAGTCGTTCGGTGGCCAGCAGGGCTTCGGTGGCCAGCAGAGCTTCGACGGGCAGCAGCAGTCGTTCGGTGGCCAGCAGGGCTACGGCGACCAGCAGAGCTTCGGTGGGCAGCAGAACTTCACCACCTCTGCGCAGAACCCGCAGTATCCGCACACCCCGGCCTACCCGGCCCCCAACGAGCAGACCACCCGGCTCGGCCGGGCCGGTGGCGGTCCGGCCGAGCCGGGCGGCCGGTTCTCCCGCAAGGCCGTGGTCGGCGGCGTGGTGGCCGCCTGCGTGGTCGGCGGCATCCTGGTCGGCGTGCTGGCCAGCGGTGGCGGTTCCGACACGACCAAGCCGAAGGCCAAGCACACGGCGGCCAAGGGCACCGAGAGCCCGACCGGCACCCCGAGCGGCGCCACGAACGGCAACAGCGCGCTGAGCCCGCAGGCGCAGGCCCAGGCCCAGGC
This sequence comes from Kitasatospora sp. GAS204B, assembly GCF_029892155.1. Classification (GTDB taxonomy): domain Bacteria; phylum Actinomycetota; class Actinomycetes; order Streptomycetales; family Streptomycetaceae; genus Kitasatospora. The sequence goes on along the minus strand of NZ_JARZAG010000007.1, from coordinate 195,130 downwards.
GCTGTCCAGCCTGCTCGGCACGGCCAACGCCAGCCGGCAGGCGGTGATCGGCGCGGTCGGCGCGGTCAAGAAGTGCGACAACCCGGCCGCCGCCCAGACCGCGCTGACCCAGGCCTCGACCCAGCGCAAGCAGCTGATGACCAGCCTGGCCGCCCTGAAGGTGGACAAGCTGCCCACCGGCCAGCAGCTGGTCGACCAGCTCAACCAGGCCTGGCAGGCCTCGGCCAACGCGGACGACGCGTACGCGGCCTGGGCGGGCGACTTCGCCCAGAGCTGCGACCCGACCAAGGTCGGCCAGGACCCCAACCTGCAGAGCGGTGACCAGGCCAGCGGCGCCGCCACCACCGCCAAGGGGCAGGCCTCCGGCACCTGGAACGCCATCGCCCAGCAGGCCGGGCTGTCCTCGCTCAGCCCGGCGCAGCTGTAGCGCTCGTAGCCGTCAGCAGGGGCCGGTGCCCGGGCCGCCGAGGTGGAACGAGGTCGGCGTGACCTGGCCCGCCGCGTACAGGGCCGGGCTGGTCGCGGTGACCGTGAGCTTGGCGCGGTCGGTGGCGCCGAGCAGGTGGAAGTCGGAGATCCAGCCCGAGCCGTGCGAGGCGGGGAAGCGGCCGTCGCCCATCTGCTCGCAGGTGCTGCCACTGGCGTGCGCCACCTCGCCGAACGCGGTGACCATCTGCGCCCGGGTGTAGGTCCCGTTCCAGAGCGAGCCGGGGAAGTAGCCGACCGCCTTCTCGTTGTAGAAGACCCACCAGTCGCCGCCCACGTTCTGGATGCTGAACCGGGCGGGTGTGCCCGGCCGCAGCGCCATGCCCGCCTTGGCGGTCCGGGAGACCTGGACGAAGCCGCAGCCGTTGTAGCAGCTGGTCGCGCCGTCCACCCAGTGGTAGACGAACAGGTGCGGCAGCACGTCGCCGTTCAGCCCGAAGTCCACGGTCCAGCCGATCTCCACGGTGGACTTCTGGTCGCCGGACTGCAGCGCCAGTTCCTGCAGCGAGTGCGAGTCGGTGTCCCCGGGCTTGATCGCGGGCGCGGCCTGGAGCATCCGCACGGTCGCCCCGGCGGTGTCGGTGACCTGGCGACCGGACACGTAGTCGTAGCAGGCGCCGAACCAGCAGACCGGGCCGCTGCCGCTGACCAGCGGCGGACCGAGCGGGGCGGGGCTGGGGGCGGCGGTGGCCTGGGCCGTGGGGGCGGCGGCCAGCAGGCTGAGGGCGGCGGCGAGCGTGGTGGCACCGCTGATGAGGGCCTGGCGTATGCGCATGGGGGTTCCGTTCCGGTCGGGCGAGTGGGGGAGCGCGCTGTTAAGCCTTGATGTAAGTGTGTTTACACATCCACTTACATTGGCGGTTAAGCTAGTGCCGCCAGACCCGCCCCGCAATACCCTGTGCGAGCGTGACGACCATGAACGACGAGCCGACCGACCGCGCCGGCATCGGCCCCCGGGTGCTGCGGCTGCGCACCGAGCGGGGCCTGACCCAGCGCGCCCTGGCGGAGCCCGACTACACCGCCGCGTACATCTCCACCCTGGAGGCGGGCAAGGTCCGCCCGTCCGAGACCGCGCTGCGCCACCTCGCGGACCGGCTCGGGGTCAGCGTCGAGCAGCTCGTCACCGGGCGCCCGCCGCACCTGGCCGCCGAGCTCGGCCTGCGCCTGGCCGAGGCACGCCAACTGCTCTGCGCCGGCGAGCCCGCCGAGGCCGCCGTCCGCTTCGCCGCGCTGGCCGCCGAGGCCGAGCGGCACGGCCTGGCCGAGCAGCACGCGGCGGCGCTGCTCGGCCGCGGCGACTGCGCCCTGGACACCGGCGAACTCGACCAGGCCATCGAGCACTTCCAGGCGGTCGAGGAGCTGCTCCGGGACGCCCCGCTGCCGCAGCGGGTGCCGGCCCTGCGCGGCCGGGCGGTGGCCCACCTGCTCGCGGGCGACCTGCGGTACTCGTGCTACCTGCTGGAGAGCGCGATCGACCAGCTCAACACCGGCGGCCTGGCCGACCCGCAGGCGCTGCTGCTGCTCTACTCCGCGGTGATCGCTCCGTACATGGACCTGGGCGCCCACCGCCGGGCCGCGCAGGCCGCCGAACTCGCCCTGGCGCTGGCCCCGCGGGTCGACGACCCGGCGCTGGTGGCCCGGCTGCACCGGGGCGTGGCCCGCACCCTGCTCGCCGAGGGCCGGGCGGCCGAGGCCGAGGCCTCGCTGGCCAAGGCCCAGGAGCTCTACCAGCAGCTGCGGATCCGCACCGAACTCGCGCACTGCCACTGGATGCGCGGCTACCTGCGGGCCCAGGACGGCGAGTTGGCTGCCGCCGAGCGCGAACTGCGCACCGCCCGCGAGCTGCTGGCACAGGGGCGGACCACCCTCTACCTCCAGCAGATCGACGTCGAACTGGCCGACGTGCTACGCCGCGCAGGGCGGCCGGACGAGGCGGTGGCGCTGCTGGCCGACCTGCTCGACTCGCTGCACCCGGGGCGCGGCGCGGTGCACGGCGGCGCCGCGCACCGCCTGCTGGGCCGGCTCGCCGAGGAGCGCGGCGAGCCGGGTGCGGCGGAGGCGCACTACCGGGCGGCGCTGGAACTGCTGCAGGGCGCGGGCGCGACGGCCGACCTGGCCGACCTGTGCCGCCTGCTGGGCGACCTGCTGCGCCGCACCGGGCGTCTGGAGGCCGCGCTGGACGTCTACCGCAGCGGCCTGGGCCACCAGGCCGCGCCGGGCACCACCACGCTCGGCCCGGCCCCGGCGGCCCCGCCACTCTGACCGGCCGGGCCGCCAGGGCGTCAGGGTGTCAGGCCGTCAGGGTGCGAGGCCGGGGTCAGGTCAGGACGGCAGCGGTGTGGGCGTCCCGGGGCCGGCCGGCGGCTTGCCGCCGGTCAGCACCCAGCGCACGTCCACGAAGCCCGGCTGCGGCTCGGCCAGCCGTCCGTTCTTCACCTGCTGGAAGGTGACCGAGGTGTTCACCAGCCGCGGTGTGTCGGCGCTGGCGAGCATGCTGGTCAGCCCCCAGCTGAGCGGCGGGGTGGCGCCGCCGGTGTTGATCGGCGTGCCGCCGTCCAGTTCGCCGCGCAGCGCCGTCGCGGTCACCGGCTGGTCGCCCAGCCGCTGCACGGACTGGAGGAAGACCTGGTAGGCGACCCAGGTGGTCTCCACCCCGGGGTCGGAGACGTCGATGCTGGCCAGCCCGGCGGCGGCCCGGCCGTTCACCACCGCGCGCAGCGGGTCCCAGACCTTGGACACCTCCGGCGGGTACCAGCCGGTCGCGTAGGCGTCGGCCAGCGGGCCGCTGTCGCCGCCGGTGGAGTCCACCACGGACTGCTGGAAGCTGCCGATCACCGAGGCGAGCCGGGTGTTCTGGCGCGGCTGGCGGCGCAGCGCGTCCAGCAGGTTGACGGTGGGGACCGGGCTGAGCGCGGCGGTGACGCAGTTGCCGGGCCGGTCGGCGCCGATCGCCTGCTGGGCCTGGGCGGTGAAGTCGGAGGAGGTCTCCCTGGCCGGGACGTCGGTCAGCTTGACGTTGTCCGGGGCCAGCGCGGCGGCCAGCGCGCCGACCAGGGTGTCGCCGACCGGGGTGTCGGGCCGGATCAGGGCCACCGTCCGGCAGCCGGCCGCGACCAACTGCCGCCCGCTGCCGGCGATCAGCGCGGGGGTGCCGCCGGCCACGGGGTAGGAGATCGGGCTGGTGAACTCGGGGCTGGAGAGGCCGTAGCCGCCGATGTACGGGATGCCCTTGGCCGACAGCTGCGGCATGAAGGCTTCGCCGTACTGGCTGTAGGAGCCGATCACCGCGACCGCGCCGGCCGCCACGGCCTGGGCGGCGCAGGCGGTGGCACCGTCGGCGGTGTTGTGCTCGTTGCAGGTCAGCACCTTGAGCCGGTGCCCGGCCACCCCGCCCTGGGCGTTGACGGTGTCGCCGATCGCGGTGGCCAGCGTGGTCATCCCGGGCCGGTCGGTCGACCCGGTGTTGGCCGGTGCCCAGGTCATCACGGTCAGTTCGGCCTGGTCGGTGCCGGCGGCGGCCGAACCGCCGCAGCCCGAGGTGGCGAGCAGCGCGGGGAGCAGCGCCGCGGTGGCGGCCAGCCCCACCGCGCGACCGCGCGTGGTCCGGCCGGGCCGCGGCCCAGGTGTTCGAGTCATCGTGGCTCTCCCCTTGCCGTCGACGGGTACGCCAACAGCTTTGATGGGGGTTCACACGGCCAGAGGGCGGAAATCCGTACAGTCGGCAAACGTGAGATGAACACGATTTGTGAACGCGTGTAGATCCCGTTCGGACGGGAACGTACGATCGTTGCCCATGGCGGTCAGCACAGAATCTTCGAACAGCTCTCCACGAAACCCTTCTCGTCCGGGGCGCCGCTCGAGCACCATGGGCGGCATGCCGCTCAACGATCTGCCCTGGTGGCGCTGGCGCGCCCGGTTGCGCTCAGCCCTGCACATGCTCGCCGACCCCACTTTCCAGCAGGACTACTGGGCGGGCGGTCGACCGGGCTACGGAGATGTGACCGACGCCGTCTACCGCCTGGTCGAGGACAGCTGGCTGGACCGCTGGTCGGCCGAGAAGTACGTGGGCACCGTCGTGCGGGACGCCGCCGAGGCGGCCCTGGTGGACGCCGCCGTGCTGCGCGTGCTGCGGATCCTGCACGAGGTCGGCGCGGACGCCCCGGCGGCCGCCTATCTCGGGCATCCCGACTGGCCGGACGCGGTCGCGGCGGCCTGGGCCGCGCACGAACTGCTGGCGCTCAACGACGGCGAGGACCCGCAGCTGCCGCCTCGTTCGCTCGAAGTGCTGAGGATCCTCACCCGGATCGGCTGACCGGCACCCGGCTGTGCCACCCTTGACGGATTCGGACCGCCCCCCGAGTCCCGGGCGGTCTCACAGCCGGGCGACCCCGAAGGACCAAGTGGTGGAGCAGCAGACCGCGACCGAGCCGATCCAGTACGTGCTGACCATCTCCTGCCCGGACCGGCAGGGGATCGTCCACGCGGTCTCCAGCTATCTCTTCATGACCGGCTGCAACATCATCGACAGCCAGCAGTTCGGCGACCGGGACCCCGACAGCGGGCTCTTCTTCATGCGGGTGCACTTCGCGGCCGAGAAGCCGGTGAGCCTGGAGGGCCTGCGGGCCAGCTTCGTGGCGATCGGCGCCTCGTTCGGGATGGAGTGGGAGATCCACCCGGCCGAGGCGAAGATGCGGGTGGTGCTGATGGTCAGCAAGTTCGGGCACTGCCTGAACGACCTGCTGTTCCGTACCTCGATCGGCGCGCTGCCGGTGGAGATCGTCGCGGTGGTCTCCAACCACACCGACTTCGAGGAGCTGACCGCCTCCTACGGCGTCCGCTTCGTGCACCTGCCGGTCACCCGGGAGACCAAGGCGCAGGCCGAGCGGCAACTGCTCGACCTGGTCGAGGCCGAGGGCGTCGAGCTGGTGGTGCTGGCCCGCTACATGCAGGTGCTCTCGGACGACCTGTGCAAGGCGCTCTCCGGCCGCGTGATCAACATCCACCACTCCTTCCTGCCGAGCTTCAAGGGCGCCAAGCCGTACCACCAGGCGCACGTGCGGGGCGTGAAGCTGATCGGTGCGACCGCCCACTACGTGACCGCCGACCTGGACGAGGGGCCGATCATCGAGCAGGAGGTGGCCCGGGTGCGGCACGACGTGACGCCGGACCAACTGGTCGCCATCGGCCGGGACGTGGAGTGCCAGGCGCTGGCCCGCGCGGTGAAGTGGCACAGCGAGCACCGGGTGCTGCTGGACGGGACGCGGACGGTCGTCTTCGCGTAGGCCCTGTCCAGGGTCAGGGGCGCGACAGCAGCGGTACCGCCGCCAGCAGTTCGCGGATCGCCTCCCGGTCGCCGTACTCGCCGACCGGCAGGTGCGCCGGGTCCCGGTGCGCGGCCGCGAGTTGGCAGAATTCCACGCCGTCGATCACCAGTTCGGCGACCGGGTCGCGCATTGCTTCGTCGCGCGTCCCTTCGTCGGCCGTCGCTTCGTCGGCCCGCACGGTGCCGGTCGGCGGCGGGCCGTCCAGCGGGATCAGCCACTCGCCGTTGGCCGGGCCCTCGATCACCAGCCGCAGCGTGCGGGCCGCGCCCGCGCTCGGGGCCGGGCCCGTGTAGGCGTGCCGCCGCCGGCCGGCCAGGGCGCCGGGCAGCATCCGGGCGGCCAGGTCGACCATCTGCCGCAGGTGCGGCGGGGCCGGGACGGCGTACGGGTAGTCGACCGCGCGGGCCACGTCATCGCCGTGGATCCAGGTCTCGAAGGCCCGGTCGATGAAGGCGTCGCGGACCGCGAACCGGGCGAAGCCGTAGTCCACCGGCGCCTCGGCGGCGGCAGGGCCGATCTCGCGCAGCACCGCCTGGGTCTGCGCCCGCCAGAGCGCGCGCACCGCCGCCGGGGTGGCGCCGGCCTGGGCCCGGGTCAGTCGATCGGTGCGGTCCAGCAGTTCGCGGAACGGATCGGCCGGCTCCGCGCGGTCGCCGCCCTGCGCGGGCACCCGCGGCGCACCATCCGGCACCGGATCGGGCAGGCCGAGCGCCTGGGCGAGCAGCCCGTCCACCGCGGCCAGATGGCAGAGCACCTCGGCCGGGCGGCGTCTGGGCACCCCGCCGTGCCAGGGCAGTTCGGCCACCTCCTGCCACTCGGCCGGGCCCAGGTCGCGCAGCAGCGCGTCCAGCTTGGCGGTCTCCGCCGCGTACGGGGCGGCCCACGGGGCGAGCGGGCGGTCGGCCGCGCGGCGGGTCAGGCAGAAGTCGAGCACCTGCTGGCGCAGCCCGTCCGGCTGGTCCAGCGGGTCGTCGGCGCGCAGCCGGGCGGCGGCCCGGCGCAGCCGTTCGCCCTCCTCGGCGCAGTCCGGGCAGTCGGCCAGGTGCCGCTCCAGCTCGGCACCCTCCTCGGGCAGGCAGGCCTGCAGCGCCCAGGCGCCGAGCAGGCCGCGCAGCACCTCGTGTTCCTGCTCCGTCCGCACGAGCTGAACTCCCGTCATCGCCGCGGCCCCTGCCGCAGCCGCACAGCTGCCGCCATCATGACCCGCCATCATGACCCGGAGTCCAGTGCCGAGGCCAGCAGCTGCAGGCCCAGGCGCAGGCGCTGCTTGGTCGCCTGCTCGCTGATGCCCAGGCGCCGGGCGGTCTCCTGGTAGGTCCGGCCGTCCAGCCAGGTGGTCTCCAGGGTCTCGCGCAGCGGCAGCGGCAACGCGGCCACCACGTACTGCACCTGGGCGTCGGCGGTCCGGTCGTCGATCTCGGCCTCGCCCAGGTCGGCTCGGCGCAGCCGCTCCACGGCGTGCCGACGGGTGAGTTCGCCGACCCAGGAGCGCAGCGAGCGCAGCTCGGGGTCGAACTCCTCCGGGTGCTCCCAGAGATGGCCGAAGACCTCGCGGGTGAGCTGTGCCGCGGCCGCCTCGTCGCCCAGGATCCGCCAGGCCAGGCCGTGCACCAACGGCGCGAGCTGGTCGTAGAGCTCGCCGAGGGCGCTCTCCTCGCCACGGGCCAACCGCGACCGCATCTGCTGGTCCCAGTCCGGTGCGGTCATGACTCCACGGTATAGCGGGCCCGGCGGCTCCGAGGGCCTTTTATCCGAAGAGCTGTGGGGCGTGTTCGAGGGCGGCTGGACATATGTCGCACGGGTGGTTTCGCCGCGTGGCCGCCGCTGGTCACCGGGGCCGGAGCGGTAGGTTCGTCACGCCGGTGCACACACCGACCGACGTCGAGGACAGTCCTACCGGTAGCTCGTCAGGCAGCAGGTGGTGGAGCGGTGCAGGTGCTTCAGGTACAGCTGGCGGTGGCGCCCGACCCCGTCGAGGTCGGCCGGGCCCGCCGATGGGTCCGCGCGCAGGTGCTCGCCTTCGGGGCGGCCCCGGACGCGTCGTTCGCCGAGGCGCTGGTGCTGGTGGTCTCCGAGCTGGTGACCAACGCGGTGGTGCACACCGGGCGCCCCGCCGTGCTGCGGCTCTGCTGGCCGCCGGACACGGCGCCGCTGCGGGTGGAGGTGGCCGACGCCTGCTGCACCGCGCCCGCGCCCCGGCACGCGAGCGCGGCGGCCACCAACGGGCGGGGCCTGGAGCTGGTCGAGCTGCTCTGCGCGCGCTGGGGCTGGTATCCGCAGGGCTCGGGCAAGTTGGTCTGGTGCGAGATCGACCGGGACGGGGCGGGCTGCGGAGAGTCGGTCCAGTCGGGGCACGCCTCCGGGGCGTTGACGGCCTGACGCCGGCGGCCTGACGTCGGGGACCTGACGGCCTGACGGCCGGATTGTGCCGTTGCCCCGGCCGAAACGGAGCGCAACCATTCCGAATTTCGGACAAGCCATTGACGTGTCGTATCCAGCTGATCACTGTTGGGTCAGCTCTCCGTCGCGAGGGGACGCCAAGGACCAGGTGGCTTGGGGGATCGGGCTTTCGGGCCGGGTCGGTCGCCGCAGCCTTGGCGAGTGCGGAGCGCCGCGTGCGGGTCAGGGCCCGTACCGGTGGCCGCCCGGGTCAGGAACGCCCGGCGCGGCCGCCGTGCTTTGCGGCGAGTCCTCCACCGAGCTTCGTGCCGGCGCCGCTCAGCCGGCCGGTGTGCGGAAGGTCCGCCGGTAGGCGCTCGGCGCCAGGTCCAGCCGCTCGCGCAGCTGCAGTCGCAACGAGGCCGCCGTGCCGAACCCGGACCGCCGGGCCACCTGGTCGATGCTCAGTTCGGTGCGCTCCAGCAACTCGCGGGCCAGCGCGGTGCGCTGCACGGTCAGCCACTGTCCCGGGCTGCTCCCGGTCTCCTCGCGGAACCGCCGGGTGAAGGTGCGCACGCTCATCCGGGCCCGCTCGGCGAGCTGGCGCAGCGTCAGCGGTTCGTCCAGGTGCCGCAGCGCCCAGTCGCGCACCGCCGCCGTGCTGTCGCCGGTGTTGCCGCTCGGGGTGGGCAGGTCGACGTACTGCCGCTGCCCGCCGTCGCGCCACGGCGGCACCAGGCAGGTGCGGGCCACCTGGTTGGCCACCGCGCTGCCGTGGTCGCGGCGCACCATGTGCAGGCAGAGGTCCACCCCGGCGGCCACCCCGCCGGAGGTGAGCACATCGCCGTCGTCCACGTAGAGCACGTCGGGGTCCAGTCGCACGCGTGGGAAGAGCTGGGCGAAGCGCTCGGTGTAGCGCCAGTGGGTGGTGGCCGGGCGCCCGTCCAGCAGCCCGGCGGCGGCCAGCACGAAGGCGCCGGTGCAGATCGAGGCGATCCTGGCGCCGGGGCGGATCCGGGCCAGCGCGGCGGCCAGCGGCTCGTCCAACCCGCCGCACAGGAAGCTCGGTCCGAGGTCGCGGGCGGCCGGGATCAGTACCGTGTCGGCCTGCTCCAGGAGTTCGGGGCCGTGGTCGACGCTGATCGTGAAGTCGCTGCTGGTGGCCACCGGGCGGCCGTCCACCGTGCAGGTGGCGACCTGGTAGAGCGGGCTGCCGTCCGCGGCCGTCGCGGACTCGAAGATGCGGGAGGGTATGCCGAGTTCGAAGGCGATCACGCGGTCCAGGGCCAGGACCGCCACGCGGTGTGGTGCCGTCGTCATGCGCCCCATTCTGGCTGCACCACCCGGCCGATGGCCCGATTTTGACGGAAGCTGGCAGTCGGGCCACTCGTCGTGCCGCCGGGCGCTCGCGAGACTCGGTCGGGTGACCACCGAGCTGACCCCTTCCGCCGCCGACCGCCCCGACCGCCTGGACCAGCCCGACGGCCCCGGCCGGCGCCCGACCGGCCGCCGTCCCGCCGCCGGCCTGCACTACGCCTGGATCGTGGCCGCCGTCTCGCTGCTGGTGCTGGTCGGCTCGGCCGGCTTCCGCTCCGCGCCCGGCCTGATGATGGACGCCTGGAACAGCCAGTTCGGCTGGTCGCACGCCACCATCGGGATCGCCGTCTCGGTCAACCTCACCCTCTACGGCCTGACCGCCCCGTTCGCCGCCGCGCTGATGGACCGCTTCGGGGTGCGCCTGGTGGCGGTCTGCGCGCTGCTCACCATCTCGGTCGGCTCCGGGCTGACCGTGCTGATGACCCAGGCCTGGCAGTTGGTCCTCTGCTGGGGGTTCCTGGTGGGCCTGGGCAGCGGCAGCATGGCCGGCGCCTTCGCCACCACGATCAGCGGGCGCTGGTTCCACGCCCGGCAGGGCCTGGTGCTCGGCGTGCTGACGGCGGGCGGGGCGACCGGCAACCTGATCTTCCTGCCGGTGCTCTCCTGGCTGGTGCAGCACGAGGGTTGGAAGATGGCCGTCATGGTGGTCTCGCTCTGCGCCACCGCCGTCGCCGTCCCGGTGCTGCTGCTGATGCGCGAGCGGCCCGCCGACCTGGGATTGCTGCCGTACGGCGCGCGGCCCGGCGAGGTGGTGCCGGCCGCGGCCGGTGGGCGGGCCCTGTCGCGCACCCTGCGGGTGCTGCGGCACTGCCTGAAGGTGCGTCAGTTCTGGCTGCTGGCAGGCTCGTTCGCGATCTGCGGGGCCACCACGGTGGGCCTGGTCGGCACTCACTTCATCCCCGCCGCGCACGACCACGGGATGCCGGAGACCACGGCGGCGAGCCTGCTCGCGCTGATCGGCGTCTTCGACGTGTTCGGCACCGTGGCCAGCGGCTGGCTGACCGACCGGGTCGACTCGCGCCGCCTGCTGGTCGTCTACTACGCGCTGCGCGGCCTGTCGCTGGTGCTGCTGCCGCAGCTCTTCGCGGGGTCGGTGAAGCCGCCGTTCCTGGCGTTCGTGGTCTTCTACGGCCTGGACTGGGTGGCCACCGTGCCGCCCACCGTCGCGCTCTGCCGGCGGCACTTCGGCGAGGACGCGCCGATCGTCTTCGGCTGGGTGCTGGCCTGCCACCAGATCGGCGGTTCGATCGCCGCCACGGCGGCCGGGGTGCTGCGCGACCGGTACGGCAACTACGACCTGGCCTGGTACGGCGCGGGCGGGCTGTGCGCGCTGGCGGTGCTGCTCTGCCTGGCGCTGCGCGGCCGACCGGGGCGGGCCGGGGCAGGGGTCGGGCCGGCTGTCGCACCCGCCCAGTAGCATCGATGAGCATGACCTTGCACTTCGCCCTCGACCCCGAACTGACGCCCGAGCTGCGCGCGGAGATCGTCACGCTCTGGACCGACGCCACCAACGCGGGCGGTGCGGTGGGCTTCGTCCCGCCGGCGACCGAGGACCGGGTCTGGCCGACGGCGCGCAAGCAGTTCGCCGGCATCGGCAAGGAGGGCGACCCGGACGCCGACCGGCTGTTGATAGCCAGGTCCGGGGACGTGCTCGCCGGGGTGCTCTTCTTCGAGTCGATGCGCTTCGACCTGATGGACCACTGGCGGTTGCTGAAGCGGGTCATGGTGGCGCCCTCGCTGCAGGGGCGCGGCTACGGCGTCGAGTTGATGGCCGAGGCGGAGCGGATCGGCCGCGCCTGGGGCCTGGCCGGGCTGCGGCTCACGGCGCGCGGCGGGATGGGCCTGGAGAAGTTCTACGGGCGCTGCGGGTACACCGAGGTCGGCCGGGTGCCGGGCGCGATCCGGGTGGCGCCGGGGGACGAGCGGGACGACATCACCTTCTGGCGCGATCTGCGTCCGCAGGCGTAGCGCCGGACGGGCGGGCGCCGGGCGCCCGGTTCGGCATGCTTCACTGGGAGACTGCCCCACCCGCCGTACCGCCCGTCCCGGAGGAATCCACCCGTGAGCAGCAGCAAGTCGCACGCCACGCTTCGATACACGTCCCTGCGGGCCAGCATCTTCCTCGCCTGCCTGCTGGTCACCACGCTGCTGGGCCATTTCCAGATCATCCCGGTGGTGGGCGCCACCGGCCTCGTCTTCCTGGTGCTGCTGGCCGGCCTGATCTCGGCGCCGATCAGCTACGTGGTGCTGAGCAAGCAGCGCGACGAGATGTCCGAGCAGGTCGTGAACAAGGTCAACACCATCCGCTCGCGCACCGGCCAGCGGATCGCCGCGCAGAACGCCGAGGAGGACGCGGCCGTCGACGCCGCGCGCGCCGCGTCGACGGGCGCCGCGGCCGGCGCTGGTGCCGCTGCCGAGGCCAGTGCCGAGGCCGGCGCCGAGGCCGGCGCGTCCCAGCAGTCCTGACCGCCGTGCCGACGCCCGCCGAGTCCGGGCACCCCGGGCCCGGTACCCCGACCCGGCGCCCCACCGGCCGCGACGTGGCCCAGCTGGCCGGCGTCTCGCAGGCGACCGTCTCGCTGGTCTTCTCCGGCGCCGAGGCCGGCCACCGGGTCTCCGCCGCCACCCGCCAGCGGGTGCTGGACGCGGCCCGCGGGCTCGGCTACCGCCCGCAGGCGGCCGGCCGCCAGCTGCGGCTGGGCCGCAGCGGCCTGGTGCTGCTCGCCGTCCCCAACCTGCAAGGCCCGTTCTTCGGCCGGGTGCTGGCCGGCGTGCACGAGGAGGCCGCCCGGCACGGTCTCGACGTCGTGGTCAGCTCCGGCTGGAGCGCCACCACCCTCGCCGAGGCCGCCACCACCAGCCGTTTCGACGGGCTGCTGATCTGCTCCCCGGACGACAGCCAGCTCGGCGAGCTGCCCGCGGGCACCCCGGCGGTCTTCCTGGACGCCGACCCGGCCGCGGCCGGCGGCGCCCCCACCGTCGAGTTGGACCTCGCGGGCGGCATGGCGGCCGCCGTCGGCCACCTGCTCGCCCTCGGCCACCGCCGCCTGGGCCGGCTCCGCTCCACCCACAGCGCGCACACCTTCCGGGTCCGCCAGGCCGCCTTCGAGGCCGCCGCCCAGGGCCTGGCCGTGCTGGAGCTCGGCGTGCCGCTCAACCGCGGCGAATCCGCCGCCCGGGCCGCCGCCACCGAGCTGCTCAGCCGCCCCGACCGCCCGCACGCCGTGCTCTGCGACGACGACGTGGTCGCCTCCGGCGTCTACCAGGCCGCCGCCGACCTGGGCCTGCGGATCCCGCACGACCTCTCGGTGGTCGGCATCGACAACGTCTCCGTCGCCGCCCTGCTCACCCCGCCGCTGACCACCGTCGACCTGCCCGGCGAACACCTGGGCGAGGTCGGCGTCGCGGCGCTGGTGGCCCGGCTGGACGGCCGCGCGGCGCAGCCGGTGGCGCCGCTGGCGACCTCACTGATCGTCAGGTCCTCGACGGCGCCGGCCTGAGCTACCGCCCCAGGAACGTCGCGACCGCCGTCGTGAGCCACCCGGCGTCGTCCAGCCACGGGAAGTGCCCCGCACCCGGCTGCACGGCGAGCCGGGCGTTCGGGAACAGGGCGGCGAACTCTCTCGCGTGGGCCGGCGTGGTGCTCCAGTCCAGCTCGCCGGCCACCAGCAGCACCGGCGCCGGGAGGACGGCGAGCGCGGCGCGGGTGGCGTCCGGGTCGAACGCGCCGTCCGCCAGGAAGCGGTCGGCGGCGTCCTCGTTCTGCTGTTCCTCCCCGGACGCGTCGAATGCCTGCACCGCCGCGTCCCAACGGCCGTAGTGGAACGGGGCGATGGCCAGCCAACTGGCGTCCGTGTCCGCCCCGGCCTCGATCGCCTCGAAGCCGGCGTAGGCCGCCGCGAACCACGGCTCGTCCTTGCGCAGCAACGCCGCCGTGCGCCTGGTCTCGCCGGTCACCGGGATGCCGACGGCCCGGGTGCTCGGGGCGATCAGCGCGAGCCGGCCGATCCGCCCCGGGTGCCGCTCGGCGTACCGCACCGCGAGGTTGGCGCCGGCGGAGTGGCCGAGCAGGTCGATCCGCTCCAGGCCCAGGTGCTCGCGCAGCGCCTCGACGTCGCCGACCAGGCGGTCGCAGCGGTACGACTCCGCGTCCTCGGGCACCGCGGAGTCGCCGGTGCCCCGCAGGTGCAGCACGATCAGCTGCCGGTGCGCGGCGAGGCCGCCGAGGTCGCCCAGGTATCCGGGGTCCCGCATCGGACCGCCGGGCAGGCAGACCAGCGGGGCTCCCTCGCCATGGAGGTGGTAGGCGAGGACGGTGCCGTCGGGCGCGCTGAAGGTGGGCATGGCGGGGAGCTTGGCAGGGCGCGAGGTCGCGGGCAACGGGTTTGTGGCGTGGGAGCCCAGTGGGATTCCTACTCGTTTGATAATCTGGCCCCATGACCGAGACTCCCTACAGCATCGGCGAGGGTCCCGCGACGCGCGTGAGCCTCTCGCTGCCCGAGGGCACCGCCGAGGCGATCCGCACCCGGGTCGGGAAGCGTGAGTTCTCCGCCTTCATCGCCTCGGCGGTGGAGCGGGAGCTGCGCGGGCAGCTCCTGGACGAGTACCTCGCCGACTACGAGCGCCGCAAGGGCCCGGTCTCCCCGCCGGAACAGGCGCGCGCCCAGCAGGTGTTCGACGAGGTCTTCGCCGAGGAGGGCGGATGGCCCGCCGCAAGCTGAGCCAGCAGGGCACGTTGGTGCTCGACTCCGAGGGGCTGTCGAAGCTGGTCCACGACCACGAGCCGACCGTCGCGCTGGTCGCCGAAGCCCGCAAACGCGGTATGGAGGTGGTGATCAGCGCACTGACCATCATCGAGGCCGTCCACGGGCGCACGGACCAGGCCCGGCTCCGCCGGCTGCTGTCCGGGGTGCGGATCGTCCATGTCGGCGACGAAGAGGCTCGGGCCGCCTCCGCACTGCTGATCGCTGCCGGCCTGCACGGGCACAAGTACGCGATCGACGCGGTGGTAGCCGAGTTGGCGCTGCGGCAGCAGCGGCCGGTGGTCATGCTGACCTCTGACCTGGACGACAAGGTCAAGCTCTGTGGCGAGCAGGTCCGACTGGTGGCGGTGTAGTGATCGCCGGCCGCGTTGCGATGGTCCCAGGACTCCCCACCAGGATCCTGAGTGACCGTCAGCGTGCGTGCCTGCGTGCCTGCGTACGGGCCGCAGCCGTCAGCCGGCCAGCGCCGCCCGCGCTGCCGTCGCTGCCACCGCCGGAGCCACCGGCCGCAGTTGCCGCCGGGCGACGAAGAGCAGTACCCCGCCGAGGCTGATCCCGCCGACCGCGCACCAGGCCACCGCCGCGAGCGAGCCGGACACCAGCGAGCCGGAGACCGCGTAGCCGAGCGCGTTGCCGGTGGCGAACAGGGTGATCAGCCAGGCGAAGGCCTCGGTGACCGTCCCGGTCGGGGCCAGCTCGGCGACCAGCACGAAGGCCGCCGCGAGCAGCGGGGCCAGGCCGAGGCCGGAGACGAAGGCGAGCGCCGCCATCGGTCCGGGGCCGGGCAGCAGGAGCAGCGGCAGGTAGCAGGCGCCCATCGCCAGGGCCAGCGCCCAGGTCCGGGTCGCGGTGTCGCTGCGCCAGCGCATGGCGCCGTAGCCGAGCGCGCCGAGCAGCCCGGCCAGGGCCGCCAGGGCGAGCAGCAGCCCGGCGCCGCCCGGCAGTTGGTGCGGGTGGCGCTCGGCGTAGGCGATGAAGAGGACGTTCTGCGCGCCGACCGTCCACCCCGCGCCGGCCAGGCCGATCAACAGCAGGACCAGGCCGGGGGAGCGCAGCGGGCCGAGCAGTCCGGCGCCGTGCTCGCGGGGCGGCGCCTGCCAGCGGCGGGCCGGTCCGGCGGTGGCGACCACCAGGGCGCCGGCCAGGCCGAGGCCGGCGGCGGCCCACAGCGCGGCGACCGGGCTGGCGACCGCGGCGATGCCGGCCACCGCCAATGGGCCTGCCACGTAGAGGATCTGCTGGGAGGCGGAGTCGAAGGCGTAGGCGGTGTCGAGCTGCTCCTCGGCGACCACCTCGGGCCAGAGTGCGCGCAGGCAGGGTTCGAGCGGCGGCATGCACAGGCCGGCCAGCGCGGCGCCGCCGATCGCGGCCGCCGGGTTGCCGGGGGCGAGCGCCAGTAGCGCGTAGCCGAGCCCGGCGACCACGGCGGAGCTGAGCAGCACCTTGGGCTGCCCGGTGCGGTCGACGAGCCGCCCGAGCACCGGGCCGCCGATCGCCGCCGAGATCGCGTAGGCGGCCGTGGCCAGCCCGATCCTGCTGTACGGCGCGCCCGCCTCGCGCAGCGCGAGCGCGACGACGAGCGCGGTCATGCCGGCCGGGAGGCGGCCGAGCAGGGTGCCGAGCAGCAGTCGGGTCACGTGCGGGGCACGGAGCAGGGCGAGGTAGCCCACGGGGGTCTCCCGGGCGGTGGTGGTGGCGGATGGCTCCTCAAGTTATTCGTATAACCATGGGCCGTCAATCTGACTGCCCGTTGATCGGACCGGCACTTGGTGTGGCGGCCTCGCACATGCCGCCCTGTTCGCATATCAAAGAAGTACTTTGAACATCTCAAATATTTACTGTTAGTGTGTCGCCCATGACCACCCCAGGCGCACTCCGGCAGCAGGACATGAGCGACGCGCTCATGCCGTGCGCGCTGCCGCTGTCGCCGTGCCTGCCGGGTGCAGGCCGCTCGTGTCGCTTTCCGAGCTGTAGCTAGGCGGCGTACCCCTCGCTACGAACCGTCCGGCTGATCGGCTGCCCGGCTGATCCGGCCCGGACATCTCCCGTGCGCCGCCCGCCCCTGCCGTTGCCCGCGCTTTCCCCCGTCCTGCCCCGGAGCCGCACCCCCATGTCCACTGCCACCCCCGCCCCCGCGCCGTCGGGCCTGGCCCGCCTGCGCCGCACCCCGTTCTGGGTGCAGAACGTCGCCGGCCTGGTGCTCGGCGTCGTGCTGGGCTTCGTCGCCCGCCAGAACGACGTCTCCTGGCTGACCACCACGCTGGACACGGTCGGCAAGACCTTCGTCCAGCTGCTCAAGCTGGCCGTCCCGCCGCTGGTCTTCACCGCGATCGTGGTCTCGATCGCCAACCTGCGCAACGTCACCAACGCCGCCCGGCTGGCCGTGCGGACCCTGCTCTGGTTCGGCATCACCAGCCTCATCGCGGTCTCCATCGGGCTGGCGATCGGCCTGGCCACCGACCCGGGCCACGGCACCCACTTCGCCACCAGCGGCCTCAAGGCCCCGGCCGACGCCGGCTCCTGGGTCGACTTCCTGACCGGCATCATCCCGACCAACATCGCCGACGCGTTCCTCAAGGTGAACGTGCTGCAGATCGTCTTCCTCGCGGTCGTGGCCGGCGCCGCGATCCTGAAGGCCGGCGAAAAGGCCGCGCCGGTACTGAAGTTGAGCGAGTCGCTGCTGGAGCTCGTGCAGACCGCGCTCTGGTGGGTGATCCGGCTCGCCCCGCTCGGCACGCTCGGCCTGATCGGCAAGTCCGTCGCCGAGTACGGCTGGGACCTGCTGCGCCCGCTCGCCACGTTCACGCTCGACATCTACGTCGGCTGCGCGCTGGTGCTCTTCGTCGTCTACTCGTTGCTGCTGCGCTTCGTCGGTGGCCTCAACCCGCTGCGTTTCTTCCAGGGCGCCTGGCCGGCCATCCAGTTGGCCTTCGTCTCCCGCTCATCGGTCGGCACCCTGCCGGTCACCCGCCGGGTCACCGAACGCCTTGGCGTCCCGAGCGAGTACGCCTCGTTCGCCGTCCCGTTCGGCGCGACCACGAAGATGGACGGCTGCGCCGCGATCTACCCGTCGATCGCCGCGATCTTCGTCGCGCAGGTCTACGGCATCCACCTGGGCGTCGGCGACTACCTGCTGATCGCGTTCGTCTCGGTGATCGGCTCCGCTGCGACGGCCGGCCTCACGGGCGCGATCGTGATGCTGACGCTGACCCTCTCCACGCTCGGTCTGCCGCTGGAGGGCGTGGGCCTGCTGCTGGCGATCGACCCGATCCTGGACATGATGAGGACGGCGACGAACGTGGCGGGGCAGGTCGTGGTGCCGTTGCTGGTGTCGGCCCGGGAGGGAATCCTCGATCGCGGCGCCTACAACGACCCGACCGGTGACCTGTACGAGGGGCGGAGTTCGGCTGTCGAGAGCGGGGTCACTGGTCCGGACAGGCTCCCTGCTGCTGCGTGACCATGCGCCCGGCCCCCTTCCCGTCTTTCTCGGGAAGGGGGCCGGCTCATGCTCCGGCCCTGGCTCCAGGAATCTCTGACAGATAGTCAGATCTTGGCGATTCTGGGCGGTGTGCGGGGCCGGCGGGTAGGCCGCCTCGACGGCGAACAGGGAGTTCGCCGCCTTCGACTGGGCGTCAGGCAATTTGCGGGTCCCCGACCTCCTCATGACCCGACTGAATCACCGGGTGCTGCGGAACCGGGCCACGTACGTCGACGGTGGAACGCCGAGGTGCCGAAGGAAGACCCGGCGCAGCGTCTCGTCGCTTCCCAGGCCCGAACGGCGGGCCGCGCCGGTCACCGACTCCCCAGCTTCCAGCAGGCCACGCGCCACCTCCAGTCGCACCTGTTCGACGTACGCCGACGGCGTGGTGTCGAGCTGCGCCCGGAACAGCCGGCTCAGCTGACGGGAGCTCAGGCCGACCCGCCGGCTGAGCGCCACCGCCGAATGGTCAGTCGCCGGGTCGGCCGCGACCGCGTCGAGTGCGGCACGCAGGGCGTCGTGGCGTGGGCGCGGCATCCGCGCTGGCACCGAGAACTGCGACTGCCCGCCGGCCCGCTGCATGAAAACCACCAGGTCGCGAGCCACCTCGCGGGCGGCCTGCGGGCCGAGGTCGTCCTCGACCAGCGCGAGGGCGAGGTCGATGCCGGCGCTGACACCGGCCGAGGTCAGCAGGTGGCCGTCGCGGACGTAGATCGAGTCCGGCTCGACCGTGACGCGCGGGTAGCGGCGGCTCAATGCCACCGCGTGCCGCCAGTGCGTCGTGGCCCGGCGGCCGTCCAGCAGCCCGGCCTCGGCGAGCACGAACGCGCCTGTGCACACGGACGTGACGCGGCTCGCCGAGGCGGCCAGCAGGGCGGCGGCGGCGACCAGGCCGTCGGGCACGGGCCCGTCGGGGAGGGTCAGCGAGCCGGGCACGACGACGGTGTCCGCGTGGACGGCGAAGGCGTCGGCGCCCACGGGCAGCACGGTCCCGGTCGAGGCGGTGACGGTCGCGCCGCCGGGGGAGCAGAGCACGACCTCATACGCCCCTGCGGTGCTGAAGACCTCCAGCGGTGCCGCGACGTCCAACAACCGGACGCCGTCGTACGCGAGCACGGCGATTCGGCGGCTGCGCGGGAATGACATCCATCGAGCATACGGCGCCTCGACGGCCGGATCTGTGGGTGAGGTGTCCGACCAGACATGGCCGTGAGCTGCCCGGTCGGGCCAGAGTGAAGGGGAGGCCACCGGCCGCGCCGAACGCCCCGGCCCGGCCTCCCGGGCACCCACCGGCGCCCCGCTCTGCGGACACCAACGAGTGCCCCGACCTCTCGGGTGCACCGTGCCCCGAGCGCACCGCAGCACCGAAGCGAGGAGCGTCATGACCCACCGGCCACCCGTCCCCCCGTTCACCGAGGCCACCGCACTACTGAAGGTCCAGGCCGCCGAGGACACCTGGAACACCCGCGATCCCGAACGAGTCGCCCTCGCCTACACGGAAGACTCCGAGTGGCGTAACCGCGACGTCTTCCTGCACGGCCGCCAGGAGATCGTCGCGTTCCTGCACGCCAAGTGGGAGCGCGAGCTGAACTACCGCCTGCGCAAGGAGCTGTGGGCCTACACCGACAACCGGATCTCGGTACGCTTCGAGTACGAGTGGCATGACGCGTCCGGGCAGTGGTGGCGCAGCTATGGCAACGAGCAATGGGAGTTCGACGCGAACGGCCTGATGCGCCGCCGCTACGCGAGCATCAACGACCTGCTGATCGGCGCGGACGAGCGGCGGCTGGCCCCCGGGGCCGGCTGACCACCCGGCCCCGCCTGGACAGCACTGCCACCACCCGGGTGCCTGTTTCTTCCGGCTTTCTCTGGTCCCACAGTTCCCAGGGCTTCGGCGTAGCCAGTAGTACCCGATCTGTGATCATCTGACCCGGTGAGGATGAGAGGTGCTCGCGGATCCTGATGCTCCGCCGTCTGGGCCTGATGGATCGTCAGACCCACCAGCGGTCGTGAGACAGCTACGGCCTGGGGCCACTGGCTGGCCGGGCTGGGAGCGTCATCGGCGCCGCACCGGCGAGGTGCGGCGCCGGGGGCGCGCCGGAGCACTCTGCGCGCGGCGGCGCCCGGGGGTGCCGATTCCAGCGCCTCTTCGACGAAGCCGCGCAGGGCTTTCCCGGCCGGGCGGGCGTCGAGTTCTTCGACCAGGGCGTGGCGGGGGCAGCCGCTCCGGTTCGACCTCCTCCAGGTTGTCGCGCACTGCCTGGGCGCGGGCGGTGCGGCCGGTGGCGGCGTAGTGGACGGCCAGCGTGTCCTCGGCGCCTGCGGCCACTCCCCACCACAGCTCGGCCTCGGTCTCCCGGCCCAACCCGTAGAGGAGGCAGCCGAAGGCGGTGGCGCCCACGGTGTCCAGGAATTCCAGGAAGCGCGCCATCTCGCCGACCGAGGCCTCGTCGGCGACGTTCGAACACAGGTGGCGCAGGTCCCGTCGTTGTCGATGATGCGCTCCGAGAGGAGGCGCGTGAACGCGACCGGATCATGCCCCTCGAACTCCTTCGCCAGGGTCTCGGCATCGGATTTCAGAAGCTTGTGGAGATCCACTCCTCAGTTCCCCTCTTGGTCGCTGCGGGGGTCGAGCAGGTGCTGCAAATGTCGCCATCCCAGGCTGTAGTACTAGGTGCCGCGCTACCGTGCGACCGTCTGTGGCCGCTGGTTGCGCGGCTCGTTCAGTCCCGGCTCCGGCCGGCCCGCCAGGCAGGAGGGCCGCCGGGCCCCACCCGGGCATGTGGCGTGGATCACGGCAACGGCCGGGTGCGGTCGGACAGGTACGGGTGTGGACAAATCGATTCGCGCCCGGGTGCGAGCCGGGGATTCAGTGGCGTTCGGGCAGATCTTCGAGGATCACGCCCGCGCGGTGCACCGCTATGCCGTCCGGATGACCGGGGACCGGGCCGTCGCCGAGGACGTGGTCTCACTGACCTTCCTGGAGGCCTGGCGCCTGCGTGCGCGGGTCGACCCCGAGGGGGAGAGCCTGCGGCCCTGGCTGCTGGGCATCGCCACCAACGTCATCCGCAACACCCGCCGGGCCGCGCGCCGTCACCAGCAGGCACTCGCCAAACTGCCGCCGCGCGAGGCCGCGCCCGACTTCGCCGCCGAGCTGACCGGCCGTATCGCCGACGCCGAGCAGCTCGCCGCCGCGAAGGCCGCGCTGGAGCAGCTGCGCCCGGCCGAGCGGGAGGTGTTCGCGCTGTGCGTGTGGGAGGGCCTCGACCACGCGGCCGCCGCTGAGGCGCTCGGCAAACCGGTCGGAACGGTCCGCTCGCGGCTGTCACGCGCCCGCAGCCGATTGCGGGAACTCACCGCCAAGGAGCTGGCCGCAGCCCGCTCCGCAAGAAGCACGCACCCCCCGGAAAGTACGCAACGCACCGGCATCTGCGGACAGGTAGCAGGAGACCGCGCGCTCGCGGTCCGGTCGACCAAGGAGACGATCCGATGAACGCCACCCCCCGAGGCCGGTCCCAGCAGACCGAGCGGGAGGAGCTGGCCCGGCTGCTGCCGGCCGCGGCCGTACCGGAGCTCTCCCCTCACCGCCACTTCCTGCTGAAGGAGCACCTGATGGACGCCGTGACCGAGCACTCCCGTAGCGCTGCCAAGCGCCGGACCCTGGCCCTGCGGGTGGCGCTCCCGATGGGCCTGGCCGCCGCCGTCGCCGTCGCCGGGGTCACCCTCACCACCGGGGTCGGCCGCTCCCCCGCACCCGCCCCGGTCGTTGCCGGCGGCGGCGCCAGCGCCGGGAGCCAGCCGCTGGGGAACGTCACCAACGCCGCGTACACCCTGCAGAGCGGCAGCGACGACCTCGTCAAACTCACCATCCTGGACGGCTACAAGCCGGTCGACGCGACCCAGCTGCAGCGCGACCTGGACCGGGCCGGCGTCCGCAGCCGCGTCTACGCCGGCGAACCCGGCTGCCACGCCCCCGACCCGACGATGGCCTCCTACCCGCCGGAGACCGAGGCCAAGGGAAACCAGGACGGCGGACAGGGCCGGCTGGCGGCCTACGGCTGGGACATGGAAGAGGAAGCCAGCCAGGACGGCGGCCGGCAGGTCCTCACCATCCGCCCCAGTGCCATCCCGGCCGACCTGCAACTCTTCATCTACCTGCCGCTGGCCAAGACCGACCCGGCGCACAGCTCCCGCGAACTCCAGGCCGGTCTGATGCAGAGCCCCGCCCCCAACTGCATGCCCGCCAAGACCTACGTCAACCCACTGGCCAGCCTGTACCCGACACCGGCGCCGACGCACTGACCTCTGTCGATGCCCCGTCACCGGACTTGCCTCCGCTCGGAGGTCCGGCGGCGGGGCACTTGGGGGGATCGAGCAACTCCGCGACGAGCTGGCCGCGTTCGTGGTCGAGGTCTGATCTGCCGACCCGGTAGCCACACGCACGCGAGAAGACGCTCGACCTGGTTGCCTACAACAGCCCGACGGTTGGGGAGCTGTATGCCGAGCCGGCGTCTGCGGTGAACGAGGCTGCGGCGAAGGTGCCTGCCACGGTCTGAGTGGGCGCAGAACGCAGCGAACCCTCGACCGGTTTGGTCGCGGGTTCGCTCTCTGTGGGTCCCGAGGACGGCTCACACGTCGCCGAACTCGCCACCCTTCACGCCCGCTACGAAGGCAGTGAAGCCCTCGGGGGAGAAGAGCAGGGCGGGGGCGTTGGGGTTCTTGGAGTCGCGGACGGGGACCACGCTGCGAAAGTTGTCGGCGACCTCTACGCACGCGCCCTGTTGCTGGCTGTAGGTCGACTTTCGCCAACTGGCCTGAGATATGTCCATACTCACCCAAGGTCCTCTCGAACAGCGCGGATCAGCTCGATGGATGCAGTCTCGGAAAGTGCGCCCACCTGAAGACGATGGTAGTTCCTATCCCAGGTGGTAAGGGCTCTGGGATCGCGTTGAACGTGGCCTTGACCTTCGGACTCCGAGTACCCGATCAAGCTTCGGTCAGCGAGTGTCAGCAGATGCACGGGGAGTGCGAACGGACGATCCGCGCCCATGGAGTAGGGGGCTACCTGGATGATCGTCCCTGGACTCTGGGCGCGCTCTTCCAGCGCGACGAGTTGCCTGGCCATCACTGCCCGTCCGCCAACAAGCCGACGGATGCAGCTTTCATCGAGAACGGCGTGAAGTAGGGGTGCATCAAACGCGGTGAGGCCCTGTTGGCGGGTAAGCAGGCGTGCGCACCACTCGTCGGCCTCTTCCCGGCTGATGGTTCCTCGCTGTACCTGGGCGTCCACGAGCGCTCCGGTGTACTCCACCGTTTGAAGCAGGCCCGGTATCACTCCGATCTCGAAGACTCGAATCTCTCGTGCCTTCGCCTCCTTCGCGGCGTACCCCTCGAAGCCGTCAAGCAGTGAGGCGCGTCGAACCTCGCCGTGCCGATCAACCCACAGTGTTCCTGTTCCGAACGCTACGTCAGCTGCGGTGGCAAATCGGAGAGTTGGAGACTTGCGGCCAATTTCTACCGCCGAGATGTGCACTGCCGAGTAGCCCATGCGTTCGCCGAGCTCCTCCTGCGTCCACCCGCGCTCCTCGCGTGCGCTGCGGATCTGAGCGCCGAAGCGGGCGCGCGGCGACGCATCCGGGTCCAGCTCTGAGCGATTCAAGATCTACTCTCCCTCCAGATCTGGCGCGGTTGAAGGCTTCTTGACTGTACGGGACAGTGAGTCGTCCTAGTAGTGGAATCACTACGGAGAGGAGCGACGATGGGTGCAAGCAGATCGCCCAAGCCCCCAAAGGAGCTGTACACGCCCCGCGTTGGCGAGGTGGTGCGGGACGCCAGGACCGGCCGGACCGGGGTGTACCAGTGCCCCGGGTACGGCAAGTACCCCACGGTGTTCCTCCGGCCGGAGGGCGGCGGAGTGGAGTGGGAGGTTCCGGCCAGCGAGGTTGAACTAGTGCCTGTCGCAGGCGAGTTGGAGCCAGTCCGGCAGTCCGGGGTCCGTAGCCGGCCGCAGCACAGGACCGAGCTGTGAAGCCCCGAGCTGGCCGCGCTGCGGACTTCGCCGGCAGCCCGATCTCGCTGCCGCCCCGCCACATGTGGCGGTGGGGTCGGTGTGTGTGCTGCGACCGCCAGACCGTCGTTGCCCCCGGTCCGCAGATCCACACGGACGAGGGTAGAGAAGTCACTCTCCCCTACTGCCTGGTGGGCTTCGAGCGGGCCGCCCGGTACACCCGACGCGCCCAACTGCGAGCCGCCCTCTATGACCTGGGAAGGGCACTCGCGTGAGCCGGCTGGAGCGGGCGGACGGCAGCCGCGTCTTGCTGGATCCGCCACCGCTCACCGGCTCCGCGGTGGGGCGCGGACGACACACCAAGATGAAGGAACAGCCCGTGAGCACGATCGCGACCATTCGCCAGCCCGGTGACAGCCTGGCGCGGCCCTACGACCACACCGCTGCCGAGGCCGACCTGCGCTTGCTCGGCCGGCACCTTGACGACCAGGCGAAGGCGGGCGCGAGCACGGCCATGCTCGACGCGACGCTCGGCGTGATGCGGTTGGTGCACACGCGGATCGCCACCGAGTCGGCCGTCCGCCGCCCGAAGGCGCTTCGTCGGCTACTCGTCGGGTGAGCCCAGTCGGCTCGACCGACGAGACCTGGACCCCCGCGCAGCCGAGTCCTGGGGAGGACGCTCGCCGGCTGCCCGCCCCTGCCGCAGCAGCGCGCGCCGGTTAGCCGGGGCGGGCCGCTACTCGGCCCAACGACATGAAGGAAGCGGGGGTGCTCGGCACCCTCCTCGAGCTCAGCGACGCAGGCGGTCACCGGAGGGCGGCGTGGCGCATGTCGCAGAGGGCGGAGGCCAGGCGGGCGGAGCCGACGGTGGCCGCGAGCGAGGTGGCCTGGGCGGCGTGGTGGTCGGCCTCGGTGCGGTCGCCCTGCCGGTAGAGCACGGTGGACAGGCGGGCAGTTGCCATCGCCCGCACCCGGGTCTGGGCGGTGTCGCCCTCGGCGGCCCGGCGAAGATCGGCGACGACCTGGGGCCTCAGGTGGCCGGCGGTCAGCAGGCGGCGGAACGGGCGCTCCGGCCCGGCCCGGGGCCGTACAGTCCTGGCCATGACCGACACCAGCGCGTCGTGGCGCGAGATCGAACGCACCACCGTCTTCAGCAAGTTCGGCCGGTCGGTGGATCGCGTCGACTTCGAACTGCCCGACGGCAGGAAGGAGGAGTTCTTCCTCAAGCGCGAGCGCCCGGCCGGCGCGGTGCTCGCTCTCACCGCCGACCAGCACGTCATCCTCGCTCGCCAGTACCGCCCGGCCCCGACCGCGTGTTGTACGAACTCCCCGGCGGCTTCATCGAACCCGGCGAGCAGGCGGCGGAGGCCATCGCCCGGGAACTGCTGGAGGAGACCGGTCTACCAGGGCGAGGTCCACGCCGCCGGACCGTACTGGCACGACGCCTACTCCAACGCCCAGCGGTTCGCCTTCTTCGCCACCAACTGCACCAAGGTCGCCGAGCCGACCCCGGAGTGCACTGAGTTCATCGACGTCGTCACCCTCCCCCTGTCCGAGTTCCGTACCACCGTGCTCCGCAGGGGCGAGATGACCGACACCGCCGCCGCCTACCTCGCCCTGGACTGCCTCCGGCTCCTATAACTCCTCGGGCGACGGCGGGCGAACAGGCGACGGCACCCCAGCTCACCCGCCCACCCCAGGAGGACCCCACCGTGACCGAACGGAGTACCACCGACACCACCCGCCCCGCGGCTCGCTACTCACGGCCGGGGGTTCGTCGTCGGTGCGTCAGATATCGCCGAACCTGTTCGAGCGGGCCGGCCGGTACGTCAAGAAGCATTCGGGATCACCATCACCGAGGCCGGCCAGCGGGTCTGGATCGGTGACGAGGACGGTCCGGGCTGGGAACTGCCCAGCTGACACCAGGCGGCGTCAGACTTCGCGTTTCCCCAGTTCAGAGCCTTCTCGGCGTTCAGTCAGTCCGCGTCACAGCTCTTCGTGCCGGCGCTCTTCTCGAGGTCCTTCAGCGTGTTCCGCTGGTGGACGGTCGGGGCTGCGGGCAGGGTCACGTTCGGCCGGTGGGCCAGCCCACTGCCGGAGTTCCCCGGCCAGCATCCGCCGGGTCGCCCGCAGCGCGGACATCTTGGCGTCGATGTCCGCGATCTGCCCGCGAAGGCGCTCCTGGGCCCGGTCGCACGGCGTGAGTTCGCCGGTCTCGGCGAAGCAGGGGAGCAACTGTGCGACGTCCTCGAGGTCCAGCCCGATGGCCAGCAGGAGTCTGATCCGACGAACTCGCTCGATCGCCTGCTCGGGGAAGTCGCGGTAGCCGTTCGCCAGGCGTTGCGACGGCAGGAGCCCGTTCGCGTCGTAGTGCCGCAGGGCCCGAGGGCTGGCCCCGGTCCGCTGGGCGAGTTCGCTGACGCGCATGACGATTCCACCTCTCCACCTCGCGGGCTTGACCTTGACGCCGGTGGCAAAGTTTAACGTCGAGCCGTGATCATCGACTTCCACGCCCACGTCACCGTCGACCTCCCGGCCCAGCTGGCCCGGGCCCGAGAGGCCGGTGTCGGCCGCACGGTTCTGCAGTCCACCCGCATTCACCCCGAGGCACCGACGACGTTGGACGGCCTGCGTGCGGAGTTCGCCCGGCTGGTCGCGGTGATCGGTGGTGAGATCAGCCCAGAGGAGGAGTTCCGCGCGGCGGTGGACGAGCTCTGCGCTGCTCTCGACACCCACCCGGACGAGACCGTGGGCCTGGCCGGTGTCCGCCTGAACATGACCGCCGACCGGACCCGGGCCTGGCTGGACCACATGCTGGCCCGCCCCGGCATCGTCGGAATCGGCGAACTGACCCCCGCCCCCGGCCAGGCGCGCCTCATCGAGCCGGCGCTCGCGGTCAGCGCCGACCACGGCGGCGTGCCGGTC
The DNA here is from genome assembly GCF_029892155.1 of Kitasatospora sp. GAS204B. Lineage (GTDB taxonomy): Bacteria > Actinomycetota > Actinomycetes > Streptomycetales > Streptomycetaceae > Kitasatospora. Next base: position 168,391 of record NZ_JARZAG010000007.1, on the reverse strand, counting down.
CTGGTCCACGGCTTCGCGCCGAACACCGCCGACGATCTGCGGACGTACGCTTCGCTGGCCGCGCGCCATCGCTCGGTCCCGGTGGTCGTCGGTGCGTTTGGCGGGCTCAACTGGCTGGAGTTGGTCGACCTGGCCCGGGAGACGCCGAACCTGCACATCGAACTCTCCAGCGCGCTCCAGGTGTTCGCTGTCCGGGCCGCGGTCCGCGAGCTTCCCGAGCGGTGCCTGTTCGGGTCGAACACGCCCTACGGCGACGTGGTCGCGGCGCGGCACACCGTCGAGGCCGCCGTTGCCGATCCGGCGGTCCGCGACCTGGTTCTCGGCGGCAACGCGGCCCGCCTGCTGGCCGGAGGCTGACCTTGCACCCGGTCCGCCCGCACCGCCCGGTCCACCCGCACTGCCCGCACCACCCGCACCACCCGCACCACCCGCACCACCCGCACCGCGCAGGATCGATAGGGCGCGCTGAGTGACGGCCCGTCAGGCACTGGTGGCGGGTGCCGTGGTCACCGTGCAGGAGAAGCCGATCCGGCCGCCCTGCAGGGCGACAACCTCGACCGCATCCTGATCGCGCACCGTCTCGGCGGCGATCCAGCAGGGCTCGTCGAGTTCGATGTAGCGGTAGAACTTGGCGTCGAACCCCACCGGTATCCGCTCGGTGGAGCCCAGTTGGGCGTGGGCGGCCTGGCGGGCCGCCTCCAGGAGCAGCATGCCGGGGGAGTGGTCGACGGGGTGGTCGAAGAGGATCGGGTGCGAGGTGTCGTTGCGCAGCTGCCAGCGCTGCGGGAAGCGGGAGTCGGCGAGGACCACGTCGGCGGCCCGGCGGCGGCCCACGAGGGCGGCGGGTATCGGCGGAGTGAGCGGCGTGGCGGCGGCCATCGCCCGCTGGGCGTCGGCGCGCTCGCCGCGCAGGCGCTGGTAGACGGCCGGCGGGTTGCTGGTGAAGCGGGCGACCGCGGTGGCCGCCCGGCGGCCGGCCCGCAGGGCGACCACGGACATGGTCAGCGAGGCCAGCCGGGCGCGCCGGCGGACCACGTCGGAGCAGGTGATCCGCAGTTCGAGCTCGGCCGGGCCGTCCTCGATCCGCAGCGCCGCCGGGTCGACCCGGTAGCTGAAGTCCTGCCAGATCAGCTGGTGTCCGACCGGGACGTCGTAGGCCACGTGCGAGATCAGCGGGATGTTCTGCCGCACGGTCTCGGCGAACAGCAGCGGGTCGAAGTCGCCGTTGTCGCTCTGGTAGAAGGCGTGTTGGCGGGGCCAGCGCGCGCCGACGGCGAAGGCGTCGGGGCCGGTGCGTCGCCAGCGGGTCAACAGCACTTCGTCGGCGGCGAGTTTGTGGACGTACTGTTGGAGTGCGGGACCGCCGGCGGTGCATCGGCCTGGCGCGGGCTTGGTCGGCACGGGAGCTGTGGTGCAGGGGTGGAGCTGCGCGGTCTGGATGGTGACGGTCATCAGAGCTCTCCCGTAACGACGGCTGGGGCGACGTTGATCGCTCGGAGCCTGGCGGGCCGGGCCCGAGAGTTGTAACATAACGTGTGTTCGTTTTGTTTGTCGAGATTTTGTTCGCCCAGAGAGGTCAGTGGCTTGTCGCCGGAGCCGAAGCAGGAGCGTGCCGTCAGGACGCGTGACGAGATCCTCCAAGCCGCGGCCCAGGTGTTCGACGAGCACGGCTACCACGGCGCCAGCATGCGGGAGATCATCAAGCGGGCTGGGGTCACCCTCGGCGCGGTGTACTTCCACTTCCCCAACAAGGAGGCGCTGGCCCGCGCGGTGATGACCGCTCAGACCCCCACGATCATGCCCAGGCTCGCCTCGCAGGGGCTGCAGCGACTGGTGGACCTGACCCTGGTCTGGTCGCGTCAGCTGCAGATCGATCCGGTGCTGCGGGCCGGCGTGCGGCTCACCGGGGAGCAGACCGGATTCGGGCTGAGCGAGGTCGAGCCCTACCGGGTGTGGGTGGAGATCATGCAGGACTGCCTGCGGACGGCCGAGCGGGACGGGGAGTTGCTGGCCGGCATCGACGTGCACGAGACGGCCGAGTTCGTGGTCTCCGCCTGCACCGGGATGCAGATGTACGCCCAGATCGCCACCGGCCGGGCCGACCTGTCCGAACGCACCGTCAGCATGTGGCGGCTGCTGCTGCCGGCCCTCGCCACCGAGGCGGCGGCCAAGGCGATGAAGGTCGGCGTGAAGCGGGCGTACACACTGGTGCCGTGACGGTCCCCGGACGTTTCATGTCCCGACCGTCCGCCCGGTCAGTACCACCAGCACCAGTTTTCGAGAATCAAGGGGGGACTTCCGTGTCCCAGGCCTTCCAACGGCTGCGTCTTGCCGCGCTCAACATCGACGGCGTCCTGCTGAACGACACCTTCAGCCCGGTCATCCACCACTTCATCACCAGCCGCGGCGGGCAGTACAGCGCCGAGGTGGAGCAGCGGATCTTCTCCCAGCCGCGCCGGATCGCCGGCGTGGAACTGGCCGCCGCCGCCGGCCTGGCGGTGAGCGGGGAGCGGGCGCTGGAGCTCTACTTCGGCGAGCGGGACGCCTATCTGGCCCGGCATCCGATCGAACTGGTCGACGGCGCGGTCGAGTTGCTGAAGCGGCTGCGTTCGCTGGGGCTGGCCACGGTCTGCTACGGGGGGCTGGCCAAGGACCATTTCGACGCGTTCCTCGGTGAGTACGCCGAACTCTTCGACGGTCCCGGCTACGTCTGCACCAACGACTTCCGCCCGGGCATCCGGGAGATCACCACCGAGGTGTTCGGCCTGGGCTACGACCAGGTGGTGTTCGTCGACGACGTGGCCCGGGTCGCGACGGGGGCCAGGGCGCTCCAGGTGCCGTTCATCGGCCACCCCAGCACCTTCGAGCACAGCCACCAGCGGGAGTTGATGCGCGTCGCGGGCGTGCGCCACCTGGTCGACTCGCTCTGGTCGATCGACGAGCCGCTGCTGCGCCGGATCGACGCCGAGGCGGCGGCCGGCAGCGTGTGGGCCGACCTGGCAGCGGGGGAGTAGCGCCATGCTCGATGGCAGGACGATCATGATCACCGGCTCGTCCAGCGGGATCGGCGCCGCCGCCGCCCGGCTGTTCGCGGCCGAGGGGGCCGCGGTGGTGCTGATGGCGCGCCGGGCCGACCGGCTGGCCCGGCTGGCCGAGGAGATAGCCGAGGCCGGCGGGCGCGCCACGGTGGCGGCCGGCGACGTCACCGAGCCCCGGGACGTGGAACGGGCCGTGGCCCTCGCGGTGCAGACCTACGGACGGCTGGACGGCGCCTTCAACAACGCGGGTTGGGCCACCGCCGGGACCCCGTTGCACGAGACGGACGACGCGGTCTTCGGCCAGGTCATCGACGTGAACGTGCGCGGCGTCTGGAACTGCCTGAAGTACCAGATCCGCGCCATGCTGGCGGCCGGCGGCGACGGTTCGATCGTCAACACCGCCAGCGTCGCGGGGGTGATGGCGACCGGTACCACCGCCTCCTACATCGCGGCCAAGCATGCGGTGATCGGCCTGACCAGGGCCGCGGCCGACGAGTACGGGCAGCGCGGGATCCGGGTCAACGCCCTGGTGGTGGGCAGCACGCGCACCGAGCTGATGGAGGAAGTGCTGGAGGAGACACCGGAGTTGGCCGACTCGTTCACCTCCCGCTCGATGCAGAAGCGGATCGCGGAGCCGGTCGAGATCGCCCAGGCCGCCGCCTGGCTGTGCAGCGCCCGCTCCTCCTTCGTCACCGGCGTGGCGATGCCGGTGGACGGCGGCTGGACCGCTCGCTGACTGCTGGCTGACTGCTCGCTGACCAGAGCAGTTCGACGGTTGATCAGGCGAGGACCCGTGCCGCCGCCGGCGTCACACACCGGCGGCGGCACAGGTGAGTTCGGCCAGCCGGTCGGCGGCGTACAGGCCCTCGGTGGTGGTGTCACCGTCTCCCGGCGGGGTCAGCCGGCGGTATCCGTAGGCGGCCGAGACCAGGGTCATGTGGTGGTGCCAGCCGGGGAACGAGCGGCCCTCGAAGTCGAGCAGGCCGAAGTCCCGGGCCAGTTCGTCGAGCGCGCCGGTGGTCCCGCCCTCCAGTGCTGCCAGGGCCGTCAGCTGGTCCAGCGAGTGGTCGGTCAGGTTGGTGAGCCACACCCGCGCGGGCCGCTCGCCCGCCGCGCGCCACTCGCTGAACAGGCGGTAGTTCTGGCGGACGCCGGGCAGGGTGACCTGCCCGGCGAGCATCCGGACATGCCGGTGCCGGCGGTCGTCGGTCAGCAGGGTGGCGGCGGGCGAGTGCCGGGTGTTGTGCTGGTGGAGGTAGGCCCGGGCGCCGACCGGGCTGTGTCCGCCGGTGGCGGCGTACTGGTAGCCGCGGCTCGGCGACCAGACGGTGGGGAGCACCGGCAGGGTCGCCGGCACCGCGAGGACGAACTCGTGGCCGCGCCGGCTCAGGCCGTCCACCAGCCGGTCGGCGTCGGGGTGTTCGCTCAGGTCGGCGACGACGGGGACCCGGGCCAGCGAGGTGCGGGCGGCCATCGCGTCCACCAGCTGCAGGGTCAGCGCCCAGAGCGGCTGGTGGCGCACGGTGGCCGGGATCCGGGCGCGTTCGCGCAGTTCCGGGGCCCCGCCCCAGCGCTCGGGCAGCAGCAACTGCCAGTCGACCGGGATGTGTTCCTCACCCGAGGAGACGAAGAGGCCGACTCCCAGCTGGCAGTTGATGGTCCGTCCGACGCTCGGGACGAAGCGCCGGTGCACGCCGCAGGAGTGCTCACCGCGCTTGGGCAGCACGGCGCTGCCGATGGTCCAGGCCCGGGGCAGGGTGTGCCGCTCGGTCAGCCGGGTCAGCTCGTGCCGGGCCGGCGCCCAGTCCCACGGGCTGGCGTTGACGAACTGCTGCAGCGATTGGGCGGTGGCGTCGGAGCCGCCGGCGGCCGCGGCCAGCCGCCGCACCGATTTGCGGCCAGGGGTGGTGAGCAGGCCCTGGAGGTAGATCCGGGCCCAGCGGCGCTGGTCGGCCCGGCTCAGATGGCCGAAGAGTGCCTCGGTGAACGCGCAGACCCCGGGGCCGGGCTCCCGTGTGAGGGGTCGCTGCGTCTGCTGCTCCACCATGTCGCTTCCCTCCCGCGTCGCACCGACCTGCTTCCGGAAGAATAACGAACGTTATATTTTTTTGTGCCAAAGGTCGTGCGACTTCGTCAAGTCCGCCAACAGGAGCAGGCCGCCCGAACCGGACCCGGCGCTGAAAAACGGCAGGGGGCCCGCGTGGCGGGCCCCCTTGGTAGTGCTAGTCGTGCTCGTGCGGCCCACGGGAGGGCCGGCGGTGGACCCGGCTCGGGGCAGGGTCCTGAGCGATCAAGCCGGAAGGTGTTCCGATCGCGCCGAGAAGGCGATCAGATCGCGGTGACGTTCTCCGCCTGCGGGCCCTTCGGGCCCTGGGTGACGTCGAAGCTGACCGCCTGGTTCTCCTCCAGCGAGCGGAAGCCGTTCGCGTTGATGGCGGAGTAGTGGACGAAGACGTCGGGGCCGCCGCCCTCCTGGGCGATGAAGCCGAAGCCCTTCTCAGCGTTGAACCACTTGACGGTTCCCGTGGCCATGCCGTTCTCCTTGCGAGGGACGTGTTGGATACCACACCGTGTGGCATCCGGTCCGCTGCGCTGATCGCCCCGCCTCCGGAGTGGGCCCGGAGTTTTTCGCACAATGCTGAAAAACTACAAAAAGCCCGCGGTTACATGCTCCGCAGGCTTCAAGTACTGCAAGGGGAATCAAACTGCAACTGGCAGAAACCGTAGCACGGAGGCGCGGGCTCGACCAGAGGTGTCTCGCGGTACCAGAGGGGCGTGTCGGAGTTGGCTTGAAGTGTGTCGGACGGGGGTCGCGCGGGCCCACCGAGCGCCCGGGCATACCCTGCGAAGACCGGACGAACGGGCAAAGGAGCACGCGGTGGCTGATCTGGTCGAAGAGGCAGTGGGAACCGGTGTCGGCAGCGGTTCGGGCGGGGCCGGAAGTGCCCCGCTCACCCGGCCGCGGGTCGGCCACATCCAGTTCCTCAATTGCGTTCCCCTCTACTGGGGGCTGGCCCGCACCGGCAGCCTGCTCGACTTCGAGCTGACCAAGGACACCCCCGAGAAGCTCAGCGACCTGCTGGTGAACGGCGCGCTCGACGTCGGCCCGATCACCTGCGTGGAGTACCTGCGGCATGCGGACGAATTGGTGGTTCTCCCGGACATCGCGGTCGGCAGCGACGGCCCGGTGATGTCCTGTGTGATCGTCAGCAAACTTCCGCTGAGCGAACTGGACGGTAAGAGCGTCGCGCTGGGTTCCACGAGTCGGACGTCGGTCCGCCTCGCCCAGCTGCTGCTCGCCGAGCGCGAGGGCGTCCACCCCGAGTACCACAGCTGCCCGCCCGACCTGGACGCGATGCTCGCCACGGCGGACGCCGCCGTGCTGATCGGCGACCCGGCGCTGCGGGCCACCCTGGAGGCGCGGCCGGACAGCGGGTACACCGTGCACGACCTCGGGGAGATGTGGAAGGAGTGGACCGGGCTGCCGTTCGTCTTCGCCCTCTGGGCGGCCCGGCGCGAGTTCGTCGACCAGCGCCCTGAGCTGGTGGCGGCCGTGCACCGGGCGTTCCTGGAGTCCCGGGACCTCTCGCTGGCCGAGGCCGACCAGGTGGCCGCGCAGTCGGCGCGCTGGGAGCCGTTCGACGCGGCGGTGCTGGAGCGGTACTTCAGCCAGGCGCTGGACTTCTCGCTCGGCGAGCGGCAGCTGGCCGGCATCGCGGAGTTCGCCCGCCGGGTGGCCCACGACAGCGGCTTCGCCCCCGACGTGACGGTCCGTCTGCTGGAACCCGCCCCGCTGGTCTGACACTCACCGGCGCCCGGCCCGCTGAGCTGGGCGGCAACCCGCCGCCGACTCCCCCCCGCCCGGGGGAGCCGGCGGTCTCGACCCCTGGCGTAGGCTGGTCCGGTCATGCCGCCGGGGCCGAGCCGCCAGCTCTTTCCCGGCCAACCCTGGAGAGAAAGAAGGCCGCCAGGTGTCCGAGCCCGCAGCGACTCTCGACGCGCCCAGCACCGACCTGCAGGCGGTCCTCGACCGGGCGGCGGCCGGCGGCCGGATCTCGGCCGAGGAGGCGCTGGAGCTCTACCGCTCCGCGCCGCTGCACGCCCTGGGCGCCGCGGCCGACGCGGCCCGCCGGCGGCGGTACGCGGGTGTCGAGCACATCGCGACGTACATCATCGAGCGCAACATCAACTACACCAACGTCTGCGTGACGGCCTGCAAGTTCTGCGCCTTCTACGTGGCGCCGAAGAGCGACAAGGGCTGGTCGCGCGATCTGGACGAGATCCTGCGCCGCTGCGCGGAGACCGTCGAGCTGGGCGGCACCCAGATCATGTTCCAGGGCGGCCACCACCCGGACTACGGCGTGGAGTACTACGAGCGCGCGTTCTCGGCGATCAAGGCGGACTTCCCGCAGCTGGTGATCCACTCGCTGGGCGCCTCCGAGGTCGAGCACATGGCCCGGATCTCGAAGGTCTCCGTCGAGGAGGCGATCACTCGGATCCACGCCGCGGGCCTGGACTCCTTCGCCGGCGCCGGCGCCGAACTGCTGCCGGAGCGCCCGCGCAAGGCGATCGCCCCGCTCAAGGAGTCGGGCGAGCGCTGGCTGGAGATCATGGAGACCGCGCACCGGCTGGGTGTGGAGTCCACCTCCACCATGCTGATGGGCACCGGCGAGACCAACGCCGAGCGGATCGAGCACCTGCGGATGATCCGCGAGGCGCAGGACCGCACCGGCGGCTTCCGCGCCTTCATCCCCTATACCTACCAGCCGCAGAACAACCACCTGAAGGGCTCGACCCAGGCGACCGTCTTCGAGTACCTGCGGATGATCGCGATCGCCAGGCTCTTCCTGGACAACATCGCGCACATCCAGGGCTCCTGGCTGACCACCGGCAAGGAGGCCGGCCAGCTCTCGCTGCACTACGGCGCGGACGACCTGGGCTCGGTCATGCTGGAGGAGAACGTGGTCTCGATGGCCGGGGCCAAGCACCGCTCCAACCTGACCGAACTGATCCACCTGATCCGCACCGCCGGGCGGGTGCCGGCGCAGCGCTCCACCACCTACCAGCACCTGCGGGTGCTGGACGACCCGGCCAACGACCCGGTCGACCCCCGGGTCGCCTCGCACATCGCCTCCACCGCGATCGAGGGCGGCACGGCGCACCCGGAGCTGACCATCCTGTCCACCAGCTGACGCGTTGCTGACCCTGCACCGGGCCGCCGAGCTGCGCCCGTCCGGCACCGCCCCGTCGATCACCGACGGGGCGGTGCTGGTACGCGGTGCCGCGATCGCCGCGCTCGGCCGGTACGCGGAGCTGGCGGCGGCCCACCCGGACGCGCGGCTGCGCGAGTGGCCCGGAGCGGTGCTCACCCCGGGGCTGGCCCAGCCGTACGGCGCGCTGCTGCTGGAGCGGCACTACCACCCCGACCCGCGTGAGGGGCTGGGCGTCGAACCCCGGCCGCTGCCGCTCGGCTTCGAGCCGGCGCAGTACGGCGGGCTGGGCGGCAGCGCCCGGCGGGGCCTGCAACGGATGCTGCGCCACGGCACGACGGCGCTGGCCGGCCCGTTCGAGCGGCCCGAGGTGCGGGCGGCGGTGAGCCGCTCGGGGCTGCGGGTGGCAGCCCCGTTCGAGGTGCCGCGGGCGCTGAACACCCTTGCCTTCGAAGGGGTTCCGTACGGAGCGCTGGCCGTAGACGGGCGGGCGGATTTCGCCATCTTCGGTCCGGAAGCCGAGGAGTGCCTGGGTACGGTACTCGCCGGTAGCCTGGTGTACCGCAGTCGCTGAGCCTGCTCCAGGGCAGGCGGGGAGCGGATCGTCAGTCGACGAACTCCGGTGTGGGGATGGTGTGCTGATTCCCCCTCGCCGTGACCTGAGGCACCGCCAGCGGTTACGATCCCGGTTGGTCCCGGTACTTCTCGTGCTCCTTGCCGCGGCCGTGCCAGCAGATGTCCAGGAAAGCCAAGGTCGGCCCAGCCCATGCGATCCCCGTCCGTGACCGCCGCCCCCAGGATCGGCCGTGGCTGGTACCTCGCGGCGGTGCTGAGTGCCGTGCTGGCCCTGGGCATGTGCCTGCTGGGCTGGCGGCAGACCGAGTTGGCCGACAAGATCGGCGCGCACCCGGTCCGGGTCCAGGGCGTGATCACCCAACTCCCGGGCGGCAGCGCCACCTACAGCGGCGTCCGGTACCAGGCGGACGGCCAGCAGCGCAGTGCCACCGACCTGACGTTGCCGGCGCAGGCCAAGGTCGGCGACCAGATCTGCCTGGAGCACGCCGCGAACGACCCCGGCGCGGTCCGGGTCTGCGACCAGCACTATCCGCAGCAGGCGGGGGTCCGGCTGGCCCAGATCAGCGTGCCCGTCGCGTTGCTGCTCTGCCTGCTCTGCGTGCTGCGGATCACCCGGCACCGGCGCAGTCTGGGCGTGCGAGTCCGGCGGGCCCGGGTGGTCACCACGGTGGCGCTGGCCACCGAGGCGCTGGCCGAAGGGATGCCGGCGATCACCCAGGGCAAGCGCTCGCGACGGCGCCGCAAGGGTGGGCGCCGCGCGCTGAGGTGAGCCCGGCGCGGGGCCGGTCGGTGTCAGGGTGAAGAATGGGGCCGTGACCCGAGCCAACCTGGACAAGCAGCCGAACGAAGTCGCCGCCATGTTCGACGACGTCGCGGCCAAGTACGACCGGACCAACGACGTCCTCTCGCTCGGCCAGGCCCGGGCCTGGCGCCGCGCGGTGGCCGAGGCGGTCGGCGCCGGGCCCGGTGACCTGGTGCTGGACCTCGGGGCCGGGACCGGCACCTCCTCGCTGCCCTTCCTGGACGCGGGCGCCAAGGTCGTCCCCTGCGACTTCTCGACCGGCATGCTCGCCGAGGGCAAGCGCCGCCACCCCGAACTGCCGCTGACCGCCGGCGACGCCACCCGGCTGCCCTTCGCCGACGCCTCCTTCGACGCGGTCACCATCTCCTTCGCGCTGCGCAACGTGCACGACACCGACGCCGCGCTGCGCGAGATGCACCGGGTCACCAAGCCCGGCGGCCGCGTGGTGATCTGCGAGTTCTCCACCCCCACCTGGACCCCGCTGCGCACCGTCTACACCGAGTACCTGATGCGCGCGCTGCCGCCGGTGGCCAGCAAGGTCAGCAGCAACCCCGACGCGTACGTCTACCTCGCCGAGTCGATCCGCTCCTGGCCCGACCAGCCGGAGCTCGCCGCCAAGCTGCAGCAGGCCGGCTGGACCAAGGTGGCCTGGCGCAACCTCACCGGCGGGATCGTCGCCCTGCACCGGGGGACCCGGGCCTGACCCGCACAGAGGTCAGCCGAGTTTGCGGGCCATGATGAGCCGGTCGTGGCCCGGGCCGAAGTACGCCTGCCGCCGGTCGATGGTCTCGAACCGCATCGACCGGTAGAGGTTGAGGGCGATCTCGTTGTTCGGCTCGACGCTGAGGCGCACCTCGGCGACCTCGTCGGCGGTGAGCCGCTCGATCGCCTCGCGCATCAGCAGCCGCCCGTACCCCCTGCCCCGGTCCCGCGGGACGACGCCGAGCCCGAGCACCCAGCTGTGCCGCCGGTCGTCGGGGGTGGTGGCGAGGATGGCGTAGCCGGCGAGTTCGCGCTCGTGCTCCAGGACCAGGAAGCGCTCGCCGTGGACCTCGAACAGCTGACGTAGGACGAAGAACTGATAGGCGTCGTCGAGGAAGATCACCTGATCGATGCTGTGGAGCTGGTCCAGGTCCCGTTCCGTCGCGCATCGCACGGTCGCGGCGTCATTCTTTCGAGTGGACTCTCGCACAGCTTGACCTTCCGTCGAGTTGACAAAGGTTGCATGGCGTACAGGTGCTTCGGTGGGGTCCTGGTGGGACGCTGGAGTCGATTGTCCGACTGCGGCGTCATAAACCCAAGACCCTTGCCAGTGCGATACTCTGACTGTCATTCAGCAACTCTCAAGTGGACCGTAGCGCTCCGGAGGCGATAGGCCATGCCCATGGAACTCCTGCCCCTGGTGCCACCGGGAGGGCTGAAGAACAGCCAAGCTCCGTGGGACTCGTTCGATTCGCGCGACTACTTCGAGCACAACTACCGTTCGCTGCGTGAGGACGACCGGCGGATCCTGACCGCCGTGCGCGACCACTTCGGCGCCCACCTCGGACACAACGGCGGTGAGCTGCGCGGCCTCGACGTCGGCGCCGGGACCAATCTCTACCCGTCGCTGGCGATGCTCCCCTGGTGCTCGCGCATCACGCTCTTCGAGCGGGCCGCGGGCAATGTCGCGTGGCTGCGCGAGGAGGTCGGCCGGTACGGGGAGAACTGGGACGAGTTCTGGCAGGTGCTGACCGAACTCCCGGCCTACCAGGGCGTCGCCGACCCGCGGTTGCGGCTGGCGCAGGCCGCCGACGTGGTCCAGGGCGACCTCTTCACCGAACTGCCGCAGCGGGTCGCCGACCTGGGCACCATGTTCTTCGTCGCGGAGTCGCTCTCCACCGAGGCGGAGGAGTTCGTCAGCGCGGTCGACATCTTCGCCAAGGCGCTGCGCCCAGGCGCTCCGTTCGCGGTGGCGCTGATGGAGAACTCGGAGGGCTACGAGGTCGGTGAGCTGGTCTTCCCGGCCTACAAGATCGTCACCAACGACGTCGTCGACTGCCTGCGCGGCCACGCGGCGGACGACCTGCGGGTCACCCGGATCGAGGACGGACCCAAACTGCGCAACGGCTACACCGGCATGCTGCTGGCACTCGGGCGGCTGCGGCCCTGAGCCTGCGGGCCCGGGGGTGGGGGCGGACGGAAACAGGGGTGACACGTGCGGATCAAACCACGCCAGCAACTGCTGGAGATCTGGGAGGCGGTGGCCGCCCAGGGCCAGCACGGCCGGCTCTGGCAGGGCTCCGAGGGCGCCTACCGCAACAGCGTCAGTGACGCCGAACAGCTGCTCTGCCTGCTCTATCCCGCCACCGAGGTGCCCGCGCTGCGCCTGGAGGTGCCGGACCAGACCGCCGAGGACGTGCTGGCCGCGCTGCGCCGGATCGGCGACGCCGTGGAGATCCCCCGGGCGCTGCTGGACGGCCTGACCGGCTTCATGGACCGGCACAGCGTGGACGGTGCGCCGAGCTTCTCCGGCGGGGACTACTTCGACCCGGACGACCCCGATGTGGAGTTGACGCCCGAACAGCGCGAGCTCGGCGTGGTCGACGCCTACTCGCTGTCGATCACCCTCTCGCTCGCCACCCTCGGCTTCCTGAAGTACTTCGGCCCCGGCCTCACCCGCGCCGACCTGAAGCGCACGGCCGCCGAGTTGGAGGCGGCCACCAGTCGGCGGCTGTCGGCCGCGATGGTCTGCCTGCTGCGCTCGTTCTCGGTGAGCGCCTTCCGGATCGAGTCGGACCAGGGGCGGTCGCTCTGCGACATGATCAACCGGGCCGGCGAGCCGAACCGCACGGTCGTCCAGCGGCTGCAGCGCCGGCTGGATCCGCTGCGCGCCACCATCCGCGACCGCTTCTCGCTCGGTCTGGCCGGCACCGACGACCTGGCGAACGACAACCTGCTCTTCGAGGTCGGCTGGTCCTGGGGCATCATCGAGAACGCCCCACCGATCGACACCGACGAGCCGATCGGCGAGCAGCCCGAAGGCGTGGCGCAGGACGCCCCGTACCTGTACTTCACCGTGATCGCGCTGGACGGCATCGCCGACCTCTTCTCGGAGCGCACGCTGACCCTGGGCCTGCTCAACGAGGAGCAGCAGCGGCTGGCCCAGGCGCTGCGTCTGCGCTGGGAGCTGACCCAGCAGTACTGGTCCGCGCTGGCCCGCTTCGACGACCACTCCTGGCCGTTGGAGGACATCCCCTGGCGGACCACCGACCGCCAGGAGTCGCTCTACTTCAGCCTCCTGGTCACCTCCATCCTGGTGCAGGACCTGGTCCGCCGCCGGGCCACCGACGACGACCTGGCCAGGACCGTCAACGTGCTGGAGGAGCTGGCGATCCGCTCCAAGACCATCCGGCGGCTGGTGCCCGACGACACGTCACTGCGGCTGCACAATCCGGGCGTCCAGCTGACCCTGCTGGGCAGCGAGCGGCTCGGTCCGCTGATGCGCTGGTCGGTCACCGACTTCTCCGCCCAGCTGCTCAAGCGCAGCGTTCAACTGCGCGGCCTGTCCCGGAACATCGGCGCGCACGAGCGGCTGCTGCGGCTGGCCGAGTCGGTGATGGACCACCTCTGGGAGCGCCGGATCGGCGCCGGGGTCGGGGCCAGGCTCTGGGACGACCTGAGCGGGGTCTACCCGCAGCTGGACGAGCCGGGCTCGCCGCTCTCCTGGAGCTTCACCGAGCGCATCGTGGAGAGCCTGGTCGCCGCCGCCAGCATGGTCCGCGAGACCCCGATCCGCAGCACCCGGCTGATCGAGCTCGCCACCGACCTGCTGAGCGAGGCCGACCACCTGCTCGACAAGGAGATGATGAACGGCTCCGGCGGCAACTTCGTCTCGGTGCACAACATGCTCCGCCAGGCCGAGGTGCGGCTGCAGCAGGCCCGCCGGCTGGTGCGCGACCGGCCCGGCACGGCCTGCGCGCTGGCCTTGCAGGTCCTCACCTCCCTGGAGGAGCTCGCCGCGGCGCGGCGCACCACAGCCTGGGGGTCCTGAGCCGTGCTGATCTTCGCGATCTCCGACAAGGGCGGCACCGGACGGTCCGTCACCAGCGCCAACATCGCCTACCGCCGCGCCCTGCCCGGGGCCGATGTCTGCTACCTCGACTTCGACTTCGGCTCGCCCACCAGCGCCGCCGTCTTCGACGTGCCCTCGGCGCTGCGCGGCACCGAGCAGGCCGGCCTGCACTCCTACCTGCGCGGCGAGGTGGCCGAACCGCAGCGGATCGACATCTGGGCGGAGACCGAGAGCGCGGGCCTGCGGCCCCGCCCGGCGCAGGCCGGCCAGCTGGTGCTGCTGCCCGGCGACCGCGGCGGCGGCGAGTTCGTGCTGGGCAGCGACACCGTGCGGCGCTGCGCCGACCTCTTCCTGCGCCTGGAGGAGGAGTTCGAGATCACCCTGGTGGACCTCAGCGCGGGCCGCTCCTACGCCGCCCAGCTGGTCCTGGAGGCCACCGCGCTGCCCGAGTTGAGCAGCGTGACGGCGCGCTGGCTGGTCTTCCACCGGTGGACCAGGCAGCACATCATCGCCGCCGCCGGCCTGGTCTACGGCGACCGGGGCATCATGGCCACCGGCGCCTCGCGCGGGCACGAGCGCGACCGGCTGCGGGACTCGGTGCGGTTCGTCCGGGCCGCGGTGCCCAGCCCGTCCTCGCCGATGTTCGCCGAACTGCGGCCGGCCCAGGCACTCTGGCTGAGCATCTGCGACGAGGACCTCACCCGGCTCGCCTCCGAACACAAGCTGGGGCCGATGCTGACCCTGGGCACCGTCCCGCTCGATCCGGTGCTGCAGTGGCGCGAGCAACTCATCACCGACGAGGACGTGCTGTCGAGCCAGGTGGCCAACCTGGAGACGGCGCAGGCGTTCGCGGACCTGGCCGCGGCGCTCACCGACGACAGACGCTGGCAGTCGCCGCTGTGAGCCTGAGGGGGGCTTGATGGATACCACGTTCCGGGAGGTCTCCTCGGATCCGCGCACCACACAACTCCCGCTCTCGCACCTGTCCCTGGAGCTGGGCCACCTCTACATGGACGACTTCGCGGCCGGCCCCGGGCGACTGCGCGAGCAGTTCGCCCGGGTCAAGCCGTGGGCGGACGCGGCGCGGGCGGCCGCCACCAGGACCGGCGGGCGGCGGCCCCGGATCAGCACCTGCTTCCTGATCGACGACTACTTCACCCGGTTCTCCTCGCCCGCCGAGGTGCTGCCCCAGGTGCTCGCCGAGGCGGCCGAGTGCGGCCTGGTGATCGACTACCTGGCCCGCGAGTCGGCCTGCGCCGAGGTGGGCGCGGTGCGGCCGGCCCGGTTGGCGGAGGCTCGGCTGGTGCAGTCGCCGCCGCTGGGCAGCAACGGTTCGCGCCCGCCGGCCACCGAGGTCGGCTGGCTGAGCAACGGCGAACGCTCGCCTTCTGACCAGCCGGGCGAGGCGATGCAGGCGGCCGCCGGCTGGCAACCGCCGCGCGAGATCGAGGCGCGCCGGCACTCGGTCTTCCTGGACGTCGAGCTCTGGGACGAGCACGAGGGGCGGCGCACCTGGTCCTGCCCGTTCCTGGCCGCCGTCTGGCAGTTGCTGCGCCTGGGCCTGCTGCGCGACCAGGGGCAGGAGGTGCTGGCGCCGGTCCCGCGCGAGGAGACGTTTCCCGCCTCCTGGGACAGCCTGCCGCCGCTGGTCCGGCTCAACCCGGCCGCCGACCCGTTCGCGGCCTACCGGACCTGCTCGGTGCTGGCGTCGCGGTTCCTGCCGATCGAGCACGCCGTGCGGGTGATCCTCGCCCAGTGGTCGCCCGAGGAGTCGGTGCTCCGGCAGATCGCCGAGCGGGCCGAGCGGGAGGGGCTGGCCATGCCGGACGACGTCACCGACCGGATCAACTACGTCTTCCACGCGCCGTCATGACGCGCCCCTCGGAGCCTTTCTCGACTGTCAGCCCGCCAGCTGGCCCGGACCTGTTGATCGGTGAGGTCAGGACCGCCCTGCTGCAGCACTCGGTGGCGCTGCCCCGCGCCGCCGCCGGCCAGCTGCTGCAACTGCGGCACGGCGAGCGGGTGCGGACCTCGGAGCGCCCCTCGGGCCAGGCCGTCTCGCCCGACCTGCTGACCGGCGTGGACTGCCCGCTGCCGACCGCCTCGGGCCGGGCGGTGCGCGGGGTCGGGACGGCAACCTCGCGCGCGGTGCTCACCGAGGGCCGGCTGCTGCAGGCCTCGGTCCGGGTGCGGATCGCCGCCACCGGCGGGAGCCTGCGGCTGCCCTGGGGCCACTACCTGGCCCGCCCCGGCACTGTGGAGCCGTCAGGGCGGCTGGCCGGCGCGGACCTGGTCGACGGCCACCTGTCGGCCGACCGCCTGCCCGGCGGCGCCCTGGACCTCGGGGCGATCGCCGAGCGGCTGCTGACGGACCTCCAGGGCCGGCGCGTGCTGGACCGCCGGGCGCCGTTCAGATCCCGGCGCACCCGGCTGCTCTGGACGGCCACCCGCGCCGAGCCGGGCGGCGACGGGCCGGGCGCGCTCTTCACCATCGAGGACGGCACGCTGCGCACGTTGCGGCTCACCCTGGAGCGGGTGGACCCGGTGGCAGTTGCCGCCTTCTGCGAGGACCTGGCGCTGCACGACTGGCTGCTGACCACCCTGGTCCAGCTGGTCGAGCGCAGCGGCCTCGGTTCGGCGCCCGGCCCCGAGCCGCTGCTGCGGCTGCGGCCGGCCGTCGACCACCTGCTGCACCTGTGGATGCCCGGCGCCCGGGTGGACCGGGCACTCGCCCCGATCTGGGCGGGCCTGGAGACCCGACCCGGCTTCACCCGCCAGTGGGCGGCCACCGTCCAGCGCATCCGCGACCACCTGGCGCTGCAGGCCATCGGCCTGCCGGCGCACTCCTACCAAGGGGACTGACCGGCACCACTGACCGGCACCAGCGACCGGCACCACCGACCGGCACCTTCGCCAACACCGAGTACGGGGGCCCGTATGGCAACGGAACGGGAACACGGGATATCGCCACTGCTTCGCAAGATCATCACCACCACGGTCTCGGGTGGCACCACCCTGATGATCACGCTGCTGACCAGACAGTCGATCGTCGAGAGCGTCAACCTCTCGGTCCTGGTGGGCGGCGTCGCCCTGCTGGTCGAGTTCCTGCTGGAGTTCGACGCGCGGCTGGTCGGCGTCGAGGAGGTACTGGCTGAGCACACGGGGGTCGTGCAGCAGCTGATGGAGGGC
Organism: Kitasatospora sp. GAS204B; assembly: GCF_029892155.1. GTDB lineage: Bacteria > Actinomycetota > Actinomycetes > Streptomycetales > Streptomycetaceae > Kitasatospora. Next base: position 151,522 of record NZ_JARZAG010000007.1, on the reverse strand, counting down.
CACACCCAGAAGGCGCAGGACCTGGTGGAGGCCGGCTTCACCCGGGTCAGCGAGGCGACCCGGCTGTTCCAGCTGATGGAGACGGGCCGGCTGGGGAACGGCCTGATGGGCGAACTGGTCCACAACGCCTCGGAACTGGGGGAGGACGGCACGCCGATCGTGCGGGACTTCGCGCAGCGCGAGATCCGCCGGCTCTCCGACATGATGAAGGAGCTGCAGGCCGGCCAGGCCGCCTACGACGGCGAGGACCAGGACTGGCTGCTCACCCTCACGCACAGCGCCACGGTCTCCATCGACGCGATCAGCACCTCGATGGACAGCGGCTTCTGGGGCAGCGGACTGGGTCGGCGCTACCTCGACGCGCAGCGTTCGGCGGTGCGCCGCGGGGTGCCGGTGCGCCGGGTCTTCGTGCTGCGCAAGCCCGATCAGGAGACCCCCGACGAGACGCTGAAGGTGGCCGGCGCCCAGGCGATGCTCGGCATCAACGTCCGGACGGTGGCGATGGAGGAACTCGCGCCCTGGGCCCGCCGCCCGATGTCCGACTTCATCGTCTTCGACGGGGCGATCAGCTACGAACAGAACACCGACGAGGGCGAGGGGCCGCAGGCGGCGCCGGTGATCGCCCGCACCCTGCTGGTGCTCAACCACGACACGGTGGTGAAACGGATCCAGCGTTTCGAGGACCTCTGGGCAGTCGCTCGGCCCCCTGGAGAGCACACCGTTTAGACTGCTGGGGACCTTCGGCCGGCCAGTCCAGCTCGAGCCGGTGCCCCGCAGCAGTGCTCAGGAGTGTGCCCGTCGTGACCGAGACCGCCGTAGAGAGCTCCGCTGACGTCATCGTGGTCGGGGCCGGCCCGGCGGGCTCGACCACCGCGTACTACCTGGCCCAGGCCGGGCTGGACGTGCTGCTGCTGGAGAAGACGGCGTTCCCGCGCGAGAAGGTGTGCGGCGACGGGCTGACCCCGCGGGCCACCAAGCAGCTGGTGGACATGGGGATCGACGTCTCCACCGGCAACGGCTGGCTGCACAACAAGGGCCTGCGGATCATCGGCGGCGGGGTCCGGCTGGAGCTGGACTGGCCGGAGCTCGCCTCGTTCCCGGACTACGGGCTGGTCCGCAAGCGGGCCGACTTCGACGAACTGCTCGCCCGCCAGGCCGAGAGGGCCGGCGCCAAGCTGTACGAGCGGTGCAACGTCAGCGGTCCGGTCCTGGACGAGCGCACCGGCCGGATCACCGGCGTGACGGCCAAGCTGGGCGCCGAGAAGCGCGAAGTCACCTTCCGCGCCCCGCTGGTGGTGGCCGCCGACGGCAACTCCACTCGGCTCTCGCTGGCCATGGGCCTGCACCGGCGCGAGGACCGCCCGATGGGCGTGGCCTACCGGACGTACTTCACCTCCCCGCGCGGCTCGGACGACTACCTGGAGTCCTGGCTGGAGCTGTGGGACACCCGCGGCCACGAGAAGAAGCTGCTGCCCGGCTACGGCTGGATCTTCGGCATGGGCGACGGCACCTCCAACGTGGGCCTGGGCATCCTCGACTCCTCGCCCGCCTTCGGCGAGCTGGACTGGCGCGAGGTGCTCAAGTCCTGGTGCGCGAGCATGCCGGCGGAGTGGGGCTACACCCCCGAGAACATGACCGACCCGATCCGCGGCGCCGCGCTGCCGATGGCCTTCAACCGGCAGCCGCACTACACCCGCGGCCTGCTGCTGGTCGGCGACGCGGGTGGCCTGGTCAACCCGTTCAACGGCGAGGGCATCGCCTACGCGATGGAGTCGGGCCAGATCGCCGCGCGCACCATCGTGCAGGCCCAGGCCCGGGTCACCGACGGCGGCCGTGAGCGGGCGCTGCAGGCCTACCCGGCGACGCTCAAGGACGTCTACGGCGGCTACTACACGCTGGGCCGGGCGTTCGTGAAGCTGATCGGCAACCCGAAGATCATGCAGATCGCCACCCAGCGCGGGCTGACCCACCCGATGCTGATGAAGTTCACCCTGAAGCTGCTGGCGAACCTGACGGACCCGCAGGGCGGGGACGCGATGGACCGGATCATCAACGGGCTGGCCCGGGTGGCGCCCAACGCCTGACGCGCCCTACCCGGTCGCCGTCGTCCCGTCGCAACCGTGCGGGGGCCGGCGCCGGTCGCGGCGCCGGCCCCCGACGCGGTCAACGGTCGCTGATCTTCACCGACTTGATGTCCACCGGCAGGGTCGGGAAGCCGTCCCCGGCGCCGTTCTGGTCGTCCTCACCGGCGGCGGCGATCTTCTGCAGCACGTCCAGGCCGCCCGTCACCGTGCCGAAGGGGGTGTAGGCCGCAGGCAGCTTGGTGTCCTTCCAGACGAAGAAGAACTGGCTGCCGTTGGTGTTCGGGCCGGCGTTGGCCATCGCCACCGTGCCGGCCGGGTAGGTGGCGCCGGTCAGGTTCTCGTCGTTGAACGAGTAGCCGGGCCCGCCGCTGCCGGTGCCGGTCGGGTCGCCGCACTGCAGCACGAAGATGCCCTGGGTGGTGAGGCGGTGGCAGTGGGTCCGGTTGAAGTAGTCGTGCTCCGCCAGGAACCGGAACGAGAAGGTGGTGCACGGCGCGGCCGCGGTCAGCGCCTGGAACGTGATCGCGCCCTGGGTGGTGCGCAGCGTCGCGTGGTACGGCTTGGCGGCCTCGGTCGCGTCGAACACCGGAATGCCCTTGAACCGGTCGGCCGGCACGGCTTTGGTGAAGCCGCAGTTCGGCGCGGCCGACGGCGTCCGGGTGGTGCCTGCCTTGGCGTTCGGCGTCACGGTGGTGGCGGCGGAGGCGGCGCTGGTCGCGCAGAGCACCAGGGTGGCGGCGGCTGCGGTGGCGGCGAGGCGGGTGCGGCGGGTCATGTGAGGCCTCTCGGGAGATGACGGCATGTCATGCGCACAACGTCATGCCCAACTGCCCCGGAGTCGTTCCTTCGAAACCACTGACACGAACGAACGTTCGTGTCAGGCTGTGCACCCGTGCGCCTCATCAACCGCGACTTCACCCTGCTCTGGGCCGGCCAGTCGGTGTCGCAGACGGGTGACTACGTCTTCGACACCACGCTGACCCTCTGGGTCGGCACCGTGCTGCACGGCTTCCACGGCCAGGTCGCCGGTCTGCACGTGGGCGGCTACGACACCGTGCTCACCGGCTCGGCGCTGCTGGTGGTGGCGGGCGGGGTGTACGCGGTGCTGGGGCTGCGGGAGCGCGTGGGCCGTGCGCCCGCCGTGCCGGTGCCCGAAGCGGGCTGACCGGCACGGCGGTTGCGGCCCCGGGGCTACTCGTTGAGGTGGGCGAGGATCAGGTTGGGGTCCTGGGCGGTGAGGTAGGCGGCGCTCAGGACGTAGACGGTGTCGCCGCGCAGGGCGATCGAGGTGGGGTTCTGCAGGCCGTCGGCCGAGGTCAGCACGAGGGAGTGGCTGCCGTCGGGCTGGACCAGTGCGACCTCGCCCGGGCCGTTGAGGGCGGCGAGCAGCTGGTCGCCGTGGCCGGTGAAGGCGAAGTCGTCGATCCCGGCCAGGCCGGTGGCCTCTGTGTGGACCGTGCCGGCCCGGCCGCCTCGCAGGACGGGGATGCGCAGGACGGTGCCCTGGTCGAGGTTGGTGGCCCAGACGGCCCCGTTGTGGATCTTCAGGCCGTTGGCGCCCAGAAAGCCGGTGGCGGCCAGCTCGGGGGCGGTGGACCAGGCGGTGGCGGTGCCGCCGCCGGTGGGCACGCTCCAGATGGTGCCGAGGACGGAGTCGGTGACGTAGAGCGTGTGGCTGCACGGGTCCAGGGCCAGGCCGTTGGGCAGGCCGTTCGCGGGCAGCGCGGCGATCCGCTGCGGCTGGCCGCCCGGGCGCAGGCGCCACACGCCGGTGAGGTCGGCGGTGCCGGTGGCGTAGAGGAAGTACAGGGTGCCGTCCTGGGCGCGGACGATGCCGAGGGTGAGCGGGAAGCCCAGCGCCGGGGTGTGGACGCCGCCGTCGGCGGGCGCAGGCAGGGTGGCCAGGATCCGGACCGCGCCGGTCGGGGAGACCTCGGCCACCTGACGGCCCTTGGCGAAGGTGACGTACGCGGAGCCGTCCGGCGCCAGGGCGACGTTCTCCGGCGTCTGCCCCTTGGTCAGGTCGAAGTGCGCGGCGATCCGCGCATCGCTCAGCGGGGCGGACGCGGAGGCGGTGGAGGCCGACGCCGACGCGGAGGCCGGGGTGAGCGTCGTGACAGCGGCCGCGACCAGCACGGCAGCCGAAACAGCGGCCTTGGAGAGTTTCTTGAACATGGTTCCTTCACGGTTTTCGGGCATGCGGCAGCGATCCGCCGACGCACAGGGGTGATTGGGGTGAGAGGGGGAAGGCTGGGGTCAGCGGGTGCTGACCCGGTTGTTGTTCGGGGTCTCGACCGGGGCGATGGCTCGGGCGAGCAGCGAGAGCGCGGCCCGCGAAGGCGAGCCCGCCGCCACCGTGCCGACCAGGATGTTCGGGCCGGGCCCGTGGCTCAGGGTCTGCTGGGTGACGGTCAGCGTCCCGATCAGCGGGTGCCGCATCTCGTAGCTCGCGATGTGGCCGGCCTTGACCCGGTGGTCGGCCCACATGGTGGCGAACTCGGCGCTCCTCGCGCTCAGTTCACCGATCAGCGCGTGCAGCGCCGGGTCGTCCGGGTACTGCCCCGCCCGCAGGCGCAGCGTCCCGACCGCCGCCTTGGCCTTGCTCGTCCAGTCCGCGTACAGCTCGCGGGTGTGCTGGTCGAGGAACACCAGCCTGGCCATGTTGGGGCGTTCGGCCGCCCGGTCCGGGGCAGCCGGGTCCAGGTGCCCGGCGAACAGCGCGTGTCCCAGCGGGTTCCATGCCAGGACGTCACTGCGGCGGCCGACCACGACCGCCGGGGCGTCCGGCAGCGCGTCCAGCAACTGCCGAGCCGCTTCGCTCAGCCGCTCCGGTGCGGGCCACCGGCCCCGGCCGCGGGGCTGGTGCGCCCGGGCCAGGTCGTGCAGGTGCAGCCGCTCGGACTCATCCAGCCGCAGCGCCCGGGCGATCGCGTCCAGTACCTGGGGCGAGGCGTTCAGCGAATGCCCCTGCTCCAGCCGGGCGTAGTACGAGGCACTCACACCCGCCAGCATCGCCAGCTCCTCGCGCCGCAGCCCGGGCACCCGCCGGCGCTCTCCGTAGGTGGGCACCCCGGCGTCCTCGGGCCGCAGCCGGGAGCGCCGCGCCTGCAGGAAGTCGCCGAGCCGCACCGTCGTGTCCATGAGTCGAGTATTGGCCGAAGGTGCGTGGCGCTGCCTCTCCCTGCCGCGGATAGGCAACGGCGGGAGTGGTGGTCGGACGGTGGGTGCCTCCGGTGTGGCAGGCGTGTTGTCGCCTGGCGTCAGCGAGCGACAACACGCCAGTTGGAGACGTCAGCTGAGGCTGACGGCTCCCGTCACGTCCGGGCGTCCGGCGGGCGGATGGCCTGGGCGAGGCGGAGTACCTCGATGGGGAGCAGGGGACGGAACTGGACCAGGACGGTCCCGGCGGGCGTGATGCGCCAGCCGGCCGAAAGGTCGGGGATATCGACTTCCGCGTCGTCGAGTGCGGTGGTCAACTCGTCCAGCGCGGAGGCGGCTTGGCGGTGCGCACGGAGGTTCACCGGTCGCTCACCAGCCACTTGGCGTCGACCTCCCACTCCGGGCCACCGCGAGCGGGGCGCAGGTAGACGAGCTGGCCGACGCGGTCCATGAAGACGCCGGTGCGCTGGTTGAGCGTGTCGTGGACCAACTCGCCGCGCTTGGTGGGGGAGTGGGGGTGCTCGGGCGGCTTGGCGGTGCCGTCGTCGCGGACCGTGGGGTAGGCGGGAGCCAGCCGGAGCAGCGCCTCGGGGCGACCTCCGCAGTCGGCCGGGCACTCGCACGAGGGGAGGCTGCGGTCGAAGGTGGGGGGCGGGGGTGGGTAAGTCTGATGATCAGTCATATCTGACTCTCCGTGCGCTTGCTGGGGCCGAATCTCACGATCCGTGTACCTAGCGTGGCGCTGTGGAGTTAGCATCGCCAGAGGGGGAGTCTTCAACCGGCCATGTTGTGAACGAGGGAGTGGTCATGCCGGCTCCGAAGGAACTTGATCCCACCATCTCGCTGGAGCACTATCTGGGGAACCAGGTGCGGAAGCGGCGGGAGGCGAAGGGGCTGACGCAGAAGCAGCTCGGGCAGATGATCTTCGTGTCGCACAACCGGATCGCCCAGATCGAGTTGGCGACGGATCCGCCGGGGCCGCATCTGATCGTGCTGCTGGATGCGGCGCTGGATGCGCAGGGAGACCTGATTGAACTCTGGGGTCACCTCGGGCTCGAGAGGGTTGACGACTACGCTCGGCTCTTCCTGATGCGGCAAGGGCAGGCCAGGATCATCCAGGAGTACGGCCTGGTGATCCCTGGGCTGGTGCAGACCGAGGACTACGTGCGAGCGATGTTCACAGCTGGGGAGGCTGTTGGGGAGCCGCCCGTGGCAGGAAAGCTTCCGATTCGGCTCGCTCGACAGCGGATCTTCGACCGCGAGGATCCGCCGTGGTACCGGCTCACGTTGGATGAGTCGGCTCTCTACCGGAACGTCGGCGGGCGGGCGGTGATGGGCGCGGAGCTGCTCCACCTGTTGGAACTCGGCAAGCGGCCCCGGGTCGAAATCCAGGTGGTCCCGTTCGGTGCGCTCGATCTCAATGCGCTGGGTGGATCGCTGTGCCTGCTCACGATGCCTGACGGTTCCCGGGCGGCGTACACCGAGGGGCTTCACACCGGCCGGTTCTTCGAGGACGCGGAGAAGGTCGCTCGGTTTACCCTCGTTTACGATCGGATCCAGGCTGCTGCGCTCGATCCCGAGATGTCGGCTGCCTTCATCCGGAACGTGATGGAGGAACGGTACGCATGGGACCTGCCGCCCCTGGCCTGAGCGCTGCCGTGTGGCGGAAGTCCAGCCACAGCAACTCCTCGCAGAACAACTGCATCGAGGTCGCCGACGGCTTCCCGGGCGTCACCCCCGTCCGTGACTCCAAGGACCCCGCCGGCCCCGCACTCGTCTTCCCCGCCCCCTCCTTCGCCGCCTTCATCACCGGTGTCAGGCGCGGCGATCTGACATGAGGACCGCAGCACCGGCGGAGCCGCGCTCCTGAAGGACGGTCAGCCCATCGTCTTCTGACCGTCGATGGCCTCGCGGATGATGTCGGCGTGGCCCGCGTGCTGCGAGGTCTCGGCGATGACGTGCAGCATCACGCGCCGCACCGACCAGCTGGCGCCGGGCTCGAACCACGGGGCCTTGGGCAGCGGGTGGCTCTCGTTCAGGTCCGCCAGCGAGGTCAGCATGGCGTCGGTCCGCTTCGCCGCGTCGTCGTACGCGGCCAGCAGACCGGCCAGCGTCTCACCGGGCTCCATGCGGAAGCCGGCCATGTGCTCCTCGAACCCGCCGGACATGGCCTCGGCGCCGCGCTGCGTGAAGTCGAACCACCGCCGCTCGACCTGCGTCACGTGCTTGATCAGCCCGCCCAGACAGAGCGCGCTCACGGTCGGCGTGAGTGCGGCCTGCTCGTCGGTCAGCCCCTTCGTGGTGTGGCGAAGGAAGTTGCGGTGCTTGTCCAGGGTGGCCAGCAGGTCCGCGTGCTCGCCGGTGATGGGGTTCTCGGTGGTGGTCATGGTCTCGGCCTTCCCTCGTCGTTGTCCGGTACGGATGACGTTACGAGGCAATGAGGTCAGATGCTGTCCTCAATGCCAGCGAGTCTCGACGGATTCCCTGTTCACTTCGGCCCGGATGAAACCTCGGCGCTGTGCCGCCACTGGGTGAGGAGTAGCGCGAGTGGCGCGAGATCGGCCAAGGGCTCCGAGGCCCGCGCCAACTCGACGCTTGGCGCAGCGCTTCGACGTGTCCGGCTCGCGCCAGGTCCGTGAGCAGGCGTCCGGTGAAGTCGACGATGCCGGCTTCCTCTGTGCGGCGCTGGTGCCGGCCGTGATGGCCGAGGCCGTTCGGTGTTCCGGATCGGCCTGGTCTACCGGCGGAGCGCGGTGGGGTCGAGGTCGAGTGGGAAAGGCTCGGTCAGAGCGGTGGTCTCGCCGACCTGAACCAGGCGGTCGACGTAGGCGCCGCGCTCAAGTTGGCCGAGGTAGAGGCGGGGTGCGGGCTCGAGCTCGAGTCGCCAGTAGTGGGGGATGCCAGCCGCCGCGTACAGGGCGGGCTTCATCTTCTTGTCCGTGACACGGGTGGAGGGCGAGGCGATCTCGACGGCCACGACGATGTTGTGTGCGCTCAGCGTGGTGCCGGCCTCGGCGGCAGCGTCGGCGTCGGCGATCACCAGGTCGGGGATGAGCAGGCCGTCGGGGACGATGACGTTGACCGCCTCCAGGACCTCGAACGGGGCTCCGCAGGCCTCGATGGCGGCACCCAGGAGCACGGCGAGCCGGGAGCTGGCCCGCTGGTGGGGGACGCCGGGGTTCGGGCTCATCAGCAGCGCACCCCCGACCAGTTCGATCCGGTGGTGGGTGTCTTCGGGCAGAGTCAGGACGTCTTCCACGGTCCAGGGCCCGCTGTGCTCAGTGGTGGCCACGCTCACGGTTCCTCTCACCTCCTTCGGTACTGCCATGGTGTCCGGCAGGGCACTGAGGCGGTACCGACACTCGGGTTGTTTGCCGAGGGGCCCAGGGCTGAGCCGGGCCGGGCCCGCGTGCGGCCCGGGCGTTCGCCGCCGCACCGCCGCCGGCGAGCGGCAGCCTAATGGCCAAAAGCCGTTGATCACCAAGGCGTAGCCGCGAAACGATGATCCGATCTACGCCCCCCGACGGACGGACCCCCATGCGAAGCGCTTCACAAGCAGCCGACCTGGCCGCTTCCCGTTCGCTGCTCGCCGATCTGCCGCTGCTCGCGGTGGCGGTGGTCTGGGGGTCCAGTTACCTCGCCGTCAAGCAACTGACCGACGCCCACACCGTGCTGCCGATGCTGGTGCTGCGGTTCACGGTGGTGCTGCCGGTCTTCGGGGTGTTCGCTTGGCGCGGGTTGCGCACGCTGGGGGCGGCGCAGTGGCGGGGGGCGGCGCTGCTCGGGGTGATCCTGGGCGGGATCTTCCTGCTGGAGAGCTACGGGGTGGTGCACACCTCGGCCACCAATGCCGGGCTGATCATCAGCCTGACGATGATCCTCACCCCGCTCGCCGAGAGCCTGCTGAGCCGCACCGCGATACCGCGTGCGTTCCTCGGTGCCGCCGTTCTCTCGCTGCTCGGCGTCGGGCTGTTGACCGAGGGCGCGGGCCTTCAGGCGCCCTCGTTCGGGGACCTGCTGGTGTTCGGCGCGGCGCTGACGCGGACCGTCCACGTGCTGGCGATGTCGCGCAGCCGGGCGCTGCGCGGGATCGACTCACTCGCCCTGACCTGGGTGCAACTAGCAGCCGCCGCAGTGGTGTTCGCCATCACCGCGCCGTTCGGCGGCCCCGCGCCCTGGCGGGTGGCGGCCGGTTGGTCGCTCGGTCAGTGGAGCCTGCTGCTCTACCTCTCGCTGTTCTGCACGCTCTTCGCGTTCTTCGTCCAGATGCGGGCCGTGCGGGCCACCTCTCCCTCCCGGGTCAGCCTGCTGCTGGGCACCGAACCCCTCTGGGCCGCCGTCTTCGGCATCGCGCTGGGCGGCGACCGCCTCGGCGCCCCGGCCCTGCTCGGCGGCCTGCTGGTCCTGGCCGGCACCGAAGCGGGCCGCCGCGCGGTCCTGCCGGCGAGCGGCCTGGTGGCCGAGCCGGCTTGATCTCCTGGGGTGGGCGCTCCGCCGAGCCCATCCTGCCCGCCATTCGTGCGCTTGTGAACCAAGGGTCAAGCGCGTGCCCCTCCCTCGTCACCCCTGCGAGGGAGGGGCTCTATCACGTCAACATGAGGCCTGGAAATTTGCCATGATCGCCGCATAGTTGATATAGGCAAGTCGCTTTGACCAGCGGCTTGGCCAAGGAATATGACAGTTTGCGACCATCTGGGTCCGTTGCGTTCATATCTCGCGACTTGTCGCCATGGCTACCGGTCTGCGAGGTGTCGTAGATCACAAAGATCACCTCGGAACGCGTGTCGCAGATCACAAGCCGACGGGCATAGGATGCGCTCGATCCGGGCTTTGTGAACTGCCTCACATGGGGTGGATCTCGGGAACCGGACGGCTGGATCACCCCACGGTGACCCGGTGATTCCGATCTGCAGTCAAGGACGACTGGACGGAGGGAGCGAGGGCGGATGAATGCCTACGCGCCGATCCTCGTACTCGGTGCCATCGCGGCGGCGTTCGCGATCGGCTCCGTCGTGATGGCTTCGCTGACCGGCCCGAAGCGCTACAACCGGGCCAAGTTGGAAGCCTACGAGTGCGGTATCGAACCGACCCCGCAGCCACTGGGCGGCGGGCGGTTCCCGATCAAGTACTACCTGACGGCGATGCTCTTCATCGTCTTCGACATCGAGATCGTCTTCCTCTACCCGTGGGCGGTCAGCTTCGACGCCCTGGGGATCTTCGGGCTGGTCGAGATGCTCCTGTTCATCGCCACCGTCTTCGTCGCCTACGCGTACGTGTGGCGGCGCGGCGGCCTGGAGTGGGACTAGCGCGGTACTGACGGCACCAACAGCGCCGCGATCAGCTGGATTTGAGGCCACTGAGAGGGATGGGTAGATGGGAATCGAGGAGAAGCTGCCGAGCGGCTTTCTGCTCACCACGGTGGAGAGTGCCGCGGGCTGGGTGCGAAAGGCCTCGGTCTTCCCGGCCACCTTCGGGCTGGCCTGCTGCGCCATCGAGATGATGACCACCGGGGCCGGCCGCTACGACCTGGCCCGGTTCGGCATGGAGGTCTTCCGCGGTTCGCCCCGGCAGGCCGATCTGATGATCGTGGCGGGGCGGGTGAGCCAGAAGATGGCTCCGGTGCTGCGCCAGGTCTACGACCAGATGGCGAATCCGAAGTGGGTCATCTCGATGGGCGTCTGCGCGTCCTCGGGCGGGATGTTCAACAACTACGCGATCGTCCAGGGCGTCGACCACATCGTTCCCGTGGACATCTACCTGCCGGGGTGCCCGCCCCGTCCGGAGATGCTGATGGACGCGATCCTCAAGCTGCACCAGAAGATCCAGCACGAGCCGCTCGGCGTGAACAAGCGGCGGGCGCAGGACGAGGCCGAGGAACTCGCGCTGCACGCGATGCCGACCAGCGAGATGGGGTGGCAGCAGCGATGAGCGGCAACACCCCCGACAAGACCCCTGACAACACCCCCGAGGTCCCGATCCCGAACGGTCGCGCCGAACTCCCCGTCGAGGTGATCGGCAAGCGCCAGGGCATGTTCGGCGCCCAGGGCAGCGGCGACACCTCCGGTTTTGGCGGCCTGGCGGCTGCCATCGTGCTGCCCGCACCGGCCGAACGCCCGTACGGAGGCTGGTTCGACGAGGTGGCCGACGAGCTGGAGGGGGCGCTGGAGGAGCAGGACCTGGTGCCGGCCGCGGTGATCGAGAAGACCGTGGTCGACCGTGGCGAGCTGACCTTCCAGATCGCCCGCGAGCACCTCCTGCAGACCGTCCGGATCCTGCGCGACGACCCGGCGCTGCGCTTCGAACTCTGCCTGGGCGTCAGCGGCGTGCACTACCCGAGCGAGACGGGGCGCGAGCTGCACGCCGTCTACCACCTGCGGTCGATCACCCACACCCGGCTGATCCGGATCGAGGTCACCGCGCCGGACGCCGACCCGCGGATCCCGTCGGTGGTGAGCGTCTACCCGACCAACGACTGGCACGAGCGCGAGACCTACGACTTCTTCGGCATCGTCTTCGAGGGCCACCCGGCGCTGACCCGGATCATGATGCCGGACGACTGGCTGGGCCACCCGCAGCGCAAGGACTACCCGCTCGGCGGGATTCCCGTCGAGTACAAGGGCGCCCAGATCCCGGCACCCGACCAGCGGAGGTCGTACTCCTGATGCCCAAGTCTTCTGAGAACAAGACGGCCGAATACGAAGCGGGAGCGCGCGAGACCACCGAGGGCCGGGTCTTCACCGTCACCGGTGGCGACTGGGGCGAGGTGGTCGACGCCGTCGCGCGGGCCGACGACGAGCGCATCATCGTCAACATGGGCCCGCAACACCCTTCCACCCACGGGGTGTTGCGGCTGATCCTGGAGATCGACGGCGAGACGGTGACCGAAGCCCGTTGCGGCATCGGCTACTTGCACACCGGTATCGAGAAGAACATGGAGTTCCGCTCCTGGGTGCAGGGCACCACCTTCGTCACCCGGATGGATTACCTCACCCCGCTCTTCAACGAGACCGCGTACTGCCTGGCGGTGGAGAAGCTGCTCGGCATCACCGACCAGGTCCCGGACCGGGCCACCGTGATCCGGGTGCTGATGATGGAGCTGAACCGGATCTCCTCGCACCTGGTCTGCCTGGCCACCGGCGGCATGGAGATCGGCTCCACCACGCTGATGATCTACGGCTTCCGGGACCGCGAACTCATCCTGGACATCTTCGAGTTGGTCACCGGGCTGCGGATGAACCATGCCTACGTGCGCCCCGGCGGCCTGGCCCAGGACCTGCCCCCGGGCGCGGTCGACCAGATCCGCGAGGCCGTGAAGCTCTTCCGCTCCCGGATGCACGAGTACGACAAGCTGGCCACCGGCAACCCGATCTTCAAGGCCCGGCTGGTCGACGTCGGCCACCTGGACCTGGCCGGCTGCCTGGCGCTCGGCGCCACCGGGCCGATCCTGCGGGCCACCGGCCTGCCGCACGACCTGCGCAAGTCGGAGCCCTACTGCGGTTACGAGTCCTATGACTTCGACGTCGCGGTGGCGGACACCGCGGACTCCTTCGGGCGGTTCCTGATCCGCCTGGAGGAGATGAAGCAGTCGCTGCGGATCGTCGAGCAGTGCCTGGAGCGGCTGCGCCCGGGGCCGGTCATGGTGGCCGACAAGAAGATCGCCTGGCCGGCCCAACTGGCCCTCGGGCCGGACGGCCTGGGGAACTCGTTGGACCACATCCGGAAGATCATGGGCACCTCGATGGAGGCCCTGATCCACCACTTCAAGCTGGTCACCGAGGGCTTCCGGGTCCCGGTCGGCCAGGCGTACGTGGCGGTCGAGTCGCCGAAGGGCGAACTCGGCGTGCACGTGGTGAGCGACGGCGGGACCCGCCCGTACCGGGTGCACTTCCGGGACCCGTCGTTCACCAACCTGCAGTCGATGGCGGCGATGTGCGAGGGCGGCCAGGTGGCCGACGTGATCGTGGCGGTGGCCGGGATCGACCCGGTGATGGGAGGCGTGGACCGTTGAACAGCACTGACCTCGGCCTGCCGGCGCTGCCGGCCAAGCCGTATCCACCGGAGGTGCACGCGCGCCTCGCCGTGGACGCGAAGGAGCTGATCGCCCGCTATCCGCAGGCCCGCTCCGCGCTGTTGCCGCTGCTGCACCTGGTCCAGGCCGAGGAGGGCTTCGTCAGCGCGACCGGGATCCGGTTCTGCGCCGAGCAGTTGGAGCTCACCACGGCCGAGGCCACGGCGGTCGCCACCTTCTACACCATGTACCGGCGCCGGCCCGCCGGGGAGTACCACGTGGGGGTCTGCACCAACACGCTCTGCGCGGTGCTCGGCGGCGACCAGATCTTCGAGGAGCTCCAGGAGCACCTCGGGATCGGCAACAACGAGACCACCGAGGACGGCAAGCTCTCGATCGAGCACATCGAGTGCAACGCGGCCTGCGACTACGCGCCCGTGGTGATGGTCAACTGGGAGTTCTTCGACAACCAGACGCCGCAGAGCGCCAAGCAGCTGGTCGACGACCTGCGGGCGGGCGCCGAGGTGCGTCCCACCCGTGGCGCCAAGCTCTGCTCGTTCAAGCAGACGGCCCGGATCCTGTCGGGCTTCCCCGACACCCGGGAGGGCGCCAACGAGGAGTCCGGCGCGGGCGGCGCCCCGTCGCTGGCCGGTCTGCGCCTCGCCAAGGGCGAGTCGCTGCCGGGCGCCCCGGGCGCCCGCGTGGTCTCCCCCCGAGCCGAAGGGACGGAGGCGTGATGACCGCCACCGAGCCGGCCGAGAAGCTGCTCAGCCCCGTGCTCTCCGCCTCCTGGGACGACCACCGCCCGTGGTCGCTGGAGACCTACCACCGCCACGAGGGCTACCAGGGCCTGCGCAAGGCGCTGGCGATGGACCCCGACGCGCTGATCGCCCTGGTCAAGGAGTCCGGCCTGCGCGGTCGCGGCGGCGCCGGGTTCCCGACCGGGCTGAAGTGGCAGTTCATCCCGCAGAACGACGGCAAGCCGCACTACCTGGTGGTCAACGCGGACGAGTCGGAGCCCGGGACCTGCAAGGACATCCCGCTGCTCTTCGCCAATCCGCACGCGCTGATCGAGGGCATGGTGATCGCCTCCTACGCGATCCGCTGCGAGCACGCCTTCATCTACCTGCGCGGCGAGGTGGTGCCGGTGCTGCGCCGGCTGCACGCGGCCGTCGCCGAGGCGTACCAGGCGGGCTACCTGGGCCGGGACATCCTCGGCTCCGGCGTCGACCTCGACATCACCGTGCACGCGGGCGCCGGCGCCTACATCTGCGGCGAGGAGACGGCGCTGCTCGACTCGCTGGAGGGCCGGCGCGGCCAACCGCGGCTGCGCCCGCCGTTCCCGGCGATCGCGGGCCTGTACGCCTGCCCGACCGTGGTCAACAACGTGGAGTCGATCGCCTCGGTGCCGTCGATCCTGGCCCGCGGCAAGGAGTGGTTCACCTCGCTGGGCACCGAGAAGTCGCCCGGATTCACCCTCTACTCGCTCTCCGGGCACGTCACCAACCCCGGGCAGTACGAGGCGCCACTGGGCGTGACGCTCCGTCAACTGCTGGACATCAGCGGCGGGGTGCGGTCCGGTCACCGGCTCAAGTTCTGGACCCCGGGCGGCAGTTCCACCCCGATGTTCACCGACGAGCACCTCGACGTCCCGCTCGACTACGAAGGCGTGGGCGCGGCCGGCTCGATGCTCGGCACCAAGGCGTTGCAGATCTTCGACGAGACCACCTGCGTGGTGCGCGCGGTCACCCGGTGGACCGAGTTCTACGCCCACGAGTCCTGCGGCAAGTGCACCCCGTGCCGCGAAGGCACCTACTGGCTGGTCCAGTTGCTCAAGCGGATCGAGGCCGGCGCCGGCGAGGCGGGCGACCTGGAGAAGCTGCTGGACATCGCCGACAACATCAACGGCAAGTCCTTCTGCGCGCTCGGCGACGGCGCGGCCAGCCCGATCTCCTCCTCGCTGCAGTACTTCCGCGCCGAGTACGAGCAGCACCTGGCCGAGCGCCGCTGCCCGTTCGACCCGGCCGCCGCCACCGTCTGGGCCGACGCCAAGCAGGCCAAGGCCCCCCAGCCCGCCACCGAGAGGGAGGTGCACGCGTGACCATCACGACTGGTGACATCAGCGGCTCCGCCGCGGGTCCGAAGACTTCGGTCGAGCTCGTCACGCTCACCATCGACGGCGTCGAAGTCCAGGTCCCCAAGGGCACGTTGGTGATCCGGGCGGCCGAGCAGATCGGCACCCAGGTGCCGCGGTTCTGCGACCACCCGCTGCTCGATCCGGCCGGCGCCTGCCGGCAGTGCATCGTGGAGATCGAGGGCCAGCGCAAGCCGGTCGCCTCCTGCACCATCCCGGTCGCCGAGGGCATGGTGGTCCGCACCCAGGTCAGCTCGCCGGTCGCCGAGAAGGCGCAGCGCGGCGTGATGGAGCTGCTGCTGATCAACCACCCGCTGGACTGCCCGGTCTGCGACAAGGGCGGCGAATGCCCGCTGCAGAACCAGGCGATGTCCACCGGCTCGGCCGACTCCCGCTTCGAGGGCATGAAGCGGACCTACGAGAAGCCGATCCCGATCAGCAGCCAGGTGCTGCTGGACCGCGAGCGCTGCGTGCTCTGTGCCCGCTGCACCCGCTTCTCCGAGCAGATCGCCGGCGACCCGTTCGTCGAGATGCTGGAGCGCGGCGCCCTCCAGCAGGTGGGCATCGGCGCGGGCGACGACTTCGAGTCGTACTTCTCCGGCAACACCATCCAGATCTGCCCGGTCGGCGCCCTCACCTCGGCCGCCTACCGGTTCCGCTCCCGCCCCTTCGACCTGGTCTCCTCGCCCAGCGTCTGCGAGCACTGCTCCTCGGGCTGCGCGCAGCGCACCGACCACCGGCGCGGCAAGGTGCTGCGCCGGCTGGCCGGCGAGGACCCGGACGTCAACGAGGAGTGGAACTGCGACAAGGGCCGGTTCGCCTTCCGCTACGCCCAGCAGCGCGACCGGCTGACCAGCCCGCTGGTCCGCGACCAGGCCACCGGTGAGCTGGTGGCCACCTCCTGGCCGCAGGCGCTGGCCGCCGCCGCCGAGGGCCTGACCGGCGCCCGCGCCGCCGTGCTGACCGGCGGCCGGGTGACGGTCGAGGACGCCTACGGCTACGCCAAGTTCGCCCGGGTGGTGCTCGGCACCAACGACGTGGACTTCCGGGCCCGCCCGCACAGCGGTGAGGAGGCGGACTTCCTGGCCGTCGCCGTCGCCGGGCGCGGCGTCGATCTGGACGGCAGCGGTGTCACGTACGCGGCGCTGGAAGCGGCTCCGGGCGTGCTGCTCGCGGGCTTCGAGCCCGAGGAGGAGTCGCCGATCGTCTTCCTGCGGCTGCGCAAGGCGAGCCGCAAGGGCCTGAAGGTCTTCGCGATCGCCGACCACCACTCGCGGGGCCTGGGCAAGCTCGGCGGCGCGCTGCTGCCGGCCGCCCCCGGCACCGAGGCCGAGTGGCTCGGCGCGCTGGCGGCCGAGGAGCCGCTGAGCGACGAGGCCGGACGGGCCGCCGAACTGCTGCGGCAGCCCGGCGCGGTGATCCTGCTCGGCGAGCGCCTCGCCCAGACGGCCGGCGCGCTGACCTCGGCGCTGCGCCTGGCGCACGCCACCGGCGCCAAGCTTGCCTGGATCCCGCGCCGGGCCGGCGAGCGCGGCGCGCTGGAGGCCGGCGCGCTGCCCGGCCTGCTGCCGGGCGGCCGTCCGGTCGGCGTCCCGGCCGCGCGGGCCGAGACCGCCGCCGCCTGGGGTGTGGCCGAACTGCCCGCCCGGCTGGGCCGCGACACCGGCCAGATCCTGGCCGCCGCCGCGCACGGCGATCTGGACGCGCTGCTGATCGGCGGCGTCGACCCCGACGACCTGCCCGACCCGCAGCTCGCCGAGGAGGCCCTGACCCGGGTCGGCTTCGTGGTCTCGCTGGAGCTGCGGCCCTCGGCCGTCACCGAACACGCCGACGTGGTGCTGCCGGTGGCCGCCGTCGCCGAGAAGGCCGGCACCTTCCTGGACTGGGAGGGCCGGGTCCGGCTCTTCGAGGCCGCGCTGAAGCCGGATCAGCAGATGGGCCGTCATCTCCAGTCGGACGTCCGGGTGCTGAACATGCTGGCGGACGCACTCGGCCACCGGCTCGCACTGCCCGACCTGCGGGCCGCGCGGCGCGAGCTGGACGCCTTCACCCCGTGGACCGGCGACCGCCCGGCCGCGCCGGCCGGTCACCCGGCCCCGCTGCCCAGGCCCGCCACCGGGCAGGCGGTGCTGGCCGGTTGGCGGCTGCTGCTGGACCGCGGCACCCTCCAGCAGGGCGACGAGCACCTGGCCGGCACCCGGCACGCCGCCGTCGCCCGGCTCTCGCCCGGCACCGCCGCCGAGATCGGCGCGAGCGGGGGCCGGCTGCGGGTCAGCGGCCCGGCGGGCTCGCTGGTGCTGCCGCTGGAGATCACCGCGGAGATGCCGGAGCGCACCGTCTGGCTGCCGCTCAACTCCACCGACCAGGGCGTGCACCGCACGCTCGGCACCACGGTCGGCCACCTGGTCACCATCGCCCCGGCAGGAGGGGAGGAGCAATGACGCACTGGACATTGGCCGCCGGCTACCAGACGCTCGGCTTTTTCGGGCGGGACCCGTGGTGGCTGGTCGTCATCAAGGCGGTCTTCTGCTTCGCCTTCCTGCTGATCACCGTGCTGGTCGCGATCGTCTGGGAGCGCAAGGTCGTCGCCTGGATGCAGCTGCGGATCGGCCCCAACCGGCATGGCCCCTGGGGCTTGCTGCAGTCGCTGGCCGACGGTGTGAAGCTCGCCCTCAAGGAGGACCTGGTGGTCTCCGGGGCGGACAAGGTGGTCTACATCCTGGCCCCGGTGATCTGCGCGATCCCGGCCTTCATGGCGATCGCGGTGATCCCGTTCGGCCCGGCCAACGACGAGATCTCGATCTTCGGCACCCGTACCCCGATGCAGCTCACCGACCTGCCGGTGGCGCTGCTCTACATCCTGGCCACCGCCTCGATCGGGATCTACGGCATCGTGCTGGCCGGCTGGTCCTCCGGCTCGACCTACCCGCTGCTCGGCGGCGTCCGGTCGGCGGCCCAGATGATCTCCTACGAGATCGCGATGGGGCTCTCGTTCGCGGCGGTCTTCATCTACTCCGGCTCGATGTCGACCTCGCAGATCGTCGACTCGCAACAGCCCACCTGGTTCGCGGTGTTGCTGCCGGTCTCGTTCATCGTCTACATCATCGCGATGGTCGGCGAGACCAACCGGGCGCCGTTCGACCTGCCGGAGGCCGAGGGCGAGCTGGTCGGCGGCTTCAACACCGAGTACAGCTCGCTGAAGTTCGCGATGTTCATGCTGGCCGAGTACGTCAACATGGTCACCGTCTCGGCGGTCGCCAGCACGCTCTTCCTGGGCGGCTGGCGGGCCCCGTGGCCGATCTCCACCTTCTGGGCCGGCGCCAACCACGGCTGGTGGCCGATGCTCTGGATCATCATCAAGATCCAGCTGCTGCTCTTCTTCTTCATCTGGCTGCGCGGCACGCTGCCCCGGCTGCGCTACGACCAGTTCATGAAGCTCGGCTGGAAGGTGCTGATCCCGGTCTCGCTGGTCTGGCTGGTGATGGTGGCCAGCGTCCGGGCGCTGCGCAACGAGGGCGAGGGCTTCGGCCGGGTGGTGCTCTACGTGGGCGCGCCGGTGGCCGCGGTGCTGCTGCTCTCGCTGCTCTGGGACGCGTTCCGGTCCAAGGAGGAGCCGCAGGGCGGCGCCGTGGCAGCGCAAGGCACCCCGCCCGAGGGTGAGTTCGACCCGATGGCGGGCGGCTACCCCGTCCCGCCGCTGCCGGGCCAGCAACTGCCCCCGGTGCCGCGTCGGCGCAGCCGGGTGCCCCAGGCAACTGCGCCGCAGCAGCAGTTGGAAGACGCGCTGAACGGCGCCAACGGCAGTGCGAACAGCGGCGCCAACCAGTCCGAAGGGAGCTGAACCGAGATGCCAGAGTCCGACGACAAGCCGTCGCTGCTGGGCCCGGCCGCAGGCTTCGGCGTGACCTTCACGGCCATGTTCAAGAAGCGGCTGACCGAGCAGTACCCGGAGCAGAAGAAGCCCACCGCCCCCCGGTTCCACGGCCGCCACCAGCTCAACCGTCACCCCGACGGCCTGGAGAAGTGCGTCGGCTGCGAGCTGTGCGCCTGGGCCTGCCCGGCGGACGCGATCTACGTGGAGGGCGCCGACAACACCGAGGAGGAGCGCTACTCCCCGGGCGAGCGGTACGGCGCGGTCTACCAGATCAACTACGCGCGCTGCATCCTCTGCGGGCTGTGCATCGAGGCCTGCCCGACCCGCGCGCTGACCATGACCAACGAGTACGAGCTGGCCGACTCCTCGCGGGCCGACCTGATCTTCACCAAGGAGCAGCTGCTCTCCGGGCTGACCGAGGGCATGGTCGCGCCGCCGCACGCGATGTACCCGGGCACCGAGGAGGGCGCCTACTACCGCGGCGAGGTCACCCACGCCGCGCCCGGGACCCTCACCCAGGAGCAGCACGAGAAGGAGGCGAGTTCATGACCTCCACCGGCGAAGCGGTCCAGTTCTGGGTACTCGCGGTGATCGCGGTCGGCGGCGCGCTCGGCATGCTGCTGATGCGCAAGGCGGTGCACAGCGCGCTCTGCCTGGCCGCCACCATGATCGCGCTGGCGATCTGCTACCTGGCCCAGGGCGCGGTCTTCCTCGGCGTGGTGCAGATCGTGGTCTACACCGGCGCGATCATGATGCTCTTCCTCTTCGTGGTGATGCTGGTCGGCGTCACCTCCGAGGACTCGCTCAAGGAGCAGCTCAAGGGCCAGCGGGTGGCCGCGGTGCTCTGCGGCCTGGGCTTCGGCGTGCTGCTGATCGCCGGCATCGCGCACGCGAAGCTGGGCCACTTCCCCGGCCTGGCCGAGGCCAACGCCGAGGGCAACGTGCAGGGCCTGGCCCGGCTGATCTTCACCAAGTACGTCTGGGCCTTCGAGGTCACCGGCGCGCTGCTGATCACCGCGGCGGTCGGCGCGATGGTGCTGACCCACCGCGAGCACGTGACGGCGCCCAGCACCCAGCGGGAGCTGGCGGCCCAGCGGATCCGGGAGAACAAGCAGGTCCCGCCGCTGCCGGCGCCCGGCGTCTACGCCCGGCACAACGCGGTGGACATCGCGGGCCTGCTGCCGGACGGCACCATCGCCGAGGACTCGGTGATGAACACCCTGCGCGAGCGCGGCCAGATGCGCGACGTCAGCCAGGACATGCTGCGCCGGATGGCCGAGTTGGAGAACAGCACGGCCGAGTGGCTGGGCCGCCCGTCCTCCGAGCGGCCGGCGCTCCCCAGCCAACCGCGCCCCGAGCTGGAGCCGGTGCCGAACCACCAGAAGACCACGGACGACGCCGCGAAGCGCCAGGAGGAGGGCGAGTGAACCCGGTCAACTACCTCTATCTCGCAGCCCTGTTGTTCACCATCGGAGCCTCCGGGGTGCTGATCCGGCGCAACGCGATCGTCCTGTTCATGTGCGTGGAGCTGATGCTCAACGCCTCCAACCTGGCCCTGGTCACCTTCTCCCGGCTGCACGACAACCTGGACGGCCAGATCCTGGCCTTCTTCACCATGGTGGTCGCGGCAGCCGAGGTCGTGGTGGGCCTGGCGATCATCGTGAGCATCTTCCGTACCAGGCACTCGGCTTCGGTCGACGACAGCAACCTGATGAAGCTGTAGGGGCCCAGGGTGAACTCTCTTATTCCGCTGCTCATCGCAGCGCCGCTGGTCGGGGCTGCCCTGCTGCTGCTCGGCGGCCGCGCGCTGGACCGGTTCGGCCACTGGCTGGGCACGTTCGCGTCGCTGCTCTCCTTCGTCTTCGCGCTGCTGCTGTTCAGCAGCATGCTCGGCCGCAGCGTCGACCAACGCCCGGTCCGCGAGCACCTGTTCAGCTGGATCTCGGTGGGCACCTTCCAGGCCGACGTCTCCTTCCAGCTCGACCAGCTCTCGATGACCTTCGTGCTGCTGATCACCGGCGTCGGCACGCTGATCCACGTCTACTCGGTCGGCTACATGGCGCACGACGAGCGCCGCCGCCGCTTCTTCGGGTACCTCAACCTGTTCCTGGCCGCCATGCTGCTGCTGGTGCTGGCGGACAACTACCTGCTGCTGTACGTCGGTTGGGAGGGCGTCGGGCTCGCCTCGTACCTGCTGATCGGCTTCTGGCAGCACAAGCCGGCCGCGGCCACCGCCGCCAAGAAGGCGTTCATCGTCAACCGGGTCGGCGACATGGGCCTGTCCATCGCGATCATGCTGATGTTCACCCAGTTCGGCAGCTTCGCCTTCGGGCCGGTCTTCGCCACCGCGCACCAGGCGAGCCAGGGCCGGCTCACCGCGATCGGCCTGCTGCTGCTGCTCGCCGCCTGCGGCAAGTCGGCCCAGGTGCCGCTGCAGAGCTGGCTCGGCGACGCGATGGAGGGCCCGACCCCGGTCTCCGCGCTGATCCACGCGGCCACCATGGTGACCGCCGGCGTCTACCTGATCACCCGGTCGAACGCCATCTTCGACCTGGCGCCGACCGCGCAGCTCGCGGTGGTCTGCGTCGGCGCCGTGACGCTGATCTTCGGTGCGATCGTCGGTTGCGCCAAGGACGACATCAAGAAGGCGCTGGCCGGCTCGACCATGTCGCAGATCGGCTACATGATCCTGGCCGCCGGCCTGGGGCCGATCGGCTACGTCTTCGCGATCATGCACCTGGTCACCCACGGCTTCTTCAAGGCGGGGCTCTTCCTCGGCGCCGGCTCGGTCATGCACGGCATGAACGACGAGGTGAACATGCGTCACTACGGCGGCCTGCGCAAGTACATGCCGATCACCTACGTCACCTTCGGCCTCGGCTACCTGGCGATCATCGGGTTCCCCGGCCCGTCCGGCTTCTGGTCCAAGGACCGGATCATCGAGGCCGCCTTCGCCAAGGGCGGCACCGAGGGCTGGATCCTCGGCGCGGTCACCCTGATCGGCGCGGCGGTCACCGCGTTCTACATGACCCGGGTGATGATCATGACCTTCTTCGGCGAGAAGCGCTGGCAGCCCGACGCCGAGGGCCACGAGCCGCACCCGCACGAGTCGCCCAAGTCGATGACCGTCCCGATGATCCTGCTGGCCTTCGGCTCCGTCTTCGCGGGCGGGCTCTTCGTCCTGAACAACAACTTCCAGCACTGGCTGGAGCCGGTCACCGGGTTCAGCGAGGGCAACTCCCCGCTGTCGTCCGGCGTGGTCATGGCGCTCAGCATCGCCTGCATGCTGGCCGGCGCCGGGCTCGCCTACGTGGTGTACGGGCGCTCGCCGGTCCCGGCCGTCCCGCCGGTCGGCTCGGCGCTCACCCGGGCGGCCCGCCGTGACCTGCTGCAGGACGACTTCAACCACGCCGTCCTGGTGCGCCCCGGCTCCGCGCTCACCGCGGCGCTGGTCTTCTTCGACAGCAAGGGGCTCGACGGCTTCGTCAACGGCCTGGCCGCGAGCATCGGGGGCATCTCCGGTCGGCTGCGCCGGGTGCAGAACGGTTACGTCCGCTCCTATGCCCTCTCCATGTTCGGCGGCACGCTGGTCCTGGTCGCCACGACTCTCCTGATGAGGTCGGTATGAAAGACATGACGCATCGTCAGGAGGCAAGGCCATGAGCTACCTGCTGGCCGTCACCTGTGCCGTCCCCGCCGCCGGGGCGATCCTGACCGCCGCGCTGCCCGCCGGCACCAACGAGGCCAGGCGGCGCACCACCAAGGCCATCGCGCTCGGCGTCTCGGTGGTCACCCTCGCGCTCACCGCGCTGATCGCCGCCGACTTCAAGCCCGGCGGGGCGCGCTACCAGCTCACCGAGTCGCACAGCTGGATCCGCTCCTTCGGGATCAACTTCTCGCTCGGGGTGGACGGCATCGCCGCCGTGCTGGTGCTGCTCACCTCGGTGCTGGTGCCGCTGGTGATGCTTGCCTCCTGGCACGACGCGGACCCGGCCCCCAGCCCGGACGGCACCTTCGACGGCGACACTTTTGAGGGGCGCCGCCGCACCCAGGGCTTCTTCGCCCTGATCCTGGCCGTCGAGGCGATGGTGATCGTCTCCTTCCTGGCCACCGACGTCTTCCTCTTCTACGTCTTCTTCGAAGCCATGCTGATCCCGATGTACTTCCTGATCGGCGGCTTCGGCGACCGGGCCGGCGGCCCCGAGGCGTCCCGCCAACGCTCGTACGCGGCCGTCAAGTTCCTGCTCTACAACCTGCT
The DNA here is from genome assembly GCF_029892155.1 of Kitasatospora sp. GAS204B. Classification (GTDB taxonomy): domain Bacteria; phylum Actinomycetota; class Actinomycetes; order Streptomycetales; family Streptomycetaceae; genus Kitasatospora. The sequence continues at coordinate 128,005 of NZ_JARZAG010000007.1, read as the reverse complement.
CGGCGGCCTGGTCATGCTGGCCGCCGTGATCGGCCTGTACGTGATCGCGCAGGGCCAGGGCCAGGGCACCTTCGACCTGCAGACGCTCACCTCGGCGGTGGCCGACGGCAAGCTGGTGATCAACCCGACCGCCGAACGGGCGCTCTTCCTCGGCTTCTTCTTCGCCTTCGCCGTCAAGGCCCCGCTCTGGCCGCTGCACACCTGGCTGCCGAACGCGATGGGCGAGGCCACGGCCGGCACCGCCGTGCTGATCACCGCCGTGGTGGACAAGGTCGGCACCTTCGCGATGCTGCGGTTCTGCCTGGGCCTCTTCCCGGACGCCTCGAAGTTCTTCGCTCCCGCGATCCTGGTGCTCTCGGTGATCGGGATCATCTACGGCGCGCTGCTGGCGGTGGGTCAGAAGGACATCAAGCGGCTGGTCGCCTACGCCTCGATCTCGCACTTCGGCTTCATCATCCTGGGCATCTTCGCGATGACCAGCCAGGGCCAGAGCGGTGCCACCCTCTACATGGTCAACCACGGCATCTCGACCGCCCTGCTGATGCTGATCGCCGGCTTCCTGATCTCGCGGCGCGGCTCGCGCCTGATCGCCGACTTCGGCGGCGTGCAGAAGGTCGCCCCGGTGCTGGCCGGCACCTTCCTGATCGGCGGCCTGGCCACCCTGTCGCTGCCCGGACTCGCCCCGTTCGTCAGTGAGTTCCTGGTGCTGGTCGGCACCTTCAGCCGCTACCCGGCGCTCGGCGTGATCGCCACCCTGGGCATCGTGCTGGCCGCGCTCTACGTCCTGGTGCTCTACCAGCGCACCATGACCGGGCCGGTCAAGGAGAGCGTCAGCAAGATGCCCGACCTGAAGGCGCGAGAACTGCTGGTGGCCGCCCCGCTGATCGCGCTGACCGTGGTCCTCGGGGTCTACCCCAAGCCGCTCACCGACCTGGTGAACCCGGCGGTGGCCGACACCCTCTCCCAGGTCCACCGGACCGACCCGGCCCCGGCCCACCCGGTGGCCATCCCTGCCGGAGGTGAGCAGCAGTGAGCGTCCCCCTTCTCCACGGCGCGGGGTCCGTCCACAGCGTGTGGATGGCGGCGGCCGGCGGCAACACGCCGAGCATCCCGGCGCCGCAGCTCGAGTACGGCCAGCTCTCCCCGATGCTGATCGTCTTCGGCGCGGCCGTCGCGGGCATCCTGGCCGAGGCCTTCGTGCCGCGCCGGGCCCGCTACACCACCCAGGTCGGCCTGGCACTGACCGGCCTGGCCGGTGCCTTCATCGCGCTGATCGTGCTCGCCTCGCAGGGCTACGGCTCGACCAAGAGCGGGCTGATCGCGATGGGTTCGGTGGCCGAGGACGGCCCCGCGCTCTTCCTGCAGGGCGTGATCCTGCTGGCCGCCGTGGTCGCCGTGCTGCTCTACGCCGAGCGCGGCTTGGACCCGCGCACCGAGGGCGGGCCGCGCGACGCCTTCACCCCGCAGGGCTCCGCCACCCCCGGCGGCGAGCAGGAGCGGCAGGCCACCCGGGCGGGCTTCGCCTCCACCGAGGTCTACCCGCTCACCCTGTTCGCGGTCGGCGGCATGCTGCTCTTCCCGGCCGCCAACGACCTGCTGACCATGTTCGTGGCCCTCGAGGTCTTCTCGTTGCCGCTCTACCTGCTCTGCGCGCTGGCCCGCCGGCGCCGGTTGCTCTCGCAGGAGGCGGCGGTCAAGTACTTCCTGCTCGGCTCCTTCGCCTCGGCCTTCTTCCTGTTCGGCAGCGCGCTGCTGTACGGGTACGCGGGCAGCTTCCGGCTGCCGGAGATCGCCGACGCGGTCAACGGCACCGCCACCACCACCGCGGGGCTCGCGATCAGCACCCACAACGACGCGCTGCTGCTGATCGGCCTGGCACTGGTGGCGGTCGGCCTGCTCTTCAAGGTCGGCGCCGTCCCGTTCCACGCCTGGACCCCGGACGTCTACCAGGGCGCGCCGACCCCGGTCACCGGCTTCATGGCCGCCGCCACCAAGGTCGCCGCCTTCGGCGCGCTGCTGCGCCTGTTCTACGTCGCGCTGCCCGGGCTGCGCTGGGACTGGCGCCCGGTGATGTGGGCGGTGGCGATCCTCACCATGGTGGTCGGCGCGATCCTCGCGGTGACCCAGCAGGACGTGAAGCGGCTGCTGGCGTACTCCTCGATCGCGCACGCCGGGTTCATCCTGACCGGCGTGATCGCCACCAACCGGCAGGGCCTCGGTGCGGTCCTCTTCTACCTGCTGGCCTACTCCTTCGTCACCCTGGGCGCCTTCGCGGTGGTCACCCTGGTGCGCGACTCCAAGGGCGAGGCGACCCACCTGTCCAGCTGGGCCGGGCTCGGGCGCCGCTCGCCGCTGCTCGCGGCGGTCTTCGCGCTCTTCCTGCTGGCCTTCGCCGGGATCCCGCTGACCAGCGGATTCACCGGTAAGTTCGCGGTCTTCCAGGCCGCGGCGGCGGGCGGTGCGACCCCGCTGGTGATCGTCGGTGTGCTGAGTTCGGCGGTGGCCGCGTTCTTCTACATCCGGGTGATCGTGCTGATGTTCTTCTCCGACCCGCAGCCGAACGGCCCGGCGGTGGCGATCCCCAGCGTCTTCACCACGATGGCCATCTCGTTCGGCGTGATCGTCACGCTGGGCCTGGGCCTGCTGCCGCAGTACTTCCTGGACCTGGCGTCCAAGGCGGCGCAGTTCACCCACTGAGACAGCGCAGTTCACCGGCTCGTGCGCCGGGTTCCGGGCGTTGATCGCCCGGGGCCCGGCGCCATCTTCGCCGCGCTACCCGCACGCCCGTACAGTGATCCACTCGTGACCGGATACGCTGCTGGGGATGGCAGCGGCCGCAACAGGGACCGGACCGCATGATCGACCGGCGACAGGAGTGGTCTTCGTGACCGTCGTGGAACCCTTCGGGCTCAGCGTGCAGGACCGCGATCTGACCCGTGACGTCCAGGCCGGACTCGAGGCGGTGGAGGCCGCGATGGCCGAGGCCGTGCAGAGCGACCGGCCGCTGATCGCCATCACCGCGAGCCACCTGATCAAGGCCGGCGGCAAGCGCTTCCGCCCGCTGCTGGTGATGCTGGCCGCGCAGTTCGGCGACCCGACCGCGCCCGGCGTGGTGCCGGCCGCCGTGGTGGTCGAGCTGACCCACCTGGCCACCCTGTACCACGACGACGTGATGGACGAGGCCCCGGTGCGCCGCGGCGTGCCCACGGTGAACGCCCGCTGGGACAACTCGGTGGCCATCCTGACCGGCGACTTCCTCTTCTCCAAGGCCTCCCAGGTGCTCTCCGACCTCGGCCCCGAGGCGGTCCGGATCCAGGCCGACGCCTTCGAGCGGCTGGTCACCGGCCAGATCCTGGAGACCGCAGGGCCGGGCCTCGAGGACGACCCGCTGGCCCACTACCTGGAGGTGCTGGCCGGCAAGACCGGCGCGCTGATCGCCGTCTCGGGCCGGTTCGGCGCGCTGATGGCCGGCGCCGAGCCGCACGTGGTGGAGATCCTCACCGAGTACGGCGAGAAGATGGGCATCGCCTTCCAGCTGGCCGACGACGTGCTGGACATCGCCAGCGACGGCCACGAGTCCGGCAAGACCCCCGGCACCGACCTGCGCGAGGGCGTGCCCACGCTGCCGGTGCTGCTGCTGCAGTCGATGCCGCTGGACGAGAGCGACCCCGAGGACGCCCGGCTGCGCGAGCTGCTCCAGCAGGACCTGACGGACGATCAGGCGCACGCCGAGGCGCTGCGCCTGCTGCGCCGTCACCCCGCCCTGGAGCGCGCCCGCCGCGAGACGCTGCGCTACGCCGAGGAGGCCCGCGCGCTGCTCGCCCCGCTGCCGGACGGACCGGCCAAGGCGGCCCTGCAGGGGCTCTGCGACGCGGTGGCGATCCGTACCATGTGAGCGGTCGTTGCCCACTGCTCCGGGGGAGAAGCTCCATGCTGCGCGTCGTCATCGCCGAGGACTCGGTCCTGCTCAGGGAAGGCCTGATCCGGCTGCTCACCGACCGTGGCCTGGAGGTGGTCGCCGGGGTGGGTGACGGCGAGGCGCTGATCCGCACCATCCACGAGCTGGCCGGCGCCGGTGCGCTGCCGGACGTGGTGGTGGCCGACGTGCGGATGCCGCCGACCCACACCGACGAGGGCGTGCGGGCCTGCGTGGAGCTGCGGGCGAGCTTCCCGGACCTCGGGGTGCTGGTGCTCTCCCAGCACGTCGAGCAGCAGTACGCAGCCGAGCTGCTGGCCGGCTCCACCCGGGGAGTGGGCTACCTGCTCAAGGACCGGGTCGCCGAGGTGCGCGAGTTCGTGGACGCGGTGGTCCGGGTGGCCGGCGGCGGCACCGCGCTGGACCCCGAGGTGGTGCAGCAGCTGCTCAGCCGCAGCCGCAAGGGCGACGTGCTGGCCGGGCTGACCCCGCGCGAGCGCGAGGTGCTCGCCCTGATGGCCGAGGGCCGGACCAACGCCGCGGTGGCCAAGCAGCTGGTGGTCTCGCACGGCGCGGTGGAGAAGCACATCAGCAACATCTTCCTCAAGCTGGGCCTGGCGGCCGGCCCGGAGGACCACCGCCGGGTGCTCGCGGTGCTCACCTACCTGAACTCCTGACCGGTCACCCCAGGGCACTCCCGGCGCCCGGGTGGGTCGGGTGGGTATCGACCGCCCGGGTGTGTACGGAATACACCGTGGCGCCGGATTGCTTTAGTTCCAGCCTAGGGATTCGCGACCCGCATAGGATGCGATCGGTGCACCAGGCGGACGGGGCACACGGCTCACGCCCGCGGCTGGTACCCCTGAGGGAGGTTCGCGGCAGTGACCAGCGAGGTCGATCAGGCAGAGACAGCGAGCGGTGGCCCGGACGCGCCGAACGGCCGACCAGCGCCAGGCGCACCCCGGCGCGTCAAGCCGATCCGGCGGGTGGACCGGGTGATCATCCGGTTCGCCGGCGACTCCGGTGACGGCATGCAGCTCACCGGGGACCGCTTCACGTCCGAGACCGCCTCCTTCGGCAACGACCTCTCCACGCTGCCGAACTTCCCCGCCGAGATCCGGGCCCCACAGGGCACCCTGCCGGGCGTCTCCAGCTTCCAACTGCACTTCGCCGACCACGACATCCTCACCCCGGGCGACGCGCCGAACGTGCTGGTCGCGATGAACCCGGCCGCGCTCAAGGCGAACCTGCCCGACCTGCCGAAGGGCGCGGAGATCATCGTCGACACCGACGAGTTCACCAAGCGGGCGCTGGCCAAGGTGGGTTACGCCGCAGACCCGCTCGGCGACGGCTCGCTCGACGGCTTCCACCTGCACAAGGTGCCGCTGACCACGCTGACCCTGGAGGCGCTCAAGGAGAGCGGGCTGGCCCGCAAGGACGCCGAGCGGGCCAAGAACATGTTCGCGCTCGGGCTGCTCTCCTGGATGTACCACCGCCCCACCAAGGGGACCGAATCGTTCCTGCGCACCAAGTTCGCCAAGAAGCCGGCGATCGCCGAGGCCAACGTGCTGGCGTTCAAGGCGGGGTGGAACTTCGGTGAGACCACCGAGGACTTCGCGGTCTCCTACGAGGTGCCGCCGGCCAAGCTGCCGCCCGGCACCTACCGCAACATCTCCGGCAACCTGGCGCTCTCCTATGGCCTGATCGCCGCCTCGCAGCGTTCGGGCCTGCCGCTCTTCCTCGGCTCCTACCCGATCACCCCGGCCTCCGACATCCTGCACGAGCTGTCCAAGCACAAGAACTTCGGCGTGCGCACCTTCCAGGCCGAGGACGAGATCGCCGGCATCGGGGCCGCGCTGGGCGCGGCGTTCGGCGGCTCGCTGGGCGTCACCACCACCTCGGGCCCGGGCGTGGCGCTGAAGTCGGAGACCATCGGTCTCGCGGTCTCGCTCGAACTGCCGCTGCTGGTGGTGGACATCCAGCGCGGCGGCCCGTCCACCGGGCTGCCCACCAAGACCGAGCAGGCCGACCTGCTGCAGGCGATGTTCGGGCGCAACGGCGAGGCCCCGGTGCCGATCGTGGCTCCGGCGACCCCGGCCGAGTGCTTCGAGGCGGCGCTGGAGGCGGCCCGGATCGCGGTCACCTACCGGACCCCGGTGCTGCTGCTCTCGGACGGCTACCTGGCCAACGGCTCGGAGCCCTGGCGGATCCCGCAGGTAGCCGAACTCCCGGTCATCGAGCCCGACTTCGCCACCGGACCGAACACCCCCGAGGGCGAGTTCTGGCCCTACAAGCGCGATCCGCAGACCCTGGCCCGCCCCTGGGCGGTGCCCGGCACGGCGGGCCTGGAACACCGGATCGGCGGCATCGAGAAGCAGGACGGCACCGGCAACATCTCCTACGACCCGGCCAACCACGACCTGATGGTCCGCACCCGGCAGGCCAAGGTGGACGGCATCGAGGTGCGCCCGATCGAGGTCGACGACCCGGACGGCGAGGCCGAGGTGCTGGTGATCGGCTGGGGTTCCACCTATGGCCCGATCACCGCGGCGGTGCGCCGGGTGCGGGCGGACGGTGGCAAGGTCGCCCAGGCGCACCTGCGCAATCTCAACCCCTTCCCGGCCAACCTGGGCACGGTGTTGGGGAGTTACGACAAGGTCATCGTGCCGGAGATGAACCTCGGCCAGCTCGCCCTGCTGCTGCGGGCCAAGTACCTGGTGGACGCCCAGTCCTACAACCAGGTGCGCGGACTGCCGTTCAAGGCGGCGCAGTTGGCGGACGTGTTGTGGGCGGCGATCGGGACGCTGGACGGGAGCGACGACGATGAGTGAGTTCAGGTCCTTGTCTCTGGTGCCGAAGGCGGACGCCCTGCAGAGCGCCAAGGACTTCAAGACCGACCAGGAGGTGCGCTGGTGCCCCGGCTGCGGGGACTACGCGATCCTGGCGGCCGTGCAGTCCTTCATGCCGGAGCTGGGCATCCGGCGGGAGAACACCGTCTTCGTCTCCGGGATCGGCTGCTCCTCGCGGTTCCCGTACTACATGAACACCTACGGGGTGCACTCGATCCACGGCCGGGCCCCCGCGATCGCCACCGGCCTTGCCGCCACCCGGCGCGACCTGAGCGTCTGGGTGGTCACCGGCGACGGCGACGCGCTCTCGATCGGCGGCAACCACCTGATCCACGCGCTGCGCCGCAACGTCAACCTGAAGATCCTGCTCTTCAACAACCGGATCTACGGCCTGACGAAGGGTCAGTACTCGCCGACCTCGGAGGTCGGCAAGATCACCAAGTCCACCCCGATGGGCTCGCTGGACGCGCCGTTCAACCCCGTCTCGCTCGCGCTCGGCGCCGAGGCCACCTTCGTCGCCCGCACCCTCGACTCCGACCGCAAGCACCTCACCTCGGTGCTGCGCGCGGCCGCCGAGCACCAGGGCACGGCGCTGGTGGAGATCTACCAGAACTGCAACATCTTCAACGACGGCGCCTTCGACGCGCTCAAGGACCCGGCGGGCGCCGACCGGGCGCTGATCCGGCTGGAGCACGGACAGCCGATCACCTTCGCCGACCAGGGCGTCTTCCGCGACCCGGCCAGCGGCGAGCTGACCGTCGCCCAGGTCACCGAGACCAACCAGGCCGACGTGCTGGTGCACGACGCCCACGCGGCCAGCCCCGTCACCGCGTTCGCGCTCTCCCGCCTGGCCGACAACGACACGCTGCACCACACCCCGATCGGCGTGCTGCGCAGCGTCGAGCGGCCGGTCTACGACACGCTGATGGCCGATCAGCTGGCCACCGCCGTCGAGCAGCACGGCGCGGGCGAGCTGGCCGACCTGCTGTCGGGGAAGGACACCTGGACGGTCGTCTGAGCTGGCTTGGGCCGTCTTGGGCCGTCTTGGGCCGTCTTGAGCCTTCTTCGCCCCGACCCCGGTGCTTGTCCGGGGCCGGGGCGACTGGCAGCCTGGAGTGGTGATCGACTCCGCGTTGGACGACCCGTTCCTCGAACACCGGCGGCTGCTCTTCGGCACCGCCTACCAACTGCTGGGCAGCGTGGCCGATGCCGAGGACACCTTGCAGGACGCCTGGCTCAAGTGGGCCGCGGTGGACCGCGCCACGGTCAACCACCCGAAGGCGTACCTGGTGCGGACCGTCACCAACCTGGCGCTCAACAGGCTCACCTCGGCCCGGGCCCGGCGCGAGGCCTACGTCGGCCCCTGGCTGCCCGAGCCGCTGCTGACCGACCCGCGACTGGCCGCGCCGGACGCCTCGGTGACCGCTGAACTGGCCGACTCCGTCTCGCTGGCCATGCTGGTGGTGCTGGAGACGCTCAGCCCGCTGGAGCGCGCGGTCTTCGTGCTGCGCGAGGTCTTCAGCTACTCCACCGCCGAGATCGCCGAGGCGCTGGAGCGGTCCGAGGCCGCCGTGCGGCAGACCGCGCACCGGGCCAAGGCCCATGTGGCGGCCCGGCAGCCCCGGTTCGACACCGACCCGGGCGAGCGCCGCCAGGTCACCGAGCGCTTCCTGGCCGCCTGCGCGAGCGGCGACGCGGCGAACGTGATGGAGCTGCTGGCGCCCGACGTGACCGCCTGGTCGGACGGCGGCGGCGTGGTGCGCGCCGCTCGGCGCCCGCTCCACGGGCCCGACCACGTGGCGCGCTGGCTGCTCGGGGTGCTGGCCAAGCCGGACGCGGTCGGCATGGTGCCCGAGGTCGTCTGGCTCAACGGCGAGCAGGCGCTGGTCTTCCACAAGGACGGGGTCACCCTGGGCGCGCTCAGCCTCGAACTGCTCGACGGCCGGGTGCACGCCCTGCGTGCCCAGCTCAACCCCGAGAAGCTGGCCGGCCTGCGCGCCCCGGCCCCCTGGGAGCGGGTGCCGGCGCAGGGCGCGTAGCCTCTGGGCGATACGGGAGCGCGTCATTCGGGGGAGCCATGGTCGGCGTGGACACATTTCTGCTGGGCTGCGCGGTAGTCGGGGTGATCGCGCACGGGACGCGGGTGGCGAAGTCCGAGCGGCGGGCGGCGCAGTCGGCGGCCGAGGCGGCGGCGGCACTGGCGGAGATCAAGGCGATCCGGGCAGCGGCCGTGGTCTCGCTCACGAAGGCGCCGCTGCCGGGGCGACAGCAGCAACTCGCGGTGCTGCACAGCGAGTTGGTGCAGGTGCTGGGCCGGCGCGCGGCGAGTGAGCTGCGGGCGGCGCCGGTGGATGCCGTGCCGCAGGACGTGGTGCCCGCCCCGGCCCCCAGCGGCGGCGACGGCCTCGCGCGGCTCACCCCCGCCGGTGGCCCGCGCGACTCCGCCGGCCCCGTCCCCCAGCGCCAGGCCGATGAGCGCTTCCACTACTCCGGTGTCCTCACCGCCGCGAGCGAGGAGGAGTACCCGATCGAGTGGCCCGAGCCCGGTGCCGTCGCGATCGCCGAGGTCGCGGCCGAGGCGAAGCAGCTGACCATCGTCCCGATGACCCGCACCCGCACCCGGGTCCACACCCACAGCAAGCTCGCCTACGTGTTCGACTACGAGGGTCAGGTCCGGACGCGTGGTGTGCTGACGCCGGACATGACCCATCTCAAGGTGCAGTCGGAAAAGGGCGGCGCGACCTGGTCGGTACGCCTGCTCGCCCCCTCGGAGCTGGACGAGCTGGTGGACGAGCGCCGGGGCACCGGCAGCCCGATCCTGGCGGTGCGCCCGCAGACGCCGGTCGAGGTGGTGGTACACGCCAAGTCCTCCTCGTCCTGGAGCATCGAGTTCGTCTGCGGCTGCTGGGCGGGCGACGAGTGCGCCTGCACGACGGGGCGGGAGCTCGGCTATGTCGCCAGGACGGTGAGCGCCTCCTACGAGGCCATCGAGGTGCTCACCGTCCTGCGCCCGGGTCTGCTGGTGGTCAAGATGCACGAGGACACCGACCCTTGGCACCTGCGCATCCGCGACGTCAACTCCGAGTTGTACGAGGACTGAGCCCGCGTCCCGTCGACGCCCGCCCGATGTCATGACCAAAATGCGAGAACGGAGATGACAACCCACCTCTCCGACCGCTACGGTCACCACGACACACGTGTACTGAGCTGAGGAGAGCCCTGCCATGGCAGCAGAAACCCCGGGCGGCCAGGAACTCCACTCCGAGGCCGGTCGCGGTGTGTGGCTCGGTGCCGCCGCCTATGGCATCTGGGGGCTCTTCCCGCTCTACTGGCCGCTGCTGGAGCCCACCGCCTCCGGTGACATCCTGGCCAACCGGATGGCCTGGTCGCTGGTGGTCGTGATCGCCGTCCTCACCGTCCGTCGGCACTGGGGCTGGCTGCCCCCGCTGCTGCGCCAGCCGCGCCGGCTGGCCCTCTCGGCGCTGGCGGCGGTCGCGATCTCGGTCAACTGGGGCGTCTACATCTGGGCCGTGAACTCCGGGCACGTGGTGGAGGGCAGCCTCGGGTACTTCATCAACCCGCTGGTCACCATCGCCTTCGGCGTGCTGCTGCTGCGGGAACGGCTGCGCCGCGCGCAGTGGGTGGCGGTGGGGGTCGGCGCGCTCGCGGTGCTGGTGCTGACCGCCGGGTACGGGCGGCTGCCGTGGATCGCGCTCACCCTGGCGTTCAGCTTCGCCGTCTACGGGCTGCTGAAGAAGAAGATCGCGCTCGGCGGGCTGGAGAGCTTCGCGCTGGAGACGGCGTTCATCTTCCCGTTCGCCGTGGGGTACCTGGTCTACCGCTCGACCACCGGCCACGCCGTCTTCGGCCACGACGCGGGCCACTTCACGCTGCTGCTGCTGACCGGCCCGATCACCGCGGTGCCGCTGCTCATGTTCGGCGCCGCCGCGATCCGGATCCCGCTCTCCTCCATGGGCCTGCTGCAGTACCTGGCGCCGGTCTTCCAGTTCCTCTGCGGCGTCCTCTACTTCCACGAGACGATGCCGCCCGAGCGCTGGGCCGGCTTCGCACTGGTCTGGGCGGCGCTGGCGGTGCTCACCTGGGACGCGTTGCGCCAGCTGCGGGTGGACCGGCTCGGGTCGGTGCCGGTCCCCGCGGCCGTGCCGGCGCCCGCCCCCAGCGTCACCAGCTGACCCGGCCTCACCCTCGCGGGCCGGGCCGGGCCTCACCCTCGCGGACCCGGCGGCCTCAGGCGGTGATGTCGCGGGTGGTGAACCGCGCCCAGGCCGCCGAGCCGAAGACCGCCACGTAGAGCGCCTGTAGGCCCAGGTCCTGCCAGACCGCGTGCCAGTACATCGGCTGCCGCAGCAGGTCGCCGAACGAGAGCCAGTAGTGGGTGAGCAGCCACGGCTGGATCGCGTGCAACTGCGGGAAGCTGTCCAGCACCTGGACGATGATCACCAGGCCGACCGTGCTGGCCATCGCGGCGATCCCGCTGCCGGTCAGGGTGGAGATGAAGAGTCCGACCGCCGCCAGCCCGGCCAGCGAGAGCGCCACCACGCCCGAGATCAGCACCACCCGCAGCAGCGCCGCGCCCAGCCCGATGGTGTCCCCGGAGAGCAACGTGACATCGCCGACCGGGAAGAGGATCGACCCGATGAGCAGCCCGGAGACCGCGACCGCCAGCGTCGCCGCCAGGCAGAACGCCATGGCCGCGGTGAACTTGGCCGCCAGCAGCCTGCTCCGCCCGGCCGGCGCGACCAGCAGGTAGCGCAGCGTGCCGGTGGCGGCCTCACCGGCCACCGAGTCGCCCGCCACCACGCCCACCGTCATCGGCAGGAAGATCGGCAGCGAGGTGGCCAGCGCGGTGAAGGTCAGGAAGACGCCGTTCTGGGTGACCTGGGTGATGAACGCCGGTCCGCCGTCACCGCCGTGCATGTTGCCCGTCTCGATCTTCACCACCACGCCGATCAGGATCGGCACCACGGCCAGCACACCCAGCAGCGCCAGCGTGCGGGCCCGGCGGAAGGTCAGCGTCAGCTCGCTGCGGAACAGCGCCAGGAACCCGGGCACCGTCTGCGGCCTCGGCCCGGCCACCGCCCCCGGTCCGGCCGCCGTGACCGGCACAGTCTCAACCCGCGACATCGAATCCCTCCCCGGTCAGCGCCACGAAGGCGTCCTCCAGCGTGCCCCGCTCGACCCCGAACCCGCGCACCCGCACGCCGGCCTCGACCAGCGCCGCGCACAGCCTGGGCAGCGCGTCCTCGGACAGCGCGGTCGACTCGCCGTCCACCTGGCCCTCGCCGACCCGCAGATCGGTCACCTGATGCTCGGTCAGCACGGCCAGCGCCGCCTCGGTGTCCGCCGTCCGGACCACCAGCCGGCCCTGCGCCCGGGCGGCCAGCTCGGCCACCGTGCCCTGCACCACCAGCCGGCCCTTGGACATCACGGCGGCGTGCGTGCAGACCTGTTCGATCTCGTCCAGCAGGTGGGAGGAGAGGAAGACGGTGGTCCCTTCCGCCGCGACCTCGCGCACCAGCGCGCGGATCTCCCGCATGCCCTGCGGGTCCAGGCCGTTGGTCGGCTCGTCCAGCACCAGCAGCTCGCGCGGCTGCAGCAGCGCGGCGGCCAGCCCGAGCCGCTGCTTCATGCCCAGGGAGTAGGCCCGCGCCTTCTTGCCCGCCGCGGCGGCCAGCCCGACCCGGTCCAGCGCCTGCGCCACCCGCTGCTTGCGGGTGCCCGGGTCGGCGGTGGGGTCCGCCGAGTCGTAGCGGATCAGGTTGTCCCGCCCGGAGAGGAACCCGTACAGCGCGGGCCCCTCGATCAGTGCGCCGACCCGGGGCAGCACCCTGCCCACCGACTGCGGCATCGGCGCGCCGAGCACCGTGGCCACGCCGGAGGTCGGGGCGATCAGGCCCATCAGCATCCGGATCGTGGTGGTCTTGCCCGAGCCGTTCGGGCCGAGGAACCCGAAGACGCTGCCCCGCGGCACGGTCAGGTCCAGTCCGTCCACGGCCAGTTGGCCGCCGGCGAAGCGCTTGGTCAGGCCCTGCGTCCGGATCACCGGCGGACCGCCGACGGGGGCCGCGGCCGCCTCGGCGGTCCGGCCCCCCTCGGTGGTCTCCGCCGTGTCCACGGTCGGAGACTGCGTCATCGTTACTTCACTCCCGCCGCTGCCTGGAGCACCGGCAGGGTCACCGCGCCGGCGTAGACGTGGTTGTCGTCGGTGATCAGGACGTTGATCACCTTGGTGCTGATCAGGGTGCCGCCGGCCACCGGCTTGCCGAGCGACTTGATCAGCGTGGTGGAGTCGGGCAGCGCCTGCTTGCGGTGGTGGCCGCTCGCGGCCTTGCCGCCGCCGGTCTGTGTGGAGCCGGTCTGGGTGGAGCCGGTCTGTGTGGAGCCGCTCTGGGTGGGCAGCGTGAAGGAGACCACCGCCGTCCAGTCGGTGCCGGTCACCTTCGAGCCGGCCTTCGACGCCTCCGGCTGCGGCTGGATGCCGTTGTCCCACTTCCGCTGCTGCGCCGGCTGGACCACCGTGGCGCCCTTCGGCGGGGTGAAGTCGAAGGTGCTCGCGCTCGGCACGGCGAAGGAGACATCGCTGAAGTGCACGTCCAGCACGGTGCTGCCGGAGGTCGAAGTCGCCACCACCGCGAGCGGGGTGCCGGTCGCGGAGTCCACCGCGATCTTCACCTCGCGGATCGTCGAGCCGGACTGCTTGGGCTTGACGCTCAGCTGGTAGGCGTCCCGCCCGGCCACCGAGACGGTGCCAGCCACGCTGACGTCCGAGCTGCTCGCGCTGCCGGCCAGGAACTGCTGGGCGGCCTGCTGCGGGGTGGTCGGCACGCCGTCGAGCGGGGTCTTCGGCTGCTCCTTCGCGTCCTTCGCGGCAGCGCCGCCCGTGCCGTCGCTCAGGTGCACGGCCTGGTTGCTCGCGCTGTCCCAGGCCCAAGCCTGGTCGCCGTTGTGGATCAGGTCGTACTCGGCCAGCGGCTCGACCAGCGCGACCCGCTGCTTGTCCGGGCCGTCCGCCGCGACGCGCAGCGTGTGGTCACCGGCCAGCAGGGTGGTCAGCTTGGCCTGCGGACCGGCGCTGGCCGCGTTGGCGGCGCCCTCCTTGGCCTGGCCGCTGCCCCCGGCCGCCCCCGCGGCGCCGGTCACCCCGGCCACCGCGCCCTGGCTCGCCATGTCCAGCACCTGGCTCGGGATGCCGAGGTCGGTGGAGACCTGCACGGTGCCGCTCAGCGCGGTGGTCCGGTTGGCCAGCACCTTGGTGACCAGCTGCTGGGCCGTGACCTGAGGCAGCGTCGGGGTGCCCGGGCTGGCCAGCGCCGGCACCACAGCCACGCCGGCCGCCGCGACGGCCGCGATCGCCACCGGCACCAGCACCCGCGCCGCGGTGCGGCGTCGGCCCCGGTAGGGCACGCCGATCGGCTCGTCACCGCCGGCCGGCTCCGGCTCCTCGAAACCCGCGTACTTGGTCGTCATGGTGTCAGCCCCTCCGTAGCACTCCGAGTTGTGCCTGCCGTCATGACATCCATTAGAGACCTGTGAGGCCGCTGCCACATCGCCCCGCAGAGGTAATCCGCCGTACATCCCGTGGTGCAAGCAACCCTGAGTCCTTATCAGGGTTGTCGGGGACCCGGGGTCCTCCTGCTGGCGTAGGGTCGGCCCATGGACGCCACGCCCCTCCCAGCGCCGACCGCGCAGTCGACCGCGCAGCCGCCTGTGACGTTGAAGCCGACCACGACGGTGACCGCGAGCGCGATGCGCCGGGCGCTGCGCCGCGCCCGCGACGGTGTGGCGCTGGACAGAGGCGAGGCGGCGGTGCTGCTCCAGGCCCGGGACGAGGACCTGGCCGACCTGTGCGCCACGGCCGCCCGGCTGCGCGACCAGGGCCTGGCGGCGGTCGGGCGCGAGGGCGTCATCACCTACTCCAAGAAGGTCTTCGTCCCGCTCACCCGGCTCTGCCGGGACCGCTGCCGCTACTGCACCTTCGTCACCGTCCCCGGCAAGCTGCGCCGCGCGGGGCAGGGGATGTTCCTGTCGCCCGACGAGGTCCTGGAGATCTGCCGCCAGGGCGCCGCGATGGGTTGCAAGGAGGCCCTGTTCACGCTCGGCGACCGCCCCGAGGACCGCTGGCCCGAGGCCCGTGAGTGGCTGGACGCGCACGGCTACGACGACACCATCTCCTACCTGCGGGCGATCTCGATCCGGGTCCTGGAAGAGACCGGCCTGCTGCCGCACCTCAACCCGGGCGTCTGCAGCTGGACCGACTTCCAGCGCCTGAAGCCGGTCTCCGGCAGCATGGGCATGATGCTGGAGACCACCGCCACCCGCCTGTGGTCCGAGCCCGACGGCCCGCACTACGGCTCGCCCGACAAGGAGCCCGCCGTCCGGCTGCGCGCCCTGGAGGACGCGGGGCGCAGCGCCGTCCCGTTCACCACCGGCCTGCTGATCGGCATCGGCGAGACCTTCGAGGAGCGGGCCGACTCGCTCTTCGCGATCCGCGGCATCTCCCGTCAGTACCACGGCATCCAGGAGGTGATCATCCAGAACTTCCGTGCCAAGCCGGACACCGCGATGCGCGGCATGCCGAACGCGGAACTGCAGGAGATCGCCGCCTGCATCGCGGTCGCCCGGGTGGTGCTGGGCCCGAGCATGCGGCTGCAGGCGCCGCCGAACCTGCTGGCGGGGGAGTACCAGCTGATCATCGGTGCGGGCATCGACGACTGGGGCGGCGTCTCGCCGCTCACCCCGGACCACGTGAACCCCGAGGCCCCCTGGCCGCAGATCGCCGAACTGGCCGCCCGCACCGCCGAGCAGGGCTACCGGCTGCGCGAGCGGCTGACGGTCTATCCGGAGTTCCTCGGCCGCGGCGAGCCCTGGCTGGACCCGCGGATCCGGCCGCACGTGGAGGGCCTGCTGGAGCCGGAGACCGGGCTGGCCCGCGAGGACGCGCCGGTGCTCGGACGGCCCTGGCAGGAGCCCGAGGACCTGGGTTCGGCCGGCCGCACCGACCTGCACCGCGAGATCGACACCGACGGGCGCACCGGCGACCGGCGCGGCGACTTCGACGACGTGTACGGGGACTGGGGCGCGCTGCGCGAGCAGGCCGCCGCCCTGCCCGCCGCATCGCCCGCCCGCCTGCCCGGTGACGTGCGCGCCGCGCTCGCCGTGGCCGCCGACGACCCGACCCGCCTGACGGACGACCAGGCGCTCGCCCTCTTCCAGGCCGACGGCCCGGGACTGGACGCGCTCTGCCGGATCGCCGACGACGTCCGCCGCTCGACGGTCGGCGACACCGTCACCTACTGCGTCACCCGGAACATCAACTTCACCAACGTCTGCTACACCGGCTGCCGCTTCTGCGCCTTCGCCCAGCGCCGCACCGACGCCGACGCCTACAGCCTCTCGCTCGACCAGGTCGCCGACCGTGCCGCCCAGGCCTGGGAGGTGGGCGCCACCGAGGTCTGCATGCAGGGCGGCATCCACCCCGACCTGCCGGGCACCGCCTACTTCGACATCGCCCGGGCCGTGAAGGACCGGGTGCCCGGCATCCACGTACACGCCTTCTCGCCGATGGAGGTGGTCAACGGCGCCACCCGGACCGGCCTTTCGATCCGCGACTGGCTCACGGCCGCGCGCGAGGCCGGCCTGGACACCATCCCCGGCACCGCCGCCGAGATCCTGGACGACGAGGTCCGCTGGGTCCTCACCAAGGGCAAGCTCCCGGCCGACACCTGGGTCGAGGTCGTCACCACCGCGCACGAACTGGGCATCCGCTCCTCCTCGACGATGATGTACGGCCACGTCGACACCCCCGCCCACTGGCTCGGCCACCTGCGCCTGCTCGCCGCCATCCAGCAAAAGACCGGTGGCTTCACCGAGTTCGTCACCCTCCCGTTCATCCACACCAACGCCCCGGTCTACCTGGCCGGCATCGCCCGCCCCGGCCCCACCCACCGGGACAACCGCGCCGTCGTCGCGATGGCCCGGCTGCTGCTGCACCCACACATCCCCAACATCCAGACCAGCTGGGTCAAACTGGGCGCCGAGGGCGCGGCCGAGATGCTCCGCTCCGGCGCCAACGACCTGGGCGGCACGCTGATGGAGGAGACCATCTCCCGGATGGCGGGCTCCGCCTACGGCAGCTACAAGTCCATCCGCGACCTGGAGGCGATCGCCACCGCCGCCGGCCGTCCGTCGCGCCAGCGCACCACGTTGTACGGCGAGGTGAGCGAGGAGCGGCGCGCGGTGGCGCTGGCCTCGGACGGGCATCTGCCGGTGCTGCTGCCGGTGGTGGAGTAGGGGGCGGCTCAGAAGCCCGAGGTGTCCAGGGTGAGGCCGAACGGCTCGGGAAGGTGCAGCGGGGTGCCGAACGGATGCGGGCCGTCGACCACCGCATAACCGAGGTCGTTCGGCTCGGAGAACAGGGTGCACATGCGGTTCTGACGGTCAGCCAGGAGGTAGAGCGGCGCGCCGTACTGGGCGTAGCGCTTGCGCTTGACGACCCGGTCGGTGTCGCCGTTGGACTCCGACGTCACCTCGACCACCAGGAGGGTCTGGTGGGGGAGCAGGGCACCGGCCCCGGTGGCCAGCTCCTCCGGCATGACGGCGAGGTCGGGGATGTACCAGTTCGGCGAGCCGGGCAGGTCGAGGTTGCCCGAGCCGATGATGCAGCCGAGCTCGTCCGCTTTGGCATCGAGCTGGCGGCTGATCCCGGCGGCCACCTTCTCGTGGTCCCAGTCCGGTGATGCCAGGACGATCCGCCCCTCGACGACCTGGGCCCAGGGGTGGTCGATGAGTTGGACTGCGTACTTCAGCGCTGCCTCGTGATCCACGTCCCCGTACGCGATGGGCTGTGCGCTCACACTCGCCGCCCCTTCACCCCTCCGGTTCCCACGCTGCCGACGCCGAGCCGTCACGCCGCTGCGGGCTCCCGCTCCGCGCCGCTCAGTCCCTCCTTCGTCGCCCGTAGCGCCGCCCGGGCGTTCGCGGCACCGGTGGCCGTCGCGGCGTAGCCGCCGCCGATCCCGATCGCCGGTGCGCCGCGCCCGGCGCAGACGTGGCATCGGCCCGGCCGGGGCACCGGATCGCGGCACTCCACGCACTCCGAGCGGTCGGCGTGTCCGGGCCGCTCGGCCACGGCGCCTGCGCCCGGTTCCGGCGGCATCTTGCGCTGCAGCCGGTTGCGCAGCAGGCCCAGTGGCGATGCCAGCACCTCGGGCAGGCCCGGTAGTAGCGCCTGGGCGAGGTCGGCGAGCGTGCTGCCGCGCGCCAGCCAGCTCGCCACCAGCGGCGCCAGCTGCAGCGCCTCGGCCTCGCCGAGGCGAAGGCGCCGCTCGGGCCGGATCACCCGGTACAGCGCGGCCACAGCCTCGCGCAGAACCGGGTCGACCTCGCGGGTGGGGCGGGGGGTTGGTTCTTTCTCCCGGTTCTTTCTCTTTTGGATGACACGGGATCCGGTACTCGCCTCACCGGGTCCCAGAATGCTGGGAGTCGGAGCCACCAGCTGAGGGGTGTCGAAGACGTGCACCTCGGTCCGGAGCGTCCCGTCGGGCATTCGTAGCGTCAGGACCCAGTAGTAGCCGGCATCCCGCAGCTCTTTGAGGGCCTTGTAGGTCGCGACCCGCCCCTGCGGGCTGGAGTCGGCCATGTGGCGCCCGTCCTCACGCCACCCGGGCGGGCGGGAGAGCATGTCGAGGAGCAGGCCGCGAGCGGTGTAGGTGAGACGGCGGTTCTGCGCCACACGGTTGGAGACAACCGTGAAGTCGCGTGAGTGCGCGCTAAGGTGAATGTGCATCGGGAGCTGTTCTCTCCGGGTGTCGGGCCCCGGGGTGTTGGCGCACCGCCGGGGTCAACTGTGTTGTGTTGACCTTTCGCACGGAACGTAACACGCCAACCACCTTGCGCTACCGCGCATTCACTCGAACGGGCGGCCATTGGGGGCGTGCGACAGCCCAGTCGCGCCGGCTCGGCGCGCTCACGCCCCAGGAAGGCCGCCCGCTCAGATCCAGGTGTAGTTCCAGTCGGTGACCGGCTCCAGCTCGAACTCCGGCAGCGGTGCGTCCGGCGAGGGAAGTTGAGCGAGAACCTTGCCGATCGGCGGGAACAGCGGCAGGTTGCCGACGGCGCGGAAGTCGATCCATTCGACGCTGCCGACCTCGTGGCTGCCGTCCGGCAGCTCGTCGAACTCCTGAGTCGCGAGGCCGGCACGAACCTCGGGCGTGACGAATGTCCGATAGATCAGGTGGATCTTCCGGGGCGAGGGCGTCGACCCGGGCCGGGTGACCCGGGCATCCATCGTCCCGATCAGCTGGACCGTGTCGGCCTGTTCGGCGCCCAGGCCGAGCTCCTCCGCCAACTCGCGCACCACCGCCTCGCGGAAGTCCTCACCGGGCTCCACATTGCCGCCGATGGTGCTGTAGTGCACGGAGTCGGCGCGGTCGCGGCGCAGCAGCGCGACGTCGTCACCGCAGAAGACCAGGCCGGTGACGCGGACCTTGATCCTGCTGAACGGCTCCTCGGATGTGGGCTCTTGGTCGGTGCTCATCGGGATGGTTCTCCTCGCGGTAGCGCTGCGGGTGCGGGCTGCTGTTGGCCTGGACGGCGCTCCGCAGCTCACCAGCCCTCAATGGCGTGAGGCCGGCCGTCCAGGTAGGCGGCGATACCGCCGGCGTTGTAGGGGACGGTGTTCTCGGGGAGCTGCTCCGGGCACACCCAGAGGAGCCCCGCACACTTGTGCGGTTCGGTGTTGACGGGCTCTCCGTCCCAGCGGCTGGCGGCGAAGAACCAGCCGACGCGAGGTTGGCCTTCGGGGTTGCGGAAGTGGACGACGTGGACGGTGCGCAGGTCGTCCCGGTCGAGTTTGATGCCGATCTCCTCGGCCGCTTCGCGGATGACCGCCTCGGCCACGCTCTCGCCGTGGTCGACCTTCCCAGAGGGGAGGTTGAGTTGGCCGTCGGCGTAGCCGGTGTTGGCGCGTTCGGCGAGCAGGATCCTGCCGTCGGCACGCTCCAGGATCAGCATGACGTCGATGACGGGGCGTTGGGTGGTCATGATGCAGGCCCTTCCGGGCCTCGCAGGTTCAGCTGGCGATGAGCAGGCCCAAGTCGGTAACGCGGTCGGCGATCCAGCGGACCCGGGAGGTCGTGTCGATGCCACTGGGCAGGTCGAGGAGCTTCACCCCGGTCTGCGTCAGGGCATCGTAGACCGCGTCATCGACCTGCGCCTGAAGGTGCAGGACCTTGTCTCGGTAGTGGTCCCCGCCGGCCTGCTGGTCGAAGCGGTCGCGGCAGTAGACCACCGCGTCGTAGGCGTTCGGCATCCAGGCGCGGCACAACGCCTCGATGGCTTCCAGGACTTGAGTGACTTGGGGATCGGACTGGTCGAGCACGAGGCGGGCGTAGGCCAGAACGTTGGCAGGGGTCTTGTCGCAGATCAGCAGCCGGTGGTTGCGGGTCGCGCGCAGGGCGGCGGTCAGCTGGGCGGCGAACAGGTCGAGTTCCGCCGTGAGGTCGAATTCGCCGTCGTGGTGCAGGGTGATGGCTTCAAGGAACGGACTGACCCGTGCGGGCTCACCGGTGCACTCCACGTGGATGCCCAACTCCCGGTAATGGGCGGTGAGAGCGTGGACGAGGGTGGTCTTGCCGGCGGCCTGGGTGCCTTCGACGGCTAGGACGATGCAGTCGCGGATGGGCATGGATCCTCCGTGAGGAGCTTGGTGAAGGTCGGTGAGGTGAGCCACGTCCAGGCACCCTCGGCTCTCTGGGCCAGGACGCGGTTGACGTTCACCGGCTCGCGCCAGGTCGAGACGCCACGCGCGCGAGCAGCGACGAGGGCGGTGGAGAGGCTGTGACGCAGGTTCAGCACGCTCACCCGCTCGCAGGCCTCGTGGTCGGACTTCTCAAGCCAGCGGCGGTGGAGCGCGGTCATCGACGTTCCGCGCAGCTCCGGTTGCGTGACGTCGAGTTGGAGTTCTCCGCAGACGTCGACCAGGCGGCGGGAAGGGTTCGTCAGCAGATGCCCGGCGTCGTATCGGGTGTCGAGGATGGCCGGGTCCGCCGCGTCCGGGGTGCGGCGGCGGCGCCATGCCTCGCGTGCCGGTCCGACGGAGCGCGGCCGGTGGTGGTCGTGGTGGGCGTCCAGGACAGCGAGGTCCGCGCACAGCTGGTGCCCGACGATGAGGTCCGCACCGTCGAAGGCACGCTGAACTGCCGTGCCGGCCTGCTCGATCAGCTGCCCCATCTCGTCGGCGGACTCGACGTAGAGGCTGGTCCAGTCGAACATGACCGCAGCTGGGTCAAGAACGCCGCTGGGCAGGTCGATCCAGGTCAGGGAGTAGCAGAACGGCCGATTGCCGTTCTTGATCCGGTAGTTCTTGGTCCACTCCAGGTCCAGGGAGGCGATTCGCACAGTGCCCGGCGGGCGTCGCGGTGGCACCTGGTGGGGGCGTTCGAGCGTGGACAGGGTGATCACGGCGCACTTCCTCGATCGGTGGCGGGCCCCGGGCCGAGGCCCGCCGGTGACGCTACCGGCCGGTGCCGGACGGACTGAGACGGTGATGCAGCACGTTGGGGAAGGAATCCCAGGCGACAGCCCGCACGATGCGGGCGACCGGCAGGACGCCATCCCACCGGATGTGGCGACGGGCAAGGCCGGCCAGCAGCGTGGTGGCGAATGCTTGGACGACCGCCGAACAGGCCAGCTTCTCCCCGGCCAGCGGCGGGTCCATGCCCAGGTACTCGTAGATCGCCTGGACCCGGTGGGGCATCAGAATGCCATCCGAGCCGTCTGGCACAGCGAGCTCGTTCTCCCGGCACGCCTGGCCGATCGTCCAGCCCGTCAGGGCGAGGTCTTCGCCGGTGTCGGTCAGCTGCGCGGTCGCCCGTTCGCGGACCTCCCGCAAAGCCCACGCCTGTGCCAGCGCAGTGATGCCCGGCGCCCCGCCGGTCGCGTGGGCGAGCAACGCGGCCCTGTCGTCCTCGAAGGAGTGCCAGGCCAGCCCTGCCGCATGCCGACGGCCCTGGACGAGCAACCGGTCCAGGAAGTCCGCCACCTGTGGCGCCTCCTCCTCTGATCCGACGGCGACGGCCTGGTACCCGAAGTGAAGCATCGGTGGGACGACGGTCTTGGTAGCGGTGCGGTGCACGGGCAGGAAGACGGCGGCCGCAGCCACCGGCAGGGCCTGCTGCCCGTTGTCGGCCCACTGCACAGCGAAGCCGGTCAACAGCCGCACGGAGTGCCCGAACGGACGCTTGTCGGCGCCGAACGGAGTGTGGGGCCACAGCTGGTTGGTGTAGCTACGCACTGACGGCCTCCGTGTGGCCAGTGGTGCGGATGGAGCGCCCGAGGTACTTCGCGAAGTGGTTCGCCTTGAACCGGTACCGCTTCCAGATCTCGGTGATCGGCTCTTTCAGGACGTTGCCGAGCGGTTCGAACAAGTCCTTCGCGTCGTACACCGGCCAGGCGTTGACCGCCCCGGTCGGCTCGACGCAGATCATGTGGCCCTCGTTATGTGGGGTCCAGGTCGTCATGCGCAGCGCGGGTGTCCAGTCGTGCACCGCCCGCAGCTCCTGGAGGCGGCCGAAGGCCTCGGCCGCCTCCTCTTCGGTGATGAACTCCTTCTCGTCCAGGTCCAGGGCGTTGCCCTTGCGCAGCGGCAGGATCAGCTTCAGCTTCCCCGCCTCCAGCAAGTCAGCGATCTGGTAGGTGAAGGGGAGCGCGGTGAGCGTCGAGCGGTAGACGACGGCTGACAGGGACAGTGGCAGTCCGGCGTCCTTCAGGGCTCGAACCCCGGCCATCACCTGGTCGTAGTCGCCCCGGACCCGGGTGGTCGTAGCCCGTGGCCCCTCCAGGCCGACGTTCATGAACGCGACTTTTCCCGCGATCCGGCGCGCGTGCGCCAGGCCCTTGGTGGCGTTGGTGGGCACCGCGACGATGAATTTCTCATCGGCGAACATGTCCACCACGTCCCCGAAGTCCTCGCGCAGCAGCGGCTCCCCGCCCGACAGGAACACCCGCCCGACACCCTTGAGGTGGTCGCGCATCCTCTCCAGCTGCCCCAGCGTCGGGTCCGGGAGCTGCAGGGTCTCGGAGCAGAACGAGCAGTCGAAGTTGCACCGCTTGGTGACCTGGAGGATCACCGACAGCGGGCCGGTCGAGTCGGCGACGAGCTGATCCAGGTCGGCGGTCGGGTCGAGCGTGAAGTGGTGGCCGGCGGCGAAGCTGACCCCGCCACCCAGGTCGACGGCCGAACGGCGTGACATCTGCGGAGTTCCGAGCATGGTGGTCACGTACTCAGTCCTTTCGGTTGGCCGGCTGGCGTGCATCCAAGGCGCTACGCCCGACCGGTGGGAAGTGAGCCTCAGGCGGAGGCAGTGCAGGTACAGCCGGTCAATCAGCCTTCGAGCATCGGCTTTCTGCCCTCGCGGACGCCTCGCGGGTGTGTCGACTCATGGGCAGGTGAGCCCACACGACTTTGCCGAACGGGACCGGGTGCCAGCCCCATCCGCTGGTCAGCTCCCGGACGAGTACCAGGCCAAGACCTGACTCGGCCTCGCCAGGCTCCGCCTCCCGCGTGACGGGCCCGGCGGGGTTCTGATCGGCGACCGCCAACAAGCAGTTGCCCTGGCCCGAGTCGAGCAGCAGCGCCCGTACGCGCCCGGGAGCATGCCGCACGACGTTCGCGAGAAGTTCGGCCGCGACCGTCCCGAGCGCGTCCCGCTCGCTTTCCAACGCTGCGGGCCACCACCGCTCGGCCAGGCTGACCAGCCACTGGCGGATGCGGCGCACCTCCAACTCGTCTGCCAGCGCGTCGTAGTACCGTTCATGCTTCTTTGGTCCGCGCCATCCCTGGCCCCTGCGGTGGTCAATGGTGCTCACGATGCTCCTTACTCCCGGGCGCCACTCGGAAAGCGACGCCGAAGCCGCATTCCATGGCAACTGCGGGACTTGCGGAGCTCACAGAGTGCCGCTGACCTGCGGACACAACCACTGCATTGCCGGGGACTCTTGAGACACGTTCTGGTGAAGGCTGGGACAGATCGGGGTCACTTCACGGTCACTTCGAAGCGGGAAGTGTGCACCCCGAGCTTCTGGTGGTAAGCACGTATGCGGCGGACAAAGAAAAGGTGGTGACACCCTTGGCAGACCAGCCTGAGCCCGGGACACTCCTCGGCTCGTTACTCGCGCAAGGTGGTGTGAGTTACCGCGAGTTCAGCGACGAATACCGTCGTATCGGGAAGCAATTGTTCGATGAACGTCGAGACAGCGCCTTCAGGGGCGCGACAGTCGCGACGAAGACGTGGAAGCGCTGGCGCTCGGGAGTCACCGGGCTGCCGCGCCATCCCGCGCCCAGAATCCTCGAACGCATGTACCCGACCTACAGCGTCCAGGCGCTGTTTGGGCCGCCGGACGCAATCGCGGTCAATCCAACTTCCATGTCAACGCTCGACGATAGCGATCTGATGATGACAGCACGTAAGGCAGCCGTTCACGCGGGCAACGCTGCAGCAAGCAACCTTCCAGACATGACCATCAGTCAGCTTGAGGATGATGCAATCGAGTTCGTTCGGGCCTATGTCTCCAAGCCCCCATTCACCGTCTATGGACAAGGCAACGAACTGCTGGCCGTAGCACAGGCGATGCTCGATCGGACGCAGATCGTGTCGCAACGTAGTCGGCTCTACCTCGTGGCCGGGGAGGTGACGGCCATCCTGTCCGCCGCAGCGTTCGACCTCGGCTCGCTGACGGCCGCCACCTCATTCGCCCGATCAGCCGCAATGTACGGACAAGTGATCGAGCACGGCCCGCTCCAGGCCTACGCGCACGGCACCCTCGCCCTGCTTGCCTACTGGGACCGCCGGCCGTCCGATGCGGTTCGGCTCATCGTGACCGCGAAGACGTTCACTGGCCTGGGTGACACCGGTCAGCGGCGGCTCGGTGCGATCGAGGCCCGGGCCTACGGGCACCTCGGCGATGCTGCTAATGCCCGTCGTGCTGCTCTCGACGCACTTGAGTTCGACTCCGGCAGTCGGGATGAACTCCATGACGACGTGGGAGGCGAGTTCAGCTTCTCGCGCCGTCGCACGCTGATGAGCAACGGCACCACCCACCTCCTCCTCGGTGACGGCCCCAGCGCTGAAGAGGCCACGGGGCAGGCGATCGCCCTGATGGCCAGCCGGCCAGGCGGCAAGCCCGCTCTGCTCCCACAGGAGCACACCGACCTTGCCCAAGCCCAGACCGACCTCGCCCGGGCCCGTATCCTCGCCGGTGAGTTCGACGGCGCTGCCGAGGCCATCGCCCCGGTCTTCGATCTCCCCAGGGAGTGGCGGGTGGCCGGTGTCACGGACCGACTGCGAGGCCTTCGCCAGGACCTCACCCGCGTTGCCGTCCCCGGCCCGCCGACCGCAAAGGCCGAGCTGGCAGAGCACATCGATGACTACGTTGCGGTCGGCGCGCACTCCCAGCTCGGTAGCACCCTCGCCTTAGGGTCATGAGGGAGATCGCCCGGCCGTGCTGGCCAGCACCGACGCCTCCTTCTCCTCGCTGATCCCGTGCACGTGACGTCGTGGGTGATCCACCAGCTCGCCACCGGCGTCCAGCCATGCCCAGGTGTCCGCGATGGTCTGCGCGATGGACCGGAAGCGCATCCCCGCTCCTACTGCCCGGGTCGAATCAACGCTCCACACCCCCTGGTGGGTACGCCACAGTGGGAGCTCGGTCCACTCCGTGACCCCGTGCTCGATCAGCAGCCGGTCGTCCACCCACACCGGCTGCCCTGCTCCTTCGGTGACGCGCAGGCACTCCGCTACGAACCCTCCGAAGGTGATCCCCTGAGGGTGGGTGACGTTGAAGATGTCGCCCTCGGCGACGTCGGCGCGGTCGAGCGCGAACGTGGCCACGTCTCGGACGTCGACCGGCTGGACTTTCCGGTCAGGTGGTGCCGGAGCCAGGATGTTTCCGCCTCGTGCCGCTCTGCTCAGCCACCAGGGGAGTCGACCCACGTACTCACCCGGGCCCAGAATCACTCCAGGCCGGAGGAGGGTGACGGCATCGGCGCCGAAGACGCTGGTCACCGCCCGCTCACCGCCGGCTTTCTGAAAGCCGTAGATGGTTGGCGATCCGTCAGGGCCGGTGTACCCGAAGGTCTCGTCCGCGTCAGGCGGGCAGTCCAGCACCGGGCTGTCCTCGGTCAGCTTCCGATGCGGCCAGCCCTGGTAGACCGACACCGTGGAGATGTGCACCCAGTGCCGGACCTGGTCACGGAGCTCGGTGGTGCTGAGGAGGACACCGCGCGGCGACAACTCCGTGCTGGACGTGTCGATCACAGCGTCCCAGGGGCCGTGGGACGCCAGCCTGCGGAGGTCCTCAGGCGCTAGCCGGTCACCGGCGATGTGCTGCGCCTGCGCGGCGGGAAGTCCGGAGCGGCCCCGGCTGAACGTCGACACCTCCCAGCCTCGCGCGAGGGCGCCGTCGACAACGGCCTTCCCGAGGAACCACGTGCCGCCGAGAACGAGAATCCGCATGCTGCCGATCCTGCCGTCCCGCTGTAGGAGCGCGCCAGTCTCGAAGCTTCATGCCGATGCCCGTGGGGCGATCCTGTGCTGGGCGGTCCGACTGCCGGGCTCGGGGGCGTAGGCGGGCAGCCAGGGCGGTCTCGCTCGTACGGTGCGCGCCGAGGGAGTCGGCCGCTACCGAGTCCACGTCCACGTCCACGACTTCGGCCGCTTCGAGTGCGGCACCGAGGGCGCGGCAGTTCACCGGTTCGACAGCGACGACCTTCACGCCATGGTGCTCGGCGGCGATGGCCGTTCCGGCTCCCGCATGGAACTCGCGCGTGCCGCCCTCCGGATGATGAGGTGGCACGGTGACCAACCACGATGAGACGGCGGCTGTCCTACCGTTGACGCTGGCCTGGGTGGGCCGGCACCTGGAGGTCGGTGAACGGGTCGTCAGAGCCGAGGTGCTGCACGGCGGCATCACGGCCGACATGCGGAGGCTGACCATCGGCACGCGGGACGGAGGTACCCGCTACCTGGTGCTGCGGACCTTCGTCAACGTGGAGTATGCCGAGGACTGGCTGGACAGGGAGGCCGGCGCCCTGGCCCTGCTCGCGGGGACCGGTGTGCCGGCTCCTGGGCTGGTCGCGGTTGATCCGACCGCCGCGCATTGCGAGTATCCGTCGCTCCTGATGACGCATCTGGCGGGCCGGACGGTCCTCGACGATGTGGGAGTGGAGGCGCGCGTTCCTCTGCTGGCCCGTCAACTCGTGGCGATCCACGCGTTGCGACCCGCTGAGCGGCCCCGGGAGTACGTGGCGTTGACGACCGCCGACACCGTCGTGACTCCGAAGGGCGCCGACGCGGCGGCATGGGCGGCGGCGATCGATGTGATCCGCAGGCCCGCGCCGCCCTATGAAGGGCGGTTCCTGCACCGGGACTTCCAACCAGGCAACGTGCTGTTCGACGTGCCGCCCTCGGGGCCGGCAGGTGCCAGGATCACCGGCGTCGTCGACTGGGCAGCGACTTCCTGGGGCCCGGCGGACCTCGATGTGGCGCACTGCTCCACCAATCTCGCGCTGCTGCACGGCCCGGCGTGGGGTCTGCGGTTCGCTGAGGCGTATGAGGAGGCCGGCGGGGTGCTGGCCGCGGCCGCGAGCGAGCGGCTGTACTGGCAGGTGCGGGACGGGCTGGCGTGCTCGGAAGAAGTGCGGTTGGTGGCGCAGCCGTGGCGGGCGGCAGGGAGGACAGAGCTGACGACGCGAGCGGTGGAGGAGCGGCTGGATGCCTATGTCACCGCCCTGCTGGACGCGCTGGGCTGAGCCAAGATGGCCCGGGGCGCAGGATCGGTGACGAACTCACGGACGAGTAAACCCGTTCGAGAGGAATTCGAGACCGTGGCACCATGGGCCGCGTGACGACGAACCGAAAGGTCCATGCCGCGTAGACGGCCAGAGCGCATCCGGGCCAGTCTCCCCCTGCGCCGGGCACGGGGGTCAAGGCCGGTGATCGACGGTGTCTCCTCGCGGGCGCTCTCCGAGATCGCCCGCCTCGAGCGCACCCGGAGTTACCTGCTACCGGGGGATGTCACCGCCGCCGTACGCCTGTGGAGGGACTACGCCCGCTGCCCTGAGCGCCAGTTGTGGCACGACGACGAGTGGGGCAACGTGCACTGGTACTGCTGCGGCGATCCGCTGGAAGCCCGCGCCCTCCTCGACACGGTGATGAACGCACTGTCACCCCGAAGCGCCCGCGAACTCCGAACGATCGTCAACAGGTCTGACACTGCAAGGTGAGCTTCTGTCTCCGGCTCCCCAGGCCAGTTGACGATTGACGAGCCCAACGGTCACGCCGCTACCCGACGAACGTCTGCGTGCCCAGCACCGCGAGCAGCGCCAGCCGTTGCGCGTCCTCGGTGTCGGGCTCGGCCGTGTAGATCATGATGCGCAGGTCGCTGCCGGCGACGCTGAGCACGTCGCAGTCCAGCGTCAGCGGGCCCACCTGCGGGTGGTCGATGGTCTTGCGCGACGCCTCGTGCCGGCTCACGGCTCCGGAGTCCCAGAGTTCGGCGAACCGGGGGCTGTTGGCGCGCAGTTCGGCGATCAGGCGGCGCAGGCGCTGGTCCGCCGGGTAGCGGTTGGCCGTCGCGCGCAGCTGGGCGACCTGGGCGGCTTCGAGGGCGCGCCGGGACTGCGGGGTGTGGCGCACGCGGGTGCCGGAGCCGAGGAAGTTGCGCCACACCGCGTTGCGCTCGTTGCCGTGGAACCGGCCCATCAGCGCCGTGTACAGCGGGTTGGCCAGCAGCAGCGTCCAGGTCGCGTCGCTGACCGCGACGGGTGTGCCGGTCAGGCGGTCCAGCAGCCGCTGAACGCTCGGTGTGATGTAGGCGGGCACCGTGCCCTGGCCCGGTGGCACCAGGCCGGCGACGTGGAACAGGTGCTCGCGCTCGGCCGCGGAGACGCGCAGGGCCCGGCCGAGGGCCTCGACGACCTGCTCCGAGGGGTTGGCGGCCCGGCCCTGTTCGAGGCGGGTGACGTAGTCGACCGAGATCCCGGCCAGCAGGGCGAGTTCTTCGCGGCGCAGGCCGGCCGCGCGGCGATGGCCGCCGACGGGCAGGCCGGCCGCCTCCGGGGAGATCCGGTCGCGCCAGCGTCGCACCGTGTGCCCGAACTCCGTGGTCGCCATGACACCCACTGTGCACCGCGCCGCCCGGATCGTCCTGGTACTGGCAGTCCCAGGAAGCCGGGACGTCTGGCTGACCGCGCGGCCGCGCCGCATCGTGGAGGCATGACAGCGACACTGATCACCGGAGCGAACAAGGGTCTCGGGTTCGAGACCGCCCGCCGACTCGTCGCCGCGGGCCACACCGTCTACCTCGGGAGCCGGGACGCCGAACGCGGGCGCCGGGCCGCCGAGCAACTGGGCGCGCGGGCCGTCCAGCTCGACGTCACCGACGACGCGTCCGTGCGGGCCGCCGTCCAGGCCATCGAGGCCGGCGGCGGGCTGGACATCCTGGTCAACAACGCCGGCATCGAGGAGCGGGGCGACGGCAACGCGGTGATCGGCGCCGCGGACGTGACCGCCGACCTGATGCGGACGACCTTCGAGACGAACGTGTTCGGCCTGGTGCGCGTCACCCACGCGTTCCTCCCGCTGCTCGAGCGTTCGGCCGCACCGGTCGTGGTCAACGTGAGCAGCGGACTGGCCTCGCTGACCGTGGCCAGCACCCCGGGCACACCGGGTTACGCCTACCCGGGGGTGGCCTATCCGGCGTCGAAGGCCGCGGTCAACATGATCACGGTGCAGTACGCGAAGGCGTTCCCGGCCATGCGGATCAACGCGGTCGAGCCGGGTTTCACCAAGACCGACCTGAACGGGAACACCGGCATCCAGACCGTCGAGCAGGGCGCCGAGATCATCGTGCGGATGGCACAGGTGGGCCCGGACGGCCCCACGGGCGGCTACTTCTACGCCGAGGGCACCCTGCCCTGGTAACGCGAAGCCCTGGGGGTTTCAGTCGGCTCGCTCGCCGACCAGCAGCTCGCCCAACTCCGTGCGCCGGTACACCACCCGCCGCCCGACCCGGGTGCCGGCCACCAGGTCCGCCTCGCGCAGGACGGCCAGGTGGCCGCCGATGGTGCCGACCGACTGGCTGAGCTGGGCGGCGAGTTCACTGGTGGTGGCCGGGACGGCCAGTTCGTGCAGGACGGCCGCCCGCCCCGGGCCCAGCAGGCGGGCCAGCGCCCGGGGCGGGCGGACGGCCGACAAGGTGGCGAAGCCGCGGGCGGGATAGACCTGGGCGTACTGCCCGGACGGCCCCTCGCAGAGCCAGGTGCCGCTGGAGACGCTCACCGGGACGAAGAGCATGCCCTCGTCGCCCACCACACGGTCGGGGAACGACTGATTGCTGAAGCGGATCGCGTCGGCGCCGACCCAGGTGCTGCGGCGGCTCATCTGCCGCAGCGCGCCCGGCCAGCCGTAGGCGGCCAGCAGGCCGGCCCGGTAGGTGACGTCGCGCTCCAGCACCGCCCGCCGGCGTGGCCAGTCGGGCTCGACATGGCCGACCCAGACGGCGCGGAGCAGCTCGGCCGTCCGCACGGCCCAGCCGGTGCCGGCGAGCCAACTCAGGTCGTGGCGCTGCCAGCTGTGCGCGACCGACTGCTCCAGCTGGGCCCGCACCCGCTGGTCGGAGAAGGCGGCGACCCGGGCCAGCTCGGGGCCCAACGTGGTGCGCATGCCGTCCAGGGGCGGCAGGACGACATGCTCGGGCAACCACTTGGTGGAGCTGAGCAGCCGCACCAGGCCTCGGGCGAACGGGTCGGTGGCGATCGCGGCGGTGAACACCGGGTGGTGGCGGGCGTGCCAGGCGGCGAACGACGGGTCCGGCTGCGACTTGCCCAGTTCGATCAGCGTCCCCAGCGTCTCGGCGAGCGGCGAGAGTGCGAACCGGGAGCGGGACAGGGCCAGCGGGCTCAACCGCAGCAGCGTCATCCTTCGTCCCCGTCTCCTTCGTCGCCTGTCGCTTCCGTCCCCCGTCGCTTTCGCCTCCTGCCGAAACGATAGTCCGGGCCGGCCGGCCGGCGAACACTCGGGCGGATGAGCCCGTCACCCCTGCGCACCCCTGCCTTCCGCTGGTTCTTCACCGGCCAGTCGGTCTCGCTGCTCGGCAGCTCGATGGCGCCGGTCGCTCTGGCGTTCGCGGTGCTGGACGCCTCCGGGCGCAGCGGGGACCTCGGCCTGGTGCTGGCCGCCCGCATGGTGCCGATGCTGGCGTTCCTGCTGGTGGGCGGGGCCACCGCCGACCGGTTTCCGCGCCGGACGGTACTGGTGACGGCCAATCTGGGTTCGGCCCTCACCCAGGGCGCGGTCGCCGCACTGCTGCTCACCGGCCACTACGCGCTGCTCCCGGTGGCGGCGCTGGAACTGCTCAACGGGGTGCTGGCCGCGTTCACCACGCCGGCGTTGCGTGGTGTGGTGCCGCAGTTGGTCGGGACGGCCCAGCTCCAGCGGGCGAACGCGCTGCTCGGGTCGACCCGCAACGCCACCAAGATCCTCGGGCCGAGCGTCTCGGGTCTGCTGGTGGTGGGGGTGGGCGGCGGTCCGGCGATCGCTCTCGACGCGCTGAGCTATCTGCTGGCGGCGGGCTGCCTGGCGAGGTTGGCGGCGGCCGAGGCCGATCCGCTGCCCCGAAGCGCCTCGCTGCTCGGCGACATCCGCCAGGGCTGGACGGAGTTCCGCCGGATCCGCTGGGTCTGGCTGGGCAGCTGGGCCTTCTTCGTCATCAACCTGGTGCAGACCGGCACTTGGCAGATCCTGGGCCCGCTGCTCACCCAACAGCGCAGCTCTGCGGCGACCTGGGGCTTCGTGCTGAGCGCGCGCGGCCTCGGGCTGCTGCTGACCAGCGTGCTGATGTACCGGGTGACGGTCCGTCATCTGTTGCGGCTTGGTCAACTTGCCTGCGCGCTAGGTACGTTGCTGCTGCTCGCGCTCGGGGCCGGGTTGGACGCGCCGTGGTTGATCGCCGCCGCCTTCACCGGCGGGCTGGGCTCGTCCGTCACCGGCATCGCCTGGGACACCTCGCTGCAGGAGCACGTGCCCGCGTCCGTGCTCTCCCGGGTCTCCTCCTGCGGCGACCTGCTCAGCTACCTCGCGATCCCGATCGGCCAGCTCTCCGTCGGCCCGCTGGCCCACGCCTTCGGCGGCGCCCGGGTGACCATCGTCGCCGGCCTGGTGGCCGGTTTCGCGGCGGTGGCCCCGCTGGCGGACGCTTCGGTGCGCCGACTGCGTCATGCGGAGGGCTGGGGAGTGGAGGGCTAGGGAGTGGAGGGCTGGAAAGTCAGGCGCCGACAGGATCGCCCAGCCCTGTGCCCTACGGGCGGGCGACTCTGATCCTCGTGTGTCCAGAGGCGTCGACCAGCTTGCCGAGGTCCCCGAGGTCGTCGGTGAGGATCGGCGCGTCGAGGTACTCGATCGCGGTGAGGACGACACTGGCATCCACCGCGTCATTGCTCCCGGCGCGGTGGCAGAGTTCGGCGGCCGCCTTGGCCCGCGACTCGGTGAGCGGCAGCACCTCGCAGCCGCGCAGTACTCGATGCAGCACCGCCGAGGAGGGGCGGGCGTTCCACGCCTGGGCCAGCACGCCGGCCGGCACCAGGGGCCGCACCCGCGCGGCGAGCAGGGTCTCGTGCTGCGCCACGAAGGTGCGGCGGTTCCTTTCGGCGGCGATCAGTGCCCCGGTGTCATAGACGATGGCGCTCACGCGCTCTGCCGTCCGGGACTGGCGGACCAGCCCATGAGCTCGTCCACTCGTTCCGAGGCCGCGCGGCGTTCGTCCGCAGTGAAGGCGCCGTGCTCGTGCTGGTACTCCTCCATGGCGACAAGGCCGTCGAGACGACGCTGCTCGGTGGTGAAATAGTCGATCAAAGCATGCGTGACAACCGTGGAGATCTGCTCCTGGCGCTGCGCGGCGACCTCTCGCAGTCTGGCCCCGAGCGCTTCGTCGAGGCTGATGCTCAGCTTGGCTTTATCGCTCATATTCCAACTGTAATACAGAGCTCTCCGGATGTCAGCCCGACCGCCCCGACCGCGTTGGGCACTGGCCACGGCGCCGGGAATGGTCCGGCGAAAACCCGTTCAACGGGAACTCCGCGAGCCCCTCGCTCGTTATCAATTCGGGTAATCCGCCCGATAGTTAACACCTTGGGATATTTCGCGAAGCTGTGATTTAC
Source organism: Kitasatospora sp. GAS204B (assembly GCF_029892155.1). GTDB lineage: Bacteria > Actinomycetota > Actinomycetes > Streptomycetales > Streptomycetaceae > Kitasatospora. The sequence continues at coordinate 95,007 of NZ_JARZAG010000007.1, read as the reverse complement.
TCCCCGGCATGACTCCCCAGACGATCACCGCGTCCTCGGCCGGCACCTGGCAGCTCGGCGACCTGACGGTCAATCGGCTCGGCTTCGGCGCCATGCGCCTCACCGGCAGCGGCCCCTTCGACCTCGGCACGCCCAGTGAGCGCGAGCGGGCGCTCGGGGTGCTGCGGCGGGCGGTGGAGCTCGGGGTGAACCACATCGACACCGCGGCCTTCTACTTCTCCTCGCTCCGCTCCGCCAACGAGCTGATCAACACCGCTCTCGCGCCCTACCCGGAGGACCTGGTGATCACCACCAAGGTCGGGCCGGGCCGCGACAGCGGCGGCGAGTGGTGGTGGGCCGAGCCGGCGCAGTTGCGTGGGCAGGTGGAGGAGAACCTGCGCCAGCTCGGCCGGGACCACCTCGATGTGGTGAACCTGCGGAACAATCGCCCAGCGGTGGAACCGTTCGTCGAGCGGTTCGGCGCGCTGGCCGAGCTGCGCGAGGCGGGGCTGATCCGGCACCTGGGCGTCTCCAACGCCAGCGCCGAGCAGCTCGCCGCCGCTCAGGCCGTCGCGCCGGTGGTCTGCGTGCAGAACCGATTCGGCATCGGTGCCACGGCCGAACAGCGCGAGGTGCTGCGGATCTGCGGGGAGCAGGGCGTGGCGTTCGTGCCGTTCTTCGCGATCGCGGGGGAGGGGCGCGAGGGCGGCGCCGGCGGGGCGGAGGACCAGGCGGTGCTCGACATCGCGGCGGCGCACGGGGCTTCGGCCGCCCAGGTGCGGCTGGCCTGGACCCTGCAGCAGGGGCCGCACGTGCTGGCGATCCCGGGCACCGGCAATCCGGACCACCTGGTCGAGAACCTGGCGGCCGGTGCCCTGCGGCTGACCGGCGAGGAGCTGGCCCGGCTCGACGCGATCTGACCGACGCGCTCCGACGGGGGCGCCCCGCCGGACCGGCGCGGTCGCACGGCCGTCAACTCGCCACCAGGGCAACGGGCTCCGGGTAGTCGGGGACCGGCACGGAGTTGGCCGCGCCCGCGGTCAGCCGGTTGAAGGCGCCGGCCAGCAACCGCGAGGAGAGCAGCTTGTAGAAGCGGTTGCGCCGGCGGATCTTCCGCTCGGTCGGCGGGGCGAGGAAGGGCCCGGCGCCCTTGGCCTGCTTCTGGCCGAGCTCGGCGCCCGGGCGCAGCCGCTCCTCGTAGCGGGCGAAGGCGAGGCCGTGGTCGCCGGGCGCGGCGACCAGCTCGCCGGCCAGGACGTACGCGCCGATCATCGCCAGGCCGGTGCCCGAGCCGCCGGGCCCGGCGCACCAGGCGGCGTCGCCGAGCAGCACCACCCTGCCCCGGGACCAGCTGTCCAGGTGGATCTGGCTGAGCGAGTCGAAGTAGAGGTCGTCGGCGTCGTGCATCAGCTCGACCAGCGCGTCCGTCCGCCAGCCCGCCCCGGCGAAGGCGTCGGCGACGATCCGCTTCTGCTCCGCCTGGTCGTGCCGGGCGTAGGGCGACTCCGGTGCGGCGAAGACGAATCCGACACCCGCCCGGGAGCTGTCGCGGGAGCTGCTGACCAGTGCGCCCCGGCCGGGGACGTTGTAGATCACGCCGCTGTGGTCCAGCCCGAGGTGGTTGGGGGCGGTGAAGCCGGCGAAGCAGTAGCCCATGTCCTGGCGGAAGCGGGACTCGTCGCCGAAGGCGAGCCGCCGCACGGCCGAGTGCATGCCGTCGGCGCCGACCACCAGGTCGAAGGTGCGGGGGGCGCCGTGCCGGAAGGTGACGTCCACTCCGTCGGTGGTCTCGGCCAGCGAGGTGATGCTGTCGCCGAAGACGTACTCGGTGGTGTCCCGGGTCAGGTCGTAGAGGATCCGGGCGAGATCCCCGCGCTCGATCTCGACCTCGCCGCTGAAGAACGCCGACGGCAGGTTGACCAGCGGCTCCCCGTCGCCGTCGATGACCACTTGGGCGCCCATCGCGGTCTGCTGGGCCTGGACGGCCGCCAGGATGTCCATCCGCCGCAGGACCTCCACCTGGGCGCCGCGGAAGTCGACGGCGCCGCCGCTGTCCCGCAGCCCGGGCGCCTGCTCCACGACGGTCGGCACGAAGCCGAAGCGCCGGAGCCAGTGGGCCAGGGACGGGCCGGCGATGCCGGCGCCGGAGATCAGCACGGTGGTGTCGGTGGTCATGGGTGCCCCCTCATGTCGCCCTTGCGGGCTCTTGCCTCGCGGCCTGTGGCTCCACCGTAGGGCGCTCTTATCCGCTTGGTCAATCCATGTGGATAAACCGATCGGTTGAACCGCTTGGATGACGGCTGCGCTAGGATCCGGACATGGGAAACCGCGAGGATCTGCTGACGGGCGCCGTGCAGTGCCTGAAGGACAAGGGGTGGTCGCGCACCACCGTCCGCGACATCGCCGCCGCCGCCGGGGTGAACCATGCGGCGATCGGCTACCACTTCGGCTCCCGGGACGCGCTGCTGACCGCCGCCTTCGTGCAGGCTATGGACGAGTGGGGCGAGCGGATCGGCGAGGCCGTCGCCGCGTCACTGGACCCGCAGGCCACCCGGCAGCAGCAGTACGAGGCCCTGTGGCGGGAGATGATCAAGTCGTTCACCGCCGACCGGTCGCTCTGGCTCGCCTCGCTGGAGGCGGTCGTCCTGGTCGAACAGAACCCGAAGCTGGGCGAACTGCTGACCGCGGCCCATCGGGAGGGGCGCCGCGGGATGGCCGCGCTGCTCTCGGGAGTGCCGGAGGACGAGGTGGACGAGGCCACCGAGCGCAGCCTCGGCGGTGTCCAGACGGCCCTGCTCAGCGGGGTGATGACCCAGTGGCTCCTCGATCCGGAGCACGCCCCGACCGAACACGATGTGATCGCCGGCCTGCGCGCCCTCGGCACCCGCGTCGAGCCCGAGGCCCCGCACGATGCCGGCTCCGGTGGCAGCGAGGTGGTCTGAGCCGGGTGGCGTCCGCTGCTGGCGTTGACGTCAGGGTCAAGGTCTACGGTCGAGGGGATCGAGCGGGCAGGAGGCCATGGGATGCGGATCGGGGAACTGGCGGAGCGGGCGGGAACCACCACGCGCACCCTGCGGTACTACGAGTCACGCGGGCTGCTGACCGCTCGACGCACCGGGAACGGGTACCGGGCGTACGGCGAGGAGGATCTGCGGCTGGTCCGGCAGATCCGGCTGCTCCAGGACTTCGGCTTCGAGCTGGAGGACACCCGCCCGTTCGTGGAGTGCCTGCAAGCGGGGCACCAGGCGGGGGATGCCTGCCCGGCCTCACTGGAGGTGTACCGGCGCAAGCTGGCCGAGCTGGACGACTGCCTGGCCCGGCTCGGCGCGGTGCGTGCCCAGGTGGCGGGGCAACTGGCCCGCGCCGAGCTGGAGGTGGCGAGCGCGGATGCCGAGCCCCGGTGCGAACTGTCGACGAAGCCGACCGGAGAGGGCGAGTAGATGACCGACACGACGACCGAGCAGACGACCGAGCTGGTGAAGGAGGTGACGGACGCGAGCTTCGCCGCCGAGGTGCTCGCGGCCGAGCTGCCGGTGCTGGTGGACTTCACCGCCGACTGGTGCCCGCCGTGCCGGATGATCGCACCGGTGCTGGCGGCGGTGGCGGCCGAGGAGGCGCAGCGGCTCAAGGTGGTCTCGCTGGACGTGGACACCAACCCCGAGATGCAGGCCGCCTACGGCGTGCTCTCGATGCCCACCCTGATGGTCTTCAAGGGCGGCGAGCCGGTGAAGGTGATGGTGGGTGCCCGGGCCAAGGCCAAGCTGCTGCGCGAGCTGGCGGACGTGATCTGAGACACCGTCAGCTCATCGGTGGGCGGGCCGGAAGTGACTTGCGGAGCCACGGTGGGACTGCCTATTGTCCTGACTCAGCGCGTTGATGGAGACGAGTAACCGCGGGATTCCGCGAGCCGAGAGAGCCGCCGGCAGCTGTGAAGGCGGTCTCGTGCCCCACGGTGAAGACACTCCGGAGCGCTGAGCAGTGCAAGAGGCCACTGCCCGGCGAGACCAGCGGCCGGGTGGCGGTGAAAGTGCGGTGGTACCGCGAGTCACCCTTCTCGCCCGCACTTCCAAGGGATCAGCCGAGGTCCCCGGAGGACTGCGATGATCCACCCCATCGAGCGCACCATGGTCGCTGACCTGCGCGAACGCACCGAGCAGCCTGACCGGACGGTCACCGTCGCGGGCTGGGTGCACACCCTGCGCCTGCAGAGCACGATGCAGTTCGTGCTGGTCCGCGACCAGAGCGGCATCGTCCAGGTGACGCACCGCAAGGCGGACGACGAGCTGACCGCCGTCCTGGACGGCCTCACCACCGAATCCGCCGTCCGGATCACCGGCCGGGTGGTGGCCAACCCGGTGGTCAAGCTGGGCGGCCTGGAACTGATCCCCGAGTCGGTCGAGGTGCTGAACCGGGCCACCGCCCCGCTGCCGATCGACGAGCACTCGGGGCCCGAACCCCGGCTGGACTGGCGGTTCCTGGACATCCGGCGCCGTCCGGCGGCCCAGCTGCTGTTCGCCGTGCAGACCACCTTCGAGGCGGGGCTGCGCGACTACGCGTACGGCGCGGGCTGCACCGAGCTGCACACCCCGAAGCTGATGGGCACGGCCTCCGAGTCCGGTGCCGAGGTCTTCGAGCTGGGCTACTTCGGGGGCAAGGCCTACCTGGCCCAGTCGCCGCAGTTCTACAAGCAGATGGCGATCGCGAGCGGCATCGACCGGGTCTTCGAGATCGGCCCGGTCTTCCGCGCCGAACCCTCGTTCACCTCCCGGCACGCCACCGAGTTCACCGGCGTCGACGTCGAACTCGCCTGGACCACCGACGTCGAGGAGGTGCAGCGGTTCGAGGAGGAGATGATCGCGCACGCCCTCGGCCGGGTCGCCGAGCGCCACGGCGCCGCGATCCGCGAGGAGTTCGGCGTCGAGGTGACGGTGCCGAGCCTGCCGTTCCCGCGGATCACCATGGCCGAGGCGCACCGGATCCTGCGCGAGGAACTCGGCTGGGACCCGGAGGGCGCCAAGGTCGACCTCGACCCGGAGGGCGAGCGGGCGCTGGCGGGCCATGTGCGGGAGCAGACGGGGCACGAGTTCGTCTTCGTCACCCACTACCCGGCCGAGATCCGGCCGTTCTACCACGCCCGGCCGGCCGGACGGCCCGACCTGACGCTCAGCTTCGACCTGCTCTGGAAGGGCCTGGAGGTCACCACCGGGGCCCAGCGCGAGCACCGCTACGAGGTGCTGGTCGAGCAGGCGGCGGAGAAGGGCATGCGGACCGAGCCGCTGACGGACTACCTGAACTGCTTCCGCTACGGCTGCCCGCCGCACGGCGGCTTCGGGATGGGCCTGGGCCGGATGCTGATGGTGCTGCTCGGGCTGGGCTCGCTGCGCGACGCGGTGTTCCTCTTCCGGGGGCCGAACCGGCTGACGCCGTGAGCGTTACGCCGCGAACCTGATGCCGTGGGCCCTGAGGCCCGGGTCGCAGCGGTGAGTTGTGACCCGGGCGTCGCCAGCCGTCACCGAGACGAATTACAGTGCGGTGTCGCCGGGGGGAGGCCTCCCGGGTGAGCCCAGTCGTCCAGTGGAAGGCCGTCATCCCCGTGATACCCCTGTGGTCGCGCGCCCAGCAGCAGGACTATCGCAGCCGGGTGCGCGGCTGTCTGCTCGGCGGGGCGATCGGTGACGCGCTCGGCGCCGGCATCGAGTTCGACGCGCTCGACAAGATCCGGTCCGACCACGGTCCGGACGGGGTGACCGGGTTCGTCACGGCGTACGGCAGGCGCGGCGCCGTCACCGATGACACCCAGATGTCCCTCTTCACGGTGGACGGACTCATCCGGGCCCATGTCCGCCAGGGCAGCGGCGCCGGCTGGCACCCGCCAACCGACGTGCACCACGCCTACCTGCGCTGGGCGGCCACCCAGCACGACTGGGGACCGGACGAGCGCCGCCGCGACCTCGGCTGGCTCGGGCGCGAGGAGTGGCTGTACGCGCGCCGGGCGCCGGGCTCGGCCTGCCTGTCCGGGCTCTCCGGACCGGACGCCGAGCGGCTCGGCACCGTGGCGGCGCCGAAGAACCCGCACTCCAAGGGGTGCGGCACGGTGATGCGGGCGGCGCCGTTCGGGCTGCTGCTCGGCTGGGAGCCCGGCCTGGTCTTCCAACTCGCCGTCGAGTGTTCGGTGCTGACGCATGGCCATCCGACCGGCTACCTCTCCGCCGGGGCGCTGGCGGTGATCGTGCACGCCGTGCTGCGCGGCGGGGCGGTGGAGGAGGGGGTCGAGCTGGCGCTCGCGCTGCTCGCCGAGCGGCCCGGCCACGAGGAGACCGCGGCGGCGCTGCGCGGGGCGCTGGCGGCGGTGCGGGCCGGCGAGCCGTCGGCGGAGCGGGTGGCTTCGCTGGGGGAGGGCTGGGTGGCCGAGGAGGCACTGGCGATCGGGGTGTACTGCGCGCTGGTCGCCGAGGACGTGCGGACCGGGCTGCTGCTCGCGGTCAACCACTCGGGGGACAGCGACTCGACCGGGACGGTCTGCGGCAACCTGCTGGGTGCGGTGCACGGGGAGACCGCGTTGCCGGCCGAGTGGGTGGCCGAGCTGGAAGGGCGGGGGACCGTGCTGCAACTCGCCGACGACCTGGTGCTGGAGTTGAGCCACGGGGCCGAGCTGCACGGCCCGGGTGCCGGGCCGGCCTGGCGCGAGCGCTACCCGGTGGGGTGAGCGCTCCCGTCAGGCGGGCTGAGCCGGCGTCAGGCCTCAGGCCCCACAGGTAAGGCCGCAGATCTCAGAGCTCAGACCGCGCCGAACGCGCCGTGCCCCGCGGCCCCCGCGAACGCGTGCCAGGACTCGCGCGAGAAGTGCAGCCGAGGCCCGGACGGGTCCTTGGAGTCCCGGACCGCAACGGTGGCCGGCGCGGGTACCGCGACCTCCACGCAGGCGCCGTTCCCGCCACTGTGGCTGCTCTTGCGCCAGGTCGGGTCAACGGTCAGGGTCTTGGAGCTCATTCTCGTAAACCTCCGCATAGGTGGTGATCAGTGACCTCGACTCGGCGACTCCGAAGGCCGCCGCCCGCAGGTGGTCGTAAAGACCGGTATAGCGGCGGACGTCAGCCTCCTTCTCGAGGTAGAGGTCGCTCGTCACCCCTTCGAAGTAGACAACTGTGGAATCGGCAGACTCCGGGAACTCCATCAGGGAGAATGTCCCGGTCATGCCGGGGTGGGCCCCACGCGTGAACGGGATGACCTGGATGTTCACGTTCGCCTGCTCGCTCGTCTCCAGCAGCCGGCGCAACTGCTGACCCATCACGGCGGGCCCGCCGACCTCCCGGGCCAGCACCGCCTCGTCTATCACGGACCAGAAGCTGGACAGCTGGTCCGCACCGGTCAGCCGGTCCTGCCGCTTGAGCCGCACCTCGACCCGGCGGCGGATCGCGTCGGTGGCGGTGTCCGGCTGGGTGCCGTGCACCACGGCCTCGGCGTACTCCCGGGTCTGCAGCAGGCCGGGCACGAAGGAGGACTCGTAGGCGCGGATCGAGTAGGCCGCCGCCTCCAGTCCGATGTAGACGCTGTAGGGGATGTCGCCGAAGTCGTTCCACCAGCCGCGCTGCTTGGACTCCCGGGCCATCTCCAGCAGGCTGTTGCGCATCTTCGGGTCGGTGACCTCGTAGAGCTCGCAGAGGTCGCGCACGTCGCGCGGGCTGATGCTGCGTCGGCCGTTCTCCAGCCGGCTGATCTTCGACTGGGAGACCATCAGGACGTCGGCCACCTGTTCGGCGGTCATGCCTCGCTGCTCCCGCAGGTGGCGCAGTTGCGCGCCCAACCTTCTGCGGCGGACGGTGGGGTTGCTGCTGGCGGACACGGGGACCTCCGGCGGGACCTCTATGGTGCTTGTGGCGGTTGGGCAGCGAGGCGGGGCAGGCAGCGGCCCGTCGCCGTTCGACGGCTGGGACAGTGGGACCAACCCCCTCTTTCTCAGCAGCATGTCACCTCCGATCCGCTCCTCGCCGGGATATGGCTCGACGACCGTCGGACTGGGCGAAAGCCGCACGCCGGGACGATTTCAGTGGTAATGCGATCTGTATGCGGAGTGCGGGTCCCGCAGCCGCCGAGACAAGCCGACCGAGACAGCCGACCGAGACAGCCGACCGGACCGGCTCCGGGGACGACACAGGGGCGGTCGCTTCCGGCAGGTGCCGGGAGCGACCGCCCCGTAGGCCGTGGGGCCGTCAGTTCATCGCACGCCGACCCGGGTGGGTGCGGCGGGCTCGGTGCGGCTTCGTGGGACCTGGTCCCCGCCCGTGCGGGCGGCCGGGGCGACCCGGCCTGTCGAGCCGGTCCGGCCCGTCTGGGCCGGCAGGCCGTTCTGCACGTCCATCACGGCGTGCGCGACCATGCCGCCGAGCGGGTCGTAGCGGATCAGGTCGCGCAGTCGCGACCGTGAGGATCTGCCCTCGTTGCCCGGGTAGAGGTGCTTGCCCAGGCCGACGGCGTGCGCCAGTGCGGCCAGCGCGGCCGTCCGAGGATCCGGTGGGACGCCGGTGCGGATGGCTGTGTCGAGCCGCTGCTTGATCGCAGCGTTCGTACAGTCGTCCGACGCCTGATAACGCGTCGTCGGCAGCACCCCGCACACCTGGCCCGGGACGGCGGCGACCATGCCGCACCGTTCCAGATGCGCCAGATAGGTCTGCCGCAGCCCCAGCCGGGGCCCGCCGATCCAGTGCACGGCACGCACCGGGCTGCCGCGACGGCGCAGCAGCTCCAGGGCGTGGTCCAGGGTCGGATCACCGGTCGGCCGTGGCAGCACCACGGCGATCCGGTCACCGTCCGGGACGATCCGTCCGGCCAGGGACAGCTCGACGAGCTGTGCCCCGGCGAGTCCGAGGTCGAGGGTCTGCGGCTGCGCCGTGGTGCCCGTGGTCGGGTCCAAAGCGAGCAGCAGGAGTTCCTCGGGAATTGTTCTACGGCTCTTGCCCATCCAAGCCTCCCCGCGTGGATGAATGACAGCGTGACGCCTCTCACACGGACTTGTCGAGTACGCCTCCGAATCGTGACCTTGGGCCGGGAACTCTTTCGAGGCGTCTCGCCGGCGGGGGAACCGGGGGCCGAGAGGGTGACGTCTGTGCCGGGGACGAGCCGGTTGCGCGGAATAACCGCCGGTCGGACGGGGTGTGGCGGGGTGCGAACGAGCCGTGGTGGCGGAGACTGTACAGGTCGGACCCGCGGCGGTGGAACCCCCGCGACGCATCACAGTGACTGCGAAAGAGGAGGTCGGGACAGGTGGGCGACGCCCCGGAGAAGGTGCAGGACGGGGAGCGGGAGCAGCCCGAGGCCGACGCGGCGCCGCCGGAGGGGGAGGGGACGGTGGTCAAGGGCGGGCCGACCGTCCAGCTGCGCGTCCGGGATGCGGACATGCAGACCACCTTCCTGCGGCTGCCCGAGCCCGAGGCGGCCGAACCGGCCGACGCTGCCGAGGAGACGCCGCAGGCAGCCGACCCGCGTCTCGCGATGCGGACGGAGCCGGCGGCGCCGGTGGACGAGGCGGTGGACGAGGCGGCGTCAGCTGATGTGTCGTCAGCTGAACGGAGCGTCGAGCCCGAGCCTGAGCCCGAGCCGCAGCCCGAGTCCGCCCCCTCGCCCCTGGTGCTCACCCCCGCGGCGCCCGCCCCCGCACCGTTGCCGCCTGCCCCCGCGCCGCTGCCCCCCGTCCCGCTGCTGCCCCCGGCGCCGCCCGAGCAGGACGAGGAGGCGCCGGTCGGTCCCGCCGCCCCCAGCACCCAGCCCGGCGCCAAGGTGCGCCGCGTGCTCAAGCGGGCCGCCGTGAGCGCGCTGCTGCTCGGCGTGCTGGCCGGTGGCGTCGGGGTGGCCCAGCTGCTGCGCCCGCTGCCCGCGCCCCAGGTGAAGCTGACCGCCGCCACCTCCTACACCTTCGGCGGCGACCCGCTGGCGCTGCCCTGGCCGGCCAAGGGCCAGGCGGCCGCCGAGGTGGTGGGCCTGGGCAGCCTCGGCAGCTCGGGTCCCAAGGACACCCCGGTCCCGATCGCCAGCGTGACCAAGGTGATGAACGCCTACCTGATCCTGCGCGACCACCCGCTGGCCAAGGGCCAGTCCGGCCCGATGATCACCGTGGACCAGGCCGCCGCCCAGGAGTCCAGCAACGTCGACCAGTCCACCGCCAAGGTGACCGAGGGCCAGCAGATCAGCGAGTACGAGGCGCTGGAGATGCTGATGCTGCCCAGCGCCAACAACATCGCCCGGCTGCTGGCCCGCTGGGACGCCGGCTCGGAGGACGCGTTCGTCAAGAAGATGAACGACCAGGCGGCCAAGTTCGGCATGACGCACACCAGTTACGTGGACGCGGCCGGCTACGACGCCAACACCAAGAGCACCGCGCGGGACCAGCTGAAGCTGGCCGAGGTGGTGGTGCAGAACGACATCTTCCAGCAGATCGTCGCCGAGCCGAGCGCCACCATCGCCGGCACCAAGATCATCAACACCAACTACCTGCTCAACAAGAACGGCGTGATCGGCACCAAGACCGGCTCCAGCTCGCCGGCCGGCAGCTGCCTGATGTGGGCGGCGACCAAGGACGTCGGCGGCACCCGGCAGCTGCTGCTCGGGGTGACCCTGGGCCAGCCGCAGACCGCCACCGACGACATCGTGCGGGCCGCGCAGACCGTCAGCTCGAAGATCATCACCGCCGGCCAGTCGGCGCTGACCGGCGAGACCCTGGCCAAGCAGGGCGAGGTGGTCGGCTACCTGGACGACGGGCTGGGCGGGCGGCTCCCGGTGGTGGCGACCAAGGACATCACGGTGCCCGGCTTCACCGGCACCTCCGCCACTCTCAAGCTGACCGGGACGCCCGGCGGCATCGGCCACACCGCCCCGGCCGGCACCGTGGTCGGCACGTTGACCGCCGGCGACGGCCCGGGCCGGCTCCAGGTGCCGGTCGCGCTCCAGCGCGACCTGGCCCCGCCGTCGATCGCCGCCCGGCTCGCCCGGCTGCACTGACCGATCCGCCGCCCCGGCCGGGCGCACCGGCCGACCGGGCGTGAGACGCGCGAAGGCCCGTACGTCGAGACGTACGGGCCTTCGCGCGCTGTCCACCGCTGCTCGACTACTTCCTGCCGCCCTTGCCGGTGAGCTTGGCCACCCGGGCCTGGAGGCCCCAGACGGTGACCCGCCAGAGCGCCTCGAAGACGATGTTGCGGCTCATCTTGGACGCGCCGTGCTCGCGCTCGACGAAGGTGATCGGTACCTCGGCGACCTTGAAGCCGCTGGAGACCGAGCGGAACGCCAGGTCGACCTGGAAGCAGTAGCCGGCCGAGGCGACCTGGTCCATGCCCAGCCCCAGCAGCGTCTCCTTGCGGAAGGCGCGGTAGCCGCCGGTGACGTCGCGGATCGGCACCCCGAGCATCAGCCGCGAGTAGGTCGAGCCGCCGCGCGAGAGGAACAGCCGCGACTTGGGCCAGTTGACCACCTTGCCGCCCGGCACCCAGCGCGAGCCCAGCACCAGGTCGGCGCCGCGCAGTGCGGTCAGCAGGCGGTAGAGCTCCTCGGGCTGGTGCGAGCCGTCGGCGTCCATCTCGACCAGGACGTCGTAGCCGTTGTCGATGCCCCAGTGGAAGCCGGCCAGGTAGGCGGCGCCGAGGCCTTCCTTGCCCTTGCGGTGCATGACCTGGACGTTGCCGTCCTGCTCGGCGATCTTGTCGGCGATCCCGCCGGTGCCGTCGGGGCTGTTGTCATCGGCGACCAGGACGTGCACCTCGGGCACGGCGGTCCGGACCCGCGAGACGATCCGTTCGACGTTCTCGGCCTCGTTGTAGGTCGGAATGATGACCAGCACCTTGCCGAGGTCGGCGAAGGAGTGCTCCTGGGGCGCAGTCACGTACGAGCCTTTCGGGTTGCGCCGCATCCACCGTGGATTGCGGCGATCACGTAGGTGTGAGAACCGCCCCAAGGGCCCGGGGCCGGTCCGCCGGGAATGTCTGGCACGGGGTCCCTCACCAGTGCCGATGGTAGCGACCTCGCGACGAAGGTCATGACCATCGGCCCGGGCCCGACCGGAGCGCGCGGGCGGGCGCCGCAAGGCGCGCACGGCCGCCCGGGCCCGACTGAGGACCCGCTGTGGAGTGACTGGGAAACCCGTCACGGGCCCGCCCGAAGCCCTGGCGGCGGCGGCCGAAGACCTGCTCAAGCCGCGTCGGGAGCTGTGAACACCGCGTCAGCCCGACAGGGCGGAGACCGACGAGCCGGCGCTTGCGGGGACGTACGGCGGGCGGGGATGCCGGCGGCCCATCGGCACACCACCCTCTCGTAACCTCCTGTAATCCTCCTTGACGGAGCGCTGATGTTCGCCCGATGTACGGGGCGGAGAGGCGCGCCCCTACTCGTGAGCGCCCTGCCCCTGCGCGCCCCCGACCTGCGCGCTCTGCCCCTGCGCGCCCCCGACCTGCGCGCTCTGCTCCTGTGCGCCCTGGTCCTGTGCGCCCTGGTCCTCCGCGAGCGACTCCCGCAGGCCGCTCAGCAGCAGGACGAAGTTCTCCAGGTCGCCGGGCTGGCACCACTCGGGCGGGGTCGTCGCGCTGGTCTCGTTCACCCGGACGAGGCTAGCCAGCGGCGATCAACAATCGATAAGCGTTGCCCCGGGAAGGCCGGAACCGACGTGCCGTCAGGAGCACTTGACGCCGCCGGACTGCCAGTTGCCGGCGTCCACCATGGCGGCCGGGGCGAGCGATTCGGCCGGGAAGTCCTTGCCGCCGCGCAGCCGGTCGACCATGGTCTGCACCGCGAGCGCGCCGACCTCGGTGCCGTTCAGGAAGAGCGCGGCCCGCATCCCGGACGGCTGCCCGCTGCCCCAGTCCTGGCAGGCCAGGTAGGCGCCCAGGCCGACGCCGATCACGTCGTCCGCGCGGACCCCGGCCCGCTGCAGCGCGTTGATGCCGCCCTGGACGTTCTCGTCGTTGCAGCCCCAGACCACCCAGTGCTTGACGCCGCGGTTGGCAGCGATGGTGGCGGCGGCCTGGGTCTGCGCGCCCGCGACGGTGTTGTCGGTCGCCACGTCCAGCACCCGCAGCCGTCCGGCGGCGGCGAAGAAGGCCTCGTCGGCGGCGTTGACCCGGTCGCCGCAGACCGAGACGTCCGGCTGCCAGGCGGAGATGATCCGGGTGTCGGCCGCGGTCCAACCGGCCTTCTGGTACTCCTGGGCCGCCCGCTGCCCCACCGCGGTCCCCAACTGCTCGCCGCTGAAGCCGACCCGGGGCACCAGGTCCTGGTGCGCGCAGGCCGCCGGATCGGTGGCCACGCCGCACAGCTGGTCGTCCGAGGCGAGCAGGGCGACCCTGCCGTCCTTGGCGGCCTGTACCACCTGCGGACCCACCGAGGGGTCCGGCGCCACCACGATCACCCCCTGGCTCCTGGCGGCTATCGCGGCCTGCAACTCGGTGACCGTCCGGCTCGCGTCGGTGCCGAGGTCCACCATCTTGAGGTCGACCCCCAGTTGTGCGGCCCTGGCCCGGGCGCCGGCCGCCTCGTCCTTGAAGTACTGCTGGTCGCCCTGCTTCTGCAGGTAGGTGAGCGAGATCTGCCCGGTCGCCTTGGGGATGCCCGTGCTGCTGGAGCAGCCGGTCAGGCAACTGGTCAGGGCGAGCGTGATCGACAGGGCGAGGGTCAGGGTGAGCGTGCCGGTGCGGGGGAGGCGGGCGGTGGGCATGGTGGCTCCGAGCGATAGACAATCCATCAAAAGCACACAGACTCAAACGCAATGTGACATATGACAGACCCTTAGATGGCATCGCGTCAATACTTAGGGCGTGGCAAGATTCCGGCCCGGGCGCTCAACGCCGAGACTGGGGCCATGGGTCACCGAGTCGGCAGGCTGCTCCGCGGGTACTGGGCCTACATCTGCAGCGCCCCAGGAACCCACATCTGGCTGCTGATCCTCTTCGCCACCACGGTCGCGCTGCGCCATGTCTCCCCGCACGCGGAGCACCGGATCCTGGAGCACCGCTCCACCAATCTGCACGCGCTGGGCACGGATCCGATCCGGGTGCTGATCACCAGCGCCTTCTACATCGCCGGCGGCGGCTGGTTCTTCTACTTCGTGCTCTACAACATCTTCCAGGCGCCCGCCGAACGCTGGCTGGGCACCGCCCGCTGGCTGCTCGTGGTGGTCATCGCGCACGTGGGGGCCACCTACCTGAGCGAGGGCGTGCTGTACTGGGCGATCAAGCACGGCCACGCCCCCGAGCGGGCCAGGTTCACCCTCGACTACGGCGTCAGCTACGCGCTGGCCGGCGTCGAGGCGGTGCTCGTCTACCTGCTCGTCCGCCCCTGGCGCTACCTCTACCTGGTCGGGCTGCTGCTCTTCTACGGCATCGCGATGCTGCGCGCCCGCGACTTCACCAGTGTCGGCCACTTCAGCGCCGTCCTGCTCGGCCTCGCCTGCTACCCGCTGACCCGCGCCCGCCCCGGGAGCTTCGACCCGCTGGATCTGCTCCCCGCCGGCGTCCGTGCCCGGCTCCGCTCCCGACTCCCCGCCCGTTTCCGCCCCCGGCGACCGGCCGGCCCGTAGGCTGGTACGGAGGGTCGCGGTCAGGGCGGACGGCGGAAGGGGCGGCGGATGGCACCGCAGGGCGAGATGAGCGGCCCGGGGCCGACGGTGAACAACTCGATCAGCGGCAGCCGGATCGAGCAGCTCGTCCAGGGGCAGAACGTCACCGTCAACTTCCGTGCACCGCACCGTCCGCACGTCACGCCGCGGCAGATCCAGCCGCTGCGCCGGGCCTTTGTCAACCGGGCGGCCGAACTGGCCGCGCTCACCGAGGCGCTGGCCGGTGTCGGGCACGGCCACGGGCCGTCCATCGTCGCCTTCACCGGCCTCGGCGGGGTCGGCAAGACCGAGCTGATCGCCCAGTGGGCCGAGCGCGAGCGGGCGCAGTTCCCGGACGGCGACCTCTACGCCGACCTGGCGGCGATCCGCCACCAGGGCGCGGTCGACCTCGGCGAGGTGCTCGGTAGCTTCCTGCGCGCGCTGCAGGTCGAGAAGGAGTACATCCCGGACACGGCGGCCGAGCGCAGCGCGCTCTTCCGCAGCATCACCAAGGGCCGCCGGCTGCTGGTCTTCCTCGACAACGTGGAGCAGCCGGCCGAGGTCCGCGCCCTGCTGCCGGGCGACGGCCTGGCGGTGGTGGCGGGGCGCAGGCGCCTGGAGCACCTGGCGCTGGACGGCGCCCAGGTGCTCACCGTGCCGCCGCTGACCACCGGGGCCGGCAGCGAGCTGGTCCGCGGCTGGCTGGGGTCCGGGCGCGGGACGGAGGAGGAGCTGGCCGAGCTGGTCACCCGGTGCGGCGGGCTGCCGCTGGCGCTGAACGCGGTCGGCTCGCAGCTGATCGGGCGCCGGCAGCTGACGGTCCGCCGGGTGGTGGCCGCGCTGGCCGACCGGCCGCGTCAGGACGGGGTGGACGACGCGCTCGAAGCGGTCTGCGCCGGGCTGCCCGAACCGGCCCGCGGGCTCTACCAGCTGATCGGGGTGCTGCCCGGGGCCCGGTTCACCCGCGAGGTCCTCCAGGTCGCCGCCGGCGGTGGCCCGGTCGATCCCGCGCTGGACGACCTTTTGGACGCGCACCTGATCGACGAACTGCCGGTCGCCGGCGAGCCGCCGGAGGACCCGGCCGAGGACCGGTTCGGCTGCCACGACCTGGTCCGCGAGCACGCCGCCCGCCGGGCCGCCGGAGCGCTGAGCGCCGCCGAGATCGCGGCCGTGCAGCGCCGCCTGCTCGACTACTACCTGCACCGCACCGCCCTCGCCGACCGCTCCTTCGGCGAGCGCTTCCGCCTCCAGGAGCCGCCCGCCGCAGGCCTGCTGACGGATCTGCTGACGGACCACGCGCCGGACCTCGACTGGCTGGAGCGGGAGAGCGCGACCATCCTGGTGCTGCTGCGGGCGGCTGCCGCGCAGCGCCTGCACGGTGCCGTCTGGCGGCTGTGCGAGTCGCTGTGGCCGCTCTACCACGGCCGCAAGCTCTACGCCGACTGGATCGAGGCGCACGAACTGGGGGTCGAGGCGGCCGGCTGGGACGCCCGCCCGGACGCGGAGATCCGGATGCGCAACCAGCTCGCCCGCGCCCACTACGAGCTCGGCGAGCACGAACTCGCCGCCGCGCAGCTCGCGCTGGCCGGCGAGTTGCTGCCCCGGGTGACGGACTCGCGGCTGGCCGGCATGCTGCGCGAGTCGCAGGGCCTGCTCTGCCTGGCGCAGGGCCGGGCCGAGGCAGCGGTGGCGATGTTCACCGAGGCCCGGGAGGCCAACGCCGGTGACACGCACGGCATCGTGGTGCAGAGCTACAACCTGGCCCAGGCGCTCTTCGCCGTGCCCGACCGACCTGAGGCACCGGCGCGGGCGCTGGCGGAGGCGGAGCGGGCCGCCGAGCTGGCCGAGCGGACCGGTGACCAGGTGATGATCATGCGGCTCGGCATCCTGCGCGGACGGATCCACGAGGCGCTGGGGCAGCCGGCGGCGGCGATCGAGCGACTGTCCGGGGCCGCCGACCTGGCGCTGCGGCTGGGCCACCGGTTCAAGGCGGACCAGGCGCTGGAGCTGCTGGCCGGGCTGGCCGAGCGGGTGGGCGACACCGGGCTGGCCCGCGCCTGCCGGGAGCGGATCCGCGAACTGCGCGGCGCTGCGGGGGTGCTGCCCGGCGCGGACTGCTCGGACTGAGGCCGGGGGCGCTACGGGCGAGCGGTGAAGCGCACCCTGACCCGCCGCCCCGCCTCGATCACCAGCTCCCGGCCCGCCAGCTCCTCCTGCTGACGCACCGCCACCGCGGCCCCCAGCAGCACCGGGTCCAGCGGCGCGCTCGCCGTCCCCCAGGGGCGCACCGCCTGCGCCTGAAGGACCACCCCCGAGCGCAGCCGCACCAGGTGGCGGTCCTCGTCGAGGGCGGCCACCGCGACCGCCAGGCCCGGCAGTTGGCCCGCCACCCGGGCCAGCCAGACCAGCGGCTCCGGATCCGCTCCGGGCTCGGTGCGCGCGATCACCTCGGCGCTCTGGCGGCGGCGCAGGCCGGCCTCGGCGGTCACGGCGTAGAAACCGCGGGCCGCCAGGTGTCCGGGGCCCACCGGGTAGCGGCGGATCCGCACGCCGTCATCACCGGTGGCCTCGCCGAGCACGTCGTAGGCGCTCACCCGGGCCAGGTCGGCCGGGGCCGGATCCGGGTAGGGCGTGGTGTGTGCCTCCTCCTTGGGCTCCTCGACGTTCGCCAGGTAGGAGTAGAGCAGCTCGCGCAGGATCCGGGCCGAGTGGCCGCGCTCGCCCAGCGAGCGCTGAGTGAGCGTCAACAGTACGTTGTCCGAGGCCTCCTGGTGCTGCTCGGCGGCCCGGCGCAGCTGCGGCTCGAGCGGTCCTGCCGGGTCCAGCGCGGGGGCGCCGCGACCGAAGGCGTAGCTGGGGGAGTCCGGGGCCAGCTCGGCCTCGCCGGTGGCGGCCAGCAGGGTGACCCGGTCCAGCGCGGCGCCGTAGAGCGAGACCGAGCCGTGGTCGCCGACCACCCAGTCGGCCGCGACCAGCGCCGCCTGCCACCCGTTCTGCGGCGGCACCACCAGCAGCCCGGCCGACACCGCCTCGCGCAGCAGGTCCAGCGGGTTGTGCCGGGCCCAGATGTTGGGGTGCAGCACGACGGCCACCGCGTACTCGTCGGCCGGCAACTCCCGCACCAGCCGCAGCGGCAGGTCGGGGCAGCGGCCGAGCAGCGAGTGCTCGCTCCAGGTCGAGCTGACCACCACGAGCCGGCGCCCGCCGACCGCGCCGAGCAGCCGCCGGTACCGGTCGCGCTCGGCCAGGCTGGCCAGCAGCCGGTCGAAGCACGGGTCGCCGACCACCCGGGCCAGCGGCAGCGCCTGCGGGCAGGAGCGGCGCAGCCGTTCGAGCTGCTCCTCGTGCGAGAGCCCGATCACCGCCGGCACCACCCGCCCGCGCCAGGTCAGCTCCTGCCGGGAGAGCCCGGCCGGCGACACGTCGTCACCGGTGGTCGGACGCACCAACCGGTTGTACCCGGCCCCGTGCGGCAGCACCACCAGCGGCGCCCGCAACCGGCGCATCGAGCTGTTCACCGTGCAAGCCACCGCCAGGTCGAAGCCCCGCCGGGTGGCCGCCGACCAGCTGAGCGCCGTGATCCCGTCCAGCGACTCCAGGTACGCGTCCAGCCCGGCGGTGAAGGCCGAGCCCGGGTTGACCGTGATGTACAGCTCGATCCCGTCCCGCGCCCGCAGCAGCGGCAACACGTCCATCACCCGGGTCGCCGAGGTGAGGGTGCGGACCACCGCGAGCACGTGCGCCCTCGTCGGCCGGGTGTCCCACCGGTCCTCATCGGCCCGCCTGGACGCCAGCAGGCGGGACAGCAGCCCGAACAGCGTGACCCCTCCCCGACACCGACCGACGGCACGACGCGCGCCCTCAGATCGTAGTCACCCCGACCCGCACCCCGGCCGAACGACCACCGCCGAGGGCCTCGACGCGTACCCGACCGGCAACGGCAGCGACCCTCGGCGGACCGATCCGCTAGTCTGTCATCGGTCAGGTGGCGATCCCACCGACCTGGGCCTCGCCTCCGGGTGGAGCCCATGCCCCAGTAGCTCAGGGGATAGAGCACAGCTCTCCTAAAGCTGGTGTCGCAGGTTCGAATCCTGCCTGGGGCACAGACGAGGTCCCCACGCGCATGTGCGAGGGGACCTCAGCCGTTCCAGTGTCCCGCTGGGGGATGGCGCCGTGCTTTGTCGTTGGCAGCACAGCGGGTTCAATACATGGTGTGAGTACACGTGGCACTGACGGCCCTCCACTTTGGGCCCTCGGCTCGTTCATGGATCGACTTCCGGCTGACCAGGCTGCGGAGCTGCTGGCGCTGTCCCGGACGGCGGCCTTCGAGGCCGGCGATGTCCTGCTGCACCAGGGTGAGTCGAGCCGGCATGTCATGCTTCTCCAGCCCGCCGACCCGACGGCGGTGGCCTGCGCGAAGGTGACCGCGGGCCTGGAGGGCGGAGCCGAGACGCTGCTCAGCATCCGGGTGAGCGGTGACCTGATCGGCGAGCAGGCGGCGCTGCGCAAGGTACCGAGGTCGGCGACGGTCACCGCCTGCACGCCGCTGAGGGTCGCCGTGGTCACCAGCGACCGCTTTCTGACGTTCCTCGGTCGCTTCCCGGAGGCGGCCCAGCACGTGGCCGCGGTGCTTGCCGACCGACTGGACTCGGCGAATCGCCGCCGGTTGGACTTCGTCGCCTATGGTGTGCCGATCCGGTTGGCCAGGGTGCTGGTCGAACTCGCGGATCTGCTGGGGCGCTCAGGGGACGGCGGTACCTCGATCGGGGTGGAGCTTTCGCAGCCCGAGCTCGGTCGGCTGATCGGTGCGGGCGAGGACGCCGTCGGGCAGGCCGTGCGTCGGCTCAAGGCCGAGGGGCTGGTGCGTCCGCACTACCGAGGGGTGACCGTGCTCGATCTGCGGGGGTTGCGCCGCTTCGCCGACCTCGCCCCGATCACCCTCGAAACAAGGCCGCGAACACGGCGCAACTGATCATCGCGCCGGCCCAGGGCGTGGCCGTGGCGAGATGGCGGTTCTTCAACAGGGCGATGCGGGACAGTAGCCGGGACATCGCCCACGCCTCCGCCGCCTGCGTCTCAGGGGCGGCAGTGCCCTCGGGCTGCGGCCCGACGATGCCGAACCGGCTGGGCAGCGCCGGCGGATCCATCCGGGGACGCAGAGCCTGCAGCACGTGGTACCCGGAGACCAGAAAGGCCACGGCGAACAGGGCGAGCAGCACCCAGACGACGACGGTACGCCCGGAGGTTCCCCCCAGCACACCCAGCGCTGCCACGGTGCCGCCGGTGTGCAGGACCAAGAGCGTGTTCACCTTGGCGTCGGCTTGTTGCACATAACCCTGGGCGGCCGTCATGGCGGCGAGGGCCGTCTCCAGGTCAGTTGATGGAGACCGTTCAATCGGATGATCAGTCACTTGTGCCCCCAAGAGGATGAGTTGCCGCCTCCATGGGATCTCGAAAGTAACTCGGCGATGCCGTATGAATCAGTAAAGTGATCGTCGCTGCACGGCCTGCCCTGAACGGTACGGGTGAACGCCGTACTTTTGCGGGATCTTCTGTCGTACCCGCACGCGACACTGACTCTCTGTCGCCCACCGATCGGTGCGAAAGGTTGATCAGCCTTGGTGCAAAAACCGGGATTCGCTCGTCGTCTGCTGCTGTCCGTCGACGTCATGGGCTACGGCCGCCGGGATGACCGCGAGCACGCGGACGTCCAGCGTGCGCTGCTCATGGTGCTCAACGAAGCCGCCCACGCCTCCGGGCTCGACCGTCTCGACTGGAGCCGGCAGGGTGCCGGGGATGGCGAACTCGCGATCCTGCCGGACCAGGAGGCCGAACCGGTCGTGGTGGACGACTTCGTCGCCGAACTCCATGCCGCCCTGCGCTACTACAACCACGGCCGACTGCCGGAGTTCCGCATGCGGCTCCGGCTCGCCATCCACTTCGGTGCGGCGATCAAGGCCGACAACGGGTATGCGGGCCAAGGGGTCGTCCTGGTGAGCCGCTTGGTGGACAGTCGCCCGCCGCATCTCGCGCTGGAACAGGACGACGGGGCACTGCTCGCGGTGATGGTGTCCGACGAGGTGTACCAGGACGTCGTGGTGCAGCGCCACACGAAGCTGACCGACCAGGACTTCCGCGAGGTTGCCGTGGACAACAAGGAGACCAGGGTGCGTGCGTGGCTGCGGGTGCCGGGCAGTGACATCAGGGCGCTGCGCCTGGAGGCACCCGGTGGTGCGCAGCGCGCAGTCGCTCCGGGACCGGCGTCTGCGGTCACCCGCGCACCTGGCCTCGGGCAGGGCCAGATGGTGCACACGGTCGTCAACGGAAGCGTGCACGCTCCTGGTGCGGTGTTCGGGATCAGCAACGGAGCCCTTGGATGACCTTCTCCCAACCCACAACCGGGCCGGAGGGTGAGTCCGCCGGCTACCCTGCTGCGGCCGAGGACCCGGAGATCGAATCCGGGGTGGAGCCGGATGGCCGCCAACTGCGCGGGGCAGTACAGCAGTTCGTGACCATGGTTTTCAACGGTGAGGTGGATGCCAGGGGAGGCGTGTTCGGGGTCGGCACATCCGGCAAGGGGGGTCGGGGGCGGGGGCGACTACCCGAGACCGGGAAGCTCACCGCCGACGAGGTCGCCGACACCCTGGACGGGTACCAGGCTCCGGCGTGCTACCCGGCGGCGCTCGCTCTGCTGCGCCGCAACTGCGTGGTGGAGCTGTCCGGGTCTCCGGGCATGGGTAAGAGCGCTGGTGCGCTGGCCCTGCTCCGGGAGGTCGTGTCGGGGTCAACCATCCTGCTGGCGCCCACCGTTACGCTCAACCAGCTGGCCGTGCGCGAGTACCACGCCGGGTTCGGCTACGTGGTTCCGGGGCGGGTTGCCGATGCCACCCCGGCGGAGGACGTGGCACACCTCTGGCATCGGATCAGGGACCAGGTCTCCGATGCCAAGTCCTTCCTGGTGGTCACCACAGCCAGCGCGGCGCTGGGCTCGCCGTGGCGCCAGAGTTGGGAGCGCCCCGACCCGATGGCGATCATCGTCGACCGTCTCGGTGGGCACAGTTTCACCGAGCAGGAGCTGAAGCAGTTCGCACAGGCGGTGCCGCCGGCCTTCCGCCCGCAGGATCTGATGGAGGTGGTGCGCCAGATCGCGCAGGGTGGGTCGCCGGAGCGGGCGATGGAGCGCTTTGCGGTGGCGGCCACCGAGATCGCCGGCAACTGGTTCCAGGAGCCGCGATCGCCCAGGGAGATCCTGGGAGTTGCCGCGCTAGCGTTCACCGCTGGCACCGCGGTGCGGACGGTCGAGACCGAGCTGCACCGGCTTGAGGAGCAGATGGCGGCCGCGGTGCCGAGCACGGTCGCCGAACCCGACCGGGCGGAGAAGGCCGTGGCGACCCTGCCGGGCCATCGCAAGCAGTTCGTCGATCCGGCCGGGCTGGTCACCATCCGCACCGTGGCGGACGGCGTCCGCAGCCGCCGGGTGATGGACTTCCGGGAACCGGCGTTCCGCGAGCGGGTGCTGAGCGAGCTCTACGACCGCTATGACAACGCGTTCTGGGACGGGGTGCGCGGCTGGCTGAACGGGACCGTCCGGCAGGGCTACCGGCTGGACCCCGAGCTGAAGCCGGCTGTTGCCACCGGCCTCGCGCTGCTGGCCAAGTGCGACATCGAGGAGGTCGACCGCTCCTACCTCCGGGCCTGGGCGGGCGGGGCGGCGGGCTGGGCCGGGCAGGAGACGGCCGTCTTCACGCTGTGGCTGATGTGCCTGGCGGACGACACCCTCGCACCGGTCGCGCTGACCACCGCCGAGTCCTG
Organism: Kitasatospora sp. GAS204B; assembly: GCF_029892155.1. Taxonomy (GTDB): domain Bacteria; phylum Actinomycetota; class Actinomycetes; order Streptomycetales; family Streptomycetaceae; genus Kitasatospora. The sequence goes on along the minus strand of NZ_JARZAG010000007.1, from coordinate 72,644 downwards.
GGCGCGGGACGGGGCAGCGGCCCGGCGCTGGGCGGCCGTGGTGGCGTTCGCCGGGGAGCTGGGCCTGCGCTACCCGAGCCGGGCGATCGCCGCGATCTGGCGGGCGATCCGGCGCGGCGGCCGCAACCGCCAGCCGTCGCAGCAGGCGCTGGCCCGACTGTTCGGCCTGCTGACCTCGGAGGGCGAGCAACCGGGACGGATCCCGGCCCAGTTGGACCACGAGCTGTACGAGGGCGGTGGCTCGCGGCCCAGCGTCCTGGTGATCGAGACCGTGCTGGAACTGGTCGAGGTGACCGACGACCAGAGCGGGGTGCCGGTGGTGATGGTGTACCTGCACCGCTGGCCGGAGCGGACGGCCGTGGTGGCCCGGTTGTGGGCCGCGGCGCTGCGGCACCGGCCGAGCCGGCAGCGGGCCCTCGGGGCGCTGGCGACCGGTCTGGCGGGCCTGAGCAGGATCAGCGACCAGCCGGCCGACGAGGCGGCCCGGCTCGGTGAACACCTGGCCCGCGCACTGCCGCCCGACGAGTACCGGCCGCTGCGCAGTGACCTGAGCCTGGTGGCGGCCGGTCTGCGACGTACTCCCGGGCAGGCCCGGGCCCTGATCGAGATCCTCCTGGCGGCGGTGGCCAAGGCCGACCGCCACGAGCTCCTGGAAGGCGACACATGAGCAAGCCGTACCCGGTGGTCGTCCAGCGTCCACTGGCGCAGACGCGCAAGCGGGGCCCGCTCGGGCTGCTGCCCCGCAAGCGCGAGGCGCACGAGCTGCCGACGGTCTCCGCGCACGAGGTGATGGTGTACCGGGTGGACGGCAAGTACCACCTGGACACCGGCCAGGGCCGGCTGAGCGATCAGCCGGTGGTGGAGGCCTCGCACGTCAGCGTCGTCGACCTGCGCCGCAACACGCCCGTCACCGTGCTCCTGCCCATCCCCTCGGCGGAGGCCAGCGAGTTCACGGTCGAGGTCACCTTCGTCTGCACGGTGACCGATCCCGTCGAGATCGTGGCGGAGGGCCTGACGGATGCCGGGCTGGCACTGCGGGCGCACCTGCGCAAGCACCGGCAGATCTTCGAACTCGGGCTCGACCACCGACTGAAGGACGTCAACACCGTTCGCCGCAACGCCAGCGCACAGGTCTTCGCCTACATCACCGAACGGCCGCTGAGGCTCGACGGCATGACGGTGGAGCTGGAGAGCGTCCAAGTACGGACCCCCGAGGTGCTCTCGGACTTCGAGGAGCAGCGGCGCACACAGGAGTTCGACCATGCGCTGGCCTTCGAACGGCAGCGTCAGAGCCACACGCTGGGCTCGCAGCGCCAGCAGTACGAGCAGGACCTGGACGAGCGCGAGCGGGACCACCGCCATGGCGCGTCGACGGCCGACCAGACCAATGAGCTGCTGCTGGAGCAGGAACGCCGCGAGTTCGCGCTCCGGGCGGCTCGGCTGACCAAGGAGCAGGTCGGCGACAGCCCCACCGAGGCCGCCCATCTCGCCCATGCCGCAGGCAGCCTGGACCCCCTCGAGTTGATGCGCGTCCTGCAGCAGGAGGAGGGCAACCAGCGCGCGGCCCGGCGGCTCAGGGAGGCCCGCGACGCCGAGGTCAGGCGGGAGTTGCTCATCAATCTGATCAAGGAGGGCCACACCGCGCACACCAACATCGACGTGGGCTCGTTGATCCAGGAGGCCGTCGGCGCACAGGCGCTCGGCACCGGTCCGGCGGACCCCGAAGCCCCGGCGATCGGTCCTGCGGCGCGGCGCACGACGGTGGACCCGAACGAGGACGAGCCGGACGAGTTCGCTCCGGAGAGCCTTGACGAATCGATCAAGGGCCTGAGGGAAGAGGATGACTACTGAGGTTCGCGGTCCCGCGGTGGCAGAACCGCCGGAGCGCCCTGAGCACGACCAGCCGGGCCCCACGGAGTTCGACGGTGCCCTGAACGCACTGCTGCTCGATGCCGCCCTCACCGAGGGCGCTCGCAGGACCGGCGGGCCCTACCGTCCCGCCAAGCCCTCCTATGGCGTGGGCCGGTTGCTGCGGAAGTTCGCCGGCGTCAAGGAAGACCTCCTCGACTGGGTGCCCGAGGATCGCCGCCGGTACGTCTGGCTCGGCGCCATCGTACTCAACACCGGTTTGCTGGCAGGGGTTTCACTGTTCACGGCGGTGACCAAGTTCGTCCAGGTGCCGTGGCCGCTCCTCATCCCGGTCGCGCTCGGCTGGGCCTGGGTGATCATCTCCTTCGACGCCTGGCTGATCGCCAGCACGCACGGCAGCAGCGGCGCCGCCAAGTGGCGCACGATGGTGCCCCGGCTCGTGCTCTCGGTGCTGCTCGGCGCGGTCATCGCGGAGCCGCTGGTCCTGCGGGTGTTCCAGCCGGCCATCCAGCAGGAGGTCAGGGACGAGCGGCAGAACGACGTGCTGGCCTACGAGAGCCTGCTGAAGCACTGCAACCCCGAGAACGGGAGCGTGGTCGCCGAAGCAGGCTGCGACCAGTACCGCCTCCAGGCGACGGACTCGGTGACCGCCGCCCAGCAGGACCTGCGACAGGTGACGGCGGAACGGGACCAGCTGCAGACCCAGGTCGCCTCGGTGCAGCAGCAGCTGGACGCCAAGGAGCAGCTGGCCCGGGACGAGTGCAACGGAAAGGCCGGCACCGGACTGAGCGGCCGGGTCGGCCAGGGTCCGAACTGTCTGCGCGCCCGGCAGGAGGCGGACCAGTTCAGGACGGACTCGGGAATCGACACCCAGCAGGGCAAGCTCGCCGCCCTCAACACCCAGGTCCTCCAGCTGGATGCCACCGCCGCTGACGCGACCAAGGGCTACGCCGCCCAGATCGACGGCCGGATCACCGGCCTCGTCCAGCAACGGCGTGCCGCCCAGGGCCAGATCGACATCCTGGAGGAGGACCAGGCGCTGGACCGGCTGGCCGGGCGGAGCGGGATGGTGTGGGCGGCCCAGTGGTTGCTGCGACTGCTGCTCATCGCGGTCGACTGCCTGCCGGCGATCACCAAGCTGATGAGCGGCTCGACGACCTACGACGGCCTGGTGGCCCGGCAGATGGCTGCCGCCGAGGAGTTCCACGAGCGCGCGCTGCGCCGGGAGAAGCGCCGTGGGGAGAGGATCAACGACCTGCGGGGGCGGCAGCTGGAACTCCGGATCGACCAGGAGCTGGCCAAGGTGGAGCAGGCTGAGGCCGAGCTGGAGCAGGCGAGGCGGGAGGAGAAGGCCGAGCAGGAAGCCGCCAGCAACGCTCGGATCGAGGAGCACGCCGCCCGGCTGCGGGGTCAGGGCGGCCGTGCCCCGCAGGACGGCGGGCCGGCCTGAGCGAGCGGGCCCCCGGGAGCAGGTGAGGTGCCGCCTGTCACCTTCAACAGATCAAGAAGTGGGCGGACGGGTACGCCGACACCCTGGTACCGGGCATCCTGACCGAGGTGTACGGCCTGGGCATCTCCGTGGCCGCTCAGCCCTACGCCAACTGCGCTCGGCCGCTCGCCCGGCCTACACCGCCGACCTGGAGCGGCTGAGGGCGCACCCGGAACCCCAGGGCCGCCAAGGCCAAGCGCAAGCGTCACGGGCGTGAGCCTTGGCGGCCCCCGGGAACCCTGGTCCGGCGAAGCTGCCCGAGCGAGGAGGGAACCACCCCGCTCAGCCCGAGGACTGGCCGGCCGGCCGAACCCGCGCGGTACCGTGCCGCAATGGACTCCCCTCGAATCAAGGTGTACGGCTCAGGGGCCGAGATCACCATCGCAGCTAACGCGGCAGGGCTTCATGCTCTGGCTGAGCAACTTGTCGGTCTCGCCGATCCTGAACTCAGATGGGGATACCACTTGCACCTTGATGGCGGGGTCAACCTTGAAGAAGGCTCGATCAGCCTGATCTTGGAGCGAGACGACGCAGCGTAGGCACCGTGCTACAGCCGTGCCAGGTCGGACGGGGCGCCAAGGGAAGCGGCGGGCCGGGGCGGGCGGACAGCGCAAGGATGCCCAGTCAGGACAGCAGCAGGTCAGCCCAGTTGACCCACCCCGGTCCTCCTAAAACTCGTGTCGCAGGTTCGAATCCTGCCTGGGGCACACCGCACGCGTGACGCAGAATGCCCCGCGACCCGATCGGGTCGCGGGGCATTCTGCGTCATCGCCGGGGCGGCCTGGTGGTCAGTGGCCGTTCAGGCTCTCGCCCAGGGCGGCGGTCAGGCTGCCGTCGGTGGTGTCGCCGTCCATGGACCAGGCGAAGGTGCCGCGCAGGTTTCTGGCGCGGATGTACTGGCCCTTGAGCCAGACCGAGGCGGGGTCGTCATAGCTGGCGAAGGTGCCGGTGGTGGGGTCGTACTTGTAGGGCTCGGCGGCCAGCGGGTCCCAGTAGGTCTTGCCGGGGGCGGTGACCACCTGGTTGTAGTCCGGGGTGCCGGCCGCGCCCGCGGTGGCGGGTTGGAAGAGGCCGTCGCCGTTCGGGCCGGGGGTGACGCCGGTCCACTCGTGGGCGTAGTACGGGATGGCCAGGCCGATCTGCTCGGGGCGCACGCCCTGGTTCTCGTAGTACTGGACCGCCTGGTCGACGCTGTACCGGTTGTCGGCCGGGTTCGGGTCGCGCGGGTCCTGGAACAGCGCGGAGGAGAAGTCGGTCGGTCCGGTCGGTTCCCAACTGCCGTGGTAGTCGAAGGTCATGACGTTGAACCAGTCGACCACCTGGGCGATCTTCCGCAGCTCCAGCTTGGCGGCGAACGCCGGGTTGGCGGAGGTGTTCGCGGTGAGCAGGTAGCGCTTGCCGTCGGCGGCCCCGGCCTGGGTCTCCTGCTGCCGGAACTCCCGCATCAGCGCGGTGTAGTCCGGGGTGTCCTGCGGGCCGTAGGGGTTGCCGTTGCCCGGCTCGCCCGGGTACTCCCAGTCCACGGCGAAGCCGTCGAAGATGCCGGCGGCCGCGCCCGCGGGCAGGCCGGGCAGGTCGCCCTTGAGGTACTGGTCCACGCAGGAGGCGACGAACTTCTGGCGACCGGCCGCGGTGGCGGCGAGTTGGGAGAACTGCCCGGACCAGGACCAGCCGCCGATCGACATCACGATCTTCAACTTCGGGTACTTCGCCTTGAGTTCGCGCAGCTGGTTGAAGTTGCCCAGCAGTGCCTGCCCGGCCGCGTCGGCCTGCCCGTCGACCGACTCGGTGGCGGAGAAGGGGCGTTGGTAGTCGGCCCAGCTGTCGCCGCTGCCGCACAGGCCGTCCGCCGTGACGTCGCTGAAGGCGTAGTCGAGCTCGGTGAGGTGGTTGATCTCGCCGGTGGTGACCAGGTTCTTCTCCATGAAGCCGGAGTAGATGCCCCACTGGGTGAAGTAGCCGGTCAACTCCTTCTGGCCGTCGGGCCGTCCGCCCCCGTGGCTCGGGGCGGCGTTGGCGGGGGCCGCGCCCAGCAGGGCGAAGGCGCAGGTGGCGGCAGCGGCGGTGACGGCGGCTCTGCGGACGGCGGTGCGGCGGGTCGCTGGCATGGACTCTCCTCGGCGGGCGCCGCGAGCGGGAGCGGCGGTGGGGAACGCGGGAGGTACGGGAATGGTGCGACGAACTCATTGGCATAGACCAATGAGAGGGAAGGTATAGTCCACCGCCCGCACGGTCAATGGCCGGGCGCCGCGGCCCGGCCGAGTTCGGTTCCCGTGCCGACACGGGTGCCCGGCGGCGTCAGTTGACGCAGGGGACGCCGCCCTGGACGGCCGGGCCGAAGTAGCTGTCGCTGGGGGAGGGGGTGGCGCCGTCGGTCGAGGGCGGGGTGCTGCTGTCCGCAGTGCTGGGCGTGGTCGGGGCGGACGGACTGGCCGGGGCAATGTCCGAGGGGGACGCCGACGTTGACGCAGAGGCAGAGGCAGAGGCAGAGGCAGACGCAGACGCAGACGCCGCCGTCGGGTCGATGCCGCCGATGGTCTGCCGCACCATCGCCTGGATCTTCCCCACGTCCACCAGGTTCACGTCCCCGTCGCTCCCCAGTGTGGCGTAGCCCTCCATCGGCAGCGTGTGGAACTCGACGTTCCCACCGGTCAGGTTGGTGGCCTGCTGGGCGAAGTCCAGGATGTCCCAGCCGCTGTCGATCACCAGGTCCTGCTTCACCGCGTCCAGCAACCCCTGCATCTTGGTGAGGTCGCCGAACATCCCCTCCTGCTCCAGCTTGTTGGTGACCGAGGAGAGGAACGCCTGCTGACGGTGGGTCCGGTCGAAGTCCCCGTCCGGCAGGTTGTGCCGCTGGCGGACGAAGGCCAGCGCCATCGAGGCGTCCAGCTGGTTGAGCCCCTGGTGTCCCACGAAGCCGGAGCCGCCGCCTGGCGTGTCGGTGGTGCGGGCGATGGTCGGGTCGCTGACGTCCTTGTTGAGGCAGACGGTGATCGGCCCGAGCGCCTGGGCGACGTCGTAGAAGCCCTTCAGGTTCAGCTCGGCGAAGTGGTCGATCGGCACGTTGAGGAACTTCTGCACCGTCAGCAGGGTCGCCGCGCGGCCCGCGTCGCGGCCCCGGTGTTCCAGGTCCGCGCCCGAGTACTGCTTGGAGAGCTGCTCCTCGGCGTAGTACTTGGCCCGGTCGTAGGCTTCCTTGATCTTGTGCTTGCCGAGCGGGTGGCCGCCGGGCACGTTGACCAGGTCGACGTAGTCGTCGCGGGGGATCGAGAAGGCCTCGACCTTGCCGCCGTTCGCCGGGATGTGCATCAGGATCAGGGTGTTGGTGTTGTAGCCGCCGATGTCGCTGCTGCCGGCGTTCAGCTGGTCCTGGACGAACTGCTTGGGCAGGTCGTTGCCGTTCTCGTCCTTGCGGCTGTCCAGGCCGATCAGCAGGATGTTGACCGACTTGTCCAGCCGTGGCGGAGCGGACACCGCCGCCTGCTGCGGGCCGGGCTGGGCGGCCTGCTTCACCATCTCGATCGCGTTCGAGGTGGTCATCCCGCTGGTGAGGTCGTGGTAGGCGTACCAGGAGAATCCGCACGCGGCCAGGACCGAGGCGGAGACGGCGCAGGCCACCGTACGCCCGACGATCCGCAGGACCGCCCCACTGTTGCCCGCACCCGACATGTTCCCCCCACTGTTGCTACCCGTACTGCCTCTCCTTGGACGTTCCGAGTGGCCGAAAAGGGCGCATGAGTTCGAACAGTGTGGGCAAGGTCACACGGCCACCCGCAGACGGTGCGTCAACTTCGTTACGCTGAACCGAGTTGGCTCGGTCGACGGCTGCCCCGGTCCCGGCCGCCCCGCCTGCGACCGTCCGCCAGGTGGATGATCAACCAGCGGGGGCTACAGGGCATGGCCCATGGCATTTACCATGCATCTGCACCTGAATCCCTGGCTGATAAGAGGGCCGGCCGGGTGCGGCACTCGCATCCGAGTGCTCGGTACCGAGGAGTGTCGCGGTGATCGTTTCTGATCTCCTGGACGTGGCGGACCTGCGGCTGCGGTTGGCCTGGGGCCCGCCCGAGCTGCTGGAACGCCCGGTCACCGGTGTCACCTCCACCGATCTCCAGGACCCGGCCCGCTACCTGCAGCCCGGCGAGCTGGTGCTCTCCGGGCTGGTCTGGTGGCAGCCGGACCACCCCGCCGGGCAGGCTCTCGCGATGCGGTTCGCCACCTCGCTGCGCAGCGCCGGGGTGGCCGCGCTGCTGGCGGGGGAGGGCACGCACGGCGAGGTGCCGACGGGGTTGGTCGAAGCGTGCCGGGTGCACGGGATACCGCTGCTCTCGGTGCCGGCCGGGACCAGCTTCCGGGCCGTGACCGACCGGGTCTACCTACGTCTCTGGGGTGACCTGCGCACGCAGTCCGGCGAGGCGGCGACGGTGCCGGAGGGGGCTCGGCGCGAGCTGATCGAGCTGATGTACGCGGGCGCCCCGGCGGCCCAGGTGTTGGAGCAGGCGGTCTCCCGGCTCGGCTGCGGCCCCTGCTCGCTGGTCTCCGCCTCCGGACGCGCCATCGCCACCTCCACCGGCGCCACCGCCCCGGACCCGGAGACGATCCGACTCGCGCTCCCGAGCCCCACCAGCCCTACCGGTCCCACCGGCGCCACCGCGGCGCTCCCCATCGGCGAGGGCGGCGACACGCCGTTCGACGGCTGGTACCTCTACCCGCACGCCGCCGGCCCGGGGCAGGCCGCCATGCTGCACGGACTGGCCGACGTGCTCGCCACCCTCTGGACCCGCAGCCGTGGCGCGGCCGCCGACCGGCGCCGAGCGGCCGAGCGGCTGTCGGGCCTGCTGACCGGCGCGGCACCGGTGCACGCCGACGAGCTCGGCGAGGCGCTGGCCTCCTGCGGCCTGCCCGGCGACGGCCCGCTGGTCCCGGTGACCGCCCGGATCGACGGTCTGGACGTGCCCTGGGCGGCGGACGCGCTGGCCGAGGCGCTGCGCTCGGCGCCCTGCGAGGTGTTCGCGGTCGGCGCCGACGAGCGCGGCGGCGCCGTCGCCGTCGTGGCCGTCGCGGACCCGTCGCGACTGACGGCCGCGCTGCGCGAGGTCTGGCCCCGGTTGCAGGCCCGGTTGCCCGACCGCCACCTGCTGCGCCTGGGCGTCGGTCCGCGCGCCGGCGGCCGGGCGAGCGAGCTGGCGGCGGGCCTGCGCCAGGCCCGCTACGCCATGGACGCGGCCGCCGCGGCTCAGCCCGTTGCCTGCTCGGTGGGGGCGAGCGCCGAACTGGACTCGCTGGCCGCGCTGGTCCGCGGCATCCCGGCCGAGGTGGCCGCCGCCTTCCGCCGCCGCCTGCTCGACCCGCTCACCGAGCACGACCGCCTCACCGGCGGCTCGCTGCTGGCCACCCTGGTCAGCTTCCTCCGCCACGACTGCTCCTGGGCCCGCACGGCCGAGGCGCTGCACGTCCACGTGAACACCGTGCACTACCGGATCCGCCGGATCGAGGAGCTGACCGATCGCGACCTCGGCAGGCTGGACGACCGCCTCGACCTGCGCGCGGCCCTGCTCTGCACCCCGGCGCCGGCGGCGGCGCGCTGACGGCGGGCTGGTGCGGCTCAGCCCAGCCGCACCAGCGACCGGGTCGCCGTGGCGGCCGCGTCCCGGTCCTTGACGTCGCTCAGCATCCGCAGGTCCTCCCGGACCGCGCGCAGCCGCTCGGGGTCGAGGTCGACCACCGCGAGCCCGGTCTCCGTCTCGCCCAGTGCGGCGATCAGCCGGCCGTCGGGACCCCAGCCGGCGCTGTGCCCGCAGGTGTCCATCGCGCCGGTGTGCCCGATGTGGTTGGCCAGCAGCACGTAAACGGTGTTGTCGATCGCCCGGGCCGGGAACCAGGTGTCGACCTGCTGCCGCCCGCCGCCCCGGCTGAACAGTGCGCCGACCAGGTAGGCGTGGCAGCCGTCCAGCGCGGCGGCCCTGGCGTGCTCGGGGAAGCCGGAGTCGTAGCAGACGCCCAGGCCCAGCCGCCAGCCGGCCAGCTCGACCGTGCAGCCGGTGGTGCCGGCCGCGAAGACCTCGGGCTCGCCGCCGAACTGGTACTGCTTGTCATACCGGGCGGCGAGGGCGCCGTCCGGCCCGAAGACCAGCGCGGAGATCCGCAGCACCCCGGCCGCGTCCCGGGTCGCCGCGCCGACCACGGCGGCGGTGCCGGCCGCCCGGCAGGCGGCGGCGATGGGGGACAGGCGCGGATCGTCCTCGGTCACGGTGTAGCGGGCCGGATCACTCGCGATCAGCTCCGGCTCGTACCCGGTGAGGAACTTCTCGGCGAACAGCACCAACTGGACCCCGTCGGCGCCCGCCTGCTCGATCAGCGCGGCCGCCCGGGCCACGTTGGCGTCCACCGCGCCGCGGACCACGGTCGCCTGGGCGACGGCGACCCGCAGCGGACGGCTGGGCAGGGGAAACGGCTGGGAGAGCTGAGCGGAGGTCATGTCCGGGCAGCCTACCGACGCCGGCGCCGCCCAGCGGGTTCCGGGACCTGCGGGTAGGGCAGCCGCAGCCGACGGGCCAGCGGCGCGACGGCCGCCGCGGCACCGAAGGGCTTGGCCAGCACGAAGAGCGAGGCGAGCACGACCACCGCGCCGACGCCGAGGCCGAACAGGTTGCCGAAGAACCCGCCGCCGAGCATGCCGCCGATCCCACTCGCCAGGAAGTGCCCCAGCAGCGCCCCCGGCAGGCAGGCCAGCACCAGGCCCAGGTGCAGCCCGAAGACGCGGCGGCCGTCGAGGCCGCTGCCCGCCCGGTTGCTGAGCGAGGCCCGCAGCACCCGGGCGCGTGCCTCCGGGTCCTCGGGCGCGGGCGGCAGCGACTGCAGGCGCTTGGCCAGCGCCCGGCCGGTGATCGTCATGCTGACCACGCAGGCCACCGTCTGCGCGCTCGCCATGCCGACGACCTTCCAGTGCGGGCTGAGCACGAGGAACGCGAGGTAGGAGAGCAGCACGTTGGTGCCGGAGGAGACCACCGTCAGCCAGAACGGGGTCCGCGCGTCGCTCATCGCGTAGAAGCCGCGAGCCAGCGCGTACTGGGCGCAGAAGAACGGGATGCCGATCGCGAAGGCCAGCAGCGAGTAGCTGATCAGCGAGGTGGCCGAGGCGCCGGCGCCGTAGCCGTAGGCGAGACCGGAGAGCTGGCCGGCGAACGCGATGAAGAGCATGGTGATCGGAATGATCATCGCGGCCGAGTTCCGCAGCACCCGGGACAGGTCCGCGCCGATCTTCGGCAGGTCGCCCTCGTCCGCCGCGCGGGACATCTGCGGCAGGATCGCGGTCACCAGCGAGATGGTGATCACGCCCTGCGGCACCACGAAGAGCGCGTAGGCGTTGCTGTAGGCCGCGTTGCTGGCGCCGGAGTCGATGCTGGTGGTCAGTGCGGTCAGCGCGGTGAACGCCACCTGGGTGACGATCACCAGCAGCAGCGCCCAGCTCGCCGCCCGCAGCGGCTGGCTCAGGCCCGCGCCGCGCCAGTCGAAGCGCGGCGTCCAGCGGAACTTGGCCGCCCGCAGCGACGGCAGCATGCCCAGCGCCTGGACCACCACGCCCAAGGTGGTGCCGATCCCCAGGATCGCCGTCTGCGTCGAGGTCACCTTGCCGACCGCCGCGGCCTGGCCGCCGATCACGGCGTAGAGCCCGAAGACCGCGATCGCGACGATGTTGTTCAGCGCGGGCGCCCACATCATCGCGGCGAACTTGCCACGGGCGTTGAGCACCTGGCCGAGCAGGGTGAAGAGGCCGTAGAAGAGGATCTCGGGCAGGCAGTACCGGGCGAGCGCGATGGTCAGGTCGCGCTGCGCCCCGTGCCAGTCCGGTGCGTAGACGCTGACGAGCAGCGGCGCGGCGAAGACCGCCACCGCCGTCAGCGCCACCAGCGCCACCGTGCACAGGGTGAGCAGCCGGTCGGTGTACGCGACACCGCCGTCCTTGTGGGTCCGCTGCGCCTTCACCAGCTCGGGTACGAAGACCGAGCTGAGCGCGCCGCCGATCAGCATGGTGAAGACGATGTTCGGCAGCGTGTTGGCGATGTTGAAGGTCGCCGCCACGTCCTTGACGCCGAGCGCGTAGGCGAGCATCGCGCTGCGCACGAAGCCGAGGCCGCGCGAGGCCAGCGTGCCGATCGCCATGATCAGCCCGTTGCGCCCGGCCGCCGCCTCCTCGGACGGCGCGGACTTCTGCTCCTCGTCCGCCGACTCCCGCTGCTGCGGCAGCTGCCCGCGCGACGGCGGGGCGTACGACTCGATCGCCCGCAGCGACAGGGACATCGTCGGCGGGTCGCCGAAGATCTGCGGCATGCCGTAGTCGGGCGGCAGCGTGTACGGCTCGGAGACGACGTACGGCTGCTGCTCCGGCTCCCGGTAGTGCCCCGCGTAGTACTGCTCGGGGGCGGGCTGCCCGTAGCCCTGGGGGTAGCCGTCGGGCTGGCCGTACGGCGGCTGCTGCGGCTGTTGCTGCTGCTCGTAGGACTGCTGGTAGGGGACCTGCTGCTGCTCGTACGGCTGCTGCTCCTGGTACGGCTGGTCCTGGTACGGCTGCTGCTGGTACGGGTCCTGCTGGTACGGATCCTGTCGCTGCTGGTGGATCTGCGGCTGGTAGGGATCCTGCTGCTGGTACGGGTTCTGCGGGTACTCCGGCTGCTGCCCGTACTCCTGCCCGGGCCCGTAGCCCTGGGGCTGGCCGTACTCCTGGGGAGCCTGCCCGTACTCCTGGGGGTTCTGCGCGTACGGGTAGCCCTGGGGGGCCTCCCCGTACCCGGGCGCGGCCTGTCCGTACGCCTGCGCCTGCTGCCCGCCCAGCTCCGGATCCGCCTGACCCTGCGTCGGCGCCGCCGGGTACGGCTGCGCCGACCCGTACGACTCGGACGGGCCATACGAACCGTATGGCTCGCCCGCCGTGTGCGTGGTCATCGGACCCCCGTCGCTCGGTGCCTGGGCAGGTGCTGCTGCGGGGCTGCCGCAGTGCGAGCGCGGTGATGCGGGTCGGTGTACGGAGCTGACGCATGGGCGCGAGTTCCGGACGACCGGCCGCCGCCGCGCTGTCGTGCTCGGTTCCCCCGAACCGGACATGGCTATGCCCAGCCGAAGCAGTCTGCCCTACCCGGGCACTTACTGGGGAGTCCGGTGCCATGTGGTGGATCTCTCCGGTGTGCGAACCGGCCGTTTTCGGGGCGGTCGAGGTGTCCGGGAGTGATCGATTTGCCAGGCGATATACCGCTCAATGTCCAGGTTTGACCGGACTGGACCCGCACTGGGCGGACTCGGCCGACCCTGCCCGGTTACCTCCCGGGTGGCCGCAGACCACTCGTGTGAGGTATCTCACGACCCGTCAGGCGCGCGGGTTTCGAACCTGTCGTCGAACTCGCCGCCGAAGGTCCGCCCGAGCCGGTCCTGGTAGCGGTAGCCCTCGCCCGGGGCCAGCTCCGGGAACGGCACGACGGGGGCCAGCACGCTCTGCACCCGGGGTCTGGTCCGCCAGTCCACCCGCCGCACATCGCGCGACAGCGCGCCGGGCCGCCACAGCTCGACCGCGACCGTGGTCCCGCCGAGCACCGCGCCCGCCAGGAACCAGCCGCCGAGCACGTCGCTGGGCCAGTGCACGCCGAGTCCGATCCGGGTGAAGCCGACCGTGGCGCTGCTCAGCGCGGCCAGCGCGCAGCAGGCGATCCGGGTGGCGCGGTCGGCTCGCGGCCAGATCAGCGCGACCAGGGTGGCCGCCGTGATCGCCGAGGCCATCGCGTGTCCGGAGGGGAACGCGGCGCCGGCGGCGTGTGCCACCGGGTCGGGCCAGCTCGGACGGGCCCGGCCGACCAGCGCCTTGGCCGCCGCCTCGACGCCCCAGCCGACCAGCGCCTGGGCGGCGGTCCAGCCCGCCATGGTCCGGGCGCCGATCGCCCAGAGCCAGGCGGCGGCCAGTGCAAGCAGGGTGCGCATCACCAGCGGGCCGCCGAGCATGGTGGTGGTCTCCAGCGAGGCGGTCCACGCGGTGTGCTGGCGGGCGAAGTCGTGCAGTGCCGAGGTCCAGCCGTGGTCGAGCCGGGCCAGCGGGGACCAGCCGCCCTCGACCAGGGCGAGCAGCACGCCGAAGAGCACCAGGGCGCCCAGCGCGATCGCCGCGTAACGCGAGAGCCGGGTGCGCGGCGTGCGGCGCGGGTCCCACGCGGGACGGTCGGGGCTACTGGTCAGGTGCATGGCTGACACCTTCCCAGCGCGACGAGTAGATCTGATGGGTGGCGCATCGCGATTTGGCATCTTTTGTGCGGACCTGGTGCGGGGATCTCTCGCGACGCCCAGGGCGTTGCACGGATGACGGTGATCCGTCGTCGATCCCGTGCCGTACTCGACGCAGCGTAGGCGAACCCTCGCACGGCGTCGATATTCGGTGCCGGATCGCGCAGGGTACTGCATCTCCCGAAGAATCTGAGCGACTTGGGAATGTTGTCCGGAATCTGCTCGTTGGATTGTTACGTGCGAGGCCCCCGGGGTCCCGCATGGTGAGGAGGCGTGTCGTCGCCCCAACGCAGACCCTCGAGCCAGACCCGGGCATCCACCAGCAAGGGAGCAAGCATGGCCACCCGTGCCGTCGTTCGCGACAGGGCCGACCGGACTCGTACGGCCCGCCCGACCAACCTCGAGGCCGACCGCGACCTGGTCGGCATGTACCTCGACGAGATCGCCAGGACCCCCCTCCTCGATGCCGCCGAGGAGGTCGAGCTGTCGCTGCGCATCGAAGCCGGCGTCTACGCCCAACACCTGCTGGACGAGGCCGACGGCCACGGGGTCGCACTCCCCGAGGGCAGTTCCCGCGAGGAGTTGGAGGCGATAGCCGCCGACGCCGAGCGGGCGAAGGACGTCTTCATCCGTTCCAACCTGCGGCTGGTGGTCGCCGTCGCCCGGCGCTACCCGCGCAGCGGGCTGCCGTTGCTCGACCTGATCCAGGAGGGCAACGCCGGCCTGGTCCGCGCGGTGGAGAAGTTCGACTACGCCAAGGGATTCAAGTTCTCCACCTACGCGACCTGGTGGATCCGTCAGGCGATCACCCGCTCGATCGCCGACCAGTCCCGCACCATCCGCCTGCCCGTCCACCTGGTCGAGGAGTTGGGGCGGATCCGGCGGGTCCAGCGGGAGAAGTCCAAGGAGTTGGGCCGCGAGGCCGAGCCGTCCGAGATCGCGGCCGAGCTGGACACCACCGAGACCCGGATCAAGGACGTGCTCGACTGGGCTCGCGATCCGGTCAGCCTCAACATGGCGGTGGACGACGAGGGCGAGACCCAGTTCGGTGACCTGGTCGAGGACACCGGCGCGGTCTCCCCGGAGGACGCCGTGATGGTGATGCTCCGCCGCGAGGAGCTGGACGACCTGATCGGCCGGCTCGACGACCGCACCGCCTCGATCATCCGCTCCCGCTACGGCATGGAGGACGGCCGCGAGCGCACCCTGACCGAGGTGGGCAAGCAGCACGGCCTGACCCGCGAGCGGATCCGCCAGATCGAGAAGCATGCGCTGGCGGAGCTGAAGAAGATCGCCGGCCACGCCGGCTTCGAGGCCGCCTGACCGCAGGCCCACCGCGAGCCGGACGTTCAGCCGTCCGGCTCGGCACGACCGAGCCCGGACCCCGAGCCCGGACCCCGATCGCGGGGCCCGGGCTCGGTCATGCCGAGCGAGCTTCCCGGGGATCTCTTTGCGGTGGATCAACCGGCGTGAACTCCCGGTTTCGGTTGATCGTTCGTGCTGCCCCCCTTATTGACGGCGCGTCCGGGCCGGGTTGAGATGGACCGTCTTCGGGGGCGTGACGGGCAGCTTGCTGTCAGGTGCATGGCAAATAGGGAAACGGGGAGGTGGCTCGGCGGATGGGTGGGGGCGGGGGCAGGCCCGGGGGAGAGTCGGCATTGATCGGACGAGACGGTGAACTGCTCGCCGCCCGGGAGGCGTTGCGCACGGCCGGCGCGGTCCTGCTGAGCGGACCGGGCGGCATCGGTCGCACCGCCGTGGCCGCCGCGCTCGCGGCCGAGGCCGCCGACTGCGGGAGCACCGTGCTGCGCTGCACTCCGGTGCCGCCGGAACGCGATCTCCCGTACGTGGGCCTCGGCGACCTGCTGGCCGGGCTACCGGGCGGGCAACTCGACGCGTTGCTCGACGGCCTCCCGGCCGGGCCGGCCAGGGCTGCCCTGGATGCGGCTCTGCTGCGCGGGGCGGGGCCCGGCGGCGCGACGGATCGGCTGGCGCTCGGGCTCGGCCTGGTCGACCTGCTGCGCGCGCTGGCCGCACGGGCCGACCGCAGTGGACTGCTGCTCGTGCTGGACGGGCTGCAGTGGCTGGACGCCCCGACCACGCGGGCCCTGGGGTTCGCGCTGCGCCGGGCGGGGACGGGTGTGCGGGTGCTCGCGACCGCGCGCGACGACGCGGCACCGGCCGGTTGGTGGGAGCTCTGCCCACCGTCCACCGTCGAGGTGCGGCTGCCCCCGCTGACCCCGACCGCCGTCGCGCAGCTGCTGGCCCGCGACCTCGGCGGTCCGCTGCCGGTGGCGCTGCTCCGCGACGTCCAGTCGGTCGCGGCGGGCAACCCGGGGCACGCGCTCGAACTCGCCCGGTCCGGCTTCCGGCTCGGACTGCTCGGCCCGCACGGGGTGCCCCCGGCGCTGCGTGCCGCGATGCTGGCGCGCCTGTGCCCGTACGGCGCTGCGGAGCGCCGGCTGTTGCTGCTGGCCGCGGTCGCGGCCCGCCCGACCTTGGCGCTGCTGCGCGAGGCCGCGGGGTGCGAGCCGATCCGGCTGCTGGACGGTGCGCTGCGCGCGCGGGTGCTGGAACTGGTCGACCCGCCGCGGCCGGCCGCCCCGCCCGTGGGAGCGGGCGGACCCGAGGCCGGACCGCGGGCCGGCGAGCTGCGCTTCCGCGAACCCGTGCTGCGCGTGGTGCTGCTGGCCGAGGCCGGGCCGACCGAACTGGCCGCCGCCCGTAGCGCCTTGGCCGCCGCCACCGCCGACCCCGAGGAGCGGGCCCGGCTCGCCGCCCTGGCCCAGCTGGCTCCGCCCGACGCCCGCACCCTGGCCGAGGCGGCCCGCCGGGCCCACCGGCGGGGCGCTCCGGAAGAGGCCTACGGGCTGGCGCTGCTGGCCATCCGTCAGGGGGCGCACGATGCGGACCGGTTGACCGGACCGGTGGACCTGGCGGAGCCGGCGGTTCTGGTGGACGCGGCCGGATACGCCGCGGCTGCTGCCCGCTGGCCGGAGGCCCGGGCGCTGGCGCTTCGGGTGCTGGCTCCTCGGGCACCGGGGGACGTCGGGCGCTCCCCGGCGGCGGTCGTCCTGCGGACCCGGGCCCGCGTGGTGCTGCTCCGGTCGGCGGGGCAGGCGCCGGCCGGGCTGGGCGAGTTGATCGGGGAGGGCCTGGCCGAGGTCGGCACGGTCCGGTCGGCGCAGGAGCCGGCGGGGGCGGTCGGCTGGGCCGAGTCGGAGTTGCTCCGCTGGGCCGCCGACGGCCGGCTGCTGGCCGGAGACCCGGGCCCTGCGGCCACCGCGGCCGAAGCGGCGGTGGCCGCGGCCGTCCCGGGCGAGGCCGCCCAGCGGGTCGCGGCGCTGGGGACGCTCGCGGCGGTGCGGGCCGCTCGCGGCGAACTCCGTTCCGGGCGCCGGGCGTTGGCCGAGGCGGCCGCCCTGTTGCGCGGCGTGGCGGATCGCGGTGCGCGAAGCGGACTGCGGCTCGGCCTGCTCCGGGCCGAGCTGGCGCTGGACGATCCCGCCGCCCTCCGCACCGCGCTGGCGATAGCCGTCCCCGGCCACCCCGATGTCTCCGGCTCCGATGCCTCCGGCTCCGATGCACACGACGCCGATGCCCACGGCTTCGATGCGCCCGACCTTGCGGCGATCACCGCCCTCGGCCTGCGCTGCGCCGCCCACGCCCGGCTCGGTGACGCGGCGTCAGCCATGGCGGCGGCCGACCAGCTGCGGGAGGCCCTGGCCACTCTCGGCGAACCGCTGGCCGCCCCCGCATCCGCCCCCAGCCCCGCCCCCGCATCCGCCCCCAGCCCCGTCCACGGGCTCGCGCTGCACGCGGCGGCTCTGGCGGAGCTGACGGGCGGCAGTGCCGAGCGGGCCGGGGAGTTGGCGCGGCGGGCGGCGGCGGGTTGGGCCGCGGCCGGCGACCGCCTGCATCAGGTGCGGGCACTGGGGACGCTGGGAGAGTCCGGCCTGCTCCGTGGGGACGCGGCCGCCACGGCGGTCGGCGTGGAGGTGCTCCAGGAGGCCCGCCGGCTGAGCACGGCGGCGGGGTTCGCCGATCCGGCCGCGGTGCGCAGACTCGCGCTCCTCGCAGAGGGGTTGGCGGCCCTGGGGGAGCACGGCACGGCCGCGCAGGTGTTGCGGCAGGGGCACGATCTGACGCTTCGTTGGGAGGGCGGGCCGCAGCTCCCCGCCCGCGCGGCGCTGGACCGCGCCGCCGGGCTGGCACAGGCGGGCGTGGGCAACGGGCGGGCGGCGGTGGACCTGCTGCGGGCGGCGGCGGAGCGCCAGCGCGCGGCGGGGCTACCGCTGGAGGTGGCCCGGACCCTGCTCGCCCTCGGCTCGGTCGAGCGGCGCCTGCGGCACCGGCCGGGCGCCCGGGCCGTGTTGCTGGAGGCCCGGGAGCTCTGCGCGGACCGTACGGCCCACCCGCTGCTGGCTCGGGTGATGCGGGAGCTGGGGCGGCTGGACCAGGTGGCCGCCCTGCCGGGCGCGGACGGCGGACTGCTGACGGCCAGTGAGCAGCGGATGGCCGGCCTGGCGGCGGACGGTGCGACCAACCGCGAGGTGGCGGCCGCCCTCTTCGTGAGCGTCAAGACGGTGGAGGGCACGCTCTCCCGGGTCTACCGCAAGCTCGGTGTGCGCTCCCGCGCCGGCCTCGCCCGAGCCCTCGCAGCCGGCGGCTGAGCCCCCACGGCTCCCGCCGCCCCGCCGCCCCGCCGCCCACCACGACGGGGCGCGACGCCGGCGACACCCAGGGCGACACCCCGGGACGACACCCCAGGACGACACCCCAGGACACGATCGCGACACACAACCAGCAGGGGATACCCCTCTTTTGACGGTGGATCGACAAGCCTAGCGTGGAGCCATCCACTCCCCAGGCCTGGGCGCCGCAGCCGTCCGTACCCCCGGCAGCCGGCGCCCACGGTCGATCACCCCCGTCCCAGGAGGACCTCCGTGAAGTCCCGCATCAGGCCTGTCATCGGACTGCTCGCCGCCCCGCTGCCGATCATCGCGCTGGCCGCCACACCCGCGTTCGCCGTCCAGCCCGCCGCCCAGTCGCCCGCCGTGCTGCGCGGGGACGTGGTGGCAGCCGTCAGCCATTCCGCCCGGACCGGCGAGGTCCCGGCCGGCCAGCGGATATCCGTGGCGGTCAGCCTGGCGCAGCGGGACACCGCTGGGCTGGACGCCTTCCTCAACCGGGTGACCGACCCGAGTTCGCCCGACTACCAGCACTACCTGACGGTGGATCAGTTCGCCCAGCGGTACGGGGCGACCCCGGCGACGGTCGCCAAGGTCTCCGGCTACCTGGCGGGCCAGGGGCTGCAGGTCGGCCAGGTGACCGCCAACCGGCTCACCATCGAGGCCAGCGGCAGCGCGGCTCAGGTGCAGAAGGCCTTCGGCACCAGCCTCGCCACCTACTGGGACGGCCGGAGCGGGCGCAGCTACTACGCCAACTCCGGTGCTCCGGTGCTGCCCGCCGACATCGCCGCCGCGGTGACCGACGTGTCCGGTCTCAGCGACTTCACCAAGTACACCCACCCCGGCATCAGGTCGAGCGCCCAGGCCACCCCGGACGCCACCGCCAAGGCGCCCGCCGGGCTGAGCCCGACCAACGCGCAGGCCGCGTACAACCTCACGTCCGCCGTCAAGGCCGGCTACAACGGCACCGGGGCCACGGTGGGCCTGCTGGAGTTCTCCGGCTTCAAGCAGAGCGACGTGGCGGCCTACGACAAGGGGTTCGGCCTGACGCCCGGCGCCCCGACCGTGGTCAGTGCCGGTGGCGGCACCACCGACCTGTCCGGCCAGGACGAGGTCGACCTGGACATCGAGGTCGTGCAGGCCCTGGCGCCCGGCGCGACGATCAAGGTCTACGAAGCCCCGAACAGCGACGCCGGCGAGACCGCGATCTACAGCAAGCTGGTCAGCGACAACGTCCCGGTGATCTCGATCAGCTGGGGCACCTACGAGGCGGGTGAGACCCCGAGCAACCGGGTGGCCGTCGACGCCGACCTCAAGGAGGCCGCGGCGCAGGGCCAGTCGGTCTACGCGGCCTCCGGTGACAGCGGTTCGGACGACGCGGGCGACGGCGGCACCGCGGTCGACTTCCCGGCGGCCGACCCGTGGACCACGGGCACCGGCGGCACCACGCTCTCCCTCGGCTCCGGCGGCGCGTGGAAGGGCGAGAAGGCCTGGTCCGGCAGTGGCGGCGGAGTCTCCTCGTACTTCAACACGCCGAGCTACCAGTCGAACGCCAACACCGGGACCTACCGGGCGGTGCCGGACGTCGCCGCGAACGCCGACCCGGCCTCCGGCTGGGCCGTCTACACCGGCGGCGCGTGGGCCGAGTTCGGCGGGACCAGCGCGGCGGCCCCGAACTGGGCGGCCTTCACGGCGGTCTACAACAGCGAGGCCAAGGCCAAGGGCAAGCCCTCCTTCGGATTCGCGAACGGTCGGATCTACTCGCTGGCGGGCTCCAGCTCCTACTCCGCCGCCTTCCACGACGTGAAGTCCGGCAGCAACGGGGCCTACAGCGCGGGCACCGGCTACGACAAGGTGACGGGTTGGGGTTCCTACAACGGGGCCAACTTCCTGAAGGCCGAACTGGGCTGAGCGCCGACGCCCGCCGGTGAGTGGGCACCGCGGGGGGCCGGGCCGCCGCCCGGCCCCCCGCGGCGTTCTAGGCTGGACGGTGGGAACGGACCACACCGGAGGCGGCACGATGGCAGGACAGCACGAGCGGGACGGCCAGGGCGAGCAGGATCGCCTGCCCAGTCCGTCGACCGCCGCGAAGCCGGCCCCGGCCGCCCCCGCGAAGGCGGCCAAGCTCGTCTTCAAGGACCCGCTGAGCCGGCAGACGGCGGACGACACCGACGCCGGGTGGGGCGAATCCGAGGCCTCGCGCGGTCTCGACTGGTACCTGAGCCAGCGCCCCCCGCACCACGGCTAGCCGGCGGCTGACGGGCCGCGGCCGCTGAGTACCGCCGCCCCCGTCAGCGCCCCGCGGAGCACCGTGCCACCGCCGTCTGGGCAGGCGGCGACTGCGGGCCGGCCGGACCCGTCGGCGTCGGCGCACCGGGGCGCAGCGGACCGGCGGCGATCGCCGTGGCGGCGGCGAGCAGGCCGGTGACCAGCACGCCAGGTCGCTGGCGGACCGCCTGCTGAAGGCGGTCTCGCCCACCCCCGCCCCGCCGGATCGGCCGGAACTCCGGGACGGTCTGCCGCGGCGGCAGCGGGGACGGGCCGCGCGGCGGCGGCTGCTGCGCGCAGTGGCGGGGGGTGAGCGGCGCGGTCGTGGTCATGGGATCCACCCCTGTCGGTGCGGTCGAGCGGGCCCGTTCGGGCTTGCCGGACCAGCATCCGCGCCGCGCGGCACCGCCGACAGCACCCACCGAATTCCTGTGGACAACCCGGCACCTGTGGACAACTCAGAGCCCCCAGAACGCCGCAAGGCCCTTGCCGGCACCCGATCGGGGCGCCGGCAAGGGCCTTGCCGCAGAAGAACCTGGAAGCCGCGTCAGCTCGCCGAAGTCGACTTCGAGGACGATGACGTCGACGAGGACGTCGAAGAAGACGACGACGAGGAAGAAGACGACGAAGACGACGAGGAGCTCGAAGCCCCAGCCGAGCTCGAACCCGACCCGCCCGAGGACGGCGCGGCCGTCGTCGAGGACGAGGAGGACCCCACCGAGCTGGTGGAGGAGGAGCGGCTGTCGGTCCGGTAGAACCCGGAGCCCTTGAACACCACACCGACCGCCGAGAAGACCTTGCGCAGGCGTCCCTGGCAGTTCGGGCACACGGTCAGCGCCTCGTCGGTGAACTTCTGCACCGCCTCAAGGCCGTTGCCGCACTCGGTGCACTGGTACTGGTACGTGGGCACTTTGTCTTCCTCCTGGCACTCTCGCCTGATGAGTGCTAACGACGGTCCATGATGCGGCATTCCGCCTGTTCAGTCCAGCGCCGACATGTCGGAGCTGGACCAGCCCGCCGGCGACCGCGCCGGCTCAGTGCTCCGACACCCCGACGAGCGAGGTCACCGCACTGCCGCCCCTGGCAACGGTACGGCCCCGAGTGCCCGGAGCCTGCAGCAGCCGCCGCAACGTGACCAGCGCCACCAGCCCGAGCCCGGACCCGGCCAGCGGCACCAGGAATCCGGTCCACGGTCCGCCCGCGTCGATCAGCTGCCCGGCCACGGTCGAGCCGACCGCCAGGCCCAGACCGATCGCCCCGGTCAGCCAGGTGAAGGCCTCGGTCTTGGCGCCGTCCGCGACCAGGCTCTCGACCAGCGTGTAGCCGGTGATCAGGGTCGGCGCGATGGCCAGCCCGCAGACCAGTCCGGCCACCGCCAGGGTGGTCAGGCTGGGCATCGCCCAGAGCGTCGAGCAGCCGAGCACCAGCAGCGTGTAGCTGCCGAGCATCCGTTGCTGGGCCGAGCGCCGCCAGGCGACCAGCCCGTACAGCACGCCGGCCAGCATCGAGCCGCCGGCGAAGATCCCGTAGACGATGCCGCTCAGCCCGCCCTGCCCGGCCGCCTCGGCGGTGGCGGTGACGGAGATCTGCATGCCGCCGAAGACGCTGCCGACGCCGAGGAAGGTGCCGGCCAGCAGCCGGACGCCAGGCGAGGCCAGGGCCGAAGCCCGCCGGGCGCCGGGCTCGGGCAGGTGGCGGGCCGGGGCGGTGCGCCGCTGGGCGGCGAAGGCCAGCCCGCCGAAGAGGGTGAGCGCGGCCTCGGTGATCAGCGCGGCCGCCGGGGCCACGGTGGTGGCGATCGCACCGGCCAGCACCGGGCCGATGACGAAGGTGAACTCGTCGGTCACCGATTCGAAGGCGAAGGCGGTGCTGAGGTGGGCCGGCCGGTCGGCCAGCCGGCCCACCCACCGGGCCCGGACCATCGCGCCGATCTGCGGCACGGTGGCGCCGGCAGGCGTGGCGGCCAGGAAGAGCGTCCAGACCGGTGCGTGGCCCAGGGCCAGCGCGATCAGCGCGCCCACCGAGACCGCGTGCACCAGCACGCTCGGGACCAGCACCGCGGCCTGGCCGAAGCGGTCGGCCAGCCTGCCGGTCTGCGGCCCGACCAGGGCCTGGGCCACGGCGGCGACCGCCGCGACGGTGCCGGCGATGCCGTAGGAGCCGTTGGTGTCGCGGATCAGCAGCACGATGCCCAGGCTGAGCATGGCGTAGGGCAGGCGAGCGGCGAGGGCGGGGGCCAGGAAGGTCCACGCGCCGGGGGTGCGCAGCAGGGTGCCGTATCCGACGCGGGCGGGTGCGGCGGAGCTGTCCAGCGCGCCGGCACCGCCCGTCATGGCGGATTCGTCCAGCGCGCCGGGTCCGTCCAGCGCGGTGAGCGGGCCGGACGCGTCGACTGTCTCGACGCTGCCGGCCGTGTGGGCTCGGGGGTTGTCGACCGTTCGGCGGGCCGTCACGGTCGGTCCTTCCTGCTGCCTGGTAGCGCGGCCGGGAACGGGAAAGCCCCGACGGCGCCGAGAGTCGTCCTCTCGCGCGTCGACCGGGGTTGTTACCGGGTCCGGCTGGCCAGGCGGAAGCGGGGGGCCAGGAACTGCTGCGGACCGCGGCCGCCGAGCGGTCGCGCCAACTCTGCTTCAGGCAGATGTTGCGGGTGTCTGTAGATACCTCTGTGCCGGGTGCGCACGGGTGATGCGTACCCGCGGTCAGTCTACGGGGACGGGACGGCCTTGTCTACGCGCATAGAAAAGCGCCTCGCCAGAACAGGCGAGCCCCCGCCCTCACTTCCCCGCCAGCCACCCCGCCAGCTTTCCGCCCCGGTCCACCGCGCGCAGCCGCCGCTCGGTCGCCTCCTCGGCCGCCGTGGTGGTCACCACCAGCAGCTCGTCCTTCTCCCGCAGCACCGTCGTGCGGTCCGGTACGAAGCTGCTGCCCTCGCGCACCACCAGGGTCACCGCGGCCCCGGCGGGCAGCCGCAGCTCGCTCACCTCGACCCCGGACATCCGCGAGCCGGGTGCCAGCGAGACCGAGAGCAGGTGGCCGTGCAGATGCTCCAGCGGCGCCGACTCGATGCCGAGGTCCTGGCCGATCGCGCCCTCGGAGATCCGCAGCCGCTTGGCCAGCCAGGGCAGCGTCGGGCCCTGCACCAGCGTGAAGACGACCACCAGGATGAAGACGATGTTGAAGACGTCCTGGGCACGCGGCACGTCGGCCACCAGCGGGATGGTGGCCAGCACGATCGGCACCGCCCCGCGCAGCCCGGCCCAGCTGAGCAGCGCCTGTTCCTGCCAGGGCAGCTTGAACGGGGTGAGGGTCAGCAGCACCGAGAGCGGCCGGGCGATCAGCACCAGGACCAGCCCGATCACCAGCGCCGGGACCACCGCCGAGCCCATCGTGGCGGGCGTGCAGAGCAGGCCGAGCAGCACGAACATGCCGATCTGCCCGATCCAGGCCAGCCCGTCCGCGAAGCCGCGCACCGCCGGGCCGTGCGGCAGCTTGGCGTTGCCGAGCAGCACCGCGCTGACGTAGACGGCGAGGAAGCCCGAGCCGTGCAGCAGCGCGCCGCCCGCGTAGGCGAGCGAGGTCAGCGCCATCACCGCGATCGGGTACAGGCCGCTGGACGGCAGCGCGACGTGCCGCAGGCCGAGCGCGCCGAGCTTGCCGACCGCCAGGCCGACCGCGACGCCGATCGCCAGCTCGGCGAGGATCTTGCCGACCAGCACGTACCAGGAGTCGAACGGCCCGGTGGTGGCGAAGGCGACCACCAGGATCACCACCGGCGCGTCGTTGAACCCTGACTCCGCCTCCAGCAGACCGCTCAGCCGGCTCGGCAGCGGCACGGTGCGCAGCACCGAGAAGACCGCGGCCGCGTCGGTGGAGGAGACGATCGCGCCGAGCAGCAGCGACATCCGCCAGTCCAGGCCGACCAGCCAGTGCGCGCCGGCGGCGGTGGCGAAGACGCTGATCCCCACCCCGAAGGTGGCCAGCACGGTGGCGGCCGGCATCACCGGTTTGATCTCGCGCCAGCTGGTCTTCAGACCGCCCTCGGCCAGGATCACCACCAGGGCCGCGTAGCCGAGCACCTGGGTCAGCTCCGCGTTGTTGAAGGTGACGCCCAGTCCGTTCTGGCCGATCACCACGCCGATGCCGAGGTAGAGCAGCAGGCTGGGCAGGCCGGAGCGGGTGGAGAGGCGCACCGCTACCACGGCGACCAGCAGGACGACGGAGGATTCGAGCAGCAGCTTGTTCAGGTGGTCAACGGTCACGCAGGGGCACCTCAGGGTCGGGGGCGGCCTTCGAAGGTCGGCCGGCGGCGCGGGAGGGGTCACTGTGGTGGCACGAAACGCCCCGAACGGCCTCGTGGGCGGCCCGGAGCGGACTGGCGGACGACCATCCGCGGATGGTCACCGGATGGATCGTTAACCAGTCTAACATTTTACCTGATCTTTGACCTGGACGGGTGAGCCGTCCCCCTCACGCGGGCCCGGTAGGGTCCCTCTGGTTCCACCGTGGGTGTCCCCCGTGCGCTCGCGCCACCCGAGTCGTCCTAATGTGGTGAGCGGCCACGGCCCGACCCACCTCTGTGACGTTGCTCCGCTCTCTGCCGCTAGGACCCAGATGCCCCGCTCGCCCCGCTCTCCCAAGAAGTTCCGGCGCGCCCGTCTGATCGTGCTCGTGCTCGTCGTGCTCCTGGTGGCCGGCACCGGCGCCGGCGGGTGGTACGCGGTGCACACCGTGCAAGCCTCGTTGCCGCAGCTCAGCGGGACCGTCAAGGTCCCGGGCCTGGGGTCCTCGGTGGACGTCGAACGGGATGCCAACGGGATCCCGCAGGTCTACGCCGACACGCCCGCCGACCTGTTCAAGGCGCAGGGCTACGTCCAGGCGCAGGACCGGTTCTGGGAGATGGACGTCCGGCGGCACATCACCGCGGGCCGGCTCTCCGAGATGTTCGGCGCCGCCGACGTGAACGCCGACGCCTTCGTGCGCACCATGGGCTGGCGCAACGTCGCGCAGCAGGAGTACGACACCCAGCTCAGCCCGCAGACCAAGCAGTACCTGCAGGCCTACTCGGACGGTGTCAACGCCTGGCTGAGCCAGCACCCGGGCGGTGCCAGCGCCTCGCTGGAGTACACCCTGCTCGGCACAGTGCACAGCGGTTACAAGCCGGAGCAGTGGACCCCGGTCGACTCGGTCGCCTGGCTCAAGGCGATCGCCTGGAACCTCTCGGGCAACGTCCAGCAGGAGATCGACCGCTCGCTGCTGAGCCAGACCTTCACCCCGGACCAGCTCGCCCAGCTCTACCCGGACTACCCCTACACCCGCAACGGCACCATCGTGCCGACCGGCACCGTCGACGCCGGCGGTGGCTACCAGCCGCCGGCCGGCTCGACCAACCAGAGCGGCACCAAGCAGAGCGCGGCCGTCACCCAGGGCCTGCTGCAGAACGTCTCGGACCAGATGAGCTCGTTGCCCCAGCTGCTCGGCCCGCAGGGCTCGGGCATCGGCTCCAACTCCTGGGTGGTGGCGGGCACCAACACCACCACCGGCAAGCCGCTGATGGCCAACGACCCGCACCTGGGCCCCAGCATGCCCAACGACTGGTACCAGATGGGCCTGCACTGCCGGAGCGTCAGCACGAGCTGCCCGTTCGACGTGACCGGCTTCACCTACGCCGGGATGCCCGGGGTGATGATCGGTCACAACCAGAACATCTCCTGGGGCATGACCAACATGGGCGCCGACGTGGCGGACCTGTACCTGGAGAAGGTCACCGGGCCGAACACCTACCTGGTCAACGGAAACGACCAGCAGTTCGCCACCCGCCAGGAGACCATCAAGGTGGCCGGTGGCCCGGACCGGGTGATCACCGTACGGACCACCAACAACGGCCCGCTGATCTCCGACCAGAGCACCGAGCAGCAGCAGGTCGGCACCTACGCGCCGGTCGGCAACGCGGCGCCCGACCGCGGCACCACCGGCTACGGCGTGGCGCTGAAGTGGACCGGGCTCGACGAGGACAGCAAGAGCGGCCGGACCATGGACGCCATCCTCGGGTTCGACCAGGCGACCAACTGGAACGACTTCCGCGCCGCGGCCGCCAACTTCTCCGTCCCCGCGCAGAACCTGATCTACGCCGACACCCAGGGCAACATCGGCTACCAGGCCCCGGGCGTGATCCCGATCCGCGGCAAGGGCGACGGCAGCTACCCGGCCCCCGGCTGGGACTCCAGCTACAACTGGACGGGCTACATCCCGTTCAAGTCCCTGCCGTACGAGGAGAATCCCACCTCCGGCTACATCGTCACCGCCAACCAGCCGGTGGTCGACCCGTCCTACAAGTACCTGATCACCACGGACTGGGAGTACGGCACCCGGGCCAAGGAGATCACCGACCAGATCAACGCCAAGCTGGCCAACGGCGGCAAGATCTCGCCGGACGACATGCAGTCGATGCAGCTGGACAACACCAGCGTGATGGCCAAGACCCTGGTCCCGATGCTGCTCAAGGAGCAGATCAACGACCCGTACGTGCGCCAGGCGCAGGACCTGCTCAAGGACTGGAACTACAACCAGGACGCCGATTCGGCCGCCGCCGCCTACTACAACGGCGTCTGGCGCCAGCTGCTGATCCTGGCCTTCGGGCAGAAGTTCCCGGCCTCGGTCCGCGCGCAGGGCGACTGCCTGCTGGTCCAGCAGAAGGCGGACCCGAACCAGCCGGCCGGCACCGTGGGCGGCGAGACCCGGGTGGTGAACCAGTGCGGCACCCGCAACCCGAGCCAGGCGCAGCCGGACGGTGGTGACCAGTGGATGGAGGTGGTCCGCCAGCAGCTGGGCAACCCCAACAGCCCCTGGTGGAGCTACATCGACTCCAACCACCAGCAGCAGCACGGCCTGGACAACATCCTCAAGGAGGCGATGAAGGACGCCCGCCAGGACCTCACCGCCCACCTCGGCAAGGACGTCTCCACCTGGAGCTGGGGCCGGCTGCACCAGCTGAACCTCAAGAACCAGACGCTCGGCATCGACAACTCCGGGTTCCTCTCCGGCGTGATGCACCGGCTGCTCAACCGCGGCCCCGTCAACCTCGGCGGCGGCTCGGCGGCGGTCGACGCGGCGGGCTGGACGGCGGCCGAGGGCTACGACGTGGACTGGATCCCGTCGATGCGGATGGTGGTCGACCTGAGCGACTTCGACGCCTCGCGGTGGATCAACGTGGGCGGCGAGTCGGGGCACGCGTTCAGCCCCAACTACGACGACCAGACCGCGCTCTGGTCCCAGGGCAAGCTGCTGACCTGGGCCTACACCAGCAGCTCGGTGAACGCCGCGACGAAGAACAAGCTCACCCTGACCCCGTGACGCGAGGGTCGAACCGGTGCACGCCGGCCGGGGTGACGGCGGCGTGCACCGGTCGGTCGTGCGGCTCGGTGGGCAGCAGGTCCAGCAGCTCCGACTCGTAGAGCAGGGTGGCCAGCAGCGGCTCGGCGCCGAGCCGGGCCAGCCGGGCCAGCACCCGGTCGTAGGAGCCGCCGCCGCGGCCCAGCCGCAGTCCCCGCCGGTCCACCGCGAGACCGGGCAGCAGCACCAGGCCGGCCGTGGCGATCGCCGCCGGGCCGAGGGTCGGCGCCATCGGCTCCAGCAGGCCCCGGTCGGCCGGGGCGAGCCGCTCGCGGCCCTGGTAGGGCGCCCAGTCGAGGTCGTTGTCGGGCAGCAGCACCGGCAGCAGGACCGGTACGCCCCGCTCGCGCAGCAGGTCGAGCAGCGGCCCGGTGCCCGGCTCCGCGCCCACCGAGACGTAGGCGGCCACCGTGACGCCCCCGGGCAGCAGCGGCAGCGCCCGTTCGGCCAGCGCCAGCGCGGCCGCCGCCCGCCGTTCGGGGGACAGCGCGCGGCGTTCGGCCAGCAGGTGTGACCTCAGGGCGGCCTTGTCGTTGTACAAGGGATCGTCGGTCATGGCCGCTCCTCGGTGCGCGGGTGGTCCGCTGATCCTCTCGCAGGCCGATCCTCTGGTTACCCGTACCCGGCAGGGAGTCCGATGTCCACTGAGCTCCTGGTGCAGGCCGCCGCCCTGCTCAGCGCACCGCTGGCCGGGCTCAGCACGCTGCTCGCCGTGCGCCTGCGCCGCGCGGCCCGCTCGGCCGCCGCCCGCGAGAGCGGCCTGCGCGGACGGCTCGCCGAGTTGGAGCGCCGCTGCGCCGAGCTGGCGGACAGCGCGGTGCGCGATCCGCTGACCGGCGTGGCCAACCTCGACCTGCTCAAGCGCACCCTGGAGCGCGAGGTGGCGCGCTGCGGCCGCCGACCGCCCACCCAGCCGCAACGGGAGCTGGCCGTGGTGCTGCTGGAGGTCGAGGGGTTCGAGCTGGTCACCGCCGAGCAGGGGCGCGGCCGGGCCCAGGCGATCCTGCGCGACCTGGCCCAGCGGCTCAGCCTGGAGGTGCGCCGCACGGACACCTTGGGCCGGTACGGCGGCACCGAGTTCCTGGTGCTGCTGCCCGACACCGACCGGGCCGGCGCGGCCAAGGTCGCCGAGCGGCTCTGCTGGACGGTGCGCCGGCACCGGCTGCTCGACTGGTCCGGCACCCCCTGGTCCGCCGACCCGGCGCCGGGCAGCGGCAACGGCCTGCGCGCCACCGCCGGCATCGCGGTGCTGCCCGCCGACGGCAGCCACCCCGTGCCGCTGCTGCGCGCCGCCGACCGGGCGCTGGCCGCGGCCAAGCGGGTGGAGCGGGCGGAGCTCGCGGAGCGGGGCCGTACCCGGGCAATGAGCGCGGAAAGGCACGGTAACCTGTCGCCCTGTGCCGGTCCGGGCCCCATCGCCCAGGCCGGTGCCGCCCGTACTGTCGCTGCCGTGACCGGTGCTGACGAGGTCCACGCGTAGCCGATCGACCTCGCCACCGGTCAGGGCGGTCATCCTGCCTGAGTAAGGTCAACGCATGACGACGACGAATCCCCGCCTGCCCGTCACGAAGGCCGTCGTGCCTGCCGCTGGTCTCGGGACGCGCTTTCTGCCGGCCACCAAGGCCACGCCCAAGGAGATGCTGCCGGTCGTCGACAAGCCGGCGATCCAGTACGTGGTGGAGGAGGCGGCCGCGGCCGGCCTCTCCGACATACTGATGGTCACCGGCCGTAACAAGCGCGCGCTGGAGGACCACTTCGACCGCGCCTACGAGCTCGAGGAGCTGCTCTCCCGCAAGGGCGACGTGGACAAGCTGCGCCGGGTCCGGGAGTCGGTCTCGCTGGCCAACATGCACTACGTGCGCCAGGGCGACCCCAAGGGCCTGGGCCACGCGGTGCTGGTCGCCGAGCAGCACGTGGCGGGCCAGCCGTTCGCCGTCCTGCTCGGTGACGACCTGATCGACCCGCG
This sequence comes from Kitasatospora sp. GAS204B, assembly GCF_029892155.1. GTDB lineage: Bacteria > Actinomycetota > Actinomycetes > Streptomycetales > Streptomycetaceae > Kitasatospora. The sequence continues at coordinate 42,709 of NZ_JARZAG010000007.1, read as the reverse complement.
CGACCCGCTGCTCTCCCGCATGATCGAGGTCCAGCAGGAGCTGGGCGGCTCGGTGGTGGCGCTGATGGAGGTCGACCCGGCGCAGATCCACCTGTACGGCTGCGCGGCGGTCGAGGCGAACGGCTTCGGCCCGGACGTCTTCCACATCACCGACCTGGTCGAGAAGCCGGAGCGGGCCGACGCGCCGTCCAACTACGCGGTGATCGGCCGGTACGTGCTCGACCCGGCGGTCTTCGAGGTGCTGAAGAAGACCGAGCCGGGCCGCGGCGGCGAGATCCAGCTGACCGACGCGCTGCGCACGCTGGCCACGCTGAGCCTGGCGGAGGGCGGCCAGGTGCACGGTGTGCTCTTCGAGGGCCGCCGCTACGACACCGGCGACCGCGCGGACTACCTGCGCTCGATCGTCCGGCTGGCCAGCGAGCGCGAGGACCTCGGCCCGGACTTCCGCAGCTGGCTGCGGGAGTTCGTGAGCAGCGAGATGCAGGACTGAGCAGAGCCGCAGAGTTGGGCAGCCGCCGCGGCCGACCGGCCGCGGCGGCGACGAGCGAGAGGCGTCGGTGGCGATGACCGAGCAGCACGGCAGCACTCCGGACGCGTGCGGGGCCGAGGCGCCCGGGCAGCGCCACTGGACCGTCGATGAGCACCTCGCCGACGTGCTGGCGGGCGTCGCCCCGCTGCCGGCGATCGAACTGCAGCTGCTCGACGCCCAGGGCTGCCGGCTGGCCGAGGACGTGGTCGCGGACGGCGACCTGCCGCCCTTCGACAACAGCTCGATGGACGGCTACGCGGTGCGCACCGCCGACACCGTCGGCGCCACCGCCCGCTACCCGTCCGTCCTCGCCGTGGTCGGCGAGGTCGCGGCGGGTGCGGCGGAACTGCCCAAGGTCGGCCCCGGGCAGGCCGCCCGGATCATGACCGGCGCGCCGATGCCGCCCGGCGCCCAGGCCGTCGCCCCGGTCGAGTGGACCGACGGCGGCAGCGGGACCGGACAGGCCGCCGACACCATGGCCCCGCCGGCGGCCGGCGAGGAGGTCCGGGTCTTCCAGGACGTCGCCGAGGGCGCGCACATCCGCCGCCGGGGCAGCGACATCCGGGCCGGCGCGACGGTGCTGACCGCCGGCACCCGGCTCGGCCCCACCCAGCTCGGGCTGCTGGCCGCGATCGGCCGCGGCACCGTGCGGGTCCACCCGCGCCCCCGGGTGGTGGTGCTCTCCACCGGCAGCGAGCTGGTGCAGCCCGGTGAGCCGGTGGGCCCCGGGCAGATCTCCGACTCCAACAGCTTCACCCTGACCGCCGCCGCCCAGCAGGCCGGCGCGATCGCCTACCGGGTCGGCGGGGTGCCGGACGACGCGGCGGTGCTGCGCGGCGTGCTGGACGACCAGCTGGGCCGGGCCGACCTGATCGTCACCAGCGGCGGTGTCAGCGTCGGGGCCTACGACGTGGTCAAGGAGGTCTTCGCGGACTACGCGGGGATGGACTTCCGCAAGCTCAAGATGCAGCCGGGCAAGCCGCAGGGCTTCGGCCGGATCGGCGAAGGCGTCTCGGGCATCCCGCTGCTGGCGCTGCCGGGCAACCCGGTGAGCGCGTACATCTCCTTCGAGCTCTTCGTCCGCCCGGTGATCCGCACCATGCTGGGCGCTCCGGACGTCCACCGCCCGGTGACCCGCGCGGTCTGCACCGGCGCGCTGCGCTCGCCGGCCGGGCGGCGGCAGTTCCTGCGCGGCTGGTACGACGGGGACCAGGGCACCGTGGCGCCGGTCGGCGGCGCGGACTCGCACCTGGTCGGGGCGCTGGCCCGGGCGAACTGCCTGATCGTGGTCGATGAGGACGCGGTGGCGGTGGCGGCCGGCGAGCGCGTCAAGGTCGTCCTGCTGGCGGACTGACCGCCGCCGTCCAGCGGTCCCGCGGTACGGCGGTGCTGGGCCCTTCGGCCTAGCGCCACCGTCCCACTGACGGACCGACGGCGATCCGGCGCGGGCGGAGCGGTACGGTAGCGCGGTATTCACCCCGTTCTGCTGGAGTAACTGACGTGACCACACCACCCGGCGACCGCCTGACCCACGTGGACGAGACGGGCGCCGCCCGCATGGTCGACGTCTCCGAGAAGGCCACCACGGTCCGCACCGCGGTCGCGGCCGGGCGGGTCAGGGTCGCCCCACGGGTGATCGAGCTGCTGCGCGGCGAGGGCCTGCCCAAGGGGGACGCGCTGGCGGTCGCCCGGATCGCCGGGATCATGGGCGCCAAGAAGACCCCGGAGCTGATCCCGCTCTGCCACCCGATCGCGATCTCCGGCGTCACCGTCGACCTCGAAGTGACCGACCAGGCCGTCGAGATCACCGCCACCGTGCGCACCGCCGACCGCACCGGCGTCGAGATGGAGGCGCTCACCGCGGTGGCGGTGGCCGGGCTGACCGTGATCGACATGGTCAAGGCGGTCGACAAGGCCGCCGCGATCGAGGACGTCCGGGTGCTCACCAAGACCGGTGGCAAGAGCGGCGACTGGGCGCGCGGTGAGGGCTCGTGAGGGCGCTCGCGGTCACCGTCTCCAACCGCGCCTCGGCCGGGGTGTACCAGGACAAGGGCGGCCCGCTGCTGGTCGAGGGCCTGGGCCGGATGGGCTTCACGGTGGACGGCCCGCGGCTGGTGCCGGACGGCGACCCGGTGGCGGACGTGCTGCGCGAGGCGGTGGCGGCCGGCTACGACGTGGTGCTCACCACCGGTGGCACCGGCATCTCGCCGATGGACCTGACCCCCGAGATGACCGCTCAGGTGATCGACCGTCAGATCCCGGGCATCGCCGAGGCGATCCGCGCCTACGGGCGCGAGAAGGTGCCCACCTCGGCGCTCTCCCGGGGCCTGGCCGGTCTGGCGGGGCGCACCCTGATCGTCAACCTGCCGGGCTCGACGGGCGGCGTGCGCGACGGCCTCGCGGTGCTGGAGCCGCTGCTGGCGCACGCCGTCGACCAGCTCGCGGGCGGTGACCACCCGCGGCCGCCGCTGCAGCCGGGGGGAGAGAACTGAGCGCCGGCTGGCCGGCGGAGCTGCGGGACGGCGACATCGTGCTGCGCCCGATCCGGCTGCGCGACGGCGCCGCCTGGCAGGAGGCGAGCCGCCGCAACCGGGACTGGCTGCGGCGGTGGGAGGCCACCGTCCCGCCGGTGCCGCTGGGCCGGTTGGTCGGGCCACGGCCGTCCTACCGTCAGATGGTCCGCTACCTGCGCCGTGAGGCGGCGGCGGGGCGGATGCTGCCCTTCGTCGTGCTCTACCGCGGTGAGCTGGTCGGCCAGCTGACGGTCGGTGGGATCACCTGGGGTTCGATGTGCTCGGCGAATGTCGGCTACTGGGTCGACGAGGCGGTGGCCGGCCGCGGCATCATGCCGACCGCCGTGGCCCTCGCGGTGGACCACTGCTTCCAGGTTCTCGGGCTGCACCGGGTGGAGGTCTGCATCCGCCCCGAGAACCGGCCCAGCCGCCGGGTGGTGGAGAAACTCGACTTCCGTTCCGAGGGGCTGCGGCCGCGCTACCTGCACATCGACGGGGACTGGCGCGACCACCTGGTCTACGCGTTGACGGCCGAGGAAGTCCCGGAAGGACTGCTGGAACGTTGGCGTTCGAGGTAATTGAATAAGTGTTCGAAAATCATATCGATATGGCATCGCCGGCCCGGCAAGCGGTGACAAATTCCGGCAAAATAGTCAGAGAATCAGCTTGGCGGTGCGACACGCCGCGCCAAATTGCTGCCCACCCTTACCCAACGCCCGTACGGTGTGAAACGTGAGCAGTAGCGGCCTCATCTACGCGGTCATCGTAGGGGCCTGGGCTGCCTATCTGGTGCCCATGTGGCTCCGCAGGCAGGACGAGCTCAACGAAGCGCGCCCGACCGAACGTTTCAGCACCGCCATCCGCCTGCTCGCCGGGCGGTCGGCGATGGAGCGCCGGGCGTCCCGGGCCCTGGGCGACAACGACCCCACCACGACCTCCGACGGCACCCCTGACGCCGAGTCGGCTGACGCACCGTCGGCCGACCCCCCGTCGAGCGGCGCCGTGCCCTCCGGCGCGCCATCAGCGGCGCCGTCGACTGTGTCTGCGGGGCCCTCCAGCCCGGTGGCCGATCCGGCCGGCGACCGGCGGGCACGGGTGCTGGCCCGGCGCCGGCGCATGGTCACCGTGCTCTTCCTGGCCTTCGCGCTCGGCGCGATCGTGGCCGCGGTGGCGGGCGTCGGCTTCCTCTGGGCGCCCGGGCTGCCAGCCCTGCTGCTCACCCTCTACATCGGCCACCTGCGCCGGCTGGAGCGCCAGCGCTACGAGGTGAAGCTGGACCGCGTCCGGGCCGCCCAGGCCGCCCAGCGGGTTCGCGAGCGCGAGCAGGCCCGGTCGGCGCCCACCCTCGCGACGGCCACCGCGCCGATCGTCACCGAGCCGGAGCGCGAGCACCCGCAGCCGCGGTTCGCCGCCGCTCAGCCCGAGCCGCCCGCCGCCCGGCAGGCACTGGTCGAGGCCACCGACCACCAGGAGTGGGTGGACGGCCTGCGCGAGCGCGCCGCGGCCGGCCCCGACTCCTGGGAGCCGGTCCCGGTCCCGCTGCCCACCTACGTCACCGCGCCGGTCGCCCCCCGGGTCACCCGCGGCCTCGACCTCGCGGCCCCCGGCACCTGGACCTCCGGCCGCCCCGCCGAGTCCACGCACACCCCGCTCTTCGACCAGTACGAGACCCCGCCCGCCGCCCGCCCACGCGCGGCGGGCGAGTAGCCCACCCCGTCCCACCAGCGAGGGGGTGGTCACGGGCCCCCTTCAGAAGGTGCTATTGTTTCTTCTCGTTGGGGCTGTGGCGCAGTCCGGTAGCGCACCTCGTTCGCATCGAGGGGGTCAGGGGTTCGAATCCCCTCAGCTCCACCCAACGACTGTTCACGGTTCTGACTCGTGAATGGTCACGAGATCCCGCTCGGTCCGTAAGGACTGGGCGGGATCTTTGCGTTGCGGGGGCTTGTTCGAGGTGGTGTCCGAACTCGGCTGGCCTTCGGGAGCGGTGTTCAGTGGCCTGCTGTGGTGGTTCGGGGGTGTTCCGGGATGCAAGGGGCGCCGCTGGGATGGAGACCAACGGCGACCGGGGAGCGGGCTCTTCGGGATGCGGGCGGAGGGCTCGTCAGCCGGGCGGTGGCGGAAGTCCGTTGGCGGCAAGCGGCATCGGGGTGAGTCCGCCGTAGTCCTGGTCACTGCCGCTTGCGGCGGCCGGGGAGGCGGTGGAGGCGAGCCCTGCGGTCTTGGCGATCAGGCTGGCCCGCTTGACGGCAGGGGACGATCACGGCTTGGTCGAGAGCAGAGGGAAGGCTTGTAGCAGTCGATCTTGGCGAGGAGAATGCGCACGCCAGTTCGCCGATTCGGGGATCCCACTTTGCGCCTTCGCCATGTCGCCGGCTTCGCCGTTGCGACTGCCATCACGCTGCTCGGACTGCCAGCCCTGCCGGCCGCCGCCGACGCGCCGACCACGCTGTACGTCAACAACGATCCGGGCAGCCAGTGCAGCGATGCGGGCACTGGCACCCAGACCCAGCCGTACTGCACCATCTCCGCCGCCGCCAAGGTCGTCCAGCCCGGGCAGACCGTCCGGGTGACGCCGAGCAGGTTCGGCTACCAGGGGGAGGTGGACCTCACCCGGTCCGGGACGCCGGACCAGCCGATCACCTTCGTCGGCAGCAACCCCGACGGCAGCCCGGGAGCCACCATCCAGGGTCTTTACGGCCCGGGCGGAAACCCGTGGCCGCACGCGGTGAGCATCGCCGGCCAGCACGACATCACGTTCGCCGGGTTCGGCTTCACCAACGCGCTGCAGCCGGTCTCCGTGACCGACTCCAGCCGCGTCACCGTCGACAACAACGTCATCAGCGCCCGGCTGACGATCGGCGCGCAACTCCCCTACCCCGCATCGGTGGTGGTCTCGGGCCACAGTGACCACGTCTCGATCACCAGGAACGAGATGGAGGCCGGGTTCGGCGTATCCGTCTCCGCCGGGGCGCAGTCCACGCTGATCAGCACCAACGAGATCGGCGCCATCAACAGCGGGCCGGCACTCACGGTGGCGGACGCGCCGGGTACCGTGATCACCAACAACACGATCGGCTACCAGTGTCACGGGGGAGTGAGTCTGACCGGAGCCTCCTCGGGTGCCTCGGTGCAGAACAACATCATCGTCAGCGACAGTAACTGCACGACCGGCTCGGGCACCCTGATCTCGCTCTCCGCCGACTCCGTCGTGCAGAGCACGGTGGACTACAACATCGTCCACCCGCTGAGCGGCCAGTCCTCCTACAGCTGGGCAGGTACCGGCTACAGCTCTCCGGCGGCGCTGCAGAGCGCGACCGGTCAGGCGCCACACGATGTCGACAGTGCCGTGAGGTTCGACAACATCGCCGGCACGCATGTCGGACTGCTGGAGGGATCCGCGGCCGTCGACTCCGCTAATGCGCAGGCTCCCGGAGTCCTCGCCACCGACCTGGTCGGTCACGCGCCCGTCGACGATCCGACCGTTGCGAACACCGGCGTCGGCGCCGGCGGCTTCCGCGACCGCGGAGCCGTCGAGTTCGTGGGCCTGCAGTCGGTCTCCCTCAGCCTGAGCGGCGCCCAGTACCTGTCCGCCCAGGGGCCGGCGCCGCTGGCGGTGACGGCGCATGCGACGGCGAGCAACCGCTGGAACACGACCTTGACCTACACCTACGACTTCGGCGACGGGACTGCGCCGGTCGTCACCACGCAGGCGCAGTTCAGCCACACGTACCTGACGCCGGGGACCTACACGGCCTCGGTCACGGTCACGGACGGTGTCGGCGGAACCGTGACCGCCGCCGCCCCGACCCCGGTGGTGGCGACCGACCTCGCGCCGCTGGCTCCGGTCCTGACGGTGAGGCCGGCCAGCCAGCTGCTGACCTACTCGTTCACCGCCTCGGTCCCCGCCAGCACCTGGCGGGTGACCACCTACGCGCTGGACTTCGGTGACGGCACCACCGGCTCCGGCGCCTCCACTACCCACACTTACCAGACGCCGGGGACGTACACGGCCACGCTGACGGTCACGGACGAGGCGGGGCGCTCGCAGGAGGTGCAGCAGGTTGTGCAGGCCGCTGCACAGCCCGGCGGTTTCGTCGCCCTGACCCCGAGCCGGCTGGTGGACACCCGCCTGCCCTTCAGCTCCCAGTCCGGCAAGGTGGGGCCCGGCGGGTCGATCGTGATCGCTCCGGCGCTGCCCGTCGGCGCCACGGCGGTGGTGCTCAACGTCACCGCGACGGATGCGACGGCCGACACCCACATCGACGTCTCGCCGGCTCTGGGGTCGGGGACGTCGTCGCTGAACCTCAGCGCTGGCGCGACGGTGGCCAACCTCGTGACCGTGCCTCTCAGTCCCAACGGCTACGTCTACGCCCGCAACAACGCGGGCTCGGTGGATCTGGTGGTCGACCTGTTCGGCTATTACACGCCCGGTGCGGCGGGCAAGTTCACCGCCACGACGCCGGCCCGTCTGCTGGACACCCGGCCGGGTGCCCCGCTGGCGTCGGAGGCCACCACTGCCGTGCAGGTGGCGGGGGTCGACGGTGTGCCGTCCGATGCGACGGCGGCCGTGCTGAACGTGACGGCGATCGCCCCGGACGCGGACGGCTACGTGTCGGCGTTCGCCGACGGCACGGCGAACCCGTGGACCAGCAACCTCAACTTCACCCGGGGGCAGACGGTGCCGAACCAGGTGATCGTCCCGCTGGGCGCTGACGGCAAGGTCGAGGTGTTCAGCCACGGCGCCGACACCCAGATCGCGGTGGACCTGTTCGGCTACTACAGCCCCGAGGGGACGGGCCTGTTCACGCCGGTCACCCCGTCCCGGCTGGTCGACACCCGTGAGGGCGCCGACATCCCGCTCGGCGCGAACAGCTGGCTGCCGGTCGGCGCCCGTGGGGTCGGTGCCGCGCCGGCGAACGCGACGTCCGCCGTAGTCAACGTGACGGCCATCGGGCCGGACACGCCGAGCTACCTGGCGGTCCGCGCGGACGGCACGGGCGTGCCCAGCACCAGCAACCTCAACCTGACGCCGGGTGTGACGGTGGCCAACCACGTCATCACCGGGCTCGACGCCAACGGGAACTTCGCGGTCTTCAACCACGCGGGCAACACCCACGTGGCGGTCGACCTGTTCGGCTACTTCAGCGCCGGCTGAGCCCACCGCGCCACCTGATCCAAGGGCCCTGCCCGGTCCTCGCCGTCGGTTTCCAGCAGTCGTTGCAACACGTGGTCGGTCGTCCAGGCCGCGAGGAGTTCAGTCAGACGCTCGGCTGGGGTTTCCCAGCCGAGCGTTTTGCGTGGGCGGCGGTTGAAGCGATCGGCGACGTCCGCCAGGTCCTGCGGAGAGCGGATCGAGAGGTCGGTAACTGCGGACAGTGTGCAGGGGCTGGACGGGCTCGTCGAGGTGCAGGGTCTGCTCGCCCCTCAACAGCTGCCGTGACTTCACCGACGGTTAGTACCTCTGGCCGGAAGGGCTCGCGCACTACGTCCTCGACCATTTCGTCCGTGGCGGCAGAACGCAGCCAACACGTAGGCCGGATCGCGCTTTCGGGAAACGATCACTGAGTGTGCGGGAAGCGATCTTCGCGGTATCTGTTGGCGGCCTGGTCACCCCCACTGGTGACTTTGCACTCTGGCATGATCGAAGGGTGAACGAGTACTCGTGGCCTGACGACGGCGTTGAAGCTGGAGCGCGGGCGCGGGCGGGCTGGTCCGCGACGTGCCAGGCTCTGCCTGTTGGAACCCACGTGACCGGCGAGGTCATCGGTCGAAGGCCCTTCGGTGTCTTCATCTCCATCAACGACTTCCAGGACGCGATCGGCCTTGCCGAGATCACGGCCATGCCTCGCGACGCCACCCTTCCTCTCGTCGGCGCCGTAGTGACCGGCGAGGTCATCTGGCACGCGGAGCACAACTGCCAGGTGAAGATCAGGCTTGCTGAGTGGGCAACCGGGAACTGACCCCTCCGCCGGCGGCCAGGCCCGAAGCCCAGGCGTGCAGCACCGTGAAGTCCTCCGGCAGCAGTCCGAGCCGAGGATCGACCCGGTGCAGCAGGGCCGGACCAGCATGGTGGACGGCGACCCAGTCCCGGTCCGCCTGCGTGATCTCGTCGTCCAACCAGGCGAACGGGCGCCCGCTCGCCCAGGCGACGATCTCCGGGGTCTTCCAGAACACCCCGCCGTCCGGCTCGGGCCGGGGCGCGGACCAGGTGATGACCGGCAGCTCGGGAAGGCCGAGGACGGGAGCAACGTAGGCGTTGGCCTCCTCCTCCCATGTCGTTGCCCACACCAGATCGAAAGGCAGCGACGCCAGTTCGGGACCGTGATCGGGGTTCAGCCAGACTCGCAAGGGCTTGGGCCGCTTGTTCGGTGTGCCCCAGGCGGACAGCCGCAGCCGCTCGGCGGCAACCCAGCGAGGGGTCAACAGCCGGTGTGTCTCGTACCCGCGCGGACGGCGAGAAGGCTTCGCGGCGTATGGGTTCAGCGGCCCGTCCACGTCCAGAAGCAACAACGGCTGCGCTGAGGCGGCGTCCACGGTCATGTGCCGCACCGTACCGCCCGGCGAGTTCCCCACGCCTCCAGATTTGGAGTCGCTCAGGAAGCCCGGGCAGCCCACGCCGTCAACAAGCGCTCGGCGAGCTCGTGTCCGCATCGACGGGCGAACCACAACGGGAGGGTTCCATCAGGTCCAGGAAGCTGGGGATCCGCCCCGTAGGCGAGCAGGACTGCGGTGCAGGCGGCTGTCAGCGGCTCGCCAGTCTGCTTGGAGCCGTCCGCCTCGATGTCGATGGCGTGCAACAGCAGCGTCATGTTCGACCACGTCTCATTCGGGTCCGCCCCGCCGTCTAACAGCCTTGTGAGCTCGCCGACTTGCTCGTGTTCGACCGCCAGGTGCGTCGGCGGCATCGCCCAGCTCGCAGCACCCGATTCCGCCACGTCACCGCCCCCGTTGCTTGACGCCTGCGCAGGCCAGCAACGGCTTCTCAATGCCCTTCGCCCGGGTGCGTTCCAGCCGCACCGCGTAGGTCCGCGCCAATAAGCCGGCAGGTACCGAGCCGTCCCACACGACGAAATCGCCGCCTCCCAGCAGAGCATCGGATGCCGGACCGCACGCCTCGGTCTGGTCGCCGAGCAGCCCAGCGAGCTGTTCACGCTCCACGTGCCATCCCCCGGTCACGAATCGATCATCGGCGGTCCTCAAGCCGAACCCTAGCTAGGCGCACCGGAAATCAGGTGACCGGAGCTGCCAGCGTCTTCAACAATGAGCATGCTGATTGATCACTGGCCGCTGCTGGGACTGCGTCTGAACCCGCCCCGCCTGGAACTTCGACTGCCCGGCGACAACGAGCTGGCCGAGCTGACCAACCTGGCGGCTGAAGGCATCCACGAGCCGGACCGGATGCCCTTCCTCGTGCCGTGGACCGACCTTCCGCCGGCGGAACGGGCGCGCTCGGTGGTGCAGCACCACTGGTTGCGCCGAGGGACCTGGTCCCCGGACAACTGGGCCCTGACCCTGGCCGTCTTCGAGAACGGCCAGGTCGTCGGCCTGCAGACCGTCGCCGCCCGCGACTTCGCCGTGCTGCGGCAGGTCAGCACCGGCTCCTGGCTCGGCACGCGGTATCAGCGCCAAGGGATCGGCACCGAGATGCGCGCCGCCGTACTGCACCTGGCCTTCGCCGGCCTGAACGCGCTGGAGGCGACGTCGGGCGCCTTCGAGGACAACACCTCCTCGTTCGCCGTGTCCCAGAGGCACGGCTACGAACTCGACGGCATCGACCGTCACGTGGTCCGTGGCCGACCCACGACCACGAGACGGCTCAGGCTGGCCCGCGAGCGCTGGGAGACGCACCAATACGTCCCGGTCTCGATCAGCGGGCTGTCCCCTTGCCTACAGATGTTCGGCCTGCCGGGAGGCAGCCAGGCGCGGGCTTCATAGCCGGACGCTGGTTCCGCTCGATCGATCCGATCGGGCGGGACTCTTCGCGTTGTCGGGCGCTTGCCGTGGCCGAGGTGGCGAGTAAGACTGATTACATGATTACAGAGAAGGAGTTCGAGGCGGTCCGCGGCTGGTTCGGCGGACGACTGCCTGAAGGTCTGTTCACCGAACTCGCGGAGGTCGCGGTCGACCGCGAGGAGATCACCGTGATCGGGCGGATTCCCGGGCCCGAGCTTGCGGCGGAGGTGTCGGACGCCGAGCGGCGGGCCGCGGTGGAGGGGCGGATCGCGGAGTTCCGCGAGCGTACGCGGGAGGCGCGGATGGGGGTGGCCCGGGAGGCTGAGCACCGGTACGGGCGCAAGGTGTCCTGGGGGGTCGAGTGCGACGGGGTGCGGGGGCTGTTCACCACGGTCTCCGCGCCGGTGATGACCCGGTTGCGGCAGCCGGAGCGGCAGGTGCTGGACACGCTGGTGGAGGCCGGTGTGGCGCGCAGTCGCAGCGAGGCGCTGGCCTGGTGCGTGCGGCTGGTGCAGAAGCACTCGGACAGCTGGCTGACCGAGCTGCGCGACTCGCTGGAGCAGGTGCGGCGGCTGCGGGCGCAGGGGCCGGACCGGGAGGGGTGATCGTTGGTCAGAGCCGAAGGCGTGCGGCTCGCAGGGCCGCGTGCTCCAGTAGGCGGTGGACGTCGGCGGGGCGGGTGTCCGGGCGGTCGTTGTACTCGTCGGGCGAGCTGACCGGCCGTCCGGTGGCGTGCAGCACCTCCATCACCTGCGCCCGGGCGGTCCGCACGGTGCTGGCGGTGCCGTAGCCGTGGCCGAGCACGGCGGCCTGCGCGCCGAGCAGGCAGACCCGCCCCGCCGGATCCCACATCGCGCCCTGCAGCCAGCCGTACTGGGTCAGGTAGCGCGAGGTGAGGCGCAGGTGGTCGGCGGCACTGACCGGGGCGGGGCGGGCCGGGCGGCGGGTCAGCCGGTCGCGCAGGGTGCGGCGGGGGAGCGGGTGGTCGGCGTTCCAGGGCCGCAGCACCTGGCCGTAGCGGCAGATGTTCGGGCAGACGTACGGCGCGGGCGGCCGGGTCGGACCGGGCAGCGAGGCCAGGTAGGCCTCGATCTCGTCGACCAGGCCGCAGGTGTCCGGGACGATGACCAGTGGCCGGGGCGGCAGGGTCAGGTGCACGGCGGGCTCCCTCAGTCCTGAGTCTCTGTCCGTATTGTCCGGATTAGTACTCATTTCCATGGATAGCCGGAACGGGGGCGCCAGGCGTGGACCCGGGCGGCCGAGCGGGTGGCGTGTCGCGCGCCCCGCCGGATGACCGGGGGCCGGTGCCGGGCGGGTCAGCCTCAAGGCTGAGAGGCTGCGCCCCAAGGTGGAGACGCGCTCTCCGTCCCGGGAGCGACGCGGGCCGCCCACCCGCTCGGGAGGATGGAGCCATCAGCCCATCGTCCGAAGGACCGCTCATGCCGCCCAGGACCGCCACCGTCGCCGCTGTCACCGTGACCGTCCTCGGCCTCGGCGTGCTGGGTGTCGCCCTGGTGCCGATGGCCGGCGACGTGCTGGCGAGCCGGCACATCGAGGAGTCCAACTACAGCTCCGGTGCCCAGGCGAAGACGGCGCGGGCCTCGGTGCCGCGCTGGCTGCCGGACGGCGCGACGGCCGTCCGGTACAAGATGTCGACCACCGGCGGCGACCGCCTGCTGCGCGCCCACCTGCCGGGCGGGGTGCTGCCGGCCGGGTGCGCCAGCGGTGCGCCGGGGGCCGGCGCCGTCAAGCTGAGCGCCACCTGGTTCCCGGCCGGCCGGATGGCGGCCAAGCCCGGCGCGCACTGCGGGAGTTACCGGGTGGCGCTGGACGGCGACCAGCTCTACGCCTGGCAGGACAACGCCGACCTGGCCGCCGCCCGGTAGCGGCTACCGGAGCTGCTCGGCGGCCGCCAGTGCCGCGCGCAGCTCGGCGGCCGGATCGCCGGCGTGGTAGCGCTCCTCGCTGGGCTCGATCCCGTCGAGGAACTCCTGGTAGCGCACCGCGTGGGCGAGGTGGGCGAGCGGCTCGGCCAGGCGCAGCGCGGTGACCGGATCGCAGCCGGGGGCCAGGGTCCGCCAGGCCGCGCACCAGGCCTCGGCCGCCTGGCCCCAGCGCTCGGCGGAGGTGAAGCTCTTGGGCCGCAGCCCGTCGAGGGCCGGGTGGCCGTAGCAGCTGTCGGCGAAGTCGACCAGCACCACCGAGTCCGGCCCGGCCGCCCGCCAGTTGCCGGGGTGGAAGTCCCCGTGCAGCACCGTCTCCGGTAGCCCGCAGGCCGTCAACCGGTCGACCAGTGAGGGGAGTCGGTCGAGCAGCCGGCCGGCGCGGGTCAGCTCGTCCGGCGTCAGCTCGGCCCCGGTCGGGCCGTTCAGGAGTGCTTCGAGCGCGGCCGGCAGCAGGCGCGGCGAGCGGTCCGGCAGCCCGCCGGGCGGTCGGCCTGGCCGGCGCGCGGCCAGCGCCGCCTGGACCCGGGCCAGCCGCGGCACCGCGGCCTCGACCACCGCCGCCGACGGGCCCCAGCAGTCCGCGCCGGGGACGTGGTCGAGCAGCAGCAGCCGCCGCGCCGGGTCGGCGGCCAGCACCGCCGGGACGAACCGCGGGTCCACCGCGGCGAAGAGCCCGATCACCTCGGCCTCGTCGACCGCGAACCGGCGCCCGGTTTTCAGCCAGACCGGCCCGGTGGCGGTGGGCAGCCGGAACAGCCCGGCCAGGTTCCAGGTCTTCACCTGCTCCACCGGCCCGACCGCCGGCCGGCCGAGCCCGGCCAGCGCCTGCTCGGCCCAGGCCAGCGCCGCCAGCACCCCGGCGGCGGTCGCGTACTCGGCGCGGCGCGGGTGCGGCGCGAGCAGCGCCGACTCGTCCGCCGTGGCGGGGCGGGTCAGCGCACCGGTGACCGGCTCGCGCAGGGCCTGCGCGTGGTAGCGCACCAGCCCGCCCTGACCGTCGGCGCCGCCCTCGACGTCCAGCAGGCGCAGCACCACGGTCGGCACCCCCAGCACCGCCGTCAGCCGCTCGACCACCGGCTGCACGTCGTGCCAGCGGGGCCGGCCCGCCACGGTGAACGGTCCCACCACCCCCAACTGCTGTTCGCCACAGGACACCAGGACACTCGCCGTACGATCGGACGCACTGTTCACCGGTGCAGTCTGCGGTCCGTCCCGATCGGGCGCGACCGAATTTTCGGGGGAGGCCGGATGGAAGCGCTGCGGCTGACGGAGGTCGGCAAACGGTACGGGCGCTCGGGCCCCTGGGTGCTGCGCGGGGTGGGCCTGGCACTGGAGCCCGGCGCGCTGGTGCGGATCGCGGGGGCGAACGGCAGCGGCAAGTCGACGCTGCTCAAGCTGGTCGGCGGGATCGAGCCGCCGAGCCGGGGCCGGTTGCGAGTGGCCGGGCGCCGGGCCTACGTCCCCGAGCGCTTTCCGCCCGCGCTGCCCTTCGATCCGGCCGGCTATCTGCGCCATCTCGGCCGGATCCACGGGCTGAGCACCGCGGTGGCGGCCGACCGCGCGGAGTTCTGGCTGGACCGCTTCGGCATCACCGATCGGGCCGGCACCCCGCTCGCCCGGCTCTCCAAAGGCACCTGCCAGAAGGTCGCGGTGGCCCAGGCGCTGCTCGCCGAGGCCGACGTGCTGCTGCTGGACGAGGCCTGGACCGGGCTCGACCAGGCCGCCCGGACCACCCTGGACGAGGCGGCGATGGAGCGGGCCGGGGCGGGCGGCGTCGTCCTCTTCGTGGACCATGACCCGAACCGGCTGGCCGGGCTGACCAGCCGCGCCTTCCAGCTCCGGCAGGGCGGGCTGACGGAGGTTCAGCCGCCCGGTGCCGAGGAGCCGCGCGAGCTGATGAGCGTCCTGGTCGCGGCGGGCGAGCTGCCCGAGTGGCTGCCCGGCACACCCGAGCGGGAGGACCGGCCGGACGGCACGGTGCTGCTGCGGGTGGCCGCCGGGCAGTCGGACGCGCTGCTGCGGCGACTGCTCACGGCCCCGGCCGAGCTGCGGATCCTGGACGTCAGCAAGATCGACGGTGCGCCGGTGGGCAAGCCCGTGAGTGAGCCCGCCGACGCGCCGGAGGTTGCCCGGTGAGCGCGCTGATCCGCTATCAGGTCGAGCTGCTGCTGCGCTCCCAGCGTTGGCTGCCGCCGTTCCTCGGCTATCTGCTGGTGCTTGGCCTGGGGGTCTCGGGCGACCAGCCGATGATGGACTGCCTCGGCTACGCGGCCGCCCTGCTGGTGCCGATCACCGCCTGGTACGTGCGCTGCACGCTGACCGCCGACCCGCCGCAGGCGCGGGCCTGCCGGGTGGCGGCCGCCGGTCCGGCCCGAGTGCAACTGGCTTCGCTGGCCGCCGCGTTGATCGCCGGGCTGGTGCTGGCGGTCGTGGCGGTGGCGGCGATCTGGCTGGTCTGCGGGCGCACCACGATCATCCCGGGGCGCGAGGTGTCGTGGGCCAGGGCCGCGCTGGCCGGGCTGCTGGCGGCCGTCTGCTGCGTGCTGGTCGGGCTGGCGGTCGGGGCGCTGAGCCACCGTCCGGTGCTGCTGCGCGGCTCGTACGGGATCCTGGCCGCGCTCGGCCTCTCGGTGCTGGTGCTGGTGGTGCCGTTCTCGCCGGCGAACGTGGCGGTGCGGGCGCTGGTGTCCGGCTCGCTGCGGGCCGAGGTCCGCTACCCGCTCGCCGCACCCGCCGTCGCCGCGCTGCTGGCCCTGCTGACCGCGGCGGGCACGGCCGCGCTGTCCCGGCGCCGCACCGAGTAGCCGCCACGACCCGTCGAGGGCCGGGTGAAGGGCCGCCGATCACCGATCGGCGGCCCTTCGGCATGTGCGGCGGTTGTCGCTGCGGGGTGGCCCATCGTCGGGAGTACAGATCATACAGGGATTGACAGTCGGAATCAGGATCACTAGCTTCACTAATCATCGAGTTTTCGATGATCTAAGCATCGACTGCTGGGGGTTTCCGATGTCCATCGCACCGACCGTCATCGAGGCGGGCGCCACCGCGCCGGCCGCCAAGTCCGCCGGACGGTGGTGGACGCTCGGCATCGTCTCGATCGCGACCTTCATGCTGATGCTCGACCTGACCGTGGTGAACGTCGCGCTGCCGGACCTGCGCACCGCGCTGCACGCCGGCTTCTCCGACCTGCAGTGGGTGCTGGACGCCTACGCGCTGACGCTGGCCGCCTTCCTGCTCACCGGCGGCTCGCTGGCCGACCGGCTGGGTCGCAAGCGGATCTACGGGATCGGCTTCGCCGTCTTCATCGCGGCCTCGCTGGCCTGCGGTGCGGCGCCGGACATCCTGCTGCTGAACCTGGCGCGCGGGCTCCAGGGGGTCGGTGCCGCGGTGCTCTTCGCGGTCGGCCCGGCGCTGATCGGGCAGGAGTTCCGGGGCAAGGACCGGGCGCTCGCCTTCGGCGTCTTCGGCGGGGTCTCCGGGCTGGCCATCGCCTTCGGGCCGCTGATCGGCGGCGCGCTCACCGACGGCGTCGGCTGGCGCTGGATCTTCCTGGTGAACGTCCCGATCGGGCTGGTCGCGATGGTGCTCGGCGCGCTGCGGATCGGCGAGTCGCGCGACCCCGCCGCGCACCGGGTGGACTGGGCCGGCCTGCTGGTCTTCTCCGCCGCGCTCGGGCTGCTGGTGCTGGGCTTCCTGCGCGGCGAGGCGCTGGGCTGGACCAGTGCGGCGGTGCTCGGCATGTTCGCCGGGGCGGTGCTGCTGCTGGTGCTGTTCACCCTGATCGAGCGGCGGCTCGGCGCCGCGGCCATGCTCGACCTCGGGCTGTTCCGCAACCGCACCTTCAACGGGATCTCGGTGGCCACCCTGCTCGGCAACGCGGCCGGCATGTCGGCGATCTTCCTGGAGGTCTCCTACATGCAGAACGTGCTGGGCTACTCGCCGCTCGCCACCGGTCTGCGTTTCCTGCCGCTGACCCTGACCCTCTTCGTCGCCGCAGCGGTCACCGGCAGCCTGACCGCCTCGGTCTCGCCGCGGCTGCTGGTCGGCACCGCGATCACCATGATGTCGGCCGGGCTCTTCCTGGTCGGCCTGGTCGAGCCGGGCAGTGACTGGACCGCGCTGCTGCCCGCCATGCTGCTGACCGGCCTGGGGATGGGCATGTTCAACCCGCCCCGGTCCTCGCTGGCGATCGGGGTGGCCGAGCCGGCCAAGGCGGGGATGGCGGCCGGCATCGGCGAGACCTTCCAGCAGGTCGGCATCGCGATCGGGATCGCCGGCTTCGGCGCGCTCTTCCAGCACCGGGTGACCGACGCCTTCGCGCACTCCGCCGCCGGAGCCGCGCTCGGTGGGCAGGCCCAGGCGGCCGGGCAGGCGGTGGCGGCCGGCGGCGGCCGGGAGCTGGCCGCCACGGTGCCGGCCCAGCTGCGTGCAGCAGTCCAGGCGGCGGCCCGCGCGGCCTTCGTGCACGGGCTGACCGACGTGCTGGTGGGCTGTGGCGCGGTGGCGGCCGCCGGCGCGCTGGCCGGCTTCCTCTTCATCCGCACCCGGGACCTGCACGAGAGCGCGCTGGCCGGCGCCGAGCTGGGTCACTGAGCCCGACCCGCAACCGATTCGGTGGCCGCCCGGTTCCTTGCGGGCGGCCGCCCGATTCATTGGTGATGAACAGGCCCGATGATAGATTCTTGAAAAGTTGAAGAGTCCAAAGACTCCCGATGGATTGGGAGATCCCCGATGGCCCGCACCGCCCCCGTGACCAGTTCCGACGCGGCCGCCGGCACCCCGCGCCGCGACTTCCCGCTCGCCGGCCACACCGGCGTGCTGCTGCACAAGGCCGGGCTGCTGATCGCCGAGGAGGTCGACCGGGAACTCCAGACGGCCGGCTTCAAGCTCCGCGACTTCCTGGTGCTGGCCACGCTGGCCGGCGGGGCCGAACTCTCCCAGCAGGACCTCAGCCAGGTGATCAACCTCGACCCGACCACCGTGGTCTCGCTGATCGACGAGCTGGAGCGGGCCGGCGCGGTCGAGCGCCGTCGCAACCCGGCTGACCGCCGCCGCTACATCCTGGGCCTCACGCCGGGCGGGCGGCAGACCCTGGCCGAGGCCCAGGCGGTGGCGGAGCGGGCCGAGCGGGCCTTCTTCGCCCGCCTCCCGGAGGGCCACCGGGAGTTGCTGCACGAGATGCTCTCCGGGCTGCTCGTGCACCGCTGGCCGGACGCCGTCTGCGGCTGACCTGCCGTCGGGCCGACCCGCTGACGGGCTGAGGGACCACCGAGCTGACGGACCGCCGAGCTGACGGACCGCCGAGCTCGCGGGCTCGCGGCCCATGGGGTAAAAGCGGACACACCGTCGCAGAAGCTCGATAAATATGGCTAATCGTCCTACCGTGGCGCCAGTATGCCCGTCGAGTCGGATGGGACCGTGCCGTGCGCCGCCTGAGGAGCAGAGTCCGGTGATAGCCCCGAGCACCAGACAGGAGCCGCGGTCCGCCCATGGCCACACCCGCAGTCGCCGCCGTCCGTGGTGGGCCCACCGGGCCCCGGCCCAGCACCGGACGCAACGTCGAACTCGCCCTGGTGCTCTGCGCGGTGGCGATCGCGGTGTTCGGCTACATCGAGGTCGGCGTCAACATCGACGACAAGGTCCCGCCGGACGCCGCCGAGTACGGCGCGGCGCTCGGCGGCCTGGCGCTGATCGCGCACGGGGTGATCCGCTGGCGGGCGCGGTACGCCGACCCGCTGCTGCTGCCGATCGCGGTGCTGCTCAACGGCATCGGACTGGTCGTCATCTACCGGCTGGACCGGGCCACCCCGAGCAGCCACGCGGCGCCGACCCAACTGCTCTGGTCGACCCTCGGGGTGGCGCTCTGCGTGGCCGTGATCGTGCTGCTGCGCGACCACCGGATCCTGCGGCGCTACGCCTACAGCGGGGCGTTGGTGGCGCTGGTGCTGCTGGTGGTGCCGATCTTCTTCCCGGCGGTGTACGGCTCGCGGATCTGGATCACCATCGGGCCCTTCTCCATCCAGCCGGGCGAGTTCGCCAAGATCCTGCTGGTGATCTTCTTCGCGGCCTACCTGTCCGCGCACCGCGGCGCGCTGGCGTTGACGGGGCGTCGGATCTGGCGCTTCACCTTGCCGCCGGGCCGGGTGCTCGGGCCGGTGCTGCTGGTCTGGGCGGCCTTCATCGGGGTCCTGGTGCTGGAGACCGACCTCGGGATGTCGCTGCTGTACTTCGGCATCTTCGTGGTGATGCTCTACGTGGCCACCGCCCGGATCAGCTGGATCGCGATCGGTCTGGTGCTGGCCGCCGCGGGCGTGGTGATGGTCGGCTGGCTGTCGCCGCACGTACACGCCCGGGTCGACCAGTGGCTGCACCCGCTCGCCTCGGTCGCCGCCGGGCAGGGCGCCAACCAGATCGCGCAGTCGCTCTTCGCCTTCGCCTGGGGCGGGGTGCTGGGCACCGGGCTCGGGCTGGGCCACTCGATCCTGATCGGTTTCGCGGCCAAGTCCGACTTCATCCTCGCCACCATCGGCGAGGAGCTCGGGCTGGTCGGCATGGTGGCGCTGCTGCTGCTCTACCTGCTGCTGGTCTCCCGCGGCTACCGGGCCGGGATCGCGCTGCGCGACCCGTTCGGCCGGCTGCTCGCGATCGGTCTGGCCACCATCATCGGCCTACAGGTCTTCGTGGTGGCCGGCGGCGTGCTCGACCTGATCCCGCTGACCGGGGCGACGCTGCCGTTCATCGCGCAGGGCGGTTCCTCGGTGGTGACCAACTGGATCATCGTGGCGCTGCTGGTGCGACTCAGTGACACGGCCCGCAGGCCGGTGCCGGAGGGGGAGACCCGATGACCCGCAAGCAGTCGAAGACCCGCAAGCCCAGGGGCAACGGCCCGCAGGGGTTGCCCGGGATGTCCACCACCGGGCGCCGGGCCGGGCTGTTCTGCCTGGTGCTGATCCTGCTGCTGGCCGCCCAGGCCACCCGGATCCAGGTCTTCCAGGCCAAGGGCTACGACAACAACCCGGCCAACCAGCGCAAGGCGATCCAACGTTACGACCAGCCGCGCGGCAACATCCTGGCCGGCGGCGACCCGGTGACCGGCTCGGCGGCCACCGGCGGCCGGTTCGACTACAAGCGCACCTACACCGACGGACCGGGCTACGCCGCCGTCACCGGCTTCTCCTCGCAGATCTACGGCAACACCCAGCTGGAGGGCATCGAGGACGGCATCCTGGCCGGCACCGACAACCGGCTGTCCGGCTGGGCGGTCTGGAACGAGATCACCCGCAAGCAGAACCCCGGCGGCGACGTCCACACCACCATCGACAAGGCCGCCCAGCAGGCCGCGATGCAGGGCCTGGGCAACCAGAAGGGCGCGGTGGCGGCGATCGAGCCGAGCACCGGGCGGATCCTCGCGCTGGCCAGCACCCCGTCCTACGACCCGGGCAGCTTCGCCGGCTCCTCGACCGCGGACCAGAACGCCTGGACCAAGCTGCAGGCCGACACCGACCAGCCGATGCTCAACCGGGCGCTGCGCCAGACCTACCCGCCCGGCTCCACCTTCAAGGTGGTCACCGCCGCGGCCGCGCTGGCGAACGGGGTGGTCACCGACATCAACGCCCCCACCGGCACGCCCTACCCCTACGTGCTGCCCGGCACCACCACCACGCTGGTCAACGACACCAGTTCGTGCGACCAGGCCAACCTCGACCTGGACACCGCGATGACGCTCTCCTGCAACAGCGTCATGGGCTACCTGGGCGTGCAGACCGGGCTGGACGAGATGGTGGGGATGGCGCAGAACTTCGGCTTCAACGACCCGAAGCTGGACATCCCGGTGCGCGCGGCACGCAGCAACTTCGACACCCGGATGGACCAGTCCCAGCTCGCACTCTCCTCGATCGGCCAGTTCGACACCGCCGCCACCCCGCTGGTGATGGCGATGGTCGCGGCGGGCGTGGCCGACAACGGCACGGTGATGTATCCCCAGCTTGTGGACAAGTTGACGAAGTCCGACGGAAGCACCGTCCAGCTGATGAAGCCGCAGGTCTACAAGCAGGCGATGAGCCCCTCGGTGGCGGGGCAGCTGCAGCAGCTGATGACCGACGTGGTGCAGAACGGCACCGGCGGCAACGCCCGGATCCCCGGTGCGGTGGTCGGCGGCAAGACCGGCACCGCCCAGCACGGGGTGGACAACACCGGCACGCCGTACGCCTGGTTCATCTCCTGGGCCAAGCCGACCGGTTCCTCGGGCGTGCCGCCGGTGGCCGTCGCGGTGGTGATCGCGGACAGCGCGGCGACCGATGTGAGCGGCGGCAAGCTGGCCGCACCGATCGCCAAGTCGGTGATGCAGGCGGTGCTGGCGGGGAAGAGCTAGCGGGAGCCAGTGACCGCGATTATCCGATGATGTGTATATTTATGCGCTGATCGTCGAAATCTGCAGAAAGTTCCCCGTCGTGCCGAGCACCACCTCCCTGAGCAGCCGCCTGCTGCGGCGCAAGCCGGTCGAGACCCTGATAGCCGAGAGCGCCGGCAGCGGCGACCCGGGCCGGCTGCGCCGCTCGATCGGGCTCTGGCAGCTCTCCGCGATCGGCATCGGGGCCACCGTCGGAACCGGCATCTTCTTCGTGCTCTCCTCGGCCGTCCCCGAGGCCGGCCCGGCCGTGGTGCTCTCCTTCCTGCTGGCCGCCGTCACCGCAGGCCTGACCGCGCTCTGCTACGCCGAGCTGGCCTCGGCGATCCCGGTGGCCGGCTCCTCCTACAGCTACGCCTACGCCACCCTCGGCGAGGCCACCGCCTTCGGGGTCGGGGTCTGCCTGCTGCTGGAGTACGGCGTCTCCGCCTCGGCGATCGCGGTCAGCTGGGGGCAGTACTTGAACAAGTTCTGCGAGCTGGCCTTCGGCTTCGGCATCCCGGCCTGGCTGGCCCAGCCGCCCGGCGACGGCGGCTACGTCAACCTGCCGGCCGTGGTGCTGGTGGCGCTGGTCTGCCTGCTGCTGGTGCGCGGGGTCAGCGAGAGCGCCAAGGTGAACGCGGCCATGGTGGCGATCAAGATCGCGGTGCTGCTGCTCTTCGTCGCGGTCGGGCTGACCGGCTACCGCTCCGGCAACCTGCACGACTTCATGCCGCTGGGCTGGTCCGGGGTGGGCACCGCGGCCTCCGGCATCTTCTTCTCGTTCATCGGCCTGGACGCCGTCTCCACGGCGGGCGAGGAGGTCCGCGACCCGCGCCGCACGCTGCCGCTGGCGATCATCATCTCGCTGGTGGTGGTCACCCTGCTCTACGTCCTGGTGGCCGTCGCCGCGATCGGTGCCCAGCCCTGGCAGCGCTTCGGCGGGCAGGAGGCCGGGCTCGCGCAGATCCTGCAGGACCTCACCGGGCAGACCTGGCCGGCGCTGCTGTTCGCGCTCGGTGCGATCGTCTCGATCTTCAGCGTCACGCTGGTGGTGATCTACGGTCAGACCCGGATCCTCTACTCGATGGGGCGTGACGGGATGCTGCCCGCCCGCTTCGCCGAGGTCTCGCCGCGCACCGGCACACCGGTCTGGAACACGGTGGTGGTCGGCGTCGCGGTCGCCGCGCTGGCCGCCTTCGTGCCGCTGGACATCCTGACCGACCTGACCTCCCTGGGGACGCTGGTCGCCTTCACGGTGGTCTCACTGGGCGTCATCGTGCTGCGCCGGCGCAGCCCGGAGCTGCGCCGCGGCTTCAAGGTCCCCGGATACCCCGTCACCCCGCTACTCAGCGTGGCCTTCTGCATCTACCTGATTCGCGGCCTGCAGCCGCTGACCTTCGTCTTCTTCGGCGTCGCGCTGCTGCTCGCGGCGGCCTGCTACCTCGGGTACGGGATCCGGCACTCCCGACTGGAGTACACCGCTGTGGCCCCGCGATCCGAGCTCACGCCGCAGGGCTGACGCCCTAACCGATCGATCGGGTTCTGGCTAGCCCCTGCAGTCTGACGACACGGGCGGCGGCGCCCAAATAACCTTCACCCATGGTGACCACCCGCTCGTCCGGCGCCCCGCGCAGCCGCGGCCGGTTCGGTGTCCGGCGCGGCCGCCCGGCGCAGGACAGCCGGCCCGTCGGGCACCCCGGCGGTCAGCAGGCAGGTCGCCGGGCCCGGCCCGAGGCCGCGCACCTGGGGCCCGTCGTCGGGCCGGCCGGTGGCGAGCCGCGCGCCGGGATGCCGCGGCAACGCCCCGACGGTCCGTCGGCTTCGGCCGGGCGCGGTCAGCGGTTGGCCGTGCTGGCGATGCGGCTGGGCGCTCGGCGCAGCGTTCACCTGCTCGGCTGCCTGATCGCGGCCGGTTGGGCCGGCGCCTTCCCGCTGGTCTCCGACCTGGGCAACCAGCGGCTCTGGGGCGAGGTGGCGGCCCCCGCCTACCTGCTTGCCGGGCTGGCCGTGGTCACCCTGCCACGCCGCTACGCGGGCCGGGTCGCCGCCGTCGTGGCGCTGCTGGGCGCGGTGCTGCTGCCGCTCGGGCTGCTGGCCGCCAACGGCCAGCACCAGTCCGAGGTGATGGTGGTCGAGCGTTCCGCCCAACTGCTGCTGCACACCGGCACCCCGTACCTGCCGCATCCGGTGAAGGTCACCGACTTCAACCCGTACCTGCCGGCCATGGCGCTGTTCGGGCTGCCGCGCGCGGTGCTCGGCTCGGGCAACGAGTTCACCCGGGTGCTGGGCGACGCCCGGATCTGGTTCGCCCTCAGCTTCCTGAGCTGCCTGACCGTCAGCTGGCGGCTGCTGCGCCCCACCCGCAGGCACTCGCCGCTGCTGCCGCTCGGGGTGCTCACCGGCTCGCCGCTGGTCGCGCTGATGCTGGCCGTCGGAGGGGTGGACCTGCCGCTGATCGGCGTCTGCTGCCTGGCGATGGCGCTGGCCGCCCGCGGCCGCACGATCGGCGCCGGGCTGGTGCTCGCGCTGGCCTGCACCCTCAAGTGGACCGCCTGGCCGGCGCTGCCGGTGGCCGCGCTGCTGCTCTGGCGGCTGTACGGCCGGCGCCCGGCCGGCCGCGCCGCGCTGACCGCCGCGCTGGCCGGCGTCGCGGTGATCGTGCCGTTCGCGCTGCAGCGGCCGCAGGACTTCCTGGACCAGGTGATCCGCTTCCCGCTCGGCCTGACCTCGGTGCGCACCCCGGCCGGCAGCCCGCTGCCCGGCAAGGTGCTGGCCGACCTCGGCCCGGTGGGGCACACCATCTCGATCGTGCTGCTGGTGCTGGGCGGCCTCGTGGTGGCGGGCTGGCTGCTGCTGCGCCCGCCGGCCACCGCGGTGGCCGCCGCCGACCTGCTGGCCGCCGGGCTCACGGTGGCCTTCATGCTGGCGCCCGCCGGGCGGTTCGGCTATCTCGCGCTGCCCGCCGTGCTGGCCATCTGGCCCCGGTTGGCCGCCCGCTCGTGGACCGGGCGGCCTTCATACAGCACCCGTACGGTGGAGAGCGAAGGCGTCGCGGCACTCCGGTAGCCGGGCGCTGACGACCAGTGAGGGCGCCTCGAGCCGCCCAGCCCAGACGTCAGGAGGCACCCGGATGGCCGAGCAGCAGGCAGTTGACGACCCGTCGGACGGGCAGCGGCCAGGCACCGGCCGACGGCGGTTCCTCGGCCTGGCGGGCGCGGCGGCGGCCGGGGTGGGGCTGACGGCCTGCGGGACGGGCGGCTCCGCAGGCCTGCGGCAGGCCGCGGTGGCGGCCACGGCGGGCGGCGGCTCGATACCCTCCTCGGGCGCCGGGAGCAGCGCCGTTCCGCAGCAGGAGAACGCCAAGCCCGGCAACGCCGACTGGCGGATCGGCACCGCGGGGCCCGACCGGGCGATCGAGGGCTGGGCCGACCGGACGAGCGTGCTGCCCGGCGAGAGCTTCGGCCTGCACGTCTCCACCACCGCGTCGACCTTCAAGGTCTCGGCCTACCGGATGGGCTGGTACGGCGGTGCCCGGGGCCGCCTGGTCTGGCAGTCGGACCAGCTGCCCGGCAGCACCCAGTCGGCGGCCGCCCTCGATCCGCACACCCGGATGATCAGCACCGACTGGTCGAAGACCACCACCGTGGACACCGCCGGCTGGCCCGAGGGCAGCTACCTGCTGCGGCTGGACGCGGCCGGCGGTGCCGGCCAGCGGTACGTGCCGGTCACCGTCCGCTCGGCGAGCACCGCCGGGAAGCTGGTGGTGGTGAACGCGACCGCCACCTGGCAGGCCTACAACACCTGGGGCGGCTACAACCTCTACAACGGCGAGAACGGCGCCTACGCGACCCGCTCGCTGGTGGTCTCCCACGACCGTCCGTACCACGAGTACGACGGCGCCGGGCTCTTCATGGTCTACGAGACGCCGCTGATCGCGCTGGCCGAGAAGCTGGGCCTGCCGCTGGCGTACGCCACCAGCACCGACCTGGCCGGGCAGCCGGGCCTGCTCAAGGGCGCGCTCGCGGTGCTCTCACCGGGTCACGACGAGTACTGGTCGCCCGAGCAGCGCGCCAACGTGGTCGCGGCCCGGGACGCCGGGACCAACCTGGCCATCCTGGGCGCCAACTGCTGCTTCCGCCGGGTCCGTTACGAGCCCTCGCCGACCGGCGCCGACCGCCAGGTGGTCTGCTACAAGGACTCGTACAAGCAGGATCCAGGCTTCCAGCAGACCGGTCTGCCGACCAACGACTACCGGGCGGCCCCGCACGCGGACCCGGAGAGCTCGATGCTCGGGGTGATCTACGACGGCTACCCGGTGGACGCGCCCTACGTGGTGGGCGACCCGGGGCACTGGCTCTTCGCGGGGACCGGAGTGCAGGCGGGCGACAGCTTCCCGCACCTGGTGGGGGTGGAGTACGACCGGGTGAACACCGGCTTCGACACGCCCCGGCCGATCGAGATCCTGGCGCACTCGCCGGTGGTCTGCGAGGGGCGCAAGAGCTTCAGCGACACCGCCTTCTACCGCGCGCCCAGTGGGGCCGGGGTGTTCGCCAGCGGCACCATGCGCTGGGTGGAGGCGCTGGACGCCAGCGGTGACGGCCGTTCGGGGGCCGACCACGCGATGGACGCGAAGGCGGGGGCGCTGACCCAGAAGGTGACCGAGAACCTGCTGCGGGCCTTCGCCGCCGGGCCGGCCGGCGCGGCGCACCCGCCGCAGGACAACGTGGCGGCGGTCTACGGTCAGTGAGAGACGGCTGTGGGCCCGGTCAGGCAACTGCCTGACCGGGCCCACCGTCATCTCCGGACGACTCAGCCGTTGTTGCCGACCTTGAGCACCTCGGCCGCCGCGGGCACTGCGGCGGCGGCGCCGAAGCCGCCGTTGATCACCTCGGCGGAGACCGCCAGGTTGTCCCGGTAGCCGGTGAACCAGCTGTTGGTGGGGGCCTTGGGGTCGCTGGAGGTCTCGGCGGTGCCGGTCTTGCCGCCGATGGTGCCGCTGACCCCCTGCAGCGCGTTGTAGGCGGTGCCCGCCGGGTTGGTCAGGACGCTGTTCATCATCGAGCGCAGCTTGGTCAGGGTGTCCGGCGACAGCTGCCGGGCAGCCGGGAGCTGCGGCAGACCCGCCAGCAGGACCGGCTGCTTGAACGTGCCGCTCTCCACGGTGGCCGCGACCGAGGCCATGGTCAGCGGGTTCATCAGGTCCTTGCCCTGGCCGAAGTACTCACCGGCCGTCTCGTCCTTGGTCTGGCCCGGCCCCGGGACCGAGCCGTCGAAGCTGGGGAAGCCGATCTTCCAGTTCAGCCCGATGCCGAAGACGTCCCCCGCCTGCTTGGCGAGCTGGCCGGACTGCAGGGTGGTCGTGCTCTGCTTGATGAAGGCGGTGTTGCAGGAGACGGTGAAGTCCTGCATGAACGTGTTGTTGGGCTCGTCGTCCTTGAAGTCGTTGTGGTACGTCGTGCCGACGGTGTAGCTGGACGGGCAGGGCATGGTGGCGCTCGGGTCGATCCCGGCCTCCAGCAGTGCGCTGGCGGTGATCACCTTCATCGTGGAGCCGGGCGCGGTCTGGCCCTGCAGCGCGGTGTTGAAGCCGGTCGCCGGGGAGTTGGCGACGGCCAGGATGTTTCCGGTGCTCGGCTCGATGGCGACCATGGCCGCGGGCTGCTTGAGCTTGGCGGCCTGCTCGTCGACCGCCGTCTGCGCGGCCGCCTCCAGGGTCGCGTCCAGGGTCAGCTTGATCGGCTGGCCGGGCTTGGGGTCGGTGACCGTGAAGAGCGGCTCGGGCTTGCCCTTGCCCGCCGGGTTGACGATCGCCACGCCACTGCCGGCGTCGGCCGGGTTCACGGCGGGCGGGTTCTGCTGGAAGTTCAGCAGGATCTGGCTCAGCGAGGGGAAGTTCGCCAGCGACTGGCCGTTGCGGTCGGTGATCTTGGTCGGCGGGTTGTAGACCGGCTGGGTGACGATCTGCTCGCCGGGCCCGAGGTGCGGGTTGATCACGGTCGGCGCCCAGTGCACCGCGGCCGTCCCGTCGCTCATCTTCACCACGCCCAGGAACCCGGTGTAGTCCCAGGTGTTGGTGGTGCCGGCGAACTCGACGTGCGACTTGAAGTTGAGCAGCACCCCGGTCGGCCCCGCCGAGGCCGATGCCGAGGGCGAGGCGGACGCGCCGGCCGAGGCAGCGGTGGAGGGCTTCGCGGTGGCGGCGCCGGAGGGCTGCGCGGTGGCCGAGGCGAACGCGGCGGGGGTGGTCGGCGTGCCCGGGGTCAGCGTCACCGCGCTCGGCTTCACCTGCTGCTGGAACGCGGTCAGCGCGGCCAGCGCGCTCTGCGGGTCGTCGGTCAGCTTGGCAGCTCCCTGCAGGTCGCCGCTGGACCAGGCGGCCAGGAAGCTCTTGGCGCCACTGGCAGCCAGATCGGCCGACGGTGGCTCGGCGACGACGGTGCGTGGCTTGGGCGCGGCCGCGGGGGACTTGCTGCCCGAGCCGACCAACGAGTACGCACCGTAACCGCCGGCCGCGAGCATGGCGGCGGCGGCAACGCTGACGATGGCGGTCTTCGCGCCCTGACGCATGGTGGTGCTCCCCCTGGAAGACGACGAGGACTGGGTGACCGGCCGAAACCGGGCAACCCAGGGTAAGCCGCCATTCAGCGCACTCTCATCCACCCAGGCCCCTCGTGACAGAGCTGGTACACACCTCCCAGCTGCGCACAGGCGTGCGGATCACCGGTCAGATCCAGCTGGTGAACCACATCCGGGAGCGCCAGTCGTCCATCGGGATCACCTGGCCGGTGTACAGCGGATAGAAGTAGAGGAAGTTCCAGAGCACCGCGAGCACCAGCAGTCCGGCCCCCGCGCCCCCCGCGAGCCGGCGTTCGTAGACCGCCGTGGCCGGCCCGATCATCGCGCCGATCATCATGGTGACCGCCAGGACCAGGAACGGCACGAAGGCCACCGCGTAGAACAGGAAGATGGTCCGGTGCTGGTACTCGAACCAGGGCAGGTACCCCGCGCCCAGCCCGCACAGCACCGCGCCGGCCCGCCAGTCGCGCCGCAGCACCCACCGGTACAGGCAGTACACCAGCGCCACCACGCCGGCCCACCAGAGCACCGGGGTGCCGATCGCGAGCACCTCGGAGGCGCACTCGGTGGCCTTGCAGCCGCTCTGCCCCAGGTGCGGCGACTCGTAGTAGAAGGAGACCGGCCGCCCCAGCACCAGCCAGCTCCACGGGTTGGACTGGTACAGGTGTGGCGTGGAGAGGCCGATGTTGAAGTTGTACATCTGCGAGTGGTAGTGCCAGAGCGCCCGCAGGCTCCCCGGCACCCAGGTCATGTCCACCTGGAAGGGCATCTTGACCTTGCCGAGCAGCGGCAGCGAGACGAACTCGGAGGACAGGCCGTGGCGGCCCACCGCCCAGTCCCGGCCGTAGCCGCCCTTGCCCGGTGCGGAACTGCTGGCCAGCCAGCCGGACCAGGAACCGACGTAGACGACCAGCGAGACCAGCACGATCGAGGCGAAGGCGGGCAGGCCGTCGCGGATCAGGGTGGACCAGTACGGGCGGCGGGCCCCGGCGAGCTTGCGGGCGCCCAGGTCCCAGAAGACGGTCAGCAGGCCGAAGAAGGCCGCCACGTACATCCCGCTCCACTTGGTGGAGCAGCTCAGGCCCACGCAGACGCCGGCGGCCAGCCGGTAGGGGCGCAGGCCCAGTCGCATCCGGTGGGCGAGCGCGGCGTCGGCCAGCGCGCCATCGGGCAGTTCGGTGAGCCGGCGGGCGATCCTGGCCCGGGTGTGGTCGCGGTCGAGCAGCAGGAACCCGAAGGCGGCCAGGATCCAGAACATCACGACCAGGTCGAGCAGCGAGGTGCGGCTCATCACGAAGTGCAGCCCGTCCACCGAGAGCAGCAGGCCGGCCACGCAGCCCAGCAGGGTGGAGCGGAAGAGCCGGCGGGCGATCCGCGCGATCATCAGGATCGAGAGGGTGCCGAGCACCGCGACCATGAACCGCCAGCCGAACGGGTGCATCCCGAAGAGCTGCTCGCCCATCCCGATGATCCACTTGCCGACCGGCGGGTGGACCACGAAGGCGGGGTCGGCCTGGTACGGGATCACCTGGTGCGGCTGGACGATCTGGGTGTTCGCGCTGTCCGGCCAGGAGGTCTCGTAGCCGCCCCGCCAGAGCGCGTAGGCGTCCTTGGCGTAGTACGTCTCGTCGAAGATGATCGCGCCCGGGCTGCCCAGGTTCCAGAACCGCAGCAGGCCGCCGAAGAGTGCCACCGCCAGCGGGCCCAGCCAGCCGGACCAGCGGCAGAGCCAGGTCCACAGGCCCGCGGGCAGCCGGATGCCGGCCCGCAGCAGCAGCGGCGAGGGCGCCACCACGGCCGGGGTCACCCCGGGGCCGTCCGGCATCGGCGGAACGAGACGCTCAGCCACGGGAACCTGGCTCGGCGCCTGGTAGCCGAGCGCGGCCAGCCGGCGCAGCCAGCCGTCGCCCGCCCGGGGCGCCGGTATGCCGGCGGGGTCGAGCCCGCCGGCCTCGCCGCCCAGGTCGGTGCCGCCCGGGGTGTCCGCGATGGTCTCTACCACCGCCGTCTCTGCCGCCGTCTCGCCATTCACCCGCACATCGTAGGGGCGGGGCCGAAAAGCCGGACCCCTCCCTCGTAAGCTGCCCGGTTCGTCACTTTTCTTCTTCGGATTCTGTCTTTGGGGTCCTCCGGTACTCCCTGACAGGATGTGCCCGTGACAGGTGTACTCGTGTTGGCAGGAACCCCCATCGGCGACGTCGCGGACGCTCCGCCCCGGCTGCTCACCGAGCTCGCCTCGGCGGACGTGATCGCGGCCGAGGACACCCGGCGGCTGCGCCGGCTCACCCAGGCGCTCGGCGTCACCCCGGCGGGGCGGGTGCTCTCCTACTTCGAGGGCAACGAGGTGGGCCGCACCCCCGAGCTGGTCGAGGCGCTGACCGGCGGCTCCCGGGTGCTGCTGGTGACCGACGCCGGGATGCCCTCGGTCTCCGACCCCGGCTACCGCCTGGTGGCCGCCGCCGTCGAGGCCGGCATCAAGGTCACCGCCGTGCCGGGGCCCTCCGCCGTGCTCACCGCGCTGGCGCTCTCCGCGCTGCCGGTGGACCGCTTCACCTTCGAGGGCTTCCTGCCGCGCAAGGCCGGCGACCGCTCCCGGGCGCTGGCCGAGATCGCCGCCGAGCCGCGCACCATGGTCTTCTTCGAGGCCCCGCACCGGATCGCCGAGACGCTGTCGGCGATGGCCGACGCCTTCGGCGCCGAGCGGCCCGCCGCCGTCTGCCGCGAGCTGACCAAGACCTACGAGGAGGTCAAGCGCGGCCCGCTCGGCGAGCTGGCCGCCTGGGCCGCCGAGGGGGTGCGCGGCGAGATCACCGTGGTGGTGGCCGGCGCCCCGCCCGCCGCGCCCGCCCAGCTCACCCCGGCCGAGCTGGCCGAGCGGGTGGCCGCCAGGGAGGCGGCCGGCGAGCGCCGCAAGGAGGCGATCGCGGCCGTCGCGCTCGCTCTCGGGCTGCCCAAGCGCGAGGTGTTCGACGCGGTCGTGGCGGTCAAGCACGCTCCGTGATCATCCCTGGTCAAGGCAGCTGAACTGTCCCTCGCCCAAGCAGCCGCAGGCGCGTACGGTGGAGTGATGGGCAGCACCGCGCACGCCGGTGCGCGCGGTCGGCGGCAGCGGTCCGACGGGTCGGGGCGTACGCCCCGCAGCCCCTGAAAAGGTAAAGCGGAGGCCTGCTAAACCCCTGCTGAGCTGGGGTTTCACAGGCTCTTCGTACAGGGATCCCCAAGTCCGGGCCAAGTCTCGGCAAGCCGGGCATCGGGTTCGGGCGCTTGGGCATTCCATCGGATGGAAAGACCCGAACCGGACGAACGTCCGGCGGGCGCTGGGAGACCGCGATGAGCGAGACAATCGGTAGCCCTGTCGGTGGCACTCCGCTGACCGGCCTCACGTCGGCCCCGGAGGAGTCCGGGCGGGCCACCCGCCCCGGACCCGGCGGCATGGCCGCCGCGCACGTGGGCCGACTCCAGCGGGGCGGGGAGATGGTCCAGGAGGCCTACTCCTTCGCCTGCCTCAACTGCGGCTACGGCTGGGAGCAGGCGTACGACATCGAGCACCACCAGGCGAAGGACGGGCACACCGTGGTCCAGTACTACGCCAACGGTGTGCGAGTGCCCTCGCCGCTGCTGCAGCCGACCTGCCCCGGCTGCGGCGGGCACACGGTCCGGATCATGCAGCCAGGGCGGATCCGCACGGCCGAGAGCCTGTGGCACCACTCGCCCGGATTCGCCGCGCACGCCGAGCCCGCCGACCCGCCGCAGCCACAGGAGCTGCGGACCAGGGAGCACTGGTACCAGCTCTGGCTGCCGAAGCCGTAGGGCGCCAAGCCGTAGTGCGCCGCCGGTTGTGCCACGGTCGCTCGGCGCGGGCCCGTCTCGCCGGACGGGCCCGCGCGGCGCGCCGCTAGGCTTCTGGACCATGGCTGCCAAGGACGACCGCTCCACCCCGCCTCCGCCGCCCGCGCCGCTCGCGGTGGCGGTGGCCGATTCGCACACCCACCTGGACATGCAGTCCGGCACCCCGGCCGAGGCGCTCGCCACGGCCGCCTCGGTGGGAGTGACCACGGTGGTCCAGGTCGGCTGCGACCTGCCGGGTTCGCGCTGGGCCGCCGCGCTGGCCGCCGAGTTCGAGCAGGTGCACGCGGCGGTCGCGCTGCACCCCAACGAGGCGCCGCGGCTGGTGCTCGGCGACCCTGACGGCTGGTCAGGTCAGCGGCGCACCCCGGGCGGGTCGAAGGCGCTGGACGAGGCGCTGGCCGAGATCGACCGGCTGGCCGCGCTGCCGCAGGTCAAGGCGGTCGGCGAGACCGGGCTCGACTACTTCCGCACCGGGCCCGAGGGCGTGGACATCCAGCAGGAGTCGTTCCGCCGGCACATCGAGATCGCCAAGCGGCACGGCAAGGCCCTGGTGATCCACGACCGGGACGCGCACCAGGACGTGATCGAGGTGCTGCTGGCCGAGGGCGCCCCGGAGCGGACCGTCTTCCACTGCTACTCCGGCGACGCGGCGATGGCCGAGGTCTGCGCCGAGCACGGCTGGTACCTCTCGTTCGCCGGCCCGGTCACCTTCAAGGCCAACCAGCCCCTGCGCGACGCGCTGGCCGTCACCCCGCTGGACCGGGTGCTGGTGGAGACCGACGCGCCCTTCCTCACCCCGCACCCCTACCGGGGGCGCCCGAACGCGCCGTACCTGATCCC
This sequence comes from Kitasatospora sp. GAS204B, assembly GCF_029892155.1. Lineage (GTDB taxonomy): Bacteria > Actinomycetota > Actinomycetes > Streptomycetales > Streptomycetaceae > Kitasatospora. Next base: position 10,114 of record NZ_JARZAG010000007.1, on the reverse strand, counting down.
GGTCACGGTGCGCTCGATGGCGCAGACCCTGGGGCTGGCGGAGGAGGAGCTGAGCAGCGCGATCGCGGCGAACACCGCGCGTGCCTTCGGGTACTGAGTACGGCTTGTAGCCTTACCCGGTGAGCACCACCGACCCCACCCCTGACAGTCACCTGCTCGGCGCCTCCGACATCCGGGAGCTGGCCGCCGCCTTCGGGGTCCGCCCGACCAAGCAGCGCGGCCAGAACTTCGTGATCGACGCCAACACCGTGCGCCGGATCGTCCGGGCCGCCGGGGTGACGCCCGAGGACGCCGTGGTGGAGGTCGGCCCCGGGCTCGGCTCGCTCACCCTGGCGCTGCTGGAGGTGGCCGCGCACGTCACCGCCGTCGAGATCGACCCGCTGCTCGCCCAGCACCTGCCGGCCACCGTCGCCGCCCGGATGCCGGACAAGGCGGGCGTCTTCGACCTGGTGCTGAGCGACGCCATGGAGGTCGTCGAGCTGCCGGGCCCCGCGCCCACCGCGCTGGTGGCCAACCTGCCGTACAACGTCGCCGTCCCGGTGCTGCTGCACATGCTGGCCACCTTCCCCAGCATCGAGCGCACCCTGGTGATGGTGCAGTCCGAGGTCGCCGACCGGCTGGCCGCCAAGCCCGGCAACAAGGTCTACGGGGTGCCCTCGGTCAAGGCCAACTGGTACGCCGAGGTCAAGCGGGCCGGCGCGATCGGACGCAACGTCTTCTGGCCCGCGCCCAACGTCGACTCGGGCCTGGTCTCGCTGGTCCGCAGGCAGCCGCCGGTCACCACGGCGACCCGGACCGAGGTCTTCCAGGTGGTGGACGCCGCCTTCGCCCAGCGCCGCAAGACGCTGCGCGCCGCGCTGGCCGGCTGGGCCGGCTCGCCGGCCGCCGCCGAGCAGGCGATCGCCGCCGCCGGCATCGACCACACGCTGCGCGGCGAGATGCTGACGGTCGAGCAGTTCGCCGCCATCGCCGAGCACAAGCCGAAGGGACCGGTGCTGTGACTCCACACTCCGAGGTCGGCGTCCGGGTTCCCGCGAAGGTCAACGTCCAGCTCGGCGTCGGCGGCCTGCGCGGTGACGGCTTCCACGACCTGGCGAACGTCTTCTTCGCGGTCGCGCTGGGCGACGAGGTGACGGCCCGTCAGGGCGTCGGGGTCAGCCTGACCTGCGAAGGGCCGGACGCCGACCAGGTCCCGCTGGACGACACCAACCTGGCCGCCCGCGCCGCCCGCCTGCTGGCCGCGCACCACGGGATCGAGCCGAACGTCGCGCTGCACATCACCAAGGCCATCCCGGTGGCCGGCGGCATGGCCGGCGGCAGCGCCGACGGGGCGGCCGCGCTGGTCGCCTGCGACGCGCTCTGGGGCCTGGGCACCCCGCTGCCCGAACTGCTCGAGCTGGCCGCCGAGCTGGGCTCCGACGTGCCGTTCGCGCTGCTCGGCGGCGCCGCACTCGGCCGTGGCCGGGGCGAGCTGCTGGAGCCGCTGGCGGTCGGCGGCACCTTCCACTGGGTCTTCGCGGTGGCCGACGGCGGCCTCTCCACCCCCGCCGTCTTCCGCGAGTGCGACCGGCTGCGCGAGGCGGCCGGCACCGGCTCGAGCGAGCAGGACGTGCCGACCCCCGACGCCGACCCGGCGCTGCTGGCCGCGCTGGCCGAGGGCGACCCGGTCGCGCTGGCCGCCGCGCTCGCCAACGACCTGCAGGCCGCCGCCCTCACGCTGCGCCCCGCGCTGGCCGACTGCCTGGCGGCGGGCCTGGCGGCCGGGGCGCTCGGCGCGCTGGTCTCCGGGTCCGGACCGACCTGCGCGTTCCTGGTCAAGGACGCCGTGGAGGCCGGCTCGGTCGCCGCGGCGCTGACCGCCTCCGCCAGCTGCCGCACCGCGCACGCCACGTACGGCCCGGTGCCCGGAGCCCGGGTGGTCGCCCGGGCCTGAGGGCGAGGCAGCGCCGACGGGGAGCGCGGGCGCGCCGACTAGGCTGGAGGCTCCAGTCCGTCCATCCCAGGAGCGCAGCACACGTGGCCGTCAACCTCGCCACCATCGAGTCCGTCACGAAGGTCTACGGCACCCGGGCCCTTCTGGACGGGGTCAGCCTCGGCGTCAGCGAGGGGGACCGGATCGGCGTCGTCGGACGCAACGGCGACGGGAAGACCACGCTGATCCGGATGCTCGCCAAGCTGGAGGAGCCCGACACCGGGCGGATCACCCACTCCGGCGGGCTGCGGATGGCCGTGCTCACCCAGCACGACTCGCTCGACCCGAAGGCCACCATCCGGCACGAGGTGATCGCCGACCGGGCCGACCACGAGTGGCTCGGCGACGCCCGGATCCGCGACATCATCCAGGGCCTCTTCGGCGGCCTCGACCTGCCCGGCTTCCCCGACGGCCTGGACACCGTGATCGGCCCGCTCTCCGGTGGCGAGCGGCGCCGGATCGCGCTGGCCAAGCTGCTGCTCGGCGAGCCCGACCTGATCGTGCTGGACGAGCCCACCAACCACCTCGACGTCGAGGGCATCGCCTGGCTGGCCCAGCACCTGCAGAACCGCCGCTCGGCGCTGGTCTGCGTGACCCACGACCGCTGGTTCCTGGACCAGGTCTGCACCCGGATGTGGGATGTGCAGCAGGGCGAGGTCCGCGAGTACGAGGGCGGCTACTCCGACTACGTCTTCGCGCGCGCCGAGCGCTCCCGGATCGAGGCCACCGAGGAGCAGAAGCGGCAGAACCTGGCCCGCAAGGAGCTGGCCTGGCTGCGCCGCGGCGCCCCCGCCCGGACCGCCAAGCCGCGCTACCGGATCGAGGCGGCCAACGCGCTGATCGCCGACGTGCCGGAGCCGCGCGACCGCAGCGAGCTGATGAAGTTCGCCAACGCGCGCCTGGGCCGGACCGTCTTCGAGCTGGAGGACGTCACGGTCAAGGCCGGTGACAAGCTGCTGCTGGAGCACCTGACCTGGAACCTCGGCCCCGGCGACCGGATCGGTCTGCTCGGCGTCAACGGTGCCGGCAAGACCTCGCTGCTGCGCGCCATGCAGGCCGCCTACGCCACGCAGGGCGACGTGCAGCCCGCGTCCGGCGTGGTCAAGGTCGGAAAGACGGTGCGGCTGGCCTACCTCTCCCAGGAGATCGCCGAGCTCGAGCCCACCACCCGGGTGCTGCAGGCCGTCGAGCAGGTGCGCGGCCGGGTCGACCTCGGCAAGGGCCGGGAGATGAGCGCGGGCCAGCTCTGCGAGCAGTTCGGCTTCGGCAAGGACAAGCAGTGGACCCCGGTCGGCGACCTGTCCGGTGGTGAGCGGCGCCGCCTGCAGCTGCTGCGGCTGCTGATGGACGAGCCCAACGTGCTCTTCCTGGACGAGCCGACCAACGACCTGGACATCGAGACGCTCAACCAGCTGGAGGACCTGCTCGACGGCTGGCCCGGCTCGATGATCGTGATCAGCCACGACCGCTTCTTCATCGAGCGCACCACCGACACGGTCCAGGCGCTGCTCGGCGACCGCCGGATGCGGATGCTGCCGAACGGCGTGGACGAGTACCTGGAGCGCCGCGCCGCCGTGGTGGCCGCCGCCGTGCCGGCCGCCGCGGCCATCCCGGTGAAGGCCGTGGGGGACACCCGGGCGGCGAAGAAGGAACTGCAGCGGATCGAGCGCCAGATCGCCAAGCTCGACAAGGAGGAGGCCAAGCTGCACGGTCAGATGGCCGAGCACGCCGCCGACTTCGCCAAGGTCGCCGAGCTGGACGCGCAGCTGCGCAAGGTCCGGGAGGAGAAGGAGGAGCTGGAGCTGAGCTGGATGGAGCTGGCCGAGGACTTCTCCTGACGGTTCCTCAGGTCAGCAACTGCTCCAACTCCCCGGCCGCCTGGGTGAGCGCGCTGCGCGCCGGGTTGTGCGGGCCGGGCGGCCGCTCGGCCCGGCCGTCCGGTGGGCGGTGCGCCCGGGCGGCCGCCGCCAGTTGCTCCAGCGCGGCCAGCACCCGCGCCACCTCCTCGGGTTCGGGGCGTCGACCGCCGTACCGCAGCTGCGCCGCGTAGGCGGCGACCGCGCCGCCGAGCCGCTCGAGCGCCGCCGTCGCGGGCAGCCAGGCCTCGGCCTGCCGCCCGGCCGGCGGCGGCTCGGTCAGCCCGTGCCGCACCTCCTGCCGCGCGTCGGCCAGGGCGCGGTAGGCGGTGCGGCGCAGCCAGACCTGGGACGGGACCTTCGTCTCGAGGTGGTCGTTCGCGGCGGGTCCGATCGTCGGCCCGGCGTCCGTCACCGAGAGCAGGTACGCACCGAGGGTCCCGGTCGCGGCCACGATCCGCGGCTCGATCCGGTGCGGTGCCCGTTCGGGCCACAGCAGGTAGCCGAAGACCAACACGATCACGCTGGCCAGCACCGAGTCCAGCACCCGCGGCCCGACCTCCGCCACCCCGCTCTGGCCGCCCAACTGCACCAGCACCAGCGCCATCGGCGTCATCACCGCCGTGTTCAGCCCGTAGTGCGCGGCCGCCGCGTACGGCAGCAGCGCGACGCAGAGCGCGGCGACCGCGGCCAGCAGCCAGCGCTCGGTGGTCACCGCCAGCAGCGCCGCCGTCAGCGTCACCCCGATCACCGTGCCGACCGCCCGGCTGACCGCCCGCAGGAAGACCGAGCCGAGGTCCGGCTTGAGCACGAAGGCCACCGTCATCGGCACCCAGTAGCCCCGGTTCAGCGGCAGCCCCACCGTCACCGCCTCGGCCACCGCCACGCAGAGCGCGACCCGTGCCCCGTACCGCGCGGCCGCCCGTGAGCGCAGCCGCACCCGCAGTCGCCACGGGTCCGGCGGCGGCGCGACGGCGGCGCGCACTGCGGTTGCCGGGTCGACCGGGCGGTCCGCCACGGCGTCAGCCGCCGTGTGCAGGGCGGCGTCCAGGGCTCGGCGGGCGGGGGTGTCGGGGGACCAGTCGGGGACGGCGGCGCGGGAGTCGGCCGTGCTGCCGGGCTCCGCCGATCGTGCCGGCGCCCGGATGAGCCGGTGGGCGAGCGTCGTCGGTACCGCCGCGACCTCGGGCGGCACCGGGCGCCAGGCCCAGAGCAGCCCGGTGGCCGCCTCGCTCGCCGCCAGCGCGGCCTCGTAGGCCCGGTGCAGTCGCGCGGACTCCTGCTGCCGGTGCCAGTGTCTGGGCCTGGGCCTGGGCCGGTATGGTCGCGCGGCCTCCCGCTGACGGTCCGGCAGCAGGTCCTGCAGCTGGTTCAGCCGGGCCGTCAGCACTCGGCGGGCAGCCGCCCCGTCCGGCGTCCCGAGCGCTGCCAGCAGCTCGCCGAGCGCCTCGTACACCGCCGCCAGTGCCAGCCGTCGCGGATCCGTCGCGGGCCGCAGCTGGTAGCGCAGCCCGAGCAGCAGCACCAGCCCCGCGCCCAGCAGCAGCATCGGCGCCGCCGCCCACCACGGGTGCGGCGCGGCCATGCCGCCGCCCAGCGTGGCCGACACCAGCAGCAGCATCCCCGCCGCCGACCCGCGCGGCCCGGTGGCGCTGAGCGCGCCGGAGCCGAAGCCGACCAGGGTGAGGACCAGGGCGGTGAGCAGCGGCGCGGCGTCGAAGTGTCGCAGCGCCCCGCCGACCGCCATCCCGGCCGCCGAGGCGCCGACCGCCGATCCGATCCGATGCAGCCGCAGCCAGCCCGGCTCCAACCGGTCGCTCAGCGTCGCGTGCATCGCCCCGAGCGCCGCGAACACCCCGAGCCCGAGCTGCCCGCAGGCCAGCCCCGCGAAGAGCGGTACCGCCAGCCCGACGGCGGCGCGCACCATCAGCGCCCACGGCGGCCGCGGCCGCTCGGGCCGGGCCGCCCGGGCCCACCAGGGTGTGCGGTCGGCCGTGCTGCTGCTCATAACGGTCAAAGCTGCCATACCCGCGTATCGCCCCGGTCGGCGGCCCGGTTCCCTGACGAACGCTCAGTTCGGCTGCCGCGTGGCGCGGGTGCCACGTGACAACTCCGTACCAATAACGACCTGATGTCCCAAGGCCCCTGCCATGTCGTCGGACCCGCTCGGTAGGATGTTTCGTGACGGCTACTGTCCGGCCACGGAGCGTTGGTCACGTAGGGGCGCGGGACGGTTGAAGGTGGAGAACGTGTTACGGCACGGCGGCGATGGCCGGTCGTGCACGGGGGAGGTGTATCGCAGTGGTTGAGCTCATGTCGGCAGATGGGGGCGGCGGGGTCGCGCCCGGCTACTACAACGCGCAGGGTGCGAAGAACATCCAGGCGCTGAACGCCCGCGACCTGGTGGCTCAGGTCGGGACCGCTCAGGTCACGGCGGAACTGCACACGCTGCAGGGCTTCAAGTCCCAGGTGGACCAGATGCTCACCCAGCTGGACTCGTCGAACGCCAGCTCGGGCCAGATCGCGCAGCAGACCCTGGAGCAGACTCACCTCGGCTCCGGGTTCCCACAATCGGGCGACCTGTTGGGCGCGTACAACGTCGTGCACAGCAACCTGCAGACGCTGTCGCAGACGCTCTCCGACCAGATCGAGGCGATGAGCATCGCCATCGACATCAACAACCGCGGCTACCAGAACGTCGACGACTCGCAGCGCGCACTCCTGTGGAACATCCGCAACCAGACGGACAGCCAGTACAACAACGGTGTCCAGCAGGGCGGCGTGGTGGCCCCGGTGACCGTTGACACCTCGGCGGCCGGCGGACGCACCGGTGCGGGCGGCACCACGGCCACGCCCGCCTCGAACACCACCTCCACCACTTCGGGGACCAGCACCGGAGGCGTCGGATGAGCCTGTTGGACTGCGTGGGGAACCGAACCGGCACTGGTACTGGCACTGGCACGGGGAGCAACTGATGCCCAACCCATCCGTCGACGACGGCCCGCACGACTGGTTCGCGGCCAAGTCGCACCAGGAACTGCTCGACATGGTCATGAACACGGACACCGGCGTCATCTCGACCCGTGGCGGTGCGCTGCGCGGTGCGTCGAGCACGCTGACCGAGATCAGCGCGCAGCTGAAGACCAACGTCCAGAACCTGGAGTGGACCGGCGCCGCGGCTGACAGCTTCCGTGACTGGGCCGGGAAGCTCAACACGGCGACCAACCAGCTCTCCGACTACGCCGTGGCCGCGGCGCCTCCCCTGGAGGCCGCCGCCACCGCGCTGGGCACGACGAAGGCGATGCCGCCGGTGCCGACCACGGAGCTGGACACGCTCTCGCGCTACGCCAGCCAGGGGCCGCCGCTCAGCCCGCCCGAGCAGGCGCAGCGCAAGATGCTGGATCCGACCTATGTGACGACCCAGGAGGCACAGGCCGCGCAGGCGAAGGTCGACACGGACCACCAGGACGCCGTGGCCGCGATGACCAGCCTGGCGAGCGCGTACGACGAGTCGACGTCGCAGCTGAAGGCGCTGACGCCGCCGCTGTTTCCGCCGACGCCGACTTCGGTGATGGGGCCGCCGCCGCCTGGGCAGAGCGATTCGCAAACCAGGCAGGCCGTCAGTTACGGCGGCGGCGGAGGAGGTTCGTCCTACCGCGGTGGTGGCACCTACAAGCCGCCTACCGGCCCCGGCCCGGTGCGCAACGCTCCGGTCCAGCCCGGCCCGCCGCCGCCGGTCCACGGGGGACCGACGCCCCCGCCGATCCAGGCCCCGCCGATCCGGTACCCCGTCCCGCCGCCGGTGACGGGACCGACGCCCCCGCCGATCCAGGCCCCGCCGATCACCAACCCGGTCGTGCCGCCCAGCACCGGTATCGACCACGTCGTCCCGCCGCCGACCCTGCCACCCCAGGGCACCGTCCCTGGCGGACCGCCGCCTCAGGGCGGCCCCGGCGGCGGCAACGTCGGCGGTCCGGGTGGCTTCGGTGGCCTGCCGGGCGGTAGTTACCCCGGTGGCAGATACCCCGGCGGTAGCTACCCCAGCGGTAGTTACCCCGGTGGCAGTTACCCCGGCGGCTCGCGCCCCTACGGCGGTCTCACCGGCACCGGCACGCCCAACCTCGACGAAGGCATCTCCGGTGGCGTCGGCGGCCCCGGCGCGGTCTCGGGTCGCAGCCAGCTCGGCGCCAACGCGATCGGCGCCGAGGAAGGCGGGGCCGGCGCTGGCGGCCGCGGTGCGGCGGGCGGCATGGGCGGCGGCGGTGGCGGCTTCGGCGGTGGTCGTGGTGGTGTCGGTGGCGGTCGTGGTGGCGTCGGCGGTGGCATCGGCCGCAACCGTGGCCTGGTCTCGGCCGAGGGCGGCGAGGTCGGCGGTAGCCGCGGACCGGGTGCCGAAGGCGAGTTCACCCCGGGCGGCAGCGGCCTGCGGGCCCGTGCCGCTGCCAGTGCCGAGGGTGAGGGCGGTGCGGCCGGTCACAGCGGCATGATGCCCGGTGGCATGGGCCAGGCCGGCAAGCGCAAGAAGGACCGCCGCAACCGCGCCGACTACCTCGTCGAGGACGAGGAGACGTGGGTGGGCGGTACCCCGGGCAGCAACCCGGACGTGATTGGGTAAGGATCGGACGTCTGCCCGGCCACTGGGTCAGTCCCGGTGGCCGGGCAGTTCTGTTCAGCCGTTCGGCAACCATGGCGATGAGGAGAACGTGATGCGGCGATCTGGCACGGGGGTGCGGCGGGTCGCCGCGCTGCTGGCACTGACGACGTGTTTGGCGGGTGGGTTCAGTGCAGTCGCTGGGGCGAGTAGTACGCCCCGGGACGACGAGTGGCATTTGGATGCCCTGCACATGCCGGAGGTCTGGCAGACCAGCACGGGTGCCGGAGTCACCGTCGCGGTGATTGACAGCGGCTTCAAGTCCGATCTCCCGGACCTGACCGGCCAGCTCCTGCCAGGCAAGGACTTCAGCGGCCTCCCGGGCGGGGTAAACGTCGACCCTGAGGGTCACGGGACCGGCATGGCCAGCGACATTGCCGGGTCGGGTAAGAACTTCAACGGCAAGGGCGCCTCCGGGTTGGCGCCCGGTGCGCGCATCCTGCCGATCAAGATCAACACTAATTCGAGCCCTAGTACGGCCATCGGCTCCTCGGCCTCTCTCAAGCAGATCGACCAGGGGATCACCTACGCGGTCGACCAGGGCGCCAAGGTGATCAGCATCTCCCAGGGCATCGAGAAGGGCGCGCTCTCGGCATCGGATATCTCAGCTCTGCAGGATGCCGTCAACTACGCGGTCAGCAAGGGAAGGCTGATCGTCGCGTCGGCGGGAAACAGCGGGCAACAGGGCGACCCGGTGATGTATCCGTCCGCGGCCTCGGGTGTCGCAGCGATCGCTGCCTTCGATCACAACGGGACCAACACGCCTGAATCGGAGTACGGGCCGCAGATCGCTCTGGCTGCGCCGGGAATCGACATCATCAGCGCCTGTACCGACCCGACTGGCTACTGCAAGACGAGCGGTACCTCCGACGCCACCGCGCTCACCGCTGCCGCTGCGGCCATCCTCTGGCAGGTCCACCCCAGTTGGACCGGTAACCAGATCCTCCGCGTCATGATCAACACGGCCAATAAGCCCACCGACGGGAGCAACCACTCCCCGTACATCGGCTTCGGCAACATCAGCCCCCGCAACTCCATTCGCTACACCGGCGACCCCGGCCCGGCCGACGTGAACCCGCTGATCGCCGCCGGCATCGACGTCAAGCCGTCCGCCCCGGCCTCGGCCCCTGGCGTCACCCCCTCGGGTGCCGCCGCCAACCCGAGCGCACCGGCCGCCGGTAGCAAGTCGGCTCCGGCGAGCACCACGACCGCCGTCGCCAAGTCCTCCAGCAGCAGCCTGCCGCTCATCATCGGTGGCGTGGTCGTCGTCCTCGTCGTGGCCGGCGTGGTGGTCTTCCTGGTCCGCCGCAAGCGCTCCACCCCGCCGCCGCCCCCCGCCGCCCCGGACGGCTACCCGACGTACCAGCAGCCCCCGGGCTACGGCACCCCCCAGCCGCCGGCCTTCGGCCCCGGCCAGCCGGTCTACCCGCCGCAGCCGGCGCCGGGCAACCCGTACCAGCAGGCGCCGCCGTCCGGCCCGTCCAACCCGCCGCAGGGCTGAGTCGCCGACAAACCGGCCTGCGTGGATCTCGCCACCAAGTAGCGGGGGGCCGCCCCCCCCCGGGGGGGGGCGGCGCGGGGGGGGGGGGGTGAGGGCGTCAGCCCCCGGGCGGGGTGGCCGGGCACGGGGGGGGC
>NZ_JARZAG010000006.1 GCF_029892155.1 Kitasatospora sp. GAS204B | reverse complement strand
TGTTGGCCGTGGTCACGATGACGCTACCGATGCAGTACAAGGCACCGAGCCGGACCACCGGCCCGTCGTGGAGCCGTTCCGACTCCCGCTCGGCCGGGTGCACCGCTTCGAGTCCCGCTTCGAACGCTGGCGACCCCAGCTCAAACCCGGCTGCAAGAATCCGCCGACCCCGCGCGGCCGGCGGCATCCTCTACGACCTGGGCAGCCACCTGGTCGACCAGGCGCTCCACCTCTTCGGCCCCACCCGCTCGGTCTACGCGGAGATCGCCGCCCGCCGCCCGGGCGCGCAGGTGGACGACGATGTCTTCCTCGCCCTCACCCACACCAGCGGCGTCCGCTCCCACCTATGGAGCGCCCTCGCCGGACAGGTCGGCCCACGCCTGCGGGCCCTCGGCGACCGCAGCGCCTACACGGTGTACGGCCTGGACCCGCAGGAGGCTGCGCTACGCCAGGGACAGCGCCCCGGCCCCGACTGGGGCGCCCCCGCCCGCGCGCAGTGGGGCCTGCTCGGCACCGTGGACGACGCCGAACCGCACCCGCCCCTGCCGGTGACTACCCCGCCTTCTACGCCGGCGTGGCCGCCGCGCTGCGCGAGGGCAGGCTCGCGCCGGTCGACCCGTATGACGCCGTGGCCACACTCATCGTGCTGGAGGCCGCCCGGGACACGGCCACCCAGGGCCGCACCGTCGAGTTGCCGCAGGTCGCCCGATGACACCCGACCAGGCAGGCGAGCTGGTCGCCCGCATCGAGGAGCAGGAACGCCGCCTCGTGCTGGCCCGCTTCGACAACGAGGACGCCTGGCGGCTGGGCACCCTCCTGGTCGAACTGGCCCGGGCGCGGGGCGCCGTCGTTGCCATCGACATCCGCCGCAACACTCAGCAACTCTTCCACTACGCGCTGCCCGGAACCAGCGCCGACAACGACGCCTGGATCCAGCGCAAAGCATGCACCACAGGCCGCTCCGGACACGCCTCGTACCTGGTGCGGCTGCGGCACCTCGCGCAGGGCAACACCTTCGAGCAGAGGTCGCACCTCCGCCCGGACACCTACGCCGCCCATGGTGGCGCCTTCCCGATCATCCTCGAAGGGACAGGCGCCATCGGCACTGTCACCGTCTCCGGCCTGGCGCAGGACGAGGCCCACGAGTTGGTCACGGCCGCGCTGGAGGAGTACCTGGCACGCGGCTGAGCACGGTGGCACGGAGCTGGGCACAGACGATCACGGGAGCGGCACCCCCGGTCCACGCGATGGCCGGGCCCGACCTGGCAGGGTTGCAGCAAGCCGACAGCCGCACGATCGCCGGCGGGAGACCAACCTCACCGGCCCATCTGGTTCGCCCACGTCCAGATGTGGTGAGATATGCGCTGACGGTCATGGCTCGCTAGTGGGGGTGCGATGTGCTCAGGAGTGGACGGCTGCTCGCACTGGACGAGGACGCCGTGCAGCTCGCCGCCGCGGGCCTGGTCCGGCTGGGCGCGCAGCAGTGGCTGGACGGGGCGGCGAAGGCCACGGCGTGGCGGATCCGCGCCGGCTCGTTCGCGCAGGCGTGGCTGACCTTCGGCGACCCACCCGCTCCGGGCCTGCAGATTCCGGCCGCATCGATCCTGCGGGCACTCGTCCACCGGGCCGCGCAACTGCTCCTACAGGTCCACGACGGGGATGGTCCGGCCGTACTGGAATGGCTGGGCCTGCGCTCGGCCGAGGCTCGCGAACAGGCCGGCCGGGCGGAAGTGGCGCACCCGGCCGAACCCACCGCCCTCACCCTGCTCTGGCACGGCGTCCAGGCCCTCACCGCGGAAAGCGGGCACAGCCACGGCCAGCGCATCGACGACAGGAGCCAGGCGTACATCCGCGAACGACACCGTCGCCAGGACACCCTCGCGCTGATCCTGGCCTGCGCCCAGCTGGCCGCCACCGCCCTGACGGAACTCAGCGACCACGATCCGGACCAGGCCGGCGAACAGCTCGAGGAACACGCCGCCCGACACATGCCGCTCGACGGCCCGGTGCCGCTGTGGGTCCCCGGACGACCCCGACAACCCACCGACTGACGACCAGCCGACCAGCACCACAAGCCGGCCCGGCGAGACACACGCCTCCCCGAGCCGGTCTGCGATCAGTTGTCGATGCCCCAGGAGGGCGCGTCTCCGGTGTAGTCGATGATCTCGGTCCGAACGGAGTGGCCCGGGCCGTCGTAGGTCCACGGGGACTGCGCACCGCTGGGGGAGGCGTACCGAACCTGGCCGCTGTCCCAGACCACGAACTCGCAGTGGCCGTTGGTCCTGGTCGGGTCGATGGCCTGGAAGTCGTGGTACAGGCCATCGGTGTAGAGCCGCGGCTCGATCTTCTGCGCGGCGACGCAGTTCAGGGTGGTGGGCATCGGGAAGTCGCCTTCGGTGGCGGACGCCGGCGAGGACATGGTCAGGGCGAGCGCGGTGCCCGCGCCAAGGACGGCGGTGGCGCTCCGCAGCGAAGTACGGCGAGACAGCATGGTGTGGTTCCCCCGGTGAACGGAACCCGGCACACGCATCGGCGGACAGCTCCACCGGGGTACGGCCGGACGAAGCGATGTTTTCAGCGGATCACGGCGGCAAGAGCTGAGTCGGTTTTCGGACATTCCCGGACACCGCCGCACGGCGTTCGCCGTCCTCGGCGATGTGGGCCTTGAACTCGGCGACTCAAACCGAGCACGCCCCGTGGCGCCTGCACCGCGCGTGCAGACGCCACGGGGCGCTCCGTCCCTCCGGTAGACCGTTCCTCGCCCCCGCGCCGCACGGCTCAGATCAGCCGGTCGGCCGCATCCTCGGCCTGGCTGCGCAGCAGCTTCTTGTCCGGCTTGCCGGCGTCCGTGAGCGGTAGCGCGTCGGTGAAGGTGATCCGGGCCGGCTCGTACATCGCACCCCGCTCCTGACGCACCATCTCGCGCAGCTCCCGCTCGTCCACCGTGCTGCCGGGCGCGGCCAACACCACGGCGTGGACCTGCTCCATCCGGTCGGCGTCGGGGACCCCGAACACGGCACTCTGCAGCACCTGGGGGTGGGTGTTGAGCACGTCCTCCAGCTCGGTGGTGTAGACGTGACCACCCATCACGATGATCATGTCCTTCAGCCGGTCGACGACGGTGAGGTAGCCGTCCTCGTCGAAGCGGCCCAGGTCGCCGGTGTGCAGCCAGCCGCCGCGCAGGACCTCCGCGGTCAGCTCGGGCTGCTTCCAGTAGCCCTGCATCACGCCACCCGAGCGCACGCAGATCTCGCCGAGCTCGCCCACGGGCAGCGCGTGGCCGTCCGGGTCACGGACCTCCACCTCGACCCCTGGCAGCACCTTGCCCGCCGAGCGCAAGCGGTCGGGGCGCTCGGGGTCGTGGTCGGCGGTGGCCAGCGTGCTGATACCGCCGGCCTCGTTCTGACCGTAGAACTGGAAGAGCACCGGACCCAGACGCCGCAGGGCGTCGGCCAGCCGGGCCGGTGAAGCCTGGCAGCCGCCGTAGATCAGGGCGCGCAGGGCGGTGGTGTCGGTGCGCGCCGCGTCCGGGTGGTCGAGCAACTGGTAGAGCAGCGGCGGCAGGACGAACAGCCGGGTGATGCGCTCGTGCTCGATGGCGGCAAGCACCTCGGCGGCGTCGAAGTCCTCCAGCAGGACGACCGCGCCGCCCTCGGCCAGGGTGTGGTCGGCCAGGTGACCGGCCGCGTGCGCCAGCGTGGTGCACACCAGTTGCCGCTCCGGCTCCCTCGCGCCCTCCGCCTCCTCCAGGCCGCCACGGAAGGCGGCCGCCTGCCCGAAGGTGCTGCAGATGCCCTTGGGGTGACCGGTGGTGCCGCCGGTGTGGCGGATGCTGACGATGTCCTCGGGACGGGCCAGAGCCGCCATCGGCTCGGCCGACTGCTCGGCGGCCAGCTCCACCAGGTCCGCGCCGACCTTCGCCTCCCCCAGCACCAGGACGGTGCGGACCGGGACGAGCGCGACCAGGTCCATGGCCCGCTGCGCCAGACGCGGGTCCACGATCAGTACCGCGGTCTCGACGTCGCGGACGATCGCCGCCTGCACCTCCACCGACAGCTTGTTGTAAAGGTGATTGACGGTGCAGCCGATCAGATTGGCCGCATACCGCACGGCTATCGCCTCGGGCAGGTTTCCGCTCAGCAGGGTGACGGTCCTACCGCGGCCCAGACCCTGGTCGAGCAACACCCGGGCCATCCGGTAGACAAGCCCGCGCAACTCCCCCGCACTGATCCGCCGCCCCTCGTGGACCAGCGCCTCGCGCTCGGGCCACTGCCCGAGGGCGTCGAGGGTGTCCTCCACGTAGGTGCGGAACTCCTGGATTTCGCCAGACATTACGGCTGATCCCTTCTACAGCCGGCGCGCGCTCCCCGCGCCCACCGACCATCGTCAAGTTCGTGAGTGACGGGCAGCGGTGACCGACCGTCACGACAGGCGGAGTCTCGATACACCCCACCCCACAGCTGGTTGCCCAAGGCAACCATACGTACCGTAACCGTATCCTCACGCGAGATCAAGTGGGCCGGTGACCGGGCGATGACCCCCGGTAGGCGGCAACGAGCACGCCAAGCTCTCTCGGCCAAGGCGTGTCAGGATCGGGCCCTGCGGAGCTTTCTCATGGGCATCCGGCGCGATGCGATCCCGACCGGGACAGTGCAGGGCGTCCACAATCCGGCATGGCGCTGGGCATCGCCCTGCTGGTTCGCCCGAAGCCGCTGCCTCCGGCGAGTTGACGGCCCATCAGGGCGCACCGGCACCGCCGGGCCCTGATCGGCCGCGTCCGGCTCAGCCCTCCCGGCGCAGCGCGTGCCGTCACCCCTGGCGCGCCACCGGTGCCGGCCGGTGTGCCCAGGAGGGGGCCGGGGACGCCGGGGCGGCTGCGGGGGCAGGAGTGAAGGCGGGCTGGGTTACGAGGGGTCGACCTTGTCGAGTGAGACGAACGGGTCATGGTGGATGCGCTCCAGCGGGACCCCGCCGCGGCGCAGGGTTCGACCGGCGGCCAGGACCATCGGGGCGGGTCCGGCGAGATAGGCGTCGCGCTCCGGCCAGGGCCCTGAGCGGGCCATGGCCCTCAACAACTGGTCGCCGTCTCCGCTCCCGGGCGACTGCTCGTCGGCGACCACGGCCCTGATGGTGAGCCAGGGGTGGCGCTGCGCCAGCTGGTACAGGTCGTCGAGGGAGTAGAGCTCCTCGAGGGCGCGGGCGCCGACGAACAGGTCGACGGGTCGTTGCAAGCCGTCCAGGACAGCCTGTTCGATCAACGCCCGGATCGGCGCGAGCCCGGTGCCGCCGGCCACGCACACCACGCCCCGGCGCGAGCGGCGATCCATCGCCATGTCGCCCAGCGGGGCACCGAGCCGTAGGACGTCACCGACAACGGCTCGGCGCACCAGGGCGTTGCTGACTCGGCCGCCGGTGACGGCCCGGACCTGGAAGGTGATGCTCCCGTCCGGGCGCGGGGCGTTGGCCGGGGAGTAGTAACGCCAGGTCTTGGGCCACCAGGGCGTCTCCATGCTGACGAACTGCCCGCCGGCGAACGGGTACGGCTGGTCGGTCTGCACCGTGATCTCCGCGAGGTCGCCGGAACGGCGGCGGTGGTCGACGACGCGCGCCTGCCAGACGGCGGGGCGGTGCTGCGCGTCGTCGAGGGCGGCCTGGTCCATGGCCTGGGCGGCGGTGTTGTACGCCCGCGTCCAGGCGGCGGCGACCTCGCCGGTCCAGGCCGGACCCGCGTAGTGCTCCAGGGTGGCGAGCAAGCACTCGCCGACCGCCGCGTAGTGGGCGCTCACGGTGCCGAACTTGCGGTGGTCGCGGCCCAGCTGGGTGCAGAAGGTCACCAGGTTCGCGGGATCGTCGACGAGTTCGACGATCAACAGCAGTGCGCGCAGCAGCCGGTCGTGCTGGACGTCCATCTGGACCGGGAACAGCTCGCGGACCTGCGGGTAGCGGTCGAAGAGGGTCGCGTAGAAGAACCTGGGCAGGTCGGCCGCGTACGGCTCGACCGCCGCCGCGCTCGCCTTGACCAGGGCGATCTCGCGCGCCGTCAGCAACTGCCCCGGCTCCGGCAACTGGACGGACGGCGTCGTTGGCCAGTCCTCCTGTGGAGCCGTCTGGGCGGTGGCGCCTCCGGTGGAGCGGTTGGCGCGGAACTTCACAGTGCGGCTCTCCAGTCCAGTTCGTCACCCCCTGTGAACTGTGGTTGCCCGGGCGTGGACCCGACAGATTCTGCCCAGTGCCACGGTCCGCGCCAAGCGGCATCCTGTGAAAGCTGTGTGAGCATGGGCTTCTTGCCAGAACCGGAGTCGACTGGTAGCAGTCCGTCAGCTCAGCGCCGACCCGCACTGACGCGCGGCCTCCTTGCTCTCCAGCCCTGGCAGCCGCCGTACGAGCCGGTGTCGCCGGAGCCGCCGATGGCTGACCATTCTCGGGATGCGATCCCCAATGTTGGAGGAATTGGGTGGAGCACGTGAAGGAGATCACGGTTCGGTCGCGGCCAGGAGCGCGAGTCCCGGCCCCCTCGACTCGCCGCCGGGCGTCGGCCTTACCGAGGAGTAGCCGGCCCCGCACTCGCGAAGCTGGGGGTCGATCGACACTGAGCCTTCGATCAGCAGGCGAGATTCTGAACAGAAGGAAAAATGAAAGGTGCTACGACGATTCTGGTGTAGAATCTGAAGCCAGAGGGCGGGCTCCGGGACAGGCATCACGGTGATGCCGACCAACCGCCCACCGCCAGGGGGAGAACACCATGACCTACCGACTCGACACCGCACAGGCCACGATCGACGAGCGTCTGCGGGAGGCCGCGGAGTACCGCGTCCTGCGCGCGGTCCGACTCAAGAACCGCGCGGAGCGCACCACTCGGCGCGCCCGCCGGGCCCTGACCAGCCTGACCGCATGAACACCCCAACCTCAACGGGCCGTCACCGAAGCACTGGTGACGGCCCGTCCCGCTTCACGGGCCGGGGGCGCACCGCGAACCGGCCCCGGAGCGTGGGTCGGTAGCGGGCAAGCGGCGGCCGGTCTGTCGTGATCCCGTCCTGCCCGGTCGAAGCGGTGGGACCCCTTTCAGGTGGCGGGCCCGCATGGCGGATGATGGGAATCGGCCGGACCGCGGATGTAAGGGGCAGTGCAGTGACAGACCACGAATCCCACTGGTCGGAGCCGGGCACACCGCCGGCCCGCGGCGGAGGACCGGATACCGTCATGGTCGACCCCTCGTCCGAGGCCGACGTGTCGGTCGATGCCGGGTCGTCGCCGGCGACGAGGGGCGCAGGCGCCGGTCGGACCCTGCGCCGGCTCGCCGTACTCGTCTCCGTAGTCGTCTCACTGTTCTTGCTGCCCTGGTGGACGCTGTTCTCCTCCCGCACCGACTGGCCCCTCCCGGTGGTCCTGGTCGGCACGGTCCTCTTCGCCGCCGCGGTGCCCGCCTTGCCGGTGCTGATGGTCATGGGCCACGGGCGCAGGCGCTCGGACCGGGCGGCACGCATCGCCGACACCACTCTCGGGGTGGTCTGGGTGCTGTTCGCCTGGTCGGCGCTGGGCAACCTGCTGCGGCTCGTCCTGATCGCGCTCGGCGTCGGCGACCCGGATCGGTCCAGGATCGTGGCCATCGCCGTCGCGGTGGTCGCGACCGGGCTGCTGGCCTGGGGGCACCGCGAGGCCATGCGCCTGCCCCGGGTGAAGCGCCTGGACGTCATCGTCCCGCGGCTCGGCCGCGGCCTGGACGGGACGCGGGTCGTCGTGCTGGCCGACACCCACTACGGACCGATCGACCGGGCCGGCTGGTCGGCGCGGGTCGCCGAGGCGGTCAACGAGCTGGACGCCGACGTCGTCTGCCACGCGGGCGATATCGCCGACGGCACCCCGGACCAGCGCCGAGAGCAGGCCGCGCCGCTCGGGACGATGCGGTCACGACTGGCGAAGGTGTACGTCACCGGGAACCACGAGTACTCCAGCGAAGCCCAGGGCTGGCTCGACCTCATGGCGGAGCTGGGGTGGGAGCCCCTGCACAACCGCCACGTGGTGGTCGAACGGGGCGGGGACAGTCTGGTGCTCGCGGGTGTGGACGACATGGTCGCGGCCTCCTCCGGGCTGACCGGACACCGGGCGGACCTGCTCGGCGCGCTGGCGGGGGCGGACCCGGACCTGCCGGTCCTGCTCGTCGCCCACCAGCCCAAGTACGTCGGCCAGGCCGCGAGCGCCGGCATCGACCTGCAGATCTCCGGCCACACCCACGGCGGGCAGATCTGGCCGTTCAACTACCTCGTCCGGCTCGACCAGCCGGTGGTGCACGGCCTCAGCCGGCACGGATCGCGCACCCAGCTCTACACCAGCCGGGGCGCCGGCTTCTGGGGCCCTCCCTTCCGGATCTTCGCTCCCAGCGAGATCACGCTGCTCACCCTGCGGTCGGCGTAGCGCCGGTCCGGCGACGGCCGACGGCGCGGGTGTCTGCCTGCGCGCGGGCTCGCCCGGGCCGGGAACCGTTGCGGTGGGCGGGGCGTTGTCGCTGACGCGGACCGGTACGTGTGCGCGCGAACGCTGGAGGCGGATTCATGGGCGTGGTCCTGACGCAGGGCGGCAACGTGTCACTGGGCGAGTTGGCCCCGGCTGCCGGCACCGTACTCGTGGGGCTGGGGTGGAGCGCTGCAGGGGGCTGCGAGCTCGATGCCAGCGCCCTGCTGTGCGACCACGCGGGACGCTCCTCCGATCAGAACTTCGTCTTCTTCAACAACGTGCGCAGTCCGGACGGTTCGGTGCGCCACCGCGGGCCCGCCGCGGCCGGGTCGGCGGACCGGGAGCAGATCGAGGTCGACCTGGCCGCCGTTCCCGGCGAGGTGCGGAAGATCGCTTTCGCGGTCGCCGTCTACGACGCGGCGCAGCGCGGGCAGACCTTCGGCCAGGTCCACAGCGCCCACATCCGACTGCTCGACCCCACCGGCGAAGCCGAGTTGGCCCGCTACGACCTGCCGCGGGCGGCCGCGGGCGAGAGCGCGATGGTCTTCGGCGAGCTCTACCGCCACGGCGGCGGCTGGAAGTTCCGTGCGGTGGGCCAGGGTTACGCCTCGGGGCTGGCCGGGATCGCGGCCGACTTCGGCGTGCGGGTCCTGCAGCCGGCCGCCGAACCGAGCACCCCGCCGCCTTCCCCCGCCCCGGTCCGCCCGTCCCTGACGTGCTTCTTCGACCCCGCGCACGGCGCGAGCAGCAGCACCGTGCTCTGGTCGCCGCAGTGGGGTGCCGCGCGCGAGGTCCATGCCTGCGCCGCCTGCGCGCAGCGGGTGCTGACCACCCCGCCGCCCTTCTACGCTCCGCCCCAGCACGTTTCCGCCCAGGCCGGCTACCCGCAGCCTGTCCAGGCCGGCTACCCATCCGCCGGCGGCCACCCGCAGCCTGCCGGGCCGGACCACGGCCGCCGGTTCGGCGCCGGGGCGCTGATCGGCGCCGGCGCCGCCGGCATCCTGGGCGGCATCCTGCTGGACGAGGCGCTGAGCGACGACGAGCCGCGCGTGGTGGTCAACAACTACTACGAGGACGAGGACGACGACTTCTTCTAGCAGATCACTGCTGCTGCGGGTCTACGACGGCACCGAGCGCTGAGCCCTTCCGCGGCGCGTCCGCGGAAGGGCTCAGCGCACTCCGCAGGCCGCCAGTGCCTGGGTCTGGGCCGCGGTCGGCTCGGCCGGGAAGTAGAGGTAGCAGATTCCGCCGCTGCCGTCAGCCGCCTCGCCTTTGGCGTTGGTCCACGTGGTGCGCAACCAGGCGTTCTCGAACTGGTGGCGCTGGTAGACGCGTCGGACCGCCTCGTTGGAGGGTGAGGCGGGATCGTTGGCGATGACGTCTCCGTCGGCGGTGAAGCCGATGACCGCCATGAGGTGTCCGGCGGTGCCGTAGCCGGCGCCGTCGAGCTCGCTCGGCAGGAAGCAGAGGGACGTGATGAGCGGGATGCCGGCCAGGATGAGGTGCTCGGCCTCGGTCAGCGAGCGCAGCCGCGTGACGACGGCTTGCAGGCCCGGGTAGGTCGCGGCGTAGGCGGCGTTGAACGGCCAGTTCCCGCAGCCCTGGTACTGGTAGTCGAAGGTGCCGCGGGCGGCCTGGCAGACCTGCGGGTCGGTGTAGGCGGGGTCGACCCAGGCCAGGTCGGCGGGCGCGGGCGTGCGGCCCCAGTAGGCGAGGACCATCTGCGAGGAGGTGGGGCTGCACCAGGCCTCGCCGCCGCTGTCGTACTGCGGGTACTGGCCCTGGTGGACCTCCTGCGAGTAGCGCGGCACGGGCAGTTCGTGCCCGGCGGCCGGGCCGGGCGCCGTGGCCGGCGTCTGCGCGGAGGCGGGCAGGTCCGAGGTCAGCACACCCAGGCGCTGGACCACGGGGGTGAGCAGGGTGCCCGGCTTGCGGTAGAGGGTGAGCCGCAGTTGGCAGGTGGCCAGGCGCAGACCGCCGGCCGGCGTGTCGATGGCGAAGGTGTCGGTGCGGATGCTGCTCCGGCCGTCCTGCTGGCCCGCCACGCTGGTGCGGCGGATGTCCTGGTCGCCGGCCGCCCAACGGCCCATCACGTACCAGGGTGTACGGGCTCCGTCCGTGTAGCTGCCGCTCAGCTCGACGGCGAGCCAGGTCCCCTCGGGGGTCCGGGCGTTCCAGGAGGCCACGGCCTGCGTCGCCGGGTGGGCGAGCGGGCGTTCGGGCGAGGTCCAGCTCGCCCACTCCCAGCCGGCGGTGGTGCCGGTGTGCGGGTCGAGGTAGTCGACCGTGCCGACCGCCGCCTCGATGCGCAGGCCCGGGACCTCGCCGTCCGCCGCCGTGGTCCCCGGCGCGGCACCGTCGGCCCAGTCGGCGGCGGTGGTCCAGGACTGGTAGTCGATCCCACCGGCCTGGGTATCGTCCATCGCCGCCGGGACCGGTCGGCCCGCCGGGGCGGGCCGGGTCCGCGGGGCGACAGCGGTGGCGGCGGCGGCAGCTGTGGCCGCGAGCAGGGACCTTCGCGTGGTGGGGTCGGGCACGTGCTCTTCAACGCCGATCACCCCGGCCGAGTCACGGTCTGTGCCGCGGTCACGTCCGCGTCCGCGCCGGGTTCTCGCTCAGTCGGGTCCGGGCAGGGTGAGCCGGAAGAGCGCCCCGCCGCCCGTGGCGGGCTCGGCGGTGAGGACGGCGCCGTGGGCGCGGGCGATCTGCCGGGCCATCGCCAGACCGAGCCCCGAGCCGGGCAGTGCCCGTGCCGCCGAGGCGCGGTAGAAGCGGTCGAAGACGTGGGGCAGGTCCTCGGGCCTGATGCCGGGGCCGTGGTCGCGCACGGTGAGCTGGCCGCCGGCCGTCAGCGAGACTTCGACCGCGCCGCCCGGCGGGCTGAACTTCGCGGCGTTGTCCAGCAGGTTGGAGACCAGCCGGGCGAGCCGGGCGGGGACGCCCGCGACGGTGCGCCCGTCCGTCTCGTCCAGCAGGACGAAGGCGACCGCGGGCCAGTGGTCCTGGGCGGCCGCCACGCAGTGCGCGACCAGCGGGCCGATCCGCACCTGTTCGAGCAGGGGGCGCGGCTCCTCGTCTCGGGCCAGCTCGATCAGGTCGTTCACCAGACCGGTCACCTCGCGCAGCTGCCGCTGCAACGCCGCTGCCGCCCGGTCCCGTTGGGCCTCCGTCAGCCGGTCCGCGCGAGCCAGCAGTTCGGCGTTGGTGCGCAGCGCGGTGAGCGGGGTGCGCAGTTCGTGCGAGGCGTCGGCGACCAGCCGTCGCTGGGCGGTGACCGACTGCTCCAGCTCGCCCAGCATGGTGTTGAAGCTGCCGGCCAGCCGGGTCAGTTCGTCCGCGCGGCGCCCCGGTGGCAGCTCGATCCGCAGGCCGGCGTCCCGGGTGGCGGCGATCCGCTCGGCGGTCGTGGTCAGCCGGGTGACCGGCGCCAGGCCGGTGCGGGCGACCGCGTAGCCGAGCGCGGCCGCCAGCAGGACGCCGGCTGCCGCGACGGCCGCCATCAGCTCGCCGGCCTGTCGCACGCCCCGGTCGGCGGCGTCGGAGCGCAGCGCGACCTGCACGGCCTGGTGTGCGCCGGCCGGTGCGGTGCCCATCGCGGTGGTCAGCATCCGGGCAGGGTGGCCGCTGACGGTGATGTCGGAGTGGTACCCGGCGCGTTGCCCGGCGGCCACCTGGCGGGTGGCCTCGGTGACCGGGAGCACGTAGCGGGCTGTCGGGTCCTTGGCGGGGTCGGCGGGCACGATCTGGGTGCAGGCCGGGGCGGCCAGGTAGCCGCACTCGCCGGAGACCGCCTGCGGCGGCTGGTTGCGGTACTGCTGCTGGATCAGAGTGGCCTGCTGGGTCAGGCTCAGGTCGAGCTGGTGCAGCAGTTCGTACCGGACGATGGTGAAGGCCGCCGCGCAGACCCCGAGCGCGACGAACGCGACCGCGGCCGTGCAGGCCAGCGCCAGCCGGGTGCGCAGCGGGCGGTGGCGACGCCAGCGGGCGTGCGCCCTCACCGCTCCGCCAGCCGGTAGCCCACCCCGTGCACGGTGTGCACCAGCCGTGGTTCGCCGTCGGCCTCCAGCTTGCGGCGCAGGTAACTGATGTACACCGCGAGCGAGTTGGAGTCCGGGCCGAAGTCGGCGCCCCAGACCAGCTCCATGATCAGCTCGCGTGGCAGCACCTGTCCCGGGTGGCGCAGCAGCACCTCCAGGAGGGCGAACTCGGTGCGGGAGAACTCCAGTGGCCGCCCGCCGCGGCTGCCGGTGCGGGTGACCGGGTCCACCGTCAGGTCGGCGAAGGCGGCGCCGGGGTCGTCCGGGGCGGGGGCGGTGCGGCGCAGCAGGGCCCGCAGCCGGGCGGTCAGCTCGTCCAGCGCGAACGGTTTGACCAGGTAGTCGTCGGCGCCCGCGTCCAGCCCGTCCACCCGGTCGCTCACCGAGTCCCGGGCGGTCAGCACCAGGATCGGGGTGCGGTCGCCCAGCGCCCGCAGCCGCCGGCAGACCGCCAGTCCGTCGAGCACTGGCATCAGCAGGTCCAGCACCATCGCGTCCGGCTGCCAGTCGGCCAGTTCGCTCAGCGCCGCCAGCCCGTCGGCGGCGCCGCGCACGGCGTAGCCTTCGACCGCCAGGCCGTCCTCGACGGCGGCGCGCACCTCCGGGTCGTCCTCGACGACCAGGACCCTCAGTCCGTTGCTCATGGGACAAGCCTCGCAAACCAGGCTCTGATAACTCTCTTAATGCGGCCGCGCAGGCTGCGGTGCCATGAGAACGGAACACGGGGACCAGCCCCTGTCAGTGGTGATCGGCGCCGGCGGGACCGGCGGTCACATCTACCCGGGCCTGGCGCTGGCCGAGGCGCTGCGCCGAGCGGACCCGAGAGCGGCGATCTCGTTCGTGGGCACTGATCGCGGCCTGGAGGGCAAGCTGATTCCGGAGGCCGGCTACCGGCTGCACACGGTGGACATGATCCCCTTCGACGCCTCCCTCGGCCTGCGCCGGTACCTGCTGCCCGCCGCGCTGCTGCGCTCGGGGCGCCAGTGCCAGGAGATCCTGCGGGCCGAGGGCGCGCAGGTGGCGGTCGGGATGGGCGGCTACCCCAGCGCGCCGGTGATCGTGGGCGCCCGGCTCGCCAAGCTGCCCAGCGTGGTGCACGAGTCGAACGCCGTGCCCGGGCGGGCCAACCGCTTCGCGGCCCGGCTCACCCCGCACGTCGCGCTCGCCTTCGACCGCACCCGCGCGCACCTGCCCGCCGGTCTGACGGCCGAGACCGTCGGCATGCCCCTGGTCGGCGCGGTGGCCACGCTGGACCGGCCGGCGCTGCGCGCCGAGGCCCGGCGGTACTTCGGCGTGCCGCCGGGCGGGCACCTGGTGGTGTTCAACGGCGGCAGCCTGGGCGCCGCCCGCCTGACCGAGGCCGCCGTCGAGCTGGCCCGGCGCTGGTGGTACCGGAACGACCTGCGCCTGCTGATCAAGACCGGCCCGGCCGCCCTCGGCGAGGTCCGGGCCCGGCTGGAGGGCAGTCCGGTGGCCACCGCCGTGGCCTACCTGGACCGGATGGACCTCGCCTACGCGGCGGCCGACCTGATGGTCTGCCGGGCCGGCTCGGCCACCGTGGCGGAACTGTCGAGCACCGGCGTGCCCGCCGTCCTGGTGCCCTACCCGCACGCGCCGCACGATCACCAGACGCACAACGCCCGGGTGCTCTGCGACGCGGGCGCCGGCCTGCTGCTGCCGGACGGCGAGTGCACCGGCGAACGGCTGGCCCAGCTCGTCGAACCCCTGCTCGCCGACCCGGCCCGGCTGCGGGCGATGAGCCGCGCCGCCGACCCGGGCACCCACGCCCGGGCCGCCGACCTGCTCGCCGCCAAGGTGCTGCGCACGATCGGCCGCCTCCCGCTCCCGCTCCCCCAGCCGGTCCGCTGACCCCCACCGGCGCGGCCGACCCGGCCGTGCCCGACGAACCCACGGAGGATCACATGAACGACTACTCGACCACCCCGCAGGAAGTGCGCACGCCGCAGGACTGGGCCGGCCGCACGGTCCTGGTCACCGGTGCGGAGGGCTTCATCGGCAGCACCCTGGTCGACCTGCTGGTCGAACGCGGCGCCCGGGTACGGGCCCTGGTGCACTACAAGCCGTACGCCGAACGCGGCTACCTCGCCCACCATCTGACGAGCGGTCAGGTGGAGATGCTGGCCGGTGACGTCCGCGACGCCGGGCGGGTCCTGGACGCCGTGGCGGGCTGCGACACCGTCTTCCACCTCGCCGCGCTGATCGGCATCCCCTACAGCTACCAGGCTCCCGAGGCCTACGTACAGACCAACGTGGCCGGCACCCAGAACATCGCGGCCGCCTGCCTGCGCCACGGCGCCCGGCTGATCCACACGTCCACCAGCGAGGTCTACGGCACCGCGATCACCGCCCCGATCAGCGAGCGGCACCCGCTGCAGCCCCAGTCGCCCTACTCCGCCTCGAAGATCGGCGCCGACATGGCGGCGCTGTCCTACTGGCACGCCTTCGAGCTGCCGGTCTCCGTGGTCCGCCCGTTCAACACCTACGGCCCCCGCCAGTCCGCCCGCGCGGTGATCCCCACCGTGCTGGCTCAACTGCACTCCGGCGCCGGCGAGATCCGCCTCGGCTCGATCACCCCCACCCGGGACTTCACCTACGTCACCGACACCGCCGAAGGCTTCCTCGCCATCGCCCGCGCCGACCGCACGCTCGGCGAGGTGGTCAACCTGGGCACCGGAACCGAGGTTTCGATCGGCGACCTGGCCAAGGCCCTGATCACCGCCTCCGGACGGCACGCCGACGTCGTGATCGACCCCACCCGGCTGCGCCCGGGCGGCAGCGAGGTCGAGCGCCTGCTCTCCGACAACACCAAGGCCCGCGCACTGGCCGGCTGGCAGCCCCGGGTCGACCTCGCGGAGGGGCTGCGCCGGACCTCCGACTGGGTTGCCGAGCACCTGCACCTGCTCGCTCCGGAGCGCTACCAGGTCTGACGGCCCGCTCCCGGTGTCCTCAGCCGATCGCCGCGCCGGACAGCACGGCGATCGGCTGGACGGCGTGGGAGAACCGCTCGTTCTGCGGCGCGGGACCGCCCGGAAAGACGAAGCGGCGCCGGGCGCAGCCGTGGGCCAGGCCGGATCGCGGGTCACCGAAGGCGAGTGCGCCGGCCGCGAACCGCGGCCAGTAGTCAGCGACCGAGCCTCGCCTGGTGGGGGCCGCCCGGTCAGCCCTTCACACTGATCACAGCGGCGACAACCGCCCCCACGGCGGTGATGACAGCTGCGATGATCACCGCCCGAGCGCCGAGCCGGGACGACAGGTCCGGCTCTCGGTCCCGCCATTGGGAACCGGTCTGCGAGGCGGAACCCTTCTGTTCCGGAAAACTGGCACCCATAACGCCCCCCAGAGCCTGCAGCACCGTCGTTCCGTCCAGCATGACGTGTCTGCGGGTTCCTGTCACTGGAACGCCAAGTCTTCTTGCTTGCAAGGACCTTGGTCATGGATCAGGCGGGAGGCGGTCGGCAGCTCGGCGGCGGATCCTCGAGGTCCATCGCTGTGTCAGGGAGCGGCGTCCCGGGCCAGCTCGGCGAGCCGCCGGCCGAGGTAGCGGCGCTCGGCCTCGCTGCCCGCGAGGGCCAGTGCCTGGCGGTAGGCCGCTGCCGCCTCGGCGTCGTGGCCCAGGCGGCGCAGCAGATCGGCGCGGGTGGCGGGCAGCAGGTGGTAGCCCGCGAGCGCACCGGAGTTCTCCAGCTGGTCCACCAACTCCAGTCCGACGTCGGGACCTTCGGCCATCGCCCGGGCCACGGCCAGGTTCAGGCGCACCACGGGCGAGGGCGTCAGCTCGCTCAACCGCCCGTACAGCAGCGCGATCTGCGCCCAGTCGGTGTCCGCTGCCGTGGCGGCGTCGCCGTGGCAGGCCGCGATGGCGGCCTGGATCTGGTAGAAGCCGGGCCGCGCCCGCCGCAGCGCCTGGCCCAGCTGGGCCCGGCCCTCGGCGATCGCCTCGGCGTTCCACCGGGTGCGGTCCTGCTCCTCCAGCGGGACCAGCTCCCCGAGCGCGTTGACCCTGCTGCCGCTGCGCGCGTCGTGCAGCAGCATCAGGGCCAGCAGCCCGCGTGCCTCCGGTTCGTCCGGCATCAGCAGCACCAGCAGCCGGGCGAGCCGGATCGCCTCCGCGCACAGGCCGCTGCGGATCAGGTCCGTCCCCTCGGTCGCGCTGTAGCCCTCGTTGAACAGCAGATACAGCACCGCGAGCACGGCCGAGGTGCGCTCGGGCAGCAGCTCTCCGGGGGGTACCCGGTACGGAATACGGGCGTTGCGGATCTTGGCCTTGGCGCGTACCAGTCGCTTGGCCATCGTCTGGTCACCGACCAGGAACGCGCGGGCGATCTCGGCGGTGGTCAGCCCCGCCAGTGTTCGCAGGGTCAGCGCGACCCTGGCCTCCAGCGGCAGAGCCGGGTGGCAGCAGGTGAAGATCAGCCGCAGCCGGTCGTCCGTGATGCCGCTGCCGTCGGGCTCGGCCGGGCCGCCGCCGCCCGTGCCCGGCAACCCATCGAGTGACGTCATCGCGACCTCCCGTAGCTTGGTGGCCTCGATCCGGGCACGGCGCAACCGGTCCACGGCACGGTTGCGGGCCGTGGTGGTGAGCCACGCGCCCGGATTGTCCGGGACGCCGTCGCGGCGCCACCGTTCCAGCGCTTTCGCGAAGGCGTCCTGGGCGCACTCCTCGGCGAGATCCCAATCACCGGTGACCCGGATCAGGATCGCGACGATCCTGCCCCACTCCTCGTGGAAGGCGCGCGCGACGGCGCCCTCCACCGAATCCGTTACCGCTCCCAGATCGGTCTCACCTCGATCGTCCCGTACCGCGCCCCGGGGATCCTGGACGCGACCTCGATCGCTTCGTCGAGGTCCTTGCAGTCGGCGAGGTAGTAGCCGCCGACCTGCTCCTTGGTCTCGGCGAACGGACCGTCGGCCACCAGGACCTCGTCCTGCCGGACCCGTACGGTCGTGGCATCGGCGGTCGGTCGCAGCCGCTCGCCGCCCTGCAGCACGCCCCGGCGGCCCATCTCCTCGCCGAAGGCCGCGTATTCGGCCAGCATCGCCTTGCCCTCTTCGGGGCCGAGGGCACCGGTCGTGCTCTCATCGGTACAGATCATGAGCAGATAGCGCATCTGAACCTCCTCATTCCGTTCGTTCCTGTCCGCCCGCTTCGGTCGGACACCTCTACGACGAACGGGACGGGCCCGAATGGACCGATCGCCGGGAGCGATCACCGGATCACACGATCACCCGATCACCCGATCACCCGATCACCTGCCGCTGATCGCCTGGAGCCGGTCATCTCAGCCCATCGTCCGCCCGCCGCACTTGCTCGGCCATCGCTGTCCATCGGGCCCCAGGTCGTTCGTCTAACAGGTGACACGAGGAGGTGTCATCGACATGGCGAACGAGATCTCTCCGCGACGAGGCTGGACCCTGGTGCTCGCTTCACTCGGCGTGTTCATGACCGCACTGGACACCCTGGTCGTGACCACCGCCCTACCGGTCCTCAGAGTCTCGCTGCACGGCAGCCTCTCCGACCTCGAATGGACGGTCAACGCCTACAACCTCTGCTTCGCCTGCTCGCTGCTGACCGCCGCGGCGCTGGGCGACCGGTTCGGCCGACGGCGGATGTTCTGCGTCGGTCTGGCCGTCTTCACCGCCGCGTCGGCGGGCGCGGCGCTCGCCCCGACGGTGGGCGCGCTGATCGCCGCCCGCGCCGTACAGGGGGCAGGCGCGGCGATGGTGATGCCGCTGACGCTGACGCTGATCAGCGAGGCGTTCCCCAAGGAGAAGCGCGGCATGGCCATCGGGATGTGGGGCGGCATCGCCGGGCTGGCGGTGGCCGCGGGCCCGGTGGTCGGCGGCGCCGTGGTCCAGGGGATCAACTGGCACTGGATCTTCTGGCTGAACGTCCCGATCGGCCTGGCGCTGATACCGCTCTGCGCCTGGAAGCTGAACGAGAGCCACGGCCCGCGGCCTCGCCTGGACGTGCCGGGGCTGCTGCTGGCCGGCGCCGGATTCTTCGGGCTCACCTGGGGGCTGGTGCGGGCGAACAGCGCAGGCTGGGCCAGTGGCGAGGTGATCGGCTCGCTGCTCGCGGGGGCGGTGCTCGTCGGACTCTTCCTGCGCTGGGAGCGGCGCACCCTGACCCCGATGCTCTCGCTGGAGATGTTCCGACGGCCGCGTTTCAGCTCGGCCAACGGCGTGAGCTTCTTCCTGTACGCCGGACTGTTCGGCGCGGTCTTCCTGATGTCGCAGTTCTTCCAGTCGGCCCAGCACCTCAGCCCCCTGCAGGCCGGGCTGCGACTGCTGGCCTGGACGGCGGCGCCGGTCATCGTCTCCCCGATCGCCGGGCGGCTCGCCGACCGGTGGGGCAACCGGCCGTTCATGGTGGTCGGCCTGCTGCTCCAGGCCGTCGGCCTGGCCTGGGTCGCGGCCGTCGCCCAACCCCACATCGGCTTCGCCGAGTTGGGCGTGGCGCTGGCCGTCTCCGGAATCGGCACCTCGCTGGTCTTCCCGACGGTGGCCAATGAGGTCCTGTCGGCGGCGCCCCCCGATGAGGCCGGCATGGCCGCCGGCACCAACAGCGCGATGCGCGAACTCGGCGGTGTCTTCGGCGTGGCCGTCCTGGCCTCCGTCTTCTCCCGCCCCGGCGCCTACACCTCGGCCGCCGTCTTCGTCACCGGCTTCACCACTGCCCTCTGGGTCGGTGCGGCCTTCTCCGCCATCGGCGTCCTGGTCGGCCTCGCCCCCTCCCTCCGCCGCCGTCCCCACCCCGAACCCACCCGGCCCGAACCCGCCCTGCTGCACGCCCACGACTGACCACCCCTGCTCGCGGATCGCGACCCCGCCCGGTCGCGATCCGCCCGACCACGCCGCGGCGGATCACCCCCGCGCTGACGCAGAGTCAGTGGCCGGTGCTGGGTTTGGTACCGGTGATCAGGCGTTCACGGTCGAAGAGCTTCGCGACGACCAGGTAGGCGGCGAAGTCGATGACCAGCAGGAGGCCCCCGAAGGCGAGCGCGGTGGCGAGCGTCGGCTTGATCACGTTGAACGACATCAGCGCGATCACCGCGACCGGAGGCAGGCTCGCCAGCGTGCTCAGCTGCTGGGCGACGCGGGTGTCGTTGGCCTTGGTGGAGACGGCGATGCCGACCCAGACCGCCCAGCCGGCCAGCAGCGGGATGTAGAAGACCTCGGCGAGCAGTTGCGGCGAGTGAGAGATCGCCGTGGCGATCACCGGATTCGCGCCGATGCCCACGACCGCCAGGAAGACGCCGAGCACGAGGTAGGACAGGACGACCGCGGGGATGAGGTTCGCCACCGCCTTGCCGATCAGCAGTTCCTCGCGGCGGATGGGTGTGGTCAGCACCGGCTCCAGGGTTCCCTGCTCGCGCTCGCCGACCACCGAGTTCGCCGCGACGGTGGCTGGCAGCAGGAGCGGGATCAGCATCAGGAACATCAACGACAGGCCCACCTGGTGGTCCAGCTTCTGGCTGTCCGCGGCCGCCTTGCTCGCCAGGACGCTGGCGGTCGGCGAGATGAGGAAGAGGACCGGCAGGACCGCCATCGTGGCCAGGATGAAGCGGTTGCGCCGGAACTCGGTGAGCTCCTTGCGGACGACCGCGGCGATGTGGGTGGTGCTGGTGCTGCTGGTACTCATCGCGATCCGCCTTCCTGGTCCTCGACCAGTTCGAGATAGACGTCCTCCAGCGAGTGCCGCGATTCGCCGACCGACAGCACGTCGGTCCCGGCGGCCACCAGGGCGCGGACCACCTCGGGCGCCGCCTGTGCGGGATCGGACACCTGGAGCACGTAGCCGGCCGTGCCGTCGGCCGACCGGGCCTCGGCCCGCCAGCCCTCGACGGCGGGCAGGCCCGTGAAGACGCGGTCCGGGTCGGTGAGCGGTGCGGCCGTCGTGATGTCCAGCGACCTGTTGAAGAGCGTGTGGCGCAGTTCGTCGGGTCGGCCGATGGTCTGCAGGCTGGTGTTCATGATCGCGATCCGGTCGCACAGGCGCTCTGCCTCGTTGAGCCGGTGGGTGGTGAGGAAGACGGTGACGCCGCGCTGCCGCAGCGAGTCGATCAGACCGTGCACCTCGTGCGCCGCCACCGGGTCCAGGCCCGAGGTGGGCTCGTCCAGGAACATGACCTCGGGATCGTTCAGCAGCGTGCGCGCCAGCGCGACCCGCTGGCGCAGGCCCTTCGAGAGGCTCCCGCAGGCGTCCTGCGCGCGGTCGACGAGGTTGACGGCGTCCAGCGCCTCGTCGATCCGGGCCGCACGGCCGGCCAGACCGTGCAGGCGGGCGAAGAACTCCAGGTTCTCCCGTACCGTCAACCTCCGGTACAGACCGGGGGCCTCCGGCATGATCGAGATGCGTCGACGGATCTCGGCCTCGTTGCCCGCGGTCAGCGGGATGCCGGCCACGACCGCCGACCCGGAGGTCGGTGCGATCAGCGTGCCCAGGATCCGCACCGTCGTCGTCTTGCCCGCCCCGTTGGGGCCGAGGAACCCGAAGACCTCGCCGCGGGCGACGCTGAACGAGACGTCGTGCACGGCGGTCCGGCCACCGAAGGTCTTGGCCAGGTGGCTGACCTCGATCGCGGCGGCCCTGCCGTTGCCTGGAAGGTCGCCACCGTCGGGCGGTTGCGCTGCGGACGCCGGGCCTCTTCGCGTGAGTCTCATCTGACCGGTCCCTCGTGTCGGCTACGGGCGGCTGGTCGTCCTGGGCCGGCCGCCGGTGTCTATCATAGTGATATCACTTTGTCTGTGTCGACACCCGAGGGCACCTTGTGGCCGACTCGGCGGATCCGCAAGCGCGGCCCAGCACGGTGTGTCCCCGAGGTGCGCCCGACGAGAGCGGCTCTACAGTCGCCCTGACAGATCGTCACCAGGAGGGTCCATGCCGTACGTCGTCGACTTCGTGACCGTGTCCACCGTCGGCTTGGAATCGTCCCCGGTCGCGGACGCTCTCGCTGGACTTCGCGCCAACGAGGCGCGCTACTACAAGAACAAGTACGACCACGTCTTCACCGTCAGCCCGGCGAGCGAGGCACCCGAGACGCTCGACTGGGTGACCCGCATCCTCGCCCACGAGCGCGAGATCGTCGTCTCCGCCCGCCCGCTCGAGGTGACGTCCTTCGAGGTGGACGGGCTCCGGATGGCCTACGTGTTCTACGAGTCCGGGCTGTCGGTCAACGTGATGTACGGCATCGAAGAAGGCGCGAAGCGCGCAGTCGGGTTCAAGCTCTCGGAGGGCATGGACGTTCCCGAGGAGCTGGCTTCGCGTTTCAAGTTCGCGCGTCAGAAGTCAAAGCTGGCCGGGGTGATCCGCGGCTCCTACTTCGTGATCAAGGGCGAGTACTGAGCTCGGACGCACCGGTTGACGTCAACTCAGCAGGGCGGGACGCACGTCAGCCGGCCCAGTTGCGCTGGATGTCAATGACGTCCGGACGAGCCTCTGGTGACGGACGGTCAAAGCGCCTCGAAGCCTCGAAGCTAGTCTGGGCAGATGATCTCGGAACGAGAACCAGACCCGCGCACCGGGTCCATCAGCTCCGCAACCGCTCTGTCGGCACGCGGCGGCTGGTCACCGGCGGCCGAAGGCTCGGCCGCCCCCACGACGCTGCTGCTGCTACGGCACGGGGAGACCACACTGACTCCACAGAAGCGGTTCTCCGGAAGCGGCGGCACCGATCCCGAACTCTCCGAGGTGGGGCGCCGGCAGGCGGCACGCGCGGCCGAATCCACGCTCCTGGCCACGGCGGGGGTCGACGTCGTCGTCTGCTCCCCGCTGCGGCGCTGCCGGCAGACGGCGGCGGTCGTGGCCCGGGGGCTCGGCCTGGAGCTCGTGATCGACGACGGGCTGCGGGAGGCCGATTTCGGGCAGTGGGAGGGACTGACCTACGAGGAAGTACGCTCCCGGTTCCCCGAGGACCTTCAGGCCTGGCACGGCTCGGCGGACGTGGCCCCCACCGGCAGCGCGGAGAGCTTCGCCGAGGTGGCCGAACGCATCGCGCGAACCAGGGACGAGCTACTGTCCCGGTACCAGGGGAAGTTGGTCCTCGCCGTCACCCATGTCACGCCGATCAAGGCACTGATCCAGCTGGCGCTCAACGCTCCGGCGGAGGCGGTGCACGCGATGGAACTCTCCCCGGCCTCCTTCTCCAGCGTGCCGTACACCGGCACGACCTCGTCCATGCGCCTGTACAACGACGTGTCACATCTGCGCTGACCAGTCGGGGCGAGATGGATCTGTCGCTTGTCAGCATCGACTCCACGCGCTGCACGGCTGCGCGGCGAAGGGAGATGGCGGCGTCCGCAGGTCAGCTCTTCCCAGAATGCTCACCGAGGTGCAGGTCGCCCGGCGGATACGGCAGTTTGCGGGTTCCGGTGGCGCGGAGCCCGTCCAGGGCCAGTTCGAGGTAGCGGCGCCATGCCTGCGGCTGTGCGGCCAGCAAGGGCGCCGCCGTTTGATGGATGCCCGCGTGTAGCAGCACGATGTCCGTGCCCGTGACGTCACTGCGGACGGTTCCCTGCTGGACAGCAAGGGCGCCGTGGTGCAGGTCTCCTCGACATCAGGGCGCACCGCATCTGCCGGCGGCGGTGTCTACGCCGCAACCAAGTTCGGCATCACCGCCTTCTCGGAAGCCCTGCGGCAGGAAGTCACCGCGCAGGGCGTACGCGTCATCGTCATCGAACCCGGAATGGTCGCAACCGAGCTGGCCACCCACATCACCGACCCCGCCATGCAGGCCCTCGCCAGGAACTACGCCGACTCCATGCGAACCCTTCAGCCCCAGGACATCGCCGGCACCGTCCTGTACGCGCTCACCCAGCCGGAACACGTCGCCGTCAACGAGATCCTGATCCGACCGACCGACCAGACCCGCTGAAATCGGTGTGCGGGCCCACCGTTGGGCCCGCACACCACCGGCCGTGCTCACCGGAGTACTGCCGCTGGACGCCGGCCGAGAACGCCGCGAGCTCCCCACCACCAAGCGGCTCAGCCGCGGGTGAAGCGCAGCACCCCGGTCTCGGTGCCCTGGTAGAGAGTGCCGTCCGGTGCGGTGGTGCCGGTCATCTGCAGCGGGTTGTAGAGCAGGCCGATCCCGATCGGGACGGAGCTGAGCTGCGCCCCGGTGGCGGGGTCGAGCACGGCGTACGCGTAGCTCGCGAAGGTGTCGCTGCCGAGCAGGCCGGTCGGTCCGCTGACGGTCACCGTGTAGATCTTCCCGTCGGCGAGCGAAAGGCGCGGCAGGGCAGCGGACTTGACGCCGCTGTTCCACACCACGTGGCACCCGTCGGCGTCCAGGTCCACCCGGCTCAGCCCGCCGTCGAAGTTCGCCGAGGCGGGCACGCTGGCCGGTGCGCCGGCCGGGAGCGCGGGGTACGGGTAGCCGTAGGTGTTGGTGACGAAGACGCTGCGGCCGGAGGCGATCACCGCGTCCTCGGTCCCGCTGGCCGAGGTGGAGGTCAGCACCGGCGTGGTGCAGACCGGTGCCGGACCGCCCGCGACCCGGTAGACCAGCAGGTGCTCGTGCGGGGCCGCGTTGTCGGTGATGGTCACGTACTCGGTGCCGTCACCGGGTCCGAAGAAGCTCGGGGTCGCACCGGTGCCCCAGCTGAGCTGGCCGGGCTTGCGGCCCGGGCCGCGGTCGTAGGGCGCGCGCCAGTCGATCACCGGGGTGCCGTCCGGGGCCTCGGAGAGCAGGTAGAGCGCGTGGTCGGTGGCGACGGCGGTGTGCCCGGGCACGGTGGAGATGCTGTTGCCGACGCCCTCGCCGGTGCTGATGCTGCGCACCACACCGGTGCCGGTGTCGGCGGTGCCGATCACGCCGCCCGAGGTGGCGAACCACACCCGGCCGCCCCAACCCGGGCTGAGCCCAGCCACGTTGTCACCGGCCGGGATCGCACCGGCCAACGGCGTCGACTGATCAACCGTCAGAGACCAACCACCAGCTCCCTGATGGTGGCCGATCCGCAGCAGGTTGTCGTTGCCGTCCACCACCACCAGGGAGTTGGCGCTGTCGAGGTAGGCGTAGACGCCGCCGAAGAGGCTGCCTTTGGGCAGCGCGAGCGAGGCCAGGTCGGCGCCGGTATGCGGGTCCAGCAGGTGCACCGTCGGGGTCTGGCCGAAGATCGTGGTGCAGAGCGCGACGGGCAGGCCGTCGCCACCGATCACCACCGTCGGGCAGGCGGAAGCGAGCGCCGTCCGGCTCCACCGCACCGGACCGGTGCCCGGGCCCGGGTAGGGCGTGGTGTCGCTGGAGGCGCTGTCACCGTGCATGGTCGCGGTGCCGTTGGGCGCGGCGGCCGGGTTCTGCGGCGGCAGGGGCCCGAACGCCGGGGTTGCGGCGAAGGCGGTGGCGGCCGTGGTCCACAGCACGGTGGCGAGGGTGAGCGCGGCGGCGATGCGCGGGGCGCGCAGACGCATGGCGGGGTCCTGTTCCAGGGTCGGTGAAGGACGGCGGCCGGGCGCACGGGCCGCCCGGGGAGAAGAACGAGGGCGGCGCTCAAGGCTCCTGAACCGGAGCCGAAGATGGTGAAACAGAGCGGCCGCGTCAGCTGACGCGGCGACAGCCGGTCGTGGTGGCACGCCCGTGATCGACATGGCGGCGGCTCACGAGCGGGGTCATACGGGCCACTGTAGCGAGTGGGGGCGCTTGGTGTCAGCTCCTGACACCAACCGCGGCGTCCTTCTGCGGCCGGGCTGGCCGGATCAGGCACTGCCGGGTTCGGCCAGTTCTGCCGGTGGCAGCCGCGTGCGCACTCGAGCGACAGTTGGGTTGTCAGCGAATCGATCGCTGAGTCACGCACGGGGCTCCGAGTTCAATCCCTGCTGTTCGCCCACAGCCCGTCAATCCAGGGGGATGTCATGAGCACGCCTATTCGCTTCACCCGGATCGTCAGCCTTGCCGCGCTCGCGTTGGCCGCAGCCCTGTTCGCGGTCGGTCCGGTCAGCGGGTACCACGCGGTGGCCGCCGCTGCCGAGCCGGCGGCGGCCTGCCCGGCAAGCCTGATGTGGGACGCCGCCACCGCCACCTGCAACTAGTCGACACCGGAAGAGACCGGAAGAGAAAGGACGAGAACCGATGCACGACACCGAGACCGCGTCCGCGCGGATCCGCGCGACCGTCCGCGTTCCGATGCACCTCAACTCCGGTGCCAGCGTGGAGGCCAAGCTCCACACCTTCCGCGGACTCAGCGATCAGCACGAGCACATCGCCCTCAGCCTCGGCGACCACGACGCCGCACCGGAGCACGTCCCGCTGGTGCGCATCCACTCCGAGTGCCTCACCGGCGACGTGCTGGGGTCCGCCCGGTGCGACTGCGGCCCGCAGTTGCAGGAGGCCGTGCGACGGATCTCCGACGAGGGCGGCTGCCTGCTCTACCTGCGCCAGGAAGGGCGGGGAATCGGGCTCTACAACAAGGTCGACGCCTATGTGCTGCAGGACCGTGGCTTCGACACCTACGCCGCGAACCAGGAGCTCAACCTGGAGCCGGATTCGCGGGACTACCGCGTCGCCGCCGAAATGCTCGCGCTGCTGGGCATCTCGGCGATCCGCCTGCTGACCAACAACCCGCAGAAGGCCGCCCAGCTGGCCGAGTACGGGATCGAGGTGGTCAGCGTCGTGCCGACCGGGGTCTTCATGACCGAGGACAACCGCTACTACCTCGAGACCAAGGCGCGCGTGACCAGGCACACGCTGGCCCTCAGCGGACGCCCGTCCTGAATCGAGAACCGTCATGTCGACGCCATTGTGGGGAGTAATGGTATGAAGGCCCTGGTATTCATGGGCAGTTCGCGTGAGCACTCCCATACGGCAGCGCTCGCACGGGCGATCGCGGACGCGCTCGAGTCGGCCGGCGTCGAGCCCGAGATCGTCAACACCGGGCAGCTGGGTGCCCTGCCGTTCGGGCGCACCGCCACGCAGGTCGCGCGGGAGCTAAGGGAGTTGCGGGAGCGGGTCGCGGCGGCGCAGGCCGTCGTCCTCGTCTCGCCCGTCTACCACG
Source organism: Kitasatospora sp. GAS204B (assembly GCF_029892155.1). Taxonomy (GTDB): domain Bacteria; phylum Actinomycetota; class Actinomycetes; order Streptomycetales; family Streptomycetaceae; genus Kitasatospora. The sequence continues at coordinate 303,924 of NZ_JARZAG010000006.1, read as the reverse complement.
GCGGCTATTCGGCGCTGCTGAAGGCCGTGTTGGACGAACTCTCGGGCGACGCGTTCGCCGACAAGCCCGTCGCGGTCGCGGCCAACGGGAGCGGTCCGCGCACCGGCAACGTCGTGTGCGAGCAGCTGCGGACGGTCGCCAAGGCGATGGGCGCCTGGCTGGTGCCGACCCAGGCGGCCAGTTGCCCGGACGACTTCCTGTCGGGCGACGGCCTGCCGACCCAGGGATCGGCGGAGCTGCAGGACCGCTGCCAGGCGATGGCCGCCGAACTGCACCGGCTCGCGGCACTGTTCCGCGCTCCGGCGGGGGTGTAGCCGATGCACACACAGGCCGAGAACGACGCCATGCTGCGCGCGGTCGAGCTGGCCACGAGCCGCTTGGGACGCACCGGCGCCAATCCCACCGTCGGCTGCGTTCTGCTCGACCGCGCTCAGCGGGTCGTGGGCGAGGGGTGTCACCAGCGGGCCGGCGAACCGCACGCCGAGATCGTGGCCCTGGCCGCGGCCGGCGGGCGCGCCGCGGGCGGCACCGCCGTGGTCACGCTGGAGCCGTGCAACCACACCGGCCGGACCGGTCCGTGCACCGAAGCGCTGCGCGCGGCGGGCATCGCCCGCGTGGTCTACGCCGTCGCCGACCCCTGGCTGCCGGCTGCCGGCGGGGCGGCCGCTCTGGCCGCGGCGGGGATCGAGGTCGTCGGCGGGGTGCTGGCGAGCGAGGCGGGGTGGGCCAACCGGTTCTGGCTCAAGAACGTCACCCGGGCGCGGCCGTGGGTCACCTGGAAGTTCGGCGCCACGCTGGACGGCCGGATCGCGGCGCCCGACGGCACCTCGCGCTGGATCACCTCCGCGCAGGCCCGAGCCGACGCGCACCGGCTGCGGTCGACGCATGACGCGGTCCTGGTCGGTGCCGGCACCGTCCGCGCCGACGACCCGCACCTCGGCGTGCGGCACGGCATCGGCGGACGGCCACCGATCAGGGTCGTCATGGCGTCCGGGTCGGCCGGCCTCCCGTTCGCGGCCCGGGTCTTCGACGGAACCGCGCGCACCGTGCTCGCCGTTCCCGACACGTACCCGGACATCGAGGCCCCGCCGAACGTCGAGCTGCTGGCCGTCAAAGCGTCCGACGGTCGCCTGGCTCCGGACGCGCTGCTCGCCGGCCTCCTCGACCTCGGGATCCGCTCGGTCCTGCTCGAAGGCGGACCGGTGGCGGCATCGGGGTTCCTGACCGCCGGGTGCGTGGACGAGATCGTCGGATACATCGCGCCCGCCCTGCTGGGTGCGGGCCCCGGCGCCGTGGCGGACGTCGGCGTCACCACCATCTCCGAGGCGCTCCGCTGGGAGTTCCGGGACTGCGTCCGGGTCGGCCCGGACCTGCGGATCTCGGCCGCACCGGCTGGGGCGGGCGGGGCGGGCGGGGCGGCCTTTGCGGGCGCCGACCGTGGCCCGGCCGCGGACCGAGGGCGGTGGTTGCCGTGAGGACGGGCATCCTGCTGCCGCTCTACGACGCGCCGTGGCAGCACGACCTCGGCCGGTTGCACGAGATCGCGCGGCTCGGCTTCACCGGCGTGTGGACCAGGGACGTGACGCTGACCGAGAACGACGGTGTCGACCGCGCCGTCGCCGGCGACCCGGTGGCGGACCTCGCCCACGCCATGGGCACGGGCCTGCCGTTCGAGGAGTTCGGCACGGCCATCCTGTGCACCGGGTACCGGCACCCGCTGAGCATGGCCCGATCCGTCGTCATGCTGCAGCAACTGTCGGGCAATCGGCTGGTGCTCGGCATCGGCGCGGGATCCAGGACCAACGTCAACGCCCTGTACGGCCTGGACCCCGACACCCGCCGGGAGAACCTCCTGGAGACCGTGCGAACCCTGGACGATGTGCTGCGCCGTGGCGGCCGGCTCCTGCCGGACACCGTCCGGTTCGAGACACCGCCCACCTTCCAGGCCCCGCCGATCCTGCTGGCGAGCGGGGACCAGCGCGTCCTTTCCGCCCTGGGGCCGCTGCTGGACGGCCTGATGGTGGGCGGCGTCGAACCGGACCGGTTGACCGGGGTCGTCCCGGCCGGCCGGCCCGGCGCACCCGAACTGCCGAGGACGATGCAGCTCAGCGTGGCGATCGACACCGCTGACCGGAGCAGGCCGCTCGGGGTGCGCGACCTCGGCCGGATCTCGGTCGTCGAGGTCGGCGCGCTCCTGGTGGGACCGCTGCTCGAGCGGTACGCCACCGCCGGGCTCGACCGGGTGGTGTTCCACCTGCCGTTCGACGACACGACCGGCCGTCAGCTCGCCTGCCTGGCGGGTCATCTCCGCAGCCTCGCCGTGCCGGTCCCCGCCGGCGCGAGCCCGGGACGGGACGCCTCATGAAGCCTGCCCTCGGCACCGCCACCGGGACCGGGTCGACCCACCACCTCGTCATGCGGGAGGGCGCCGAGCCCGGGCCAGGGTTCACGGAGGAAGTCCGGCGGGCGGTCGCTCAGCGCCCTGATGCGGCGCTCGCCTTCCAGGTCGACTGGAACTCGTGGAACGGCAGCGCCGTGCGGCTGGCGGCGCTTCGCGGGTGCGCGTGGGCGGCGGCTCTGCCACAGGCGCAACTGCCGGCCCTCGCCTTCGCGTTGCCCGCGCGCCAGGCGTCCGCGTTCGCCGAGTACGCCGCACGCCACCCGGCCGCCGGGAGGCCGGACGCTGGGAGGCCGGACGCCGGGACATCAGCCACCGGGACATCAGCCGCCGGGACATCGGCCGCCGGGACGCCGGTCGGCAGCCTGGTCGCGGCGTTCGCGCGGGAGCGTGGGCTCGACGTCCTGATCCGCGTGCACAGCGCCGTGGAGGATCGCGGTCGGCTGCGGGACGAGGTCAGCCCGCTGCCCACGATCCTTCCGCGGCTGCTGCTCGGCCGAGCCCGCATCGCGCTGTGGGATGCCAGTGCTGCGGTGTGGCGCCAGGCTTCGTGGACAGACCACCTGGTGCGGATCGGCCGGAGCTGGCCGGGAGCGGCGCCGGCGGCGGTGTTCGTCGCCATCACGGACCGTCCCTCGCCCCCGGAGCGGGAGGAGGTGCTGCCACTGGCCGAAGTCGTCGGGTACGGCGTGGCCATCGGGGCGCTGCTGGAGCGGGCGCCGTGCGAGCACACGGCGCGGGCCGTCCGCGGCTACCTGTCCACCGCCGTGCTCGGCGCCATCGGTCCGACGGCGTACCGGCGCTGGCTCGACCAGTGGACGGACGAGCTGACCGACGTGCTGTGGCGAGCGGTGGGCCTCGGCGCGCGGCTGCGGTCCAACCACGGTGTGACGCGCTGGCGGGTCGAGGAGCTGCGACGGTTGCCCGAAGCGACGGCCGCCTGGAGCGCGCCGCCGGGCCCGCTGGAGTGGACGCCGTGAGCCGCTCCTGGCAGGCCCTGCCCGACACCCGCGGACATCGGCTGATCCTGCTGGCCGCGGCCGTCGACGCGTTCGGCATCGGGGTCTTCTATCCGCTGTCGTTCCTCTATTTGCTACAGCACACCGCACTGACCTCCGCGAGTGTCGGTCTGGCCCTGTCCCTGGGCACCATCCTGGCACTGCCCTTCGGTCCGCTGCTGGGTGGCCCGGTCGACCGGTTCGGCCCGATCAGGCCACTGGCACTGAGCAACCTGATCGCCGCGACCGGGTACGTACTGTTCCTGTCCGCGCACTCGTTCCCGCTGATCGTCGGCACCGGATTCCTGGTGATGCTCGCCGACCGGCTCTACTGGGCGAGTTGGCCGGTCTACGTGGCCGGCGTCGCCCGTGGCAGCGAGCTGGACGACTGGTACGCGCTCGTCAGCGTGCTGAAGAACGGCGTCGTCGGGCTCGGGGCGCTGGTCTCCTCCGTGGCGCTGGCCATCAGCGCGCGCAGCGGCGAGGCGCTGCTCCTCATCGACGCGGCGACGTCCGTGGTCGCCGCCGCTCTGGTCATGTCCCAGCACCGGGTCGCCCGCTCCCCCGCCGGCCCTGCCCGCGCCGCTGCTGCCGGCGGGCAGCTGCCGGGCTCGCCGCGCGGGCGAGTGCTGCGGGACCGGGGCTTCGTCCTGTTCTGCCTGGCGTTCACCGCGATCTCGTTCGGCTGGACGCTCCCCACCATCGTCCTGCCCGCGTTCCTGGTCCAGGCCGCGGGCCTGCCGCACTGGCTGCTCAGCACCTCCTTCGGCGCCAACTGCGTCCTGGTGTTCACCTGCCAGAGCGCGATCACCAGGGCCCTGTCCGGAGTGCGGCGCACCCGGCTCATGGTGGTCGGGGCGGGCCTGTTCGCCGTCTCGGTGACGCTGCTGGTGGCGGCCGCGCAGGTTTCGCGAACCGGCGGGATCGTGCTGGCGTCGGCGTCGGTGCTGTCGGTGACCGCCGCGGAGCTGGTCTGCGGGCCGGCGGTGAACGCGGTGGTGGCGGCGAGCGCGCCGCCCGGGTCCATCGGCCGCTACAACGCGTTGTTCCAGCTCACCTGGACCACCTCCACCGCGGTGGCGCCGGCGCTGTTCGGGGCGCTGTGCCTGGCGGGCGGGCCCGCCCTGTGGGCGGTGGTGGCCGCGCTGATGCTGCTGGGCGCCGCCGCCGCGCTCCGCAGTGAACGCCTGCTGTCGCCCGCGGCTGTTGTCGGCAGGGCGCAGCCGGCGAACCAACCACTGTCCGACACCGCAGCACTGACGCAGAGTCAGTGAGGATGGGAGATCATCATGTCCTTGCTCCGCACGAACGACCCGCGATCGGTGGCTCGCCTGATCGCCGATGCCCTGGTTCTCCACGCGGACCGGGACGCCCGCGCCGCGAACCCGTACCACTGGTACCGGGTGCAGCCGTTGACCGAGTCCATCGCCAAGCTGGCCGGGGACGAGGACAGCGCACCGTGGGCGCCCGCGGCTCGCCGGCTGCTGGCGGAGCCGACGCTCCCGGAACGCCACCGTCGGCTGGTGGAGGTGCTCGAACCGATGGCCTCGCGCTTTCCGGAACGCATGGCCGAGCTGGCCGACTTGGCCTGGCAGGCGGCCCACCGCGGACGCATCGGCTACCACCTGGGTGCTGACGTGGTCTCCGGTGCGACGCGCCCTCTGTCGTCCCATCAGGCCCTGCCGGTGCCCGCTCGCCCGGCGCCGGCGGGTGCGGCCGCGCAGCTCGTGATCCCGTTCCGGGACCGCAGCGAGTCCGGGCACCGGCTGCGGAACCTGCTGGCCGGCCTGACCAGTCTGCGGGACCAGGCACCGGTGGACGGGGGGTACACCGTGACGGTCGTGGAAGCCGACGACTCCCCCCGCTGGCAGTCGGAGATCGAGCAGGTGGCCGACGAGTACCTCTTCGCCCGGCACGAAGGCCCGTTCAACAAGGCGTGGGTCGTCAACGTCGGAGTCGTCCAGTCCGCCTCGCAGGCCGAGACCGTCTGCGTCTTCGACGCCGACCTGCTGCCGGATCGCGGTTTCGTCGCCCGGAACGTCGACCGTTTCAGGGGCCCGGGGGTGGGCGCCGTCCTTCCGTACCGCGACATGCTCTACCTGGACGACGGCTCGAGCGGGCACGCCGTCGGCGCCCGCTGCCTCGACGGCGAGGCGACCCTGGACCCGCAGGCACTGCGCGGCTTCTGGGTGCGCCGACCGGTGGGCGGCTGCGTCTGGCTCACGCGTGAGGTCTTCGACCGCATCGGGGGCATGGACGAGCGGTACGAGGGCTGGGGCGGCGAGGACGTGGACCTCGTCCTGCGGCTCCAGGCATCGACGGCGCTCTACACCTTCGACGACTTCATGGTCCATCTCCAGCATCCCGTGACGCTGCGCCGACCGGACGAGACGGCCCGCAACGATGAGATCCCCTACATGACTTGGCGGCCGACCGAGGCGATCGGACGAATCGATCGCTACTCCTTGACGCGCGATCAGGCGGCCGACCGCGCCCCCGGCCCGCAGGGAGTAAACCGTTGACACGAGCCTCCGCAGTGGTCTAGACCTACAATTCCGAAGTTGTAGGACGGGGGAGCGAGAAATGCAGCGAGTTGTCGGTTCTGTCCGTCAGAGACCGCGCGTCATCATGGCCGAGTCCTGAGATGCCCGCCGTACTGAAGGCGTTCGGCCTGGATCACGCCTCCGAGGCCGTGTATCTGGCACTGTTGCGCAGCCCTGCCCTGACCGAGTGCGAGCTGCCCGCCGAACTCGGCCTGACCGAGGGCGAGGTGACGGCCGCCTACGAGCAACTCACCCGGCTGTCCCTCCTCCGGTCCTCCTGGGAGGACCCGCTGGTGATGCGACCGGTCGTGCCGGAACTCGGGCTGAAGGCACTGCTGGCACACAAGGAGGCCGAGCTGGCGCGGCGGCGCCACGAGATCGAGCAGTGCCAGGCCGCCATCGAGGTCGTGCTGTCGGAGGTGGCCTGCGCCCGCAGGTACACCCAGGGCGAGGACCTCGTCGGCGTGGACGCGATCCGTGACCGGCTGGTGGAACTCGGCGCCGGGACCCGGTTCCAGGTGCTCGCGTTCATTCCCGGCGGCGGGCAGAGCGAGGCGGCCCGGGAGTCGAGCCGGCCGCTCGACGAGGAGCTGCTGGGTCGCGGGGTCGACGTGCGCACGACCTTCCTGGACTCGGTGCGCAACCACCAGCCGACCACCGACTACGCGCACTGGCTCACCGAGCGCGGCGGGCAGGTCCGGACGGTCCCGGCCCTGCCCATGCGCATGATCATCGTCGACCGCAGCGTCGCCATGGTGCCGCTGGATCCCGAGCGCACCGACGCGGCCACCGTGCTGCACGGCAAGGGCGTGGTCGCCGCCATGTGCGCGCTCTTCGACCTGGTGTGGGCGGGCGCCGCGCCACTGGGCGACTCCAAGAGCCGCGACCCGCACGGCATGTCCGGCCAGCACTACGCGCTGCTGCGCATTCTCGACCAGGGCGACACCGATCTGATGGCCGCGCGCAAGCTCGGCGTCTCCGAACGCACCGTCAGGCGTCTGATCTCGGAGGTGATGGATCTCCTCGGCGCGCGCAGCCGCTTCCAGGCCGGCGCCCGCGCCGCCGATCGCGCCTGGCTACGGTGAGCGGGCCGGCGGGCTCACGGGCGGTGCCGGGCGGAGGCCGACAGGTAACCTCAGGACGCTCTTAGCGGAACCTTGAGCCCTGTCCCCGGTCATCGATCTTGCTCCGCTGGAACGCGCACTGGAGGATCGAGGCGTCGGTCTGTGAGGCGTGCGGGACGTCGCTGGGAGGGCAGTGTGCACAGACATGCTGAGCGGAGCGAGCCGCAACGGGAGACCGAAGCACCGGCTGCACACCGGAACCCTGCGCCGGCTCCCCGTAGAGCCGGCGGCTCCCCGGTGCGAGGCGACCTCCTCGCTCTGCAGCGGAGCATGGGAAACGCCGCTGTGACCTTGGCACTCCAACGGTCGCGAGCCCTCACCATCGCACGGCAGACCGAGGACGGCGAGGTCACCGCGGGCAGGGTCAAGGACACCCTCGACACCGCCGCTCAGAACGTCGCCGCGACGACTGGCCCGACCGTCGGGGCGCAGTTCACCGACCCCAGCTTCAGCACACCCGCTTCTTATGCCGGTGGCATGGCGGGCCCCTTCGGCTCGAGCATCGCGGCAGGGGTCACGCTCGCCACCGGCGTCAAGGCGATGCGGAACGCGCAGCACGGCAGGAACGCGCATCCGGAGGGCACCGCGCCGCACCGGGAGGCATCCCGGGAACTCGGCAGTGCCCGCACGGAGATCGGCCAGAGCGCCGCCGGCCTGGTCGGCAACGTGCTCAACGGGACGGGCGGAGCGTTGAGTTACGCCGGGCAGGCCACCCCGCTGTACAACGCCGTCTTCTCGGCAGGCGGCGCGGTCGGACTGCCCGCGACAGTGGTGCAGACGGGACGGTACGCCCGTAAGGCCGCCAAGGCGCATGCGCGGGTCACGGCGTTGCGGACACTGATGTCCGCGGAGGACCAGGAGCCGAGGAGGGCGTTGGAGGCCGCGGACCAGGAGGTCGCCGCATGCCGTGAACTGGTGTACGCGCTCGACGAGTTGTTCGAGTCCAAGAGTGTGACGTACCAGGCCCGCGTTCAGGAGATGAGCCGTTCGCCGATGGACCGGCCCTTGGGAACCGACCTGGACACCCTCAAGCAGGCGCGACTGGAGGTCCACGAGTTGGAGCGGAATCTCCAGGAGGCCAACGCCGGCCTCCTGGAGGCGTTGGCGAGACAGAAACAGCGGGAGGACGTCCGGGTCGCCATGGAACGCGGGCTCGGTGAAGCCGCCGCGGAGGTCGAGCAGCATCGGGCGGGCGCACCCCAGCAGATCTCGCTGCGCATGATCCAGGCATACGCGGTGCGGAAGAACGAGCGTGGCCGGATCAAGAAGATCATCACCGCGACGGGTGGGGCGCTGGGATCGGCGGGCGGCGTCGCCTCTCTCGTCACCTCGATCGCCGTCGCCGCGGGCACGGCCGCCGGCGCGAGCGTGCTGCTCGCGACCCCGGTCGGCTGGGGGCTCGCCGGCGCCGCTGCCGCCCTCGGGCTGGGCCTTGCCTCGTACAAGGCATGGAAGTACTTCGCCAGGCGCTGGGAGCAGTTGGCCGGGCCCGACGCCGATGGCAAGCCCACCCGCCCCGCTCTCGCACGACTCGGCAAGACCCTGGCTTTCTGGAAGAAGGCGGGGCCGAGCAAACGCGAGGAGTACGCCTCCGCGCTCTACGAGATGGCCAAGGGCGGACCGGACACCGACCGGGTCCGGGCAGCGGAGGCGCGGAAGACCGTCACAGCCCTCGGGCTCGACTGGGACGGACTCAGGATGCGCGACGAACCGGCGAGCGCCAAGAAGCTGATCGCCGCGAAACTCGCCTCGTAGTCGGAGACCTCAAGGGGCACCCGGCGGCCGGTCCGTGGTGAGTGCCGTGCTACGCCACTCCCGTGGCGACATGCCGTACGCGGTGCGGAAGGCGCGGCTGAAGTGGGCGGCGTTGACGAAGCCCCAGCGTTGCGCGACCGAGGACACGGTCGGGCTGACCCGCCCGCGGCGCGCGAGTTCGCGGCTGCACTCCTCCAGCCGGCGCTGCAGGATCCACCGCGTGATCGTCATCCCCTCACCCTCGAAGAGTCGGTGCAGGTAGCGGACGGAGATGTGGTGGTGGGCGGCGACCGTCTGGGGGGAGAGGTCGGGGTCCGACAGGTGATCGTTGACGTAGCCGCGCACGCGCCGTGCCATGCCGCGACCGGCGCTCCCCCCGTCGGGCGGCTCGTGTTCCGCGGCCTGCTCGCCGATCAGCGCGGCCAGCAGGTCGCTGACGGTGCCCGCCAGTTGTTCGCCCACCCGCGGGCTCCACTGCTCGGCGGTGGTGACCAGAGTGGTCAGGAAGGGCGTCAGCATGCCCGTCATCCCTGTGTCCGGGGGAAGTTCCGTCGCGGTGACGCGGTGGATCTCCGCCTCGCGCATCGCCAGGACGCGGCGGGGCAGTTGGAAGACGTGCAGGCGGAAGGGCTCAAGCTGGTCGAGGGTATAGGGACGGGCCGTGTCGTAGAGCACGAGCCCGCCCGGCGCCAGCTGGGCGGTGCGCCCGTTCTGGGCCAGCGCGCCGCGCCCGGAGCTCTGCAGTCCGACGGAGACGAACTCCCCGTCGGACTGGGCGATGTGCCGGTCGGTGCGGCTCATGCGCTGCGGGTCCGCCTCGATGGTGGAGACCTGGAGGTAGCCCAGCCGGTAGGAGGTGAGCCGGCCCGAGAACGGTGTCCTGACCCGGGGTGTGACCGCTTGCGGGACGAGCGTGCGCGTGAGGGCCTTGTTCCAGTAGTCGAGCTTGTCGTCGTCCGGCAGGCCGGCCGTGGTCAGTGCGACATTCATGTGGAGCCCCTTGAGCAGGTGTTTCTTCGGGACACCATGCCAGCGGGGGCTACCTCGACACATCGCGTGAATCCGCTAGATCCGGGGTGCGGGTGCCCTCACTTGACGGACCCGCCGGCCGCGCCGGCGGCGACATGGCGCTGAGCGAGGACGAGCAGCACGGCCGCCGGGGCGGAGGCCAGCACGGCGGTGGCCATGACGGCGTTCCAGTGGTCCGTCGATGCGCCGATGTACTGGTAGATCCCCACGGTGACCGGCCGCACGGTCTGTGTGGTGGTCAGGGTGAGGGCGAAGAGGAAGTCGCTCCAGGCGAAGAGGAAGGTGAAGAGGGCGGCGGTGATCAACGCGTTCGCGCTCATCGGGAGCACCACGGCTGTGAGGACGCGCAGCCTCCCGGCGCCGTCCACGCGCGCGGCCTCGATGATCTCCCGTGGAATGCTCCGCATGAACGACCGCATGACGATGATCGCGAAGGGGACCCCGGCGGTGGAGTCGGCGAGGATCAGCCCGAGGTAGGAGTTCAGGAGTCCCAGGTCGTTGTAGGCGCTGTAGAGCGCGTTGGCCACGACGATGCTCGGCACCATCTGCGTGATCAGGATGCCGAGCAGCACCAGGTTGCTTCCCCGGAGCGGGAACCGGGCCAGCGCGTAGGCCGCCGGGGCGGCGAGCGAGAGGCTGAGCACGACGCTGCCGAGGGCTACGACGAGGCTGGTGACGAGGTTGCCTCCCTGATCGCGCAATGCGGTGCGGTAACCGCTGAAGTCCGGATGGAAGGGGAACCAGTCGCCCCGCAGGAGGTTGCCCGCCGGCTGGAGGGAGGCGTTCACCATCCAGTAGACGGGGAAGAGCATCAACGCGAGCAGGACGATCCCGACGATCGTGGACGGCCAACCCCGGTTGGGTGCGCGCTTCACCGGATCACCGCTCAGACGCTCGTGGCGCGACGGTTGGCGCGCAGGTAGCCGACGGCGAAGACGAGCGAGAGGACGACGAGGACGTTGCTCATCGCGGCGCCGCGCCCGAATTCGAACTGCTGGAAGGAGAGTTCGTAGGACTGGGTGGCGATGGTCTCGGTGGCGTTCGCCGGTCCCCCGCCGGTCACGAGGAGGATGATGTCCAGCACTTTGACCGTGTAGACCGCGCCCAGCACCAGCACGACGCTCACCACGGGCCGCAGCAGTGGCCAGGTGACGTGGCGGAACGTCGCCACCGGGCCGGCGCCGTCCAGCTTCGCCGCCTCGTACAGCTGCGTCGGGATGTTCTGCAGACCGCCGTACAGGATCGTGGTGTTGAAGGGGATGCCGACCCAGATGTTGATGAGGGTCACCGACACGAGTGCCTGCGAGGTGCCGGTGAGCCAGGGGACGCCGGACGGCAGGAGGTGCAGGTGGCGCAGCACGTCGTTGACGACTCCGCTGTCGGTGTCGAGCATCCACCGCCACGTCGTCCCGGAGGCGACCAGCGGCAGCAGCCACGGCAGCAACAGGAGCGAGCGCAGCACCCGGCCGAGCGGGAAGCTGCGCTGGAAGAACAGCGCGAGGGCCAGGCCGATGACGAACTGCCCGCAGATCGAAGCGGCGGTGAACAGGACCGTGTTCAGCAGGGCTTTGGAGAACAGGTCCGAGGAGAGGATCGTCGAGTAGTTGCGCAGCCCGACGAACGGCGCGGCGCCGGTGTAGAAGGTCCTGATCGTGTACTGCTGGAAGCTCATCACGAGGTTCTTGACGACCGGGTAGCCGAAGAACAGCAGCAGGTATGTCGCTGCGGGTGCGATGAACAGCCACGGGGACGGGTCAGGGGCTGGTCGCGATCTGCTGCGCATGCTTGAGTGCTTCCTCCGGTGTCTGCTCGCCCGTCAGCGCGGACTGGATCGCGGTGTATATCCCGGTCGCCGCTCTGGGCCAGCCGACGCCGAGTTCGCTGGTTCGGGCCCGGGCCGCTTCGACGCTGGTCACGAAGGCAGCCATCGACGGGTCCTGTTCGGCGTACTGGGCAGCCGCCGCCGAGCGGGAGGGTACGGTGAAGTGCTGCTCGGCCAGGGCGATCATGCTCGTGGAGTCGTTCAGGCAGGCGAGGACGTGGGCGGCCTTCTGCTGCCGGGCCTTGGACGCGCTCTGCGGGACCGTCCACACCTCACCGCCGAGCGGTGTGACCGGGGTCTGCCCCGCCTGCGGGACGGGGATGGTGGCCACCCCCCAGTGCAGGGTCGTCGCTTGGTTCAGGGCGGGGATCCGCCACGGGCCGTTGATCATCATGGCCGTCCGGCCGGCGACGAACTGATCGCTGACGTCGGCCTGATTCCAGTTCAGCACCGACGTCGACATGGATCCGCTCTTCACCAGGTCGACCCAGAGCTGGAGGGCCTGCGCGGCCTGCGGGGTGTCCAGTTGCTTCTCGTCCCCGCCGTTGGACCACAGGAAGGGCAGGAACTGCCAGGTGCCCTCGAAGGTGGCGTTCGCGTCCACCGCCATGCCGTAGCGCCCGGGGCGGGTCAGCTCGGCCGCCGCCGCCTTCAACTCCTGCCAGGTCCCCGGCACGGCGACACCGGCCTCGGCGAGCATGTCCTTGTTGTAGAAGAGGGCGATCGTGTTGACGTCGGGCGCCAGTCCGTACAGCTTCCCCTGGTAGGTGCTGGCCGACCGGATGCCCTCGGCGAAGCCGCTGGAGTCGATGCCGTACTGGTCCAGCGGGGTCAGCGCGCCGGTCTGGGCGATCTGTTGCAGGTCGGGGTTGTCCAGCATCAACAGGTCGGGAAGAGTCCGCGAGGACGCCTGCTGAAGGACCTTGGGGATCAGCGACGGCCCCGGCATGCTGGTCTGCTGGACCGTTACGCCGACGCTCTTGCCGCAGGCGGTGAGCGACTCGGCCCACTGGGTGTGTTCGGGTTCGTCGGTGTAGTAGTCGAGCGCGGTGATGGAGGTGACCTTGCCCGTCGCGGACCCCGCACCGGTTGGCCCACCGCACCCGGTGGCGACCAGGACCAGGGTGACGATTCCGGTCCCCAGGCGGGCGGAGATCCGCCGCGCCAGTGGTCTGGCTGGTGAGGTCATGGTGGTGCCTTTGCCGGGTGTCGTGGGTGGCCGGGGTGTCGGTGGAGGTGAAGAGAGGGGCATCCAAGATCACCCGTTGGCGACTCGATCAGCCTAGGCCTGCGGGCAACGGCCGGGCGTCCCGGGGTCGCCTCCGTGGCGGGCGCCGGTCAGGCCCGCTCAGTCGTCGGGCAAGGCCGTGACCAGGTTGGCAAGCTGCACCCGGGAGTTGATCGACAGCTTGCGGAAGACCGAGGTCAGGTGGGTGTTGACCGTGTGCGGCGAGACGATGAGCAGGTCGGCGGCCGACCGGTTGGTGCGGCCCGCGGCGATGAGGCGGGCGACCTTCTTCTCCGAGGCCGTGAGCGCCGCCCAACCCTGGACGGGGCGCGGTACGACCGCCGCCCGCTGGCTGCCGGCTCCCGCACCGTCCAGCTCGCGCTGCACGCGTGCCGCCGCGGCGTGGGCGCCCGATCCGGCGAACGTGCCTTGGGCGTGTGTCAGGGCCGCCACTGCCTGAGGCTTCCGGCCTGCTGCCAGGAGTGCCCGCCCGAGATCGGCATAGGCGGCGGCCCGGACCAGCGGGCGCGGGCCGGGCTTGAGCAGGGTCACGGAGTGTTCCAGCATGGCGAGATCGTCGTGCACGAGCCCAGCGGCCTGCGCCGCGATGCCCGTGGCGGTGGGGACGGCCGGGTTGCGTTCGGCGTAGGCGGCGGCCTGCGCGGCCAGGTCCTCGGCGAGCTCGCGGTCGGCGCCTCGCAGGGCCATGCGGATCGCGGCATCGATCTGCTCGCGCAGCAGTCGCCAGCGCATGAAGGGACCTTCCTGCTGCACCTGCCGAATCCTGTCGACGGCGAGCCCGATGTCCCCGTCGGCCTCGGCGTGGACCGCTTCCAGGAAGCGCACCGCGGCCCTGTTGCCCGGGTTCGGTCTGGTCGCCAGTCTGGTCCGCGCCGTGGCCAGGTGCTGCCGCGCCGCTTCCCGATCGCCGCGCAGCAGGGCGATCTGGGAGCGGATCACGGCTGAGTTCACCTGCTTGACGGGTACCCGCACGTCGTCTTCCAGGCGCTCCATCGTCACGAAGTCGGCGTCGGCGTCGGCGAGCCTGCCGAGCGCCAGGTCGTGCTGGCCCTGTCCCCACAACAGCATGGCCTGACGGGGCGACCCGGCCTGGTCCGCCGCCCGCAGGAGCAGTCGTTCGCTGGCCTCGAAGTCGTCCAGGTGCTGGTGCGCGACGATCTCTTCGGGCAGGAAGGCCGAGTCGACGGCACTGAGCGCGGCGAACTGCTCCAGTGCCACGGCGTTCTCACCCGCGTTCAGCGCGATCTCGCCGAGCGCGCACAGCGACAGCACGTGCGCCTCCCGGTCACCGCTCGCGGTGGCGGCGCGCAGCGCGCTCTCGCCGGCCGCACGCGCCGCGACGAGATCATCGTCGCGGGAGAGCGCCAGCGCGCGCAGGGCCGCCAGCCTCGCCCCGACCTCCGGGGCGGCGCCGCCGACGGCGAGGGCCGCTTCGGCCCGGCGGCGCAACTCGCCGGCGAGATCCATGTTCCACAGCGTCCCCCCGAGGGCGGCCTGCAGCCGGCTGAACGCCTCCAGCGGCGGTCGGCAGTCCAGCAGCCGGTCGCCGGTCGCCAGCGCCTCTCGGTTCCGGCCGGCCCGGGTCAGGCAGACGATCGCCTGCTCACCCACGACGAACCTCAACGGCCGTGCTGACGGCACCAGTTCCAGGGCCCGCGTGGTCAGGTCGGCCGCGAGACCCGGCGCGAGGGGCAGCACGTCGTCGGCGGCTCGCCGCAGCAGCGCCACCGCTTCCTCGTCACCGGGCAGGGCGCCTTCGAGGATGTGCGGCACCGCGTCGATCGGCCGGCGGCCCGCGGCGAGCAGGTGGTTGGCGGCCTCTCGGTGCAGTGCCTTCCGGGCGGAGGGCGGGATGTCGAGGTAGACGGCCTGGCGCAGCAGATCATGTCGGAAGACCAGCTGATCGCCGTCGTCGTCCAGGAGTCCGACCCGCACCGCCTCCTCGAGCGCCGCGATCAGCGTGCTGGACGGCCGGCCGCAGAGCGCGCCGGCGTCGTGGAAGCCGAACCTGCGTCCCAGCACCGCTCCCATCCGCAGCAAGCGCAGCGTGCTGGGCTGCAGGGAGCTGAGCCGGCCGCGCACACCCACCACGAGCCCCGGGGGCACGAGTTCAGCGGAGCCTTCGGCGGTCCGCAGTCCCGCGAGCATCTCGACCGCCAGGAACGGATTCCCGCCGGCTCCGCCGAGCAGGTCCCGCACCCGCTCGTCGACGGCCGCACCCAGCGTGTCGTCGGCCAGTTGGCCGATGGCCGCGCCGGACAGCGGCCCCAGCGGCACGGTGAGCGTCGAAAGCGTGGCCCTCGCGGCCGAGACGATCTCTTCCGCCGGCCCGGCGGGCTCCGGTCGCCCGGCCAGGATCCACAGCACCGGCGAGGTCCACAGGCGGGTCGGCAACTGCTTCAGGGCGAACCGGCTCAGCGGGTCGGCCCACTGCACGTCGTCCAGGGCGATCAGCACCGGCACACTGCCGGCTCTGGCTTCGATCGCCTCCGCTATGCGCTCCACCAGCCAGATCCGCTGATCGTGATGGCGCGCGAGATCGGCGAAGGCATCACCGCAGAGCAGCGGTTGATCGCCGTGCAGGACGCAGGCCGCGAGCGACGAGAGCGGCACGATGCGATGCAGCTCGTCGGCCTTGCCGAGACCGACCGAGAATCCCGCTGCCCTGGCCCCGGTGACGGCCTCGGCGAGCAGCGTGCTCTTTCCGATCCCCGGCTCCCCCTGGAGCAGGGCCAGTCCCCCGCTTCCGGTGCGGGCCACCTTGGCGATCAGCGCCCGCAGCTCTTCGAGTTCCAGCTCTCGGCCGCGCAGACCGCGACGGGACAGCGATCCGCTCGACCCCGCCACTCATGCGCCCTTCCTGCCCACACTCCGGGCGCGAACGACGCGCCGGATGTGCCCATTATCCAAGGAACGGCAGCTCAGGATGGTCCATGGGGCGGGTGACTCCGGCCACACCACCGGCAGCAACGATTCGTCAGAGCGTCTGTCGCGTCGCTCATTCGAACCGGGTCGGCGGCGAGAGCCGACCGGCGGCGAGGGCCTGAAGGCTTGCGCGGGCCTCGTCCACCAGGGCCGCGGGGATCCGGCCTGCCAGCGTGAGCACGGTGCGGTACTCGGTGGCGGCCTCGGCGTCCGCACCGAGGTGGGCCAGCGCATGGGCCAGGTGGAGGTGGAGCTGGCCTTCCCGGCGGTGATAGCCGCGGGCCTCGAGCTGCCCGCGGATGGACCGCAGCGTGTCGACCGCCTCCGCCCAGTGCCCGAGGTCGAGATGGACGAACGACACGTGGAAGGTGGCGATCAGGCCGGTGATCTCCCGGACGTTCGGCGGGATGCGGTCGCGGTTGCGCGGGTCGGCGTACGCGTCCATGACCTCCTGGTAGGCCTTGATGGCTTCCTGCATGCGACCGGCCTCCTGCAGCAACTTGATGCTCACGTTGCAGGCCGGGAGGTATCCGGTGATGTCATCGGCCTGGACGAACAGGTCCATGGCCCGGCGACAGCTGTCGGCTGCGGCGGACGCGTCGCCGACCGCGTGTTGCATGACGCTCAGTCGCACGTGCGCCCTGGCTTGCTGGACGAGGTCTCCGCAGGCCTCGGCGAGCGCGAGCGCGCAGGTGGCGGCGGTGATCGCGTCGTCATGGCGGTTCTCGCAGACCCAGTAGGCCCACGCGAGGTCGTTGCGGTGGCTGGCCTCCCTGACGGCATCGCCGAGAGCCGCCGCGGCCCGGGCCGCGCGTTCGAAGATCTCGACCCAGTGGCCCCAGGACACCCAGTCGTCGGAGATCAGGCGCATGGCTCCCGAGACCGCGTCGACCCTGGCGTGCTCACCGCCCTTGGCGGCCTCGCGGAAGGCCGCCAACCAGTTGTCGCTCTCCGCCTTGATCCAGTGCAGGGCCTGCCCACGGTCCTCCAGCACGAGCAGGCCGCGGGGGTCCGGTACCGGCGCACCGTGGTCCGGCCCGTACCCGCGACCGGCGACGACGACCGTGTCGAGCAGCCAGGACCGCAGGCCGGAACGGGCGGCCGCCGACTCCTGCTCGCCGTCCACCAGGCGGTGCTGGGACCTGGCGTACAGGCGCAGCAGATCGTGGAAGCGGTAGCGGTCCTGACGGTAGGTCATCAACAGACCGGCCTCCAGCAGTTCCTCCAGGACGTCCTCCGCCACGGGCAGGGACACGCCCGCGAGCACGGCCGCCAGCGGGGCGCTGAAGTCCGCTCCCGGCACCAGCGACAGCAGCCGGAACAGCCGGGCCGCCCCGGGAGCCAGACGCGAGTAGGACAGCGAGAAGGCCGAGTTGACCCGCAGGTCACCGGCGCTGAGCGAGTCCAGCCGGCGATCCTCGTCAGTGAGCCGGGTGGCGAGCCGCTGCAGGCTCCAGTTCGTCCGGGTGGCGGCCCAGTTCGCGGCCACCCGCAGGGCCAGCGGAAGGTGCCCGCAGGACTCGGTCACCGAGCGTGCGGCCTCGGGCTCCGCGTCCACCCGCCCTGCGCCGACGACGGCGCGCAGCAACGAGGTGGACTCCTGCTGGGTCAGGGCGCCCAGCTCCACGCGCTGCACTCCCTCCAGGCCGGCGAGGGTGCGACGGCTGGTCACCACCACCAGCAGACTCCCCTCGCGCGGCAGCAGCGGCCTGACCTGGGACTCGCTACCGGCATCGTCCAGCACGAGGATCCCCCGGAGCCCGGCCGCGGTCGCGTGGTAGCGCGCGAGACGCTCCTGCGGGCTCAGCCGCACCAACTCGAGCTCATCGGCGCCCCAGGCGCCCAGCAGGCGCAGCGCCGCTTCCTGGGCCGACAGCGGCTGCGCGTCCAGGCCCCGCATGTCCAGCAGGAACGCCCCGTCCGCCAGCCCTGGCGCGAGCTCCTCGGCCAGCCGGACCGCCAGGGTGCTCTTGCCGCTGCCGGGCGCGCCGAACACCACGGCCACCGGCGGTGCCGGAGCATCCCATCCGCTGCCCGGCCTCGCGCCGTCCTCGGCGGGTCGCTGCGCAAGAGCCCGCAGCACCGCCAGCTCCGCGTGCCGCCCGACGAAGTCCCGGACACCTCTGGGCAACGTGTAGGGCGACGCCTTGACGGCGGCGACCGGCTCCGCGCCCGGACGGCCGGCGCGGGCGACCGACAGCAGTTCGGCATGCGCCGCTTCGTCCAACCGCAGACCCTGGACGAGCGCGGTGACCGTGCCACGACGCGGGCGCAGGCTCCGCCCCCGCTCCATGTCGCCGATCGCGCGCCCCGACACACCCGACGCTTCGGCCAGTTCCTCGATCGTCAGACCACGGTCCTGCCGGAGCTCGCGCAGCAGCCGGCCGAACGGCGTCCCGCTCCGGCTCTCCATCGCACTCCTGACTGACTGTCCGTCCACCACGACGGCTCGCTCCAGTGCTCCTTGGTCACCGGTCAGGCCGACCGTAGCGAGTTCCGCGGGTGCGCCCTTCGCCGTCGACGCACCGGTTCTTGCCTGTGCGCGCACAGCGAGCCGGGCAGGCCGATTCCCGGGCGCTCACGGAGCACCGGACGTGCACGCGCCGGGCACTTCGCCGCGGCATCCCGTCCTAGCGTGACGGCGTTCCGCGAAGGGCTCGAGACCGAGGAGGCCACCTCATGCCCAAGCCGTACAAGCCACTGTTGCAGCAGTGGGCCTGGCAGCAGTCAGCTGCCTGCCGCGGCATGAATGCCGTGGACTTCTACTCACCTCACGGTGAGCGCCGCAAGGCCCGCCGCGAGCGTGAGGCCCGGGCCCGGCGGGTGTGCGCAAGCTGCCCGGTGCTCGAAACCTGTGCGCAGTTCGCCCTGCACGCCGGGGAGCCGTACGGCGTCTGGGGTGGACTCAGCGAGGGTGAGCGCCGCGAGTTGACCAGAAGGGCCTGCCACGCACCCTCCGGCAGTACCGGGAGGGGACAGGGGACGGCACCTGGAATCAACACGGCGCGGCCCGGCGGCGGTTAGCTCCCAACAGACCGACAACTCGACGCCCGATACGCACGTTCCGCCTTCTACCTCTAGCAACGGAGATCTTCTGATGTACACACCCCGCACCGGCCGCAGAGCCGCACTCGCGCTGGCCGCCGTCCCGCTCGTCCTGGTGCTCGCCGCCCCGGCGGCCCAGTCGGCGCCGAACTCCGCGGCCCAGCACCCTCAGGTGGTGCTGGAGCCCGACGCCCAGGCTTTCGCCGACGCCGCCGCCAAGAACCCGCCCATTTACACGCTGTCGTACGCGAACGCACGCAAGGCCCTCGACGGCGTCCAGTCGGGACCGGTCCCGCTGCAGCCGGCCGACATCTCGCACCGCACCTTGAACGTCGGGCCGACGGGCCAGGTGACCATCCGGATCGTCCGCCCCCAGGGCGTCCAGGGCAAGCTTCCGGTGGTGATGTACTTCCACGGCGGCGGCTGGGTCCTGGGCGACGAGGGCACGCACGACCGCCTGGTCCGCGAGATCGCCAACGGGGCACACGCCGCGGTGATCTTCGTCGACTACACGCCCTCCCCCGAGGCGCAGTTCCCGGTGCCCATCGAGCAGGCGTACGCCGCCACCAAGTGGGTCGCCGAGCACGGCAGCGAGATCAACGTCGACGGCTCCAGGATCGCGGTGGCCGGCGACAGCGTGGGCGGCGACATGACCGCCGCGGTCACGCTGATGGCCAAGCAGCAGGACGGTCCGAAGCTGGCGGGCCAGCTGCTCTTCTACCCCGTCACCAACGCCGCCTTCGACGACTCCTCCTACAACCAGTTCGCCGACGGGCCCTGGCTCACCCGCAAGTCGATGCAGTGGTTCTGGAACGCCTACGCCCCGAACAAGGCGGACCGCAGCAACATCCTGGCGTCGCCGCTGCGTGCCGACCTGACCCAGCTCAAGGGCCTGCCGAAGGCACTGGTCATCACGGACGAGGCGGACGTGCTGCGCGACGAGGGCGAGGCCTACGCGGCCAAGCTGCGGGCGGCCGGCGACGACGTCACCGCCGTCCGCTACGAGGGCGTCATCCACGACTTCGCGATGCTCAACGCGCTCAGGAACACCAACGCCGCCCAGGCCGCCGTCGCGCAGGCCGACGCGTTCCTCTACACGACGCTGCACGGCTGACCGTTCCCGCCACGACGACGGAAGCCCGTTGGGGCCGGGGATGTTGATCCCTGGCCCCGACGCGATTGACCACAACGACATTCAGCACAGAGGGTGATGACACGTGCAGTTCGGAATATTCAGCGTCGGAGATGTGACCCCCGACCCCACCAGCGGGCGAACGCCGAGCGAGCACGAGCGGATCAAGGCCATCGTCGCCATCGCGCTCAAGGCGGAGGAGGTCGGCCTGGACGTCTTCGCCACCGGCGAGCACCACAACCCGCCGTTCGTGCCGTCCTCGCCCACCACCATGCTCGGCTGGATCGCCGCCCGCACCGAGCGGATCATCCTCTCCACTTCCACCACGCTGATCACCACCAACGACCCGGTGAAGATCGCCGAGGACTACACGATGCTCCAGCATCTCGCCGACGGCCGGGTGGACCTGATGATGGGTCGCGGCAACACCGGCCCGGTCTACCCGTGGTTCGGCCAGGACATCCGCCAGGGCCTGCCGCTCGCGATCGAGAACTACGCGCTGCTGCACGAGCTCTGGCGCGAGGAGACGGTGGACTGGTCGGGCCGCTTCCGCACCCCGTTGCAGTCCTTCACCTCGACGCCGCGCCCGCTGGACGGCGTGCCGCCGTTCGTCTGGCACGGGTCGATCCGCTCGCCCGAGATCGCCGAGCAGGCCGCGTACTACGGTGACGGCTTCTTCGCCAACCACATCTTCTGGCCCAAGGAGCACTTCCAGAAGCTGATCAACCTCTACCGCGAGCGCTACGCCCACTACGGCCACGGCACCCCCGAGCAGGCGATCGTCGGTCTCGGCGGGCAGGTGTTCATGCGCCGCAACTCCCAGGACGCGGTGCGCGAGTTCCGCCCGTACTTCGACAACGCGCCGGTGTACGGGCACGGGCCCTCGCTGGAGGAGTTCACCGAGCAGACCCCGCTGACCGTCGGCAGCCCGCAGGAGGTCATCGAGAAGACGCTGACCTTCCGGGAGACCTTCGGCGACTACCAGCGCCAGCTCTTCCTGATGGACCACGCCGGACTGCCGCTGAAGACCGTCCTGGAGCAGCTCGACCTGCTCGGCGAGGAGGTCGTCCCGGTGCTGCGCAAGGAGTTCGCCACCGGCCGGCCGGCCAGGGTCCCCGACGGCCCCACCCACGCCGCCCGGGTCGCCGAGGCCACCGAGGTCCTGGAGGTGGCCAAGTGAGCGACGGCGCACTGCACTTGGTGGTGGTCGCGGCCGGGCTCTCGGTCCCGTCGTCGACCCGGCTGCTGGCCGACCGGATCACCGACGCCACCATACGTCAACTGCGCTACGGCGGACGGGAGGTCGACCTCCAGGTGATCGAACTGCGCGACCTGGCACGGGAGATCGCCGACAATCTGGTCACCGGCTTCCCGCCGCCCGCGCTGCGCGCGGCGATCGAGGCGGTCACCGCGGCGGACGGGCTGATCGCCGTGACGCCGATCTTCAGCGCGTCGTACAGCGGCCTCTTCAAGTCCTTCGTGGACGTGATCGACAAGGACGCGCTCACCGGCGCTCCGGTGCTCGTCGCCGCCACCGGTGGAACCGCCCGGCACTCGCTGGCCCTGGAGCACGCCATGCGACCGCTCTTCGCCTATCTGCGGGCCGTGGTGGCGCCCACCGCCGTCTACGCGGCCTCCGAGGACTGGGGCTCGACCGGTGACGCCAGCGGCGGCCTGGCCGCCCGGATCGCCCGCGCGGCAGGCGAGTTGGCCGATCTGATGACGGGCCGGCCGGTGCCCGCGCGCGCCACGGCCGAGACCGTCGTCCCGTTCGAGGAGCAGTTGGCGGCGCTCGCCGTCGGTCGCCGGTGATCGCGCGACCGCTTGCCACCCCGACCTGGTGACGGTGCGCCCAGGGGCAACGGTCGGTGCACTCCAGGCCCATACCCGCAGTTCAGGTGCCCCTAGCTTGGCTCGAGTCGATGTTCCGCTGAAATCCCGCTAACCCCCCAAGGAGTTCCCATGACCAGTTCCGACCACCCCACCATCAGCGGCAGCAGCCAGCCGTTGCTGCACCAGAAGGGCGAGGAGATCCAGGAGTTCGGCACCGTCAACCAGGTTCCGCTCGGTCTCTCCTACGACGCCCGCCTGTACGCCTGCCAGCGGCTCAACCGGGTACTGGCGGACACCAGCATCCTCTACACGCTCTACAAGAAGCACCACTGGCTGATGCGCGGAGCGACCTTCTACCAGCTGCACCTGCTGCTGGACAAGCACGCGGACGAGCAGCTGGCGCTGGTGGACGCGCTCGCCGAGCGGGTGCAGGCCCTGGGTGGCGTGGCGGTCGGCGACCCGCGGCACGTCGCGGAGATCACCTCGATCCCGCGTCCGCCGGACGGCGTCGAGGAGGTGCCGGCGATGCTGTCGCGGCTGCTGGCGGCGCACGAGGCGATCCTGATCGACGCCCGCGATGCCGCCCGCCGGGTGGCGGAGCTAGGCGACGACGGGAGCAACGACCTGCTGGTCTCCCAGGTCGTGCGCACCGGCGAGGCGCAGGTGTGGTTCCTGGCCGAGCACCTGGTGGACGTCCCGCTGGTGCGGCTGTGACCTGCCGGCTCCACCCGCACCCCGCCCCGCAGCGCTGACAGGAGTCGCCATGGCGTCATCCGCGACGGTGGAACTGTCCCGCTGGCAGTTCGCCATCACCGCCATCTTCCACATGACCTTTCCCGCTCTGACCGTCGGGCTCTCCATCCTGCTCGCCGTCGTCTACACGGCCTACCTGCGCACCCGTGATCCGCTCTACCTGCAGATGTTCCGCTTCTGGCGGAAGATCTTCGCGGTCGGGTTCGGCCTCGGTGTGGTCGCCGGCACGGTGATGACCTTCGAGTTCGGCCTGAACTGGGGCAGTTACGCGCATGCGGTGGGTCCCATCCTCGGTGTCACCATCGGGATGGAGGTGATCACCGCGTTCTTCCTGGAGGCCGGCTTCATCGGCATCATGCTCTACGGCGAGGGACGGGTGCGTCCGCGCACCATGGCCTTCGCCTCGTGGATGGTCGCCTTCGGCACCCTGCTGTCCACCACCTGGATCCTCTCCGCGAACAGCTGGATGCAGGATCCGGCCGGCTTCACCAAGGTCGCGGGCCAGTTCCAGGCCCGCGACTGGTGGCAGGTGCTGTTCAACCCCGCGTTCTCCTACCGCTTCCCGCACATGCTGCTCGCGGTGCTGATCAGCGCCGCCTGGTTCGTCGGCGGCATCGCCGCCTGGTACCTGGTCAGGCAGCGCTCGCTCGGCTTCGCTCGCCGCACGCTCTCGCTCGCGCTGGGAGTGCTGGCCGTCCTGATGCCCGTTCAGCTGTACGCGGGCGACGAGACCGCGGTGTTCATGGGACAGCACCAGCCCGCCAAGCTGGAGGCCTTCGAGGGCAACTGGAAGACCGACAACAACGGCTACAACCTGGTCGTCATCCCCGACCCGGGCAAGGGCAAGGACAACCTGCGCATCGAGATCCCGCACCTGGGCGCGGTGATCGGCAAGGACCTGACCGGCCAGGCCCACGTGCCCGGCCTGTTGCAGACCCCGCCGGACCAGCGCCCGAACATGTGGAGCGCCTTCTACGGCTTCCGGGCGATGTACTTCACCGCGCTCACCATGTTCGCGATGGCCTTCGCCGGACTGGTACTGCGCCTGCGCGGGCGGCTGTTCACCGCCCGGCGCTTCCACCGGCTGCTGGTCTGGATGACGCCCGCCGGCCTGATCGCGATCACCGGGGGCTGGATCACCGCGGAGACCGGACGCCAGCCCTGGGTGGTCTACGGCCAGCTCCGTACCTCGGACGCCGTCTCCCAACTGTCCACGACCGAGGCCGCGCTGAGCCTGGCCGGCTTCGTCGCGGTCTACGCCGTGCTGGTCGCGGTCTGGGTCCGCTACATCGTCCGGGCCGTCAAGGCGGGGCCGGAAGCCCTCGACTCGCCAACCGCCGGCCACCCGATCCTGCCGGAGACCGTCCATGGCTGAGTACGCTTCCTACGCGCTGATCCTCTTCGCGCTCGGCGCCTACGTGGTGCTGGACGGCTACGACCTCGGGATCGGGATCCTCGGTCTCTTCGACCGCAGCGACGAGCGGCGCAAGGAGTACACCGAGCTGGTCGCGACGGCCTGGGACGCCAACGAGAGCTGGATCATCCTCGCCGGGGTCACCCTGTGGGCGGCGCTGCCCGGCGTCTACGCCACCGTGCTCCCCGGGGTCTACCTGCCGCTGATCGTGATGCTGCTGGCCTTCGTGCTGCGCGGGTTGGGGCTGGAGCTGCAGAGCTCCGCGCCGGACTACCGTCGCGGCTGGGGGCGCCTGTTCGGCATCTCCTCACTGGTGGTGACGGTCTGCCAGGGTCTGGTGGTCGGCACCGTGCTCAGCGGTCTGCCGCAGCACGGGGGTGTCTACGACGGCGGTGCGCTGCGCTGGCTCACGCCCTACAGCGTGCTGTGCGCGCTCGGCCTGACCGCGCTGTACCTGCTGGCCGGCGCCGCCTGGCTGCAGGCCAAGACGGAGGGCGGCGCCCGCCGTCGGGCCGCGCGGCTCGGGCGCCCGCTGCTCGCCGTGACGGTCGGGGCCTGCCTGGTGCTGGGCTTCGGCCTGGAGGTGGCCGACCCGCAGCACTTCCGCTTCGACCAGCCGCTGCGGGCCGTCCTGTTCGGCCTCCTGGTGGCGGCCGCCGCCGGGTGCGGTGCCGTCGCCTGGTACGGCTTCGGCAAGGAGCCCGACGCCCGGCCGTTCATCGCCGTGCTCGGCGCCCAAGTCGCCGGGCTGCTGGCGCTGGTGACCGCGACCGCCCCCATCGTCGTGCCGCCCGGCCTGAGCGTGCACGCCGCCGCCAGCCCGGTCGGGTCACAGGTGTTCCTGCTGATCGGTGTCGGCTGCTGCATGCCCGTGGTGCTCGCCTACAACATCTACGCCTGGTGGGTGTTCCGAGGGAAGTACCGGCCGCCGGCCCCGGCCGCGCTCGCCGTACCCGTCAATCATGTTGAGGTCCACACGGATCTGCCGGTCAGTCATGTCCCGGTGGCGGAAGCGGGCGTGTGGGTCCTGGTCCGTCGGGTCGGGTTCACCGTGCTCGGTGTCGGTCTGGTCGCGGTCGTGCAGGACGTGTTCGGCGGTCAGGGCGAATGGATCGCCCCTGTCGCGCTCGTGCTGTTCGGCGCCCTCGCGCTCGCCGCCTGGCTGGTCGGCGACCGGCGGTCCGCCGCCGCCGGGGAGTTCGACGTCGAGCAGGCGGCACAGCGGTGAGCGACACCGCCGCCCTGCTGACGCGCCTGGCCGACGACGACGCGCAGCAGGACCAGAAGCGGGCGCTGCGCCGGTTGCACGAGTGGGCGCACGCGCAGGCACCCGCCTTCCGGCGGGCCGGCACGCTGCGCGGGCTCGCCGCGCTCGGCACCGTCGGCTGGGCGGCCGGGCTCGGCTGGGCCGCCCAGTTGGCGCTGCACGGCCAGCGGGCGGCGGTCACCCCCGTCTCGGTGCTGCCGGCGGCCGGCCTGATCGCGGCCGGGCTCGCGCTGCGGGCCTGGCTGCTCGCGGCCGGCGACCTGGCCGCGGACGAGGCGGCCGCCGCGGTCCGGCACGCGCTGCGCGGCCGGCTGCTGGACGCCGCCCTGCCCGCCTGGCGGCAGCCGGCCGGCGCGGCGCGCCCCAGCGGAACCGACGCCGCCTTCGTCCAGGCCCTGGACGAGGAGATGGACCGCCTCACCGACTGGCTGACCGGCTACGTCCCGGCGCGCCGGACCATGCTGATCGCCGGCGGCGTCGTGCTGGCGGCGATCGCGTCGGGCAGCCGGGTGGTCGCCCTGCTGCTGGTGCTGGCGACCCCACTGCTGCCGGCCAATCTCAAGGTCATCGGCATGGGCACCCGCGCCGCCGTCCAGGCCCAGCTGACCGCCGCCCGGACCCTCAGCGCCCGCCTGCTGGACCAGTTGCGCGGGCTGCCGACACTGGTCGGCCTGGGCGCCGACGAGCGCGCCGCGCTCGCCGTCGAGCAGGACGACCGCGAACTGGCCGACCGGACCCAGGCGGTGCTGCGGGTGGCGTTCCTCTCCACCGCCTGGGTGGAGCTGCTGGTCACCGGAACGCTCGCCGTGGTCGCCACCTACTGCGGCCTGGTGCTGCTCGACTACCTGCACCTGCCCGGCATCCCCTCGAGCATGAGCCTGGGCACGGCGCTCTTCGTCCTGGTCCTCACCCCTGCCTACTTCGCACCGGTGCGGGAACTGGCGCGCGGCTACCACGCCCGCGCCGAGGCGTCCGCCGCCGCCGAGCTCGTCAACGGTCTGCTGGACGTGTCCGCGACCGGGCGAGCGACACCCAGGCCCACCGACGCTCCCCGCAGCGTCCAGCTGCGCGCGGTCGAGGTCACCTTCCCCCACCGCGACCGGCCCGCCCTCGACGACGTCACCCTGACCGCGCGCCCTGGGCAGGTACTGGCCCTCACCGGCGCCAGCGGAGCGGGGAAGTCCACGCTGCTGGCGGTCGCCGCCGGACTGCTCGCCCCTGAGTCCGGGTCGAGCACGCATGAGGTCGGCGGTGTACCGCAGCCCGCCGACCCCCGTGCGGTGTCCTGGATCGGCCAGCCCTGCTACCTGCTGCCGGGCACGGTGCGGGAGAACCTGCTGCTGGCCCGCCGGGACGCGGACGACGCGACGCTCGACGCCGCCTTCGCCACGCTCGGCTTCGCCGACCTGCGCGCGGCACTGCCGCACGGCCTGGACACCGTCGTCGGCGAACGCGGCAGCGGGCTCTCCTCCGGCCAGATCCAGCAACTGGTCTTCGTCCGCGCCCTGTTGCGGGACACACCGGTGCTCTGCCTGGACGAGCCGACCGCCCACCTGGACCCCGGAGCCGAGGAACGCGTGATGGCCGCCGTCCGCACCCTGGCGCGCGACCGAACGGTCCTGCTCGCCACCCACAGCCCCGAACTCCTGAAGATCGCCGACGCGGTCGTCGCCATCGACCGGGGGCGCATCCGCACGGTGACATCAGATGGCACGCCGTCAGACGGCCTGATTTCATACGGGGTGACGTCGTGAAGCCCCTCACCCTGCTCTGGACGTCGGCCGACCGCCGGGCCCGACGCGACCTGCTGCTCGGCGCGCTGCTGGCCGCCGCCGCCGAGGTGACCGCCGCCGGACTGCTCGGCGTGTCCGGCTGGTTCCTCACCTCCTGCGCACTGGTCACGCTCCAGGCCAACACCACCTGGTCCTGGATGTATCCCTCGGGCACCGTGCGGGCGTTGGCCCTCGGGCGGACCGGCCTGCGCTACACCGAACGGCTCACCAGCCACCGCGCCCTGCTCGGCGCGACCGTCGCGCTCCGGGCCACGATGGTGCGCACCGCCGGCGCGCTCCCGCCACGCCAGTTGCGGGAGCGGCGCGACGGCGCGCTGCTCGCCCGGCTCACCGACGACGTGACGGCCGTGGGCGCGGCACCGGCGCGGACGATCGCCCCGCTGACCGGCGTCGCGGCGACCGCCCTGGTCGTGGTGGCGCTGATCTGCGTGGCGAGCCCGGCGGCCGGGGTGGCCGAGGTGCTGCTGCTCGCGCTGGCCATCGCCGTGGCCGTGCGCGCGGACCGCCGCGCCGCCGCCCGCCTGGCCGAGGCCACCGTTGAGCGGGCCGCCGCCCGATCCGCGCTGCTCAGCGCCCGGGCCGCGCTCGCCGAACTGCGTTGCCTGGACGCCGTCGACCTGGCCCGCGACCAGGTCGCCCAGCGGGTGGAGCGGGCGCGGCGAGCTGACGCCGCGTCACTGGCGGCCCTGCGGGGCGGCCGGCTGCAGCTGCGCCTGCTCGCCGTGCTCGGGCAGGTCGCGGTCCTGCTGCTCGCCCTCTCCGGCCGGCCGACGATCCAGCCGGTGGCCGACGCCATCGGGGAGACCCTGCTGATCGCCGCCGGGTACGAACTGGTCGAGACCCTGCCGCAGATCCTGCGCGACCGCGGCTCGGCCGTGCGCTCCGCCGTGCGGCTGACCGACCTGCTGGCGCGCGCCCGCGCGCTGCCCGCCGGTCCGGCCGTCCTGCTCCCCCGCGCGCCGCTGGTGGTGCGCGATCTCCCCGTGGGCCTCGGGGCGGCCCGGGCCCGCTGGTCGGCCACCCTGCTGCCGGGCAGCGCCACGCTGGTCACCGGGCCGAACGGAAGCGGCAAGAGCACCCTGCTCAACCTGCTCGCGGGACGGATCGAGAGCCCGGCACCGGGTGTCGTCCTGCTCGGTGACGCCCGCCTGGACACGCTCTCGGCGGCCACCGTGGCCGCCGCGCTCACCCTGGTCGAAGCCGAGGACTGGCTGGCCGACAGCACCGTCGCCGGCAACCTGCGGCAAGCGGCGCCCTGCGCCGACGACGAGGCACTGCACGCCGCGCTCGCCGCCGCGGCGCTGGCGGACCTTCAACTCGAGTCACCCACCGGCCCCTTGGGAAGCATGCTCTCGCAGGGACAGCGGCGCCGGCTCGCCATCGCCCGCGCGATCCTGCGCGACCCCGCCGTGCTCCTGCTCGACGAACCCACCGCCGGGCTCGACCGACCCACGGCCGTGCGGCTGCTGAGCGGAGTCCGGCAGGCGCTGCCGCACTGCGCGCTCGTCATCGCCCTGCCGGACCAGCACCACGACCTGCTGCCCTTCCCCGTGGACGGCACGGTGCGCCTGGACGGTGCGGATCAGCGGAGCAGCGGTGCCGACCAGGAGGCCTCCCGCCTGGGGTGAATGGGGTCGTCGATCGCCGAAAGGGCTTGTCCGCTACGGCCGTTGCGCACGGCGATGAGTTCCGCCGCGATGGACACGGCGGTCTCCCGCGGCGTGCCGGCGCCCAGGTCGAGCCCTACCGGTGAGCGCAACCCGGCCAGCGCGTCAGGTGACACGCCGGCCTCGATCAGCTCTCGCTCCCGAGCCGCCCGCACCCGCCGCGAACCGAGCGCTCCGACGTACGACAGCGGTCGGCGCAGTGCCTCGACGAGCAAGGGCACGTCGAACTTGGGATCGTGCGTCATCACGCACACCGCCGTGCGGCGATCGGTTCTTGTGGCCGCCAGGTAGCGGTGCGGCCAGTCGACCACCACCTCGTGGGCGGCCGGGAAGCGCTCGCGCGTGGTGAAGGTGGCGCGTGCGTCGCAGACCGTGACGTGGAAGCCGAGAAAGGCCCCGATCTCGGCGACCGCGGCGGCGTGGTCGTTGGCACCGAACACCAGCAGCCGAGGGCTGGGGGCCCAGGACTCGAGCAGCACCCGGGTCACACCACCCGTGTCGTAGACGCTCACGGTGGTGACGTCCACGCCCAGCAAGCTGCGCGCGTCGGCCAGCACCGCCCGGTCCAGGTCCCGCTCTCCGGTGCTCCCGAGGTGCCGGTCGCCCACCAGCGCGATCGCCCGTCCCGCCCAGCCGTTCGGACCGTCCAGCACCCGCGCCAGGACCACCGGCCGCCGTGCCGCCACCGCCCGGAACGCGGCGGCCAGCACCCGGGCCGTGTCACCCTGTACCGCCTGCACGAAGACCTCGAGCCCGCCTCCGCAGGTCAGGCCGGCGGCGAAGACATCGTCGTCCGAGGGCCCGAAGCCGGCGAGCCGCGGTTCGCCCGAGGACAACACCTCGCGCGCCAACTCGTACACCGCGCCCTCGACACAGCCGCCCGAGACGCTGCCCAGCGCCGTGCCGTCCGTGTCCACACACAGGGCCGACCCCAGCGGCATGGGCGCGCTGCCCCGCACCGCCACGATGCTCGCGACGGCGTAGCGGGCTCCGGATTCCTGCCACGCGAGGAGTTGTGGCGCCAGTTGTCGCATCAGAACCATCGCTCCACGAATACACACCTCTGTGCCTGGTAGTTTCTGCGGGAATTGACCGCGCATGCAGCGTAGGCGTCGCCGTCAAGCGTGCGGCGGGCGACTTACCGCCCCGTGCACTCTCGGACAGACTCTGTGCACTGGTCGGCGAAATCATTCGGGGTGGCGCGCTATTCCGAGAGTGCACCGGGGATGCTCATCGGTGCACTGATGATCGGAACCAGTAGCTCCAACTGCCAAGCCAGACAATCGATATGTATGGTCGTCAGGAGACGGTGACCGTCACCGTCGTCACATGGAGATCGGGAGATCCCTGATGGACATCACGCTGGAGATCGCGGAGAACGGCATCGTCGTCGAGGAGCTGGGCCAGGCCGAGGCCGGATTCTGCTCGCAGGGCTGGGCCGTCCCCGCCTTCTGCTCGCAGGGCTGGGCCACCGAGGCCTGAGCATGGCCTCGCGGGCCGCACGGGACGTTTCGGCGCTGTCCCGTGCGGCCCTTTTCTTCGGATTGTTCGGCCGCTGGGAGAAGGTGACTGGGATGAAATACCTCAGGTTCAAGAGGCATATCGGTGTTCACCCGGTGCCGGGTGACGGCGTCTTCCTCCTGCTCGCGGGCCGCACCGTCGTGCTGCACGGTGCCATGATCCAGTTGCTGGCTCCGCTGCTCGACGGCCGCTGGACCCGGGACGAGATCGTCGAGCAGGCGTCCGCCTCCTTCGCGGCCGACAGCGTACGCCGCCAGCTCGACAGACTGGTCGGCGCCGGCTTCCTGGTGGAGTCCGAGCCTGGCGAGGATCGGCAGGCCGCAGGCTACTGGGAACTCGCGGGCACGCAGGCCGCACACGCGGAGCACCGGCTGGCCCGCGGTGCTGTCAGCGTCACGGCCGTGGGCGGCGCGGACGCCTCCCCCCTGATCGAGGCCGTGCGAGCGGCCGGACTCAAGGTCACTCGGCAGGACGCCGAGCTGGAGATCGCGGTCGCCGATCACCTCCTCCATCCTGACCTGCTGGCCGCCGACGACCAGGCTCTGGTGTCGCGGCGGCCTTGGTGCGTGGTGAAGTTGACGGGCGGTACCGCTTTCCTGAGCCCCGTGCTGGAACCGGGCCGGACGGCCTGCTGGCACTGTGCCGCGTTCAGTCTCGCGGGGCGCCACCTGGAGGCCGCGTTCATCGAGAGCACCACGGGCGGCGGTCACGTTGCAGCCGAGGTCCCGGTGGGAGGGGAGCTGGTGACCCAGCTCACCGCACGGCTTGTCGCCCTGCGCGCAGCCCAGTGGATCGCCGGTGTGCGGGACCCGGATCGGCGGGTGCTGACCTTCGACACGCTGTCCCTGAGCTCGCGGCGCCACCGGCTGGTCCGCCGGCCGCAGTGCCCGGCGTGCGGCGACCCGGGGCTGCTACGAGCCCGGGCGCTGCGCCCGCTGACCTTGACGCACCAGCCCGCGCACGGCGCCTCCGGCGACGGCCGCCGCTTCCTGTCCCCCGAGGCAATGCTCACGGCGTACGGGGATCTCGTCAGCCCGGTGACCGGCATCGTCACCGATCTGACGCCGCAGCAGACCGGCACCGACCTGCTGCACGTCTGCACGGCCGGCCACAACTTCGCGCTGTACGGGCCGGGAGCCCGCAGACACGGCAGACCGCTGCGCGGCCAGAGCGCGGGCAAGGGCGCAACCGCGGTCCAGGCGAAGGCAGGCGCGCTGGGCGAGGCCATCGAGCGGTTCTCCGCGGTCTGGCAGGGCGACGAGCACCGCGTCCGCGCGTCCTACCGGGCCCTCGCGGGGGAAGCGGTCCACCCTGACGCCCTCCAGCTCTACAGCGAACGGCAGTACGCGGACCGGGCGGACCGGAACGCCCGTCGCATCGCCTTCCACCAGGTACCCGAGCCGTTCGACGAAAGTGCCACGCACGACTGGACACCGGTCTGGTCGCTGACCAGGCAGCGGCACGTTCACGTGCCCACCGCCACGCTCTACCATCGCTACCCGCAGGTACCGGGACGGGCGTTCACCAACGCGGACTCCAACGGCAGCGCTGCCGGCGGCACCCTGGCGGAAGCCGTCCTGCACGGGCTCCTCGAACTGATCGAACGTGACGCTGTCGCGCTGTGGTGGTACAACCGCGTCCGGCGTCCCGCCGTCGCCCCGAACTCGCGCGACACCCGCGCGCTCGCGCACCTCGCCGGCTGGCAGGAGAGCCACGCCGCACTCGGCCGCGAGTCATGGGTGCTGGACCTCACCTCCGACCTCGGGATCCCGGTCGCGGCGGCCGTCTCCCGGCAGACCGACTCGCCCGCCGAGGGCATCCTGCTGGGCTTCGGAGCGGACCTGGAGCTGGGTGGTGCCGTCGCCAAGGCCATGAGCGAGGCCGATCAGCTCCTACCGGTCGCGGCGCGCGCGGTATCCCGCGCCGGGTCACCGACGCCGCAGGGCGACTTCGCCCAGCACTGGTGGCGCACCGCCACGGTGGCGGACCACCCGTATCTGCGGCCGCTGCCGGATGGTCCCGGCCCGACTGCTGCGAGCCCGCCCAGCCGGGAGCGCACCGACCCGCTCGCCGAGGTCGAGACGCTGCGGCACGCCCTGGAGGAGCGTGACCTGGAAGTCCTGGTGGCCGACCAGACCCGTCCGGACATCGGCCTGCCGGTCGTCAAGGTCATGGTGCCGGGACTGCGGCACTTCTGGCCGCGCTATGCCCCCGGGCGCCTGTACGACGTCCCCGTGCGACTGGGCTGGCTCGCGGCCCCCACCGCCGAGGAGGACCTCAACCCGATCGGCATGTTCCTCTGAACCGCACCGAGCGGAGCGCACCTTGCCCACCGGCCGGTCCGTCGGCATCGGCAGTCGGCTTGGCGGCAACGGGCTGTGCGGGGCGATAACCTTCAGGGTTCCCGCTGACGGGAGGTTGACTTACCCGGGAGACGAGGATGCGGTGTGACACGCACGGCCCGGCTCTGGTCGGACGGCAGCAGGAGACGGACCTGCTGGCGGCCGCTCTGGAGCGGGCCGCAGGCGGCGGGGGCGGCTCGGCCGTCCTGTTGCGCGGCGAGGCCGGTATCGGCAAGAGCGCGCTGCTGGAGTGGGCCGGGCACCGGGCGCGCGAGCTCGGCTTCGCCGTGCTGCGGGTGGTCGGCGCCGAAGCGGAGACCGAGTTCGCCTTCGGCGCGCTGCACCAGGCCACTTGGCCGCTGCTACAGCGCTCCCGCGCCCTGACGCACCATCAGCGGGACGCGCTGGAGAGCGCTTTCGGCGGCCGCACGGACACCCCGCCCAGCGGCTTCGCCGTCGGGGCGGCCGCGCTCGCGCTGCTCGACGAGGCGGCGCGCAGCAGCCCGCTGCTGCTCGTGCTCGACGACCTGCACTGGATCGACTCGTCGAGCGCGACCGTGTTCGCCTTCCTCCGGCGGCGCTGTGCGGAGCTGCCGCTGGTGATCGTCGGCG
The DNA here is from genome assembly GCF_029892155.1 of Kitasatospora sp. GAS204B. Classification (GTDB taxonomy): domain Bacteria; phylum Actinomycetota; class Actinomycetes; order Streptomycetales; family Streptomycetaceae; genus Kitasatospora. The sequence continues at coordinate 270,702 of NZ_JARZAG010000006.1, read as the reverse complement.
CCAGCCGCCCGGACGGCGCGGCGGCGGAGGCGTGGCCGGCGGAGCCCGTCGCGGTAGGCGCGCTGTCCCGCCCGGAGGCGGCCGCGCTGCTGCTGCGGCGCTACCCGAAGCTGGCCGCCACGACGGCCGACCGGCTCCTGGAGGAGGCGGCCGGCAATCCGCTGGCGCTCGTGGAGTTGCCACGGCAGTTGCCCGGCGAGCAGCAGCGGGGCGTCGTCCCGCTGCCCGACCGGCTGCCCCTGGGGCGCCGGTTGGAGCGGGTCTTCACCGAGCGGCTGGCGTCGCTGACTCCTGCGGCCACCCGGGTGCTCCTGCTGGCGGCGCTCGCCACGGGCACGGCCGGTGGCAGCGGGGCGTGGCTGCACGAGACGGCGGGCGGTGACGCGGAGGAGGCCCTGGAGCGGATCGAGGCCGGCGGCCTCGCCCGGCTCGACCGGGCAGGGCGGCTGGTCTTCCGGCACCCGCTGGTCCGTACAGCCGTGATCGCGACGGCATCGGAGTCCGCGCGGCGCGAGGCCCACCGCGTCCTCGCCGGGTTCCTCGCACCGGAGGACCCCCGGCGCCTGGTCCACGAGGCATCGGCGGCCCTGCTCCCGGACGACGCCCTCGCCCGCCGGCTGCAGGAGGCCGGCAGCCGGCTCGCCCGGCGCGGTGGCGACGCGGAAGCGGCGCTCCTGCTCGACCGGGCCGCCGCCCTCAGCGCCGACCCCGCCGAGCGGGCCCGCAGGCTCACCTGGGCGGCCGTGATGGCGGCCCGCGGCGGTCAACTGCGCCACACCGTCGCCCTGGTGGAGGAGTTGAAGCGCGCCCCGGTGCCGCCGGACATCGCCCCGCTGTTCGCGTACGCGGTGGTGTACGTCGACCAGAGCCACCGGATCGACTTCGAGTCCTCCGCCGCTCTGCTGCCCGCCGCCCTCGACGCCCTGACGGCACCCGGCGCGGAGTCCTTCGGCGGACTGGCCGAGCAGGTCTACTTCAAACTGCTGCTCGCCGCCACCTACACCGACGACCCCAGAGCCTGGCAGGCGCTGGGCCGGCACCGGGAGAACGCCTCCGAACCGGGCACGCTCTGCCACCGGGCCTGGACCGAGCCGGCCCGGGGCCTGGCCGAGGAACTACGCGCGGTGGTCGACCGGATGAACGAGGAGCAGGAGGCGGGGGCGGCCTGGCTCCTGCTCTGGACCGCCTCGGCGGTCGACAGCGCCGACGGCGACCTGTGGCGACGCTTCACCGGGCTGCACGGCTACGCCACCCAGGGCTCGGTAGCGAAGGCCAAGTGCTACCAGGACTTCCTGCGCGGGCGCTGGGAGCTGGCACCCGTCTGCCTGCGCGAGGCCGAGTCGGCGGAGGAACTCGGCTACCACTGCAACGCGCTGATGTTCCGTCACTACTACGCCCACTTCCTGGCCGGCCGGGGCGACGAGGCGGGTTTCCAGGAGATCGAACAGCTCATCAGGCCGGCCGCCGCGCGCGCCGGCCTGCGGTTCGTGCTGGACCGGCTGACCCATCTGCGGGGCCTGGCCGCCCTGGCCCACGGACGCCACGAGCAGGCGTACGCGCACTTCGCCGAGATCGCTCCACCCGGACGACTCCCCTGCGGCCGGCCGTGGTTCCACACCCTGGTCTTCGACCTGGTGGACGCCGCCGTGCACACGGGTCGACACCGCGAGGCACGTGCGCACGTCGCCGCCGCGCGGGCCGAGCGGTCTGCGGAGATCTCCGGCCACCACGCCTTCCTGCTGGCCGCAGCCGCCGCCTTGGCCGCGGGCGACGCCGAGGCCGACACCGCCTACCGCGCTGCGTACGCCGTGCCGGGAGCCGAGCAGTGGGTCTTCGAACTCGCCCGCCTGCGCCTCGCCCACGGCTGCTGGCTCCGCCGCCGCCAGCGCCCCGAGGCCCGGGACGTCCTGCGTGCGGCACACCACGCCTTCGACAGACTCCAGGCCGATCCCTGGGCGCGGCGCTGCGAGGAGGAACTCCGGGCCGCCGGCGACCTGGTGGCGCCGGCGCCGGGCACCCCGGCCGCGGAGCTGACCGGCCAGGAGCTGCGGATCGCCCGGCTCGCCGCGACCGGTCTGAGCAACAAGGAGATCGGCCAGGCGCTGTGCCTGTCGTCCCGCACCGTCGCGGCGCACCTCTACAAGACCTTTCCCAAGCTCGGCATCACCTCGCGGGCCGCGCTCGCCCACGCCCTCGACAGCTCCTGAGACTTGGAGGTTTCCGCCAGTTCTGTGCCGTCCGTGCACTGCGCCTGTTCCGACGGCGCACGACCTGCCCCGTTCCGCGGACAGGCAGTCAAATGACCTAGAGCGCCTGCCGACTCGCGGGCCAGGCTGACTGCGCAGGACGTAGGCCGAAAGGGGCAGTCAGGTGAACTTGCTGGTGACGACCGCTTCCGTCCCGGATGAGAGGAAGGCGCTGTTCTTGGGAGAGGCGATGTCGCGGACGCTGGTGCCGGTGGAGGTGGTGCCATTGGCCGGCCGGCCGTTCGAGGGCCGCCTGGCGTCGCACCGGCTGGGATACGTGCGGGTGTCCACGATGGAGGCCGACGCGACGCGGGTGTCCCGCACGGCCGGCCTGATCGCGCGGTCCCCGCAGGCGGAGGCGCAGGTGGGGGTGGCCTTGCAGGTGTCCGGTCGCGCCGTGCTGGAGCAGGACGGGCGGCGCGCGGAGGTGGCGGCGGGCGACCTGGTGCTGTACGACACCGCACGGCCGTACTCCTTCGACTACCCGGAGCGCTTCCGCTCCCACGTGCTCCAGGTGCCGCGCAGGCTGCTGGGGGTGCCGGAGTCCGACATCCGGCATGCGGTGGGGACGGCGGTCACCCCCGCCGAGGGGTTCGGGTCCGTCCTGCTGCCGTTCCTCGGCACGCTCGCCGCCTCCGCGCACTCCTACCCCGCCTCCGTCGGCGACCGGCTGGCCGGCCGGGTCGCCGATCTGCTCATCACGCTCGTCGCTCAGCTCACCGGGCCGCCGGCCGCCGACCCGCGCGCCTCGAACGGCCACCTGGTCCAGCGGGTGCGGGAGCACATCGAACGCCACCTGGGCGATCCGGAGCTGTCACCGGAGGCCATCGCCCGCGAGCACCACATCTCGGTGCGCTACCTGCACCGGCTCTTCGAAGGGGAGGACGTCACGGTGGGCCGGCTCATCCAGCAGTGCCGACTGGAGGCCTGCGCCCGGGAGTTGGCCCGGCGCGGCCGTAGCGTGCCGACGGTGTCGGCGGTCGCCCAACGGTGGGGGTTCGTCAACCCGGCGCACTTCAGCCGGGCCTTCCGCGCCGCCTACGGCGTCTCCCCACGCGAGTGGCGCGCACTGCGGACCGCCGAAGGCGGTGCCGGCACGCCGGGCCGAGCGCTGCCTGCCGGGCCTGCAACCGTGCGCGGTGGAGCAAGTGACGGTGCATCATCAGCGCCACCGCCGACCGATCCGTGACTAGCATGCGAAGTGCTCGGCAGGCGCAGCCCGTAGCCTTCCCATGACGGGTCGGTCCACCCGATACACCACGGAGGACGAGCGCCCCCGTGCCTTCCGGCCCCATCGGCCGCTATGCCAGGAGAACAGAGAGTGTCCGACACCGCCCCTTCGCACGCGCGGCGCCCGGTGCTGGAGGGCGCGCTCCAGGCCTTCGTGGATGCGCGCGCCCGCCGGCCTGCCACCGAAGGCGACGAGGGCGGGTTTCCCGGGGAGTTCCTGGACCTCTCGCTGCACTCGGCGCAGGACGGGTCCACACAGGACAGCTCCGCGCAGGACGGGCCGGACGGCCCGCAGGACACCATCGCCGAATGGTACGAGCTCCCCGGCGGACCGACCGGGCCGGTGCGGGTCCAGGTGGTCAGACCGGTCGACGCCGCCGAGCCGACCCCGGTGGTGCTGTTCCTGCACGGGATCGGCTGGGCACTGGGCGACGCCGCCGCCTACGGGCACCTGCTGCGCGAGTTCGCCGTGGGGGCCGACGCCGCGGTGGTGTTCGTCGACTACGCGCGGGCACCGGTGACGCGCTACCCGGTCGCCGTCGAGCAGTGCTACGCCGTCGCCCAGTGGATCCACGCGCACGGCGGCGAGATCGGGCTCGACGGGCGACGGATCGCCGCCGTGGGCGACTCGGCGGGAGCCAACCTCGTCGCGGCGCTGACCGTGCTGGCCCAGCAGCGCGGCGGCGTCCGGCTGGTGCACCAGGTGCTGCTGTGCCCGGTGACCGACGCCGACTTCGACACCCCGTCCTACCGCGAGTTCGCCGACGGGTACGTCCTGCACCGCGACGACATGCGCCGGTTCTGGGATGCCTACCTGCCCGACGTGACCCGCCGGCGGGAGGCCACCGCCGCGCCCCTGCACGCCACCATGGAACAACTCGCCGGACTGCCACCGGCGTTGGTGGTGACCGCCGAGGCCGACGTGCTGCGGGACGAGGGCGAGGCCTACGCGGCCAGGCTCCGCGCGGCCGGGGTCCCGGTGGTGGCCACGCGCTACCAGGGCGTGGTGCACGGCTTCCTGCTGCTCGACAGCGCCTGCCGTACCGGCACCGCCCGCGCCGCCTTCATCCAGGCCGTGGACACCGTCCACGTCGCCCTGCACCGCTACCCCGGCTGAGATCCGGGTCCACCGCAGGAACAACAGGAGGTTTCGCCCGCGGGCGAAACCTCCTGTTGTTCTTCCTGGTCGGGGTCGCGCCGGTCCGGTGGGATGGGAAGTCGCACGGGCGCGGAACCCGTGCCCGCGCCCCGCACCCACGTCACGGGCGCCCTGGTCCGGAAACCCCAGCAGCCTTCGTAGGAGCCCCCGTTGTCCGTCCTGCTCGACACCGCCTCGACACCGGTCTCCGAACGCGCCGAGTACTGGCACGAAGCGATCTCGCACACCTTCATTCCCCTGGACGTGTCCCTGCTCGAAAGCACGCCCTGCGCCGCGAGCATCACCAGTCACCACCTGGGCTCCGTGCAGATCTCCCTGGTCCAGGCCGGTCCGCAGCGGGTCGTTCGCAGCAGCAGCCTGATCGCCCGGGGCGGCGGGGACCGCGTGACGCTGGCCCTCCAGCACCGCGGTACGGCCAGGCTCGCCCAGGACGGTCGCCAAGTGCTGCTGCGGCCGGGGACTTTCGCCGTCTCCGACGCCGGCCGCCCGTTCGCCAAGGAGCTACCGGAACCCTTCGCCTTCACGGCCTTCCACTGGCCGCGAACGGCTGTCGGCGTGTCCGACGAGGAACTGCGGCAGCTCACCGCGACAGCCTTCGAGACCAACGGCGGCACCGCCGCGCTGGTGGCCGCCTATCTGGGGCGCCTGGCCCGAGCGGCGGGCTCGCTGGACCCGCACGTCGCGGGCCGGCTCGCCACCACGGCGCTGGACCTGCTGGCCGTCCTCGCCCACGAACGCGGTGGGCGGCCGATCCCGCAGGCGCCCGAGACGGCCCTCGCCACGCTGGCGCGGATCAAGGACTACATCCTGCGCCGCCTGGGCGACCCCGACCTGGCACCGGAGCAGATCGCGGCCGCCCACTACCTGTCCGTGCGTTACCTCCACAAGCTCTTCCAGCACGAGGACGCCACGGTGGCGCGCTGGATCCAGCGCCAGCGCCTGGACATGTGCCGGCGCGAGCTGGCCCGCCCGGCGGCGGGGACGGCGACCGTGGCGGCCGTCGCGGGCCGCTGGGGGTTCGTGAGTGCCAGCCATTTCAGCCGCGCCTTCCGAGCCGCCTACGGCATCACACCGCGCGAGTGGCTGGCGAGCGCCCGGGCGGACAGCACCTCAGGTGGTCCCGCACCCCGCCGGGAGTGACTCCCGGCAGGGTGCGTCGCCTGCTCAACTCTACCGTTTCTCAGATCAGTTGATGGTCCAGTGCTGGAGCGCCGAGCCGCTGTCGGCCTGCTGGGTGACCAGCGAGCCGTCGGAGGTGGCGGCGGTGGTCAGCAGCAGACCGCTGCTCCGGGAGACGACGGTGTAGCCGCCGCTCACGGCGGTCACCGTCCAGCGCTGGTTGCTGCCACCGGTGCAGGTCCACTGGATCACCTGGGCGCCCGCGGCGGTGGAGCCGCCGCTGACGTCCATGCAGAGGTTCGACTGGCCGTTGCTGATCTGGTAGGAGCCGTCGGCCTGCTGGGTGAAGACCCAGTTCTGGTTGCTGCCGCCGTTGGCGGCCCAGGTGATGAGTTGGGTGCCGGCGGTGACGGAGTGGTTGGGGTCGTCCAGCGCCTCGCCCGAGATGGTCAGCGTGTGCGTGCCGGTCAGGGCGGCGGTGACCGACCAGGTGAAGGTGACCGAGGAGGAGGCGGTGCCCGAGGAGGCAGTGACCGTGACCTGCGTCGTCCCGGCCGTGGTGGGTGTGCCGGAGACCAGGCCGGCGGGGCTGATCGACAGGCCCGCCGGGAGCTTGCTCGCGCTGAAGGTGAGCGCCTTGCCGGCGGAGTCGGTGCCGGTCAGCTGGAGCGAGAGCGCGGTGCCGGCCTTGCTGGACTGGTTGCCCGGGTCGGCCACCGTGACGGTCTCGGCCGCCGAGCCGAGCGGGGTGAACGTCAGGGTCTGCTCGGCGGCCGTGCGGGCGCCGCCGACCGCGCTGCCCGTGGTGTCGGTCCAGCTGCGGGTGGGAGCGGTCTCGGCGAGGCGGCTGCCGTCCGAGGAGAGTCCGAGCACGAGGCCGCTGTACCGGTTGACCAGGCGGAAGCCGCCGGCCGTCGAGCTGCTGGGCACCAGGAACCACTGCTGGCCCACCGACGGGCCACCCGAACCAGCCGCCGCCACCGTCGGCTTGGCGCCCCAGGCGCGCCCTGCGGTGTGGGCGGAGTCGACGCCGAGCAGCTTGTGGGTACCGGAGTTGACGACCCGGTAGGAGCCGTCGCCGTTCGCGACGAAGTTCCAGCCCTCCAGCGCCGATCCGGTGGGCGCGGCCAGCGAGGTGGCACCGGAACCGCCGGTGGCCTGGGCGAGGACCCGGCCGCTCGCGTTGGCGATCCGGTAGGTCTTGCCCGTGTCCACCGGCGTGGCCGGGGACGGGGAGTCGATGGTGACGTCGGTGTACTCGCCGTTGGCGCCGTTGGCGCAGGACCAGGCGCAGTAGGAGCGGAAGGTCTTGCCGACGACGGTGTTGTCGGTCTTGTTGGCGCCGTCCAGGAACCAGCGGTACCAGGAGGCGGTGTGGTAGCCGCCGGTGTCGCCGAGCAGCGTCCACTTCTGGCTGGTGAGGTCGGCGGTGGCGTAGAACTGCTGCGGTGCCGATCCGCTCTGGTCGACCCCCTGCGGCTCGCCGATGTACAGGCCCAGGTAGGCGTCGTAGGTGACGTCCATGACGAACAGCGGTGAGGTGGCGGGCATCTGGCCGGCCGCGATCTGCTGTTCGGCGGTCCCGGTGTTGGCCGGGTCGTACTCGTTGGCGGGCGGGGTGTAGCCGGTGGAGTTGGTCGCGTCGACGGGCACCAGGTTGCTCTCCTTCCCACCCTGACCGGGCTGGGACCAGGAGCCGTCGTACCACTTCTGCCAGGAGTCGGGCGCCATCTTCGAGGCGATCGGCGCACGCGCCACGTGCTCGTAGAAGGCCTTCCAGCCGCCGCTCTTGTCGATGACCCGCGAGCCGTAATAGACGTAGAAGTAGCCGGAGGCGGTGTCGACGAAGAGCCGCTGGTCGCCGTCGCCGTAGTAGTACGTCTGGCCGGGGAACTGGGTGGTGTCGCCGCGCTGGGTGCTGTACGGCGAGGTGATGGCGTGGTCCTTGATGGTCCAGGTGTGGCCCTGGTCGGTGGAGACCGCGTAGTCGATGGCGTCGTAGTGCAGGCCGTCGTTGAACGGCGCCGGGGTGAACTCGTTGTGCACCAGGCCGTACCAGTCGCCGGTGTCGGGGTCGACCCAGGTGCCGACCAGGTCGCAGTAGTTCTTCTGGGCGTAGCTGGTGTTGCCCACCGAGTAGGTCGCGCTCAGGCCGGTGGGGCTGTTGTTGCAGCGCCAGGTGGTGTCGTTGTTCTTGTCGTCGGCGTTGGCGGGGTTGACCGCGTTGTCCAGGCCGCTGTCCGAGGTGGCGGAGTCGAAGTCGGTGCCGGTGAAGAAGCCCCAGGAGCGGTTGTCGGTGGCGCCGTAGAGGGCGTCGGACTCCTGGTAGTGGAAGGTGCCGTCCTTGTCGACGAACGGCGCGGCGGGGCTGTCGGAGATGTTGCCGAACGGCACGGGGGTACCGGTGGTGACGGTATGTCCCGTGCTGGGGGCGCCGGCGGACGGGCTGGCGGCCGAGGGGGTGGCCGCCAGCCCGGCGAGGCACAGGGCCGCGCTGGTGAGGGTCGCGACCACGGGGCCGCGGATGCGGGGGAACACGGATTCTCCTTGCTGTGCCGGGGGGCACACCGTTGGGGGATTCGGTGGAGTCAGTGCCGGAGTGGGGTCAGTGCCAGTCCACGACCAGCCAGCCGCGGTGCGGCAGGTCCTGGTCGAGACTGAGACCGACCGGCAGTTGGCTCAGCCCGTGGTGGTGCACGGTGAACCGGGCCGAGGTCGGTGGGGCGAGCGGGGCCAGCAGGGTCGCGCCGGAGGCCGCGGGGGTGGCCGGCAGGGCGATCCGCGGGCGGGCGGGGTCGGCGCTGCCGTTGGCCACGGCGAGCAGCCAGCCGCGCTCGGAGTGGGACAGGTGCGGGAGCAGGTGGGGGCCGCCGCTGACCAGCGGCAGGGTGGGGTGATCGCCCTCGAGGAAGCGGACCATGGCGTGCAACAGGCGCTGGCCGTCGTCGTCGTAGGGCAGCTGAGCCGGCGCGGTCGCGGCCAACACGGCGACCCGGCCGCCGAGTTCATTGCGGAAGACGAACCTGCCAGGGCCCCACCGCTGCTGATCGGGAGTCAGGATCGTGGTCCAGGTCTCGGTCCCGGGAGCGAGCTCCATGCGGGCCATCGCGGGCTGGACGTTGACGCTCAGGTACACGTCGTCCGATCGCACCAGCTCCAGGGCGTACGGCCGCACCCGGTCGGCGCTCTCGCGCTCGACGAGTGCACAGCGGTCGATCCCGAGCAGGTGGCCGAAGCCGCGCCGGGTGAGCACCTCGGCGGCCGAGCCGTCCAGCAGCAGCCCGCCGGCGAGCATCCGTTCGACCTCGACGTCCCCGAAGGCCCAGGCCAGTTGACCGAAGACCGCCTGCACGGGAGCGTCACCCGCGGTGATCGGGACGCCGTAGCGCAGCAGGTGGTCGGCGGTGGGGGCGGCATCGGCGGCCAGCTCGCCGAGGTCGCCGAGCTCGCCGCCGGCCCGGACGTGTACCCGGGCGGCCGCGTGCTGCGGCATCGGCACGCCGACGCCGTGGCTGCGCAGCGCGCGCGGCCGGCGCTGGGCGACCCAGTCGAGTGCGGGGCGGGAGCGGCGCAGCAGGTCGGCGACCTGTGGGAAGCGCTGGGCCCGGCCGGACTGCATCGGATGGACGTTGAGGAACATCGCGTCGGAGCCGGCGAGTTGGGCGGCGACCAGCTCGGACCAGGTCTGGGTGTCGGACTTGGACCAGCTGGTGTGCGGCCAGTTCTCGATCTCGGGCTCGCTGGTCACGTGGGCCGGTCGCAGCGACCGCTGGGCTTCCAGCATCCAGAGCGAGAAGCTGAGTTCGCGTCCGGGTGCGTCGCTGTAGCGGGCGAAGTGCGGGCGGTGGGCGACCTTGCCGTTGATGCTCAACGCCTCGAACAGGGCCGGCCAGTCCCGGCCCTCCACCGAGTGGACGCCGAGTTCGGAGCTCATCAGGCCGAGCTGGACGCGGCCGCCGGACTGCTCGCGGACCGCCTTCGCGACCTGCTCGGCGGCCTCCAACTGTGCGGTGCGCCAGACTTGTTGCAGTACGGAACGCCAGGGGTGCGGTTCCCCGGGCGCGGTGACGGCGGCCACCAGTCGCTCGCGGGTGACCGCTTCGCCGGCCAGCGCCGCGAACCGGTCCAGCATCAACGTCTCGAAGCCGCCGCCCCAGTGCAGCGGGGCGTGGTTGTGGTAGCGGAAGTCGTCCTCCAGCCAGAGCACCCGCAGGTCCAGGGCGGCGAACCGGGCGTAGTGGGCGGCCAGCCAGGCGCGCCAGCGCGGGCAGGCGAACGAGGCCTGGGCGGTGGCCGCTCGTCCCTCGGGGTCGACCATCGGGGCGAACCCGAGGGTGTCGGTGCGGCCGCGGTCGGCGTGGCCGGCGGTGACCCAGGGGTTCAGGCTGACCGACAGGCCGGCCTCGCGCAGGATCGTCGTCGCGGTGGCCGCGGTCCCCAGGGCCAGGTCCTCGGCCCGGCCGGCCGGGTGGCCGGTGTGGAACTCCTCGGCCCCGAGCAGCAACACCACCTCGTCGACCCCGGCCTCCCCGCAGAACTTCGCCAACTCCACGGCCTGCTGGGCGGCTTCCGGTCCGGGGTGGAGCTGGAAGCGCAGGTGGTACCTCGCGGACACGCGGGGACTCCTCACTTGGTGCTGCCGGCGACCAGACCGGCGCGCCAGAAGCGTTGCAGGGACAGGAAGAGGATCACCAGCGGGATCGCGGAGATCGCGGCCGCGGTGATCACGATATTGAAGGGGACGGCACTGGGGCCGATGCCGCGCTGAGCCTGCCACCCGACGATGCCGACGGTGACCGGCTGGAGCCGGTCGTTGGCCAGCATCAGCACCGGCAACAGGTAGTTGGTCCAGATCGCGACGAACTGGAAGAGGAAGATGGTCACCAGGGCCGGCGACATCACCCGCAGCGCGATGGTGGCGAAGATCCGGAACTCGCCGGCGCCGTCGATCCGTCCGGCCTCGATGAGCTCGTCGGGCACCGAGGAGCCGGCGTAGATCCGGGCCAGGTAGACGCCGAACGGGCTGACCATGCTGGGCAGCAGCACCGCCCAGTAGGTGTTGACCAGGTGGACGCCGGAGAACATCAGGTAGAGCGGGACGGCGAGCAGCGGCTGCGGGACCAGCACCGCGGCGAGGACCGAGTTGAAGGTGAACTCCCGACCACGGAACCGGTACTTGGCCAGCGTGTAGCCGGCGAGCGCGGCGATCAGGGTGCTGACGGCGGCGCCGCCGACGGCGTAGAGCGCGCTGTTGGCGAGCCACTGCCAGTAGATGCCGCCCTGTTGGGCGAAGACCTGGTGGACGTTGTCGAAGAGCGCGAAGCGGGCGAACCAGAAGCCGTTGCCGCTGAACAGGTCGGCGTTGGTCTTGGTGGAGGAGACCAGCAACCACCAGACGGGCGCCAGGAAGTACACCGAGGTGACCAGCAGCACGCCGAGGACCAGCCAGCGCGAGAGCGATTGACGGACAGTCACAGGGCCGCCCCCTTGCGCTGGACCAGCTTGAGGAAGCCGAAGGAGAGCACGAAGGCGAGCAGCGCGAGGATCACCGATTCGGCGGCGGCGGCGTTGAAGTTGTTGGCGTTCACGGCGTCGTAGGCGGCGTAGATGGGGGTGTAGGTGCTCGACAGGTTGGGGGCGACGTTGTGCAGGATGGCCGGCTCGTTGTAGAGCTGGGCGGTGCCGATGATCGAGAACACCGTGGTCAACACCAGTGCCGGCCGCACCAGCGGTACCTTGATCCGCCAGGCGATGCCGAAGGCCGAGCAGCCGTCCATGGTGGCCGCCTCGCTGAGTTCGGCGGGGATCGCCTGCAGCGCGGAGTAGATGATCAGCATGTTGTAGCCGGTCCAGCCCCAGGTCAGCATGTTGCCGATGGTGGGGGCCAGCATGGCGTTCGAGGTCAGGTCGAGGTGCAGGCCCAGGTGCCGGGCGGCGGCGCTGATCGGGCTCAGTCCAGGGGCGACCAGGTACGACCACATGATGGCGCCGACCACACCGGGCAGCGCGTACGGCAGGAAGAAGGCCAGCCGGAAGAACCGCTTGAAGAGCGTGGACTTGGCGTCCAGCAGCAGGGCCAGACCGAGCGCGATCAGCAGCATCAGCGGCACCTGCACGAGCCCGATCAGCAGGACCCGCAGCAGCGAGCCGCGGAAGTCCGCGTCGCCCAGCGCGGTGGCGTAGTTGGACAGCCCGGCGAAGACCTGGGTGGGTGCGGTCAGGCCGAGGCCGGAGCGGTGCATCCGGAACAGGCTCTGGTAGAGCGTGTAGCCGATCGGGGCCAGGTAGAACGCCGCGAACGGCACCAGGAACGGGGCGAGGAAGAGGGCGACGGGACGCCCGCGCCGGCGGCGACCGGGGCGGGCGAGGCCGGCGGCCCTGCTCCTGTCGGCTGCTCGCCCCCGGAGAGCGGTGGTCATGCGTGGGTTGCCTTTCGGTGCTCGAACGCGCGGGTGGGCGCGGTGCGGCGGCGGTTGACGGCGGGCCGGTTGACGGCAGGTCAGCCGCCCGCCACGCTCAGTCCCTGCTGCTTCATCCCGGCCACCGTCTTGCTCTGCACGGTGGCGAGCATGGCGGTCAGCGTGGTGCCGCCGGTCCCGGCCTGGCCGAGACCGTCACCGAGGTCGGTCGAGGTCTGGGTCATGGTCGGGCCCCACTGCCAGTCGGTGTTGATGTGGGCGGTCTCGGCCTTGAACACGTCGAAGATGGTCTGGCCGCCGTAGAAGGCGTCCGGCGCGGCGAGCGTCGGGTTGGCCAGACCCGAGGTGGCGGCGGGGTAGATCCCGGTGACCTTGATCAGGTTGCTGACGCTGTCCGCGTCGGTGCTCATCCAGGTGGCGAACTCGGTGGCCTCCTTGGCGTGGCCGCAGCCCTTGAGCACCGCGGTGGCCGAGCCGCCGTCGTTGCCGTACACCGGGTTGGCGGCGTCCCAGACCGGCATCGGCGCGACGGCCCACTGGCCCGCGCCGTCCTTGACGCTGCTGGCGATGATCGGCGCGTCCCAGACCGCGTTGACGTCGGAGAGCACCTTGCCGCTCGCCATGTCGCTGTAGAGCGAGGGGTCGTAGCTCGGATCGGTCTTCAGCAACTTCTTGTCCAGCAGGCCCTGCCAGAAGCCGGCCACCTTCTGGTTCGCGGCATTGTTGATGCTCACCTGCCACTGGTCGCCGGCGGTGCCGAACCAGCCCGCGCCGGCCTGCCAGGCCAGGCCTGCGTAGTTGTAGGCGTCGTTGCCGAGGTCGCCCAGGTAGACGGTGGGGTCGGCGGCGTGCACCTTCGCGGCGTCGGCCGCGTACTCGTCCCAGGTGGCCGGCGGCGTGGTGATGCCGTACTTGGCGAACAGGTCCTTGCGGTACATCAGCGCCATCGGTGCGGTGTCGACCGGGATGCCGTAGGTCTGACCGCCGATCGTGACCTGCTTCCAGGTCCAGTCGGCGAACTGCCCCTTGGCGTCGGTGGCGTACTTGCCGACGTCGGTGAGCGCGCCGGCGGCGGCGAAGCTGGGCAGCGTCTCGTAGCCGACCTGTGCCAGGCAGGGGGCGTTGCCGGCCTTGGCGGCGGTGAGCATCTTCGTGTAGCCGCCCTTGGAGCCGGAGGCGGTCTTGTCGAAGGTGACCTGGATGTTCGGGTGGCTCTGGTTGAACAGGGCCACTGACTGGTCGTAACCCGGCGCCCAGCCCCAGAAGTCCAGCTTCACCACGCCACTGGACGAGCCGGCCTCGCCCTTCGAACCGGAGCCGCTGGAGGAGCAGCCGGCGGCCAGCATCGCAGCCGCGAGGACCACGGTTGCGGCGGCCAGGGAGTGGGATCTCGGCTTCACGTACGTCTCCTGGAGTTTCATGGGTGGAACAGCACAGTTTCGATCATGTTCGCGCAGAGCCGAGCATGGTCAATTCGTTCGGCTATTGTTTGAACTAACCCTGGCCAAGTCAATAGGCTGGTCCGCACAGACGATCCGCACAGACGGTCCGCACAGGCGAGAGGAGACCCGGTGAAGCAGGCGCTGCGGGGCACGGGCGTACGCGAGTTGGCCATGGCACGCCCGGCCGTCGCGCGGGACCGGTCCGCGTCCCGGCGGGCGAACCTGAGCATGGTGCTGCGGCTGCTGCGCGACGAGGGCCCGCGCTCCCGGGCCCGGATCGCCGAGGACACCGGCCTGCCCAAGGCCACCGTCTCCCACCTGATCGCCGAACTGCTCGACGGCGGCCTGGTCCGGGAGGGCGAGGCCGAACGCGACCGCAACGCCGTGGGCCGGCCCGGCCAGGCGGTCGACGTGGACGGTCGCAGCGTCCACGGCCTGGGCGCCGAAATCAACGTGGACTACATCAGCCTGCTCGCCCTCAACCTGCGCGGCGAGGTCACCTTCGAGCGCCGCACCCCGCTGGATGTGCGCGCCGCCGGCCCGCAGGCCGCGCTGGACGCGGTGGCCCGGCTGATCGCCGACGGCATGGCGGCCGTGCGCGACGCGGGTGGCCACGTCGTCGGCATCACCCTGGCCACACCCGGCGCCGTCGACATGGACGCGGGCGTCGTCAAGTACGCCTCCAACATCGGCTGGCGGGAAGTCCCGGCCCTGGCCGGCCTGCACGAGCGGCTCGGCCCCGGCGCCCCGGAGCTGCACCTGGAGAACGACGCCAAACTCGGCGCGCTGGCCGAGTACGTGCTGGCCTCCGCCGACAACGTGCGCGACCTGGTCTACGTCACCGGCCAGACCGGCGTCGGCGTCGGCATCATCGCCGGCGGCCAACTCCTGCGCGGCACCGGCGGATACGCGGGCGAGGTCGGACACCTGCGGCTGGTCCCCTCCGACGAACCCTGCGCCTGCGGGCGGATCGGCTGCTGGGAGACCACGGTCGGACGCGACGCGCTGCTGCGCTACGCCGCCGACCCCACCGACCCTGTCCGCGACCCGATGCTCGACCTCGGACAGCGCCTGGCCGAGTTGCACGAACGGGCACACGCCGGCGATCCGCGCACCCTGGCCGCGCTCGACCGGATCGCCGACCACCTCGCGCCCGGGCTGGCCCTGCTCGCCGACATCCTCAACCCCCGACTGCTGATCCTGGGCGGCCACTTCGCCTACTTCGGCGAGCACCTGATCGACGCGGTCACCGCCCAGGTCCGCGACCTGGTGATGGCACCCGACACCGGCGGCTGCGAGATCGCCCTCTCCCGACTCGGCCTCGCGGGCACCGTACGCGGCGCCGCACTGCTGGCGCTGGACGCCGTGTACCAGGATCCGACGGCGGCGATGACGGGCGCGTAGGGCCGTCCTGCCGGATTCGTTGACGCGCCATCACGGTGCCCATATATTCCGGTTTCGAGCAGGATCGCGCAAACTCGCGCAGGATCAATCAGATTCGCGCACCGGGTTCGCGCTCCCCCGATCCTCAGGAAGGACCCACCCATGTCCGGATCCCCCTCCTCTCGCCCCGAGACCGTTGCGGCCGGCGGGGTGCCGCGCCGCGCCGTCCTGCGCACGGCCCTGTCCCTCGGCGCGCTGTTCGCGCTCGGCTCCCTGCCGGAGTTCACCACGGGAGCAGCGGCGGTGACGCGCCCCGGTGCACCGACCCTGGTTCCCGACTCCCAGGCCGTCACGCTCTGGTACACCGCGCCCGGGACCGAGGCGGTGATCATGGAACAGGGCCTGCCGATCGGCAACGGGCGGCTGGGCGCGATGGTCACCGGCGACCCGTCCCACGACGCGCTGTACCTGTCGGACGCCACCTTGTGGACCGGCGACGCGAACGCCTCGCTCGGCTCGGACGGCCAATTCGCATACGACAGTACGGACTTCGGCAGCTTCGGGCTGCTGGCCCAGGCGTACCTGGAGATCCCGGCCCACACCACCGCCGCGATCAACGGCTACCGCCGCGCACTCGACCTCTCCAACGGCCTGGTGACCGCCTCCTACCAGCTGGGCGGCGTGACGTACCGGCGCGAGGTGTACTCCAGCCGGCCCGACGATGTCATCGTCATCCGCCTCACCCAGAGCGGCGGCGGCTCGTACACCGGATCGCTGACGCTGACGGGCACCAGGGGCGAGACGGTCTCGGCCGACACGGCGACCGCGAGCGTCTCGTTCGACGCCGCCCTGCCGAACTCGCTGCGGTACGCGACCGTGGTGCAGGCGGTGGGCACCGGCGGCACGGTGTCCGCCGCCGGCGCGCAGCTGAGCTTCGCCGACTGCCGCGAGGTGCTGCTGGTCGTCTCGGGCGGCACCAACTACAAGGCGGACGCGTCCATCGGCTACAAGGACACCTCCATCGCGCCGCTCACGGTCGCCCGCCACCGGGCCGCGGCCGCGGCCACCGTCGCCGGAACGGCCCTGCTCGCCACCCACGTTGCCGACTACCAGCGACTCCAGCAGGCCATGACGGTGAACCTGGGCGCCTCCAGCGCCGCCCAACGGGCCATGGACACCGCCTCCCGGCTCACCGCCCGCGCCGCCGCCGGCTCCGCACCCGATCCCGAACTCGAGGCGTCCTTCCTGCACTTCGGCCGCTATCTGATGATCTGCGGCTCGCGCGACAGTCTCCCGATCAACCTCCAGGGCCTGTGGATCGACCGCAACGACCCGGACTGGATGAGCGACTACCACACCGACATCAACCTCCAGATGAACTACTGGCTGCCCGACCGCACGGGCCTGTCGGAGTGCTTCGACACCCTCACCGACTACTGCATCGCCCAACTGCCGGGCTGGCAGGCCACCACCCGGGACCTCTTCCAGGACACCCGCAACGGGTTCCGCAACTCCTCCGGCAAGGTGGCCGGTTGGACGCTGGCCATCTCCACCAACATCTGGGGCGGCAACGGCTGGTGGTGGCACCCGGCCGGCAGCGCCTGGATCTCCAACTCGCTGTACCAGCACTACCAGTACACCCAGGACACCGGTCACCTGGAGCGCATCTACCCGCTGCTCAAAGGCGCCTGCGAGTTCTGGGAGGCCAGGCTCATCACCACCACCGTGCCCGACCCGGTGACCGGGGGCACCCGCCAGGTACTCGTCGACGACCACGACTGGTCGCCCGAGCAGGGCCCGACCGACGCGATCGGCATCACCTACGCGCAGGAACTCGTCTGGCAGCTCTTCCGGAACTACCAGGAGGCCGCTGCCGCACTGGGCCGGGACGCCGGCTACGCCAGCACCATCGCAGGGCTCCAGGAGCAGCTGTACCTGCCCGAGATCAGCGCCACCAGCGGCTGGCTGGAGGAGTGGATGAGCAACGACAACCTCGGTGAGACCACGCACCGCCACCTCTCCCCGCTCATCGGACTCTTCCCCGGCGACCGGATCAACCTCCAGGACTCCCCGCCCGCGCTCATCGAGGCGGCCACCGCCCTGCTGACCGCGCGCGGCATGGTCAGCTTCGGCTGGGGCTGCGCCTGGCGCGCGCTGTGCTGGGCGCAGTTGAAGAACGCCGACAAGGCCTACCAGCTGGTCCTCACCGTCATGCAGCCGTCCGTGAACTTCGCCAACGGCGTCGGCATCAACATGTTCAACATGTACAGCTTCGGCAACCGCTCGGTCTTCCAGAACGACGGCAACTTCGGCGCGCCGTCGGCGATGGTGGAGATGCTGGTGCAGTCCCGGCCCGGACGGGTCGAGCTGCTGCCCGCGCTGCCGTCGGCCTGGGCGGCGTCCGGCAGCGTCACCGGCATCGGCGTGCGCGGCGGCCTGAGCGTGGACCTGAGTTGGGCGTCCGGCCAGGTCACCACCGCCACGCTGCGCGGGAGCGCCGGAGCGAGCACCACCGTCGTCTTCGGGGCATGGAGCCAGGCGGTCACCATCCCCGCCGGTGGCTCGGTGACCGTGACACCGCCGGCCCAGAGCACGGTCTGCCAACTGGTCAACCGGCTGAGCGGGAAGGCCATCGACGTACCCGGTGCCTCCACCGTCGCGGGCACCACCCTGATCCAGTACACCCCCGGCACCGCCGCCAACCAGCACTTCCGGTTCACAGGTGTCGGGGGCGACACCTACGAGATCGACTGCACGCACACGGCCCTGGCCTGGGACATCAACGGCGGTTCCACCGCCGACGGCGCCACGTTGATCGAATGGACGCCCACCCACGGCACCAACCAGCAGTGGCGGATCACCGACACCGGCGACGGCTACATCACCATCGCCTCCGTGCGCAGTGGCAAGGTGCTCGGCGTCACGCAGGACTCCACGGCCGACCTGGCGACCATCGAGCAGCAGAGCGCCAACTCCGGTCCGGGCCAGCAGTGGCGTCGCATCCCGGTGTGACGCAAGCGGAGTTCCAGCGCCGGGGCTTTCATCGGCATTGTCCGGACTTCGGCCCGTCCACCGTGTTACCCGTCTGCCACAGCGTCGGTGCGTTGCCGTCGCAGCTCAGCGGCCCACCAACGACATTGCCCTCGAACTCCGGGACCGTCTGGTCGGGCAGCAGGCCGCTGCCGCTGTTGCCCGTGATGGTCACCGGCGCCTGCAGCGTGTTGCCGGAGACCTCCATGCCCCCGGTGTTGCCGTTGAGGCTCACCGGGGCTTCGACCGTGTTGCCCGCGCAGCCTGCCGTGTCGCCCTGGTCGGAACCGATCAGCACGAAGCCGGTGGTCCCGTTGACGCCGAGCGGGCTGGACAGGGTCGACCGGCAGACGGTGAGCGCGGCAGCGCCGTCGACGGAGACCGGGCCGTTGATCCGGGTGCCGGAGACGGCCAGGGCACCGCCCGGCCGCACCGTGACCGGCCCGTCCTGCTCGCCGCCGGGGGCTATGCACAGCGACTGGCCGGAGGCCACCGTCAGCTTGCCGTGGTGCTCCGTGATGCACGGCTCGCTGAAACCGACGGTCACGTCGGCGGGCTGCGCCGCGCTGCTCGCGGTGAAGCTCGGGTCCCCGCCGTAGGTGGCGGTGATGCCGTGGTCCCCCGGCTGGAACTTGCTGGTGGTGAAGCTCGCCCGGCCACCGCTCAGCGGCACGGTCGCCAGCGTCGTCGTCCCGTCCGAGAAGGTGACCGACCCCGTCGGGGTGCCCTCGGCCGGGGCGGCCGGGGCGACGGTCGCCGTCACGGTGACGGGGTGTCCGAAGAGCGGGGTGGCGGTATCCGAGCTGAGGGAGACCGAAGTTCCGTACTGGAACGACACTACGGCCTTACCGTTGCCCTGGTTGACACCCTGGAGGAGGGAGACACCGGTCGCCGCCGGCTCCGCGTAGCTGCTGCCCCCGCCACCGCCCGCGCCCGGGAAGTAGCCCGGATTGCCGCCACCGGAGCCGCCGCCACCGCCGTGCCAGCCGCCACCACCACCGCCACCGCCAGGGCCGCCCGCACCGCCGTTGCCGCCGGTGCCGCCGCTGCCCGGGTCGGGCTCACCGGTGATGGGGTCGAGGTCGATGCCGGGGGTGCCGGGGCCGCCGTTCAAGGTGTTGGGGTTGCCGTGACCGGCCGCGATCCGGCTGCCGCCGCCGCCCGCGAGACCCGAGCCCAGCGGACCGTTGCTCTGGCCGCCGTCCAGGCCGACCTCGCCGCCGCCGGCGCCGCCCTGGAGCTCGGGGCCGCCGTTGCCGGCGCCGCCGCCACCGCCCGCGACCAGGACGCGGTCGGAGCCACCGAACGCGCCGACCCGGACGTCCGAGCCGCCGCCGCCCGAACCGCCGCCGCCGTGCGCGCCGCCGCCGCCGCGCCCGTGGCCGGTGCCGCCGGGACGGGCGAACTCACCGTGGCGGGACGATCCGGGGATGCCGGCCGCGCCCAGGGTGAGTTGGATGGTCTGGCCCGGGGTCACGGGCAGGGTGGCGCGGGTCTCGCCGCCGAGGCCGCCGGGCGCTCCGGAGATCGCCGGGTGGGGGACGATGTAGCCGGCCGCGCTGCCGCCCTCGGCACCGGACAGGTCGACGGTGACCGCTGTCACGCCGTCCGGGACGGTGAAGGTGTCCGTACCAACGGAGTTGTAGGTGCAGGTGGGCTGCGGGGCAGTGGTGAGGACACCACCCGTGCCGCAGGGCACGGCCGCACTCGCCGTGGCGGCGGCCGCAGTGAGGGGCACGATCGCGACGGCGACGAGGCCCGTGGCGCCGGCCAACGAGATCACCGTGGATCCGAGGATCGTCCGACGGGAGTTCGGGGTGTTGCTGCTCATGGGAGTTGACGCTTTCTCTCCGGTCCTGTGTGCGACCGGGGTGGGGAGAGATCCCGCAGGCGGGATCGGCCCGCCTGCGGATGGGGTTCAGTCGATGGCTCAGACGCCGTCGTTGGCGCAGAGCGCCCAGACGTCCGAGTAGGTGTTGGTGGAGCCGGCTCCGCCGGTGTGGGTGTAGCCGGTCCAGTACGCGGCCGACGTGGTCCCGTCGCCGACCGGATTGCCGCTGCTGTCGCTGGGGTAGCTGCCGTTGAGGTGGTCGCCGCCCGAGCCCGGTCCGGCGAAGTCGGTGGTCGTGACGCTGCCGCCGCTGATGGCCGCGCCGCCGCTGACCAGACTGCCGTCGGTGCCGCAGCCCACGGTCACGGTCTGGCCCGTGGTCGCCGAGGTCGGGCCGCTCGCCTCGCTGTAGTGGACCTTCACGGTCACGCCGCTGACGTTGATGCCACTACCACTGCAGATCGCGTACGCGAACGTGGTGTTGGTGGTGCCGCCACCGCCGCCGTTCCAGCCGACCGCCGTCCAGGAGTCGGGGTCGGTCTCACCGTCGGCCGCGGCCTTCTGGCCGTAGTCGTGCGCCGAGTTGTCGAAGGTGGGAAAGCTCGCGATCGGCTTGAGGCTGCCGACCGAGGCCGGGGTGGTCCGGGCGCCGCCGCCCAGCAGGACGGTGTTGGCGGGGCAGGTCGCGGTGGTCACGCCCAGCGTCGCGCTGTTGCTCGGCGCGGCGACCTTGTTCATGACGGTCTGGGTGTGGTTGATCAGGTTGCTGCTGAAGCACACCGCGTACGGGGTGGACGAGAACGAGCTGTTCACCGCGCCCCCGCTGCCGCCGATGCCGAGCCAGTGGGTGTTGTCGGTGCCCACCACACCGGTCGAGCCGGTGTACTCGGTGGAGCCGTCGGAGCTGGGCTCGGTGCCGTTCACGTGGTTGCCGTTGGACGTCATACCAGTACCGATGGCCTGGTCGATGCCGCCGCCGGAGATGAGACCGCTGCTGCAGTCCGCGTGGGTCGAGATCTCGGAGAAGGTGGTGCTGGGGCCGGCGGTGGCCCCGGGGGTCTTCACGGTCACGCTCACGGTGTTGGCGTGCGCGACACCTGGCACCGCCACGGCGGCCAGTACGGCACCTATGACCAGCGCCCTACCTGCGCCGAAACCTACGCCGAAGCGCCGCAGAGATCTTTTTCCCATCGAATTCTCCCTTGTTGATTCCGGGGCGACGAACGCGGCCTGGCGGCGCTCTTGGATGCGGCATCCGGGATCGTCTTCCGTGGACCGAGCAGCCGTGGAGCGAGCAGGCGTGGACCGAGCAGCCGTGTACCGAGCAGCCGTCACGGGTCTGTTGGTCGACGCGGATGCCGGCTCCCGGCAGCGTGACGGACCAGGATGTTGGACCGCCGCCTCGCCGCCCTCATCATGGGTCACGGATGCGGACCGTGACAGGGTCGCGGGGGTGGCATCTGCGGTCGATTCTGTCGATCTGACCTGGTAGATGCGACACTTGACAGGCCTTCGATCCCGGGACCGAAGAGTTGACGTTGCGTCTCACGACCCGCCGTGGGGACACCGGCTCGCGCAGGGGCCCGCCCGGCTCGACGTCGAAGGGGCACGGGCCATGGGACGGCTCCGGTTTCACTGCCGTTGGCTGTTCGTCATGGCGAAAGACCAATTAGTGTGCCGAAGCACCGGACGAAACCCCTCGGCCCGGCCCGTCGGAGCGGCAGGAGCGGCAGATGGCCTCGCAGCGCGTCGTGATCGGTGTGGACAGCTCGACGCAGTCCACCAAAGCGCTCGCCGTGGACGCCGACACCGGCGCCGTGCTGGGCCAGGGGCGGGCCGGACACACCGTCAGCACGGGTGCCGGGCGCGAGAGCGACCCGGAGCAGTGGTGGCAGGCGTTCGGCGAGGCCGTCGGGCGGACCGGCTGGGCCGACCGCGCGGCCGCGGTCTCGGTCGCCGGCCAGCAGCACGGGCTGGTCACCCTGGACGCCGCCGGGAGGCCGATCCGCCCCGCGCTGCTCTGGAACGACGTGCGCTCTGCGCCCCAGGCGGCGGAACTTGCTGCTTGCTATAGCACACTGGAGATCTCCCGTCGCACCGGCAGCGTCCCGACCGCCGCCTTCACCGCCGCCAAGTGGGCCTGGCTGCGCGCCAACGAGCCACAGGCCGCCGCTCGCACGGCCGCCGTCAGGCTCCCCCACGACTTCCTGACGGAGCGTCTGACCGGCGAGGCCACCACCGACCGCGGCGACGCCTCCGGCACCGGCTGGTGGGGCCCGGGCGGATACGACCGGGAGATCCTCGACCACCTCGACCTCGACCCGGCACTGCTGCCACGGGTGCTCGACCCGGGCAGCGCGGCCGGCACCGTCCGCCCCGGACTGCCAGTGCGCGCCGGCGCGCTGGTGGCGACCGGAACCGGCGACAACATGGCCGCCGCCCTCGGCCTGGGCCTGGCGCCCGGGCAGCCCGTGCTCAGCCTCGGCACCTCCGGCACCGTCTACGCCGTCGGCCGCACCCGACCCGCCGATCCGAGCGGGACCGTCGCCGGGTTCGCCGACGCGCTCGGCGACTGGCTGCCACTGGCCTGCACGCTCAACTGCACCCTCGCCGTCGACCGCCTCGCCGAACTCCTCGGACGCGACCGCGAGGCCGTCGAGCCCGGCGGCGCTGCCGTGCTGCTCCCCTATCTCGACGGGGAGCGCACGCCGGACCTCCCGTTCGCGTCCGGCCTGATCCACGGCCTGCGCCACGACACCACGGCCGGCCAGCTGCTCCAGGCCACCTACGACGGCGCCGCCCACGCCCTGCTCACCGCCCTCGACGACGTCCTGCGCGCCGGCGGCGAGGACCCGGCCCCGGACCGACCCCTGCTGCTGATCGGCGGCGGCGCGCGCGGCCGCGCCTGGCAGCAGACCGTACGGCGACTCTCCGGTCGACCGGTCCAGATCCCCGCCGCCGGCGATCTGGTCGCCCTCGGCGCGGCCGCCCAGGCCGCCGCCCTGCTCACCGGCGAGCCCGCCGACAGCGTCGCCCGCCGCTGGCGCACCGCCGAGGGACCGGTGCTGGAGGCGGTTGCCCGGGACGACGACACGCTGCATCGGATCACGGATACGCTGCGCCGGGCCGGGGCGCTGCAAGGAGCCCCAGGAACGGCGGCCAGGACGGACGGGCGGTGACAGCGGTCGCAGCTGCCTCGACCGACAGGACCTAGGGTGTCGGCATGGACCTCGACACCGTCCGGACCTTCGTCGCCGCCGCCGAAGCGGGGCAGTTCCAGGAGGCCGCCGCCGAGCTGGCGGTCACCCAGCAGGCCGTCTCCAAGCGCATCGCCACGCTGGAGCGAAGCCTGGGCGTGCGGCTGTTCACCCGCACCGCGCGCGGCGCCGAACTCACCATCGACGGGCAGGCGTTCCTGCCCCACGCGCGCGAGCTGCTGCGCGTCGCCGAGCGCGCGGTCGCGTCCGTGCGCACCGGCCGCCGTCCGCTGCGCGTCGACGTGATCGCCTCGCGCAGCGCGCAGTCGGGCCTGATGCGCGGCTTCCACCGCGCGCACCCCGACATCGAGCTCGACGTGCTGATGCTGTTCGACGTCGAGACGGCCGTCGCCGCCATCCGGTCCGGTGCCATCGACGCGTCCTTCCGCGCCGTCGCCGCGCCCGGCCGGCCCCTTCCCGAGGACATCGAGTCCGTCCGGGTGCTCGACGAGCCGCTCCAGCTCCTCACCGGCCCCGCCCACGCGCTGGCGGGCGCCCGGTCGGTGACCCTCGCTCAGCTCGTCGGGCACCGGATCTGGATGCCCGGCATCGTCCCCGGTACCGAGTGGGCCGCCTACTACGACGACCTCGTCGCCGAGTTCGGCCTCACCATCGAGGCGACCGGCCCCAACTTCGGCTCCGACGCGCTCCTCGACACCATCGCCGACACGCCGGCCCTGGCCACCTTCATGGGCGGGAAATCCAGACTCGTCTGGCCCGACGACCACGGCCTGCGCCGGATCCCGGTGACCGACCCGACGCCGGTCTACCCGCACTCGCTCCTCTGGCACCGCGACAACCCCCACTCCGCGCTGGCCACCCTCCGCGCCCACCTCGCCGCCGCAGCGACCGGCCACGACGCCGCCGGCACCTGGGTGCCGGACTGGGTGCTTCCGCGCTGACCGTGATCAAGCCGCCAACCGGCGGCCCCGCTCGAAGAAGGCCAGCAGGCCGTCCACGCCGCCGAGTTCGCGGATCGTGGCCGCCGCGCCGAACGGCGCGTTCCAGAACCGCCCCTGCTGCCGGGCTTGCGGGCCGACGTACGCGTACGGCTCGGCCTGAAAGCCGTCCCCGGGAGAGACCCCGAAGTCGACCGCGTCCACGGTCACGGAGAGGTCGAAGTGCTCGGGCCAGATGACCGGATCCGCCCCGTCGAACATCCGGCGAAGTGCGGCGTCGCCGACCGCGAAAGCCTGTGCGATCAGGTGGGCGGCCTGCGGGTCGGCTTCGATCACGTCCTCGGGGCCGACACCCGACCCGTCCTGGTAGAGCCCGGCGGGCGCACCGGCCGTGACCCCGACCGCGGCCGCGAGAGCGGCGCAGGTGGTCCGCTCCAGGAAGAGGCGCTGTCCGGACGCCACCAGTTCCGCCGCCACGACCTGCCCGTGCGGCTCCGCCCGGGTGGCGAAGCCGCCGAGGGACGCGCGCAGCCTGATCGTGCCGCTGGCTCGGAACTGCGGCCCGGCCAGGACCAGCTCGGCCACGGCGTGCAGGGCGCGGCGGGTGCGTACCAACGTTTCGACGTCCATAGCGGTCATGCTCTCCCACCGCGCGCCCGGATCCCGCCTGCGGCGCGCTTGCGGACATCGGCTGGCACGGGTCAGAAGTCCGGGTGCGGTTCGAGGAGCGCGCGCAGGTCGATGATCCGGTAGCCGCGGGCCCGCACGGTGTCGATGATGCGGGGCAGGGCCTGCACGTCGAGGTTGGGACGGCCCTGGTCGGCACCGACGTGCATCTCCACGATCTCGCCGGGGCCGAGCGCGTCGACGGCGCGGGCGACGGTCTGGTCGACGGACATGCCGCCGGCGGTGCCGAGGTAGCCGTTGGTGTCGGCGCTGAACTCGATGTCCGCGAAGCCCAGCGCGTTGACGGCCGCGATCGCCTGCGCGGTGGTGTCACTGAAGGGGAACCGGAAGAACGGGAGCGACGGCCGCCCGATCGCCCGGCGGATGGCCCGGTCCGCTCTGATGACCTCGTCCTGCGCCTGCTGGGGGGTGAGGCCGGGGAACTCCGGGTGGCTGTAGGAGTGGTTGCCGATGCCGTGCTCGGCCGCCATCATCCGCGCACCCTGGGGCTCACGATCCGCGAACGCTCCGGTCAGGAAGAAGGTGGCCGGAGCCTTCGCCCGGCGCAGCGTCGTCAGGACGCCGTCCAGTCCGTCCGTGTTCCAATCGGCGTTGAACGTCAGTGCGACGACCCGCCGTTCGGTGGGCAGGGTGCGGTTCTCCGAGCCGAAGAGCCTGCGCACCGCCTCCGAGGTACCGGCCGGCGCCGGCCCCGAGCCGCCCGAGCTCGCTGCTGCGGCCCGCGCCGGTGTGCGGGCGGCGGCGAGCGCCAGGCCGGCGGTCGTGATCAACAGGCGTCGCGAGAAGTCACTGTGAAACCCGATCATGAACGCAGTATCGTCCCCACCGGCCCTTGCGCGATCCCGGCGCGCGGGACTCGGGAACAGGGAAGGGGACGAGACTGGTGAACGGCGCCTTGGACGCCCACGAGGGCACGCTGGACCAGGACGGCCGCACCCTGCGGTCCGCTTTCCTCGCGGCCCTGGGCGTGGACGTGGATCCGGCGCAGGAGGAGATCCTGCGACGGGAGTTGGAGGTCCTCTCGCATCCGCGGGCCCGCGTCGCCGCAGCGCGGCAGGAGCCGCAGGACACGCTCGTCCAGTTCCTGGCGACGACCCTGCTGGCCGTGCCCGAGGACGCGGTCCAGGCGTTCAGGGCACGGCTGGCGCAGGCCACCGACCCGCAGGCGGCGCCGGGGCCCGAGCCTGACCGGTCCCCTCGCGATGCCCTGCTCTCCTGCGTGACGCGCCTGTTCGGCCACCCCGCGCAGGCTCTCGCGGCACAGCTCGACCTGCTGATCACCGAGTGCGGCCACGACGGCCGGGCCCTGGACAGCTGGACGGTGCGCCGGCTCTACGCGGAAGCCGGCGACCTGTGCGACGTCTGGGCACTGGCCCTGGCCGACCACCTCTGCGAGGGCTTCAGCCGCACCAGCACGTCCGACGAGGTGTTCGCGACCGAAGTCGCGGTCCTGGGCAGGTTCGACCCGTCCGACGCCGGCGAGCGGCGGATCGACATGGCCGACCTGGTACGCCAGTTGACCGAGCTGGTGGCCTTGGACCAGTGGAGGCTGCTCCCCCGCGACCACTGGCCCAACGCGCAGCTGCCGTCGCTGGGCTGGCCGGCCGTGCTGGTCCAGGCGCAGTACCGGCTCCGCCAGCTGGCGGCGGCCGGCCCCAGCGCCACCGTGGCGGAGGGCACAGGTGACGCGCCGCCCGTGCCCGTCGAGCGGATCGACCGGCGGCACGGTCAGGCCCGCCACCTCCTCGCCGCCTACGGTGCCGACGAACGCTACGGCCTGACGTTCGATCAACCCAGTATCGGACATCAGCGCATTCGACGCTCCCACCACGAACCGATGCCGCAGGCGACGGCGGTCCAGCTGGCCGACCTCGCCTGGGCGCTGCGCCGACAGCCCGAGCTGATGCGGGTGTACGGGCTCGGCCCGCCCGACGCAGCCAACGAGACCGCCGCCGCCCTGACCGTCCTGCTCCGCTGCCGTCAAGCCGGCGTCCACCGGCAGGGCGCCGACCTCCCCGCCTGGTGGACCGAGCCGGTGCCCGGCCCCGGCCAACTCCCCCTCGACTCCTGGGAGCTGCGCGAGCACTTCCCCGAGCTGCGGCGACTGCTCGCGCTGTACCGCGACCTGATGACGCGGGGGGCGGTCGGAGGCTACTGGGAGACCCACGACCCCGCGACGCTCGTCCATCTGGTCTCCGTCGCCTATCTCGACTCCTGCGGCGCCAGCGGCCGGGTCGCCGCCGAGCTGTCCGCCGAGATCGCCTCGTTGTGCCTGCTCTTCACCGGGGACGAGCAGGTGGACCGCGCCGTCGCGCTGCTCGGGGAGCAGCCGCGCGAGTCCCCAGCGGTCCCCTGGTGGGACGACCTGACCTGGCACGCGTGGTTGCGGGAGGTGGGCGCCGACGTGATGTGGCACGCCCGGCACTGAAACCCGAGGAACGGGCGCCCGCTCAGCCCTGACCACGCGGAACTCGGGTGGCCACGGCCGCCGCCTGACCGAGGTGTCCTCGGGCCGGGCGCGCTCGTCCATGCAGGAGGCGCACGCTTTCCTCCACGCGCTTGATCCGGCCGCCGCCGCTGCCGGCACTGCCCACCTGATCGCGTAGAAGGAGAACCGTGGAGAAGACCAAGTTCGAGACCTTCACAGACTCGGACGCCGCTGCCCAAGTGCTGGATGAGATAGCAGCATTGTACGAGCGGGTGTTCGCAGAGCCGCCGTACTTCGAGGGGCCCCGCGACCTGGTCGGGTTCCTGGAGGGCTACGAGTCGTTCCGGACCATGCCCGGCTTTCGGCTGGTGCTAGCCCGCGCAGGTGCGCTGGTCGGCTTCGCTTTCGGCGTCCTGCTCGGAGCGCGTCACACTTGCGGTCCGGCCCGAAGCGCAGGCTGCCATGAAGATGTACGAAGCCCTTGGTTACCGGGAGCTGGGCGACAAGACCCCGGCTTGGGAAGGCGCCCCGGTGTACCGCTACATGATCCGCTAGGGCTCGGCCTCTGACCTCCCGACGACCGCCCCGGTCCCGGCCTTGGGCCGGGGCGGTCGCGTTGCTGAGGGCGCGGTACTCGGCGTAGGGGCCGCCGCGCGGTCAAGCCGCCGCCACTGACCGCCCCATGGACCTCGCGACTGTCGGCCACCGCCTGG
Organism: Kitasatospora sp. GAS204B; assembly: GCF_029892155.1. GTDB lineage: Bacteria > Actinomycetota > Actinomycetes > Streptomycetales > Streptomycetaceae > Kitasatospora. Next base: position 242,859 of record NZ_JARZAG010000006.1, on the reverse strand, counting down.
ATTCACGACGGCCCGAGATACCCGCAGACGCCGAACCGGGCAGTGGCGGCCGCACCTGGTGAACGGTCAGACGACGCCAGGCGGCCACCAGGATCAGCAGCAACAGGGCGAGCGTCGTCCGGCGCAGGCAGCCGGAGCGTCTGTTGGGCCTTCTTCGGTTGATCTCGACGTGGCCGCCGGGCGGGATGCCGGGGTGGCGTCTGGCGTAGTGGTCGATCTGCTGCTGTTCGCCCTGGGACCGGCTGAGCCACGGGGTCTTGAATCCGCACTCGCCGCACCAGTAGCGGTAGGCCATGTTGACTCCTCGGATGTCGCCCTGCGGCGGGGTGTCGTCATGCCGGCAGCCGCATCGTGGCCAGCCGGCCGGGGTCCTGGGCGAGACCGACGCCTCGGCTCAGCTCCTGCTCCTGTTCCGGAGCCGGACGCCCGAGAAGATCCGGTAGGCGCCGTAGAGCACCGGGCCCCAGGCGATGACGTAGACGCCGCCACCCTGGGCCTGCGCGATGGTCACGACGGTGATGAGCAGGCCGCCGAGCAGCCAGGCCACGCCGAAGCCGATGGCGCGCTTGCCCTTGGTCTCCCAGATGACCCGCTGCTGAGGGGAGACGACGGTGTACGGCGCGGCGGCGCTCGCGTACGGCGGCGCGGCGGTGTCGTTGTTGTTGTCGGTGGTGGGCATCTGAACTCCCTTTAGACGATCGGACGGTCGTGCCGGCGCAGCGCGGCGACGATCTGGTCGACGAACGCGTCGCGGCCGTCCACCAGGAGCAAGGGGATGAGGAACGAGGTGCCGTCGCCGGCCTCCAGCCGGTACCCGACGACGCGGCCCACCGTGCTCTGGTCGCCGCGCTGGTGGACGCTCTTGAGCCGGGTCACCTCCGGCCACGCGACGGCCTGCGGGCCGGACCTGCTGGTGTGCACGATTCCGTGGGCGTACAGGTAGTTCGCCCGGGTGCCGGAGACCAGGCCCCGCACGCCGTAGCCGATTCCGCCGACCGCCGCGAACAGGAAGGCGAGGGTGAGCGCGTGCAGCAGCGAGTGGGCGAGCGAGAACTGCGAGGTCCGGGAGCTCGCGAAGCCCAGCGCGAGCGTCAGCGCCAGGCCGACGGCGCCGGTGCCCCAACCCACGCTCACCGCGCGCCCGGCGGAGACGCCGCGCCGGACGTCGACCAGGCCGCCGAGCCCCCGGACCGCGGCCAGCCGGGCGACCTCCTCGGGGACGGCCGCCTCGGGGACGGGCTCGGGGACGGCCTGTGGCGCGGTCCACGCGCTCGCTGATCGGGCCCTGCCGTGTTCGGTGTCTGCCATACGGATCCGACTCCTGCGTTCTCGCTCGCGCGTCGTCGACACGCGTCACGCCTGCTGGTCATGGGGAACTGGGGAACTGGGGAACTTGGGTGACGGGGGGTGGCGGCCCTACGGCCTCTCAGGGTCCGCACGGCCACCCCCCTGCACCACCGATCGTCGGGTTCCCGCTGGTCAGCGAACAGGCCACGGCACCGGCCATATATGACCGGGCGTACCGGTAGGCTCACCTGCGGCGATACTGGCGAGCAAGGGGAAACGAACCAGTGACTGATCAGCTCGGCACGCTATTACGCCGGCTGCGCCGTCAGGCGGGGCTGACGCAGGAGCAGTTGGCGGAACGGTCCGGGGTGAGTGTTCGCACCATTCGCCGGCTGGAGACCGGCAAGTCCACCGACCATCGGCTGGGCACGGTGAACCTGCTGGCGGACGCGCTGGACCTCGGGCAGGAGGAGCGCCGGCTGCTGGCGGCCCTGCTCGCGAAGGCGCAGGGCGGGGCGACATCCGAAGCGGCGGCACCCGAAGCGGTGCGGGCCGCGCCCGTACCGTCCGAGGCCGACACCGAAGCCGACACCGAGCCCCAGAGCGACACCGAGGGCGAGGGCGACACCGAGGGCGACACCGACGCCGAGCCCGCGCCGCCGCCCTTCACGGCTCCCGCTCCGCTGCCCGTCCACGGCGAGCTGGCCGAGGCCGTGGAGGAGTTGGCGCGGGAGATCCGGCGCCGCTGGCGGCGCGAGGAGGAGCAGCGCCGGGTCCACGACCCGTTTCCGCTGCCGGTCCGCTGGCAGCAGGTGCCGGCGGGTCTGACGGACCGTTCGGAGAACATCCAGCGTCTCGGGCCGGGCGCCGTGCCGCGCCAGGTCGACCTGAGCGGTGACCTGCGCAGCGTGGCGGAGGTCTACCGGCGGATATCCTCGGGGCGGTTGGTGATACTCGGCCGGGCCGGCTCGGGGAAGTCGATCCTGACGATCAGATTCGTCCTGGACGTCCTGGAGGGCCGGACCGCCCCCGGCCGGGTGCCGGTCATCTTCAGCCTCGGTTCCTGGGACCCGAGCAGCACCGACCTGCGGGACTGGATGATCGGCCGCCTGCTGCGCGACCACCCGCACCTGGCCCGCCGCAGCCCCGGCGGTTCGACGCTGGCCGCCGCGATGGTCGACGCCGACCTCATCCTCCCGGTCCTCGACGGATTCGACGAGATCGCGGAGGGCTTGCGGCGCGAGGCACTCGAGGCGCTGAACGCCATCTCGCTGCCGCTGGTCCTCACCAGCCGCCGCGCTGAGTTCGCCGAGGCCGTGCAGGCGGCGCACGCACCGCTGGTCTGGGCGGCGGGGATCGAGCTCGCCGACCTCACCCTCGACAACCTCGCCGGCTACCTGCCCCGCACCGCCCGCGCGGTCGGCCACGGGCAGGCAGCGGGCGACCGCGGGGGCAGACCCCTGTGGGACCCCGTCCTCGACGAGCTGCGCGCCCGCGAAACCCCGGGCGGCGCGAACCTGGCCGCCGTACTCACCACCCCGCTCATGGTCATCCTGGCGCGCACCATGTACAGCGAGGCGCCCGACCGGGATCCGGCCGAACTGCTGGACACCGCCCGCTTCCCCAGCGCGCACTCCCTCGAGGACCACCTGCTGGCGGGGTTCGTGCCGGCGGTCTACCGGCACCGCGTCCCCGACCAGGTCGCCGGCGGCTCCCAACGCCGCCAGCGCGGTTGGGATCCGGAGCGCGCCCAGCAGTGGCTCGGCTACCTGGCCCACCACCTGGTGCGGCACGATGTCGACCAGCAGGATCTCGCCTGGTGGCGGATCAGCGACTCGCTGCGGCGCTCGACCCGGATCATCGCCGTGGTGCTGGCGACCGCGCTGAGCATCACCCTGGCCGACTGGCTCGTCTTCGCGCTGTCCAGCCCGGTCGACAGCGGCGAGATCCTCCTCCAGGGGGCCCTGATGGGGCCGGTCGCCGGCCTCGCCTTCGGCTGCGTCTACGCGGTCGTCATGGTCGCCTACCGCAGCGGTCCGGCCTTCGAGCCGACCCGCGTGCGGTTGCGGCTGCCCGGCCGCCAGTTCGGCGGCGGGCGGCGGCCGTTGCGCACGTTCGCCCGCCGGTTCGCGGACGGCCTGCTCGGCGGATCGGTCATGGGCGTCGGCTGCGCCTGCGCGCTCGCGCTGGAGCGCGCGCTGTACCCGGGGCTCCCGCTCACCAATCCGCAGGTGATCGAAGCCACCCTGATCAACATGGTCTGCTTCGGCCTGATCTTCGGGCTGGCCGCCGGGCTGGTCTTCGGGCTGGTGGCGGCGCTCGAGGCGCCGGTTGACGTCACCTCCGCGGCCACCCCGGTCAGCCTGCTGTCCGCCAACCGCGCGACGGTGGGCCGTCAGGTCCTGGTCCTGGCACCGCTGTTCACGCTGGCGATCGCCGGCGCGGGCCGCCTGGTGGTCGACCTGCTCCAGGGCTCGCTGGGGCCGCTGAACTGGGGGCTGTCGGCCGGCCTGTTCATCGGCGCGGTCGGCGGGATCGGCGGCGCGGTCTCCTACGCCCTCGCGTTCACCGCGTGGGGGCAGTGGGTCGTGCTGTCCCGGATCTGGCTGCCGCTGACCGGCAAGCTGCCCTGGGACACGGTCGCCTTCCTGGAGGACGCCTACCAGCGCGGCGTGCTGCGCCAGACCGGCGCGGTGTACCAGTTCCGCCACGTCCGGTTGCAGCACCACCTCGGCCGCACCTTCCGCGAGCGGCAGGCCAAGTACCGACCGGCCAGCTTCCCCACCGCGCGGAACGACTCGACCTGACGACGCGCGGCCGGCCGTCCCCCGCTCCCTGAAGCGCTGGGGACTGAGGAGCTGGGGACTGCGGCGCCGGGGACTGAGGCGCTGGGGGCTGCCAACTCGTCCGGCGCGCGGCCCTGGTGACGACCGGCCATGGATGGCCGGTGCCGTGGCCTGTCCGCCGCCCGGCCCGGGCACCAGCATCGAAGTGCCCGGTCAGCGGCGCCCGACGCCGCGTCGATCCGCGCGGGGGCCATGACCTCCCGTGCCCGTACGGGCACCATCACCTCCCATGGACGAAGGAGTCCGATGAAGTCCCTACGTCTGACCGCCGTCAGCGCGACACTGCTGCTCGCCGCCCTGGCCGGCATCGGCCCGGCGAACGCGGACACGCCGGCTGCGGCCGGCATCCTGCAGACCGGCGCCCAGCAGGGCGTCGGCGACGGATACCCCGGCGTGATCGGCCTGGTCCGCCAGGGCGACACCACCCAGTACGTGCACGCGGGCACCGGCAACCTCGCCACCGGCGTGCCCGCCGACCCGAAGGCGCAGTTCCGGATCGGCAGCAACACCAAGGCGTTCACCTCCACCGTGCTGCTCCAGCTGGAGGCCGAACACCGGCTCTCGCTGGACGACACGGTCGCCAAGTGGCTGCCCGGGGCGATCAACGCCAACGGCTACGACGGCACGAAGATCACCATCCGCGAGCTGCTCAACCACACATCGGGCCTGCCCGACTACTTCGGCAGCGTGCAGGTGTCCGGCCCCTACGCCCTGGACCTCAACCCGAACCAGGCCTGGACGCCGCAGTCGCTGGTGGACATCGCGCTGGCCTCGCGGCAGCCGAACGCCGCGCCGGGCCAGAAGTGGAGCTACGCCAACACCAACTACGTGCTGGCGGGCATGGTGATCACCGCCGTCACCGGCAACAGCCCGGCCACCGAGATCCAGAACCGGATCATCGGCCCCCTCGGTCTGACCAACACCACCTTCCCGACCAGCGACCCCAACCTGTACGGCAACTACCTGCACGGCTACGTGCACCCCGTGACCTTCTACACCAACGACGTCACGGTCTCCGACGTCCAGACCTTCGGCTCGGCGGGGGCGATGGTGTCGACCCTGGACGACCTCACCGCCTTCGGCCGGGCACTGCTGACCGGGAAGCTGCTGCCGCCCGCCCAGGAGGCCGAGCTCAAGACCACGGTGCCCGTGGACAGCACCGGAACCGCGGGCTACGGCCTGGGCCTCGAGCACGTCCAGCTGCCCTGCGGCCAGTGGGCCTGGGGGCACAACGGTGCCGTACTCGGCTTCTACAGCACCTGGTTGAGCAGCGACGACGGCACCAAGCAGGTCGCCCACGCCAACAACGAGTTCCACCTGCTCACGGGCACGGCCGGCCAGACCGACACCGGTACTGCCCTGGAAAACGCCTACTGCGCGCTCTGACCTCCTCACCGATACTCCGAAAGGACCCCCGATGACGACACTCCCCACCCGCTGGCGCCGGCACGCGACCACGACCGCCGTCGCCGCGGCCATGGCCCTGACCGCGCTGCTCGGCAGCTCGCCCGTGCCCGCCCACGCGGACACCGTCCCGGTGACCTTCACCAACGGCTTCGGCCTGACCCAGGTCGGCGCCCCCGAGGTGCACTCGAGCACCGACTTCACGATCACGGTGACCACCGCGCAGCTCTCCGGCACCCACAAGATCCGCATCTTCCTCCCGCAGGGCTACGCGGCGAACCCCACCGAGCGCTGGCCGGTGACGTACTTCCTGCACGGCGGCGGGGGCACCGTGGACGACGCGGCGGCCGCGCCCGCCCTGCACTCGGACTCGATGATCACGGTGGTGCCGGACGGCGGTCTGAAGGGCTGGTACGCCGACTGGGCCATGCAGAACACCGCGCTGGGCGCGGCGAACTGGCAGACCTTCCACACCACCCAGGTCGTCCCGTTCATCGACGCCAACCTGCGCACCATCGCCGACCGGGCCCACCGGGCCGTGGTCGGCCTGTCGATGGGCGGGTACGGCGCGCTGCACTACGCCGAGGCCCGTCCTGACCTGTTCGGGCACACCGCCTCGCTGTCCGGTGGCATCGACTTCGGCATGCCGGAGGTCCGCGCGGCGGTCCTGGCCACGGAACTCAACCTCACCGGCGCCTGGTGCGCCGTGAGCACCTCCAGCACCGGCCAGTGCACCGGTTACGGGCCCTACGTCGACAGTGACGCGATCTTCGGCTCGCCTTACCCGGTCTTCAACGCGGACCACAAGTGGAACGAGCTCAACCCCGCCGACCCCGCGAACCTGGCCAAGCTCGCCGGCACCGACGTCACCCTCTACACCGGCAACCAGGGCCTCATCGACCACTACACCGAGATCGCCTCCAACACGGTCAAGGCCCGCCTGGACCAGCTCGGCATCCCCAGCCGCTACGTCGACTACGGCAACGGCTCGTCGCTCTCGCCCAACTGCGACGGCGGCCACGACTACGGCTGCTGGGCCGCCGCCTTCGCCGACTACCTGCCGCACCTCGCGGCCTCGTTCGCCGCGGCCGGCTGAGCCACCGACCGTCGAACCACGACCGTCGAACCACTGCGGGTCGGACCACTGCGGGTCGAACCACCGCCGGTCGTTTGCAAGCACTTTGACGGTGTGTTCGTCACCGCGGTGTGCGGTGCGCGGAACGTACCTCGCACAGGGAGATTGACGCTGTATGAGCTGGCCGGATTCAGGGTTACCGCAGGAGCCGCCACCGGGTGCGGGCCAGGTGTGGGGCCCGCCGCCACCGCCGCCACCGTGGCCGCCCGCGCCGAACGTCCCACCCGTCCCGCCGGCGGGCCGGCCGACCCGACGCCGTAAGCGCCGGCTGCTGCTGGCCGGGACGCTCGCGCTGGCGCTGCTGGTCGCGCTGGCCGCCTGGCTGTCCTCGGCTCAACCGACGCGGCCGACCGCCCAGCCCGTGCCGCGGACCGCGCTGGACCAGGCACCGTTCGCGGCCGCCCTCGCCGCCCTGGCCGGCGCCCCCGAAGTGCGCTACCAGGACAGCGAACCCGGTGTCGGTGCCGTGGACGCCCGGGTCACCGCGAACGGCGAGGTGGTCGGCACGATCACCTCGGACGGGGCGTCGTACGGACTCCTGCGGGTGGACGGCAAGGTCTACGTCAAACCGCCGGATTCCGGCCTGCCGAACGCCACGAACGCCGCGCAGACCGCGGCGCTCAAGGGCCGGTGGATGACCGGCCGCGACATCGACGATCTACTGGGCACCGTCCCGGCGCGGCTGCTCTCCCCTGCCGAGTTGTCGCTGCGACTGGACAACGCCCTGCTCGCCGGCCGGTCGGTCCCGCCCGCGAACGACCCCGGCACGGTGCTCGACGGCATCCCGGTGCTGTCGGCGAACACCTCGCTCGGCGTCCTCTCCGTCACCCGGGACGCGCCCTACCGCATCGTGCGCCTGGCCCCGACGGCCGGCGGCGCCGCCTCGCCGCTCGCGCTGGGCCCACCACCGGCGGGCAGCGTCGCGGTCGCCGGCTACCACCCGGGCGGCGCGGCCGCGCTCGGCAGTGCGGCAAGCCTCGCGAGCGCCCCGGACCTGCCGGGCACGAACTTCCCGGCCGAGCAGCCGGGCGATGCCCAGAACACCTACCAGGGCCTGGTGAACGACACCAAGTCACTGGCCGACGCCGTCGACAGCGACCTGCAGTTCAACCTCCAGGGCAACGGTCAGCTCTCCTGCAGCGACGCCGGCTGCCAGGTGACCGTCAGCGTCTCCAACACGATCAGCGCCACCGGCGCGGGCTCGACCGTCGTCGGCGGCAACATCGCCGCGGAGCTGACCGCGACGATCACCGTCGAAGGCCGGCCCGCCCCCGGCTGTACCGGCCAGGGGAGCCTGCCGCTCAACGGCACCGGCACGATGAGCTGCAGCGCCGGCGGGGCCGGCGCGGTGGTGGCCTCCGTCGAGGCGCAGAAGAAGGCGGCGGCCGAGGCGCAGTCGCGAGCCGAGGGCGGCGTCTCCGTCCCCTACTACGTCAACTACGCCGGCGAGTACTACGTGTACGCCACCGCGCAGGTCGACGTCGCGAAGCTCGTCCAGGACGAGAACCAGGAGGCCGCCGACCAGCAGCGCCCCTGCCCCACCGCCGCGCCGGGCACCAGCGCGAGCAGCTTCACATTCGACGGGCGCACCGGGATCCGCGTCACACCGGTCTCGGCCAGGGGCACGGGCACGGTCACGGCCGCTGCTGACAGCACCGCGCCGATACCCCAGGTCGACAACCCCGATCTGCAGAACATCATCAAGGCCCTCTATCATGGCGTCGACCAACCGGGGAGCAAGCAGATCGGCGACGGATCGGCGTTCGCGGCCGCGAGCCACGAGGCCAACGGCGGCCCACTCGTCAACGGGAAGCAGCACGCGCTGAACAGCGTCCCCCAGCTCCGCTCGGCGCTCGCGAGGTGGCTTACCACCGATTCCGTCAAGAAGCCGGGCCAGAAGCGGGTCCCGGTGGTGAAGAGCGCCCGGGATGTGAAGGTGGCCAACACACTGCTCAAGGCCGCCGACGACGCCCTGGCCGGCAAGTACAACGGTTATCAGAACTACCCCGGGCTGGGAGACTGCTGATGTACCCAGGTGAACGGCTGATCGAGGAGATGGCCGGCCGATTCCCCAACGTCGGGGAGTCCTACGCATGCCATCTCGAGAACTACTCCGGGGAGTTGCTGCCGCATCTGTTCCTGTGGGACCTCATCGGGGAGATCGTCGAAGCCTTGCTGAACGACGCCGACTGGCGCGCCGCCTGGGGGCCGGTGCTGGAGTTCCTGGAGGCCCGCTCCACGCAGGGCGACCCGGAGGACGACGACGTCATCGACGGCTCGTTCCTGTTGAGCCTGCCGTTCCCCGCCAGCCCCGGATACGCGATCGTCGGCCAGCTCGGCCCCTCGCTCGCCAAGCGCTTCGCTCAGCTCCGTCCATCCGGCTGAATCCACGTCACGCACGCTGTGAGGCGCGTCACCGTGGCGAGCTGTCACGATCCGCGGCCGCGCGATGTCTCAACGAGCGTCCAGAGCAGAGGGACTCGACAGAGGAGGACGACAACCATGGAAACCATGACGGTCGAACGCACCATCCACGCCCCGATCGACGACGTGTTCGCCTGGCTCACCACGACCACCAACTACACGAGCTCGCCCCTGGTGCTGCGCTGCCGCCTGACCCGGCGCGGCCAGGGCGCGCCCTACGGTGTCGGCGCGGTGCGCAGCCACCTGTGGCTGATCGGCTGGTTCCGGGAGCGCATCACCCACTACGACCCGCCGTACGCCACCGAGTACGTCGTCGACCGCAGCCTGCCGCCGTCCCGGCACGAACTGGGCCGCATGACCTTCACGGAGGTCGACGGCGGCACCCGGGTCCGCTGGACCACCCGCGCCGAGATCAGCGTCCCGCTGCTCGGTGCCGCGCTCACCCGGCTCGTCGCGCGCCCGATCATCACCCACACCTTCGCCAACATCCTCGCCGCCGCCGACACCGCGCTCGCCGGGCTCCCCCGCTCGACGCCGAGCGGTCCCGCCGCTCATGCGCCGACGGGCGCGGACGAGGCCCGATGACCGAGCCGGCGAGGCTCAGGTTCCGGTATCGGCGGCGGCGTTGGCGAAGCGGCGGGCCAACTGGGCGAAGGCGTCCTTGAGTTCGGCCGGCCCGATCACCTCGAGGTCGGCGTCGAACCCGCCGATGGCGGCGGCCAGGCCGGGCCACGACCACGAGCCCAGCACGACCCGGCAGCGGTGCGGGCCGAGTTCCTCGACGATCGCCTCGCGGGTGTAGCGCAGCACGACGGCGGCGGGCAGGTCGAGGATCACCTCACCACGGCACGGCCAGCCGCCGGCGCCGTCGGAACCCTGGAACCTGCTGGTCACGAAGGCGGCCACGTCTCCCCCGGGCAGCACGCGCGGGGTGAAGCGGGGCCCCGTGGGGGTGCGCGGGGTGATCCGGTCGGCGCGGAAGGTGCGCCAGTCCGCGCGGTCGAGGTCCCAGGCGAGGAGGTACCAGCGCCCGCCCCAGGTGACGAGGTGGTGCGGCTGCACCCGGCGGGGCGCCGTCTCGGCGCGGTCGCCGTCGCTGTAGCCGGCGGTGTAGTCGAAGCGCAGCACTTCGCGGGCGTGCACGGCGGCGCTGAGCGCCATGAGCACGCTGCTCTCGACCTGCGGGTTCGGCCGCGTCGCGGGTCGCTCGACCGCGGTGACCTGGAGGGTGTCGATGCGGTGGCGCAGCCGGGCGGGCATGACCTGCCGGACGGTGTTCAGCGCACGTACCGCGGCCTCCTCGATGCCGGCACCGCTGGTGGTGGCGAGCTGGAGGGCGACGGCGAGGGCGACGGCCTGCTCGTCGTCGAAGAGCAGCGGGGGCAACTGCGTGCCGGCATCGAGCCGGTAGCCGCCGTCGGGTCCTTTGGTCGCCGCGATCGGGTAGCCGAGCTCGCGCAGGCGGTCGACATCGCGGCGCACGGTGCGCGGGCTGACGTCCAACCGCTCGGCCAGCAGCGCCCCCGGCCAGTCCCGGCGCGCCTGGAGCAGTGAGAGCAGCGACAGCAGCCGCGCTGAGGTTTTCGGCATGACTCCCATGGTGCCCCGAGAAGCGGTCACAACCTGGCCGCTTCCCCTGCGACCGTGGTCACGCCGGCCCCGCCGGAGAAGCTGATTTTCGAGAGGCAAGGAGCCGATCATGTCCGTCAACGCCGTGACCCACCTGAACTACCGAGGTGACGCCCGCGCGGCACTCACCTTCTACCAGTCCGTGTTCGGCGGGGACCTGGTCCTGGTCACGTACAAGGACGCCGGCAACGTCCAGGAGCCGTCCGAAGCGGACCAGGTGATGTGGGGTCAGGTGGCCGCCGCCAGTGGCTTCCGCGTGATGGCCTACGACGTGCCGGCCCGGATGCCCTGGCAGCAGGGCGAGAACGCGTTCTTCGTCTCGCTGCGCGGCGAGACGACCGAGGAGGTCACCGGGTACTGGGAGAAGCTCGCCGCAGGCGCCACCGTCCTGCAGCCGCTGGAGCCCGCACAGTGGGCGCCCCTCTACGGCATGCTGCAGGACCGGTTCGGCGTCACCTGGGTCGTGGACGTCGTCAGCGGCTACGACGCGCCCTGACCGCCCCACCCCGGGGCGGCCTGTGCCGCCCCGGGGTTCGGCGCCCTGACCGTGCGACCCGAAGACGAGGACGGACTTGTGACGACCCGCACGCCGGACCGGACCGGAATCCAGGCCGGCCCCGGCCGCCTGGGCACCAGGACGGCATGACCCCGATGACCGTTCTCGACACCCGGACGCTCAACCGCGCGACGCTGGCCCGGCAGTTGCTGCTCGATCGCGCCGACCTGCCGGTCCTCGACGCCGTCGCGCACCTCGGCGGCCTACAGGCGCAGGAGCCGCAGGAACCGTTCGTCGGACTCTGGTCGCGGCTGCGCTCTTTCGACCCGGCCGCGCTCTCGGACCTGCTGACCGGGCGCGGCGTGGTGCGCACCCACCTCATGCGCCGCACCGTCCATCTCCTCGCCACCGACGACGCCCTGGCCTGGCGAGCCCGCCACGACACGATGCTGCGCCAACGGGTCCTGGGGACCTACCACCGCGAGCTCGCGGGGATCGACCTCGACGAACTCGCGGCGGCGGGCCGGGCGGTGATGGCCGACGGCGAGCCCCGCTCGATGACCGAGCTCACCCGCGCGCTCGGTCAGCGCTGGCCGGAACCGGCACCGCGGGCCCTGGGCGAGATGCTGGTCGCCGCCCTCGTCCCCATGGCGCAGCTGCCACCGCGCGGGCTGTGGCGCACGAAGGCGGGAGTACGCAACGTGCTGCTCTCCGCCTGGCTGGGACGCGAGATCGACCCGCTGTCCCCGGACGGCGCCGATCCCGTCGGCCAGGCGCTGGTACGGCGCTATCTGGCCGCGTTCGGCCCCGCAGCCTCGGCCGACCTGCGCGCCTGGTGCGGCCTGGCCGGGCTGCCGGCCGCAGTGGCCGCGATCCGCGAAGAACTCATCACCTTCCGCGACGAGCGCGGCCGGGAACTGCTCGACCTCCCGGACGCGCCGCGCCCCGACCCCGACACACCCGCCCCGGTACGGTTCCTGCCCGCCTTCGACAACGCGATCCTCGGCTACCACGACCGCAGCCGGATCATCGACGACACCCACCGCGGCCTGTCGGTCGCCGGCGAACGCGTCGTCCTGGTCGACGGCCGGGTCGCGGCAACCTGGACCGTCGCAGCGGGCACCGTGACCGTCACCCCGCTGCGCCGCCTCTCGCGAGGCGAGCACACCACCGTCGCCGAACAGGGGCAGGAGCTGGCGTCGTTCCTCTCCGACGACGAGAGCCACCGGGTCCGGGTCGCCGAGCCTCCTCGGTGAACGGCACACCTGATGGTTCCGGGAATGCCGTTCAGCTGAGGGCCTGCCCCCCGATGGAATACCAGTACGTCATGTGATTGACGCTTCCGGTTACGCTGATCCTGATGCTGTCTCCCCTTTTCACGAGGAGCGTGCCGCATTGACGGGGACCGATTTCGGCGTGCCTGATCTGGGCCAGGTGGCCGGCTTCCAGGATCAGAGTCCCCTGGTATGTCGAATTTCCGATGTTGTTGCCGACCAGGAACCCGTCAGAAGGTGCGGTCCTCTCGTAGGGGACCGTCGTGGTGATGATGCTCCCAGACCTGGAGAACAGCGAGCTGCTCGCGCTCGGGTGCACCTCCCCGATCACCCTGTCGACATTGAGATTCCCGATGACCCTGCCGTGCACGGTCAAGTTGCCGATCTCCAGGTCGGGTTTGATGACGGTGACCTGGGCGGAGAGGATCCGCACGACCGGCTTGGTGGGGTCGCCGGTGGTGGCGCGGAGGTAGAAGGTGGTGTCGGACTTGATGCCTTCGATGGGCAGGCTGGTGCGGTTGGTGACATCCCGGTCGAAGCCCGGGTACAGGAGTTCATAGGTGGCGTTGGCGGAGCGCTCCCAAGTCAGCTCGACGTCGCCGCCGTTGGGGATGATGGACGGAGTGCACAGGAAGTTCCGCAGGTAGAAGTCGGCCGGGAACTTGCCCAGGTTGAAAACGGTGGGCCGGTTCTGGAACGCGGAGTTCCCAGTCCGGGAGCGTTCGGTGACAGTGATCGGGGCGGTACCGACCTTGCGGTTGATCGGGATGTCGGACAGCTGGATGGTGAACCCGGTGTCCGGGCCGATCGTGCCGTAGTTCCCAGTGGGCTCGCAGACGAACTCCTTGGCCGCGGAGTCGAGTCGGACGGTCCAACTCTCTAGGCTGATCCGCGGGCTGACCTTCGCCAGATCAGTGGCCAGGTCCGGCGCCATCACGCCCGCCGGAACCTTCACCTTGATCCACTCGACATCAGCCGGAGTACCGCTCTGCCGGGCCACGGAGATGACCAACTCCCCCATCTCTTCGGGGGCCTGCGGGTTCTCCGGCGACGCCTTCAACGGGCTGGGCGTGGTGGTGATCTGATACGACAGCAGCGAATCATCGGCGGCGGTATCGGCGTCCTTGGTCTGGATCACGACGGTCACGGGCTTTCCTTCGGATTCTTGGGCGCGGCGGCCCGTACTGGAGCGGTGCGGGGCGGCGGGGGTTACTGCGGTATTGGAATACTGCAATCAGGGCTGTGGAATTGGCAGGGGAACGCCACCGAAAGAGAACCAGTAGACCGTTCCCGCAAAGGCCGGACCGGTGATGGAAATATTGTCACCCTTGCGGACGGGAACAACAATCCGCTTCTGATTGATGAAATCGTTCCCGTATTCCCCTCCGGTAATCACTCCATTACCGTGTGGAGCGACGTAGAAGCGCATCTCAGAACTGGACACAAAGAACCAGAGGAGGCCGTCACTCGGCGCCGTCGCGGAAATCGACGTTGCTTGGTGGGTCACGGTGAGCAGCTGCGCCGTATGGAAGAGCTGGGCGGGTCCCTTGACGGTGAGTTCCCCGTTGACGGTGAGGTTGCCGATGTCGAGGTCGGGTTTGATGACGCTGACCTGGGTGGAGAGGATCCGCACGACGGGGTTCGTCGGGTCGCCGGTGGTGGCGCGGAGGTAGAAGGTGGTGTCGGACTTGATACCTTCGATGGGCAGGCTGGTGCGGTTGGTGACGTCCCGGTCGAAGCCCGGGTACAGCAGTTCGTAGGTGGCGTTCGCGGAGCGTTCCCAGCTCAGCAGGACGTCACCGCCGTTGGGGATGATGGACGGTTCGCAGAGCAAGTTCCGCAGGTAGAAGTCGGCCGGGAACTTGCCGACGTTGAAGACGGTGGGACGGTTCTGGAAGGCGGAGTTCCCGGTGCGGGAGCGCTCCGTGACGGTGACCGGGGCGGTACCGACCTTGCGACTGATCGGGATGTCGGAGAGCTGGATGGTGAACCCGGAGTCCGGGCCGATCGGCGCGTGGCTCCCGGCGGGCTCGCAGACGAACTCCTTGGCGGCAGCGTCCAGCCGCACGGTCCAGCCGTCGAGGCTGATCCGCGGGCTGATCTTCGCCAAGTCAGTAGCGAGGTCCGGCGCCATCGTCCCGGCCGGGACCTTCACCTTGATCCACTCGACATCAGCCGGGGTACCACTCTGCCGAGCCACGGAGATGACCAACTCCCCGATCTCCTCCGGTACCTGCGGATTCTCCGGCGACGCCTTCAACGGGTTCGGTTCGGTGGTGATCTGATACGACAGCAGCGGATCGTCGGCGGCGGTTCCGGTGCCCTGGCTCTGGATCACAACGGTCACGGAGGCTCCTTGGGCTTCGCGGGCGGGCCGCGCCGCCCGAGGCAGGCGGCGCGGAGTGGTGAGGGTGCGTCAGTGCTCGGCGCGGCTGTGCGCGGCTGCGTCGTCGAGGGAGAGGAACCCGGAGCGGATCTCGGGTTCGGCCAGCGGGAGGTCGTACTGGTCCTGACTCAGGATCGACAGCTTCGCCCAACTGCCGCCCCGCTTCTCGGACCACGTCCAGCTGCCGAGGACGCCGTTCGGCGTCGGCATCAGTACGGTCTCCTCGCTCTCGCCCTGCGGCCCGCGCAGGGCGGTGGTGGCGGCCAGCAGCGGGCCGGTGCGGAAGTTGACCGTCATCCGGGCGATCGCCGTGTCGGTGAACTCCTGCGGGACGAAGACCGTTTTTGTGGCGAGGATGTCGGTGGTGGCGTGGACGGCGGCACGCGGGTCCAGCAGCACGGTGGCGACGGCGCTGCTGTGGTCGGCGAAGTCCAGTTCCAGGCTGGGCTTTTCGCCGATCGGCCGCAGGTAGTTCCCGGCGCCGGCGGCCGGATCGACGACCGTCTCGAAGTGCTCGTAGTCGTCGTCGAGGACGTACCCGACGAGTCCGTCGTCGCTCTGCTGCGCCTCGCCGAGCCGGATCGCCCAGGGGTAGTGGGGCAGTTCGGGGGTGGGCGGGTCGAGGAGGTGCTGCCAGCTGACGTCGGTGCGCAGCGGGCCGCGCAGGTTCATGGTGAGGCGGGTGCGGACCAGGGCGAGGGGCCGGCCGAGGAGGAAGCCGAGGCCGGGGTCGGCGGGGCCGGCGGGGTCGATGGTCTGCAGGGTGCGGTCGAGGGTGGCGCGGAAGGCGTCGAAGGTCTGCGGGCCACGGGTCTTGACGGCGTTCAGCAGCCGGTAGGTGTGCCGGCTGAGTGCCTCCAACTGCTCGAAGCGGGTCACGTCGGAGCCGGGCAGGGCGCTCCAGGAGACCTCCCGCTGGCCACCGCCGCTCAGGGTGACGCGCAGTTCCCCGAGCGCGACCCCGTCGGGGCTGTACACGACGAGGGACTTGTCGAGCCGGTTGTGCAGCAGCCAGGCGCAGACGGGGTTGGTGCCTGGGGTCAGGTCGGTGTCGTCGTCGGTGGTGGCGGCGAGGAAGTCGAAGCGCAGTCGGGCCGGCTGGAGCAGGCGGGGGCCGAGCTCGACCAGGCGGTCGCTGTCGTACTCGCTGACGGGGTGGGCCGGACGCATGGTGTCGGGCATCTCGGGCTGGGAGTGGATGACGTTGACGGAGCGTCCGAAGCGGTCGACGACGGCCAGGTTGAGGAAGGCGAGCTGGCCGGCCCGCAGTTCCTGGAAGGTGGACGCGGGCCAGGGGTCCCAGTCGCTGGCGGGCAGGTCGCCGGGGTCCGGCGGCGGGTAGTCGCCGTTGCCGACCAGGTCCGCGATGGCGCCGGTGGGCTGGAGGCCGGCGAGCGGCCGGCGTTGCGCGATGGCGGCGCCGAAACCGTCGAGGGTCTGGGACAGGTAGTCGGCCTCACGGGCCTGGGCCCGGACCTGGCGCACGGCCTCGGCGGGCAGCTGGTCGCGCACCCGGGCGTAGCTCTGCAGCGTGCCGTCGATGATGTGCCCGGCGGAGGGGGCGAGCATCTGGCGACCGGAGATGACCAGCGAGGTGCCGGGCTCGCCGGTGCCCCGCCACTGGTAGCGGGAGCCCTCGATGAAGTCCCAGTGCGGCCCGTCGCCGTCGCGGAACGGCAGCGGGAAGTACTCGGCCTTCCAGAGCAGGTACAGCGGCTGCCACGGCATCGCCCACGGTGCGGTGCCGTACTCGGGCAGGGTGCCGGTGACGTCGCGGATCGCGCCGTTCTGCAGGGCGCGGTCGAGGATCAGGAACTCGCTGAGCAGCGCGGGGAAGCAGGGCGGCTGCTGGCCGGTGAGGTCGAGCTGGGCTGCGGTGGCCGCCACGTCGGCGGTGGTGATGCCGGAGGCGCGGGTGACGGCCCGTTCGGGCGTGCGGCAGGGCAGGGCGGTGTCGCGGGTGAGCGGCGCGTGCAGGTTCGCGCCCTCCAGGGTGAGGACCGGGTCGGCGCTGTACTCGAAGTCCTCGGCGGGCACCCGGATGAGGCGGCGGGCGGCGCGGGCGCCGTAGGCGGGGTACAGGACGTCGATCCGCGCCGCCAGCTCCGCTTCGCCCTTTCCCCAGGGGAGTTCGGCGCGCTGCTCGGCCAGGCGGCGGGCGAGGGCGACGACGCGACCGGCCGCGCCGCTCGCGACGCTCGGGTCGAGCTCGTCGTCGATGGTGCTGTTGAACTCGTCGGACCGGCGCTCCAGGCGGCTGAGCCACCACAGGTGGTAGAGGTGTTCGCGGGCCGCGTCGAGGGCGGCTTCGGTGGCGTCGTGTGCGGCCTGGCGGCCGTTGAGCTCGGCGACGGTCTCGGCCTCCGCCGCCCGGGCGGAGCGGGAGACGGTGCGGCCGGTCTCCTCGCCGCGTTCGCCGATGAACCAGCGGTACCCGCCGGGCACGGGGCCGAAGGCGGTGTCGTGGGCGCGGCGGTCGGTGAGGAGGTCGGCCTCGGGGCGGTCGCGCTCTTCCAGGGCGTCGATGCCGCCGAGCAGGAAGGCCCGGAACAGCTCGGCGTCGTCGGCGGAGAGCGCTCCCTGGCCGCCGGCTTGGGCACCGAGTTCCGCGACGGCCTCGGCGATGCTGTTGGACACGATCGGGGTGACGTCGGCGGGCCTGGGGCAGGGCGAGTCGGGGACGGGGCCGGCCAGGTCCCAGTCCAGGCCGAGGACCGTCCCGGAGTAGACGGAGCTGCGGATGCCGCTGCCGGAGCCGACCGGCGGGGTCCACTCCAGGCGCTCCAGCAGCGCGGCGAGGTCGTCGGTGCCGGCGAGGATGTCGCTGTCCGGCTGGGCGTACCAGCCGGCCACGAAGTAGCTCAGCCGCTCCTGCTCGGGCAGTTCGCCGCCCGGTGCGTCGAGCAGGGTGTCGTGCAGGGAGAAGACGTTGCTGTTGTAGGGCTGGAAGACGGAGAAGGTCAGCAGGCCCGGGCCGATCGCGGTGAGGAAGGGTGCGTGGCGGTCGGCGGGTTCGCGCCAGGGGCCGGTGAGTTCGTGGCACTTGCCGATCAGCGTCGCTGACGGTTCGTCACTGTCGGGGTCCTGGAAGGAGACGGTGCCGTCCATCGGGTCGAGGTAGTCGCTCTCGACGATCCAGGCCTTCAGCCTGCGGGTACCGGCGGCATGGCGCACGACGAGCCACCGGTTGGGCACCAGCGGGAACTCGCCGACGCCCTCCTCCTCGTCGTGGCGGCCCCGGGTGAGGGCGGCGGGCAGCTCCCACTGGAGGTAGACGCCGAGCCGGCTCTCCTTGCCGGTCCACTCCTCGGGACTGGAGAACGGCGCGGGCTCCGCCGGGACTCCCTCGCCGACGTTCTTGAAGTTCGTGATCCAGCGGTGGAAGACGTGCGGGGTACCGGTGTCGCGGGTGGCCCGGTTGACGGCGAGGGCCGCCACCTCGACCGGCACGATGAGGGTGTTGTCCACGGACATGGCCCGGGTCCTTTCGAGAACTGCGCGGAAGTCTGCGCGGGCGGAGGCGGGTTCAGGGCCGGGAGAAGGTCTGTGCCTGCGGGGCGTCGATCATCTGCAGGGCGAACTGGGCGGAGGAGATCCGCCGGCCTCCGGTGAGCCCGTGGGCGGTGGAGAGGGCGGGCACCAGCGCGTCGCCGGCGCCGTCGACGTTGAGCACGTCCCGGCCGCCGGGGCGCAGGAAGCGGGCGAAGCCGGCCGGTCGCGGGAACTCGCCCTTGGGGTAGCCGATCCGGTCCCCGGTGATCTCGCGCAGCTCGATGGTGCCGACGTCGCCGATGCCGAAGCACAGGCCGCGCGGCGGCTCGGCCAGTTCGAAGCGCTCGACGACCTCCGGATAGAGCAGCAGGCGGATCTGAGTGCCGAACACGGCGTCGCGCACCGGCTCCACCACGCGCTGGCCGACGTAGCCGTTGACGATCGTGTTGGGCCAGTTGGGGACCAGGCTGGAGTTGACCAGCACCGCGCACTTCGGCACGGGTCCGCCGCCGGTCGCGAGCGCGTTGAGGTCGGCGTCCAGCGCGTGGCCGACGCCGACGCTCAGCGCGCCGTCCACGGCCGCCCGCACCCAGTCGGCATCGAGGTAGGCGAAGCGGATGGCCTCGTCCGGCAGTGCGCGGGCGTCGGGGACCAGGTGGGACAGGTCCAGCCCCTCCAGCCGGCGCAGCGCGTCCAGCCAGGCGGTGACCTTCGCGAAGTTGTCCGGGGCGGCCTGGGTGAGGAGAGCGGCAACGCCGGGCTCGGCGAGGACGGCGCGCACGTCGCCGACGGTGCGCCGGGTGCGGGCGGCGGTGCGGCGCCGACCTGCGCGCAGTTGCGGGCCGGCCTGATCGAGGGCTTGGGTGAGACGGGCACCGCCGCCGCGGCCGTCGCCGCCGGTGAGCAGGCGGTCGAAGGCCTCGAACGCCAGCGGTGCGGTGAGTTGACGGGCCGTCAGGGCCGTGGCGGCGCGGGCGACGAGTTCGGGGTGCGAGGCGAGACGGCGTACCGCGCTGCGGGCGGCGGAGCGGAACTCCAGCAGCGCGGCGCGGAACTCGGCGTCGGCGAGGGCGAGGGTGCGGCCGGTGGTGAAGGCGGCGGCGTAGGCGGTGTCGAAGACGCCGTACTGCTGGAGGTAGATCAGCGCCTCCCCCGGGGAGTCCAGCCGGGTGGCGGCCGCCGGGGGCAACCGGCGGGCGGGTAGGGCGGTGAGCGGACCACGGTAGAAGGCGACGGTGCGCTCGCCGCTCTCCAGCCGCTGCGGCAGGGCGACCGCGCCGCCCGCCATCCGGTCCAGGGCCTCCTGCTGCGGACCGACCGGGTTGCCCGGAGCGGTGGTCGGCACGCGTAGGCGCAGGTCCTCGGCCGGTCGTGGGGTGGTGCCGTCGGTGGTGGCCAGGTGCTGGCACAGGTCGCCGAAGCCGACGCCGGAGTCGGGCTCGGTGGTGAAGGACCAGCTGGCGAGCGAGACCAGCCGCACGCCTTCGGTGGGCGCGGGGGCGATCAGGTCCTCGTCGAAGCCTTCGAGGGAGACCAGGTGGGCGACATGGCGGCCGCCGGCAGCAGCGGGGAAGCGGTTGGCGACGAGGACGGCGTTGAGCTCGCCCTCGTCCGGCTCGGGATCGTCACCGGCCCGGGTGGCGTCGGGGCGCCCGCCCTCGCGCAGGTGCGCCAGGTAGCCCAGCTCGACGGGCAGCGGCTTGACCGCGTCGAACACGGCGGCGGGCACGAAGATGGTGGCGCACTGCTCGTCGTACTCGTCCGGGCGCAGGCTCTCGGGCGGCAGCGCGGGCGGCCGGCCGGGGCTGCCGCCGGCGGGGTCCAGCAGCCGGCGCACGGTGTCGGCCTTGACCAGGCCCACCGCGTCCGGGTCCTCCGGCAGTTCGCCCTCGCGGAAGAGCAGCAGGGCCATCCACGGGACGGCGTCCGGCTGGTCCGGGCCGAGCAGGCGGTTCCAGGGCAGGCCCGGGGCGTCGAGGTTGATGTGGGCGAGGGTCTGGCTGTAGGTGCCGACGGCGTCCGGTACCGGGAACCGCGCGTTGATGCCGGTCGGGTCGAAGCTGAAGCGCGGCTGGATGACGTCGAAGGGCTGCGGGGTGGCGTCGATGACGCGGTCCGCGCCGTCGACGTCCTTGAGGGTCTGCCGGTTGCCGATGACGTAGCGGCCTGCGCGCAGCGAGGGGATGCGGTGGTCGAAGAAGCGGGTGCGGTGCTCGGCGCCCGGCTCGGTGGTGCGCGGCCGGGGGCCGGGTTCGGACGTGGTGGTCACGAGCGTGCCTTTCGACAGAACGCGGCGGTGGACGAGGAGTCGAGCAGGCGCGGCGGCACGGGCCGCCCGCGTGGCAGTGGAGCGGGCGGCCTGAGGACGCGTCCGGTCAGCCGGCGACCAGCATCGGCTCGGCGGTGAAGGCGGTGCCCGCGGCGTCCGCGTAGGCGCTCAGGTTCGTGTCGAGCGTGCCGAGGTTCGCGCCGAGGGCGGTCAAGGCCTGGGCCAGGGCGGTGCGGTTGCCGCGGGTGGCGGTGGTGTCGATGCCGTTCTGGATGGCGGTGATGACGCCGCCGGGCCGCGTCGGCGCCGGGCCCGTGGCCGATTCGCCGCTGGACAGCGGCTGGTTGCCGTCGGGGTTGATCGGGTCGAAGGAGATGCCCTTCTCGTCGATGAACCCGGTGGAGGTGCCGTGGTCGACCGGCGGCGACGTCAGCCGCACCCCGAGGATCCGGTCGTGGATGATCCCGTCGCCAGGTGCGTCGGCCTGCTGGCCCCACAGGCCGTTGGGGACGTTGCCGCGCAGGATCGCGCGGCCCCACCGCGCCAGCGAGTAGGTGGCGGCCCCGTTGAGGGTGACCCAGACCCGCAGTTCGCTGCCCTTGCCGCGGACGTGCATGGGCAGGATGTCCACCGTGCTGTCGGTGGCGACCGGCGTGGTGCTGCCCTGGTCGAGGAAGACCCTGCTGACCGGGGCCTGGGTGTCGGCGGTGAAGGTGAAGCCGCCGTTGCCGGCGAGCCAGGGCTTGATCCCGCCGGGGGTGGCCGGGGCGCTCTCGCCCTCGTAGCCGGCGATCGGCGTGGTGCGGACCATGTTCTCGGGCGGCGGCAGCATGCCCTGGAAGCCGCCCCAGTCCAGTGCGGGCGCGTGGCTGCGGCGTGCGGCGCCGAAACCGATGGTGAAGGAGATGAACCAGAGGTGGACAGTGGCCTCGCCGCCCACCGAAGGGCCCCAGACCCGGACGCTGACCCCGACCTCGATCGAGATCTTGATCCTCACGAACCAGACCTTGATGGTCGCGGAGACCCCGACCCGCACCCCCATCCCGAGGTCGAAGTAGAACGGGTTCCACTCGAGCAGGGCATCGACCCTGGCGGTGAGCCAGGCGCGCAGCATCCCCGACTGGAAGGTGACGTCCAGCCCGCCGCCGGCCATCAAGGATTTGGGGGTGAACGCGGCGTAGGCACTGCCACTGATGGTGACCGTCGAGCCGAGCGCCCAGGTCAGGCCGGTGGCTACCTGCTTGGGGTAGCGGACGGGCAGGTCACGGCCGGCCGGGATCGCGCCGAGGATGATCGCGAAATCGCCCGCGTGGGCGTGCTCCCCGAACCAGAACTTCAGCCCGAGACTGCCGCGCAGCTTGCAGTTCGGATCGATGAGGAAGGTCTTCTCGGTGAAGCCGGCGCTGATGCTCAGCTCTCCGGCCGTGGGCCGCAAGGTGGCCTCGATGCCGATCTCCACCCGGGCGATCTTCTTGTCGCTCTTGGTGGGGAACTGGGCACCGCCGACCCCGAGCAGACTGATCGTCAGGTCGGAGCCGGTCTGCACCAGCGCCATCAGGTTGCCGCGGAAGGACTCGAAGCAGTCGAAGGCCAGGCCGGCGGCGAACCACAGGTCGCCTTCCTGCGGCGCCACCCAGGGCAGGGAGCCGCCGATCAGTGAACCCAGGACCTTGAGCGGATCGACCTCGTCGTCCTCCACACCGATGGCGCTGGGATCATCGAGGGCGATCAGGAACGGAAAGCTGCCCAGGGCGTCGGCCGCCGGCACCCGCACCCGGCTGTTCCAGCCGAAACCGGCGGAGATGCCGCGCACCTGGAACATGGGTGGGCCGAACCCGATGTTGTTGCCCAGCGCGCCGTAGGCGAACAGGGACGGCTGGGCGCCGCTCCCGTCGGGGACCACGTAGGCGCCCATCGCGGTGCCGTTGAGCGTTGAGCCGGCGGCCACCACGAGCAGGCCGCCGATGACGGTCTTGTACGGCGGGGCGGCTGGTAGTGCGGTCAGCGCACCCACCAGGCGCAGCGGCCCGTTCCAGTACTGGACGCTGATGCCGTTCTCGTCGCCGGGTGTACCGATCGGCGACCAGCCGCGCACTGCTGGGGAGTCGAGGATCCGCACGCCCTTGCGCCGCAGCGGCCCCGGGCGGGGCGTGAGGATGCCGTTCTCCGTGACCAGCGCCCGGGGTATCCGGTCGCGGGCCCCGCCCCGTTGCCGCACGGCGGGCAGGGCCCTGCCCAGGCCGTCCAGGCGCCCGGGATCGGTGGGCGGCGCGGGTGCGCGCCGGGCCAGTCGCAGGACCTGACCGTCCGTCAGCGCCCAGGCGCCGGCCGGCAATGCGGTGCCGCCCGGGGCGCCGTCGACCAGGACCAGCGCGCTGCCCTCGCCGAGGTCGGCGACGACCAGCGCCCCGGTCACCCACTCGCCGTCGACGGTGAACGCCAGCCGCACCGGCACCGGCGACGGGGACGCCGTGGTGGTCGCGTGGCCGCCGACCGACAGGGCCGATGGATCGTAGACCGCGCCGTCGATGCTCACGACGGCGCCGGTGAACACCAGTTCCGCGGCGTCGGGGTCGGCGAAGAAGGACACGGGGAGCTCGAACGCACCCCCTGAAGCGGCCTGGTCGAGTAGCTTCCGAACATCTTCCACGCGTGCTGTCACAGCGATCCAGCCCTCTCTTCGCGGGAAAAGGGGAAGGCGGAGACATGCGCCGAGCCCGGCGACGAGCCTGACGTGTCCGCTGCAAGCAGCCTAGCCAGCGGGCACTTTCCGCAGGCATATAACTACATTCCGTTGTCAACATGGCCGAAAGGCGGTGCGCAAATCCGCGCGAATGGGTGGATCTCCTCCCGGACCGCACAGCCTGCCGTGCAGCAGCGTTTCAGTCGGCCGCCAGGGGCGTCCGGGCCGGTGCTCGCCCCTCTCACCGCATGCGATCAGCGTTCTGCGGGCCCCAGGCGCGAGACCGGATTCCAGCCAACCAGCGGGCTCTGGCAGGGCCGGGGCCCGACCGTCACCGCGAGGCCCTGCGCAGCAGGTACTCCCGCTCCGGCAGGCTCAACGTGAGCCGCGCGGCCCGCCGGTAGTGCTCGCGAGCCCGCTCATGCTCACCGGCCAGGTCGAGCAGGTGCCCGCGCACCGCGTCCAGCCGGTAGTGGCCGGCGATCCGCTTGTCGCCGTCGAGCGTGGCGAGCAACGCCAGCCCCTCGGCCGGTCCGTGCACCATCGCGGTCGCGATCGCGCGGTTCAGGGTGACCATCGGGTTCGGCGCGGTCCGGTCCAGGATCTTGTAGAGGATCAACACCTCGGCCCAGTCCGTCTCCTCGGTGGACGGCGCCTCGTCGTGGATCGCGGCGATCGTGGCCTGCACCAGGTACGGCCCGGCCGGCCCCTTGGGCAGGGCGTCGGCGACCAGCGCGACGCCCTCCTCGATCCGCGCGCGGTCCCAGCGGCCGCGGTCCTGCTCGGCGAGCGGCACCAGCACGCCGTTGGCGCTGCGGGTCTCCCGCCGGGCGTCGGTGAGCAGCATCAGCGCGAGCAGGCCGGTGACCTCGCCGTCGTGCGGCAGCAGCCGGTGCACCTCGCGGGCGAGCCGGATGGCCTCCGCGGCCAGCTCGACCCGTTGCAGGTCCGGCCCGGAGGTGGCGGTGTAGCCCTCGTTGAAGATCAGGTAGAGCACCTGCAACACCGCCGGCAGCCGCTCGGGCCCGTCCGGAAAACCGGCGCCCTTGATCGTCTGCTTCGCCCGGCTGATCCGCTGCGCCATGGTGGCCTCCGGCACCAGGAACGCGTGCGCGATCTGGGCCGTGGTGAGGCCGCCGACCGCCCGGAGCGTCAGCGCCACCTGCGAGGGCGCCGACAGCTTCGGGTGGCAGCACAGGAACAGCAGGCGCAGCGTGTCGTCGACGTGCCGGGACGGGTCGTCGTCCGGTGGCGGCTCCATGCTGACGGTCAGCTCGCGCTCCCGGCGGGCCGCCTCGCTGCGCCACTGGTCGGTCAACCTGCGGCCGGCGACCGTGACCAGCCAGCCCGCGGGCCTGCTCGGCACACCCTGCTCCGGCCACTGCACCGACGCCGCGAGCAGCGCCTCCTGCACGGCGTCCTCGCAGGCTTCGAACTGCCCGTGCCTGCTGACGAGCGTGCCGAGGACCTGCGGCGCCAGGCCGCGCAGCAGGTCCTCGATCCCACCGCTCACGGACGACCACTCACAGATCGGCACCGCAGGAGAACATCACCGGGCGGATCTCGATCGACAGGCCCTTGACCCGGGTGTCCGGGATGAGCTCGGCGATCTCGATCGCGCGCTCCTTGCTCTCGCAGTCGATCAGGTAGAAGCCGCCCATGTGCTCCTTGGCCTCGATGAACGGCCCGTCGGTGACGACGGGCGTGCCGCCCGTCCCGGAGACGACGGTCGAGTTCGCCGGGTCGGCCAGCGCCTGGGTGAGGATGAACTCCCCCGAGTCCTGGATGGTCTTCATGAACTCGCCGTGGCCGTCCATGACGAGCTTCCGCTCGTCCTCCGACAGGGCGTCCAGGACCTCCGGGTTGACCTGCATGATCAGGAGGTACTTCATGTCCTTGCTCCTTGCATCGGGTTCCGCCCCGGGGGCGGCTCGACAAGGAGTCGGAGCCGTCCGGCGCTTTTCGACATCCGACGCGGGCCAGGCTCTGCTGAATCGACCTGCTCGACCTGCTCGACCTCGCGGACCTCGACGCGGCCGGTGCGGAGGCCTTCCCCGCCGACCCGCCGACCCGCCTGCCCGCCGGTTCGCGGGCGCTGTCGCGGTCAGATCTGCCGGTCGGGGTGGGAGAACGTCGGGCCGCCGGCCTTGGGCAGGCGGCGGACCCGGCCGGGCTCCGGGATCTCCTCGCCGGGCGGCTGGCGGAAGTCCGCGCCCTGCTCCACCGGCTGGAGCCGGTGACCGCCTGCCTGGACGGCCTGGACGGGGGTCGGGGCGGCGGCGGGCTCGGAGAACGCGGGCAGCCCGAGGCTGCGGGGGTCGGGGGTCATGATCCCCAGTCTGTCATGCGGCGGCCCCGGGCAGGGACGGAACCGCACAACCGTTGCCGCAGCGCGAAGCGCGACGGCCGGGATCGCGCACGCGCAGGTCAGCCGCCGAGCAGGCCGCCCATGTGGCCGTCGTCGGCCAGGGCGTTCCAGAAGCTCGTCTCGTCCTGGACGGCCGACGGGTCGATCTCGGCGATCAGTTGCAGGGCGGCTTCCTGGAACAGGTCGACCGGGGTGAAGACCTGCCAGTCGGCCGGTGTGTGCAGGGTCGTCCAGCGCAGGGCCTCCGCGCGCAGGCGGGTCAGCACCCACAGGGTCAGGTAGTAGGCCGACAGGTCGGCGTGCAGTCGGGCCGCGGGCCAGTCCTCGTCGCCATCGCCGACGGTGACCTCCAGGTGGCCGCGCTGCCCGTCCAGCACCACCTGGCAGTCGTACGCCGTGTCGCCCAACCAGAGGTGGTCGAGCTGGTGGGCGCGTTCGATCTCCGCGTCCGGCTCGGCGTACCACGGGTCGCTCTCGCGCAGCGTGGCCAGCGGGAGCACCTGGTCGCCCCACAGGTGGTCGGTGGTCGGCAGGCCGACCGTGGTGAGCAGGCGGCGGGTCGGTTCGTGGCTGAGCGCGGCCGGCAGGTCCGGTGCCCGGACCGGCCGGACCTCGCCCAGTTCGGCCACCAGTTCCGGGGTGATCTCGTAGGCGAGGAGGTCGCCGGGGCGGGCCGCCCAGCGCAGCCCGGACGCCAGCACCGCGGCGCTCCAGTACGGGGCCATGCCGCTGGGCTCGAACACCGCGGGGTCCACGGCGCGCATCCGCTGCGCCAGCGCGCCGGTCACCTCGGCGACCACGGCGGGCCCGCGACGGCCGCCGTGCGCCGCCGGATCTGCGGCGCCGGCGCGCAGGCCCGCCAACTCGTGCAGGAAGAGCAGGACGACGGACAGGTCGCCGGCCAGGACGTCGAGGACGACCTGCGCGGGCTGGTCGTAGCTGGTCCCGGCGAGCGCGACCTGGCCGCTCACGCCGTCCAGCACGAGCCAGTCCCGCTGCACCGCCCCGAGCACCAGCAGGTGGCTGGCGCCCACCGACGGCCCGTCCAGCCGGGTGGCCAGTGGCTGGAGCAGGAGGTCGGGGTCGGTGTCGAACCGCAGAAAGCCTCCGCCGCCCCGGGGCAGGCCGACCTCGGTCAGCAGGCGACGGGTCGGTGCGTGCGTGAGCACCGCCGGCAGCGCCTGCTCGGGCAGGCGATGGATGGCGTCCTCGCCGAACCAGTCGGCGAGGCGTTCCCGGTCGATGTCGACTTTCAGCTGCACTGTGACCCCCGTTGTTCCATTGCGGAGAAGTCTGTCAGCACGGGTGATCGCGCTGACGGCAGGGGTGTTCGCGCGCGAGTTCGCGGACCTGGTCACCGGCCGCGGTCGAGAGCGGCGACCTCGCGCACGGCCTCCGCGATGGCACGGAAGTCCTTGCGCAGGATCGCACCGTGGTTGCTGGCGACCTTCGCGCTGACTTCGATGTTCGCGTTACGGGCGGTCACCGCGGCGAGGCTGGTGCGGATCCGCTCCTGCTCATCACCGCGACTTCCGAGGGACTTCCCCGAAGCGACCACGTACCGCACCGGGACGGTGATGTCGTCCAGCACGGGGCCCAGTTCGCGCTCGCGGGAGAGCCTGCCGAGTTCGATGTTGCTCTCGGCCTGCTGTTCGGCGCTCAGCCGCGGCGTCAGGCCCGTCGGGCGCAGCAGCGGCGTGAACCAGCCCATCCGCCGGAACAGCTTCCGGATCCGCTGCTCCATGGCCTCGTCGAGCCAGTCGTACGGGTACGCGCCGTCGACCAGGACCGCGCCCAAGGCACGGTCCGGATTCCGGCCCGCCCAGTGTGCCGCGACGAACGCTCCGTAGGACCAGCCCACCACCAGCGCCCGCTCCACACCCCTGGCCGCGAGCACGGCATCGACATCCCGGACGGCGGCCTCGAAGGAGTAGTCCGCCGAACGCTTCGACTTCCTGCCGCGCCCCCGCTCGTCGTAGGTGATGTGCCGCCACCCCGTCCCCAGTTCGGCGATGGCCCGCCGCCAGTACCCCTGAGTGGCGAACTGGCCGTTGAGGTAGAGCACGGGGATACCGGGACCGCCGGTGTCGGTGACGGCCAGGGCCGTGTCGTCGACCGGCACCATGCCGGTCCACGTCGAGTTCGTCGAGAACGTGCTGTTCTTCGTCATGACTTCTTCCTGGTCGCGTTGCGCGTCTTGGACGACTTCTCCAGGTCCTGCGGGCGGATCGCCGGCCCCTGGACCTGATGGGCTGTCAGCCGGCGATCCGTTCGTTCTCCGGTCACGGTTCCGCCGGGCGGCTCCGTCCTCACAGGCTGCGGGCGGTGATGTCGCCGTGGCCGGTGGTGGCGTGGATGTCGAGTTCGGTGGTGCCGTCGTTCTTGAGGGCGTTGTTGATGCGGCCGTGGCCGGTGCCCGCGTCCAGGGCACCGGAGACGCCGGGGGCGGCGCCGACCGCGATGTCGCCCATCTGGGTGCGCAGTTCGACCCGGCCGCGCGCGGCCTCGGTGATCCGGATGCTGCCCCGTGCGGTGCTGATCTGCGCGGGGCCGCCCAGCCGGCCGACCTCGACGTCGCCGTCGACCGCGGTCAGGCGCAGGCTCGCGGCCTCGTCGATCTTGATCTGGCGGTACGCGCCTTCGAACGCGACGTCGCCGAGGCGGCCGACGCCACGCAGCTCGCAGCTGGCCGTCCTGGCCTCGATGCGGGAGCCGGCGGGCAGTTGGACGGTGACCTCCAGGGAACCGGAGGGACCGAAGTACTGGTTCTGGGGCTCGGCGGCGCGGATCCGCAGGACGCCGTCGGCGAACTCGACGGTGGTGTGCTCGGCCGCCTTCACGTCGCGGCTCTTGGCGGGGTCGGCGGGCCGGACCTCGACCGCGGTGTCGGCCCGGTCGGCGGCGATGACCTGGATGCGCCCGGCGGCGATCTCCAGGACGGCGGAGATCGGGGTGGGGGTGTCGAACTTCTGCATCATGCTCTCCTCGTGCGCTGCTCGTTTCTGATGCCGGAAACGCTACGTTGCGTTCGAGGATCACGCAACGAGTTCGTTGCGAACAATTCCTATCAGTGCAGGTGAAAGCCCAGTTTTCATTGCAACGGATGTACATCTAACGCAATGACAGGCGCCTCGCCCGTTGCATTGGACTGCGAGCGAACGCTACGCTGGCGGCACCAGGGAAGTACGAAGGGAGATCGCGGTGCCGGGAGGCAGACTCACCCAGCAGGAACGTCAGCAGATCGCGCTGGGGCTGGCCGACGGCCTCGCCTACGCGGAGATCGCCCGACGCCTCGACCGCCCCACCTCGACGATCACGCGCGAGGTGATGCGCAACGACGGCCCCACCGCCTACCGCGCCGATCTGGCCCACCGCGCCACCGAACGCCGCGCCCACCGGCGCAAGCAGGCCGCGCCCCGAGGGCCGGGAGCGCCGGTGCAGCGCCACGGACGCGATGACGCGGCCGTGCGCGAGTACGAGGAGGCGTTCACCACCCTCCTGATGCGACAAGGCCTGCCCAAGATGACGGCTCGGGTCCTGACCTGCCTCTTCATCGCCGACGCGGGCAGCCTCACCGCGTCCGAACTCGTCCAGCGCCTCCAGGTCAGCCCGGCCTCCGTCTCCAAGGCGGTCGCGTTCCTCGAAGATCAGGGCCTCATCTGCCGGGAACGCGACGAACGCCGCCGCGAGCGCTACTTCGTCGACGGCGACGTCTGGTACCGGTCGACGGTCGCCAGCGCCCGCGGCATCGCCCAGGTCGCCGAGACCGCACGGCAGGGCGTCGGCGTCCTCGGCCGCGACAGTCCGGCCGCCGCCCGCCTGGAGAACATCGCCCGCTTCAGCGACTTCATCAGCGAGACCATGCTCCGCGCCGCGGAACAGGCCCGCGAAGTCCTCCACACCAAACCCGAAACGGCCTCAGGTGTGGTGACGCCTCGTCAGTAGCGTGAGCTCCTGCCGTCAGATCCCCAGCACCAGGATCGCGGTCCGCCAGCGCGAGTCCTCCAACTCGGCGTGGATCGCCGTCCAGTCCACCGTGTCGGCGAGGACCGCCGCCGCCTGCGCGGGCCGTCCCGCCTGCAGCCGCAGTCGCAGGTGGGTCGCCGGGTACCAGGCGTCCACGGCCGTTCCCCGGCGGGCGGCCAGCCGACGGCGGCGCTCCCGCTCGATGTCCGGGACGGAGTCGAGGTACTCGGCCAGGCCGTCCCAGAGCGCCTGCGCGATGTCGGCCGGGCGGGTCACCGCGCTGTGCCCCTGCAGCGCCCGCTGCTTGCGCAGGTAGGCCATGGCGCTCTCGTCCAGGAACAGGGCGTCGAGCACCGCCGTGGCCGCCGTCGAGGAACCGACGCGTGCGGCCAGGTCGTCCGCCCGGTACTCGGCGAGCCGGCTGCCGGGCAGGACCGACCGGTGCAGGAGGTGCCTGGCCAGCCGGACGGGCAGCGCGCAGACCAGCAGCAGCCGGGCGGTCAACTCCTCGACCAGGGCCTTCTGGGCGTTGACGGTCATCTGCCTGAGCACGCCGCCGGCCGGCAGCGCGTCGTACTGGCTGCTGCTCTCGATCCGGCTGACCATCAACTCGTCGCCGCTGCTTGGCATCAGCAGCCCGTACCAGGCGTCCAGGGTGTCCAGCGCCACCCGCAGCCACAGCCCGCGCCGCGGATCCCGAGCAGCGCCGTGGCCGAGCTCCCGGGCGAGCAGGGCGATCCGCTCCTGCGGGCTGAGCACCGCCCAGAGCGCCATCCCCACCGTGAGCTCCACCTCCTGACGCACCCCCAACCGGGCATAGCCGGTGCGATAACCGGACTGCACCCGGATCCGGTCCGGCCGCCGGACACCCAGCGCCTCGGCCACCGTGTCGCTCAGCGCGTACAGCTGCGGGGCCTGCTCACGGGTCACCAGCGCCGGATCCTCCCGTCGCCGCCCACCGAACCGTGGCCGCAACAGGTACGCCAGGCCCAGACCGACCACGCCCAGCACGACGAAGGGCGGCTTGCCGGTCAGCAGCAGCCAGAGCGTCGCGGCCAGGACCGCCAGGGTCACCAGGTGAACCAGCGACGCCAGCACCAGCGCGCCCGACCGACCGGGGTACCACCCCGACTCGCCCCCGGCGCCGGCGGCCAGCCGCACGTACAGCTCCTCGTCCCGGGCCCGCTCCCGCGACCGCCGGCGCGCCGCCCGAGGGCTCAGGGTCGGCTCGGAGCCGAGGTTCCACTCGCAGTTCGGGCACCACTCACTGAACCGCGGATTGGAGTCGTACGCAGCACCGCACTGCGGGCAGGTGCGGGTTGTTATCGAGTCAGTCACGCCGCCTGATGATGCCACCACCCAGCCATGCGGACTCCACTATTTCCGTAAAGATGATCACAATTTCAGCAGGTTACGGGCACGCGGGTAGGAAGCAGCGCTGGCCGATTTCACGGTTCCTCATCAGCGCTGTCAGCTCGCGCCGAGCGGCGCGCTCTGCTCGGCGTCGAGCTGGTGGTCGGCCCAGACGTAGCTCTCGGGGAGCAGGTCGGTGATGGAGACGGTCCGGAGGCGGTCGCCGGCGCCGACGATGACCTTGAGGGCCGGGAAGTAGTCGAGGAGGGCCTGGCGGCACCGGCCGCACGGGGGGACGACGCCGCGGTCGCGGTCGCCCACGGCGACGATCGTGTCCAGCTCGTAGACGCCTTGGGCGGCTGCCGCGCCGATGAGGACCAGCTCGGCGCAGGGGCCTCCGGTGAAGTGGTAGGCGTTCACCGCCGTGACGATCCGGCCGTCCTGGGCGCGGGCCGCGGCGGCCATGGTGTGGTTGTCGCCCCGGCAGCGGGTGCGGGCGACGTGGGCCGCGGCCTCGATGAGTTCGTGGTCGACGTGGTGGGTCTGTGCGGTCATCTTCCCTGCCTTCGTACGTGCTGGACGGCCCGTCCCGGGCCTTCCCCGCGGTGTGGTTCCTTCCGTGAAACCGACGGAGACCGCGGCGCTCACCTCCCGCGCCGCGGTCCGCTCCCCGATCCGGGCCCCTCGAACCAGTAGCCCGAGCTCAGCGCAGGCCGGCGAAGAGGTCGTCCTCCGGCAGGGCGGCGCCGGTGCTGTCGTGGACCCGGACGAACGTCTCCACGCCCATCAGCTCGGTGAACCGCTCCTTGCCCATCCGCAGGAAGAAGATGTTCTCACTCTGGCTGGCGTGTGCGGCCAGGGCGTCGAACTTGTGACCGCCGAACTCCGTGGTGTCCACCCACGTGGTGATCTCCTCGTCGGGCAGCCCGATGTCGGGCACCGCACTGTCCCCGGAGCCCTCAGAGCCCCCGGAGGAGTCCCCGGACGGAGCCGGCTCCTCCCAGTCCGCGCCGAACTCGCGCATGATCTCGCCGAACTTCTGCATCATCGAACGCGGCGCCGTCGTCCAGTACACCTTCTGCGCCAGCCCGGTGAGCGCCAGCGCCGCCATCGTGATCCGGTTCGCCTGGATGTGATCGGGGTGACCGTAGAACCCGTTCTCGTCGTAGGTCACCACCACGTCGGGCTGGTAGCGCAGCATCAGCTCGGCCAGGCGAGCGGCCGCCTCGTCCACGGGGGTGCTCCAGAACGATCCGGGCGCGTCGTTGGCGGGCCAGCCCATCATTCCGGAGTCGGCGTACCCGAGCAGCTCGAGGTGGCTGACGCCGAGGACTTCGCAGCTCGCCTCGAGCTCACTTCGACGCATCGCGGCGACGGCGGCGGCATCATGGCCGGGGTCGCCGGGCTTGATGCCGCCCGGACCGTCGCCGCAGCCACCGTCGGTACACGTGACGAGCACCGTGCGGATGCCCTCCGCCGCGTAACGCCCGAGGACACCCCCCGTTCCCGTCGCCTCGTCGTCCGGGTGGGCGTGCACTGCCATCAGCGTCAAGGGCCGGTCAGCCATCGAAATCCATCCTCTGGTCGGTCGAGCGATCGGCCCCAGTCTGCGGCACCGCGGCAGGCGGCCGCCCACAGGGCCACCGAACTCGTCCGGCATCCGCCTGGACGGCGTCGTGGAACTGACCAGCCGTCAGCTCTCCGTACGGCTCGGTGCTCGGCGCCGCCCGAGGTCAGAGGCAGCGCGGTGGCAAGCCGCCTGGCTGTATCCTTCCGGTGATCAACTGGGTGAACCGTATGACAGGAGGCAAGGCGTGGCAGGCGTGAAGCAAGGCGATTGGGTGGTCGCGGCAGCGGACCAGGTGATCGCCGAGGCGAAACGCCGGGGCTCTGCCGGGCCGCTGGTGTGCGCGTCGGGGATCAGCCCGTCCGGGCCGATCCACCTGGGCAACCTGCGCGAGATCATGGTCCCGCACTTCGTCGCGGACGAGCTGCGCCGCCGCGGGCTGGACTGCCGGCACATCCTGTCGTGGGACGACTACGACCGGCTGCGCAAGGTGCCGGCCGGCCTGCCGGCCTCGTTCGCCGAGCACATCGGACGCCCGCTGTCGGCGGTGCCGGACCCGTGCGGCGAGCACGAGAGCTGGGCGGAGCACTTCAAGGTCCCGTTCCGGGCCGCGCTCGCCGAGCTCGGGGTCGAGGTCACCGAGATCAGCCAGACGCAGATGTACACCTCGGGTGCCTACCGCGAGCAGATCCTGCACGCCATGCGGAACCGGGAGAAGATCGACGCCGTCCTCGGCCGCTACCGCACCGCGAAGAAGCCCGAGGACGCGCAGGCGCCGGACGAGGACGGCGAGGAGGAGGTCGCGGGCAGCGGCTACTACCCGTACAAGCCGTACTGCGCGGCCTGCGGCCGGGACACCACCGCGATCGACTCCTTCGACGAGGTGACCAGCGCGATCCGCTACCGCTGCGAGTGCGGTCACCAGGACGGTTTCGAGCTGGCCGGCGCCGACGGCGGGAAGCTGGTGTGGAAGGTCGACTGGCCGATGCGCTGGGCCTACGAGGGCGTCACCTTCGAGGCCGGCGGCGTCGACCACTCCTCGCCCGGCTCCTCGTTCACCGTCGGTTCCCAGGTGGTGCGCGAGATCTTCGAGGGCCACCCGCCGGCCTTCCTCGGCTACAGCTTCGTCGGCATCAGCGGGATGGCGAAGATGTCCGGCTCGGCGGGCGGCGCGCCGACGCCGACCGATGCCCTGCAGATCCTCGAAGCACCGCTGATGCGCTGGGTGTACGGCCGGCGCCAGCCCCGGCAGTCGATCACCGTCGCGTTCGACCAGGAGATCCTGCGCCTGTACGACGAGTGGGACGCCCTGGGCCGCAAGGTGGCCGCCGGGACGGCCGAGCCGACCGAGATCGCGGTGCGCGAGCGCTGCCTGCGTACGGCCTCCCGGACGCTGCCCGCGACCTCGCGCCCGCTGCCGTTCCGCACGCTGGCGTCGGTCGCGGACATCACGACGGGTGACCCCGAGCAGACCCTGCGGATCCTGCGGGACTTCACCATCGAGGAGCCGCTGGCCGATCTCGACGAGGCTCGGCCGCGGCTGGACCGCGCGCAGGCCTGGGTGAACGGTTACGTCCCCGCCGGGGAACGCACCCAGGTGCGCACGGCGCCGGACCGCGAGCGACTGGAGCAGCTGGCGCCGCAGCAGCGGGAGGCCATCAAGCTGCTGCTCGACGGTCTCGACGAGCACTGGTCCGTGCCCGGCCTGACCACCCTGGTCTACGGCGTGCCCAAGCAGCAGGCCGGTCTGCCCCTGGACACCCCGGCGACCCCGGAGCTGAAGGCGGCGCAGCGGGAGCTTTTCGTCCTGCTCTACGAGCTGCTGGTGGGCCGGGACACCGGTCCGCGGCTGCCCACCCTGCTGCTGGCGCTGGGCGCGGAGCGGATCCGGACGCTGCTGACCGTGGCCTGAGGCCGGTGCGGCGGCGGGGCCGATGGGCTTCCCCGCCGCCCCCGCCGCCGGTCCGTGCTGGACGGCGCGCCGCCCAGGGCCCGGTGTGCAACCTTGGAGAGAGGGTGAACAGACCATCTCTACGAGAGGAGTGGCCATGTCATCGAAGCGTCGTCGCAAGAAGAAGGCACGCTGCCGGCACAAGGCCAATCACGGCCGCCGGCCCCAGTGCTGAGTGTCCACCCCTGCACGGCCGGGCCGGTCGGCCCGGTCGTACAGGGGTGGACGATCTCCGCTGAACGGGACCACCGCGACCCGCCCCGAGCCTGGTGGTGCGCTCCGTCACCGGCGGCTCTCGCGACTGACACCTCGTCACACCGGTTGTCGGCCAGGGAGCTCGACTGCGGGGCGGTCGGTGGGGCCGGCGGGAGCGAGTCCGCGCAGGCCGCGGTGGGCGGCAATTCGCACGGCGCCGGCGCGGGGAGGGCCGCGATCATCGCCCGCGCGTCGCGTGCGCGCGTGCCTGGCCTGCCGAGGCCCTGCGCTGCGGCGGGGCCCGGCTCGGCCTAGCGTTGAGCCGGCGGGGTGATCCCGGACGCCGTCGGCGGAGGTGTGTGATGGGAACCGGCCAAGCAGGCGAGGCGCTCAAGCTGCTGGAGGAGTGGCGGCAGGCGGCCGACCGCCACCTGACCCCGACCAAACGCTCGCTGGTGGTGACCTGGGCCTCGTTCGGGGCGACCTTCGGCACCGTCCGGGTCATCACGCACGGGATCAGGGGCGGCTGGCTGCCCTGGGGGAACATCTCGGCCGGTGGCAAGCACCTGCACCACTACAACATCGGCATCGCGGCGCTGGCGACGGTCGGGCTGGTCGCGGTCCGCGGCGACCGGCAGGCGGTCGGTCACCCCGCCGTCGCGGCGGTCTACGGCATGGGCGCGGCGCTGATCAGCGACGAGTTCGCCCTGCTGCTGGACCTACAGGACGTCTACTGGGCCAAGCAGGGGCGAGTGAGCGTCGACGTCTCGATCGGCCTGCTGGCCGGGCTCGGCGTCTACCTGACCGCCGCGCCGTTCTGGCACGAGGTGGTCCGCACCACCCGCCGCCACCTCGCTCGGGGGTGACGCCCGCTGACGACCGCCCGGGCAGCCGTGCACGGTCGTCAACTGGCCGTCCCCGGCGACTCCGTGCCTTCCAGGGCGCTGAGGCGGGCCGCCACCGCGTGGGCTTCGGGGGCGCCGATGCGTCGGTAGCAGGCGGTGGCCCGGCGCAGGTCGGCCAGCGCTCCGGCCAGGTCGCCCAGCGACTGCGCGCAACGGGCGGCGCCTTCCAGCGCCCGGGCCTCCTCACGGGGGTTGCGGGTCTCGCGGGCCAGGTGCCGGGCCTGCCGGTAGAGCGCCCGGGCTTCGTGCGGGCCTTCGGTGTCGGCGACCAGCGCGGCCAGGTCGATGCGCAGCAGGGTCTCGCCGAGGCGGCTGCCGATGTCCTGGTAGATCGCCAGGGCTCGCCGGTAGAGCGCCGCGGCGGCGGTGACCTCGCCGGTCGCGTGCCGGACCCGGCCCAGGCAGCGCAGCGAGTCCGCCTCGCCCTGGCGGCTGCCGATCTCCTGGCAGATCGCCAGCGCCTGCTCGTGCAGCTCGGCCGCGGCCAGCAGGTCCCCGGTCGCGTGCCGGACCCGGCCCAGACCGCGCAGGGCGTTGGCGCGGCCCTGGCCGCTGCCCAGATCCTGGTAGATCGCCAGGGAGCGCTGGTACGGGTCGGCGGCGCCCGTGAAGTCGCCGGTCTCGTCCAGGATGTAGGCCAGGTCGTGCAACGCTCCGGCCTCGCCTCGGCGGTCGCCGAGCTCCTGATAGATCGTCAGGACACGCACGGTCAGCTGGACGGCGGCGGGCGAGTCGCCGAGCGAATGCCGTACGCGGCCCAGGTCGCAGAGCGTGCGTGCTTCTCCCAGGCGGTCGCCGAGGTCCTGGAAGATCGCCAGCGCCCGCTCGTGCAGGTCGCCCGCGGCCAGCAGGTCCCCGGTGAGGAGCCGGATCCGGCCCAGCTCGTGCAGGCCGACCGCCTCCCCCGCACGGTCGCCGAGGTCCTGGTAGATGGCCAGTGCCCGGTCGTAGAAGTCGCCCGAGGCCCGGTAGTCGCCGGTCGCGTGCCGGATGCGGCCCAGATCGCACAGGGCGCCGGCCTTGCCCGCGAGGTCGCCCAGCTCGTGGGCGGCCGTCGCCGCGGCCTGGTGCAGGGCCGCGGCCCGGGTCCACGGGCCGTCCATCAGGAGGACGGCGGCCAGGGCGGCGGTGATGGCGATCGCCCGCGGGTGCCGGGCGTCGGCGGCCTGGGCGATCAGGTTGTCCCGCTCGGCGCGCATCCAGCGCAGCGCGGCGTCGCGATCGGGCAGCCGGGGTGCCACGGCGGGTTCGGTGCCGGTCGCCGGTGCGCCGCCGCCGCGGGTGCGGCGGGCAAGGTGGCGGTCGGCCTGCTCGGCGGTGTGGCGGTAGTAGTCCCCCAGACGTTCCAGTGCGGCCGGACGTTCCAGCGCGGCCTCGCGGTCGTCCGCCCGCCCGCTCTGCTGGTCGCTCAGCGCCCGCGCGTACAGTCCGACGAGGTCGTGGAAGCGGTAGCGGCCGGGAGTGCGCTGGGTGAGCAGGCTGTGCTGCAGCAGGGACTCCAACAGGCGTTCGGCCGTGCGGTGGTCGCCGCCGATCAGGTTGGCGGCGGCGTAGGCGTCGAAGTCCGCTCCCGGGACCTGGCCGAGGAGGACGAACAACTGCCGTTCGGCCCAGGGCAGATCGGCGACGGAGGTGGCGAAGACGGCGGCCAGACTGCGGTCCTCGTCGGCGAGGTGGTCCAGGCGGTGGTGCTCGTCGCCCAGTTGCGCGACCAGGTCCTCCAGGCGCAGGGCGCGATGGTGGCGCAGCCGGGCGGCGGTGATGCGGATCGCCAGTGGCAGGTTGCCGCACAGGGCGACCAGTTCGGCGATCGCGGGGTGGTCGGCCGGGATGCGGCCGGGGCCGGCGGCCTCGTGCAGCAGCATGACGGCTTCGGGCCCGGAGAGGACGTCCAGGGCCAGCAGGTGCGCGTCGTCCAGTCCGGTGAGGCGGCTGCGACTGGTGATCAGGACCAGGCAACCGGGCGTGCCGGGCAGCAGGGGACGGACCTGGGCGGTGGTCGCGGCGTTGTCCAGGACGATCAGCGTGCGGGTGTCGGCGAGCCGGTCGCGGTAGAACGCGGCGCACTCGCCCAGGTCCTGCGGGATCTGCTGCGGCGGCACGTCCAGGGAGCGCAGCAACCAGCCCAGGGCGTCGGCGGCGGTGAGCGGTGGGCGCCCGGGCGTGTGGCCGTGCAGGTCGACGAAGAGCTGCCCGTCCGGGAACTGGGCACGCAGGCGGTGGGCGGCGCGGACGGCCAGGGCGGACTTGCCCACGCCACCCATCCCGTCGATCGCGGAGACCACCACCATGCCCGCCGCGCTGCCGGCGGGTGCCGCTGCGGCCACCGCGAGCAGTTCGTCGAGTTCCCGCGAGCGACCGGTGAACAGCCTAGTGTCAGCCGGAAGTTGACATCGACTCCGGATGCGGCTCGGCGCCGCTGACGGGCTGGCGCCATCAGCTGCCGCTGTGTCACCATCCAGTGTCGTCGAGTCAGATGTTCGGGCAGCCGCGAGTATTCGGCGGCGGTCCTCCGGATCGAGTTCCAGAGCTGCCGCCAGCCGGGCCACCGACGAGAGCCGCGGGCGTCGACGTCCGCTCTCCAGCACGCTGATCGAGTGCACGGACACCCCGGACCGGTCCGCCAGCGCGTCCTGCGTCAGTCCCGCCCGAAGGCGGCTCTCCCGGAGCAGGGCTCCGAAGACAGTGTCAGCCACGTGCTCTCCCTGGATGCCGACTCGCCTGCGGGCACCATAACCGCGGACAGGGTCGCAAGCACCAGGAAAACGTCAACCCAACGTCATGGAGGCACAGACCGGTCCAGTTCGAGGATGGGGCTCCCAACTGTTTTGGTGATCCGAGGAACTGACATGCAACTGGGGATACTCGGTCCGTTGTCGGCGTGCGAGGACGGACGCGAGGTGGTCATCACCGGCGACCGGCAACGAAATCTGCTGGCGGCGCTGCTGCTCCGGGCCGGCGCCACCGTCTCCTTCGACGCCCTGGTGGACGCGGTCTGGGACCGCCGCGCGCCGCAGGGCGCCCGTGGGGCCCTGCACACCGGGCTCTGCCGGCTGCGCCTTCAGCTCGGCCCGTCGATCGCCGCCCGGCTGGTCACCCGGCCGCCGGGCTACCGCTTCGAGGTCGGCCCGCACGAGCTGGACCTGCACCGGTTCGAAACCGCCGCCCAGGACGGCCGAGCGGCGCTCGCGCGAGGCGCCTGGGCGCAGGCGTACCGGCTGCTGTCGGAAGCCACCGGGCTGTGGCGCGGCGCGCCGCTGGAGGACGTGCCCTCGATGACGTTGCGCGATGCCTGGCACGAGCCCCTGCGGCAACGGCACCTGACGGTGCAGCTCGACCGGACCGACGCGGGACTCCGGCTCGGCCGGCAGGCGGACCTGCTCCCCGAGCTCGATCAGCTGTGCCGTGAGCACCCGTTGGACGAGCGGGTCCACGAGCGGCTGATGCTCGCTCTGCACCTGGACAACCGGACGCCCGAGGCGCTGGCGGCCTTCCGCAGCACCCGCCGCCTGCTGGTGCGCGAGGTGGGCGTGGAACCGGGTCCGGCGCTCCAACGCCTGCACGACCGGATGCTGGCCCGCGCCCTGTAGGCGGGCAACCCCTGGCTCCGTGCATGTTCATCCTTCCTCCCGCTGCCCGACCCGAGCAGCGTGGCGTGAGCCCCTTACCGATGGCTTACCTCTCGAGCCGCAACCCGGCTGAGCAGGGAGCCCGCGAGCACGGCGTGACGGTTCGGTCACGATTGGAAATCGCTTCGTCGTCGGCGGCCGATATCGCCGAAACCGGTTTTGGCCCGACCTCGCGCTGTCGATAGGGTCGCGGCTTCGGCTGCGCAGCGCGGCCACAGTTGACGTTCACTCACCACGGGGGATCCACCTTGTCCACTCCGCCGCCCTCGCACGGGCTGCAGTCGCCGCCGACTCCCGCGGGGCCGCCGCCCGCCGCCTTCGGGCCGCCGCCGGGCGGGTACGGACCGCCGGCGGACGGGTACCCCGCTCCGGCCGGCGGCTACGGCGCTCCGATGGGCGCGCCGGTGCCCGCCCCGCAGGCCTACGCCCCGCCGCCCGCGCAGGCCTACGCCCCGCCGCCCGGTGCCCAAGCTCCGTACGGCTACGGCGGGATGCCGCCGCAGCCGGGTCCGCAGGCCTGGCCGACGGGCAACCCGCAGGCCCAGGGCGGGCTCAGCTGCCGTTTCTGCGGCTCGGTCCCGGCCGTGGAGGCCACCATTCGCGGCCACCAGGGGTTCCTGGTGATCATGCGCTTCCTCAAGCTCCGGGGTCCGTTCTGCCGCGACTGCGGCATCGCCTCGCACCGGTCGATGACCGCGAAGAGCCTGTGGCAGGGCTGGTGGGGCATCGCCTCGGCGATCATCAACCCGATCACCATGCTGATCAACCTGCCGCAGCGCGCCAAGATCAACAAGCTGGCGCCGCCGCTGCCCGGTGCTCCCCGGCAGCCGATGAATCCGGGTCGCCCGGTCTTCGGGCGCCCGGCCGTGCTCGGTTTCCTGGTCCCGCTGCTGGCCATCGGCCTGCTGCTCTGGCCGACCCCGAAGAGCCCGGACTCCGCGGCCGTCGGCGACTGCGTGCACAACCGGGCCAGCGCCACGGTCGCCGGCAGCACGGACGACCATCCGGACGTCGAGGTGCTCCCCTGTTCGGATCCGTCGGCCGATGCCCGGGTGGTCGGCAAGGTGAGCGGCTCCGGCAACCCGGACGACAACTGCCGGAGCTACCAGGACTCGGACGGCTACTACCAGCACCAGGGCGCGGACTCCTACACGCTCTGCCTGCACTTCTTGCACTGACGGCCCGGCTCGCGCCCACGCACCGTCAGCTGACGGTGCGTGGGCGCGGGCGCGCGAAGGCGGGCGCGGCGGAACGGGATGGCGAGCGCCGTGCCCGTCCGGGCCCGCTGGACGTTGCACAGCACGTGACCCGACCTGCCGACACCGGCCAGCGCCCCGACCCCCGCGAGCGGTGGCCGCTGCGCCTGCCGCCGCCCGCCCAGCCGCAGCCCTCCCCCTCGCCCCATCCCTCCCCCAGCACGTCGCCGAGCCCTTCGGCGCAGACCGACACGCTGCTGGTGGACGCCAACGCCATCCGCTGGGCCGAGCTCGCCGCAGCGCTGGCCGACGCCGACGTGCCGTTGGAGGTCGGCGACGTCGCGGCGCTGCGGCGGCTGTCCAAACTCGACAGCGAGCTCGTCACGGTGGTGATCCGCTGGATCCGCACCGCCCGTCCCGGCCACCCGTGACACCCGTGGCACCCCGACCCGCGCCGTGACCTGTCCCGGCGCCGCCACCCGGCCCCGGCACCCGGTCATGGCGCGGTCGGCGCGCGCCCGTTGTGGATGGAGCGCAACGACGCCACCGCCGTCGCGCCCAGCAGCAGGGCCGCCGTCCCCGCCGCCACCCGCAGGCCGGTGGCCATGCCGAACCCGGTGGCCGAGATCAGCAGACCGAAGACCGTGACGCCGAGGACACCGCCGGCCTGCCGGCAGGAGCTCAGCAATCCCGAGACCACGCCGGCTCGTTCGGCCGAGACCGCTTCGAGCAGCGCCGTCATCATCGGCGGCGAGGCGAGGCCGCCGCCGATGCCGATCGGCACCATCGCGAGCAGCAGCAGCCAGGTCGGCCCGTGCGAGCCGACCAGCAGGACGCCCAGGAACCCGACGGCTTCGAGGGCTTGGGCGCCCGCCATCGGATAGCGCGGGCCGATCAGCCGGGTGAGCCTGCCGGAGAGGATGTTCGAGGCCAGCACGAAGATCGTCAGCGGCAGGAACGAGAGGCCGGTCCTGATCGGCGACCAGCCGCGCTCCTGCTGGAAGATGAGCGAGAAGACGAACATGATCCCGTAGTAGGCGAAGTTCAGCGCGAATCCGGTGGCGAGGCAGGAGGCGAAGACCGGCGACCTGACCTCGCGCAGGTTCACCATGGGGGCGGCACCGGTCGATTCGGCCCGCAGGAACCAGAGCACGGCGACGATCGAGACGAGCAGCGGGACGAGCACCACGGGCGAGCCCAGGCCCTTGGGCGCGATCTCGATCACGGCGAAGGTGAACCCGGTGAGCGCGATGATCGCGGCGAGCTGGCCGGCCGGGTCGATCGAGGAGCGCCGCGGCACCGACCGGGCGGCCCGGGCGACGCCCAGCATGGCCAGCAGGCCGAACGGCACGTTGACGAAGAAGATGGCCCGCCAGCCGAGCCACGCCGTCAGGAACCCGCCGGCCACCGGACCGGCCGCGACCGCCGCGCCACCGCCCGCCGCCCAGACCGCGATCGCCTTGGCCCGGGCGGCCGGGTCCGCCAGCGACTGCCGCAGCAGCGCCAGCGAGGCGGGCAGCACCGCCGCGGCCGCCGCGCCCTGCGCCACCCGGGCGAGGACCAGGACCACCGTGTCGGGCGCGAACCCGCAGGCCGCCGAGGCGATCGAGAAGGCCAGCAGCCCGTAGCCGAACAGCCGGGTGGCGCCGATCCGGTCGGAGACCGCACCGGCCGAGAGCAGCAGCCCGGCGAAGGCCAGCGTGTACCCGGCCACCACCCACTGCAGACCGGACAGGCCCGCGTGCAGCCGCAGGCCGATGTCCGGCAGCGCCACGTTCACGATGGTGGCGTCCAGGTTGATCAGGAAGAAACCGAGGCAGCAGGCCAGCACGACGGTGCCGGTCCGGGGCCGGGCAGCCGGCAGGGTGGCCGGTGCACCCTCCTGCCGGTCCAACGAGCTTGCGGTCATGAGCTGTTCAGCCTTCCTCACGCTGCGTCGTGCGCGGGGTGTCCGCAGCCTCGATGTCCACCCGGTTGTCCTGGTAGACGGCGCCCCGCCCCAGGTCGGCGTCGCGCTCGGCGACCGTGGCGTTCACGCCCGCCCCGCCGGTCAGCTTGGACCAGTGCCCTTTGGTCGTCGCGGCCACCCCGGGCCGCACCGCGTCGCTGATCTCCACCACGGCGGCGAACGAACCGCGGTCGTTGAACACCCGCGCCCGCTGCCCGTCGACCAGGCCGCGGCGGGCCGCGTCCTCGGGGTGCACGGCCACGCTCGGCGGCCCCGCCCGCTTGGCCAGGCCGGGCCGGTTGGCGAAGATCGTGTTCATGAAGTAGTGGGACGCGGCCGAGACCAGGACCAGCGGAAAGCGCCGGGCCAGGCCGGGGTCGGCCACCTCCCGCGCGGGGGTGTAGCCGGCCACCCGGTCCAGGCCCGCCGCCTCGGCGGCCGCGGAGACGAACTCGAGCCGGCCTGACGGGGTCGGGAAGCCGTCCTGGAACAGCACCTGGTCCGCCGGGTGATCGAGCCGCACCCACCCCTCGGCGCGCAGCCGTTCGACGGTGATGCCGGCCAGCGACGGGTGCCCACCGGCGAGGAGTTGGCGCGCCAGCTCCTCGTCCGAGTCGAACAGGCTCGGCTCGGTCAGCCCCATCCGCCGGGCCAGCCGCCGGAAGATCTCGGTGGCCGGCAGGCACTCCCCCGGCGGTGCCACGGCCGGCTCGTTCCAGCCGAGGTAGAGGTGGCCGTAGCCGGTGTGCAGGTCCAGGTGCTCGGTCTGCATGGTGGTGGGCAGCACCAGGTCCGCGTAGTCGACGGTGTCGGTCGGGAACTGGTCGACCACCACCGTGAACAGGTCCTCGCGGGCCAGACCGCGCAGCACCCCGGCCTGGTTCGGGGCGCTGGCCGCCGGATTCGCCCCGTAGACGAAGAGGCATCGGACGGGCGGGTCGGCGCGTTCGAGCAGGCCTTCGGCGAGCCGGGTCATCGCCAGGGCGCGGACCGGCGCCCGGCGCAGGTCGTCGCGACGCAGCGCGGCGAGGTCGCCGCCGAAGGAGCCGCCGGTCGAGTAGGACAGGCCCCCGCCCAGGTACCGCCAGTCCCCGGTCACCCCGGGCAGGCAGGCCAGCAGGCGCAGTGCGGCGCCGCCGCCCGCGTGCCGCTGCATGCCCATGCCGGCCCGGATCGCGGTCGGTCGGGTGCGGGCGAGCCGCTCGCCGAGCTCGACGATCTGCCGTTCGGGCACCCCGGTGACGGCGGCGGCACGGGCCGGCGGGAACTCCAGGATGCGCCGGCGGAACTCGGGCCAGCCGACCGTGTGGTCGGCGAGGTAGTCGCGGTCCTCCAGCCCGAGGTCGAGGACGACGTGCAGCAGTCCGAGCGCCAGGGCGCCGTCGGTGCCCGGGATCGGGGCGCAGTGCTCGTCGGCCTGCTTGGCGGTTCGGCTCAGCACCGGATCGATCGCGACGACGTGGGCGCCGTGCTGCTGCGCCTCCTTGATGAAGCGCCAGAGGTGGTGTCCGGTGGTGAGGGTGTTCACGCCCCAGAGCAGGATCAGCCGGGCGTGCGCGAGCGACTCCGGGTCGATGCCCTGCTTCGTGCCGGTGGCGAACGTGACGCCTTCGGTGCCGGCGACCGAGCAGATGGTCATCTGGTGCTCGGAGGCGCCGAGCACGTTCCACAACCGCTGGCCGGCCGGGCCGCGCATGCCCTGGAGGTGGCCGAGGCTGCCGGTGCCCCAGTAGGGCCAGATCGCCTCGCCGCCCCAGGTGCTGCGGATCTCGTCCAGCCGCTGGGCCAGCTCGTCCAGCGCCTGGTCCCAGCTGATGCGTTCGAAGCGGCCCGCACCCTTGGGTCCGACCCGGCGCAGGGGATGGCGCAGCCGGTCCGGCGCGGCGGTGTGCTCCAGGTACTGGTTGACCTTGACGCAGAGCGTGCCGTGCGTGAAGGGGTGGTCCCGGCGGCCCTCCAGCCGTACGGCGACGCCGTCCTGGACGGTCACCGTCCAGCTGCACCCGTCCGGGCAGTCCAGCGGGCAGGCGCCGGGCGTCCGCACCAGCGGGAGGTCGCGGCCGGCGGGTCGGTCAGCGCTCACGGCAGGCCGCCGCCATCCGCAGCCGGGCCCGCACCGGTTCCAACTCCGCGGCGAGGTCGGCGACTTGATCGGGCGCCACGGTCCGGGGAAGCTTCAGGTGCCGTTCGGCGGCTTCGCGGACCCGGTCGGAGAACTCGGCGTACCCGTCGCGGTCGACGGCCACCCCGTCCCGGCGGCCCCACCGCGCCTGGAGGTCGAGCGCGGCCGCCTCGTCGACTCCGGGCGGCAGGTCGAGGGTGATCCGCCCGTCGGCGAGCCGCACGGGATACCCGCCGGGCAGGCCGAGCGGCCCTGGCACGTGCGTGCTGACCGCGCGTTCGCGCAGCAGGTCGCGCACCAGCAGCGCGGCGGTGTGCCCGGTCAGCGCGTGGAGCATCCGCCGGTCGCAGGCCCGCATGGGCGCGAGACGCTCGGTGACGTCGGTGGCCTCGGCGCCGTCGATCCAGACCCGCGCCTCGTCCTGCGGGTG
Organism: Kitasatospora sp. GAS204B; assembly: GCF_029892155.1. GTDB lineage: Bacteria > Actinomycetota > Actinomycetes > Streptomycetales > Streptomycetaceae > Kitasatospora. The sequence goes on along the minus strand of NZ_JARZAG010000006.1, from coordinate 197,904 downwards.
CTCGGGCGTCGACAGGTGGTGGTGGTGCCCGAGCACCCGCAGTCGCTCCGGCGCCGTGGCGCCGGCCAGCGAGGCGGCCACGGTGGCGATGTTGCCGACTCCGCAGTGGATCGGGCCGCCGAGCGCCGCCAGCACCGGGTTGACGGCGTCGGGCAGCGCCGCGTTCAGGAACAGCGTGCCGGGCCCGCCCGCCCGGGCGACGGCGTCGGACAGTCGCGCCGCGAAGCTCGCGTGGAACGGGAAGGCCAGCGCGATGCCGCCGGCCCTGACCAGTTCGGTCCAGCCGGACGGGCGCTCGTGGACCTCCGAAGGGGAGTGGGTGGAGGCACAGTTGAGCACCAGATCGGCGCCGACCGCGCCGACCAGCGCCGCCAGCGTCTCGCCGGGCCGGTCCGCGTCCAGCCGGTGCGCGGTGAAGCGGACCGCCGAGCCGAGCAACGCCGCCCGGCAGGTCGCCACATGGGCCATGGTGCTGAGCCGGTCGAGGGATCGGGCGACCAGATGGACGGCGGTGGGCCCGGGATCGGTGTCGGCCAGCGCGTACACCGTGCTCCGTGCCAGCGCGCCGCTGCCGATCACCACCGCCGTCCGCAGCGGCGCGTCCGGTGGCACAACCGTCACCGGCCGGCCTCCACCGCGCGGCGCACCGCCTGGTAGAAGTCGTCGACGCCCTGGACCGGGACGCTGTGCGCGGGGCTGAGCGCGGTGTAGTCGTCGTCGCCGTAGCTGCCGGACGCGTGGATGAGCACGTCGCGGTCGCCGATCAACCCCCGGTCGATCCCGTTGAGCACCCCGGTCACCGCCATCACCAGGCTCCACTCGCGCAGCCTGCGCGGATCGGCCGGCAGCGTCACGCCCCCGGCCACCGCGATCAGGTCGCGGACCTCGTTGTAGCGCTGGAGGCACTCGTAGAGCGAGACGACGATCCCGGCGCCGCCGTTCTCCCGGATGATGGTGTTGATCCGCGGCGAGGTGACCGGCGTCCTGGAGTAGAAGGTCGCGTCCAGGTGCTCGGCGGGGTCGAAGGTGACCGCGGGGAAGTGCGGGTCCTCGTCCTGGACGTAGAGTCCGTCCGGCTCGCGCCGCCGGTAGGCCGGCACCAGGTCCGGGTCGAAGGAGTCGTGGTAGAGGCCGAGCACCATGTCCGGCGTGCCCAGGTGCTGAACCAGCATCAGCTGGAGGGCCGGCAGGTCGACGCCGAGCTTGGCGAGTTCGCGGTGGCCGAACTCCAGCCCGAGCAGGCCGAGCGCGCTGGACACCGCGTGCGCGTGGACCCGGCCGCGACCGCTGTCGGGCATCAGGTCGTGCTCGGCCAGCGCCCGGACCATGTCGGCCACCATGTAGTTGCGCAGTTCGAGGGTGTGCCACAGCCGCACCCCGTAGCGGGTGTGGAACTCCTCGCTGTGCTGGGACATGAACTCGGCGATCATGAGCTTGACGTGCACCGGGACCTCGCACGGCAGCACCGCCATCGGGTTGAGCTCCCGCAGCCGCGGGTCCTCGCTCATCGCGGAGGACCAGAGCTTGTGGCGCGACGCCTCGGGGACCGCCGTGGCGATCTGCAACTCGGTGTCGCGCACCAGGCCCACCGTGACCGCCCGCTCGACGGCGCTGCGCAGCGCGGTCGCCTTGTTCCCCGACGAGGGCGTGATGATGACGACCCGCTCGCCGGTGGTCCTGATGTGGTGGACCGCGCGCGCGACGTTGATCATCGAGCCGAACGTCTTGGTGGTCCGCGTCCCGGGGTTGCCCATCAGGTTCAGCAGGTGCAGCGAGCAGTCGCCGTAGGCGCCGAGTTCGGCGACGCCGATGACCGAGGGTTGGAGGAACTTCTCCATGGTCGTGTCGAGTTCGGGCAGGTCGAAGGCGGGCAGGAACTGCTCGGCGGGGACGAACTCCGCCGACTGCTGGTAGCCGTTCATGGCGCGCTTGAGGACGTCGTAGTAGTGCGCCAGGGCGTTGTCGATGCTGTTCACGCAAGCCTCGCTGGTCGTCGGGTCTGGCCATGGGATGTCTGCGGGGTCACCGGCCCGGGGCTGGTGGACCGGCCGTCGAAGGCGGCCCAGAAGCCGTCCAGCCACCCCACGAGCTCGCGCATCACGACGTCGTTGTGGTGCGGACGCAGCGCCGAGAACTGGTACGTGCCGCGGGCGGCGGCGGCCGGGCCGAGCACCGTGACGGACTCGACGGGCCTGCCGTCGTGGCCGATCGGCCGGGACAGCCGGTCGAGATCCAGGAAACCGGGCACGAAGTCCCGGTGGCCCGGCGTGCTGTTGCGCCAGAGCCGGACCAGCCGCCGCCGCACCAGGTTGCGGTAGAGCGGTCGGAGGTCGCGCGCCGCGTCGAAGGGGTGCACCCGGCCGTCGAGCAGCACGTCGAGCGGCGCCCGCAACCCGCTCTCCCGGCCGTGCAGGACGAACCGCCCGCGCTCCTCGTCGAGCAGCACGGTGGCCCGCGGCCCGGCCGAGACGTCCAGCACACCATGCTCGATGAGCGCCCGGATCTTCGCCATCACCACGGGTGCGGCGCCGCCGGAGAGCTTGTTCTGGGCGCGGCGGTGCTCGTCCAGGAACCGGCGGTGCGAGTCGGCGCTCAGCCCGCCGCCGTCCACCGCGTGGCTGATGACGAACCGCAGGTCACGCCAGACGCAGTCGACGCCCGCCTTGAACGGGTTGTCCAGGCTGCCGTGGTTCGCCCACCTCAGATCGCGGTCCAGGAAGTCCAGGTACGCCGCCCTGAACTCCTCCGGGGTGCCCCCCGGCCGGGTCCGCAGGGGCTGCAGCAGCGTCTGCCAGTCGAACCGGTTGAGCGTCGGATCGGTCTCCAACCGCCAGGGGGAGCCCGGCGGCAGCGCCACCGGCGAGCGCCGGTCGGCGTCACGGACCGACCAGCCGGCCGGCTCCGGCCCGAACACCACGCTCAGCCAGTGGGTCAGCGAGCCCGCGGCGTCCCAGCCGGGCACGGCGCGCGCGGCCTCGGTCCCCGACAGCCGCCCGGCCAGCACCTCGCGCAGCAGCCGGCCGACCAGGTCGGCCACCGCGTCGGCGCCCGGCAACAGCCGCTCGACCGTGCCGGGTTCGCTCAGCCCGCCGAGGAAGCGTTCGTACTCCTCCTGGACACTCGCGGCGATCAGGTCGCCGACCGTCGGCCCGAACAGCGTGCGGTAGTGCACGTACGCCATCTCCAGGACGATCAGCGGCAGCACCTGCGCCTCGAAGTCCAGCCGCGGACGCTCGCCCTCCCCCGCCGGCAGGCCGGCCGCCGCGCGCAGCCGGTCGATCGCCTCCCTGGTCAGGAACCGTCCCTGGTGCGGGCGGTCCTTGCGGCTCAGCGGTCGGGTGTACGGGAAGACCCCGCTCGCGCTGAACGCGTACACCGTCGCCGGCTCCGCACCGCAGGCCTGGTAGCGCAGCCGGTCGCCGTCGGGCAGGAAGCGCCCACCGCGCCCCTCGGTCAGGTAGAGGATCTGGTCGATCGCGGTCAGGCCGAGCCCCGCGCAGCCGACCGTGGCCCCCGGGACCAACGCCTGCGGCGGCAGGCGCTGTTGCAGCGGGTAGGCGCTCGGCACGTAGCCGGCGCCGGTGCGCCGGGCGAACGCGCGATAGGCCTCGGGCCCGGGCTCACCCGCGCAGTCGTTGCTGGAGTGCCCGGTGACCAGGAGCACCTGATCGGCCGTACAGTGCACACCGGAGGTCGAGACCACGTCCAACCGGCCATCGGCGGCGGGCACCAGGTCGGTCACCTCCTCGGCGTGCAGCGCGACGGTGACGCCGGGCACCCGGCGCAGCTCGGCGACATAACGGTCGAACATCTCCCGCAGCGCCAAGCCGTGTTGACGCCGCTTCGGCGAGTCCGCCGGCGCCAGGTCGAAGGCCGGGTCGCCGGTCGCCTCGAACCGCCGGCGGCACCACTCGTACAGGGTCGGCCGCTCCTGCGCGGGCCGGATGCGCTCCGCGCCCGCCACCGTGGGGTCGGCCGCGAAGGCGACCTGCGAGCCGGCCCGGTTGAGGTAGCTGGTCTGCGGTTGGTTGACACTGTGCACCTGCCCCGCGCCGAACTCGCCGCCGAGCTCGTAGACATGGACGGCCAGCCGGCGGCCGGCCAACCGCCCGACGGTCGCGGCGAGCCGCTCCAGCGCGTAGGTCGACCGTGGCCCACCGCCCACCACCGCGAGCCGGAACGCCTCCGGGCGGCCCGGATTCGATTCGTCCGTCACGTGCGCGCCACCCGGCCGAAGCGGGCGGCGACCTCGGAGGGCGCGAGCGCCGGGCGGCCCAGCGCCGGGTCGGAGCCCGCCCTGATCCGGACCCGCACGAAGTGCGGACCGGGCGTCGCCTGGGCCCGGCGCACCGCCGCGCCCAACTCGGCGAGGTCCTCGACCTGTTCCTGGCTGCGGTAGCCGCAGGCGGCGGCGATCAGCGCGAAGTCCACCCCGGCGGACTGCGTGGGCTGGCCGCCGGTCGACTCGTAGGACTCGTTGTCCAGCACCACGTGGGTGAACCGGGCGGCGGCGCTGCGGCCGATCGTCGCCATCGCCTCCATCCGCATCAGCACGGCGCCGTCACCGTCGATCACGGTGACGAAGCGCTCGGGAGCGTTCAGCGCGACGCCCAGCCCGATGCTGGAGGCACAGCCCATCGAGCCGACCACGTAGAGGTTGCCGGCCCGGTCCCAGTCCCGCTCCAGCTCGCGCGCGGTCTTCCCGGTGGTCGCGACCAGCAGCGTGTCCGGATCGGACGCCTGCACCACCGCGGCGATCGCCTCGCTGCGCAGCGCCAGGGCGCCGAGCGCGTCCGCCGGGGCGGTGGCTTCGGCAGGCCGGGCGTACGGCGCCAGGGTCCCCTTCGGGACGACGAAGGCGAACGGCAGCCCGGTCTCGCGCATATGGTCGCTCGCCCGCCCCAGCGCGGCGGCCAGCTGCCCGGGGTCGGTCGGGAAGAGCTCCCAGCGGATCTCCATCGCCGTCAGCAGTTCCGGGGTGATCCGCCCCATCAGCTGGTGCTGCGGCTCGTCCGGCTGCCCGGGCCGACCGCGCCAGGTGACCAGCAGCAGCGCCGGGGTGCGCAGCGTGTGGCAGAGCGAGGTGAGCGGGTTCACCGCGTTGCCGAGCCCGGAGTTCTGCAGGATCACCACGGGCAGCCGGCCGGCCAGCCGCGCCCCGGCGGCCAGCGCCACCGCCTCGCCCTCGTTGCCGGCGGCCTGGTACAGCCCCGGGTGCCGCTCCCCCAGGACGCTGATCAGCGGCCCGAGGAACGAGCAGGGGACGCCGTAGAACGGCCCGTAGCCCGCCTCGATCAGCGTCCGCGCGACCGCGCCGGCCTCCAGGGGCGCGGCGGGGGCGGCGGGCGTGAGGGGTTCGGCGAGCGTCGACCCGCTCATCGCGTCGCGCTTTCGGGCTGTGCCTTGCGGTGCACGAAGCGCTGCTCGGCCTCCAGGAACTGCCCCATGCCCTGAAGGTCGAAGACGGTGCTCAGCGGCGTGATCCGGTCCTCGATCCCGGTGGTGCGCCCCTCGCGCAGGATGGTGTCGAAGGCCTCGGAGACCGCCGTGATCGACGCGCGCAGGCCGTGGTTGGCGTAGATGACCAGCTTGGCGCCGGCCGCGGACAGCTCGTCGGCGGTGACCGTGTGGTAGGTGGTCGGCACCACCGCGACCGGCTGCGGCATCCGCCACAGCTTGAGGAAGTCGAGGACCGGCTGCGGCGAGTCGCCCTTGGCGTGGATCAGCACCATGTCCGCGCCGGCCTCGGCGTAGGCCTCGCCACGGCGCAGCGCCTCGTCGAGGTCCCAACCGGCCACCAGGGCCTCCAGCCGGGCGATCACCACCAGCTCGTCCCGGGTCTGCGCGCTCTTCGCCGCGGCGACCTTGCCGCAGAACTCCTCGGCGGCGACCAGCTCCTGACGTCCCGGGATGAAGCTGTTCACCTTCGGGTAGCACTTGTCCTCGACGCAGACCGCGGCGATGCCGGCGGCCTCGTAGCGACGGACCATGTGCATCACGTTGCTCGCGTTCCCGTAGCCCGCGTCGCAGTCGGCGATCACCGGCACGCCGACGCTCACGGCCATCGACTGTGCCACCGCGAGCAGTTCGCTCATGGTGAGGATGTCGGCGTCCGGCAGTCCCTGCGAGGCGGAGATCTCCAGGCCGCTGGACCAGACCGCGTCGAAGCCCGCGCGCTCGGCGAGCCGGGCGCCCAACGGATTGTGCGCGCCGGCGGCCCGCACCGGACCGGGGCGCTCGAGCAGGTCCCGCAGCGCCGCGGCGCCACTCGCTCCGACCCCCGCCGCACGCTCGGCGGACGCCATTCCTGGGAGCTGGTGAGATCTCAAAACGCCCATTCCTTTCCACGCCGCGCATCGCACACGCGACAGCCGATGTGGTGAAGTCACCAGCGCAGCAAGAGTTCTGACCGAGCGTCAGATCGACCTGCGGATCGCCCCCCCGGAGCCGCACCGGTATTCGGATCCTTCCCGCCGCCGTCTGTTCGCGTCAACGCGTTCGTTGCACACCGGCCACACTCCGTGCACTTAGCGGCCGTCGCCGCCACATCGCGGTGTCGGGGCGGGGGTCCGCCCGGCACGGGCATAGCCTGGGGCGGTGACCTTTACCGGCTGGCAGGACGAGGCGCTGGAGTTCTACGAGCGCCTGGAGATCGACAACTCGAAGACCTTCTGGGCGGAGCACCGGGAGGTCTACGACCGCGCGGTGCGCCAGCCGATGGTGGAGCTGCTCGACCAACTCGAGCCGGAGTTCGGCCCTGGCAAGATCTTCCGTCCCAACCGGGACATCAGGTTCAGCGCCGACAAGGCCCCGTACAAGACCCACATCGGCGCATACCTGGAGGCCGGCGGCTACATCCAGCTCTCCGCCGACGGACTGGCCTGCGGCAACGGCATGTACCAGCTGGCCGCCGACCAGCTGGAGCGCTACCGCGCCGCGGTGGCCGAGGACGTGACCGGCGCCGAGTTGGAACGGGTGATCGCCCGGGTCACCAAGGCCGGCCACGTGGTCACCGGTCGCGACGCGCTGAAGACCGCGCCCCGCGGCTACCCCAAGGACCACCCGCGGATCGCGCTGTTGCGCAACAAGGGCCTGATCGCCTGGCAGGAGTGGGAGCCGGCCGACTGGCTCGGCACGCCCGAGGCCCACCGGCGGATCACCACCTTCCTGCGCACCTCGCGGCCGCTGAAGGACTGGCTGGACGGCCACGTCGGCCCCAGCGAACTCCCGCCGCACTGAGCCGCCGGGCCTGAGGATGCCGGGCATGGGCAGTTCGCCTTGGTGCTGCGCACGCACCACGCCCTGCTGGACGGTGCCTCGCTGTTCCCGGCTCACAGCGCTCGTGCGCTGCCGGCTCCCGCTCAGCTGCCGGCTGCCCTCCCGTGCGGGGTGGAGCGGCGCAGGTGCAACCGCATGGCGAGCTGGTGCGGTGCGCGGACCGCCTGGCCGACGGGGCGGATGCGCCGGCCCGGGACGGGACGGAGCTGCCAGCGGGCTGCGACGGTGGCGAGGGCGAGCGTGGCCTGGACGCGGACGAAGGTGTCGGCGACGCACTTGCGCGGGCCGCCTCCGAAGGGCACCCAGGTGCCTGGTGGGGGCTGGTCGATGTCCTCCCAGCGGTCCGGGGCAAAGCGTTCGGGGTCGGGGTAGCTGTCGGGACGTCGGTGCAGTTGATAGGGGCTGAAGGCGACGGTCGTGCCGATCGGCAGCGGGTGTCCGCCGAGTTCCGTGTCAGTGGCGGTGGTCCGGGTGAGCAGCAGCGAGTCCGGCGGATACAGGCGCAGGGTCTCGGTGACGATCCGGCCGGTCACCTCGAGGGCGTCCAGATCGGTGAGCCGGGCGGGACGGCCGGCGAGCACCGCGTCGACCTCGGCCTCGAGCCGCGCCTGGACCTCGGGGTGGGCGCCGATCAGGTACCAGGCCCAACTCAGTGTGATCGCCGTGCTTCCCACCCCGGCGAGCAGGAAGGTGACGACCTGGTCGTGCACTTCGGTGTCGCTCAGGAACGCCCCGTGCGCGTCGGGGGCCAGCAGCAGCGACATCAGGTTGTCGTGGTCGGCTCCCGTGGAGCGGAGGTCGGCGATCAGCCCGTCCGTGAGGTGGCGTACGTCGCGACGGGCCCGTGCGTAGCGGCGGCTGCCGGGCGTGGGGAGCTGGTGGACCAGGGGCAGCGGCCACGTCATCCGTCGGGTGATGCCGGCGACGAGGGCGTCGAGGCTCGATCGCAGAGCGAGGAGGCCGGATGCGTCGGCACCGGGGTCGAACAGACATCGGACGACGACCGCCGTGGTGAGACGGTGCATCGCCGCGGGCACGTCGAGGAGTTGGCCGTGCTGCCACGACGAGGTGAGCGCCGCGACCTCCTGCCCCAGCACCTGGGCGTGGCCGGGCATCCGGTCACGCTGGAAGGCGGGCTGGACGAGCCGGCGCTGTCGCCGGTGCACTGCGGCGGGGCAGGTTCCCACGCCGTTTCCCGCGATCTCCCGCAACCTGTCGTAGATGGGGCCGCCTTTGTCGAACGTGCGGTCCGCGATCAGGAGTTGGTGGACCAGTGTGGGGTGGCACACCACGTACGCCGGGTGCGTCCCCAGCCTGATGTGCACCAGATCGCCGTGGGTGGGGAGTGCTGCCAGAAAGCCGACCGGGTTGCGGGCGAACTGTGGTGCGTGGCCGAGGAGCGGAAGCGCTCCCGGGAGGGCCGTCAAGGTGTAGGAGGACGGGAGGGCCGTCGCCGTCGCCTGCACGGCGCCGAGTCGATCCGGCGCGCGGTCGTCACTTCGCATGGGGGTGGCGGTCCTCCGCTCGGACACGAGCCGCGACGGCGTCGTGTGGGGTGTGCGCGCTTGACTAACGCGGCGGCGCCGGGCGCGTCACGCTCCTGGGCTGATCGGCGAGCCGGAACGTGACCTTTTCCGCCGGCGGGCGTTAGCCGTGTGTAGTCCCAGGTCCTGTCCGGTCTGCCTTGGGTGACCACGATGACGCAACGCCCGAACCCGGTCGACGGCTGCTTCCTCCAATATGAGAGGGAACACCACGGTGTCCGCCCCTACATCGGCGTGGTCCTGCACGCGACCGGCTCAGCTCCGAAGCCCAGCGTGGTGCGACAACAGGTGGCCGACCGCATCGAGCGAATGCCGACGCTGTCCTGCAAGGTCACCAAGCAGGGCCGGCGGACGGTGTGGGCGACCGACGCCGCCTTCGATCCGTACGACCATGTCCATGAAATCCGTCTCCCCGCAGGCAGCGCGACCCTCGACACGACGGTGGCGGCCCTGCTGGGCGTCCCCCTGCCCGAGGACGCGCCGCGCTGGGGAATCTGGCTGATCCACGGCTATGCGGATCACGAGTACGTGCTGTTCTACCGCGCTCATCACGCCGCCCAGGACGGGCAGGCACTGCTGGACGCGGTCACGGCACTGTTCGGGACGGGGCCGCCTCTCGCACCCCGCCCTGCCGTCACCGCGCGAGCCGTGCGCCGGCCCTGGCGGCAGAGGATCCCCGCACGGGCCGTGGCCCGAAGCCTCGCGGATGCGGTGCGAGGCCCCGCGCTGAGCTGGCCGACGCAGGACACCCTGACCGGCGAGCCACGGCTGGTGTCAGCGGCCGTTCCCGTCTCGTGGCTGCGGGAGACCGGGCGGGCGCTGGGTGCCAGCGCGAACGATGTCTGCCTGGCCGCGCTGGCGCACGCGCTGCGCGCCTGGGTGCCCGCGGGATGGATCGCGGCCGATCAGCGTGGGCGTGATCTGCAGGTGAGTCTGCCCGTCAGCCTGCGCGAGCCGCAGGAGAGGTTCGCGGTGGGCAACAGGCTCTCGGCCGTGCGCATCCCGCTGTCGTTCTGGGAGGACTCCCCGACCGCTCGGGTGGCCGCCATCGCCCGTGCGACCGGTAGGGCCAGGGCTGCGGACACGCGACGGGTGCTGCAGGCCCAGCTGCGCCTGCCGGAGAGCGCCGTCTACCGCTTCCTGCGGCAGGGGCGCCGGATGCGCAACGGTCTGGACACGTCCGGCCTGCTGCAGCTTCACGGCCGGCTGGCGCTGGGAGCGGACCCGATCGAGACCGCGGTGGCGACCCTCTTCCTGCACGGGGACCACCCTTTCGCGGTGTCCTTCCTCGGCTATGCCGGGCAGGTCGTCGTCTGCTTCACCATCGACCGCGGTTTCGAGGACGTCGGGAACCTCGCCGCCCTGTGGGCTTCCGCCGTGGAACGCCTGTGGCACCAGAACGTCGCGAAGAGCACTGCGGCACAAGGGAGTCAACCATGACAACGGCTCTGGTCACCGGCGCGAGTTACGGGATCGGCACGGACATCGCCCGCGCACTTGCCCGGCGCGGCCACGATCTCGTCCTCACCGCGCGCAGCGGCGAGGCTCTTGACCGGCTCGCCGCCGGCCTGGCGGCCGAGCACGGCATCACGGCGCGTCCCCTGGCCGCCGACCTGACCGTCGAAGCCGAGCTGGAACGGGTGGCCGAAGCGGCGTGCGAGGCGGACATCCTGGTCAACAACGCGGGCGCCGGCCTGAACAGGTCCTTCGAGCACACCACTTGGGCGCAGGAGCAGCGGATGCTGATGCTCAATGTCGTCGCGCCCACCAGATTGCTGCACGCCGCGCTGCCGGCGATGCTGCGGCGGCACAGCGGGCGGATCCTGAACATCTCCTCGGTGGCCGCCACCGGCCCGGTCTGGCAGGGCACCACCTACGGTGCGTCGAAGGCGTTCGGCCTCGCACTGACCGAATCCCTGGCCTACTCCCGCCGCCTGCGTGATGCGCCGGTGACCGTGACCGCGCTCGTGCTGGGACACACCACCTCACGGTTCCACGAAGTCGCCGGGATCGCCCCGTCACCGCCGTTGCTGACCCTCGCGTCGCCGTACGTCGCGGAGCGGGCGGTGCGGGCTCTGCACCGGCGCCGCCCGCCCGTCCTGTGCGTGCCGAGCCTGCGCTACAAGCTGGTGGCCGGCCTGCTGCGGCACCTGCCGCGTCGGCTCCTGACCCTGCCCGGCCTGGCCGACGACTTCACCGCCGTCCCGTCCCAGGAGACCGGCCCGACCGCCTTCCACTCGGCGTCAGTCGGGGGTGATGGCGAGCACGGCGTTCTGGCCGCCGAAACCGGTGGACACGGAGAGCGCGAGCGGTAGCCGCCCCTCGCGGCACTTGGTGGGGATGTCGAGCGCCACAGCCGGATCGAGGTCGTCCAGATTGGCGGTCGGCGGCACCAGGCCCTGCTCGACCGCCAGGACCGTCAGGGCCGCCTCCACCGCACCTGCCGCGCCCATCAGGTGTCCGGTCACCGCCTTGGTGGACGTCACCGGGGGGCGGTGGGGGAACAGCACGGCCAGCGCGGCCGCTTCGACCCGGTCGCCCATGGGCGTGCCGGTGCCATGGGCGTTGATGTGCGAGACGTCCTGCGCCGATGCGCCCGCGCGGGCGAGTGCCTCGCGCAGCGCCAGCACCAGCCCGGCACCGTCGGTGCTGGGCTTCACCACGTGGTGAGCGTCCGACGAGGCACCGAACCCCCGGATCCGGGCCCGGGCCCTCGCCCCGCGGGCCCGGGCGTCGGCAGTGCGCTCCAGGACCAGCATCCCCGCGCCTTCACCCATCACGAACCCGTCACGCCGGGCATCGAAGGGGCGCAGCGCCCCGGCAGGGTCGTCGAAACGATGTGAGAGCGCACCGACACGGTCGAACCCGGCGATGTTGTACGGCGTAATCGTGGCATCCGCGCCGCCGACCAGAGCGATGTCACAGCGCCCCAGGGCCAGCAGGTCCAGTGCCGTGCCGATGGCGGTCGCCCCGGACGCGCAGGCGGTGTTGACCGTGTGACTGGGACCCATGGCGCCCAACTCGATCGTCAGCTGCGCCGACACGGAGTTGCCCAGCGAGGCCGGCACCGCATATGGCGACATCTCCTGCGCGCCCTCGCCCAGCAGCGCGCGGTGCTCGGACTCCAGCGTCCCGATCCCGCCGCTGCTGGATCCCACGATCACCGCGACGCGTGTCCCGTCCCAGCGTGCCGGCTCCAACCCGGCATCGCTCAGCGCCTCACGGGCGGCGAGCAGCGCCAACTGGGTGCAGCGATCGGGCCTGCGGGACCGGGCCCGGCCGAGCCGAGCCGGGTCGAAGTCCGCGACCGTACACGCCAGATGGGCGACCGGCGCCGGCGGCCCCAGCGCCGCGGTCGGCAGCCCCTCGCACACCCGCTCCCAGGTGGCCTGCCAGCCGTCGCCGGCCGGCGTCACCATGCCGAGACCGGTGACAGACACGTCCGGGACGGTCACCCGGAGGATCACCGAGCCGCCACGAGCGCAGCCACGTCCGCGACCGTGGCGGCGGCTCCGAGCTCCTCCTCCGTCACCACCAACCCCTTCTCCCGGCGCAGGACCAGGGCGAGTTCCACCACGGCGATGGAGTCGAGTCCCGCGTCCTCCCGGGCGGCGTCCAGCCGGATATCCGACTCGGGAATCCCAAGAGAGACCATAATATTTTTCAGTTCATCGAATGACATATTTTTCTCCCTTGAGCGAAGCCATGACGACAGTCCCCTAAATTACCATCACCCCTTCGCCGAAGATCTTCTCCGGAAACCGAGTTGGTGCGCCGATGTCCCGGGGTGACATATTGCTGGCGAGCATCGAAGCCCAGCAAGCCACGCGGGCCGAACACCGCCCCGAGTCACCTTGGAGATCGTGCGGATGGACGTGTTGGAGCAGTGCCGGTCGTGGACGGCAGAACATCTGCGCACTGGCGGGGGTGACTGCTACTACCGGGCGATCAACGGCACGTCCGACGGCACGGAGGTCGAGTTCGAGGGCAAGCGGGTGATCATGGCCGCTTCCCACGACTACCTCGGCCTCTCCGCCGACCCCCGGGTGCGGGAGGCCGCGGTCGCCGCCGTACGGCGTTTCGGCACCTCGCTGGGCGGATCACGCGCGGTGAGCGGCTCCCTGGACCTCCACGAGGAGCTGGAGGATCGACTGGCCCGATTCCTGGGGCACGAGGCAGCGGCCGTACTTCCGTCCGGATACCAGGCGAATCTGATGCTGGCTCCGCTGCTGACAGCAGGCCGGTATGTCTACAGCGACCTTTTGAACCATGCCTCGCTCGCTGAGGTAATCCGTCTGGGTGACGCCGCGGAACGCAAATTCCTGCACGGCGACATGGACCACCTGAACGAACTTCTCACCGCCGCCTCAGGAGCGGACGGAGCGGCCGGAAAAATCATCCTCACCGACGGGATCTTCTCCGTCGGCGGAGACATCTGCGAACTCCCGGACTTGATGAAGCTGGCCGACGCCCACGGCGCACACGTCGTCGTGGACAGCTCCCACGACCTCGGGGTGCTCGGGCCCAACGGCGCCGGCGCCGGGGACCACTTCGGGCTGCGGCCCCTGCTGGTCACCAGCGCCCTCTCCAAGAGTCTCGCCTCCGTGGGCGGCGTCATCGCCGGACCGGCCGAGGTCATCCACTACCTGCGCTTCCACGCCCGGACAGCGCTGTTCACCGCGGCGGCCGCACCGGCCAACGTCGCCGCCGCACTGGCCGCACTCGACATCCTCCAGAGCGAACCGGAGCGCCGCGCACGGGTGCTGCACCTCGCCGAGCAACTCCACCACGGTCTGCGGGCGCTGGGTTACGACACCGGCACCTCGCTCACCCCCATCGTGCCCGTCCTCACCCGCGGCCGTGAGCGGTGCCTGCGCATGTGGCAGGAGCTGTGCGGAGCGGGAGTGTTCACCGCCCCCATGACCTATCCCGCGGTCCGGGCGGGCCGTGAGGTCCTGCGCATCACGCTGACAGCCGCGCACACGGATCAGCAACTGGTCCGGGTGCTGGCCGCGTTCGAGGAGGTGGGGCGCAGGGAGGGCCTCGTCCCCCCGGTCCCCACCCGGCGGACCGCACCCGACACGGGCGGCCGTCCGGCGGTGATCCCACCGACCAGGACTCGTGCGTTCACCGGTTAGGGCCTCGCTCCACTCCCCGGGCCGGGCACCGGCTTCGCGCCGCCTTTGGGACACTGGGGTGATGGACAAGGACGAGAACCACGCGGACGGCCACCACCTGTTGCCCCCGGGCCTGCATCTGGGCGGCGTCATCCGCACCCGCCAAGCCATCGTCACCACGACGCTGGCGATCTCCGGGCTGGTGGTCTCCACCTACTACGGCGGCCTGCTGGGCGATCCGACCTCCCGCCACCACCTCACCGACCGCGGTATCGCGGTGGCCAGCGCGGTCGTCTTCCTCGTCTTCGCCCTGATCGCCGTCCGCGGCGCCACCCAGGACCTGCTCAAGCTCGTCCCCAACCGCTTCGGCGACACCCGCATCGTCGCGCTGCGGATGCTCTGCCTGCTCACCGGCTACGCCCTGGTCATCATCGGCGCCCTGAGCCTGCTGCACGTGCCGTGGAGCAGGCTCATCCTCGGCGGCGCGCTGACCGGCGTCATCGTCGGCATCGCGGCCCAGCCGGTGCTCGGCAACATCTTCGCGGGCCTCGTGCTGCTCACCGCCCGGCCCTTCCAGCTCGGGCAGAGCATCAGCATCCAGTCCGGACCGATCGGCGGCCGGATCCAGGGCGAGGTCAGCGACATGACCCTGCTCTTCGTCAAACTCCACACCCTCGACGGCCCGATGCTGCTCCCCAACAGCGCGGTGCTCAACGCCGCCATCACCCCGCTGGCCCCGGGCAAGAGCTGGCCGGATCCCGCCGCCGGGCCGGCCGCCCAGGAGCCGACGGCGAACGAGAGCGCCTGAGCCACCACCCCCGCCGCAGACCGCGGCCGTGACTCGAACAGCCGTGTAAGCCGGGCCCCGGCGCCCGTTCTCGCTCAGGCTTGGCCGTGTACGGCCTTCCGAGGCACCAACTCAGCGGCGGGAACCGGTTTCCATGACGGGCAGTCACACGGCAGCAAAGATCGCGCACAGCCCCACCAGACTCCTCCTCGGCGAACTCAGCGCCGAGTTCGCCGGGACGATGATCCTCATCCTCTTCGGCACCGGAGTGGTCGCACAGGTGGTGGCCGCCGGTATCGGCAACCACGACAGCATCGCCTGGGCCTGGGGCCTGGGCGTCGTGCTGGGCGTCTACACCGCCGGGCGGATCAGCGGCGGGCACCTCAATCCGGCGGTCACCCTCTCCCTGGCCCTCTTCAAGGGCTTCCCCTGGCGCAAGGTGCTGCCGTACGTCGCGGCCCAGACGGCGGGCGCGTTCGTCGCTGCCCTGCTGGTGCGCTGGAACTACACGAACATCCTGAAGGCGGTCGACCCCGGCCACACCCTCAAGACCCAGGTCGTGTTCTCCACCCTCCCCGGCAACGGCGTCCTGCCGATCAGCGACTGGGGCGCGCTGCGCGACCAGATCATCGGCACCGCGATCCTGGTCTTCCTCGTCTTCGCGGTCACCGACGTGCTCAACTCGCCGCCCGGCGCCAACCTGGGCCCGTTCATCGTCGGCCTGATCGTGGTGGCCATCGGCATGGCCTGGGGCGCCTGCGCGGGGTACGCCATCAACCCGGCCCGTGACCTCGGCCCGCGCCTGGCCAGCTACATCACCGGCTACTCGCACGCTTGGCGGGACCAGTACGGGCATCTCTACTTCTGGGTGCCGATCGTCGGTCCGCTGATCGGTGGCGTCGTCGGTGGCGTCCTCTACCGGTACCTGATCACTCCGCACCTGGGGATCGGCGAGCCGGAGGAGCCGGGCCGCGCTCCGCTCGAGCCCGTGAACTGATCCGCACCCGACCCACAACCAGCCCACTCAGCAGAGGCGGCAGTCATGCCAGAGTTCGTCGGAGCGGTGGACCAGGGGACCACGAGCTCACGATTCATGATCTTCGACCACGACGGCAACGAAGTGGCGAAGCACCAGCTGGAACACACCCAGATCCTGCCCAGGCCCGGCTGGGTCGAGCACGACCCGGTGGAGATCTGGGAGCGCACCAACTCGGTGATCCAGAACGCCCTGCGGCACGGCGGCCTGTCGCCGGCCGACCTGGTGGCGATCGGGATCACCAACCAGCGCGAGACCACCGTCGTGTGGGACCGGCGCACCGGCCGGCCGTACTACAACGCCATCGTCTGGCAGGACACCCGGACCGACTCGATCGCGGCCGCCCTGGAGCGCGAGGGCCACGGCGAGGTGATCCGCCGCAAGGCCGGCCTGCCGCCCGCCACCTACTTCTCCGGCGGCAAGATCAAGTGGATCCTGGAGAACGTCGAGGGCGTCCGGGCCGACGCGGAGCAGGGCCACGCGGTCTTCGGCAACACCGACTGCTGGGTGCTGTGGAACCTCACCGGCGGCCCCGACGGCGGCATCCACGCGACCGACGTGACCAACGCCAGCCGCACCATGCTGATGAACCTGGAGACCCTCGACTGGGACGACGAGCTGCTGGCGCTCTTCGACATCCCGCGGGCGATGCTCCCGAAGATCAATCCGTCCTCGCACGCCGAGGCCTTCGGCACCGCCCGGACCTCCCGGCCGCTGCGCACCGCCATCCCCATCACCGGGGTGCTCGGCGACCAGCACGCGGCCACCGTGGGACAGGTCTGCTTCGCCCCCGGCGAGGCGAAGAACACCTACGGCACCGGCAACTTCCTGGTGCTCAACACCGGCACCGAACTGGTCCGCTCCCAGCACGGCCTGCTGAGCACCGTCGCCTACCAGTTCGGCGACAGCCCCGCGGTGTACGCGCTGGAGGGCTCCATCGCGGTCACCGGCTCCGCCGTCCAGTGGCTGCGGGACCAGCTGAAGATCATCACCGACGCCGCCGAGAGCGAGCGGCTCGCCCGCAGCGTCGACGACAACGGCGGGATGTACTTCGTGCCGGCCTTCTCCGGCCTGTTCGCCCCGTACTGGCGTTCCGACGCCCGCGGCGCGATCGTCGGCCTGGCCAGGTACAACACCAGCGGGCACCTGGCGCGGGCCACCCTGGAAGCCATCTGCTACCAGAGCCGGGACGTGGTGGAGGCGATGGAGCAGGACTCCGGCGTCCACCTGGACGTGCTGAAGGTGGACGGCGGCGTGACCGCCAACGACCTGTGCATGCAGATCCAGGCCGACGTCCTCGGGGTCCCGGTCAGCCGCCCGGTGGTGGCCGAGACCACCGCGCTCGGAGCCGCCTACGCCGCCGGCCTGGCGACCGGGTTCTGGCGGGACACCGACGAACTGCGCTCCCACTGGCAGCAGTCGAAGCGCTGGGAGCCGTCCTGGTCCGAGCAGCAGCGCGCCGACGGGTACGCCGGCTGGAAGAAGGCCGTGACGCGCACCCTCGACTGGGTGGACGTCAAATAGCGCCTCCCGGCACGTAGACCCTCACTCAGCAGAAGGGCTGACTCATGGTGAAGCCAGTGGCACTATCCCCGCAGGCCCGGGCCGAAGCGCTGACCCGGATGGGAGAGCGGGAGCTCGACGTCCTCGTCGTCGGGGGCGGCGTGGTCGGCGCGGGCTCCGCGCTCGACGCGGTCACCCGGGGCCTGAGCGTGGGCCTGGTGGAGGCTCGCGACTGGGCGTCGGGGACCTCCAGCCGGTCCAGCAAGCTGATCCACGGTGGGCTGCGCTACCTGGAGATGCTCGACTTCCGGCTGGTCGCCGAGGCGCTCAAGGAGCGCGGCCTGCTGATCCAGCGGCTGGCCCCGCACCTGGTCCGCCCGGTGCCGTTCCTCTACCCGCTCACCCACCGGATCTGGGAGCGGCCCTACGTCGGGGCCGGCGTGCTGCTCTACGACACGATGGGCATCACCTCGGGCACCGCCCGCGGGCTCCCGCATCACCGGCACCTGCTGAAGCGCCAGGCCCTGCAGGAGGCACCGGCGCTGCGCTCGGACGCGCTGGTCGGCGCCGTCCAGTACTGGGACGCCCAGGTGGACGACGCCCGGCACACCATGAACATCGTGCGCACCGCCGCGAGCTACGGCGCGCACGTCGCCAACCGCAGCCGGGTCACCCGCTTCCTGCGCCAGGGCGAACGCGTGGTCGGCGCGCTGGTCCGGGACCTGGAGACCGGGCTGGAGGTGGAGGTCCGGGCGAAGCAGGTGATCAACTCCACCGGTGTGTGGACCGACGACACCCAGAGCATGGCCGGCACCCGCGGCCAGTTCCACGTCCGGGCCTCCAAGGGCGTCCACCTGCTGGTCCCGCGCGACCGGATCAACTCGCGGACCGGACTGATCCTGCGCACCGAGAAGAGCGTGCTCTTCGTGATCCCGTGGGGCCGGCACTGGATCGTCGGCACCACCGACACCGACTGGGACCTGGACAAGGCGCACCCGGCGGTCAGCTCCAAGGACATCGGCTACCTGCTGGAGCACGTCAACAAGGTGCTGGTGACCCCGCTGACGCCGGAGGACGTCGAGGGCGTCTACGCGGGCCTGCGACCGCTGCTGGCCGGCGAGGCCGCCGACACCAGCAAGCTCTCGCGCGAGCACCTGGTGGCCCATCCGGTCCCCGGCCTGGTGGTCGTCGCGGGCGGCAAGTACACCACCTACCGGGTGATGGCCAAGGACGCGGTGGACGAGGCGGTGCGCAACCTGGACGAGAAGGTCCCCGAGAGCACCACCCAGGACGTGCCGCTGGTCGGCGCCGAGGGCTACCGGGCGCTGTGGAACGCCCGGTACGCGCTGGCCGCCGAGTCCGGTCTGCACGTGGCCAGGATCGAGCACCTGCTGCGCCGCTACGGTTCGCTGGTGCACGAGTTGCTCGCCCTGGTGGCCGAGGACCCCTCGCTCGGCGAGCCGCTGCCGAGTTCCGACGACTACCTGCGGGTGGAGGCCGTCTACGCGGCCACCCACGAGGGGGCCAGGCACCTGGACGACGTGCTGGCCCGGCGCACCCGGATCTCGATCGAGTCCTGGGACCGCGGGGTGGACGCCGCCCGCACGGTGGCCGACCTGATCGCCGGTCCGCTCGGCTGGCGCCAGGACCAGATCGAGCGGGAGGTCGACCACTACGCCAAGCGGGTGGAGGCCGAACGCGAGGCGCAGCACCAGCCGGACGACCAGACGGCCGACGCGGTACGGCTCGGCGCGCCGGAGATCGTTCCGCTGACCTGACGCCGCGCTCGCCGGGACCGAACGGTCCGGGCCCAGCGGTCCGGACTTGGACCGCTGGGCCCGGACCGCTGAGGTGACCGCGCCGGGATCAGACCGCCGGGGCCGGGTAGGTCGGGTACTCGACGCCCGAGACGTGCTGGACGACCCGGATGACCTGGCAGGAGTAGCCGAACTCGTTGTCGTACCACAGGTAGAGGATCGCGTTGTCACCCTCCACCTTGGTGGCACCGGCATCGACGATCGAGGCGTGGCGCGAGCCGATGAAGTCGCTGGAGACCGCGTCGGGAGCGCTGATGAAGTCGATCTGGCGCCGCAGCGGCGAGGTCAGCGAGACGTTGCGGAGGTAGTCGAGGACCTCCTCGCGGTTGGTCTCGCGGGCGAGCTGCAGGTTGAGGATCGCGATCGAGACGTCCGGCACCGGGACGCGGATCGAGCTGCCGGTGATCGTCGCCTTGAGCTCGGGCAGCGCCTTGGCGACGGCCGAGGCGGCGCCGGTCTCGGTGATCACCATGTTGAGCGCCGCCGAGCGGCCGCGGCGGTCGGAGCTGTGGTAGTTGTCCAGCAGGTTCTGGTCGTTGGTGTACGAGTGGACGGTCTCCACGTGGCCGCGCAGCACGCCGTACTCGTCCGCCATCGCCTTCAGCGGCGGGACGATCGCGTTGGTGGTGCAGGACGCGCAGGACAGGATCTGCTCGTCCGGCTTGATCGTGTCGTGGTTGACGCCGTGCACGATGTTGGGGACGTCGCCCTTGCCCGGTGCGGTCAGCACCACCTTGGCGATGCCGGGGCGCAGGTGCTTGGAGAGGCCCTCGCGGTCGCGCCACCGGCCGGTGTTGTCGATCAGGATGGCGTCGTCGATGCCGTACGCCGTGTAGTCCACGGTGGTCGGGTCGTCGGAGTAGATCACCGTGATCTCGTGACCGTTGGCGATGATCTTGTTGCTCGCCTCGTCGACGGTGATCGTGCCGTGGAACTGGCCGTGGATGGAGTCGCGCCGCAGCAGTGAGGCGCGCTTGACGATGTCCTCGCCACCGCTGTTGCGGACGACGATGGCCCGCAGCCGCAGGCCGTTGCCCGAGCCGGCCTTCTCGATCAGCAGGCGGGCCAGCAGGCGGCCGATCCGGCCGAAGCCGTACAGGACCACATCGCGCGGTTCGCGGCGGTCCAGCTTGTTGGCACCGGTGGCGCCGGCCACCTTCTGCGCGGTGAACTCCGCCACCGACAGGCCGCGGTCGTCGGTCTTGTACGTCGCGGCGAGCATGCCGATGTCGATCTGGGAGGGGCCGAGATCGAGTGCGGTGAGCGCGTTCAGGAACGGCAGCGTCTCGGTGACCGAGAGCTCCTCGCCGGCGATCTGGCGAGCGAACCGGTGAGTCTTGAGGATGCTCACCACCGACTTGTTCACCAGGGAGCGGCTGTGCAGCAGGACGGTGACGTCCCTCTCCCGGTGCAGTCTCCCGATGATCGGAATCATCGACTCCGCGATCTCCTCGCGGTTCTTCCAGTCCGTGAACACGTCTTCATTGACAGTCACAAGTTCATCTTTCGAGCTAGGCGATTGCTCTCATATTAGCTTTCGACAATTTCGCCTGATCACCCGGACCGGCCTTGAACACCGCGGCCCGCTGCGGTAAGCACCCAGGTCAGGCGACCACTCGGGGTCCGGCGGCGCGTGCCGGTCGACGCCAACTGGGTTGACCGGCAGGTGCGGTGACGCTCTGTCAGCTCGTCGGGCGCGGCAGCGCGAGTGGAACGGTGTGCCAGATGTCACGATTACGCAGACATTGACATGGGCACGCAACGTTGCCTTAACCTGTCAGGCACTACCCGCCGGTAGCGTCCCATCCTGAACCGGACAGCGGAACCACGCAATGGCGCCCTCGAATCCCCGCGAGGGCGCCTGGTGACGCCTGTGCCGGGAGTCGCTCCTGCCCCGACTGCGCCGTGACTCATCCCCGGAGAGCCAGCATGAGGCCCAACGCATTACCGCTGACCGATCTCGTCATCGGGATCACGCCGTTCCAGGAACCGGACGCCGGGCTCGCCGAGGCCGTGTGCCGCGCGGGAGCCCTGGGCGTGCTGGACCTGGGGAGCGGTGACCGCCAGGCGCGCGAGGAGTTCGCCAGACTCCGCTCCAGAACCCCGGGCCGCTTCGGGGTCCGGATCGGGCGCCACTGCCGCCTGACTCCCGCTGACCTGGGCCCCCAGGACGGGCGAGGGCCCGACACCCTGCTGCTGGCCGTGGACACTCCGGGCTGGAACCCTCCCGGCTCGGACACTCCCGGCTCGAACACTCCCGGCTGCGCCGCTCCCGGCTGGGACCTCGCGGCGCTGGCCGACGAGTACCGCCTGCTGGTCGAGGTGACCGACCTGGCGCAGGCCCTGGCCGCGGTTCGCGCCGGGGCGCGTGGACTGATCGCGCGCGGCGCCGAGAGCGGCGGCCGGGTGGGCGAGTTGAGCACCTTCGTGCTGCTGCAGCAGCTGCTCGGCGCACCGGGGATCGAGCTGCCGGTGTGGGCCGCCGGCGGGATCGGGCCGTACACCGCGGCCGCGGCGGTGGCCGGCGGCGCGGCCGGCGTGGTGCTGGACAGCCAGCTCGCACTGCTGGCCGAGTCCGCGGCGCCGCAGCAGGCCGCAGCGGCCGTGCGCGGCATGGACGGATCCGAGACGACCGTCGTCGACGGGCACCGGGTGCTGCGCAGGGGCGGCGCCGACCAGGTTCTGACGGTAGGTCAGGACGGCTTCCTGGCCGCCAGGTTCGCCGAGCGGTGGGCCACCGTCGCACGCACCGTGCACGGTGTGCGAACGGCCGTGCTGGATGGGCTGCGCGCGGCCGCGGCACCGGGCGCGGCCGCCGCGCTGCTCGGCCCCGAGGCGCCGCTCAGCGCGGCGCTGGGCACCGGGCTGCCGGTGGCGCAGGGCCCGATGACCCGGGTCAGCGACCAGCCGGGGTTCGCGGCGGCGGTGGCTGCGGCCGGCGCGCTGCCGTTCGTGGCGCTGGCGCTGGCCGGCCCGGAGCAGACCCGGGAGCTGCTCGCGCAGAGCGCTGCCGCGGTCGGCGAACTCCCGTGGGGTGTAGGCGTACTGGGGTTCGCGCCGGAGGAGCTCCGGAGTGCCCAGCTGGCCGAGGTGCTGGCGGCGCGGCCCAGTCACGCGGTGATCGCGGGCGGGCGCCCCTCGCAGGCCCGGGTGCTCGAGGAGGCGGGCATCCGCACCTTCCTGCACGTGCCCTCGCCCGGCCTGCTCGGGCAGTTCCTGGCGGACGGGGCACGCCGCTTCGTCTTCGAGGGCTCGGAGTGCGGCGGACACGTCGGCCCCCGGCACAGCTTCCCGCTGTGGGAGGCGCAGTTGGCGGTGCTGGAGGACTTCCTGGACGCCGCGGCGGACCAGCAGTCGGTGGAGGTGCTGTTCGCGGGCGGCGTGCACGACGAGCGCTCGGCGGCGATGGTGGCGGCGCTCGCCGCGCCGCTGGCCGGCCGGGGTGTGGCCGCCGGGGTACTGATGGGCACGGCGTACCTGTTCACCGAGGAGGCGGTGGCCCACGGCGCGGTGCAGCCGCAGTTCCAGCGGCAGGTGCTGGCGGCCCGGCACACCGAGCTGCTGCAGACCGCGCCCGGGCACGCCACCCGGTGCGTCCCGAGCCCGTTCACCGCGGAGTTCGAGCGGACCAGGGAGCGGCTGCGGGCGGACGGCGTGCCGGACCGGCAGGTCTGGGAGCAGCTGGAGCACCTGAACGTCGGGCGGCTGCGGATCGCCAGCAAGGGCGTCGACCGGGTGGCGGGAGCGCTCGCCCCGGTGGACGAGCAGGGGCAGCTGGACCGGGGCATGTTCATGGCCGGGCAGGTGGCCGTGCTGCGCTCGACCACCACCACGCTGGCCGAGCTGCACGCCGCGGTCAGCACCGGAGCGGCCGCCCATCTGGCGTGCCGGGCCGCAGAACTGACGGAGCGTCTGGGACTGGCGCCGGCCACCGAAGCCGAACCCGCGCCGGCCCCGCTGGAGATCGCCGTGATCGGCATGGCGGGGATGTTCCCCGGCGCGCCCGACCTTCCCGCGTTCTGGGCGAACGTGGTGGGCGGGGTGGACTCGGTGACCGAGGTGCCGGCCGAGCGCTGGGACCCGGCGCTCTACCACGCGGCCGACGGCGGCCCGGGCAGCACGCCGTCCAAGTGGGGCGGTTTCCTGCCGCGGATCCCGTTCGATCCGCTGAGCTACGGCATCCCGCCGACCGCGCTCGGCAGCATCGAGCCGGTGCAGCTGCTGGCACTGGAGGCCGCGCGCCGGGCGCTGGTGGACGCGGGCTACGACGGCGGCGGCGCCGAGGGCGGCCGGGACTTCGACCGCTCGCGCACCAGCGTGGTCTTCGGCGCGGAGGCGGGCAGCGACCTGTCGAACGCCGGGGTGCTGGGCGCGGTGCTCCCGTCCTACCTGGGCACGGTGCCGCCGGCGATCGCCGAGCAGCTGCCGAAGCTGACCGAGGACTCCTTCCCCGGCATGCTCTCCAACGTCATCTCGGGGCGGATCGCCAACCGCCTGGACCTGGGCGGGGCCAACTTCACGGTCGACGCGGCCTGTGCCTCCTCGCTCGCGGCGCTGGACGTGGCCTGCAAGGAACTGGTCGCCGGCACCGCCGACCTGGCGCTGTGCGGCGGCGCCGACCTGCACAACGGGATCAACGACTTCCTGCTCTTCGCCTCGGTGCACGCGCTCTCCCCCACAGGCCGCTCCCGCCCGTTCGACGCCGCGGCGGACGGCATCGCGCTGGGCGAGGGCGTGGGCTGCCTGGTGCTGAAGCGGCTGGCTGACGCGCAGCGGGACGGCGACCGGGTGTACGCCGTGGTCCAGGGGGTCGGCAGCGCGAGCGACGGCCGCTCGCTGGGCCTGACCGCGCCCCGGCCCGAGGGGCAACGGCTGGCGCTGGAGCGCGCGTACCGCGGCAGCGGGGTCGCGCCGGCCGAGGTGGGCCTGCTGGAAGCGCACGGCACCGGGACCGTGGTCGGTGACCGCACCGAACTCGCCACGCTGACCGCGGTCTTCGCGGAGGCCGGGGCCGCACCGGGGAGTTGCGCGCTGGGGTCGGTCAAGTCGCAGATCGGGCACACCAAGTGCGCGGCCGGGCTGGCCGGGCTGATCAAGGCCTCGCTGGCGCTGCACACCGGTGTCAAGCCGCCGACCCTGCACCTGGCCCAGCCGAACGCGGCCTGGCAGGGGCAGCAGAGCCCGTTCGTGTTCCACGCCGAGGCCCGGCCGTGGGCCGCGCCGCCGGCGCAGCGGGTGGCCGGCGTCAGCGCCTTCGGCTTCGGCGGCACCAACTTCCATGCCGTGCTACGGGGTCATGACGGTCCGGCGGCGGTGCACGGGCTGCAGGAGTGGCCGGCCGAGCTGTTCACCTTCCGGGGCGGCGACCGGGCCCGGGCACTGCGCGGGGTCACCGAGTTACTGCGGCTGGCAGTGGCGGAGGGCTCCCCCTGGCGGCTGCGCGACCTGGCGCTAGCCGCCTCCCGACGGGCGGAGTCGACTCCCGGCCCGGTGCAGGTCGCGGTGGTGGCCTCGGACCTGGCCGAGCTGACCGCGCTGCTGGGCCGGGCGCTGGACGGGGAGCACAGCCCGGCCGACGGGCTGCAGCTGGCCGCCGAGGACGACGGCGGCACGGGCCCGGTCGCCTTCCTCTTCCCCGGGCAGGGCAGCCAGCGGCCCGGGATGTTCGCCGAGCTCTTCGCGGCGTTCCCTGGCGTGCAGCGGCACCTGCGGCTGGGCGGCGCGTACGCCGATGTGCTCTACCCGCCGCTGGCCTTCACCCCCGAGGCGCGCGAGGCGCAGCGCACCGCGGTGACCGACACCCGGGTGGCCCAGCCCGTGCTCGGCATGGCCGGCCTGGCCGCCTACGAGCTGCTGGCGCTGGCCGGGGTCCGTCCCCAGCTGGCGGGCGGCCACAGCTACGGCGAGCTGGTCGCGCTCTGCGCGGCGGGCGCGCTGGCGGCCGAGGAGCTGCCCGGGCTCGGCGCCGAGCGGGCCCGGGCCATCCTGGACGCGGTCGGCGAGGGCGAGGACCCCGGGTCGATGGCGGCGGTGACGGCCGGCGCCGTGGCCGTCGAACAGCTGCTGGCGGCGGCCGGCCTGGCCGGGCGGGTCGTCGCGGCCAACCACAACGCGCCGCGCCAGACGGTCATCTCGGGCGCCACCGAGGAGGTCGCCGCCGCGACCAAGCTGCTGCGGGAGGCCGGGCACGAGGTGAAGCGGCTGCCGGTCGCGTGCGCCTTCCACAGCCCGCTGGTGGCGGGGGCCGGCGAGCGCTTCGCCCGGGCGCTGGCCACCCGCAACGTGCGGGCGCCGGAGTTCCCGGTCTTCTCGAACCGGACCGCCACCGCCTACCCGGCGGACCCGACCGGGGTACGGGCCGAGTTGGCGGCCCAGATCGGCGCACCGGTGCGCTTCGTGGCCCAGGTCGAGGCGATGTACGAGGCGGGCGCGCGGGTCTTCGTCGAGGCCGGTCCGGGGTCCGTGCTGACCCGGCTGGTGTCGGCGGTGCTCGGCGAGCGGCCGCACCGCGCGGTGCCCGTCGAGGGACGCCGGCGCGGACTGCCCGGTTTCCTCGACGCGCTGGCCGAACTGGCCGTCGCGGGCGTCCCGGTGCAGACCGAACGGCTGCTGCGCGGCCGGGACGCGGTGGACCCGGGCCGGGCGCGGGCCGCGCGCCGGCCCGGCTGGACGGTGGACGGGCAGCTGGTGCGCACGGCTGCCGGAGAACTGCTGCCCGGTGCGCTGGCACCGGCCCGACTGGTGCCGGAGGCGCTGATGACGACGGAGCACACACCGCAGCCGACCGCCGGGGACGCCCTGGTCTCGGAGTTCCTGCGCAGCAGCCGGGAGTTGATCGCGGCTCAGCGGGACGTGCTGATGACCTACCTCGGCGGGACGAGCGGTGGGCCCGTCCCGTTCGCCCCGCCGCCGGTGGCGGCCGGGGCGGTGATGCCTGCGGCGCCGGCCGCGGCTCCCGAGCGGCCGGCCGCCGCTCAACCGCCCGAGGTCACTGACCTGCTGGGCCTGGTGGTCGAGGTGATCGGCGAACGCACCGGCTACCCCGCCGACATGATCGAACCCGACCTCGACCTCGAAGCCGACCTCAGCATCGACTCCATCAAACGCACCGAGATCATCGGCCAACTCGCCCACCGCCTCGGCGACACCGCCGAACTCGGCCAACTCACCGACGACCAGATCGAAGAACTCACCCGCGCCCGCACCGCCGCCGCCATCACCGACTGGCTCACCACCCAGCTCGGCAACCCCGCACCCGCCGCCGCTCAACCGCCCGAGGTCGCCGACCTGCTGGGCCTGGTGGTCGAGGTGATCGGCGAACGCACCGGCTACCCCGCCGACATGATCGAACCCGACCTCGACCTCGAAGCCGACCTCAGCATCGACTCCATCAAACGCACCGAGATCATCGGCCAACTCGCCCACCGCCTCGGCGACACCGCCGAACTCGGCCAACTCACCGACGACCAGATCGAAGAACTCACCCGCGCCCGCACCGCCGCCGCCATCACCGACTGGCTCACCGCCCAGCTCGGCAGCCCCACGCCCGCACCGGAACCGGTCGCCGGCACGGTGCCTGACGATGCGTCAGCCGTGGTGGGACACGAGCCGCTGCGCCTGGAGTTCGCGCTCACACCGCTGGCCGAGGTCACCGCGACCCCGGCGGCCCTGGCCGGCAAGCGCTTCGCGCTGCTCGGCGACGACGGCCACGGCCTGGCCGAGGCGCTGACCGCACGGCTGGCCGCGCACGACGCGCGGGTGCTGGCCGTGGACGCCGCGCACCGGCTGTCGGCGGCGGACGGGCCGGTGGACGGCGTCCTGCTGCTCGACCCGCTCGCCACGGACGGCGCGCCCGTGCTGCCGGGCTGCGTGCCCGCACTGCAGGCCGCGCTGGCCGGCGCGCCCCGCTGGCTACTCGCCGCACGCTCGGCGGCGCACCCGGACAGCGGCCGAACAGACAGTGGCGGAACGGACAGTGGCCGGGCGGACGGGCTGCGCGGGCTGTTCCGCACCCTGGCCCGCGAGTACCCCGACACCACGGTCCGGCTGGTCGAGCTGGATCCGGCGGACCCGGCGCGGGCGGCCGACGCGCTGCTCGGCGAGCTGCTGGCCGCCGACCACGAGCCGGTGGTGCTGCACGGTGCGGCCGGGCGCCAGGGCCTGACCCTGGCGGAGTCCGGCCTCGGGCTGCTGGGCAGCACGGGCGCCGGTCCGGCCGGCGACGGCGTGGCGGAGGCCGCGGCGCTGGGGCTGGACCAGGACGCCGTGGTCCTGCTGGTCGGCGGGGCTCGCGGGATCACCGCGCGGTTCGCGGCCGGCCTGGCCGCGGCCGGCCGGTGCCGCCTGGAACTGCTGGGCCGCACCGCGCCGCCCGAGGGCCCCGAGGACCCGCTGACGGCCGCGGCACGCGACCGTGGCGCACTGCGGGCCGTGCTCGCCCGCCAGGGCGTGCCGCTGCCCGAGGTCGACGCCGCCGCTTCCCGGCTGCTGGCCGCGCGCGAGGTCGCGGCGACGCTGGAGGAACTCTCGGCGCTCGGCTCACCGGCCCGCTACCGGGCGGTGGACGCCGCCGATCCGGCGGCGCTGCGCCAGGCGGTCAAGGAGGTGTACGCCGAGTACGGCCGGCTGGACGGGGTCGTCTACGCGGCGGGCGTGATCGAGGACAAGGTGCTGGCCGAGAAGGACCCGGAGTCCTTCCGCCGGGTCTTCGCCACCAAGGCCGACGGCGCCCGGGCCCTGCTGGACGCGCTGGCCGCACTGCCGGAGGGGCCGCGGTTCACGGTGCTGTTCGGCAGCATCGCCGCGGCGCTGGGCAACCGCGGCCAGGCCGACTACGCGGCGGCCAACGACGCGTTGGAGGAGCTGGGCGACCGCTGGGCGCGACGCACCGGGTGCCGGGCGCTCACCGTGCACTGGGGTCCGTGGGCACCCTCGGGCGCGCACGGCGGCATGGTCTCACCGGAGTTGGCGCACGACTACGTCCGCCGGGGCGTGCGGCTGATCGACCCGGGGGCGGGCACCCTGGCGCTGCTGCGCGAGCTCGCCTGGGGCGCGGAGCAGACCCGGTCCGTGGTCTACACCGCGTCGGGCTGGTGACGGCGCCGGTGACCGATCTGACGAACCGTCCGCCGGTGGCCGTGGTCGGCATGGCGGTGCTGCTGCCCGGCGCGCCGGACCTGGCGAGCTACTGGCGCAACCTGCTCGGCGGTGTCGACGCGATCACCGAGGTGCCCGAGGGGCGTTGGGACCCGGAGTACTACGACCCGGCGGCGGCCGCCGGGCCCGGGGACCCCGACCGGCTCTACTGCCGGCGCGGCGGCTTCCTGGACGGCTCGGTGGCGGTGCAGCCGACCCGGTTCGGCATCATGCCCAGCTCGGTGTCCGGCGCCGAGCCGGACCAGCTGATCGCGCTGCAGGTCGCCGCCGCCGCGATCGAGGACGCGGGCGGCCCGGACCGGCTCGCGGACCGCGAGCGGGTCGGGGTGATCCTGGGCCGGGGCGGGTACCTGACGCCGGGCCTGGTCCGGCTCGACCAGCGGGTCCGCAGCGCGCACCAGCTGGTGCGCACCCTCGGCGAGCTGCTGCCTGAACTGACGGACGATCAACTCATCCGGGTGCGACGGGCGGTCACCGATCAGCTGGGCCCGGACCGGCCGGAGGCGGCGATCGGCCTGGTGCCCAACCTGGCCGCCTCCCGGCTGGCCAACCGCCTCGACCTGCGCGGCCCCGCCTACACGGTGGACGCCGCCTGCGCCTCCTCACTGGTCGCCGTGGACCAGGCGGTGGGCGAACTGGCCACCGGGCGCTGCGATGTGGTGCTGGCCGGCGGGGTGCACCACTGCCACGACGTCACGCTGTGGAGCGTCTTCGCCCAGCTGCGGGCGCTCTCGCCCAGCCAGCGGATCCGCCCGTTCCACCGGGGCGCCGACGGCCTGCTGATCGGCGAGGGCACCGGCGTGGTGGTGCTCAAACGGCTCGCCGACGCCGA
The DNA here is from genome assembly GCF_029892155.1 of Kitasatospora sp. GAS204B. Lineage (GTDB taxonomy): Bacteria > Actinomycetota > Actinomycetes > Streptomycetales > Streptomycetaceae > Kitasatospora. The sequence goes on along the minus strand of NZ_JARZAG010000006.1, from coordinate 168,834 downwards.
GCGCGACGGCGACCGGGTGTACGCGGTGATCCGCGGCACCGGGGTGGCCAGCGACGGGCGCACGGCGGGGCTGGCCAATCCGGACCCGGGTGGCCAGAGCCGGGCCGTGCGGGCGGCCTGGCGAGCCGCCGGACTGGACCCGGCCGCACCCGGGGCGCTGGGCCTGCTGGAGGCCCACGGCACCGCGACCCCCGCCGGGGACGCCGCCGAACTCGCCACCCTGGCCGAGGTGTTCGGCCCGGCCGGCGAGGGCGAGCGGGCGGTGCTCGGCTCGGTGAAGTCCATGATCGGCCACACCATGCCGGCCGCCGGCGTGGCCGGTCTGGTCAAGGCGGCACTCGCCGTGCACCACGGCGTGCTGCTCCCCACGCTGCACTGCGACGACCCGCACCCGGCGCTGGCCGGCACCCGCTTTCGCACCATCGACGCCGCCCGGCCCTGGGAGAGCGTCCCGGGCGGGCCACCGCGCCGGGCGGGGGTGAACGCGTTCGGCTTCGGCGGCATCAACGCCCATGTGGTACTGGAACAGGCGCCGGGCTCGCCGGTCGCCCTGCCGACCTCTCGGGCCACGGTGACCGAGCCCGAGCGAGTGCTGTACCTGGCCGCCGACGGGCCCGAGCAGCTGGCCGAACTGCTGGCGGCCGACGACGCGGCGCTGCTGGGCGCGGGCCACCCGGAGCCGGCCCGGGACGCGCCGCGCCGGCGGGTGGCGATCGCCGACCCGACGGCCAAGCGGCTGGCGCTGGCCCGCCGCGCGGTGGCCCGGGGCCGGTCCTGGCGCGGGCGCGGCGATGTCTGGTTCACGCCGCAGCCGCAGCTCGGACCCGGGGCCGCGGGCCGGATCGCGTTCCTCTTCCCAGGGCTGGAGGGCGAGTTCCAGCCCCGGGTCGACGACGTCGCCGACCACTTCGGCCTGGCCCGCCCGCCGGCCGCACAGCAGGCCGCGGTGGACGACATCGGGCGGCACGGTGTCGGTGTGGTCGCCGTCGGGCGGCTGCTCGACGCGGCGCTGCGCCGGGTCGGCGTCCGGCCGCACGGCGTGGCCGGGCACAGCGTGGGCGAGTGGACCGCCATGATCACCGGCGGGCTGTACTCGGGCGCGTCCGTGGACACGTTCCTGGCGGCCTTCGACCCGGACTCGCTGCGCGTGCCGGGGCTGGCCTTCGCCGCGCTCGGCGCCCCCGCCGAGCGGGTGCTGGACGCGCTGGCCAGCGTCGAGGGCATGTCCGAGGTGGTCCTGTCGCACGACAACGCCCCGCAGCAGTCGATCGTCTGCGGCCCCGAGCAGCCGGTCACCCGCCTGGTGCACTGGTTCCGCGACCGCGGCGTGCTGGGCCAGGTGCTGCCGTTCCAGTCCGGGTTCCACACCCCGATGCTGGCCCCCTATCTCGACCCGATCCGGCAGGCCGCCGACCGTTTCGAGCTGCACCGGGCGACCGTGCCCGTCTGGTCCGGCACCACCGCCTCGCCGTTCCCGGCGACCGAGGCCGAGGTGCGCGCGCTGTTCGTCCGGCACCTGCTGGAGCCGGTGCGGTTCCGGCCGCTGGTCGAGGCGATGTACGCGGCCGGTTTCCGGGCCTTCGTCCAGGTCGGCACCGGGCAGCTGGCCTCGCTGGTGGGCGACACGCTGGGCGAGCGCGAGCACCTGGCGATCGCGGCCAACTCCCCGCACCGCGACGGGCTGGCGCAGCTGCGCCGGGTGGCCGCGGCGCTCTGGGTGGAGGGCGCCGAGCCGGACACGGCGGCGCTGCTGCCCGGGCGCGACCGGGCGTCGGCGGCCGAACGCGCGCATCCGGCGGTGCCGCTGGACCTGGGCGGGGCGCTCATCTCGCTGGACCCGGCCGTCCGGACCGCACTGCGAGCCGAACTGACGCGGAGTCAGATACCACGGGCCACCGCCGCGCCCGCCCGCGATCCGGGGCTGGCCGCACTGGCCGACCGCTTCCCGTTGGCGGCCGAACTCGACGCGCTGCTGCGGGAGACCGAGCAGGCAGCCGCCGAACTGATCGGTGCGGGACGGCCGTCGGCCGAGCGCGCCACGCCGCCCGGCAGCGAGCCGGCAGCCCTCGCGGGGACGCCCGGCACCGTTCCGGTCGCCCCCGCGCCACCGCCGGCCGGCAGCACCCTACGCGTCTGTCTGGACACCATGCCCTACCTGCTCGACCACTGCTTCTTCCGCCAGCGCCCCGGCTGGCCCGACTTGGCGGACCGCTGGCCCGTGGTCCCCGCCACCACGATCGTGCAGCACCTGATGGACGCGGCCGAACGGGCCAGGCCAGGACAGCTGGCCGGTGCCGTCCATGACTTGCGGTTCGGCCAGTGGGTGCCGGCCGCCACCCCGATCGACATCGAGATCACCCTCCAGGACGCGGGCCCCGGCCGCCTCGCCGCCGCCTTCGGCAACTTTGCCGGCGGCACCGTCGAATTGACGGACCGTCATGCCGAGCCGCCGGCGCCCTGGCCGGTGGAACGGGACCCCGAGCGGGTGCCGGAGCTGACGGCGGCCGGCCTCTACGCCGAGCGCTGGATGTTCCACGGGCCGGCATTCCAGGGCCTGACCGAGCTGACCGCGCTCGGCGAGGCACACGTGCGCGGCGTGATCACGGCACCGGCCGCCCCCGGCGCGCTGCTGGACAACGTCGGCCAACTGCTCGGCTACTGGATCATGGCGACCCGCACCGAGCGGACCGTCGTCTTCCCGGTCGGGATGCGGGAGCTGCGCTTCTACGGGCCGGCGCCGCGACCGGGCACCGAGCTGCACTGCCACATCCGCGTCACCCGCCTGACCGACAGCGTCCTCGAGGCCGATGTGCAGCTGCGGGCGGGCGACACCCTCTGGGCGGAGGTGCGCGGCTGGCAGGACCGCCGGTTCGACAGTCACCCCGAGACCCGCCCGGTCGAGCGGTTCGTCGACCGCAACACGCTTTCCGCGCCGCAGCCCGGCGATTGGATGCTGCTGCACGAGCGCTGGCCGGACCTCGCCTCCCGCGACCTGATCATGCGCAACCACCTGGGCTCGGCCGAACGGACCCGCTACGAGCAACAGCCGCCGCGCGGGCGCCGGGCCTGGCTGCTGGGCCGGATCGCGGTCAAGGACGCGGTGCGCCGGTGGCTCTGGGCCCAGGGCGAGGGACCGGTCTTCCCCGCCGAGATCGAGGTGCTCAACGACCCCGCGGGGCGGCCCCGGGTGTCCGGGCTGCACGGCCGCACCCTCCCGGAGCTGGACGTGTCGCTCGCGCACCGGGCCGAGGCGGCTGTGGCCCTGGTCCGCCCGGCCCGGCCAGGCGGCGGACCGGGCGCCGGCATCGACCTGGAGGAGGTCACCGAGCGCCCCGCCGGGACCCTGGAGGTTGCCCTCGGCCCGGCCGAGCTGGCTCTTCTGACGGACTGTCAGAAGACCTACGGCGGCACCGACTCGCTCTGGTTCGCCCGGTTCTGGGCGGCCAAGGAGGCCGCGGCCAAGGCGCAGGGCACCGGCCTGCGGGGCCGACCGCGCGACTTCGCCGTGATCGAGGCGGCGCCCACCACCCTGCTGGTGGCGGTCGACGGCCCGGACGGACCGTACCTGCACCGGCTGCGCTGCACCGACCTGAGCAGCCCACCCGACCTGCCGAAGCGCGGCTACGTCGTGGCCTGGACGACGGCCGACGACCTCGACACGGACGACCTTGACGAGAGGACAGCACCACAATGACCAGCAGCGAGCAGCGCGTGGACCTGCGCCCACCCACCGAGCCGGAGGTCCTCGCCGAGATCACCGCCATGCTGGCCGTCGTGCTGGCGGACTACGGCCTGGACGAGGCCGAGGTCACCATGGAGTCCCGGTTCACCGACGACCTCGAACTGGAGAGCATCGACCTGGTGACGCTGGCCGGGCAGCTCCAGGAGCGCTGGGGCGAGCGGATCAACTTCGCCGAGTTCATCGCCGGCATGGATCTGGAGGAGATCATCGGCCTCACCGTCGGCCGGCTGGTGAGCCACGTGGTGGACCGGCTGCAGACCGCCGAGCGGAGCTGACGTGGCCTTCGTCGACCTCAACGGGCTGCGCTGCCACGTGCAGCGACTCGCCCCGCCGGACGGCCGGCCGGTCACCGCGACCGCCGTCCTGGTGCACGGGCTGCTCACCGACAGCCTGGCGAGCTACTACTTCACGCTGGCCCCCGCGCTGTCGGCCGCCGGGGTGGAGGTGCTGATGTACGACCACCGGGGCCACGGCCGGTCCGGACGGCCGCCGGCCGGCTACCGGCTGGAGCAGTTCGTCGGCGATATGGAGGCGCTGCTGGACCGGCTGGCGCCGACCGGCCCCGTCCACCTGATCGGCAACTCCTTCGGCGGCACGGTCGCGTTCGGCCTCGCGGCCCGGCGCCCGGCACAGGTGGCGAGCATCCTGGCGATCGAGTCCGAGCCGGCCTCCGAGGCCTGGGCGGCCAAGCTGGACGGCATCCTGCGCAAGGCCGAGCAACACCTGGCCGAGGAGCGGACGCTGGCCTGGGTCGCCGAGCAACGCGGCGCGCACACCGCCAGGTTGGCCCGCGCGGCCGGCGCGCTGCTGGCCGGCACCTCGCTGGCCCGGGACATCCCGGCCAGCCGGCTGCCCACCGCCGCCGAACTGCGCGCGATCCGCTGCCCGGTGCTCGCCGTCTACGGTACGGAGTCCGACCTGGCCGACCAAGCCAGCTGGCTGGACGGGCTGTTGGCCGACTGCCGGAGCACCTTCGTGGCAGGTCAGGAGCACTCCGTGCTGGTCGAGGCCCCCGAGGTGATGCGCGAGCTCGCCTTCTCCTGGCTGCGGGAGCAGGGTGTGGCGCTGCACGGCGAGCCCGAACGGAGCCTGCGGTGACCAGGTTCCTCTTCGTCGTCCCGCCGCTGGTCGGCCACCTCAACCCGGCCGTCGGGGTGGCCGCCGAGCTGGCGGCCCGCGGGCACGCGATCGCCTGGGCGGGCGTGCCGGAGTTGGTCGGCCGGCTCGCGGGCCCCGACGCCGAGGTGTTCGCCTGCGCGGTGCCGCAGGTGGGCCCGGGCGGGGCGGCGCAGCGGCCGCCGGAGTTGCGCGGACCGGGGGCGCTGAAGTTCCTCTGGGAGGACTTCCTGGTCCCGCTCGCCGAGGCGATGGCCCCGGACGTGGCGGCGGCGGTGGACCGCTTCCGCCCGGACGTCCTGGTGGTGGACCAGCAGGCGGTCGCCGGCGCGCTGGTCGCCGAGCGGCTCGGGCTGCCGTGGGTCACCTCCGCGACGACCTCGGCGGAGTTCACCGGCGCGCTGGACGGGATGCCGCTGGTGGACGCCTGGATCCGCGGCCTGCTGGGCGCGTTGCGCGGGCGCCTCGGCGCACCGCTCAGCACCGTCGATCCGCGCTTCTCCCCGCACCTGATCCTCGCCTTCACCACCCCCGAGCTGGCCGGTCCGGTGGCCCCGGTGGGCCCGATCCGCTTCGTCGGCCCGGCGCTGGCGTCCCGCCCCGCCGAACCCGACTTCCCGTGGCAGTGGCTGGACCCGGGCCGGCGGACGGTGCTGGTCACCCTCGGCACGGCCAACACCGATGCGGGCACCGCGTTTCTGACGGTCTGCCAAGAGGCCTTGCGGGCCCGCTCCGAGCGGGTGCAGGGCGTCATCGTCGACCCCGGCAGGGTGCTCGGCGAGCCCGCGCCCGATCCCGACCTGCTGGTCCTGGCGTCCGTGCCGCAGCTGCGCCTGCTCGGGCGGACCGCCGCCGTGGTCTGCCACGCCGGGCACAACACGGTCTGCGAGGCGCTCTGGCACGGCGTGCCGCTGGTGGTCGCCCCGATCCGCGACGACCAGCCGGTGGTGGCCGGCCAGGTGGTGGCCGCCGGCGCGGGCCTGCGGGTGCGGTTCGGCCGGATCAGCGCGGTCCGGCTCGGCCAGGCGCTGGACGCCGTGCTCGACGATCCCGCGCACCGCACCGCCGCCCACCGCGTCGGCGCCTCCTTCCATGCCGCCGGCGGCGCGGCCGGCGCCGCCACCGAGCTGGAGTCGCTGGCCGCCACCGTGGCGAGAACCGCCGAGAGGAGCATCCGTTGACCACCACCGAGGCAGGCCCCACCCCCGGCAAGGCGGCGGTCCGCAGCCGCCAGGTCGCCGCCCTGCGGCCCGGCTACCAGGCCGAACTGGCCGACGGCACCGACCGGTTCTTCGCACCGCGGCGCACCGACTGCCCCTGGTGCGGCGCCACCCGGCTGCGCACCCGCCTGCGCACCCGCGACCTGCTGCAGCACAAGCCGGGGCGGTTCGTGCTGGACGAGTGCCAGGACTGCGCGCACGTCTTCCAGAATCCCCGACTGACCGATCAGGGGCTGGAGTTCTACTACCGCGACTTCTACGACGGCCTGGGCGAGCAGCGCCTGGGCGGCGTCTTCGGGACCCGCGCCGCGGTCTACCGCGGCCGCGCCAGGTCGGTGGCCCCGTACACGGCCGCGCCGAGCAGCTGGCTGGACGTCGGCACCGGGCACGGGCACTTCTGCGAGAGTGCCCGCGAGCTCTTCCCGGACACCGCCTTCGACGGCCTGGACCTCAGCGAGGGCGTCGAGTTGGCCGAGCGCCACGGCCGGCTGCGGCGCGGCCACCGCGGCTCGTTCCCCGCGCTGGCCCCCGAACTGGCCGGCCAGTACGACGTGCTGAGCATGTTCCACTACCTGGAGCACAGCACCGAACCGGCCCGGGAGCTGGCCGCCGCCCACGAGGTGCTGCGCCCCGGCGGCCTGCTGCTGATCGAGGTCCCGGACCCGCGCTCGCGCTTCGCCCGCCTGCTGGGGCGCTGGTGGCTGCCCTGGCTGCAGCCGCAGCACCTGCACCTGATGCCGGCGGCCAACCTGCGCCGGCGCCTTGGCGAGTTGGGCTTCAGCGTGCTGCTGGAGCAGCACCGCGAGCCGCACGACCCGGTGGACCTGCTGGCCGCCTGCTGGCTGCTGCTGGACGCCCTCGCGCCCCATGAGGACGCGCCCTGGCTACCGGGCCTGCCACCGGGGCGAGCGCGTCGCGCCCTGCGTGGCGCGCTCCTCCTCGCCGCCTCGCCCGTGCTGCTGCTCGCAGCCCTGCTCGACCGCCTGCTCGCCCCGCTGGCGGGCCGGACCGGCCTGTCCAACGCCTACCGGCTGCTGGCTCGCCGCGACTGAAGCCGCCCGCCCGCACCGCCGCCGACTGTCCACGAGCAGTCGGCGGCGCGGCGGCACCTTCGAGCGGCTTCAGTCCAGACCCGGGCTGGCACTATCCTCGGACACATGTCGAAACCCGATGGGCTGCTCGTCGACATCGCCGCGATGGTGGAGTCCGAGCACAGCAATCAGATGCCCCTCACCGTGGTCGTGCCGGGCGCGGTCATCACCGGCCGGCTGGCGCCGGAGAGCCTCTGGCGGGAACGCGTCGCCGAGGTACTCGAAGCGTCCGACCACCTGAAGCCGTTCTCCGCGCTGTTCGCGGCCGCCGAGGCCGGCGGGTACCCGGCGGAGCCCGCCGGCGCGCCCACCCACCTGCACCTGCACGTCGCGCGGATCCTGCAAGGCAGTTACGGCCTTCCGCACACCGGCGGGATGTACCGCGTCGCCATCGCCGACGTGAGCAGCTGGACCGTCGGAGATCTCAGCTACTCGGACCAGTGACCGCCTACCCGCACCGGTGACCGGGCCGCCCGGACTCCGCTGCTACGCGGCGAGCCCGACGCGTGCCCCTCCCGACCTGCGGCCACCGCCGGTGCCACCCGTGCCACCGGTGCCGCCGGTGCCGCCGGTGCCGCGGCCGGAGTAGGGACGGCGGCTGCGGCCGCGCCCGGCGCCGGGGCTGCGACGGGGGCGCTCCACCACCGGGTCGGGCACCACGACCGCCACGCCGGTGGGCACCCGCGCGCCGGTGATGCGCGCGAGCTCCTCGTCCGTCGAGTGGACCTTCACGGAGTTGGGGGTCAACTGGGCGGTGGCCATCATCCGGGCCATCTCACGGCGCTGGTTGGGCAGCACCAGCGTGACGACCGTGCCGGACTCGCCGGCCCGGGCGGTGCGCCCACCGCGGTGCAGGTAGTCCTTGTGGTCGCTCGGCGGGTCCACGTTGACGACCAGGTCCAGGCCGTCGATGTGGATGCCGCGGGCGGCGACGTTGGTCGCGATCAGCGCGGTCACCTGCCCCTGCCGGAACTGCTCCAGGGTGCGGGTGCGCTGCGGCTGCGACTTGCCGCCGTGCAGCGCCGCCGCCTTGACGCCGTTCGCGAGCAGTTCGTCCACCAGGCGGTCGGCGCCGTGCCTGGTGTCGGTGAACATGATGACTCCACCGTCGCGCGAGGCGATGTGGGCGATCGTCGCGTGCTTGTCGTAGCTCTGCACGTGCAGCAGGTGGTGCTCCATCGTGCTGACCGTCGCGGCGGTCGGGTCCACCGAGTGCACCACCGGGTCGCTGAGGAAGCGGCGCACCAGCTTGTCGACGTTGCGGTCCAAGGTGGCGGAGAAGAGCATCGTCTGCCCGCCCTCGGCGACCTGCTCCAGCAGTTCGGTGACCTGCGGCATGAACCCCAGGTCCGCCATCTGGTCGGCCTCGTCCAGCACCGTCACATCGACCGCGTCCAGCCGGCAGTCACCCCGCTGGATCAGGTCCTTCAGCCGCCCGGGGGTCGCGACCACGACCTCCGCGCCGCGATTCAGCGCCGCCGTCTGACGGCCGATCGAAACCCCGCCCACCACGGTCGCCAGCCGCAGCCGCACCGCATGGGCGTAGGGGGTGAGCGCCTCGGTGACCTGCTGCGCCAACTCCCGGGTGGGAACCAGCACCAGGGCCAGCGGCCGGCGCGGCTCGGCGCGCTGGCCGGCGGTACGGGCCAGCAACGAGAGACCGAAGGCGAGGGTCTTGCCCGAGCCGGTGCGGCCTCGGCCGAGCACGTCACGGCCGGCCAGCGTGTTCGGCAGCGTCGCGGCCTGGATCGGGAACGGCGCGGTCACGCCCTGCCGGCTCAGCGTCGCCAGCAGGGCGCGCGGCAGGTCCAGCTCATCGAACGACTCGACGGCCGGCAGCGCCGGAGTCACGGTGACGGGAAGGGCGAACTCGCCCTGGACCGAAGAACGTTGACGACTCGTCGAGCCCGAGGAACGCTGCCCGCCGCCGGACCGCGCCCCGGAGCGGGACCCCGAGCCGGCGCCGTAGCCGGAGGCACCCGAGCCGCCCGAGCGGGAGCCGTAGCCGGAGGCACCCGAGCGGGAGCCCTTGCCGGAGCGGGAGTTGGCGCTCTGGGCGGACGAGCGAGTGGAACGGTTCATGCGGCGAAGCCTTCCTCGGGGCGGCACGTCACGAGGAGTCCTCCGCGGCGCGAGGCAGCGCGGAGATCGCATGAACGAGCCGGAAGTGTGTGCGGAGCCGGGCGGGCACGGCAGAACCGTGCGAGCCGATCCGGACGCGACGCGGTGCGTCTCGCGTGCGGGACTGGTCTCCGATGGCGGGACCCTGGGCCCCAGTGGGCCGGAGTCGATCCCGGCACAAATGCCGAGGGGCCCGCACCGAGCATGTACGCGGTGCGGGCCCCTGCTGCGTGGCAGCTGCCTGCGCAGGTGAAACTAGAGCGGACGAATGTTCTCGGCCTGCGGGCCCTTCTGGCCCTGCGTGACGTCGAACTCGACCTTCTGGCCCTCGAGCAGCTCGCGGAAGCCGTTGGCGTTGATGTTCGAGTAGTGGGCGAACACGTCAGGACCGCCACCCTCCTGCTCAATGAAGCCGAAGCCCTTTTCCGCGTTGAACCACTTCACAGTGCCATTAGCCATAAAAAAATCTCCTTCAAGAGGCTGACCGGTACCCGCCATGTGCGGGACCGCGTCGCCGCGATGATGACCCACCCGGGGAAGAGCCGGGAAACAAGAAAATGCGCCTGCGGTCAGAACCAGCAGGCGCACACAAAGTTCATGGGAACCACAACTGCAACTGCTCCGACTGTAGCAGGCCACCGGCCGAACCGGGGAACTTGTTCACAATCCTTTGCTGGAAGTGGAAGCGGTGACGGGTACCGAGGTGGCGGCGGGCACCGGGGTGGCGACGGGCACCGCGTTGAGTTCGGCGAGCATCGCCTTGGTGAACCCGAAGAAGTAGGTGGCCAGGAACCCCACCAGGTAGCCGACGAGCAGTCCCCCGACGTAGACCGCCACGGTCCGGCCCAGGCCGTGGTTGCCCTTGAGCAGCGGGAGCAGCGCCCAGCCCGAGGGGCCGATCGCCGTCGAGCCGACCTCGGTGCCCGCCATGTTGAACAGTCCGACGAACGCGCCACCGGCCGCCCCACCGGCGCACGCGGTGACGAACGGGCGGCCGAGCGGCAGCGAGACGCCGTAGATCAGTGGCTCCCCCACCCCGAGGAAGCCGGTCGGCAGGGCGGACCTGATGGTGGCCCGGATCGGCGCGTTGTTCGGCAGGCGCAGGTAGGCCGCGATCGCGCAACCGACCTGTCCGGCACCCGCCATGGCCAGGATCGGCAGCAGCACCGTGTAGCCCACGTGTTCGATGAGCGTGGTGTGGATCGGGATCAGCGCCTGATGCAGGCCCACCATCACCAGGGGCAGGAAGAGACCGCCCAGCAGCAGACCGGCGAAGGCGCCGCCCCGGGCCATCAGCCAGGTCGCCGAGGTGCCGATCGCGTCGGAGAGGTGCCCGGCGACGAACATCAGGCCGAACAGCGTCACCAGGCCGGTGATCAGCAGCGTCAGCGTCGGCGTGACCAGGGCGTCCAGTGCCTCGGGCACCCACCGGCGGCACCACCGCTCCACCCAGGTCGCGAGCGCCGCCGCGCCCAGGGCGCCCAGCACACCCCCCTGCCCGGCGGTGAGCCGCTGGCCGAAGACCGAGACGTGGGAGACCCCGGCGAAGACGATCACCCCGGCGGCGGCGCCGCCGAGGATCGGCGTGCCGCCGAACTCCTTGGCCGTCTGGTAGCCGACGAAGACCGCGATCAGCGAGAGGAAGCCGGAGGAGAGCGCCACCAGGGCGGGCACCAGCGCGGGCAACCAGTGCAGGCTGGTGAGCAGCCCGCCGATGCCCGCGATGACGCCCGACCCGATCAGCGCCGGGACCAGCGGCACGAAGACGTTGGCGACCCGACGCAGCAGCACCTTGGCGGGCGTGCCGTTCCGCTGCCGGGCCGCACGGCGGATGGCCTCCCCCCGCGCGGCCAGCCCCTCGACAGCCGACCCCTCGGCAGCCGACCCCTCCACGGCCGGCCCCTCGGCAGCCGGCTGCGCTGCGCCCGGAGCTCGCGGTGCTGAAGCGAGCTGCTGGTCCACCAGTTCCTCGAGTGCCTGCGCCACCAGGCCGACGCCGGGGCCGAGCACGATCTGGTACGTCTCGTCGTCGACCACGCCCAGCACCCCCGGCAGCGCGGCGAGCGCCGCCTCGTCGACCGTGGAGCGGTCGAGCAGGCCGAGCCGCAGGCGGGTCATGCAGTGGGCGACGCCGGTGATGTTGCCGGCCCCGCCGAGCAGGGGAAGCAAGGCGGCGGCGACGGTTGGACCCTTGTCGGCTGTTGAGGACACACCCCAATCAACGCACCCGCCACCGCCGGGACCCTGCGCAACACACCGGCCGACCCGCTCCTCGGGTGCCCGAACCTTGCCCGAACGGGTTCACCCCGCGCGAACGGTGGCCGGAGCGCCGTCCGCCCTTCCCGTCACTCCCCCATCACCCGGCCGAGGCGCATCAACCGGAGCGCGACCGGGTAGGGCTGAGCTCGGCGTGATGATCTCCCAGGAATTTCTCACCGATCTACCAGGTTTGACGGATCGTCAGGTCAGATGATGATGTCAGGTTACGGTCAACGCTCCGTCCGGCAGGAGGTTCCACCTTGTCCGCGACTGTCCTCGGTCATCCCCCGAACGCGGAGCTGACGCCCGGTCAGGGCTCCGGGAGCACCCGCAAACCCTGGCAGTTCTGGCGTTCCCCTGCCGACCAACCCGGCTGGGCCCGACCGGCGTTGCTGCTGACCGCAGCCGTCGCCGCCGCCCTCTACGCCTGGAACCTCAGCTCCGCCGACTACGCGCTCTTCTACTCCGACGCCGTGAAGAGCATGTCGGTGAGCTGGAAGGCGCTCTTCTTCGGCGCCCTCGACCCCGGGGCCACCGTCACGCCCGACAAGATCGCCGGCTCGTTCGTCCCGCAGGCCCTGTCCGCTCGCCTGTTCGGCTTCCACGCCTGGTCGGTGACGCTGCCCCAGTGCGTCGAGGGCGTGCTCTGCGTCCTGGTGACGTACCGCATGGTGCGCCGCTGGGCCGGCCCCAGGGCCGGGCTCGCCGCGGCCGGGGCGTTCACCTTCACCCCCGTGGTCGCCTCGATGTTCGGGCACTCGATGGAGGACGGCGGACTGGTCTTCTGCCTGGTGATGGCGGCCGACTGCTACCAGCGCGCGGTGCTCGACGCGCGGCTGCGGTCCCTGCTGTTCGCGGGGGCCTGGGTGGGTGTCGGGTTCCAGGCCAAGATGCTGCAGGCCTGGATGATCCTCCCGGCGCTGGCCCTCGGCTACCTGGTCGCGGCACCCGTCAGGCTGCGCCGGCGCGCGGGCCACCTGCTGCTGGCGGGCGTGGTCTGCCTGGCGGTGTCGCTCTCCTGGGTGCTGCTGATGACGGTGGTGCCGGCCGAGGACCGGCCCTACGTGGACGGCAGCACCGACAACAGCTCGATCGCGATGGTCTTCGGCTACAACGGCCTGGAGCGGTTCGGCATCCACGTGCCCGGCTCGGTGCCGACCATGAGCTTCGGCGGCGGAGCGCCCAGGCCCGGTGCCGGGGCCCCGACCGGCGGCCCGACCAGCGGCCCGACCGGTGGACCCGCCCACCCGACCGGCGCTCCGCCCGGCGGTGGCCTCCCGGGGCTGAACGGCGGCTGGCTGAAGCTGTTCCAGGGCAGGTTCGGCCCGCAGATCGGCTGGCTCTACCCCTTCGCCTTCCTCGGTCTGGCGTACGGCCTGTGGTCGCGCCGCGGCACGCCGCGCACCGACCGGCTGCGCGGCGGGTTCGTGATGTGGGGCAGCTGGCTGGCCGTGGTCGGCCTGGTGTTCAGCGAGATGAGCTCGATCCCGCACACCGCCTACATGTCGACCCTGGCACCCGCCCTGGCCGGGCTGGCCGGCGCCGGCGGCGTGCTGCTCTGGGACGCCTACCGCAAGGGCGGCCGCGCCGCCTGGCTGCTGCCGGTCGCCGTCGCGGCCGAGGCCGCCTGGGCCTGGTACCTGGGCGATTTCGCCCCCGAGTTCCTGCCCTGGTTGTCCTGGCTGGTGCCGGCCGCCGCGGCCCTCGGGATCGCCGCCCTGGTGTGGGGCCGACTCGCCCGCCGCGCACCCTCCCGCCTGCTGCTGATCGGCCTGACCGCCAGCCTGACGGGAGCCGTCCTCGCGCCGGTGGCCTGGTCGGCCTCGGTGCTCGACCCGAAGTACGCGGGCAGTTCCTTCGACGCCCTGGCCGGTCCCTCCTCCAGGGGGCTGGGCGCGATGCTCACGGAACTCATCAGCGAGGCCGGACAGCCAGGACAGCCGGCCGGCGCGGGCCACTCGCGGCCCGGCGGCTCCCCCGCCCCGGACGGCGCCCACCCGCCGGCCGGCTTCGGCGGGCCCGGTGGCGGCGTCAGCGCCGACCTCTCCGCCGACCAGCGCAGGCTGTACGACTACGTCAAGGCCCGGCAGGACGGCGCGAAGTACGTCCTCGCGGTCGACAACTGGACCTCGGCCTCGCCCTACATCCTGGGCACCGGCGACACCGTGATGCCGATGGGCGGGTTCAGCGGCTCGGTGCCCCAGCCGTCCCCGAGCGCCTTCGACTCCCTGGTGCACAGCGGCGCCGTGCGCTTCGTCCTGGTCCAGAGCGGCCCCGGCCTCGGCGCCTTCTTCGGCGGTGGCGGCACCACCTCGGTCAGCCGGATCGACGACTGGGTGAAGCAGCGCTGCACGCGGATCCCCGCCACGGCCTTCGGAGTGGCCCAGCCACCCGCCGCCGGCGGCGCCGACCCGCAGGCCCCGGCCGGCCCCTTCGGTGACCCGAACGGCACCGGCGGCACCCTCTACGGCTGTTCCCCGTCCAACTGACCCGAGCAGCTCACCCTCACCCGTTCACTCCTCGTCGGCTGCATCGCATCCACCACCATCTGACGTAGCGTCAGTTCCATGACGACCACCACCAACCGGCGCGCCCGCCGAGCCTGCTCAGCGCTCCTCGCCGTCCTCTCCGGCTCCCTGCTGGCAGCGGGAGCGGGCGCCGGGCCGGCCCGGGCCGCCGAGCACAGCCAGGTCCCGCTGTACTACCAGCAGCTGAACAACGACTGCGAAGCGAGCGCGCTGCGCATGATGCTGGCCGCCCACGGGATCCAGGCCGACGACCAGGCCATTCTGAAGCACATCGGCGTGGACCTGGTCCACAACCGGTTCGGCCGCTCCGGACCGAACTCCGGCGACCCGTACCGCGCGTTCGTCGGCGACCCGAACGGCTCCGAGAGCGACGGCACCGGCTACGGCGTCTACTACCCCCCGGTAGCCGACGCCGCCCGCGCCTACGGACTGCGGGTGGCCTACGCCGGCGAGAATCTGACGCCCGCCCAGCTGCGCGCCCACGTCCAGGCGGGCCGGCCCGCGATCGTCTGGGTCGACTACCTGTGGCGCAATCGGCCCAACCACCCCTACACCGCCTACGACGGACGCAGCGTCCGCTACGCGGGCACCGCCGAACACGTGGTCGTCGTCACCGGCTACACCGCTGACGCCGTCACCATCAACGACCCCGCCCGCGGCCACCTGACCGTCACCCCGAGCGACTTCGAAGCGGGCTACGCCACCTACGGGGACATGGCCGTCATCCTCGGCAATACCTGATCCCACGTCATAATCCCCTCCCTCGAACAGATTTCAGGGAGACCGGTGAAGCACCACGAGTGGCAGGTGGCCGAAGACCAGGGCGCGCACGCCGACGCCCAGACCGGCCACCCCATGGCGCGGTCCGTCGAGCCCGGCGAGGAGTGGGCCTGGTGCTACGCCGACGAGCTCTTCCTGGAGCCGGCCGGCTGACTGCCCTGAAGCCGGCGGTACTCGGTGACCTCGCCCCCGCGCACGGTGACCGTGCCCTCGCGGGTGTCGGCGGTGCGCCAGAGCGTGTAGTCGCCCTCCGGCAGCGGTGAGATGACGGCGCAGTGGACGACCCGTCCGGTGAGGTGCCGGGGGCGGACGGCGGCGTGGGTGCGGGTGGCGTCCTGGCCGGTGGGACTGACCTCGATCTCCAGGCCGTCCTCGGCGGGACCGGTGTGGATGATCAGGGCGCCGAGGGTGCCGCCGATCTCCAGGACGACGCTGCCTTCGCGGGAGGGGGCGGGCAGCGGCGGGTGCGGGTGGGTGTGCGTCATGCGTGGTGCCTCCTGCTCGGGGAACGGGCCGGTGCGGGCAGCCGCGCAGGCTGCCCGCACCATGTGGTGTGCCGACTGGTCGGATCGACGGTCAGCTGGACGGCGTGTGGTAGCCGTCGAAGGGAACACCGAGGTAGGGGAAGCTGTTCAGGTACGGCGTGCCGAGGCTGTCCGGGGTGAGGCCGTCGGTGATCTGGCCGGCGGCGGCGTCCGGGGTGAAGCTCGTGTCGACCAGGGGGAAGGTCAGACCGGCGATGGCCCGCAGCTCGACGGTGACCACGTCGTCGAAGACCCGGCGCCCGTTGGGGAACCCGGCCGGGTCACCGGCGACCAGGCCCAGGATGTTGGGGCTGGTGGCCGGCGGGACGGCGACGTTCAGGCGCAGCATGTCGGCCTGGGTGTCACCGGTGAAGTTCTGGAACCCGGCCACGATGCCGCTGGGGATGCCGGTCAGCAGGATGGCGAGCAGGTCCGCGCGCGCGGTGCCGGCCGCGTCCAGCGCCGCCAGGTTGGGGAAGACGCCCGGGTAGAGCACCGGCAGCAGCTTGGCCAGCTCGGGGTTGGCGACGTACTGCGCGAAGTTCTTGTCGTCCGCCGGGGGCTGGGAGTTCCACTCGTCCTTCCTCCCCATCGGGACGATGACCTCGTTGAACAGCGGGTTGCCCAGCCGGGAGACCTGCACGAAGGGGCCGGACTCGGTGGTGTGTCCGGAGTCGTCGATGACGCGGGCCTGGCGGCGGGCCGCGGTGGTCCACACGCCGATGGTGGCGTCCGGGTCCAGCACGTCGCCGGGCTTGCGGTGGTCGCGGGTCAGGTCGGTGATCGGGACCTGGAGCGCGATGCTGTGGACGTTGAGCAGCTTGGTGGCGTTGACGCCGGGGGCCGGATGGGTGAAGGCGGGCATCACGTGCAGCTGCTGGAAGGGCCGCAGGGTGCCGAGGTCGAAGATCGAGCCGAGGTCGACGTAGAAGCCCTCGGCGCGCTGCCCGGCGAACACCTTGCGCCCACCGTGAAGCGGGTGGACCGCCATGTTCGCCAGCGAGGTGTAGTCGGGGGTGGAGAGCGGGCCGATGTTGCAGGGCGGGCAGGCCAGGCCCTCGGCGATGACGCGGCGCCGCTCACCGGCCTCGACCCGGGTGATGCTGTAGGTCTGGCGCCGGTTCCAGTTGGGGTCGTCCAGCGAGTTGATCGGCCCGGTGTTGTAGAGGAAGGAGTCGGGGTTGCGGACCTCGACCCGGAACCGGAACTCGTAACTGACGTCCGGGCGCCCGTCGTTGTCGTTGTCGATGTGGATCGCGTAGAGGACGTCCTCGCCGAACTCGTAGAAGTTCGGACCGCCGGCCGGGCTCTGCAGCGGGATGTAGTTGGCGATCAGCGTGACGGTGTCGCACGCGTCGGGGCTGACGAAGGCGTAGACGTCGGTGCTGTCGGCGACCGGGTCCTTGGAGATCTCGGGGGCTTCGCGGTGGGACGACACGGGAACCTCACAGGGGGTTGTCAGTGGTGTGGGGGCAGGAGCGGGGTGGGCCGGCCGACCCGGGCGGATCGACGCCGAGGCCGGCCGACCGGAGAGTGCGGGGCTGGGTGGAGCGGGTCAGCCCAGCGCGCGGACCAGCGCGGCGGCCAGTGCCGGATCCTGGACGACGTGGTGCTTCTCGCCGCTGAACAGGTCGAGCCGGCCGGTCCGCGCGTCGCGGACGTGCACGATCATCGGCTCATCGTGCTCGGTGGCCGGCGCGGGCACCTGTTCACCGGCCGGCGACCTGTCGGCGTTGCCGGCGGCGGCCGCGCCGCTGCCGGCACCGGCGACCAGGCTCACCGCGAGCCCGGCAGCACCGACGGCAGCCGCCTGCCGCATCAGGTGCCGACGGGACGGGCCGTCGGACGGGGCGTCAGTCGCGGGATTTTCCAAGGACATGGGAATTCCTCCGGAGATGGAATGGACGGGCCTGCCGCCGACCCGGCCTGATCCGCCGCACGAGAAGGTGGCCGATCGCGGTGGGCGCACGCCAGGGTGCGAGTGACGACGGATCACGAATTGAGAAGTGACGGCCAGGACTTCAGGCACTGGGACTTCGGGTACTGGTAGGCGGTCACCGGAAGTGAAATGGCCATGAAATACCCGGGTCAAGCCGACACGCGCCCACCCGGTTCGGCATTCCGCCCGACCGGCTCAACTGAATGACCGGTCAAGGCCGCTCCATTGACCCGTCCGAGGAAGAGAGGGAAGTTGGGCTCCACACGGCCCGTCCGGGAGCCGCCGAGCAACGAATGATGACGGCTGACGACACGTCACCGACCGTAGACCGTAGGAGCTCAGGGCGACCCATGCCATCAGGCGGCGCGCCCGGAGTCGCCCATTTCAATCCCCGGTCATACCTGAGAGATTGTCATCATGCCTGCACGGGAACGTAGTTCGTCCACTCACGCTGCTCGGCGGTGTCCGGGACGGCGAGCCCGCGGGCTCGTTCGATCCGGCGCCAGGCGGTGTCGGCCGCCGTGCCGTTGAGGATGAGGAGCGCGGCGGCGAGCAGCGAGGAGCGTCCGATGCCGGCCCGGCAGTGGGTGACGACGTGCGCGCCGTCGGCCAGTTCGGCGGCGAGTTGCCGCAGAGCGGGCAGGATCGCGGGAAGGTCCGGCACGGTGCGGTCGGGGATGGGTATCTCGACGAACCGCAACCCGGCCGCCGCGGCCGACCGGGGTTCCTCGGCAAGCCCGAGCTCCTCGCGTTCGGGCTCGGTGAGGGCGCAGACCAGGATGGCGACGCCGGCCGCCTTCAGCGCCGCCATCTCGTCGTCCAGCCAGTCGTTGCCACGCGGCCTCGCCATGGTGCTCAGCCGGCCCGGGCCGGGGTGGTCGACGGTGAAGAGGGTGGGTCGCATATCAGCATGACTTTCGGTCAGTTGGTCAAATGATGATCGGACGGCGGGCGGCGGACGGTGTACCCGGCTCAGCGAGACGCTCGAGAAGGCAGTCGAGCGTAGTACTGCCGTCGTGCGCCGTCTGCCACCGCCCCCGGGGCGTCGACGCGGCCGCCGTCCCGGCCGAGCAGCAGCCGGCCGGCACGCGGCACCGGATGGGCCAGCACGGCTCGCGGCGGTTGTCCGGCCGGGTCACGGTGAGGGCAGGCGGCACGGGAGCGGTCCCGGCCATCAACCGTGGGCGGATCCGTGAGCAGAGGGTACGTGGGAATGGGCGCGACCGGCGGGGCCTGGCGCCGGCCGGTGGCGGCTTTGGTCGTGACGACAGGTTGCCTGGCCGGTCTGTCGGCGTGCAGCAGCTCCTCCGGACACCCGGCCACGGCGTCGTCCAGTACGCCGTCCTTCTCACCGGCGACGGCCTCGTTCTCGGGGTCCACTCCCTCCGGACTGGGATCGCTCGCCTCCTCCGCCCAGGCCTCCGTGTCGGCCGCGGTCTCCTCCGCTTCCTCCGCGGCCGCGTCCTTCGGGGCGTCGGTCTCCGCGGCGGCTGCCGGGGCCCAGGCCTCTGCCTCGGCCGCGCTGGCGACCACGGCCGGGAGCGGCAACGCCATCGGGGACATCACCCTCACCGGCGTGCCGACGAGCACGACCGGCGGGCTGACGGCGGTGGTGGTGAACATCACCAACAGCGGTTCCAGCGCCGCCTCCTACGCGGTGCGGATCGACTTCACCGACGCCTCCGGCACCCTGGTGGACAGCGACGTGGTGGGCGCCCAGAACCTCGGGCCGGGCCAGCGGGCAGCGCCCGTCGCGGTCAGCACCAAGTCCGCAGGGGCCGCACTGAACCCGAAGGTCGCGACCGCGCAGCGCTACTGAGGCACCAGTTGGGGGGACGGATCCGCGGTACCTGGGGGATCTCAGCGGACTGTTCGACCTGCTCGCCCACCCAGCACGGCCTGCCGCACCATCCCCGGTTCCTGGGGGGTGGTGCGGCAGGCCGTGCTGCGTCGAGGTCGAGGACCGCCGCGTGGCGCTCGCCGAGCCCCAGTGGACCATCAACCTGTGCGGAGGCCCGCTCGCGGGCATCCTGCGGGCCTCTGACGGCTCGCCCGGGCAGAGCGGGGCGCGTTCGGTGGGCAAGGCACGGGGGACGGGGGCTTCCTCCGGCTGCGTTTCGGGATCGGGCGACCGCCCAAAGGCCGGGCGATCGGCGCGTTCGTCCTCCAGGAGTTCACCCGGACCGACCAGTCGGCGCTGAGCGACCTGGTGACGCGCTGCGCGGGCGCCGCCGAGGCACCGGGGGTGGGGGGTCTGAGCAAGGCACAGAACGGGCTGCACGCCGCACAGACGCCGCCGAAGGACCTGCCGCAGACCGCGAACCGGCGGTGACCGCAGGCCCACGCCCCTTTTCGCCGCGCGGCTTCCCGAGTAGAGGCTTCCCTGTTCGTCCGTACGCTGGAAGCCAGGACTCAGACACCTCCCGCCGGTTCCGGAGGCGTCCAGGGGAAAGGCGTCGGCGCATGGCTGGACCTACCACCCGTGAGCGGGGCAAGTCATCCTCGCCGAAGGGGCGCGGCGTGCGCGGCCTGCTGGCGCGGATGTCGCTGTTCTACCGGCAGATCGTCGCCGAGCTGCGCAAGGTCGTCTGGCCGACGCGCTCCGAGCTGACGTCCTACACCGGCGTGGTACTGACCTTCGTGGTCGTGATGGTGATGCTCGTCTACGGCCTCGACGTGGCTTTCGCTCACCTCAGCTTCTCGATCTTCGGTTAGGGACCGCCGGGCCCCGCCCCCGCCTGCGTGCCCGAACGCCGCCGTCCGACGCCTCAGTCGGACGGCGGCTTTTCGGCGAGGGTGTGCGCCACGAGCGCGTTGGCGTGGCCGTGCCCCAGCCCGTGCTCGGTCTTGAGCCAGCCGACGAGCTCCATGTGCCGGGCCAGCGGCGAGGAGCGGATCAGGTCCTTCCACTCCGTGACCGGACGGCCGTACTTCTTCTCTATCGCAGGAAAGTAGCTGGCAGGGCCCTTCACCGGGTCGGCCATGTCCGTGCTCCCATCTGTCTGGCGTAACCGGCACGATATCCGGCGGAGAACTGGACTGCCCAGTACTCTCCCGCTCACCGACGCCTCCTCACCCGCCGACGGCGGGAGGCGTGAAAGTGAAGGCCAGCGAGCGGACGCGGTGGTCGAAGTTCGACGGGACGATCTCGGGGGCGGCGGTCGAGCGGATGTCGGGCAGGCGACTGAAGAGTTCGCGGTAGAGGGCCTTCATCTCCTGCCGGGCCAGGTGGGCACCGAGGCAGAAGTGCGGACCACCGCCGCCGAAGGCGAGCTGCGGGTTGGGATCCCGGGTGATGTCGAAGGCGTCGGGATCGGGGAAGACGGACTCGTCCCGGTTGGCGGCGGCGTAGCAGAGCAGGACCTGGTCGCCTCGGGCCAGCTGGGCGCCGCCCAGCTGGTGGTCGGCGGCCAGGGTGCGGCGGAACTGGATGATAGGGGTGGCGTGGCGGAGGATCTCGTCCACCGCGCCGTCCAGCCGGCGTTCGGGCTCGGCCAGCAGCAGGGCCCGCTGCTCGGGGTGGGTGCTCAGCAGGTGCAGGCCGTGGGCGAGCGCGTTGCGGGTGGTCTCGACGCCGGCCACCAGGAGCAGCGAGAAGAAGGCGCCGAGCTCGCGACCGGTCAGGCCACGCCCGTCGAGGTCGGCGCCGACCAGCGCCGAGATCAGGTCCTCGGTGGGGTGGCGGCGGCGCTCGCAGCCCAGCCGGGCGACCAGCCGCTGCAAGCGGGCCAGCGCCCGCAGGCCCTGCCCCGGCAGCCGGATCCGCTCGCGCAGCGGGCGGTGCACGCCGGTGTGCTCGGAGGCCTGGTCGATCTGGCGCAGGATCAGCGGGCGGTGCTCCTCGGGGATGCCCATCATCGCGCAGATGACCTGGAACGGGAGCTGCGCGGCGACGGCGGGAACGAAGTCCGCCGGGCGCTCGGCGATCACCCGGTCGACGATCCGGGCGGCGGTGGCCCGGATGTCCTCCTCGACCCGGGCGATCAGGCGCGGGGTGAAGGCGCGGGCGACGATCCGGCGCAGCTGGGCGTGACGCGGATCGTCCAGGTTGACCATGGAGTCGCCGAACAGCAGGCGGACCCAGCGGGCCGGCTCGGGCGTGGTGACACCGGGCGCGCTGCGGAAGACCTGTGGGTTGCGGCTGGCCGCGAGCACGTCGGCATGGCGGACCAAGGCGTGGAAGCCGCGCTCGCGGCGCAGCGGGCCGGCGGGGCGCTCGACGAAGTGGACCGGCGCGGGGAGGCTGCGCAAGTGGCGGAAGGCGGCGGCCCGTTGGGGGTCGGGGAGGCGCCAGAAGGCGGGGGCGGCCAGGTCGAGCCACGGCGGCAGCGCGGCCGGCGCGATCGCCGACGGGATCTCTGCTGGGGCGCTCGGCGGAGCAGGGCTCGGCACCGCGGGCGGGCGCGACACGCTTGCCTCGGTGTGCAGTTGGTCGGACACGTGGACCGCCTCCTCCCCGGCCCCGGATCGTGACGGGGCGTCAAATAGCGGACACCACAGAGTAGCAAGGGAAAGATTCGGCCGCATACGACCATTCGAGTGGTCCGGCCTCCGCCACGTCGCCGGACGCCTCCGGGGCGGCCGCATCGGGACCGGCCGGGACCGCCACGGACCTCAGCGCAACCTGGTCAGGCGCCGCTTGCGGGCCCGGCGCCAGGCGGGACCGGCCGCCGCCAGGGCGGCTGCCGCCGCAGGGCGTTGCGCGGCGTGCAGGACGCCGTAGCCGAAGGTGTTCTCCCCCTCGGCGTGCGCCTCGGCCGCGAGTTCGGGAAGCAGCTGCTCGGCCAGTACGGCGTCCTGGTAGCCGCCGAGGGCCTCCTGCAGGGCCCGCATCCGGCGGGCCAGCCGGGCGGCGGGGATCGGGCCGGCCAACTCGGCGGTGTAGCGGGCGCGTTTGGCCGCCTTGCGCGCCGCGTGCAGCGCTTCGTCACGGCCGGGGCCGACGGGGCGGGCGAGGGCCAGGCGCATCCGGCGGTCGACGCGGCGCTGTTCCCGGCGCAGTAGCCGCTCGAGTTCACCACGGCCGTGGCGGGCCCGGCGGCGCAGCGGGGGGCGGTCGGCGATCCACCGGACGGCATCCAGGAGCTGGAAGTAGCGCTCGCTGTCGAGGACTTCGCGCACCTGCCGATAGGCGGCCGCGTAGCGCCGACGGAACCGGGCGGCCAGCTCGGCGGCCAGCTGCTGCGGTGCGGCGGCCGACGGCAGCTGGGCGCAGGCCTCGGCGAGGCGTTCGCCGGTGGCCTCGGCATCCCGGGCCAGGCCCAGGACCTGTCCGAGCCAGCGGAGTTCGTCGGCGGTCCGGCCTGCCCGGCTGCCACGGAGCAGCTTCTGACCTGCCGTCAGGGCGCTGCGCAGCCGACGGCAGCAGACCCGCATCCGGTGGACGGCATCCGGTTCGTCGCGCCGCACCGCCGCGTCCAGGGCGAGCAGTTCGGCGCACTGGGTCCGCAAGTAGCCGGCGAGGGCCGCGCCTGCCGTGCCGGCGGCGGGCTTGCGGGCGGGTCCGGCGCCGGTCCTGCGGACGCCGGCGCGGGCGAGCAGGTCGGTCGGCGTGCCGCCGGGCGCGCTGGCGAGACCTTGGGCGCGCAGCTGCGCGTCGAGGACGGCCAACAGCCGGGGGCGGCCGTGGACCAGCCGGACCTCGGTGCCGGTCCAGCCGGCCAGCCGCCCCGGGCCCGGGTTGGCACTGAGGGGTTGGGCCAGCGTCTCGGTACGGTCGAGTTCGGCGAGCGTGCGCCCGGCTCGGTCGCGCAGCAGGGTGCGGCTGCGGCGGATGCGCAGCCGCAGGACTGGGCGCGGCGTGCGGCCACCGGCGTAGGCGCGCAGCTGGTCGGCGAGTTCGACCGGGACGGCCGCGCCCGGTGGGGCGTGCCGCTCGGTGCCGTCCGGCAGGGTCAGGCGCCAGTCGGGGTCCGGGCCGCTGAGGGTGCGACCGTGGGCGAGTAGGCGCAGGTCGGGCGTGTCGTGGCAGACCAGGACCGTCTCCTCCGCCTCGCCGTCGACGATCTCGGCCACCTTCGGCAGGGCGCCGCGACGCAGCGGTGCGGCCGGCACGCCCTGGTACGTCCGAGCACTCTCGGTACGCGGACCGCGGGACCCGTGCGAGCTGTGCGAACCGTGCGACTTGTGCGACCTTTGCGGATCGGCCATGGGACCAAGCTTCGCGCTTCCGCGCCCGACCTGCACCCTTCTCCCGGAGCGCCGGATCGGCCTGGCATGATGCGCTGGCACGGACGCCGCCGGCCGGGGTCCGCCCGGGCACGAGGACGGGGGACCGGAGATGGCCGAGCGCGAGTCCCGAGCCACGCGCCGCACGAAGGCACCCGAGGAGCGGGCCTGGGGCGCCGGTCCGGGCAGGCCGCCGAGCAGCTGGGCCGGAGCCCCCGGGTTCGGGCAGCGGGCGGCGCGGCCGCCCTGGACCCGGCGGATCCGGCGGGTGACGGGAACGGTCGGCGCGCTCTGCTGCGGGCTGCCGCCGGCCACCGGTGCGGTCACCTTGACCGCCATGGCCGTCGCGAACTGGCCGAGCGCGGGGGGCACGGCTCACGCCCTGCCCCCCGCGCTCGCGCCTGGTTGCGGTGCCGATCAGCCTGCCAGCGCCTGCAGGCGGCTGGCGTCACCGTTGAAGTAGTCCTGGTCGCCGGGGAAGGTCCCGGCGTCCGAGTACTGCCAGAAGGTCTGGTAGGACCAGCCGTTCGGCAGGGTGCCCGGCGAGCTCGCGTAGCGGGCGATCCAGAGCGGGTCGGTGGTGCCGAAGCCGCCGTTGTTGCCGGTGCAGGTGCTCCACCAGTCGGTGGTGGTGTAGATCGTCGGGTACCGGCCGGTGAGCCTGGCGACCGTGTTGCCGAAGTCGTGGATCCAGCTCACCATCGCGCTCTGGCTGAGGCCGTAGCAGGTGGCGCCGTAGGGGTTGTACTCGATGTCCAGGGCGGGCGGCAGGGTCTTGCCGTCGGCCGACCAGCCGCCGCCGTGGCCGACGAAGTAGCCGGCCTGGGTGGCGCCGCTGGAGGCGTTGGGCAGCGCGAAGTGGTAGGCGCCGCGGATCAGGCCGGCGTTGTAGCTGCCGTTGTACTGCTGGGCGAAGTACGGGTTGGTGTAGCCGGTGC
Source organism: Kitasatospora sp. GAS204B (assembly GCF_029892155.1). Classification (GTDB taxonomy): domain Bacteria; phylum Actinomycetota; class Actinomycetes; order Streptomycetales; family Streptomycetaceae; genus Kitasatospora. The sequence goes on along the minus strand of NZ_JARZAG010000006.1, from coordinate 144,408 downwards.
CCTCGGTGGCCTTGACGTACGCGAACCGGGCGCCGTCGGCGGCGGCCGTGGACCAGTTGACGTTGCCCTGGTAGCTGGAGACGTCCAGGCCGGGGGTCTGGGTGACCAGCGGCTTCGGCGCTCCGGCGGGGCCTCTGCCCTCGTGGGCGACGACGGTGGACCCGGCGTAGTCGCGCTCGGGGTGGCTGGGCTGGAAGTCGCGCCCGGCGGTGTCGGCGTGGGCGGGGACGGCGACGGCCGTCGCCAGCAGCGCGGCGGCGACCGTGGCGGCGGCGCGGACCGCGTGGCCGGAGGCCCGGCCGGGGCGGGCGAGGCGTGCGGGGCGGGCGAGGTGCGTGGGGTGAGCCGTGCGGGCCGTGCGGGAGAAGCGGGCAGTACGGGACATGTTCGCTCCTTGTGGCCTGGCAGGGATGAGTACCACCGATGCGAAAACGCGGATGTCGATGCACACGTACCAATGATTGGCATCACCGCGCTGGGCGAGCGTAGCGGCCAACCCGCCGACCCCGCTAGAGAACTGACGTCTCGTCAGCGAGAGGAGGCCCACCAGGACCCGCGTAGACCCGATCGCGCCACCGGGCGTTCACCCACCGGCCCATCCGAGCCCCGTGAGCCCGCCCGGCCCGCCCGTCAGTCGCGCAGTCGGCGGGCCACCTCACCCAGCGCCTCGGCGACCACCGCGAGCTGCTCGCGGTCCAGCACGTCGATCAGCGCCGCCCGCACCGCCCCGACGTGCCCGGGCGCCGCAGCACGCAGCACCTCGCGCCCGCGCTCGGTGAGGCAGGCGAAGACCCCGCGCACATCGCTCGGACAGGACCGCCGCCCGACCAGCCCCGCCTTCTCCAACTGCGCGACCTGGTAGCTGAGTCCACTCTTCGAGGTGACCACCCGGTCGGCCAGCTCGGCCATCCGCAGCTCACCCTCGGGGACGGCGGAGAGGTGCACCAGGATCTCGTACTGGGTGTGCGAGAGCCCGGAGTCGTCCTTCAGCTGCTGCTCCAGCCGACGCGCCACCAGGCTGCTCGCCGCAATGAAGCCGCGCCAGGCCGCCATCTCCTGCTCGTCGAGCCACCGGGTCTCTGCCATGCGTCCAAGCGTATCCGTATTGTTCAAATTTGAAGCGTGCCGCCCGGGTGAGGTACCGTGGCATTGGGCTTCAAATTTGAACTACTTCTGCGGAGACCCTCCATGACCAGTCCCGCTCCATCCGTCCCGACCCTACCGCCGCCCGCCCGGGTGCGAACCAGGGTCCGGGTGCCACTGCGGTTCGGTGACGGCTTCCGCGTCGAGGCCGATGTGGTGACCTTCCACGACCTCGCCGACGGCGCCGAGCACCTCGCACTCGGCCTCGGCGACCCGCGGGCCACCGCCGCTCCCCTGGTGCGCGTGCACTCCGAGTGCCTGACCGGCGACGTGTTCGGCTCGGCGCGCTGCGACTGCGGCCCGCAGCTGCGCGAGTCGGTGGAACAGATCGCCGAGCACGGCGGCTACCTGCTCTACCTGCGCCAGGAGGGCCGTGGCATCGGCCTCTACAACAAGCTCGACGCCTACGCCTTGCAGGACGGCGGCCTCGACACCTACGCCGCCAACGCCGCCCTCGGCCTGCCCGAGGACGCCCGCGACTACACCGCGGCCGCCCAGATGCTGCACACTCTGGGGGCGCCCAGAGTCAACCTGTTGAGCAACAACCCCGCCAAGGCCGCCCAACTCGGCGCGCTCGGCATCACGATCACCCGCCGGGTGCCGACCGGGGTGCACGCCTCCCCCAGCAACCTGCACTACCTGCGCACCAAGGCCCGGGGCACGGCGCAGACCCTCGGCCACGGCCTGGTCCTGCAGCCCGAGCACGCCTGACGCAGCCCCGATCACGTAGCCCCGATCACGCAGCCCCGACCACTCGAACACCCCCGCAGCCCCACTGCGAAGGTTCACCCCGAAAGGCAGGGATCACCATGCCCGTCCGCCGCCTCAACCACGCGGTGCTCTACATCCGCGACGTGTCCCGCGCCGTCGCCTTCTACACCGAGGTCCTCGGCTTCCGGGTGGACGTCGAGATGCCGGGCCGGGCCGCCTTCCTCAGCTCGCCCGACAGCCTGAACGACCACGACCTCGGGCTCTTCGCGGTCGGCGCCCAGGCCCCGGGCCCGCAGCAGGGCCGGGTCGGGCTCTACCACCTGGCCTGGGAGGTCGGCACGCTGGGCGAGCTGGCCGAGATCGGCCAGAAGCTGACCGAGCGCGGCGCGCTGGTCGGCGCCACCGACCACGTGGTCTCCAAGTCGTTCTACGCCAAGGACCCCGACGGCAACGAGTTCGAGGTGATGTGGCGGGTTCCGCGCGAGGACTGGCCCACCGACGACGAGCAGCACGGCCTGCGCGGCCTCGACTTGGCGAGCGCGATCGAGCGCTGGGGCGCCGACCTGGTCACCGGCGCCGCGGCGGGCTCCGCGACCTGAGTCCCGGGTCAGGCTCTGGGTCAACCGTCGGCCGGGCTCGGACCGCGCTGGCAGCTCGGGCACCAGAACGCCACCCGCTGCTGCGGCTCGACCCCCTGCCGCGCCGTTCGGACCCGGGCACCGCAGCGCCGGCAGGGCCGCCCCGCCCGACCGTAGACCCAGTGGCTGCGGTCCGGGCGCGGCTCACCGGTGGTGACGTGCCCCGGGCGCAACCGGTTGGCGTACAGCAGCCGGTGCGCCAACGCCACCAGGCGCTCGGGGGCGGGCAGTTCACCGAACGGCGTCCACGGGGTCACCCCCGCCATGAAGCACAGCTCGTTGGCGTACACGTTGCCGATCCCGGCCAGGTTGCGCTGATCGAGCATCGCCTCGCCGGTCGGCCGCTCGGGTGCGGCGGACAGCCGCCGCACCGCCTCCCCCGCGCTGTCGGCCGTCCAGTCGGCGCCGAGCAGGTCGGGGCCCAGGTGGCCGACCGCCTCGGCCTCGTCTGCGGTGCGCAGCAGTTCCACCACCGGCAGCCGGTAGCCGACCGCGGTCTGCGTGGTGGTGCCGAGGACGGCGCGGATCTGGTGCGCGGGGCCGCCGGTCCACCGCTCGCCTGCGGGGTAGAGCTGCCAGCGGCCGTCCATCCGCAGGTGCGTGTGCAGGGTCAGCCCGCCCTCCAACCGGGTCAGCAGGTGCTTGCCGCGCGGTACCACCTCGTACACCTGACGACCCGTCAGGTCGGCGGTGGCGTGCGCCGGGACCCGCAGCTCGGCAGTGGTCAGCCGGTGTCCGGCCAGGGCCTGGTGCAGCTGGGCTGCGGTGCGGAAGACGGAGTCACCCTCGGGCATGCCCCCAGCATGCACCCGCGCGGTGCCGCCGGGGGCCCGGGCCGTGCGGCCCGCCTCAGTCCTCGTCGGTGGCGACGATCACCACGGCATGGCCGTTGCCGATGCCGACCACGGCCGCGTCGAAGGTGGCTTCGGTGACCGGCGTCCAGGAGCGCTTGCCACCATTGCCTTCCCAGTAGGCCGCGAAGCCGTTGGCGCGCCAGTCGGCATCCGGACCGAGCAGTGTCACCAGCGCCCCGGCGACGGCGTCGGCCAGCGGGCGCAGCGGGCCGTCCACGCTGCCGTGGGTGTAGGCGAGGGAGCGGAGCAGCGTAGCGGCGATCCACGGCGGCGCCTCCGGCGGCGGGATGCGCCTGCTCAGCGCGGACCCCACCTGCTCGGGGCTGCTCGGGCCACCGTGCCCGTGCTCGCAGTCCCCGCAGTGCGGCGCGAGCAGACCGGTGGGGGCCAACACGTCCCAACAGAGCTGCCCGTGGCCCCGACCGTCGTCCGGCCCGAGGTGGACGACCCGGTCCCCGTACTCGGCCAGCTCTCGCAGCCGGCCGCCGAGGTCCGGGTCCGGCCCCAGGTCGTACGGCGGCGGCGTCTCGAACGACAGGTTCATGTCGGCCTCTTCCTCCATCGGGTCGGGTCCATCCTGTCCGATGGGCGCGCACGGCCGTACCCCCGGGGTCCGCGCGCTGATCCGACCGGATCCGCACGAGAAGGCCCAGGGCCTGTCCGCCCCGCGGCGTCAGCCGCTGGTGTCGCAGCCGACAAGATCGGCCGGACAGGCCCTAGGCTCGACGCGAGCGGGCCGGGCCCGATGCCCGCGCCCCCGCACCCAGGAGGCGACCGATGGCGATCGCGACCGTGAACCCGGCGACCGGAAAGACCCTGCGGACCTTCGAACCCTACCCGGCCACCGCCGTCGAGCAACGACTGGCCCGGGCCGAACAGACCTTCCAGCAGTACCGGTTGACCGACTTCGCCCACCGGGCGCAGCTGATGCGCCGGGCCGCCGAGTTGCTGGACGCCGACCGGGAGACGATCGCCCGGCTGATGACCACCGAGATGGGCAAGCCGCTGACCGCCGCTCGTGCGGAGGCCGCCAAGTGCGCGAAGGCGATGCGCTGGTACGCCGAGCGCACCCCCGCCCTGCTGGCCGACGAGCACCCCGCGGCCGAGGACGTGGCGGACGCCGGGGCCGCCCGGGCCTGGGTGCGCTACCGGCCGCTGGGGGTGGTGCTGGCCGTCATGCCGTGGAACTTCCCACTCTGGCAGGTGATCCGGTTCGCGGCACCGGCCCTGATGGCGGGCAACGTGGGGCTGCTCAAGCACGCCTCCAACGTCCCGCAGACCGCGCTCTACCTGGAGGATCTGTTCCGCGGCGCCGGATTCCCGGACGGCTGCTTCCAGACCCTGCTGATCGAGTCCGGCGCGGTGGCCGAGGTGCTGCGCGACCACCGGGTGGCGGCGGCCACGCTGACCGGCAGCGAGGGCGCGGGACGGGCAGTGGCCGCGGTGGCCGGCGACGAGGTGAAGAAGACGGTGCTGGAGCTGGGCGGCAGCGACCCCTTCGTGGTGCTGCCCTCGGCCGACATCGCGGCCGCCGCCCGCACGGCGGTCACCGCACGGGTGCAGAACAACGGGCAGTCCTGCATCGCCGCCAAGCGGTTCATCGTGCACACCGCGGTGTACGAGGAGTTCAGGATCGCCTTCACCGCGCGGATGGTGGCGCTGCGGATCGGCGACCCGATGGACGAGGCCACCGAGGTCGGGCCGCTGGCCACCCGGCAGGGGCGCGACGAGCTGAGCGAGCTGGTCGCGGACGCGCTGGCGCTGGGGGCCGAGATGGAGTGCGAGGTGGAGGTGCCCGACCGACTGGGCGAGGGCTGGTACTACCCGCCGACCGTGCTCAGCGGGATCACCGAGCAGATGCGGATCCACCACGAGGAGGCCTTCGGCCCGGTCGCAACGCTCTACCGGGCCGACGACCTGGAGCACGCCGTGCGGCTGGCCAATGACACGCCGTTCGGCCTGAGTTCCAACGTCTGGACCACCGATGCGGCCGAGCAGGAGCGCTTCGTCCGCGACATCCAGGCGGGCGGCGTCTTCTTCAACGGGATGACCGCCTCGCACCCGGCGCTGCCGTTCGGCGGAGTCCGCCGCTCCGGCTACGGGCGGGAGCTGTCCGGGCACGGGATCCGCGAGTTCTGCAACGCGACCACGGTGTGGGTGGCACAGGGGTGAGATCGAGCCGACGGTCCGTCAGGCAAGAGCCTGGCGGGCCGTCAGTCCTCGCCCAGGATCGCGTACTGCTCGGTGTCGTCTACGGGTTCCACCTCCTCGACGGCGATCTGCTTCCGCACCTGCTCGTTGCGGTGGCCCGGCTCGCCCGGGGTGGTGACATCGCGTTCCATCCTGCCTCCTCGGCTCGTTGATCTTGAAGGATCGTGAGCCGAGCGGTACCCGGGCCGGCCACTGGCAAACGGGTCCAGCCCAGGGTTCGCCCGAACGGCGGCACCCCGAACCACGGCTCCCCGAACCACGGCACTCCGAACCGCGTCGCCCCGAACCGCGTCGCCCCGAAGCGCGGTCCGTGGCCGACAGGTCAGCTCGCCGCCGGGCGGCTGATCAGCGAGAACCGCCCGCCCTGCGGGTCACGCAGGTGTGCCACCCGCCCGTACGGGGTGTCCAGCACCTCGCCCAGCACGTCGGCGCCGAGCCGGTCGGCCAGCTCCACCGCCCGGTCCGCGTCGGCGGCCGAGAAGTAGACGTTCCAGGTCGGCCGGGCCTCGGGGTCGGTGGCCACGGCGAGCGCCGCCACGCTGCGCCCGCCGGTGCGCAGCACCACCCGGTCGTGCTCCCAGCGGACCTCCAGGTCCTTCGGGTCGCGGTTGTCCCAGGCGAAGACCTCGCCGTAGAAGAGCGCGGCGGCGAACGCGTCCGTGGTGCGCAACTCGATCCAGACCGGCGCGCCGGGGATCGTGCTGTGCACCGGGCCGGAGTCCCTCGGGCCCTCCCAGATGCCGAACGGCGCGCCCGCCGGGTCGGACGCGATCGCCAGCCGACCGGCGTCGAAGCCCAGCGGGCCCACCGCCACCGTGCCGCCGCGGGCACGGACCCGTTCGGCGATCGCGTCGGCGTCCTCGGTGCCGAAGTAGCTGGTCCAGGCGACCGGCAGCTGGAGGTCGACCGAGGAGCCCAGCCCGGCCACCGCCACACCGTCGACCATCGCGCGCTTGTAGGGGCCCCAGCGATGCGGGCCCGGGCTGAAGGACCAGCCGAGCAGCGCTCCGTAGAACTCGGTGGCGGCGTCCAGGTCGGCGGTCATCAGGCTGACCCAACTCGGCAGCGCCGGCACGCAGCGCACCGCCGCGCCCTTCGCCACGCCGCTCGCGTCCGCCCCGCCGGCCGCTGCCTCGGTCATCGCTGCGCCTCCTCGCTGCCCGGCCGTGCTGGCCCGGCCGGTCTGGATCCGACCGTACCCGTACCACGGCCCCGTCGCACGGACCCCGTCCGCGCGGGCGCGGCCGTGCGGACGGGCGCCGCCGGGCACCGGCCCTCTCTTACGGGTGGGTCATCCGCAGCACGTCCAGGGCCTCGTCGAGCTGGGCCTCGGTCAGCAGTCCGCGCTGCAGATAGCCGCGTTCGAGGACGACCTGACGGATCGTCTTGGACTCGGCCAGTGCCTGCTTGGCGACCTTCGCGGCCTCCTCGTAGCCGATGTAGCGGTTGAGCGGGGTGACCACGGAGGGCGAGGACTCGGCGTACTCGCGGGCCCGCTCGACGTTGGCGGTGATGCCGGCCACCGTGCGGTCGGCCAGCAGGCGGGCCGCGTTCGCCAGCAACCGGATGGACTCGAGCAGGTTGCGGGCGATCACCGGGAGCATCACGTTCAGCTCGAAGTTGCCGCTGGCGCCGGCCATCGCCACGGTGGCGTCGTTGCCCACGACTTGGGCGGCGACCATCGCGACCACCTCGGGGATCACCGGATTGACCTTGCCCGGCATGATCGAGGAACCCGGCTGCAGGTCGGGCAGGTTGATCTCGCCAAGGCCCGTGCGCGGCCCCGAGGCCATCCAGCGCAGGTCGTTGACGATCTTGGTGAGGCCGACCGCGACGGTCCGCAGCTGGCCGCTCAGCTCGACCAGCGAATCCCGGGCGCCCTGGGCCTCGAAGTGGTTGCGGGCCTCGGTCAGCGGCAGCCCGGTGGACCGGGCCAGCTCGGCGATCACGGCGGCGGAGAAGCCGGGCGGGGTGTTGATGCCGGTGCCCACGGCGGTGCCGCCCAGCGGCAGTTCGGCGACCCGGGGCAGGGTGGCCCGCAGCCGCTCCTGGCCGTAGCGGACCTGCGCCGCGTAGCCGCCGAACTCCTGACCGAGGGTGACGGGCGTGGCGTCCATCAGGTGGGTGCGGCCGGCCTTGACCACCGTGGCGAAGCCGGCCGCCTTGGCCTCCAGCTCGGCGGCCAGCTGGTCGAGAGCGGGCAGCAGGTCCTCGGTCACGGCGGCGGTGGCGGCGATGTGGATCGAGGAGGGGAAGACGTCGTTGGAGGACTGGCTGGCGTTCACCTGGTCGTTGGGGTGGACCGGCCGGCCCAGCCGCTCACCCGCAAGGGTGGCGAGCACCTCGTTGGTGTTCATGTTGGAGGAGGTGCCCGAGCCGGTCTGGAAGACGTCCACCGGGAACTCCGCGTCCCAGCGGCCCTCGACCACCTCGGCGGCGGCCTGCCGGATCGCCTCGGCCACCGGGGCCTCGACGATGCCCAACTCGGCGTTGACCTTGGCGGCGGCGGCCTTGATCCGGGCCAGCGCGGCGATGTGGGCCCGGCCCAGGCGCTGGCCGGAGACCGGGAAGTTCTCCACCGCGCGCTGCGTCTGCGCCTGCCACTTCGCGGCGGCGGGGACCTTCACCTCGCCCATCGAGTCGTGCTCGATCCGGTACTCGCCGCTCTGCTGTGCGCTCATCGCACTGCCACCTCCATCAGGCACCACCCGTCAGGTCGACCACCTTCGGGTTCCACGGTGCACAGCTCCCCCGGGCGCCCCGCTATTTCCGCTCAGCCGTGCGATTCACTCCTTCGGGGAACGCGGCTCGCCGCGGTAGGTGCCGAAGTACCAGTGGTTGCCCTCGGGGTCCCGGGCCGAGAAGTCCCGCGAGCCGTAGTCGGTGGTGTGCGGCGGGCTGACGATCTCGGCGCCGGCGGCCTTGGCCCGCTGGTGCAGCGCGTCCGGCCGGTCGGTCACCACGTAGCAGGCGAACGAGCCCGGCTGCGGCTGCCACGCACCGCCGGGGTTCTGCCGGGCCGAGCCGAGCATCAGGCCGCCGCCGAGCGGCCAGGCGAGCTGGGCGTGCTCGACGAAGTCGCCCTCGCCGTAGACCACCACCTCCTCGAAGCCGAACGCCTCGGCCAGGAAGCGGATCAGCCCGCGGGCGTCGTTGGCCCGCAGCGAGGGCCAGACCTGCGGCGCGGGGGCGCCGGGGGCGGGCGGTGCGACCCCGGCGTGCTGTTCGGGAGCGTTCTCGGCCGTGTTCGAAATGGCGCTCGAAGCGGCGTTCGCAGTGGTGCTCATGACGGTGTCCTCGGGAGTGCTCTGGAAGGTGTCCGCGCGGCCGGCGGTGGGATCGGTGATGGTGCCGCGATCGCCGCGGACGACGACCACCGGGCAGGCCGCGTGCTGGACGCAGTGCTGCCCGACCGAGCCGAGCAGCGCCCCGGTGAAGCCGCCGGCCCCGCGGTGACCGACCACCAGCAGCGACACGTCCTCGTCGGCGGCGGCGCGCAGCAGGACCTGCGCCGCGGTCCCCTCCTCGGCCCGGCGGCGGATCTCGACCGCGGGCCGCTCCCCGGCCACCTTCGCCACGTTCTCGGCCAGGGCCTGGACGGCGAGTTCGCCGAGCTTCGCCTGCTCCGCCGCCGGGACCGTGCCACCCTGCCCGGAGAACGGCGGCTGCCAGGCCAGCACCGCCTCCACGATCGCGTCGGCCTGCCCGGCGTAGCGCAGCGCCCAGCGCAGCGCGCGTCTGGACTGCTCGGAGCCGTCGACGCCGACCACGACCCTGGCTCCGGCCACCTGTCGTCGCGCCATCGTCTTCCCCTTCCAGGTGTACGTCAGCCCGTCAGGTCCGGATGGAGCGGCCGCTGATCCGCTCGGGGTCCACCCGGATCCACACGTCGCGCTTGCCGCCGGGCCAGGGCGTGGGGCCCGCGCCCGCCGTCGAGCCGCCGGGCCGCTCGGCGTCGAAGATCTGCTCCGCCGAGCCGATCACCAGCACGCTCCAGCCCCGGCTCAGCGTCTCGTCCAGATGGTCGACCTCGAAGGCGATCCGCCGCCCCGCCGCGCGCGAGGGCGCGCTGCCTGCTGCTGTCCGGTAGAGGACGGCACCGTCCCGGACCCGGTAGTTCACCGGCAGCACGACCGGGCCCACCGGGGTGGAGTACGCGATCCGGCCGATGCCGTGGTCCGAGAGGTGGGCCCAGCAGTCGGCCGGGTCGAGCTCCTCCAGGTGTGGCCGGTCGGCGGGCTCGGCGCGCCCCGGCGGCAGCTCCAGGCCGCCGCTGCCGAGCAGTTCGGACTCGGAGGTTTCCAGCGCACCGGCGAGCCGCAGCAGGGTGCCGGGGTCGAGTTCGGCGGGTCGGGTCTCCAGGTACTCCAGGTAGCTGGGGGCCATGCCCGCGCGTTCGGCGGCCTCCGCACGGCTGAGCCCGAGCTCCTCGCGCCGCTGCGTCAGCCGGCGGCCCACGTCGCCCGGGCCCGACTCGGCCGCCACCGGCGGTGCCTCGGGAAGCCACGCCGGGTGCCCGGGGGGTGGTGCGGCCGACGCCCGGTCGGGGTCGGGGGTCGGGAGTTCGGCGTCCACCCACAGGTCGATCGAGCGGGCGGTGTGCTCGGCGCCGTGCGGCACCGCGCGCCGGGCCGCCTCGATCGCGTCCGGCCTGGACATCCCCTCCCGCTCCATGAGCCCGACGGCGCACTTGGCCAGTTCCGCCAGTTCCTCGCCCATGACCCGCTCGGTGCCGGTGGTTCGACCCGGCGTGTTCTGCGACATGGTCCCTCCTGCTGCCTGGCGCCACTGTCCGGGCGGTGGGATCAGGCCCACCTCTGTCAGCATCCCTCACCCGGCGCCGCCGGGCGCGGGATGCCACGGGCCCCGTGCGAACCGCGCGGCGCGCGTGGATTCTGGTACGGAGGCGTCGGTATCCGCGCCGACCGCTCTGGTTGGGAGAGCCATCGTGCATCGATCGATCGTCGCCGGACTCGACGGGTCCGCCGAGAGCCTTGCGGCGGCGCACTGGGCCGCCCGCGAGGCTCGACGCAGCGGGCGTCCCCTGACGCTCGTCCAGGTGTGGCCGCCACGGATCCTCGGCAAACCGGCCGACCAGGACGCCAAGGACCAGGGGCAGCGGCTGCTGGACGACGTGGCGGCGGAGCTCCGCGCCGGGCATCCCGAGGCGGAGATCACCGCGACCCAGGTCCTCGACGACCGGCCCTCCGCGGTGCTGACCGCGGCGTCCGGGCAGGCCGGCCTGCTGGTCCTCGGCTCGCGCGGCCTCAGCGGTCTGCGCGGCTTCCTGCTCGGCTCGGTGAGCCAGAGCGTGCTCGGCCAGGCCGGCTGTCCCGTGGTGCTGGTCCGTGCGGGTGGCGAAGGGCCCGACGGTCGGCCGGCGGGCCCGGACGACGAGCGGCCGGTGGCCCTCGGCGTGGACTTCGGCCGCCCGTGCGACGCCGCCGTCCGGTTCGCCTTCGAGGCCGCCGCCGAGCGCTCGGTGGGCCTGCACGCGGTGCACGCGTGGAGCCCGGTGGCCAGCTACGGGCCCTCGGCGTTCCCGGTGGCCATGGACCTCAACACGCAGCTGACGGAGGCCGAGACGCAGGCCCTGGCGGACCTGATGCGGCCCTGGCGGGAGAAGTACCCGCAGGTCGAGGTCGTGGAGCAGGTCCTGCTCGGCAGCGCCGGGTGGGCGCTGCTGGAGGCGGTGCCGCACGCCGGCCTGGTGGTCATCGGCCGGCATCCCCGGCAGCTGCCGGTCGGCGAGCACCTGGGACCGGTCGCCCACGCCGTGGTCCACCACGCGCCCTGCCCCGTCGCGGTGGTGCCCTGCGGCTGACCCGGCCCGCGAGCGCCGGCCGGGACAGCGCGACGGCCGCGCACGAAGCCGGCGTCAGCTTTCGCTCCGGCCGCCGGCCTGCGGCGGCTCAGCGGCCGGCGGGGGCTCAGCGGCCGGCTGGGGCTCAGCGGCCGGCGGCCGTTCCTGGCGCAGGATCTCCAGCACCAGCCTGCCGTCCACCGTCTCCTCGGCGACCAGCAGCTCGGCCAGCCGGTCCAGCGCCGGGCGGTGGGCGCGCAGCAGGGTACTGCTGCGGTCGGCGGCCTCCCGGAGCAGCCGGGCGACCTCCTCGTCCACCCGCCGCTGGGTCTGCTCGGCGTACGGCCGGCCGAGCAGGTCCTCCGGGCCCTCACCGAGGTGGTGCGGCACCTGGGAGGCGTAGCCGACCGGTCCCAGCACGGCGGAGAGGCCGAACTCGCGCACCATCCGGGTGGCGATCTGGGTGGCGCCGGCCAGGTCGTCGGCCGCGCCGGTCGAGCCCTCGCCGAAGACGACGAGTTCGGCGGCCCGGCCGGCGAGCCGCACCGTGAGCAGGTCGGTGAGGTAGCTCTCGCTGTACAGGTGCCGTTCGGCCTCGGGGAGTTGCTCGGTGACGCCGAGGGTCATGCCGGAGGGCAGGATGGTGACCTTGGCCACCGGGTCCGCGTGCTCGCAGAGCGCGGCGGCCAGGGCGTGCCCGGACTCGTGCACGGCGACCGCGCGGCGCTCGTCGGGGAGCAGCGCGTTGGAGGACTCCCGGCGCCCGAGCAGCACCCGGTCCCGGGCGGTGTCCAGGTCCCCGGCGGTGATGGTGATGCGGTCGGCGCGCACGGCGTTGATCGCGGCCTCGTTGACCAGGTTGGCGAGGTCGGCCCCGGAGAAGCCGGGCGTGCCACGGGCGACGACGTCCAGGTCGACGTCCGGCGCCAGGTTCTTGCCGCGCACGTGGACGGCCAGGATCGCCGCCCGCTCGGCCTGGTTGGGCAGCGGCACGGTGACCTGGCGGTCGAAGCGGCCGGGGCGCAACAGGGCCGGGTCGAGCGACTCGGGCCGGTTGGTGGCGGCCAGTACGACGATTCCGGTGCTCTGGTCGAAGCCGTCCATCTCGGCGAGCAGTTGGTTGAGGGTCTGCTCGCGTTCGTCGTTGCCGCCGAGCCTGGTGGTGCCGCCGCGCCGGGCGCCGACGGCGTCGATCTCGTCGATGAAGATGATCGACGGCGCCCGCTTGCGCGCCTCGTCGAACAGATCGCGGACCCGGGAGGCGCCGACGCCGACGAACATCTCGACGAACCCCGAGCCGGTCACCGAGAGGAACGGCACGGCGGCCTCGCCGGCGACCGCGCGGGCCAGCAGGGTCTTGCCGGTGCCGGGCGGCCCGACCATGATCACGCCGCGTGGTCCCTTGGCGCCGACCACGAGGTAGCGCCCGGGGTTGCGCAGGTAGTCGACGATCTCGCTGACCTCCTGCTTGACGCCCTGGTAGCCCGCGACGTCGTCGAATCCGGTGCTGGGCCGCTCTGCCTCGATGATCTTCGCGCGCGAGCGGCCGATCGTGCTCAGCCCGCCGGTCAGCGACTTCGCCGCCCGGCGGCCGGACCACAGGAGGAAGCCCACGATCAGGATCAGCGGGAGGAAGAGGAAGAGCACGGAGAGGACGGAACTTCCGCTGCTGCTCTGGGTGCCGGTGATCTGCACGTGCTCGGACTGGAGTTGCTGGGTGACCTGGGTGGTGTCGAGCGCGGTCGGCAGCTGGCTGGTGAACTTCTTGCCGTCCTTGAGGTTCCCGCTCACCGCACCCTTGTCGTTGATGCTGACCGACTGCACCTGGCCCGAGGTCACCTGGCCGACGAAGTCGGTGTAGGAGTACGAGGTGGTGGCGGGGCCGGTCGTGGTGCGGGAGAAGACGATCAGCAGCACCGTGATGGCCGCGGCCAGCGGCAGCAGCCACCGGGTCCAGCTGGGCCTCGGCGGCGGTGTGGAGGTCGGCGGCTGGCGCGTCGGACCCGGATCGGGGTTGCCCGCCCGGTGCCGGTGGGGCAGGCGCACTCGCGTGATCACCGCAGCCGACCTCCTTCCGCCAGCTCTGGAACCTGGATGGCTCACCTCACCTGGCTCGTCGCAGCCGGCTCCTCGCTCACGGACGGCGAAAACCTGCCGCTTCTCACGCTACGACCGTGACGTCCCGGACGGCGGATGAGCGGGACGCCGAGGCCGACCGCGACCAGTGCGCCCCCGTGCGGCGGTCACTGCAGGATGTTGACCGCCCGGGCGACCACCAGCACCACGGTGAGCAGTGAGACCGCGCTCTGCAGCATCATCAACAGCTTGGCCCAGAGCGAGAGCGGCATGGTGTCGGTCGGGCTGAAGGCGGTGGCGTTGGTGTAGGCCACGTAGAGGTAGTCGAGGAAACCGGGCTCCCAGTCGGCCGGGGCCACACCCTGCTGCTGCATCTGCGGGAAGAGGAAGTCGGGGTAGTCGGCGGTGGCACGAGCTCGGGCGCCCGGGCCGCCGCGGTCCCACTCCCAGTACCAGAGGGCGAAGGCGATCACGTTGGTCGCCCAGACCGCGCCGCCGGTGCCGAGCAGCGCGAGCGCGCCGGTGCCACCGCCGCCGTGCACCAGGTCGTGGACCAGTTTCACCGCCGACCAGCCGTTGGTCAGGCTGATCGCCGCCGCCAGCGCGAGGCTGAGCGCGCGCAGCAGGCGCGAGCTGCGGTCGATGCGGCGGTGCGGGTTCATCGCGGCCAACGCGACCAGCAGGCTGACCTCGAGGGCCGGCATCATCCAGCGCGGGTGGATGCTGAGCCGAGCGGGCAGGAAGAGTTGCAGGGCGACCGCGATCAGGATCACCACGGTCACCGCCCACCGCTGCTCGGTCTCGGTCTCGGTGTTCCAGACCGGCTTCGGCCGGGTCGGCGGCGCCGCGACTGCGCCGGTGTCGCTCTGGTCGGGACCGGCACCGCCGACCAGCAGGGCCTCGATCCGATCGAGGCGGCTGTGCAGCAGTTCGGTCAGGTCGTGCGGGGTACTGCCGGGGGGATGCTCGGTACTCATGGCGGACATTGTGCTCGGTCCCCGCCGGCGGTCCGCAGGTGGCAGGCCTGCAGCGGCAGCCGGGTGAGCCGCCGAAGGTCAGCGCAGCAGTTGGTCCAGGAACGCGTTGCCGAACACCCGGGCCGGGTCGTACCGGTCGAGGGTGGCGACGGCGGTGTCCCAGCCCGGCCCGCCGCCGGCGCGGTAACTGTCGGGGATGACCCGGCCGAGCACGTCGGGGTCGGCCCAGGTGGCGTCGGCGGTGTAGGCCCAACCCTTGGACCACTCCATGCGCAGGGCCGCGCGGGTGCCGTCGAAGGTGCTGAGCAGCAGCTGTTCGAGGTCGCGGCCGAACTGGTGCAGGCCGGGGGTGCCGGGCAGGGTGAGGACGTCGAACCAGACGGCGCAGTCCCACTCGGGGTGGTCCGGGCGGGCCCGGATGGCGGAGAGCAGCGGCGCCTGGGCGCCGGGGACACCGCAGGTGGACGGGTCCTCCAGGCCGGTGACGCGGATCTCGACGGCGCCGTTGATCGGGAACTGGCCGCGCGCCTGGTACTGCGTCAGCAGCGTCTGGTAGCCGCTGGTGACCTGGTTGACCACCCACTGGACGTCCGCCCGGCGGGCCAGCACGGCGTAACCGTTGGCGGTCATCCGCAGCGTGGTGGGCCGGACGTAGTGCAGCAGGGTGCGGGACGGCCCCCAGAGGTCGGAGTGCAGGCCGCCGGCCAGCAGGTGGGTGACCACGTCGAGGCTGAGCAGGTCCTGCAGCAGGGTGCCGGAGAGCAGCACGTCGGTGACGTCGCCGGTCAGGCCCAGTGCGGCGATCAGGTACTGGAGTCGGCCGAAGGTGGGGGCCAACGCCCAGGAACCGCTGGCCAGTTCGCCGGCCAGGGTGGCGACCGGGGTCGGCAGGCTGTCCGAGAAGGGGTAGTTGTAGGGCTGGGTGACGGCGCGGGAGGAGAGCGGCTGTTCGGGGGTGACGGACCAGGACTTGAGCCAGGGGAACTCGGTGAAGGCGAACCAGATGGCCTCCACCCGCCCGCTCTGCTCCATGAAGTCGGCCAGACCCTGGCCGCCGGTGGCGCCGGGCGCGGCGAACAGCCGGCTGGCCGGGACGTCGATCCGGCTGAGGCAGCGCAGGTTCTGGTCGACGCCGACCCGCAGCACCGCCTCGGTGACGAACGAGCGGCCGAGGTGGACCAGGAAGGCGGCGGCGTCGGGGTCGCTGCGGTCGAAGGTGCGCAGCGCGTACCGGCCGGCACTCTCGTCCCAGACCACGGCGGTGAGTTCGGTGACCAGGTTGCTGACCGAGCCGTAGCCGTGGCCAGCCGGTGTGCTCTCACCGACGACGGGGACGGCGGTGCCGTGGCCGCCGATGGCGAGCACGCCGCCGAGCGTCACGTCGCCCGGGGCCGGGCAGTGCGTGACGCCGAGGCCGCGCCCTTCCAGTTCGGTCAGCAGGCTCTCCAGGTCGGCACCGGCCTGGGCACGCACGGCCGGCGCGTCGGCGGTGCCGGCGGGGCTGATCGCGGTCAGGTGGGCGGTGGTGTCGACCAGCAGCACGGCGGTGCTCGCCGGGGTGCCGTCGGCGACGGTGAGCGGGGCCCAGGTGTGCCGGTAGCCCTGGGCGCGCAGCCGCCAGCCCTGCGCGTGCGCCCAGTTGGCGAGGGTGACCACGTCGTCGGGGGTGTGCGGGGTGCAGGTCCACAGCTGGTCGGCGTGGATCTCGCCGGCCCAGTTCTCGTACGCCTGCCGGTAGAGCTCGATCCCGGCGGGGAAGGCGGGCGGGGTCGCGAGTGCGGCAACGGCGGCCGCGCCCGTGGGTCCGTCGGCCCCGGCGGCCTCGGCACCGTCCGGGGTGAGGACCGCGCGCAGCAGCCAGGCGGCGCCGCCGAGCGCGGCGGAGCCGGCCAGCAGCCGGCGGCGGGTCAGGCCGCGTTCTGCTCGGCCCGGTAACTCGGCTGACGTGGCGTCATGGTCCGGCGAGTTCAGCGGGTCAAGCGAGTTCAGCGGATCGGTGGCCATCGGGCCCTCCCTGTCGGTCCTGTCGGTGTGCGAGGCAGGCTGACGCTAGGGGAAGCGGCGGGCGCCGGTCGGCGATCGGCGCTCAACCACCAGTTCGAGTGAACCCATCGGCAACCGGGAACTTTTCGGCCACCGGACCGGACGGCTTACGGGAGTCTGACGGTGCGCGCCCGAAGGCCCGGCGGCGCCGGTGCGGCCGCTAGCGTCGAGGCCATGGAGATTCTGCTGACCGGCGGTGCCGGATTCATCGGCTCGGCGGTGGCCGACCGCCTGGTGCGGGCCGGACACCGGGTGCGGGTGCTGGACGCGCTGCTGCCCGCCGTCCACCCGGACGGCCTGGCCGGCGTCACGCTGCCGGCCGAGGTGGAGTTCGTCCACGGCGACGTCCGCGACCCGGCGACGGTGGAGCAGGCGCTACGCGGCGTGGACGCGGTCTGCCACCAGGCGGCGATGGTCGGCCTCGGGCTCGACCTGGACGACGCGCCCGACTACGTGAGTTGCAACGAGCTGGGCACGGCCGTGCTGCTGGCGGCGATGGCCCGTGGCGGGGTGCGCCGGCTGGTGCTGGCCGGATCGATGGTGGTCTACGGCGAGGGGCGCTACGAATGCGCCGAGCACGGCCCGGTGTTGCCCGGGCCGCGGGCCGAACGCGAGCTGCGGGCAGGCCGGTTCGAGCCGCCCTGCCCGCACTGCGGCGCCGCGCTGCGCCCGGGACTGGCCGGCGAGCAGGCACCACCCGACCCGCGCAACGTCTACGCGGTGACCAAGCTGGCCCAGGAGCAGCTGGCCGCCGCCTGGGCCCGTGCCTGCGGCGGCCGGGTGATCTCGCTGCGCTACCACAACGTGTACGGCCCCGGGATGCCGCGCGACACGCCGTACGCGGGGGTGGCCTCGATCTTCCGCTCCGCGCTCGCCGCGGGCCGGCCGCCGCGGGTCTTCGAGGACGGCGGGCAGCGGCGCGACTTCGTCCACGTCCGCGATGTGGCCGCCGCCAACGAACTGGCCCTGCGGGCGGTCGGGGAGCGCCCGGCGGGCAGCTCGCGGGTCTACAACACCGGCAGCGGCACGGTGCACACGGTCGGCGACCTGGCCGCCGCGCTGGCCGCCGCCTGCGGCGGCCCGGCACCGGTGGTGACCGGCGAGTACCGGCTGGGCGACGTGCGGCACATCACCGCGGACTCCGGCCTGCTGCGCGCCGAGCTGGGGTGGCGGCCGGCGGTGTGCTTCGAGGACGGGGTGGCGCAGTTCGCGGCAGCGGCGCTGCGTGGCGCCGCGCGCCTGCCGTGATCTGACGGATCATCGGGTCTGTCGCACCGTCAACTCCCGTGCGCGGCAGGGTGGTCGATCCAGCCCTGCCGCCGCACCGGTGTGCCGGACCGGCTCAGGAGGCGACCGGGGTCCGCGCCGCCGGCAGCGCGATCTCGAAGCAGCAGCCGCCGTTCACGTTGTAGACCGAGGCCCGCCCCTCGTGCGCCTCCACGATGCCGCGCACGATCGCCAGGCCCAGCCCGGCCCCGGTGTCCCCGTGGTGCTGGACCGCCCCGCCGCCGGCCGCCGGGTCGCGCACCGGCCTGGGGGTGCGGGCTTTGCCGCCGCGCCAGCCGGTCTCGAAGACCCGGGCCAGGTCCGCCTCCGGGATCCCGCCGCAGCCGTCGGTGACCGAGAGCACCACATGGCCGTCGCGCTGCCGGGCGGCCACCGCCACCACGCCGTCGGCGGGCGTCGAGCGGATCGCGTTGATCAGCAGGTTGCCGAGCACCCGGGTGATCTCCCGGCCGTCCACCTCGACCGGGGCGGGCTCGACCCGGTCCCCGCTCAGGCGCACCCCGCGCTCGCGGGCCAGCGGGTAGGCGCCCGCTATCGCGTCGCCCACCAGGTCGTAGACCGAGACCCGGGCGAGGCTGAGGGTCAGCGCGCCGGCCTGGATCCGGGAGAGCTCGAACAGGTCGTCGACCATCCCGGTGAGCCGGTCCACCTCGGTCCGGATCTGGCGGTGGTAGCGGGCCGGCTCGTCAGCGACGCCGTCCTCCAGCGCCTCGGCCATCGCGCGCAGGCCCGCCAGCGGGGTGCGCAGGTCGTGCGAGATCCAGGCGATCAGCTCGCGCCGGGACGACTCCAGCGCCTGTTCGCGCTGCCGGGACTCGGCCAACCTGGCGCTGGTGGCGGCCAGTTCGGCAGTCAGCTCGGCGAGCTCGGTGCCCAGCGGGCCGACCGGCGCGGCGAAGCCGTCCGCGCTGCCGACGGTCCGCGCGGCGCGCGTCACCGCCCGGCTGCCGGCCACCACCTGCCGGCCCAGCAGGGCGGCCATCACCAGCGAGACCACCGCGGCCATGCAGGTCACGGTGATCACCACGCCGAGGTCGTGGTGGGAGAGGAACATCGCCTGGGCGACCGCGAGCGTGCCGGCGGTCATCGCGAGCACGGTGACCACGGTCACCGCGAAGAGCGAGAGCGCCACCGAGCGGCGGCGCAGCAGCCGCACGGCGGGCCAGCCGAGCATTCCGGCCACGCCCGCGCCCAGGGCGGCGAAGAGGGCGATCAGCAGCAGGTCCTTCATGCCGCCCCGTCCTTCGCGATCGCGCCGTCGGCAGCGTTGTCGGTCACAGCTGCCGGGGTGCTGTCCGCGGCCGCCGGATCGAACCGGTAGCCGACTCCCCAGACCGTGCTGATCAGCACCGGCGCCGCAGGATCGTCCTCGACCTTCTCGCGCAGCCGCCGCACGTGCACGGTGACGGTGGACAGGTCGCCGAAGTCCCACCCCCACACCTTCTGCATCAGCTCCTCCCGGCCGAAGGCCTGCCCCGGGTGCTTGGCGAAGAAGGTCAGAAGGTCGAACTCCCGCTGGGTCAGCGCGAGTTCACGGTCGCCTCGGAAGGCCCGGCGGGCCTGCTGATCCAGCGTCAGATCACCCGCCCGGACCGGTCCGCGACCGGCGCCCTGGCTGGGCGCGCCGTGCCGGCGCAGCACCGCCTGGATCCGCAACACCAGCTCGCGCGGGCTGAACGGCTTGGTGACGTAGTCGTCGGCCCCCAGCTCCAGGCCCAGGATCCGCTCCGACTCCTCGCCCTTCGCGGTGAGCATCACCACCGCGGGGCCGCCGCCGTCCACCCGGAGCCGGCGGCAGACCTCCAGGCCGTCCAGCTCGGGCAGCATCAGGTCGAGCACCACCAGATCGGGGCGCCCCTGCGCGGCCTGCACCAGCGCGGCGCGGCCGTCGGCGGCCCGGTCGACGCGGTAGCCGGCCCGCTGCAGGTAGCCGACGACCACCTCGGCGACGGTCGGGTCGTCGTCGACCACCAGGATCCGGGCGGGTGGGGAAGTCTCTGTCACGCCTCCGAGGATAGGGACCCGCCGCACCATCCCGAGCCCGGGGTGTGCGGCCGTAGGACTTCCGTAAGGCCGCGCCACCTGCTGCGGCGGCCCCGCGCTGCCTAGCGTGGGAGCGTGAACCTCCCCCCTTCTTCTGTCGATGTGGTGCTGCCCTGCCTGGACGAGGCGGCGGCGCTGCCCTGGGTGTTGAGCCGGATCCCGACCGGCTGGCGGGCGCTGGTCGTGGACAACGGCTCCAGCGACGGCTCGGCCGAGCTGGCCCGCGAGCTGGGCGCGCAGGTGGTCAGCGAGCCGCGCCGCGGCTTCGGCGCCGCCTGCCACGCCGGACTGCTGGCGGCCACCGCCGAGCTGGTCTGCTTCCTGGACTGCGACGGCTCGCTCGACCCGGCCCAGCTGCACCGGGTGGTCGATCCGGTGCTGGCCGGCCGGGCGGACCTGGTGCTCGGCCGCCGCCGACCGACCGCACGCGGCGCCTGGCCGCCGCACGCCCGGCTCGCCAACACGCTGCTCAGCGCCCGGCTGCGAGCCCGCACCGGCGCGCCGCTGCACGACCTCGGCCCGATGCGCGCGGCCCGCCGCACCCGCCTGCTGGCGCTGGGCCTGGGCGACCGCCGCTCGGGCTACCCGCTGGAGATGGTGCTGACGGCGGGCGCGGCCGGGCTGCGGATCGCCGAGGTGGACGTGGACTACCACCCGCGCGCCGGGCGCTCCAAGGTGACCGGCACGGTGCGCGGCACCCGGCAGGCCATCGCCGACATGCGCGCGGTGCTGGCCGCGCCGCCGCCCACCCTGCTGGTGATCGCCAAGGCGCCGCTGCCCGGCCGGGTGAAGACCCGGCTCTGCCCGCCGTGCACCCCGCAGCAGGCGGCCGAGCTGGCCCGGGCCGCGCTCGCGGACACCCTGCGCACGCTGGACACGGTGCCGGCCGGACGCCGCATGCTGGTGCTGGACGGCCCCACCGAGGCCGTCGCCGACCTGCTGCCGCCCGGCTGGCAGGTCCTGCCGCAGTGCGGCGGCGGGCTGGACGAGCGGCTGGTGGCCGCCTTCGGACACGCCCCGCCCGGGGCACCCGCGCTGCTGGTCGGCATGGACACCCCGCAACTGCGCGCCGAGACCCTCGCGCAACCGCTGTCGGCGGCTGCGCGCAGCGGGGCGGACGCCTGGTTCGGCCCGGCGGCCGACGGCGGGTTCTGGGCGCTCGGGCTGGCGCGGCCGAGCCAGGCGCTGGCCCGGCAGCTGCTGCTCGGCGTGCCGATGTCGACCGAACGGACCGGGGCGGCGCTGCTGGCGCGACTGGCCGAGGCCGAGCTGACGGTACGTCAACTACCGGAGCTGACCGACGTGGACACCGCCGCCGATGCCGCGGCGGTGTCGGCACTGGACCCGCACGGAGCCTTCGCCGCGAGCTGGCGCAGCGTCAGCAGGACGGCAGAGGTCGCCTGATGACGGACCTTCAGGTCAGGCAGCGCCCCTGGTGCGACGATCCGTTCGCCGAGGCGATGCGGACCGGGCGCGGCCCGCTCTGGCTGCGCCGCGCGGACGGCGGTCGGCACCCGCTGGAGGTGGAGCGCTGGTGCGCGCCGCCGGACGCCGCCGACCGGGGGCTGCTGCTGCGCTGCCTGGCGGCGGGCCGCCCGGTGCTGGACATCGGCTGCGGCCCGGGGCGCCTGGTCACCGAACTGCTGGCGGCCGGCCTGCCCGCGCTCGGCGTCGACCTGACCGGCGCGGCGGTGGCCCGCACCCGGGACCTGGGCGGCGCCGCGCTCTGCCGCTCGGTCTTCGACCGGCTGCCCGCCGAGGGCCGCTGGGGCACCGCGCTGCTGGCCGACGGCAACCTCGGCATCGGCGGCGACCCGGCCGCGCTGCTGACCCGGGTCGGCGAACTGCTCGCCCCGGACGGCCTGCTGCTCGCCGAGGTGGAACCCGGCGCGGTGGACGAGCGGGTGATGGTCCGGGTGGAGGACGCGGCGGGCGGCAGCGGGCCGCCGTTCCACTGGGCCCGGCTGGGCACCGCCGCCACGCTGCGGTACGCCGCGGGCGCGGGGCTGGTCGAGGAGGAGCGGTGGAGCTCGGCGGGGCGCTGCTTCGTCGCGCTACGACGCGCGGAGTGACGCAGACGGGCGGGCGCCCGGAGTGAGGTGCGCGGCGGGCCCCCGGGACGGGCGGCCCGCCGCGCGAGGCGGTGCGCGATGCGTCACGGTGGAGGAGAAGGACAGCTGCGCCCGCGCCGCTGCACCCAGCCCACCGCAGCCCACGGAGGCCACCATGACCAACCACACCTACCGGGTGACCGAGATCGTCGGTTCCTCTCCCGAGGGGACCGACGCCGCGATCCGCAACGCCCTGGCCCGCGCGGCGCAGACCCTGCGCAACATCGACTGGTTCGAGGTCGAGCAGGTGCGCGGGCACGTGGAGGACGGTCGGATCGGGCACTTCCAGGTGACCGTCAAGGTCGGCTTCCGACTGGAGGACGCGCCGTCCTGACGTACCGTCGCAGCACCGCCCCGGCCGGCGGAAGCGCCGTCCCGACGTACCGTCGCAGCACCGCCCCGGCCAGCACCAGGCCCAGCGCCGCCCCGTAGGCGGGCAGCTGGGCCTGACCGCCGTAGAGGTAGGGCAGCTGTCCGGCGGCCGGCACGGCCAGCCACTCCCACCGGCCGTCCAGCCCGACCAGCGCCACCACCAGCAGCCCGTACCACGGGTAGTCGGGCGTCAGCGCGAGCAGCGCCGTCCCGCTGACCAGCAGCGCGCCGCGCCACGGCCGCGCCGGGTCGCCCCAGCGCAGCACGGCCAGCGCCGCGACCAGGATCGCGAGCAGTGCGCCGAGGGCCGCCAGCGAGTCCGGCAGCAGCACCCGCAGCAGCCCGTAGCGGTTCACCGAGCCCTGGTCGTAGCCCTCCTCGTGCAGGTAGCCGGGCAGGAAGCCGAGCACCTTGCGGCCGGAGAGCAGCAGGTAGGGCAGGTAGCCGAGGGCGAAGACGCCGGCGGCGGCCAGCGGCAGCAGCGCGTCGCGCCGGCTCGGGCGACGGCTCAGCAGCCCGGCCATCGCCCCGGGCAGCACCAGCGCCGGGATCAGCTTGACCGCCGCCGCCCCGCCCAGCGCCGCTCCCCCGGCCACCGCCCGGCCCCGGACCGCGAGCGCCAGACCGGCGACCGTCAGCAGCGCGCCGAGCGCGTCCACGTGCGCGTCGTTCACCGCCCACACCGCCACCCCGGGGAACCAGCCCCAGAGCGCCGCCTGCCGTCGCCGCTCGGGCGGCAGGACGAACAGCAGCAGCGCGGTGGTGGCGACCGCCAGCAGCGCTCCGCCGGCCTGGGCCGCGCGCACCCCGTGCCCGTGCTCCACCAGGTGCAGGCCGAGGAACCAGAACTCGGCGACCGGCGGGTAGATGGTGGGCACGCCAGGGCGGTTGACGTGGCTGCAGAAGCCGCCCGGGGCGCGGCGCAGGTCCCAGCCGACGCAGTCGCCGGACGGCGGGAAGAGCGCGGGCGCCTGGACGCGCAGCCCGGCCAACTGCGGCGCGTCGGGCGGATAGTCGTACGGGGAGTGGCCGGCCGCCTGCACCTGGCCGTCCCACAGGTAGCGGTAGGCGTCGTCGCTGGTGCGCGGCGCCGCGAGCAGGCCGCTGGCGGCTACGGCCACCGCTCCCGCCAGCACCACGGCGGGCAGCAGCCGGGCCGGCACCAGCCGCAGCGCGAGGATCGCCACGGCGAAGAGCGCGAGGTCGATCGGGTACCAGAGGGTGAGCGGCGCGCGGTGGCCGAGGGTACCGCCGGTGGTGAAGGTGAGCGCGAGGGCGACGGTCAGCGCGGCCACGGCGGCAAGCGCGGGGAGCGTGAGCCAGGGGGAACGGGGAGCGGGCACAGCG
The DNA here is from genome assembly GCF_029892155.1 of Kitasatospora sp. GAS204B. GTDB lineage: Bacteria > Actinomycetota > Actinomycetes > Streptomycetales > Streptomycetaceae > Kitasatospora. The sequence continues at coordinate 120,792 of NZ_JARZAG010000006.1, read as the reverse complement.
TCACCCTGCCACCCGTGATCGGCGGGCGGGGTGTTCGCCCGGGAACCGTAGGACTTCCGTAAGAGGGTCCTACGGGTCACCGGGCCGCGCTCCGGGCCGGTGTGTGTGCGGCCGCCGCCGTAGCCTGGACTCATGAGGAGCTACCACGGCCCGGCCGTCGTGAGGCAGGGCGGCGTGGAGATCGCGGTCGACGCGCACCTGTACGCCATGCATCCCGAGAACGACCTGTGGAGTTGGCGCGGCACCATCCGCCCCAGCACCGAGCACCCCGAGGAGGATGCCCGGCTCTGGGCGCTGTCACGCAACCAGCCCGGCGTCCTGCGACCGCACGGCGGCCGGGACGGACACTTCCTCACCACCGGGCATCCGGTCGGCGAGCTGCGGCTGGAGATCAAGGGCGGCGGCGTCGAGCCGTTCTGAGCGCCCTCGCCCCTCCGGGTCTCCCCCGGCGGGGAGTCGAGTTGAGCCGCAGGGCAAGGTGGCGGCGCACCGTGATCAGCTGACCGACGGATCTCCGGTGGCGGACCATGGCACCGGCTTGAAGAATCGGGGTCATGGCAAGCCTCGAGGCGAACCCCGGCATAGTCCATCTGGTCCACCGGCCGGAGTACGCGAGCCCTGGTCTGCTGCTCGGCGAGCCGGTCGAGGGCAGCATCCGTGTCGACGGCGTCGGGTGGGTGCATGTCGCCCGGGAGGACGGGTCCCGGGTGTCGTTCCCGCCGCATGCCGTTGCGCGCATCGACTGGGTCAAGCCCGCCGACTAGGTCCTGTCGTAGGACTTCCGTAAGCACGTCGCACCGACCACGGGAGCCCGATCGGCGATTGCATGTGGGCATGGATCTGCTCCGACGCCCGCCACTACCGACCTTCCGGTCCGCCCTGCACGAGCCCCGCACCGCCGTGGTGATCGGCCGTTGGCTCGGGGCCGCGCTGCTCACCTGCTTCCTCACCGGCCTGCTCAGCCACCTGCTCCAGCAGCCGCCCGGCTGGCTGCGCGACCACCTGCCCAGCCGCCCCGTCGACGGCTACCGGGTCACCCAGGGCCTACACGTGATCAGCGGCATCGCCGCGATCCCGCTGCTCGGCGCCAAGCTCTGGACGGTGTACCCCAAGCTCTTCGAGTGGCCGCCGGTGCGCAGCGTGCCGCACGCGCTGGAGCGGCTGAGCATCGCCGTGCTGGTCGGCTCGATGCTGCTGGAGCTGTTCACGGGTCTGCTCAACACGCTCCAGTGGTACCCGTGGCCGTTCCCGTTCCGACAGACGCACTTCTGGCTGGCCTGGCTCGCGGTCGGCGGGCTGCTGCTGCACATCGCGGCCAAGGCCCCGCTGATCGCCGCGCACTGGCGGCGCGTCAGGCCCGGCCTGGCCCAGCGCCGGAGCTTCCTCACCGCGGTCACCGTCTCGGTCGGCGTGGTCACCCTCACCACCGCCGGGCAGAGCGTCCCGTGGCTGCGCACCCTGGACCTGTTCGCCCCGCGCCGCCCCGACATCGGCCCGCAGGGCCTGCCGGTCAACCGCACCGCCGCGCAGGCCGGCACCACCACCGCCCCCGCCGACTGGCAGTTGCGGGTGGACGGCCCGCGCCCGCTCCGCTTCTCGCTCGCCGAGCTGTCGCAACTCCCGCAGTTCTCGGCCGACTTGCCGATTGCCTGCGTGGAGGGGTGGAGTGCCGGTGCCCGCTGGACCGGCGTCCGGGTCCGCGACCTGCTGGACCTGGCGGGCGCCCCCGCCGGCGCCGGGCTCCGGGTCACCTCGCTGGAGGCCGACGGCCCGTACCGGGTGATGGAGATGCCCTCCAGCTACGCCCACGACCCGCTGACCCTGCTCGCCCTGCGGGTCAACGGCGAGGTGCTGGACCCCGACCACGGCTACCCGGCGCGGATCATCGCGCCCAACCGCCCCGGCGTCCTGCAGACCAAGTGGGTCACCCGGATCGAGGTCATCTGATGCGTACCTTCCGCGCCCTGCTCATCGTGGCCGGCCTGGCCCTGACCGGCTTCGGCCTCTACGGGGTGCTCACCGACCACTACATCGACTTCGCCGACCACCCGTTCGACGTGCTGCGCTGGGCGGTCGGCGGGCTGCTGCTGCACGACGGCCTGTGGCTCCCGCTGGTCTGCCTGGCCGGCCTCGCGGTCGCCCGCAGCACCCCGGTCCGCACCGGCCTGATCGTGGCCGCGGCCGTCACGGCGGTCGCCCTGCCGGCCGTCCTGCGCGCCGGCCAGCACAACGGCAACCCGACCGTGCTGCCACTGCCCTACCTGCGCAACTGGCTGCTCGTCCTGGCCGCCATCGCCGTCCTCACCACCATCTGGACGGTCCTCGCCCGCCGGCGCCGGCGCGCGGGCGAGCATCCCTGACACCGATCCGCGGGGGCCGGCGCCGGCCCCCGCTGGTTTCAGGCACCGACTCCCGGCAGCCCGGTGGCCATGCCGTCCAGGGCGTGCGAGCAGACGCAGTCCCGGGTCGTCGGCAACCCCGCCACGGCCTCGAAGAGCACCTCGCGCAGCCGGTCGACGTTGCGCGCGAAGACCTCCAGGACCTCGGCGTGGGTGACGCCCTCGCCGGACTCGACGCCCGCGTCCAGGTCGGTGACCAGCGCCAACGAGGTGTAGCAGAGGCCCAGTTCGCGGGCCAGCACGGCCTCGGGGTGGCCGGTCATGCCGACCACCGACCAGCCGTTGGCGCTGAACCAGCGCGATTCCGCGCGGGTGGAGAAGCGCGGGCCCTCGATCACCACCAGGGTGCCGCCGTCCACCGGTTCCCAGGCCAGCGTCCGGGCGGCGGCCAGCGCGGCGGCCCGGCCCGGCGGGCAGTAGGGGTCGGCGACCGAGACGTGCACCACCTCGGGCACCGTGCCGTCCGGCAGCGGCAGGCCGTCGTAGTAGGTCTGCACCCGGCCCGAGGTGCGGTCGACGAACTGGTCGGGGACCAGCAGCGTGCCTGGCCCGTACGCCTGGCGCAGGCCGCCGACCGCGCAGGGCGCCACCACCTGGCGCACGCCGAGCGCGTGCAGCGCCCACAGGTTGGCGCGGTAGTTGATCCGGTGCGGCGGCAGCCGGTGGCCGCGCCCGTGCCGGGGCAGGAAGGCGACCCGGCGCCCGGCGATCGCGCCGAGGAAGAGCGAGTCGCTGGGCGCTCCGTACGGCGTTTCCACGGTGACCTCGGTGACCTCGTCCAGCAACGCGTAGAGACCCGACCCGCCGATCACCCCGATCTCGGCCGACGCCTCGACCACGTTCCCCATCGCGCTGCTCGTCATGACGAAAGCCCCTCCGCTCGGTGCCGGCGACGCGCTCGACGCGCCCACCGGCACCTTACGAGGGGCCCGGCCCCGTTGCGGCTCACTGCTCCTTACCGAATGCGAACGGTCTCAGTGGTGCACCGTCGGTCGCAGCACCTGCTTGAAGGCGGGCACGTGCCAGCGGCCCGCGATCTCCTCCTCGGGCTGCTGCTCGCCGCTGTGGCGCTGCTGCCAGTACGGGTTGTCGTGCGGCAGGTGGCCGCTGACTCTGCCGTACATGCCGAAGGTGGCGATCACCAGCCCGAACGCGAAGCTGAAGATCACGTTGGCCAGCCGGAAGGCCAGGTGGTTCCAGGAACTGTCGAGCGCGATCAGCCCGACGAATCCGGCCAGGAAGAAGATCGTGCCGACCGTCATGTTGAGCCAGGAGGCGAAGTTGCCGCCGATCACGGCGCCGATCACCAGCACGCCGCCGAAGACGATGGACAGCACGCCGAGCGCGCCGTTGCTCGACAGTCCGGCGAGGTTCTTGCCGTGGGTGGAGAGGTAGCCGGCGTTGCCGGCCGCGCCGAAGCAGCCCCAGATCAGCAGCAGCAGTCCACCGAGGCCGGCGCCGTAGCGGTAGACCTGGGCAAGCCGGTGGTCGGTGGGAAGCTCGTCCTTGAGTCTCATGACAACCTCCACGGGTCAGCGGAGCCGACGCGAATGCCCGTTCGGCACTCCCGATCCACGCTACGCCCGCCCCTGCGTGGTACGCCCGCCCAGCAACTCCCGCCTCGCACAGCCACACTGCTCATCCCGATCTCGGCCAATTCCGGTCTGCTCATGGCGCGTGCACGCCATCCGGGCGTAGCGTCACGAACCGCTCACTGAACGAAGCGGCACGATCAGCGAGGAGGCACTGCGCATGTGCGGGATAGCCGGTTGGGTGGCGTTCGACCAGGATCTGACCGCTCGGCAGGAGGTGCTGGCCGCGATGACCGAGACGATGGCCTGCCGCGGCCCGGACGCGGGCGGCGTCTGGGTGACGACGCACGCGGGTCTCGGGCACCGCCGGCTGGCCGTGATCGACATCGAGGGCGACACCCAGCCGATGACGGTCGAGCAGGACGGCCGGCCGCTGGTCACCCTGACCTACAGCGGCGAGGTCTACAACCACCTGGAGCTGCGCACCGAGTTGGCGGCGTACGGCCACCGGTTCCGCACCCACAGCGACACCGAGGTGGTGCTGCACGCCTACCTGCGCTGGGGCGTCGACTTCGCCACCCACCTCAACGGGATGTTCGCCTTCGCCCTCTGGGACGCCCGCAGCGAGGAGTTGCTACTGGTCCGCGACCGGATGGGCGTCAAACCGCTGTACTACCACCGGACCGCGGACGGCGTGCTCTTCGGCTCCGAGCCGAAGGCGATCCTGGCGCACCCGTCGGTGGACCCGGTGGTCGACCTGGACGGCCTGCGCGAGCTGCTGACGCTGGTCCGGACACCCGGCCACGCGGTCTACCGGGGCATGGCCGAGGTGCGCCCCGGACACCTGCTGCGGATCCGCCGCGAGGGCCTGACGGACCATCAGTACTGGGCGCTGGAGGCCCGCGAGCACACCGACGACCTGGCCACCACCATCGGCACCGTCCGCGAGCTGCTGGACGACATCGTGCGCCGGCAGCTGATCTCCGACGTGCCGCTCTGCTCGCTGCTCTCCGGCGGCCTGGACTCCTCCGCGGTCACCGCGCTGGCGGCGCGCGGGCTGGCGGCCGCCGGCAAGGGTCCGGTGCGCTCGTTCTCGGTGGACTTCGTCGGGCAGACCGAGAACTTCCGCCCCGACGAGTTCCGCCCCACCCCCGACAGCCCGTTCGCGCACCTGCTGGCCGAGCACGTGGCGGCCGAGCACCGCGACATCGTGCTGGACGCCGCCGCGCTCGCCGACCCGCGGCACCGCGAGGCGGTGCTGCGCGCGGCCGACCTGCCGACCGGCCTCGGCGACATGGACACCTCGCTCTACCTGCTGTTCCGGGAGATCCGCCGGCACTCCACGGTGGCGCTCTCCGGCGAGTCGGCGGACGAGCTGTTCGGCGGCTACGCCTGGTTCCACCAGCGCGAGTCGGTGTACGGCGGCACCTTCCCCTGGCTCGCCGCCGCCGCGGTGCAGCGGCTCGGCGGGCCCGGCACCGCCCCGCGCGACAGCCTGCTCGATCCGGATCTGATCGCCCGGCTCGACCTGCCGGTCTACATCGCCGACAGCTACGCCGCCGCGCTCGCCGAGGTGCCGCAGCTGCCGGTGGCGGATCCGCACGAGCGGCGGATGCGGGAGGTCGGCCACCTGCACCTGACCCGGTTCGTCCGGGCCCTGCTGGACCGCAAGGACCGGATGAGCATGGCCAACGGCCTGGAGGTACGGGTGCCGTTCTGCGACCACCGGCTGGTGGAGTACGTGTTCAACACCCCGTGGTCGATGAAGAACTTCGACGGGCGGGAGAAGAGCCTGCTGCGGGCGGCGACCGCCGAGGTGCTGCCCAGGGAGATCACCGAGCGGGTGAAGAGCCCCTACCCGAGCACCCAGGATCCCGGCTACCCGCTGGCGCTGCGCGCGGAGCTGGCCGCGCTGGCCGCCGATCCGAAGGCACCGGGGCAGGCGCTGGCCGACCCGGCGGCGGTGGCCGCCGCGCTGGAGGCGGGTCGCGATCCGCAGTCGGCCCGGCCGGCGGCCGAGCTGCTGCTGGGGCTCGACCGGTGGCTGCGGCTCTACCCGGTCTCGCTGCGGGTCTGAGGCCGGCCGCGGCGCTCAGCTGCGGCGACGCGGCGACGCGCTGACCGGCGGCAACCCCCGTGTGCCGCCGATCAGCGCGGGTACTCGTCGTCGTCGACCGGGACCTGGCGGGTCTGCTCGAAAGCGTCGCCCACATCGGCGGCGGCGGCCAGCGGCAGATCGCGCCGCGGGGAGAGCTGCTCGTCCGCGCCGGACTCCAGGTCCTCCGGGTCCTGCAGATCCTCCGGGTCCAGCGCGTCGACGACGAATTCTGCGGCGTTGTCGGTCATGACCTCACCCCTCACGGCTCCGGGGCCCCGACGGCCCCTGCTGTCCCCAACACTTACCCGACGGGCGGCGCCTCACTCGGCACCCGCGCCCGCCCGCGCGTCGGCGTGCTGCACCGGGAGTTGTACCAGGCATTGTGCTGGGGCCTGGGCGGACAAGGCCTGGGGCCGTGCCGGGTCAGGTCCAGGCGGTGTCGCGGCCGCGCCGCACCAGGGCACGGCGGTCGGTGGACGGCGTGGCGGAGGACGGCTGGAGAGCCATCGGCGGTTCCTTCCCTGGTACGGCGGGGCGAGCCCGCGCAGACCGGCCGGGCTGGTGCCCTCCCCTGTTGGGCACCAACCCGGCCGGGCTCGGTTGCCCTGAGCCTGCCGGAGGCCGCTCACGGGCGGGTAACATCCGGATAATGGACCATCAACAAGGGCCCGCAGACGCCGTTTCCCCCACCCCTGGCTCGACCGACCTGGCTTCGGCCGAGCCCGTGCGCACCGGCCCCCGCCTGCGGTTCGGCCTGCTCGGGCCGCTCACGGTCCAGGAGCAGGGCGGCGCCACGTTGCCGGTCAGCTCGCCCAAGTGCCGAGCCCTGCTGGCGATGCTGCTGCTGGAGCCGAACCGGGTGGTCTCCAGGGACCGGCTGACCGCGGCACTGTGGGGCGAGCACCCGCCGGCCACCGCACCGACCTCGCTCAACAACCACGTGGTCCAGCTGCGCCGGCTGCTCGACCGCGGCAGCCGGGGCCGCCTGCGCACCGTGCCGCCCGGCTACCTGCTGCAGGTCGACGACGAGGAGCTGGACAGCCGGCTCTTCACCACCCAGCTGGACGCCGCCCGCACCGCTCGCCGGCAGGAGGACTGGCAGGGCGTCAGCCGCCAGGCCGGCGCGGCGCTGGCGCTGTGGCGCGGCACCCCGCTGTCGGATCTGCCGACCCTCGCCGAGGAGGCGCTGCCGCACGTGCAGCGGCTGCAGGAGCTGCGACTGCAGGGCCTGGAGTGGTTCATCGACGCCGAGCTGGAGCTGGGCCGACCGCACGCGGTGGTCCCGGAGCTGAACCGGCTGACCGCCCAGCACCCGCTGCGCGAGTCCTTCCACCGCCAGCTGATGCTGGCCCTGCACCGCACCGACCAGCGGGCCGAGGCGCTGGCCGTGCACCGACGGCTGCGCCGCACCCTGGTCGAGGAGCTCGGCATCGAACCGGGGCCGAGCGTGCGGGCCGCCCATCAGGAGATCCTGCGGGCCGAGGCCACGACCGCCCCGCCGATGGTGCCGCCGCAGCGCACCGCCGAGCCCGTCCGCCCGGCGCCGGCCGAGGCGCCTGCGGTGGTGGCCGCCGGCGCCGGGCTGCCCAGGGACGTGGCCGGCTTCACCGGGCGCTCCGAGGAGCTGGAGCGGCTGCTCGCCGCCTGCCGGGCCGACGGCGCGGACGGCCAGGTAGTCGGGATCCACGCGGTGGACGGGATGCCCGGGGTCGGCAAGAGCGCGCTCGCGATCCACGCCGCGCACCGGCTGGCCGCCGACTTCCCGGACGGGCAGATCTTCCTGCCGCTGCACGCCCACACGCCCGGCACCCCGGCCGTGGAGCCCGCGGACGCGCTCACCGCGCTGCTGCTCACCATCGGCGTCTCCCCGCAGCAGATCCCGCCGGACCTGGACGCCCGGGCCAACCTGTGGCGCAGCCGGCTGGCCGGGCGGCGGATGCTGCTGCTGCTGGACGACGCCCGCAGCAGCGAGCAGGTCCGCCCGCTGATGCCCGGCACCCCCGGCAGCCTGGTGCTGGTCACCAGCCGGCGCCGGCTGCCCGCGCTCGGCGACGCGCTGCCGGTCACCCTCGGGGTGCTGCCGCCGCACGAGGCGGCCGCGCTCTTCACCGCCACCGCCGGCCGCCCCGACCTGGCGCCGGACCAGGAGGCGGTGATCGAGGTGGTGCGGCTCTGCGGCTACCTGCCGCTGGCGATCCACCTGACCGCCGCGCGGCTGCGGCACCGGCGTGCCTGGTCGGTGGCCGACCTGGTGCCAGACCTGGCCGCTGCGGCGGGCCGGCTGGGCGCGCTGCGCGCCGAGGACGTCTCGGTGGCCGCCGCCTTCGACCTCTCCTACCGGGATCTGACGCCCGCTCAACGCCGGCTCTTCCGCCGGCTCGGCCTCTTCCCGGGCGACGACTTCGACGCCCGGGCGGCGGCCGCGCTGGACGACAGCGAACTGCCCACCGCCCGGCGCCTGCTGGAGGAGCTGGAGGACCACCACCTGGTCGACGAGCCGGTGCGCGGCCGCTACCGGATGCACGACCTGATCCGCGAGCACGCCCGGGCGCTGAGCACCGAGGACGAGCCGGCGGCCCGGCACGCCGCGGTGGCCCGGCTGCTGGACTCCTACCTGGCGCTCGCCATCGAGGCCGGCGGACACCTGGCGATCCGCTGCCCGGGCCGGCCGAGCAGCGGCGAGCTGCCCACCGAGGAGGCGGCCCGGGCCTGGCTGCGCGCCGAGCGCGGCAACCTGCGGGCCGCCGTCGAGTACGCGGCCAGCCACGGGCACCCCCGGCACGCGGTGCAACTGCCCTCCGCGCTGCACGACTTCCTGCGCACCCAGGGCCACTGGAACCAGGCGCAGGCGCTGCACCGGATCGCGCTGGAGACCGCGCGGCTCACCTGCGACTGGCGCGGCCTGGCCGAGGCCCTCACCCACCTGGGCACCTTCCAGCGGCTGACCGGCGAGCACGAAGCGGGTGCCGACCACCTGCGCCAGGCGCTGGACCTGTTCCGGTCGCTCGACGAGCCGGGCGGGCAGGTCGCCGTGCTGATCCAACTCGGCGCGATGGAGCGCACCTTCGGGGACAACGGCAGGTCCCGGGAGCACTTCGCGCAGGCGCTGACCCTGGCCAGGAGCGCGCAGGACCGCCCCGGCGAGGCCGAGACGCTCAGCCAGCTGGCCATCCTGGGCCGGATCACCGGCGAGCACACCGAGGCGACCGAGCACGCGGTACGGGCGCTGGCGCTCTTCCAGGAACTCGGCAACCGCACCGGCCAGACCGCGGCGCTCAGCGAGCTGAGCCTGATCCAGCAACTGACCGGCGACCTGGCCGGTTCCGAGGCCAGCCTCTGCCAGGCGCTGGAACTCTGCCGGGCCCGCGACGACCGGCCCAGCGAGGCGTACGCGCTGGCCAGCCTGGGCTCGCTGCAGCAGCTGACCGGGCGCTTCCAGGAGGCCGAGCGGACCCACCAGCAGGCGCTGACCCTCTATCAGGGCCTGGGCAACCGGATCGGGCACGCCAACGCGCTGATGGCGCTGGGCGCGGTGCGGCTGGTCACCGGGCAGTACGCGGCGGCCGAGCGGGACCTGGGGCGGGCCGGCCTGATGTACCACGAGCTGGACGAGGCCCGCGGGCGGATGAACACCCTGGCGTACCTGGGCGTGCTGCGGCAGGCGACCGGGCGGCACCAGGAGGCGGTGCTGAACCTGCGTCAGGCGCTCGCGCTCTACCGCGAGCAGGGCGACCTGCTCGCCGAGTCCCGGGTGCTCGCCTACCTGGGCGACGCGCTGGTCTCCACCGGTGAGCACGCGGCCGCCGCCGACCACCTCGGGCAGGCGCTGACGATCTGCCAGGAGCGCGGGGACCAAGCCGGCGAGGCGGAGGTGCGCAACCTGCTGGGCCACCTGCTGACCGTGACGGGCGAGCAGGCCCGGGCGCACACCGAGTTCGCCGGCGCGCTGAACAGCGCGCTGGCCGCCGGCTCTCCGCTGGAGGAGGTCCGCGCGCTGGCCGGGCTGGGCGCCGGCGACCTGCGGGCCGGGCGCCGCTGCGAGGGCACCGGCCGGCTGCGCCAGGCGCTGACCCTGGCCCGCCGGCTGGGCGTCCCGGAGGCGGCCCGGATCGAGGCGTTGCTGGCGGAGCTGCCGGCGGGCCTGGCCGCCGCCGGCTGACGGCGGGTCAGCCCGGCCGGCGCAGCCGGGCTTGCGGCGCACAGGTCGACTGGCAGGCTGGAGGCGTGGCGGACCTGGAGGAGAGCACGGTGAGCAGCGCGCTGGCCTATACCCACTGGTCGGTGCGTGTGGTGTCCTTCGTGATCGACATGCTGGCCTGCTGGTCGCCGAACATCATCGCGGGGGCGATCGACTCGCACAACGGCGCGCTGCAGGTGGGCATGCTGGCGGTCTCCGTGGCGCTGCTCGGGTACAACCGCTGCCACCTGGCCGGGCGCACCGGGCAGAGCTGGGGCAAGCGCCTGATGGGGACCGACCTGGTGGGTCTGGACACCCAGGAGCCGATCGGTGCACGGCGGGCGTTCCTGCGTGATCTGGCGCATCTGCTGGACACGCTGTCCTGCTTCCTGGGCTGGCTCTGGCCGCTCTGGGACGACCGGAAGCAGACCTTCGCGGACAAGCTGGCCGCCACCGCGGTGCTGGGCGGCGACTGAGCGCGCCGCGCACCGCCGCCGGGCCCCGGTCACCGCCCCGATCCGGGCACCCGGTTCCGGTCCTGCCGGCGTGGCGGTTAGGGTGCGGTTCACGTCCGGTTGGCTGTGCAACTCCGAGCTGTGCAACTCCGACCGGATGACGTCTGCACCTGAACGATCGGAGTCACCCGTGTCCAGCCTCTGGCCCGCCGGCCCGCGCCGCGTCCTGGTCGTCGGCATCGACGGCGTCCGCCTCGACCTGCTGCCCGAGCTGGACACCCCGCATCTGGACGCGGTGGCGGCCGACGGCTTCCTGGCCCCCGTCGAGGTGGACGAGGCCACGCCCACCATGTCGGGACCGTGCTGGGCGACCATCGTCACCGGGGTGACGGTGGCCAAGCACGGCGTCTTCGGCAACCACTTCGGCGGCAACCGGCTGGACGTCTTCCCGGACTTCACCACCCGGCTGGCCGAGGTGCACCGGCGCCGGACCTTCGCGGTGGGCGGCTGGGAGCCGCTCTTCCTGGCCCGCCAGGGCGGCCCGCTCTTCGCCGCGCCCGGCCGGCTCTCCTACATCGCCCCGCTCGAGGACACCCCGCAGGCCTGGGAGGTCTGCGACGAGCGGGCCACCACCGAGGCGGTCGCCGTGCTGACCGGTGACGAGGAGCCGCAGGCCGGCTTCGTCTACCTGGGCGCGGTGGACGAGACCGCGCACTTCCTGGGCTGCGGCGAGGAGTACCGCCGCTCGATCGAGGCCGCCGACGTGCGGCTCGGCCGGCTGCTGGCCGCGCTGCGGGCCCGCCCGGGGTACGCCGAGGAGGAGTGGACGGTGATCGTGGTGACCGACCACGGCCACGTCGACCAGGGCGGCCACGGCGGGCGCAGCACCCTGGAGCGCACCGCCTGGGTGGCCGCCAGCGGCCCGGGGCTGCCGCCCGGCGGCGAGGTGCTGCCGGTGCGCCACGTGGACGTGGCCGCGCACGTCTACGCGGCGCTGCAGATCGTCCCCGACCCGCACTGGACCCTGGACGGCCGGCCGTTCACCCCGGTGAGCGCCATGGAGCCGGCCCGCTGAGGCCGGTACGGGCCCAGACTTCGACGGGCTCAGACTTCGACGGGCCCGGACTTCGATAGGCCCGGACTTCGACAGGCTCAGACCAGCGCCTTGACCAGCCGCTCGAAGGCCAGGTCAGGGCGCTTCGGCACACCGAAACGCTCGTCGCCGTACGGGAACGGCGAGAGTTCACCGGTGCGGGTGAAGCCACGGCGCTCGTACCAGGCGATCAGGTCCTCGCGCTGCACGATCACCGTCATCTCCAGCTCGCCGGCGCCCCACTCGGCGCGGGCGAACCGCTCGGCCTCGGCGAGCACCGCCCGGCCCACCCCGCCACCCTGCTGGGCGGGCCGGACCGAGAACATCCCGAAGTACGCGCCGCCCGGGCGCCGCTCCACCGTGCAGCAGGCCAGCAGCTCGCCGGTGTCGGCCCGCTCGGCGAGCAGCACCCGGGTGTCGGGGCGGGCCAGCGTCTCGGCGACGGAGTGCTGGTCGGTGCGCTGCCCGTCCAGCAGGTCGGCCTCGGTGGTCCAGCCGACCCGGCTGGCGTCGCCGCGGTAGGCGGACTCCACCAGGTCGACCAGTGCGGGGATGTCCTGCTCGGTCGCGGGACGGAAGGCCAGCGGGGCGGCGGTTGCCATGGGCGTGCTCCAGACGGCAGACAAGGCGTCCTGGCATGGTGCCACGGCGACCCCCCGGATGGACCAGTAGGGCGCGGGGCTGGGCCGGTCGCGGGTGAGGATGAGACGGTCCGTAACCGTCCGATCACCCGGGAGTGCTGAGCCGCATGCAGCCGCGCGTCTTCGCCATCATCACCGCGGTCCTGCTCGGGGCGCTCGGCCTCGGGGCGGTGGCCGTCACCGACTGGACCCCGAGCGCCGCCTCGACCGCGGGCCGGGCCGCGCCGGCCGCGAAGGCGGTCGCCGCCTCCGCCTCCCCCACCGGCGATCCGGCGGTCTGGACCCGCAGCACGCTGCGCAACAAGCTGATGGCCGAGATGGCCGCCACCGACCCGGGTGTCGCGCTGGCCGACCTGGACAAGATCACCAAAGCGAAGCCGTACACCGTCCGGTTCTGCCACCCGATCGCGCACGAGCTGGGGCACACGGCGGTCAAGCGGTACGACTACGACTTCGCCAAGGTGCTCTCCTTCCCGCACGACACCTGCGCGTCCGGGTACCTGCACGGCGCGGTCGAGGAGATGCTGGCCGCCTCCACCGACCCGGGCACCGACCTGCTGAAGCTCTGCCAGCCCCAGATGACCGGCCCCTGCGTGCACGGCACCGGCCACGGCACGATGTTCGTCACCAAGCAGAACGTGCCGGCCGCGCGCGACCTGTGCAGCAAGTACGGCTCGCAGAACCGGATCATCACCTGCTCCGAGGGCCTCTTCATGCAGCTCTTCGGCCCCGACGAGGAGGACGAGAACGCCAAGGCGCAGCTGCCCGCCGACAAGCTGGCCGCCGAGCCGCTCTATCCCTGCCCCGAGCAGCCGTCGCTCTTCCAGTCGGCCTGCTACTTCTACGCGCCGACCTTCTTCCTCTCCTCGCACGACTACCCGAACCACCCCGAGGTCTACGCCCAGGCGCTCAAGTGGTGCCTGAACGCCCAGGCCACCGGCGGCGCGGGTGACTGCAGCCGCGGGGTCGGCTCGCGCACCATGAAGTACAACCTGGACCGCGAGGACTGGGTGGGCCAGCAGTGCGCGAGCGCGGCGGACAGCTGGCAGCGCAAGTCCTGCGTGGACGGGATGGTGAGCTACTACACGGTCAACTACACCGACCCGGGCGCCGCCGGGCGGCTCTGCGCCAAGCTCACCGACCAGGAGATCGCGCGGGACTGCCGCTCCTCGGCGCACCTGTCCGGATCACTCGACTGACCGGCACGTAGCATCGGCGGCATGTCCGAGCCGTCCTTCCGCGAAGCCGCCCACGCCACCGCCGACCTGGTCGCCGACTACCTGGCGGCGGTGCCCGAGCGGCCGGTCTGGCAGCCGATGGACCCCCGGGCGCGGGCTCGGCTGCTGGACGCGCCGCTGCCCGGCGGCGGGCGCGACCTGGCGCAGCTGCTGCGGGTGATCGAGGCCGAGGTGCTGCCCGCGCCGATGGGCAACGGGCATCCGCGGTTCTTCGGGTGGGTGAACTCGGCGCCCGCGCCGGCCGGCGTGCTGGCCACGCTGGCCGCCGCCGCGATGAACCCGAGCTCGGCGGGCGGCGACCACGCGGACGTGCACCTGGAGCGGGCGGTGGTGCGCTGGCTGGCGGAGCTGGTCGGCTTCCCGCACCAGCCCGGCGCCGGGCTGCTCACCTCGGGCACCTCGATGGCGACGATCGTCTGCCTGGCCGCCGCGCGCGGCCGGGCGGCGGCCAGGGCCGGGCACGACGTGCGGGCCGACGGGTTGGCCGGGCTGCCCCCGCTGGTCGGCTACCTCAGCGCGGAGACCCACTCCTGCGTGCGCAAGGCCGCCGAACTGCTGGGCCTGGGCAGCCGGCAGCTGCGGGTGGTCGCGGGTGACGCCGAGGGGCGGCTGGACGCCGCGGCGCTGCGCGCGGCCATCGCCGAGGACCGGGCGGCCGGGCGGCTGCCGTTCCTGGTGGTGGCCTCGGCCGGGACGGTCAACACCGGCGCGGTGGACCGCTTCGAGCCGATCGCCGACCTCTGCGCCGAGCAGGGCCTGTGGCTGCACATCGACGGCGCGTACGGGGCGTTCGGGGTGCTGGACCCCGCGATCGCGCACCGCTACGCGGGTCTGGCCCGGGCCGACTCGCTGGCCCTGGACCCGCACAAGTGGCTGGGCGTGCCGGTGGACTGCGGCTGCGCGCTGGTGCGGGACGCCGAGCAGCTGCGCGGGACCTTCAGCCTGGTCCCGGCCTATCTGCGCGACGAGGAGGCCGGCGGTCTGGGCTGGTCCTCCGGGTTGGGCTGGTTCTCCGAGTACGGCATCGAGCAGACCCGCCCGTTCCGCGCGCTCAAGGTCTGGGCCACCATCGCGCACCGGGGCCGCGACGGCCTCGCGGCCGACATCGCGCACTGCACCCGGCTGGCCCGCCGGCTCGGCGAGCTGGTCGAGGCCGATCCCGAGCTCGAGCTGCTGGCGCCGGTGGAGACCTCGATCGTGGCCTTCCGGGCCCGCCCGGCCGGCCTGGCGCCGAGCGAGCTGAACGCGCTCAACCAGGCGCTGCCGCTCGCGGTGCAGCGCCGCGGGCAGGCCTTTGTCACCGGCACCGTGCTGGCCGGTCGGGAGGCGTTGCGCGCCTGCCTGCTGAACGCCGCCACCACGGAGCCGGACCTGGCCGTGCTGCTGGCCGAAGTCCACGCCGCGGCAAGCGATCTGACTACCCGACAGTAGGGACGACCAGCACCGTTGGTTTCTTCGCAGACATTTACCGTCCGGTCATAACAGATTCGTGATCGTGAAACACCAGCGCGTCATGGTGGGGGCATGACTCGATCGCCGTTCCCTGCCCAGCACCCCGACCAGCCCGCCGGCCGGCCGGCCCAGCGGCCCTCCCGGGCCCAGCGCCGGCGGGCCAGGGCCGACCGCTGGCGCCGCGAGACCGTGGAGCTCGCGGCCGTCTTCATCGCGGTGGCCACCGCCGACCTGATCGCCAACGTGGTGGTGCACGGCCACGACGGCCCGGTGCTGCTGGCCGCCTCCGCCGTCGCACTGCTCGGCACAGCGGTGTTCCACAGCTGGTGGGCACACCGCCATCCCGAAGGACCGCCGGGCCCCGATCCACTGGCCGGGCCGGAGCCGGCCGCCGTCGGCCCGGCCGGCCCGCTGCCCGAGCAGACCCGGCTCTGGCGGCTGCGGGCCACCGTCTCGGACGCGCCCGGCTCGCTGGCGGCCGTCAGCACGGCCCTGGCCGAGCTGCGGATCAGCATCATCTCGCTGCAGACCCACCCGCTGCCGGACGCCACGGTGGACGAGTTCCTGCTGCGCGCCCCGCGCTCGCTGCCCCGCCCCGCCCTGACCGAGGCGGTGGCCCTGGCCGGCGGCCGGGAGATCTGGACCGAGCCGGCCGACGCGCACGACCTGGTGGACGTGCCGACCCACGTGCTGGCGCTGGCCACCCGCACCGCGCTGGACGCCGCCGAGCTGCCGGTCGCGCTGCGCCAGCTGTTCGGGCAGGTCACCATCCGGCAGTTCCCGGCCCGCGGCGAGGACCAGCGGCCCGCGCCGAGCCTGGCGGGCCCGGTGATGCTGCTGCCCGCGCCCGGCGGCGAGCTGATCGAGCTGTCCCGTCCGCACCTGCCGTTCACGCCGACCGAGTTCGCCCGGGCCAAGGCCCTGGTCGAGCTGGACACGGTGCTCGGCCCCCGGGTGCCCAAGGTCGAGGACCACCTGCGGCTGCCGGGCGGCGGGCCGCACGGCGAGGAGCTGACGGTCCGTCGGGCCCGCTCCGACGACCGGGCGGCGGCGCTGGCCATGCACCGACGCTGCTCGCCGGCCACCCTGCGCCGCCGCTACCACGGCCCGGTCGCGGACGCCGACCGCTACCTGGGCCACCTGCTCGACCCCCGGCACGGCCAGACCCTGACCGTGGAGACGGCCGACGGGCGGCTGGTGGCGCTCGCCCACCTGATGTGGGACGGCGACAGCGCGGAGCTCGCCGTCCTGGTGGAGGACGCCTGGCAGCGCCGGGGTCTGGGCCTGGACCTGCTACGCCGGATGGCCGCGCTGGCCGCCGAGGCCGGCGTGGCCACCGTCTACGCGGTCACCCAGGCCGGGAACACCGCGCTGATCAGCGCGATGCGGCGGCTCGAACTGCCGCTGGACTACCAGGTGACCGACGGCACCCTGGTGATCACCGCGCACCTGGCGGGCGCGGCGGAGCAGCTGCCGAGCCCGTGGCCGTCGGTGCCCGGGGGACGCTGAACGGACGCGTCGGTGCGGGCGGGCCCGGTGGACCGGGCCCGCCCGCACGGCGTTCGCACCGGGCGGCGGCCGCGCGTTCGCGCCGGTCGAAGGGGTGTCAGGCGCCCGACCAGGCACGGCAGCAAGGGGGCCGTGGCTCGGTCTGCTTCCGATGAGCCGTTAGGCTGGCCCCGTCCATGCCACCCGACGGCCCCGTGCGAGGTCAGAGGGGGGTCGTCGCCTAGAGGAGGAACCCCTGAGCATGCCAGGCACCGGATCGGAGGCCGCAGCCACCGGCGCGCGCGACTCCTCACTGCCCGCCCGCTCCAAGCTCGCCGTCACGGCGGGCAAGGTGGCTGCCGCCGCCTCCCGCTCGGTCGGCCGCGGCAGCGGCTCGGTGATCGGGGGCAAGGTCGCGCTCAGGCTCGACCCCGACCTGCTCGCCCGCCTCGCCGACCACCTGGACGTGGTCCTGGTCAGTGCCACCAACGGCAAGACCACCACCACCCGGCTGATCGCCGAGGCGCTGCGCGCCGCCGGTCCGGTGGTCTCCAACGCGCTGGGCGCCAACATGCCGGCCGGCATCACCTCCGCGCTGGCCGGCGGCTCGGACGCGCGCTACGGCGTGATCGAGGTGGACGAGAAGTACCTGGCGAACGTCGCCCGGGACACCCACCCCAAGGCCATAGCGCTGCTCAACCTCTCGCGCGACCAGCTGGACCGGGCCGCCGAGACCCGGATGCTGGCCGAGAAGTGGCGCGAGGGCCTGCAGGGCACCGACGCCGTGATCATCGCCAACGCGGACGACCCGCTGGTGACCTGGGCCGCCTCCTCCTGCCAGCGGGTGGTCTGGGTGGCCGCCGGGCAGGCCTGGAAGGAAGACGCCTGGTCCTGCCCGTCCTGCGGCGGCGTGATGCAGCGCCCCGGCGACGACTGGTACTGCCAGGAGTGCGGCTTCCGCCGACCGCAGCCGCACTGGGCGCTGCAGGGCGGCCACGTGATCGACCCGAACGGCGCCGCCTGGCCGATCCACCTGCAGCTGCCGGGCCGGGCCAACCTGGCCAACGCCACCAGCTCGGCCGCGGTGGCCGCGGTCTTCGGCGTGCCGCCGCAGACCGCCCTGGAGCGGATGCAGTCGGTCACCGCGGTGGCCGGCCGCTACGACGTGGTCAACTACCAGGGCCGCGACGTGCGCCTGCTGCTGGCCAAGAACCCGGCCGGCTGGCTGGAGACCTTCTCGCTGATCGACGGCCCGCCCGCGCCGGTGATCCTCTCGGTGAACGCGCTGGACGCCGACGGCACCGACACCTCCTGGCTGTGGGACGTGGACTACGAGCGGCTGCACGGCCACCCGGTCTTCGTGATGGGCCAGCGCCGGCTGGACCTGGCGGTGCGCCTGGAGGTGGCGGGGCTGCAGTTCCACGTGGTGGAGACGCTGGAGGAGGCGGTCCGGATGGCGCCGCCCGGGCGGATCGAGGCGATCGCCAACTACACCGCGTTCCAGCAGCTGCGCAAGGCGGTGGCCGGGTCATGAGCACTCCCCCGCAACAGCCCGGCTACGGTCAGCAGCCCGGCTATCCGCAGCAGCCGGGCTACCCGCAGCACCCCGGCCACCCCCAGCAGGGCGGCCAGCAGCAGGGCCACCCCCAGCAGGGCGGCCAGCAGCACCCCGGATACCCGCAACAGCAGCCCGGTCAGCCGTACCCGGGGCAGCCGTACCCGGGCCAGCAGCCGCCCGCCGGCTACCCCCAGCAGGGCGGGCCCCAGCACGGCGGCCCCCAGCAGGGCGGTCAGCACCCCGGATACCCGCAGCACGGCGGCCAGCAGCCGGCCTATCAGCAGCCGGGCCAGCAGCCCGGCTACCCGGCCCAGCCCGCCCAGCCCCAGGCCGTCCAGCAGCAGCCCGCGCAGCCGGGCCGGCCACAGCCCGACCCGCAGCACTATGGAAGGCCTTCCAGGATGAGCGACAGCAGCCTGCGGCTGGTCTGGATCTACCCTGACCTGCTCAGCACCTACGGCGACCGCGGCAACGCGCTGGTCGTGGAGCGCCGGGCCCGCCAGCGCGGGCTGAACGTGCAGCGGGTCGACGTGCGCTCCGACCAGCCCGTCCCGACCAGCGGCGACATCTACCTGATCGGCGGCGGCGAGGACCGCCCGCAGCGCCTGGCCGCCGAGCGGCTGCGCCAGGACTCCGGGCTGCCGCGCGCGGTGGACAACGGCGCGATCGTCTTCTCGGTCTGCGCGGGCTACCAGATCCTGGGCCACGAGTTCATCAACGACCTGGGCCAGCGCGAGCCGGGCCTGGGCCTGCTGGACGTCTGGTCCACCCGCGGCGAGGGCGCCCGCAACGTCGGCGACGTGCTGGCCGAGCCGGACCAGCGCCTGGCCCTGCCCACCCTGACGGGCTTCGAGAACCACCAGGGCGTCACGCACCTGGGCCAGGGGGTCGCGCCGCTGGCACACGTCACCGCGGGCGGCGGCAACGGCGACGGGACCGGCACCGAGGGCGCCTGGCGGGACACCGTCTTCGGCACCTACCTGCACGGCCCGGTGATGGCCCGCAACCCCGCGGTCGCCGACCTGCTGATCAAGCTGGCGCTGGACGTCAACGCGCTCCCGCCGGCCGACACCACCTGGTACGACGCGCTGCGCACCGAGCGGATCGCGTCCACCAGCCGCCAGCCCGCCTGACCCGCCCGTCTGACCGGCCCGCCTGACCAGCGGGTCGCACCGGCCCACCGGGCGGACCCGCCGGCCCGCGACGTTCAAGGGATCGTCGATCGGGCCGGTCCACCCTCGGGGGCGTCCTGACAGCCCGTCAGTCGGTCCGAGTGAACGTTCTCCGCCCGCCGGGTGTCCAGCATCCGGCGGCGGAAGATTCCGCGTCGCGAAATTGCGACAATAAGCTCGTCGGATGCAACCCTCCTCGGCAGCCGGCACTTCAGCACGGACGCGCCGACGACGCCGCCCTCCGTGCCTGCTCCCGCCCGGCCGGAGGTGGGGGCCGCTAGGATCAGTTTCGGGCCGATATGCCCGATTCTGACCCCGCCCTTCCAGGTGGTAGTCCGGCCATCCGGTCCTTCCCCCAGCCTGCCGGCTGGGAGGTGCCCCCAGGGGAGTTGCAGAGAACGATGCGTATTGGTGTGCTGACCAGCGGCGGCGACTGCCCCGGCCTGAACGCCGTGATCCGCTCCGTGGTCCACCGGGGAGTGGTCGACCACGGCGACGAGATCATCGGTTTCCAGGACGGCTGGCGAGGCCTCCTCGAAGGTGTCCACCGCCCGCTGACCCTCGACTCGGTCGGCGGCATCCTGGCCCAGGGCGGCACCATCCTGGGCTCCTCCCGCGTCCAGCCCAGCCACCTGCGCGACGGCGTGGAGCGGGCCAAGCGCTACTGCGCCGACCTCGGCATCGAGGCGGTGATCCCGATCGGCGGCGAGGGCACCCTCAAGGCCGCGAAGCTGATGAGCGACGCCGGACTGCCGGTGGTCGGGGTGCCCAAGACCATCGACAACGACATCGCCTGCACCGATGTCACCTTCGGCTTCGACACCGCCGTCTCGGTGGCCACCGAGGCGCTGGACCGGCTGAAGACCACCGCCGAGTCGCACCAGCGGGTGATGGTGGTCGAGGTGATGGGACGCCACACCGGCTGGATCGCGCTCAACGCGGGCATGGCGGCCGGCGCGCACGCGATCGTGGTGCCCGAGCGCCCGTTCCACATCGACAAGCTCACCGAGGTGGTGCGCGCGCGCTTCGAGCGGGGCAAGAAGTTCGCCATCGTGGTCTGCGCGGAGGGCGCCAAGCCCGAGGCCGGCACCATGCACTGGGAAGAGGGCACCCGGGACATCTACGGCCACGAGCGCTTCACCGGCATCGCCACCCAGCTCTCCGGCGAGCTGGAGCACCGCCTGGGCAAGGAGGCCCGCCCGGTGATCCTCGGCCACACCCAGCGCGGCGGCACGCCCACCGCGTACGACCGGGTGCTCGCCACCCGGTTCGGCTGGCACGCCGTGGAGGCCGCGCACAAGGGCGCCTTCGGGCACATCACCGCGCTGCAGGGCACCCAGATCAACCTGGTGCCGCTGGCCGAAGCGGTGGCGGACCTGAAGACGGTCCCCGCCGAGCGCTACGTCGAGGCCGAGATGGTCATCTGAACCACCCTTCGTCCCGGCGCCTCCTGATGCCCCGCCACCGCGGCGGGGCATCAGCCGTCGACGCCCCGGGGGCGCCCGCAGCCGCCAGGTAGGACGGCCGTAGTCTGGGTGCCGACGAAAAACGGACGAACCGGACCTGAGGCGGGGCCGGGCCGGCCGCGGGCACGACGGAAAGCGGGACCGCCGATGGACGGCATGGCAGGGATGCACCACGGGAACGAGCTCGGCCCGTTCTCGCTCCACTCGGTGCTCACCTGGTCGCCCGACTGGCCGTTCCTGCTGGGCTGCCTGCTGGCGCTCGGCCTGTACGGCGCGGGTGTCGTGCGGATGGCCAGGCGCGGCGACCGCTGGCCGATCGGGCGCACGGTCGCCTGGACGCTCGGCGTGCTGACCGTTGTCGCGGTGACCTGCTCCGGGCTGAACGACTACGGCATGGTGCTGTTCAGCGCGCACATGATGCAGCACATGGTGCTCAGCATGCTGGTGCCGATCCTGCTGCTGCTCGGCGCGCCGATCACGCTGGCGCTGCGGGCGCTGCGCCCGGCCGGCAAGGGGCGCCCGCGCGGGCCGCGCGAGCTGCTGGTGGCGTTGCTGCACAGCCGGTACGTGAAGATCATCTCGCACCCGGCCTTCACCATCCCGCTCTTCATCGCGAGCCTCTACGGCCTCTACTTCACCCCGCTCTTCGACACGCTGATGCAGACCCGGATCGGACACATCGCGATGATGGTCCACTTCCTGGCGGCCGGCCTGCTCTTCTTCTGGCCGATCATGGGCGTGGACCCGGGCCCGAACCGGCCCGGGCACGTGATGCGGATCATCGAGCTCTTCATGGGGATGCCGTTCCACGCCTTCTTCGGCGTGGCGGTGATGATGGCCACCAGCCCGCTGGTGACCACCTTCAGCTCGGCCATGGCCCCGCCCGGCACCGATCTGATGGCTGATCAGAAGATGGCCGGCGGGATCACCTGGGCGTTCGGCGAGATCCCGACCGCGGTGGTGCTGATCGCGCTGGTCTTCCAGTGGGCCAAGTCCGAGCAGCGGCACGCCGTCCGCACCGACCGGGCCGCCGAGCGGGACGGCGACGCGGAGCTGGTCGCGTACAACGCCTACCTGGCCTCGCTCGACCAGCGCGGCAAGCGGTCGCCCCAGGCGGGCTGAGCGCCGCGCGACAGCTGACCGAGGACCCCGTTCGCCGACCAGGCGGGCGGGGTCCTGCGGTGTGGTGGTGCTTCGCCGCAGCGCGGAGCGAGCGGGCTGATCAGGACGCGAACGGTGACCGTGACGGTGACCGTGTCGGGGTCGGCGCCCGGAGAAACCCCCCAAGGCCAATCTGACAGGCCGTCAGGTGTCTCCCGGACCGACCGCCCGGGCGCCGCGCTCGTCCTCGGCCGCCGGATGGTGGCAGGCTGGAGGGGCTGGCAGGCGGTGATCGCGATGACGGTGTTCTACGGCAACACGCACCACGGACGGACCTTCCGGGACCGCGCCGAGGCGGGGCGGCAGCTCGGCCGACGGGTGCTGGAGTGGGGCTCCGACGCCCCGATCGTGGTGGGCCTGCCCCGGGGCGGCGTCCCGGTGGCCTACCAGGTGGCGCTGGCGCTCGGCGCGCCGCTGGACATCCTGGTGGTCCGCAAGATCGGCGCACCCGGCCAGCCGGAGCTGGCGCTGGGCGCGGTCGGCGAGGGCGGCATCCGGCTGTACAACCACGACATCATCGCCGCGCTCGGGATCACCCCCCACCGGCTGGAACGGCTCACCGACGCGACCGCCACCGAGGTCGCCGAGCGGACCGAGCGGCTGCGCGGACCGCTGCCCCCGCTGGAGGTGACCGGGCGGGCGGTGCTGCTGGTGGACGACGGGATCGCCACCGGCGCGACCGTGCGGGCCGCGATGGCGGTGCTGCGCCGCCGGGAGGTGAGCGAGCTGCTGCTGGCCGTCCCGGTGACCGCGCCCGAGGCGCTGCGGCTGCTGGGCCCGCTCGCCGACGACCTGGTCTGCCTGACCGCGCCGCCCTCGTTCCAGGCCGTCGGCCAGTTCTACAACGACTTCGAGCAGACCACCGACCACGAGGTGCGCCGGCTGCTCGACCTGGCGGCAGCCCGGGACGACACGGGCGCCCCGGGGTGACGCGCCGGGGAGATCTCAGCCGACCCGTGCGGGGACGGGGGTCACCCCGATCTGGTTCTGACGCTCCGTCAGGCCATTCCGCGGCGGTCGAGCCATCGGGCGCCGTGTGCCGCCCTCAGCGCGGTGCCCGATGGGTGGCCGGGCTGCCCGGCGGGCGGCGCGCGCCCCGGGTGGTGATCAGCTGGCGGACCAGCTGGTGCAGCGAGATGACGGCGGTGAGCGGGGGCAGTCCGGCGACGACCAGGTCGGGCACCGTCCGCGAGACGTCGGCGATGCACAGTCCGGTCGCGAGGCCGGAGAACAGCACGACCACCACCCAGGAGTGCACCGGCTGGCGCCCGTGCAGCGCGGCCCGCAGGACGGACAGGCAGCCCACGAGCCACGGCCCGTAGACGATCACCGGCCACAGCTGCGACAGTCCGCGCGGCACCCGGGAGAGGGCCAACTCCCGCAAGGGGTCGTAGGAGAGGGCCCAACCGAGCACGCACACCGCGGTCACCGTCACCGCCGTCAGCGCGCCGAACACCGAGCCGACCACGTCCGGCCAGGACGGCGCGGGCGGCCGGGTCCGGCGCCGGTGCCGGGAGACCGAAGGCTCGGCCGACATCGGCGCGGGCCGGTCGGCCGACAGCCGATCGGGCTCGCCGTAGACCGGGGCGGTTGCGTAGGCGAGGTCCCACAACTCGTCCGCCGGATCGGCGTAACCGGTCATCGCGCGCGCCGCGAGAAGGTCACTCAGCTGGTCGTACATGGCACATCCCCCACTCGATCGTCATGCCGCGGCTCGCTCCGCTCCGGCATCCCGGCGCCCGCCGGGAACCCCGGCCCCGGCGAGGGCGTCATGCCTCGACCGGGAACGCGAGGGAGCCGATCCGCGCGGCGAAATCGCTCTCCAGCTGACGGAGCTTCCTCAGGTAGGCGGCCAACAGGCCCGAGGAGTGCGGCAGGACGACCCGCTCGCCGTTGCGCGACAGGTAGCCGGTGCGCACGTCACCCGCGGGGTTCTGCCGGTCGGGGACGAAGAGCCACGTCCCGACGCTGGTGACCGGGTCCCGGTCGGGGTGCGGGGCGGTGTAGGGCAGGCATGGTGAGTTCACGCTTGATCAAACGAGAGGGCGGCAAACGGGTTTGTACCCCTCCCGGGCGTCGTTTCATATTCGCCACCGGAGATACTCTCCGAAATTAACCCGGGGTGGCGCGTGGGGTGGTACTTTCCGGTCCACCGTTCACCATGTCCGAGATGCCCGAAAGCCAAAGGTCATCCCATAATCCCGAGTGATGCCGCTCGCCGAAACTCCGCAGCAAGATAATTCAGCCGAAACGTTTCTCCAGGTTGACCGTCCGCCCCGCCGTGCTATATTTCCGGATTGCCTCCGGCATATTCAGCGTATTGACGGCACACCGATGTGAACGATCAGGGGATCTCTTGCTCAGCTGGGAGGAATACATGGAAGCGCTCCGACTCAGCGGTCACGGCTGGTCCGTCGCCCGGATTTCCCGACAGCTCGGGCGCGACCGGAAAACGGTCGGATCGTACCTCAGCGGAAAGCGGATCCCGGGCCTCCGAAGTCATTCCCAGGACGGTTTTCTCCGTTTCCTGCCGTACTGCCGCCAGCGGCTCGTGGACGATCCGCACCTGCTGGCCACCACGCTCTTCGAGGAGATCGTCGAACTGGGCTACACCGGCGGCTACTCGACCTTCACCCGCGCGCTGCGCAAGCAGCAGGCGCGGCCGGTCTGCGGGGAATGCCAGGAGACCGGCCCGACCGGCAGCGGGCCGGCCGCCGCACGATCGAGCGAGCAGGCCATCCGCTTCGACTGGCTCGAGCTCCCCACCCCGCCCGCCGGGTGGGGCTGCGGAAATCAGGTGCACCTGCTGCTGGGCCTGCTCACCCCCTCCGGCCGCTGGCGTGGGGCGCTGGCGGCCGACGAGGAGTTGCCGCAGCTCGTCGAGGCCATGGAGCACGTGCTCAGACGGCTGGGCGGCACCCCCGAGTGCTGGCGGTTCGACCGGACACCGGCCGTGCACAGCCCCAGCACCGGACAGCTGACGCCCGACTTCCGGCAGGTGGCCAGGTACTACGGCGTGCGCGTCGAGTACCGCCCGCGGGACGACCGGCCGAGCCCGGCGTACGACACGGTGGAGGAGATCGCCCGGAACTGGTGGCACGCGATCGGGCGCGACTCCACCGTCCAGGCGGCACAGGACAGCCTGGACCGGCTCGCGAGCCGGCTGGAGGCGCCCGGCTCGACCGCCGACGGCGCACCTGCCGCGGACGACCCGCGCGCGGCCACCCAAGGCCTTCGTGCCCTGCCTCCCGCACCGTTCCCGATCTGGATCCACGCCCGCCGCACCGTCGACGCCCAGGGCCTGGTTCCGTTCGAAGGCAACTTCTACGCCGTGCCGGAGCACCTGGTCGGCGCCGTGGTGGAGGTTCGGCGGCGCCTCGACGAGCCCTACCTGTCCATCGCCGCCACCGCCGGCGCCGTCATCGCCCGCTACGCGCTCGCTCCCGCCGGGGCCGGATCGGTGGTCGTCGAGCGCAGCGGCGTCGTCGTCGTGCTGGAGCGGCACCCGACGCCCGTGCAGCCCGACGTCCCGGCCTGCCGACAGCTGACGCCGCGTCCGCTCTCCGAGCAGGCGCTGGCCGAGGCCGACGCGCTGCGCGGGTCGGCCGAGCACCCGTCGTCCGACGGCAGGCCGGCTGACAGTGCTTCGCCCGACCCGCCGTCCGACCACCCACCGCCCGACCACCCGACCGTCTGCCGGCAGCGGGCGGCGCCGGGCAGCACGACCGGGCGGGTGCCGCCCCAGCGGGAGCGCTGAGGCAGGGCCGCGATGGCGGAGCCGGGCAGCACGGCCCGGCTACCCGGCTCCGCTGCCGCGGGCCGTCGGAACCTGCGGGGCGGCGAGGGTGGCAAGGCTCGCCGGGATGTCGAACTCGGTGCTCTGCCCGTGCGTCACGCGCCGGACCTCACCCTTGAGCAGCACGCGGCCGACCTGGTCGAGCACCCGGCGCGCCAGCACGTGGTGCTCCTCCGCCTGGTGCACGTGCTGCTCGACGTGGGCGAACTCCGCCACCGCCTTCTCCCAGTGGCTGTGCGGCACCTGCATCCAGTCCGCGATCTGCGGGCCGACCATCTGGCGCAGCACGGCCGGGATCGCCCCTCGCGTCCCCGGCGGCGCGAGGTGGCGGTAGAAGTCCAGCAGGCCCTGGGTGAGTTGGATGCCCTCCGGGGACGGTCCGAGGTGGCGCGCGGCCAGCTCGGCCCGCACCCGGCGCCCCTCCGCCAGGGTCGGCGGCATGACCTCGGGCCGCAGCCCGAGCAGCACGGCGACCACCCGCCAGACGTAGTAGTAGTCCTCGGCCGCCTGCTCGGTGCAGTGGACGCCGATCCGGTCCATCCCGTCCAGGGTGTCGACCGAGAAGCTCAAGGTGGCGCCGAGCAGGTCCTCCTGGCAGATCGGGACGCCGTGCCCGGCGACGTCCCAGTGGCGGCCACGGATCAACAACTGCCGTACCGCCGCGTGGATCAGGCGCACCTTCTGGATGGTGGGGATCAGCTCGCCGTGCGGCCCCAGCGGATCGTCGGCCATCAGGTGCAGCATGAACTGCGTGGTCTCGGACAGCCGCCGGTGCGGGTGGTCGAGGCGGTGGGTCGCGGACAGCTGCTTGGCGCCCAACGGCGCCGCGTAGCTGCAGACCAGGGCGCCGAGCGAGAGGGCGGAGACGACGTGCACCCCGTCGTGCCGGAAGAAAGCGTGCACCCGCGCGATGCGCTCCGCGTCCACCCAGTCGGGCACCGTCCGGGTCCCCGCGAGGTGCTCGCGCAGCACGGCCGGCAGGTCCTGCGGCACCAGCTGGTCGTTCTGCCGCAGTCCGTGCAGCACCTGGTTGGCATGGGCGATCTCGCCCGAGTCCAGCAGCTCGGCGACCACCCGGTCGGCCGGCGGATCCCCCTCGATTCGCAGCTCGTCCAGCGACGATGTGGCGAACTCCACAGCAGACACTCCCGCCCTCGGCACCAGGGCGGCCCCTGACGTGCCGACCCTGCCTCCAGCTTGGCGACGCGCGGGCCGGGCGCGACCACGAATCCGGCACACCCCATCCGATCGGGTGGATCGCCGACCGCCGGGGTTTGCGGCGGACGTCCGACGTGCCGTTCGGGTCAGCCGGCGGCGCCCGCCGCCGCCTGCGCGAGGCGGGCCAACGTGGTGCGCATCCCGGCGCGGTTGACCTCGATCCGGCGCTCGGCACCGGTGCCGGCGAAGAGCACGCCCAGCAGTCGGGCCAGGCCCCCGGCTCGCCCGGTACGCAGGTCCTCCCAGGACTCGGTGACCCGGGTTCCGGTGCCCGCCGGCTCGAACCGGTAGCGCCAGCGCGCTATCGGCAGGCCGAACACACCCACGTCGAAGGCGAATTCGGCGGCCTCCCGCGCCGCGATCACCCGGCCCGTGGTGCACCAGACGAACGGTCCGCGCCGGTTGAAGCCGACGAACCGCGAGCCCGCACGGACCGCCGGCCCCGCCGACCAGACGCGGCGGCACTCCGGACTCCAGCGGCCCATCTGCCGCAGGTCGGCCACCAGCCCGTACACCGTCGCCGGGGCGGCGTCCACCAGGATGCTCTCCGACAGATCCGGCTGACGCTCCATCAGCTCTGCCGCCCGTCCGGGATCGCGGCGTGCGCCTCGGCGAGCAGCAGGTAGCCCGCCGCGTTCGCCTTGATGCCGGCCGTCTCCTCCGCGGTGAGCGGGCGCCGGACCTTGGCGGGCACGCCGGCCACCAGCGAGCCGGGCGGCACCTCGGTGCCCTGGGTCACCACGGCACCGGCCGCGACCAGCGAACCCGCGCCGATCCGGGCGCCGTTGAGCACCCGCGCCCCCATGCCGACCAGCACGTCGTCCTCGACCGTACAGCCGTGCAGGACGGCGTTGTGCCCCACCGTGACCCGCTCGCCGACCGTGAGCGGGAACCCCGGGTCGGCGTGCAGCGTGCAGTTGTCCTGGATGTTGGAGTCCGCGCCGACGGCGATCGACTCGGCGTCACCGCGCAGTACGGCCTGGTACCAGACGCTCGACCGCGGCCCCAGCCGCACCGAGCCGACCACCACGGCCGTCGGCGCGACGAAGGCCGCCGGGTCCACCTCCGGCTCGCGTCCTGCCACGCCGATGATCAGCGCCTCAGCCATGGGCTCACTGCTCCCTCTTCGCTCTCGTGGACCGGCGACTCGGGGCCGGCGGGCCTCACCCTACCGACCGGTAGGCCGCGCGGCTTCGGGCCCCGGGTCACTTCGCCGACCCACGCGGTGACCGGCCCGTTCACCGCGTTCCTCCGGGTGTCGAGCGGCAACCGCGCGCAGTCGCCGGTGCGATGATGCTCTGACGCACTCACGGGCGGCGCGGCCCCGGTCAGGACCGTGCGGCGGAGATCGCGAAGCAGAGATGGAGCGCGCTGATGCACTCGATCACCGACTGGCTCGGCCGCCTGTCCGGACCGGTCATCTACGCGGTCGTCGCCGGCCTGGTCTTCGCCGAGGACGCGCTGTTCGTCGGCTTCGTGCTGCCTGGCGAGAGCGCGGCGGTGATCGGCGGCGTGCTCGCCCACCAGGGCAAGGTCTCGATCGGCTGGCTGACCCTCGCCGTGGTGGCCGCGGCCATCCTCGGCGACACCGTCGGCTACGCGATCGGCCACCGGTTCGGCCCGACGATCCTCCTGGTGCGACCGCTGCACCGCCATGCCGACCGGATCGGCAAGGCGCAGGACCTGATCCGGCGGCGTGGACCGGCCGCCGTCTTCTTCGGCCGCTTCATCGCGTTCTTCCGCGCGATGATGCCCGCGCTGGCCGGCATCTCGCGGATGCCGTACCGCCGCTTCCTGCTCTACAACGCGCTCGGCGGCCTGGTCTGGGGCGTCGGCTTCACCCTCCTCGGGTACTTCGCCGGCGCCGCCTACTCCCGGGTCGAAGCGCAGGTCGGCCGGGCGCTGGCCCTGGTGCTGGCCGCGGTGGTCGTCATCGCCCTGATCGGATGGCGGCTGCGCCGCCGGCGCGCGGAGAACCGCGAGTCGGGGCCCGGGCCGGGGCCCGACGACGGCGACGGCATCGACGGCATCGACGGCAGCGACGACGGCAGCGACCGCGACGACGACGGTGCCGGCGGGCCCTGAGCCGCCGGTCGGCGGTGGCTCCGCCGACCTCAGCGGGCCCGTAGCTCCCGGTAGACCGCCCACGCCACCGACACCAGCGGCACCGCGACGACGGCGCCGATCACGCCCTCGACCAGCGTGCCGACGGCCACCGCGAGCGCGACCACCACGGGATGGATCCGCACCGCCCAGCTCAGCACCAGCGGGTGCAGCACATGCCCCTCGATCTGACCGATCACCACGATCAGGATCAGCAGGATCAGCGCGGTCAGCGGCCCCTGGGTGGCCAGCGCGACCACCGAGGCGACGGCCAGCGCGATCGGCGACCCGATCAGCGGGATGAAGGTGGCGAGGAACTCCAGCAGCATCAGCGGCACCACCAGCGGAACTCCCAGCAGCAGCAGCGCGATGCCCACCAGCACGGCGTTGGTGGCCGACACGATCACGATGCCCCGGGTGTAGCCGGCGAAGGTGCGCCAGGCCACCCGCCCGCCCAGCTCGAAGCGCGGGCGCGCCCGGGCCGGCAGCAGCGCGGCGGCCCAGCGCCACATCCGGTCGCCGGAGTAGATGAAGAACACCGCGCAGAACAGCGCCAGCGCACCACCCGTGATGGCCTCCACCAGGCGGCCCGCGCTGCTCACCGCCGTGCTGATCAAGGACGAGCGGTGCGCGGAGAGGTAGCTGCCGACCTTGCTCCGCAGGCCCGACACGGCGCCGGCCCGCAGGTGCAGCGGCGGTCCCTGCAACCACCGCTCGATCCGGTTGAGGCCGCCGCGCACCTCGCCGCGCAGCTGGTTCCAGTCGGACGCCACCAGTTCACCGGCCAGCGTGAGCAGGCCGGCCACCAGCACGACCGCCGCCACCATGACGATCGCCACCGCCACGCCGCGTGGCACCAGCTTGGCCAGGGCGTCGGCCGCCGGCCGCAGCACCGAGGTGACGACCAGCCCGAGGAAGACGGCCACGGCGACCAGTTGCAGGCGCTGCAACACCACGAACGCCGCATAGCCGGCCACGCCGACCAGCAGCAGCCGCCAGGTGTAACCGGCCGTCAGCACCAGCCCGGGCGCGACCTTGCCGACCCGGCGTGGACGGTCAGGTCGGCGCCGGAGCGTCATGGGCGGACGACCAGGGCGCCACCAGGACGCCGGCCACCGGCTTCGCCGCCGGTGTCGCCACCGGGTGCGCTGCCGGTTTCGCCGCCCGCTTCGTCGGCCTGCTGGACCTGTCGCTCCGTCACCTGCCGCCAGCTCCCGGTTCTCTGACAGCCCGCCCGCTGCCCGCCTGTGATTCCCTCATCAACCGTCATCGCCATGGCCTTGTCCAGGGTCCGCGCCGTACGCCCGGGCAGTTCGCCTCGGACGGCTGCCGGCCCCGGCCCGACCACGGCCCGGGGCCGGGGCAACGCCCGCTGGCCCGTGCGGGTATGCCCGCTGCGCCGACCGGGCGACTCGCACACCGTGCCGCCGCGTACTGCCGGGTCGAACGTGCATCGCTGGACAACGGGCGCCCCGGTGCCCGGCCTTGTCGTCGAGCCTGTGGAGCACGCGTGCCGCTGTCCCGATCGTCCTGCCGCAAAGCCCTCGACCATGCTCTGGTCACCGTGTCCGTGGTCGGCCTGCTGGCGATCCCCGTGATCCAGGCACAAGCGGAACCGGTGCGGGGAGCGCCGGCCGACGACGTGGGGGCGATGGCGGACTGGGACGCGGTGGCCCGCTGCGAGAGCGACGGCGACTGGGCCGTCAACACCGGCAACGGGTACTTCGGCGGCCTGCAGTTCGACCGGGCGACCTGGCGGGAGAACGGCGGCCTCGGCTACGCACCGCGCCCCGACCTGGCCACCCGCGACCAGCAGATCGCGGTGGCCGACCACCTCGCCCGCAGTCGCGGCCTCGCCCCGTGGCCGATCTGCGGGGCCTGGGGGAACCTCGACCCCGCAGCCCGGCCGAGCGCCGCCGGGTCCGCGGGCAGCGGGGACGGCCGCCGCCCGCTCGCGCCGCCCGCCGGCGGATCCGACGACGCGGGCGCCGTCCCGTCGTCCACGGATCCGGACGGCTACCGCACGGTCCGCGACGGCGACACCCTCAGCGGTATCGCCGACGCCTACCGGCTCAGCGGCGGCTGGCCCGCCCTGTTCCACCTCAACCAGCAGACCGTGGGCGAGAACCCCGACGCGCTGACGCCCGGCGAGGTGCTGCGCCTGCGGCCGTGACGCGGCGCGGTGCACCACGCGCTTCGCGGCCGACGTGCCGGCCGGCCCGCTCACCAGGCGGCCGGCCGCGCCGTCCAACGGCCACTCACCGGCCATCCCGCAGCATCGGGCGGCCATTGCGTCCGTCACCCGGTCCCGCTACCGTCCAGCCCATGATCGCCAAGACCCCCGTGCCCATCACTCTGACCGGACGTCACATCCGGTTGGAACCCCTCTCCTCCGGGCACCTGTCGGATCTCTTCGAGGCCGGCGGCCACGATGACGAGGTCTGGCGCTGGCTGCCCGCCCCGACGCCGCGCAGCGAGGCCGAACTCGCCGTCGCGCTCGACGGACGGATCGCCGCGAGCGAACGCGGCGAGTCCGTCGCCTTCGCCGTCGTCACGCTGCACGACGGCCGGGCCGTCGGCTGGACCACCTACAACCAGATCCACGCCCTCGACGAGTGGCTGGAGATCGGCTGGACCTGGTACGGCAGGGCCAGTTGGCGCACTGCGGTCAACACCGAGGCCAAACTACTGCTGCTCGCCCACGCCTTCGAGGAACTGGGCATGGGCCGGGTGAGGTTGAAGACCGACGGCCTCAACGAGCGTTCGCAGCAGGCGATACGCCGCCTCGGCGCACGGTACGAGGGCGTCCACCGACGCGAGAAGCGTCGCCAGGACGGGACGTTCCGCGACAGCCAGTACTTCGCGATGCTCGCCGGCGAGTGGCCGGCGGCCAGGGAACACCTGCTGGCACGGCTCGGCGCCCACGAACCGCAGTCGACCGACCTGGCGGTTCCGGCGTCGAGGCGTCAGGTCGAGGCGGTGCAGCAGACCCTGGCGGTCGACGGGGAGAAGATCGCCTGCGGCGTGCTGCTACCGGTCGGCGAAGCGGCGGGCCGCACCGCGGTGCTGCTGCACGGCGCGGGCACGGCCGACCGGTCCGTGCACGGCGACCTGGCGCGACTGCTGGCCGAACGCGGCTGCCGCGTGGTCACGTTGGACTTCTCGGGGCACGGTGCCAGCAGCGGCCGGCTGCAGAAGCTGAGCCTGGCGCGGCGGTTGCGGCAAGCCCGGTCGGTGATCGACGAGCTCGCCCCCGAGACCGATCAACTGCTGCTGGTCGGCGCGAGCATGAGCGGCCAGACCGTCGCCGACCTGCTCGGGCACTACGGCAGCCGGGTGGCGGCGCTCGGCCTGCTGGCCCCGGCCGTCTACCCGCGCCGGGCCTGGGACCTGGCCTTCGACGCGGGCTTCACCGAGGTCATCCGCACCCCTGACGCCTGGCGCGACTCGGCCGCCCTGGAGATCTACGCCGCCTTCACCGGTCGGGCGGTGCTGGCGGTGCCCGCCGAGGACCACGTGATACCGCCCGCCGTGAACCAGGCCCTCGTCCAAGCACTCGCCAGGCGGGCCGACTTCACGCATCTGGTGTTCCCCGACGCCACCCACCATCTCGGCCGGTACTTCCGGTCCCACCCTCGCGAGTGCGCCCAGGTCGCCGACCTGCTCGTCGGCGCCTGACCCGCGCGCCCTGCCGGCCTGCTCAACTCGCCACCCCGCCGGGGCGAAGGCGTCACTGCGGATATGACTGTCTGTCAGCTGACTGTCCATCAGTGTTAACGTCGCTCTGATCCGCGACGAGCGCCTGGGGGCACGGCTGTGACAGATCCGATCCTGGTCACCGACCTCGACGGCACGCTGCTGGGCGGCACCACCCGGGACCGGCGGCGCCTGCGGGACACGCTGGCCCGCCACCCGGAGCTGACGCTCGTCTTCGCGACCGGGCGCGGGCTGCCCTCGGTGCGCGAGGCACTGCGCGACCCCTTGCTGCCCCGTCCGCACTGGGTCATCGCCGACATCGGCGCGAGCGTCCTGGACGGCACCGACCTGTCCCCGGTCCGACCGCTGCAGGCCCGGTTGCGCGCCGGCTGGCCCGGGCCCGAGCGGGTGCGCCGGGCGCTGCGCCGCTTCCCCGCGCTGGAGTACCAGGACGGGGTGGCCCAGGACGGCCGTTGCTCGTACTACCTGCGGCCCGACCGGCTGACCGAGCAACTCACCGATGCGGTGCGGGCATTGGGGTGCTCATGGATCTACTCCGGCGAGCGGTACTTCGATGTGCTGCCGCCGGGGGCGTCCAAGGGCGGCGCGCTGCGGGCGCTGGCGGAACAGTCGGGCTGGCCGATGGACTCGATCCTGGTCGCCGGCGACAGCCTCAACGATCTGTCGCTGTACGGGCTGGGCGCGCACGGCGTGATCGTCCAGGGCGCCGAGCCCGCCCTGCTGTCGGCCGTGCCTCCGCAAGCCGCGGCGCACCGGCCGGCGCGGGCGGGTGCCGGGGGCATCCTGCGGGCGCTGCTCGACCTGGGCTGGGTGGAACCCGAGGTCCCGCTGGTGATCGGGTACCACCGGCCACCGGCGACCTGGACCCGCGAGCACGGCTGGCGGGAACCGGCCAGTCCCAACGGGATCCTGCCCACCCTGCGGCACCTGCGCGGCAACGGCGGCGGTCGTGCCGCCGGGCCGGATGCCGGGCTGACCGCTGGGCCGGACACCGGGTTGGACGCGGTCTGGGTGGCCGCCACCGTCGCGGCGGACGGGACGCCGCCCGACCGGCTGCCGGCGGGGCACGGCACCGGCCTGCCGCTCTCCTTCCTGCCGCTGAGTCCGCGGCAGTGGGCCGGCTACGTCCACCGGGTCTGCAAGGAGACGCTCTGGCCGGTGCTGATGTCCGAACCGCAGCGGCTGCGCTTCGACCCCGCCGGTTGGGCGCTCTACCGCACGGTGAACGAGCGGTTCGCCGACCGGATCAGCAGCCACGCGGCGGACGGCGCCACGGTCTGGCTGCACGACTACAACCTGTGGCTGGTCCCGGGCCTGCTCCGCGCGGCCCGTCCCGACCTGCGGATCGGCCTCTTCCATCACACGCCGTTCCCATCGCCGGAGGTCTTCGCCACGCTGCCGACCGCGGCCGAGATCCGCGCCTCGCTCGGCTGCCTGGACTGGGCCGGGTTCCACACCGCCGCGTTCGCCGAGCATTTCCGGCAGGTCCTCGCGGTCGATGCCGGGCGGGTGGACACCGGCCGGTTGCCGCGGCTCGGTGTCCACCCGCTCGGCATCGACCGCGACGCCGTCGCCGCGCTGGCCCGCGCCCGGGCCGGGGCCAGCGCTGCGCGACCGCGTCGGCGGCAAGGTCCGCAGGCCGGCCCGCTGGTGCTCGCCGTCGAACGCCTCGACTACGCCAAGGCCCCGGTGCAGAAGGTGGCGGCGATCGGGGCGCTGCTCGCCCGCCGCCCCGATCTGCGCGGACGGCTGCGCTTCCGCCTGGTCTGCCCGCCGCCCGAGCCCGGTATCACCGCCTACGACGCCACCCGCCAGGCCCTGGAGCAGCGCGTCGCCGAGGTCAACCAGCAGTGGGGCACCGACTCCTGGCAGCCCGTCGAGTACCTTCCGAAGTCGCTGCCGTTCCCCGAAGTGGTCGACCACTACCTGGCGGCCGACGTGCTCTGGGTGACCTCCCTCCAGGACGGTATGAACCTCACCGCCAAGGAGTTCGTCGCCGCGCAGGCGGCGGTGCACGGATCCGGGGTGCTCGTGCTGTCCCGGCACATCGGCGCGGCCGAATCGCTGGGCTCGGCGGCGATCCTCACCGACCCCCGCTCCCCCGAGGACCTCGGCGACCGGCTGGAACTGGCCCTTGCCCTGCCACCGGCCGAGCGGCGCGAACGCCTCGCCCGGCTCGCCGACCGGCTGGGACGCGAGCCGCGGCCGGCCGCCTGGGCGGCCCGGATCATCGCCGCGATCGGCGGCGCCGAGCCGCCGGCCGGCTCGGCGGTCGGGCGTACCGCGCCGCTCGGCGTCAGGGGACGAGCAGTCCGCGCTCGTACGCCTTGACCAGGTTGCGCGGCACCAGCAACTCCTGGCCCTGGACGGTGATCGGGACGAGCTGCGGGGCGCTCGCCTTCCACTGCGCGCGGCGGTGGCGCGTGTTGCTGCGGGACATCTTGCGCTTGGGGACGGCCATCTGGGTTCTCCGGAAAGGTGGTTGGGATCAGCGGGTGGTATTTCGGGGTGGCGAGGGGGAAATCAGGACGGCGTGTCCAGCAGATCGGCGAACGCGTCGGGCAGCGCCTTCCAACCCGGCTCGCCGGCCACCAGTTCGGCGTCGGTGAGCAGGCAGGAGTCGAGGAGTTCGACGATGCCGTCGGCGTCCAGGCCCTCAGCGGTGAAGCTGAGTTGCTGGACCCGGTCGCCGTGCAGCGGGTGCCAGTCCAGGGCGGCGGCGGCCCGGCGGGCGGGCGGGTAGAGGTCCCAGGCGGCGTCGGGCAGTGAGGCCAGCCAAGGGCCGCACTCCTCCACCGCCAGGTTGGCCCCGGCGGCGTCCCAGGCGAACATCAGGTCGGGACGGTTGGCCAGCCAGAACCGGCCGCGGCTGCGCTGGGCGGCGGGGACCAGCTGTTCGAGCGCCTCGTGCAGCCGGGTCGGGTGCAGCGGACGCCGGCGCTCCCAGACCACGGTGGCCACGCCCGCCGCGTCCTGTTCCTGCGGCAGCTGGGCGAGCGCCGGGTTGACCCGGTCGCGCGCGGCGGCGACGTCGAAACCGCCGAGCGCCGCCCGGATCAGCTCACCGGTGCCGAGCCGCACCACCCGGGCGGTGGAGTGCAGTTGGTGGAGCATCGCGAGACCCGCCCGCCGTTCGGGCGCCTCATCCGTCTGGCCGGCTCGCGGCACGGCCAGCACGGTGGCGTACTCGAGCTGGTGGGCGAGCGCCTCGGCACGGGTGCGGCCGTCGTCGGCGCAGGTGTGCAGGGCGTGCTCGACCAGCTCGTCCGACACGGACAGCTCGCCGATCAGCCGCAGCGGGTCCAGCACGCCGACCACACCCGCGAGTTCGACCACCTCGTGCATGCAGCGGTCGCCCACCTCGCCGCCCGCGATCAGCTCCACGATCGGGTGCGGGTCACTGCCGCCCCACAACTCGACCACTGCGAGGCCGTACTGCCCGGCCTCGGCGATCCGCAGCAGTTCGGGCAGCAGGTCCTCGCGCGCCGCGCAGCAGGGGCAGTCGTTGGTCAGCGGGACCGTGACGGGCACGAAATCGCCCTTGTCGTCGTGGATGTGACGGTGCACCAGACCGCTGGACGCGTCCCGCAGGTCGTGCTGGAGGACCACGGCGTCGACGCAGCCCGCCAGCAGTTCGCGGACGGCCTGGCGGCGCTCGGCCGCGTGCAGCCCGGCGACCACCACCACGGGCAGCCTCAGGTCTTCGGGCACGGCTCCTCCTTCGGTCACCAGCTGGACTTGCGGACACCGGGCAGGTGGCCGGCATGGGCGAGGGTGCGCAGGTTGATCCGGGAGAGGCCGAAGGCGCGCTGATAGCCGCGCGGGCGGCCGTCGACGGCGTCCCGGTTGCGCAGCCGGGTGGCGCTGGCGTCCCTGGGCTGGCGGCTCAGCTCCTGCTGGGCGGCCGCCCGTTCGGCCGGCGTGCTGGTCGGCCGGGCGATGATCCGCTTCAACTCGGCGCGGCGATCGGCGTAGTGGGCGATGGTCCGGCGGCGGGCCTCGTTCTTGGCGATCTTGCTCTGCTTGGCCATCAGACCTTCTCCCCTCGGGCACGGATCCGCGCGACGGCGGCCTCGACGCCGATCACGTCGACGGTCTTGAGCCCCTTGGCGCTGAGGGTGAGCCGCACGTACCGGCCCTCGCTCGGCAGCCAGTAGCGCCTGCGCTGGATGTTCGGGTCGAAGCGGCGCGGGGTGCGACGGTGGGAGTGGGAGATGGCGTTGCCGAAACCGGGCTTGCGGCCGGTCAGTTGGCAGTGGGCGGACATGGCGGTCTCCGGTGGGCGGGCGCGGCGGGGCAGCGCGGCAGGGTGGGCGGGCGCACGGCCCGTCCTGGCGGAGCCAACAATACCTCAGATGAAAACGACTTCCATTTCGGTATAGTGACTCGACCGATCCAGCCCACCCTTCTCCGAGAGGACGATCCCGATGGCCCGCAACGAACTGCGCCCGATCATCAAGCTCCGGTCCACCGCCGGCACCGGCTACACCTACGTGACCCGCAAGAACCGCCGCAACGACCCGGACCGCCTGGTCCTGCGCAAGTACGACCCGATGGTCCGCCGCCACGTCGACTTCCGCGAGGAGCGCTGACGGGCTGATACACCGTCAGGCCGCTTGCCGAGGGCGCGGACTACGCCTCGGCGGCGTGCCGGATGGCGTCCAGCACGATGTGCGCCACGTGCTCGTCGGTGAGCGAGTACTCGATCTCGCGGGACTTGCGGTGGGCGGTGACGATCCGCGCGGCGCGCAGCAGCCGCAGGTGCTGGGAGACCAGCGGCTGGCTCACGCCGAGCGCGGCCACCAGCTCGTGGACCCGCCGGTGGCCGTCGGCCAACTCCCGCACGATGCCCAGCCGGACCGGCGCGGCCAAGGCGCGCAGCAACTCGCTGGCGGCCTGCAGCTCGGCCGACGACGCACCGGGAGTACCGGGGGCTGGGTCCATTGCCATATGCATACCTTAATACCTGGGAATGAGTATCAATCCCACCCCAGGACCGGCAAACACGCCGAGGGCGGGCCGGGGATCACCCCGACCCGCCCCCATGCGCACCAGCAGGACTCAGTGGTCGTCCCAGTGGCCCTGGTGACTCGCGTGCCGGTGCCCGTCGTGGACGTAGTCGACGTGGTCCTCATGCGGCACGGCCACATGCCCGCAGTCCACGCCGTGCTGGTGCGCGTGGTCCGAGTGGACGGCGTGCTCGGCCTCGGCGCACTCGTCGACGTGGTCGCCGTGCACCCGGTGCAGGTGGTTGTCGTGCGCGTAGTCGACGTGGTCGCCGTGCGGGATGGCGACATGACCGCAGCCCTCCCCGTGGGCGTGCGGGTGCTCGGCGTGGGTGCGGTGCAGCGTTGCGGCAGACATCGAAGGTCCCTCTCGCGTATGGCGCCGGGGCGGGCAGCCCGAAGCCGCGTCCGCCACCGACCTGACTGCTCGGTGCATCTAGATGTCAGCATATAACGATGTCTGCATATGTCGAGCATGCCACGCGACCCCTTCCCGGCGGCCCGGTCGATGTCCCCCACGGTCATCGACCGGGCCGCTGTCCGATGACGCCCCCACGGCGTCACCGGCGCCGTCGCCGCACGCCGCTCAGCGCACGGCGACCAGAACGCAGCTGCTCCCGTACTGCCAGACCGGCCCCACGTGCCGGAAGCCGGCCTCCCGGAGCAGCTGTTCGTGCTGGGCCGCCGACAGGCCGTTGCCGTCGCCGGCGGCCGGCGCGAGCTGCCGCTCGCGTGCCGTGAGCAGGTCGGCGAACTCGGGATTCCGCCGGGCGTCGGCCCACCAGGTCGTCCAGTCCTCGGCGTCGTCCACGCCGTGTCGCCCGGCGTGGCGGCGGCCGACCAGCTCGGCGAGTGCGGCCAGCACCGGATCCTCGGGCATCAGGTGGTCGCCGTTGACCAGGACCCCGCCGGGGCGCAGCACGCCCGCCAGGTCCCGGTAGATCTCCCGCAGGCTCGCCGGCTCCGGGTAGTGCAGGGCCGTGCTGGAGACCGCCGCGTCCAACGGGCGGTCCAGCTCCAGCGCTTCGATCCACCCCGGCTGGCCGATCAGCACCTCGACGAAGCGGACCGCGTCCGCGTGCCGGGTGCGGCCCAGCTCGAGGAGCAGCGGATCGATGTCCGCCGCGACGATCCGCGCCCGGGGCAGGCGGGTGGCCAGACGAGCCGAGAGCGAGCCGGGGCCGCTGCCGAGGTCCACCAACAGCGGGCGGTCCTGACCCTCCGTCACCCGCTCGACCACGTCGGCGATCACGGTGAACCGCTCCTCGCGGTCCACCGCGTACCGCTCCTGCTGACGTTCCCAGCGCGCCACCCAGTCGACCGACCAGGCCGGTCGCTGCGGATCGGCGGACTGCAGCCGGGCGTTCTCGGGCATGGCGGGCGGGTTCCTCTCGGCTGCGGGCGGGATCGATGCCCACCCTACATCAGATGGAAACGAAAACCATTTCGCTTCTCAGTTCGGTCACCGGTGCCCTGACCTGCCGAACGCCGATGCCCTGACCTGCCGACAGGAAGGCCAGCCCGCCAGGCATTTCAGCCCACCACCACCGGGTCCTCCGCGTGCCCGGCGCGCTCGTCCCGGCGGGCGGCCAAGGCGCCCGGCCAGGCCGCCACCCCGGCCGCGAGCGCCGTCGCGCCGGCCGCGGCGAGGAACCCCCAGGCCCACCCGCCCGGCTGATCCACGATCACCCCGCCGGCCGCGGAGCCGAGAGCGGCCATCGACAGGTTGGTGGTGGTCAGCCAGGTGTACGCCTCGTTCAGCATGCTCTCCGGCGCCAGCCGGGACACCAGGCCCGCCTCGACGGTCATGGCGGGCGCGATGACCGCGCCGGTGAGCAGCAGCAGCACACCGAGGGCCGCCGAACCGGGCATCAGCGCCCAGAGCGCGTAGCCCACCGCCAGGCCGATCAGCAGCAGCACGAACTGGCGCACCTGCGAGGTCTTGAACTGCCGGGTGCCGTACCAGAATCCGGCCAGTGCGCTACCGATGCTCCAGACCGCGATCAGCACGCCCGTCACGCTGTCGGCGGCGCTGCCGTCGTGCGCCCGCGCATAGGCCGCCAGGGCCACCGGCGAGGCCCCGAAGGAGAACGCGATGCCGGCCACGCAGAGCAGCAGCATCGGGAAGCCCGGCGCTCGCAGCGGGCCCAGTCCGCGGGCGCGGACGCGCGCCGCGTCGGGGCGCAGGCCCCGCATCGCCCGCCCGGTGGTCAGCGCCAGCGTGCCGAGACCGGTGAGGACGGCCGAACTCGCCAGCGCGGCGGCCGGACCGGCGATCGCGGCGGTGGTCCCGAAGGCCGAGCCGAGCGGCCGGCCGATCAGCATGACGGCCGAGACCAGCAACGGGCCGACCACGAAGACCACTTCGAAGAGCGTGGACTCGGCGGCCATCGCGGCGGTGCGCGCCTCGCTGCGCCCACTGTCCGGGCCGGTCAGCACCGTCCAGGCCGCGCGCAGCGCCGGGCCGACCGAGGGGAAGAAGGCTCCCGAGAGCGCCGCGATGGCACAGAGCAGCGGCACCGGCAGGCGGTACAGCACCGCTGCCAGCAAGCCCAGTTGGGTCAGCGAGTAGACCGTGGCGAAGCCGAGCAGCACCCGGCCGGGGCCGAGGCGGTCCGCCAACCGCCCGCCGATCGGGGCCGCGCACGCGGTGGCGATGGAGGTGGCCGCGCCGACCGAGGCGGCCAGGCCGTAGCTGCCGGTCGTCTGCTTGAGCAGCAGCAGCCACGCCAGGACGGTGATCCCCATCCCGAGTCGCGCGATCACCCCGCCGACCAGCAGCAGCGGGGCCCCGGGGACCCGCCAGACCTGCCCGTACTGCCCGGTTGAGAACATCTGCGGCTCCACGGTGTCGAGTGGGTGCGGCCCGCCGGGGCAGGCGGAGGGACTGACGGCGCCAGGTCAGGGCGCGACGCCGACGGACTCCAGCTCGTAGAAGCCGCGGCCGTCCAGGTAGCAGAGCGTCCCGAAGTCGCGGGCCACCACCTCCTCGACCGGGTGGGCCAGCGTCAC
Organism: Kitasatospora sp. GAS204B; assembly: GCF_029892155.1. GTDB lineage: Bacteria > Actinomycetota > Actinomycetes > Streptomycetales > Streptomycetaceae > Kitasatospora. Next base: position 80,010 of record NZ_JARZAG010000006.1, on the reverse strand, counting down.
CATCATCGGCTCCGAGCTGTCGTCGACGGTCACCGGCAGCCGGTCGCCCGGCTTCACCGTCATGCGCAGGTCGTGGAAGCTCTCCAGCTGCTCGACCTGGTCGAGCAGGGGGTACGAGCGCAGCACGCCCTGGACCGGCGAGGTGAGGAAGGCCAGCGCCACGTGCCGCTGGATCCGGTACGGGGCCTGGTGGTTCGCGAGGAACCGGGCCGGGTCGGTGTAGGCGTCGACCGTCCACTCGATCTGCGACTCCCCCGCCGCGACCTGCGCGTAGTAGGCCGTGTCGGCGCCGCAGAGCCGCACCCCGACCTCCACCAGGCACGGCCCGTCGGGGGTCAGCATCACCTCCAGGTGCGCCGGACCGTGCCGGACCCCGAGGGCGTCGAGCACCGCGAAGGCGTACGGCACCAGTTGCTCGCGGGCCCGGCTCGCGGACGGCACCAGGAGCGCACCGCTGATCCGGTCGCGGACACCGTTGGCCGACAGCTTCGTGTACTTCCACAGGTCGGTGGCCCGGTGCCGGCCGTCCCGGCTCACCGTGTTGACCACGTACTCCGCCCCGACCAGGTACTCCTGCGCGACCACGCCCTCGTTGCGGTTCGCGAAGATGTTGGTCCGGTCCTTGACGGCCCGGTAGGCGGCCACCGACTCGGTGGGGGTGTCGCAGAACACGACCCCGTCGTTGCCAGCGCTGCGAATCGGCTTGACCACCACCCGGCCGCCGATCTCCCGGTGCCAGTCGGCCAGTTCGTCCGCGCTGTCGACCAGCAGCTGCCGGGCGCCGCGCAGTCCGGCCGCCTTGATCGTGTCGATCTGGACGTACTTGTTGCGCCTGGCCTCGCTGAGCGCGCTGCCGTTGGTCGCCAGCCCCAGCGATTCGCTGATCCGGTCGGCGAGTTCGACCCCGAGCTCGCCGCCGGTGAGCACCGCGATCGGTCGATGGGCGGCGACCGCCGCCACCGTCGCGGCCAGGTCGCCCCGGTGGACGATGTTGTCGCTGAACCGGTCGAGGCTGACGCTCGCCCGGTAGACCGGCGGCGCCTCCAGGGTGCTCTGCACCCGCACGCAGGTGTACCCCGCCTTGCCGAACGCCTCCGCCAGCCGAATGGTCGGCGCGTAGACGTCGACCAGCACCACCGTGCCCTTGCTGTTCACGGTTCCCCACCTCACAGTTCTTCAGTAGCTGACACACCGTCACATCGTGGCCAGGACGGCGAGCAGGCGGTCGATCTCCGCCACCGTGTTGTACGCGTGCAGGCTCACCCGCACCGAGCTGTCCCGCTCGCCGGCCCGGCCCTGGCAGTGGCCGTCGGCGCGCACCATGAAGCCGTGGCTGGACAGGATGAAGCCCAGGTCGTTGGAGCTGATCCTGTGGTGCCGGAAGGTCACGATCCCGGCCCGCTGCTGGACCTCGGAGTCGGCGGCCAGGCTGAGTTGGCAGCCGAGGATCTCGTAGCTGTCCAGCCCGCGCAGCGTATCGGTGAGGCGGGCGGCCAGCGCGACCGTCCACCGCTCGATCCGCTCCGGGCCGGCCGCGTCCAGCCAGTCGAGCGCGGCCTCCAGGCTCGCGATGCCGCTGGTGTTGGGCGTACCGCTCCAGCCGCCGGGTCTGAACTCCGGGCCGCGCAGGTTCCGCGCCCAGAGGGCGCCGGTGCCGGGCAGGGCCATCGCCTTGTGACCGGAGAAGATCACGAAGTCGACGTCGAGCGCGCCGGCGTCCACCGGCAGATGTCCGACGCTCTGCGCGGCGTCCAGGCAGATCGGCACGGACGGGCCGACGGCCGCGCGGATCCGGTGCACGTTCATGTTCCCGCCGTAGACGTGGTGCACGTGGGTGGCCGCCACGAACGCGGTCCGCTCGGTGACCAGTTCGGCCAGGGCCGCCTGGTCGTAGTCGTGCGACGCGCTCTCGTAGGGCAGTTCGCGCACCGCGATGCGCACGCCCTGGCGCGCGAGCGACTCCTGGGCCTCCAGCCAGGGCAGCGCGTTGGCCTGGTGGTCGGCGAAGGGCACGATGATCTCGTCCCCGTCGTGCAGGTACCCGGGCAGCCAGTCCCGGGCCACCGCGCGCAGTCCTTCGGTGGCACCGCTGACGAAGTGCACGCCCGAGCGCTGCGGGTCCGGGTCCCCGAGGAACCGGGCGACCCGCTGCCGGGTCCGCTCGACCAGCGCGGTGGTGTCGTTGGCCCAGCGGTAAGTACCGCGACCGGCATTGGCGTTGGCCGTGGTCAGGTAGCTGTGCACGGCGTCGAGCACGGCCTGCGGCTTCTGCGAGGTCGCCGCGCTGTCCAGGTAGGCCTGCTCGGGGTTGCCCACGACGATCGGGAACTGGGCCCGCAACTCGCGCTGCCAGTCGCGGAGATCGTCGAGCACGGTCATCGGACCCACCCCCTCAGTCCCGGACCAGCGGCGCGCCGGCGTCGCGCCAGCCGATGATGCCGCCGGCCAGGCTGCGCACGTCGGGGTGTCCCATCCGGGTCAGCAGGGCCGCGTACCGCACCGACTTCTCACCGACCGGGCAGGCCAGCAGCACCGGCTGCTTCTTGCCGAACGGCAGCCCTCCGTACAGGAGTTCGTCGAACAGCTCGTCGACGATGTTGATCGAGTCCTCGATGCGCAGCGCCGCGTACGCGAACGGGCCGCGCAGGTCGATCACCAGCGGTCGGTCCTCGGCGATCCACTTGCGGGCCGCGTCCACGTCCAGCGCGGTGACCTCGGCCAGTTCGGCCTCGGTCAGCGTCGCCACCGAGTTCTGCCTGGGCGGCTGGTTCAGCAGCTCGGGCCGGCGCTTGCGGATGTAGCTCAGATAGCTCTCGACCCGGTCGCAGACGATGAAGACCGCGGTCCTGCGCTCGGTCAACCCCTCGTCCAGCGCCCGCAGATGGCGCACCGCACCGTGGTACGCGCCACCGCCGGTGGGGCCGGCCAGCAGGCCGCAGCGGCGGACCAGGGTCAGCAGGCCGTCGATCGCGTGGTCGGCGGTCACCGTCTCGATGCTGTCGTAGGTGGCGGGGTCGAAGAGACCGACCTCGTGGACCTCGTCGATGTTGCGGATGCCCGGGATGAAGTCCGACTTGTCCGCGACCAGACCGACCACCTCGATCCCCGGGTTGGCGGCGCGCAGCACGGTCGCCACCCCGGTCGAGGAGCCGGCCGTGCCGACGCAGGCGATGATGTAGTCGGGGGCCCGGCCGTCGAGGTCCCGCAGGATCTCCGGCCCGGTGCCGGCCAGGTGCGCCTCGAGGTTGAGCGGGCTGTAGTACTGGTCGGTGTGCAGGTAGCCGCTCTCCGCCTCGGAGAGCATCCGGTGGATCCTGGTCAGCGGGTCGTCGGTGTTGCTCGGGTCCAGGCACTCGCTCTGGCCTGGCAGTTCCTCGATCTCCGCGCCGAGCAGCAGCAACAGGTCCTTGATCTCCGGCACCTTCATCCGGTTCGTCACGCTCTTGAACGGCAGCCCGTGCATCCCGGCGATCACGGCCAGGGCCTTCGCGGTGTTGCCGCTGGACAGTTCGACGATCGCGTCACCGCGCTCGACCGCGGTGGCCAGCTTCGGGCGGGTCATGCTCCACGCGGCCCGGTCCTTGACCGAGCCGAACGGGTTGAGCATCTCCAACTTGGCGTACAGGTCGATGTTCCGCAGGCCGTGCACCGCCGGGCTGATCCGCACCAGCGGGGTGTCGCCGATCACGTCGGTGATGCTGTCGTACCTCACTGCTGTTCCCCCGTAGCGAAGTCGGGCCAGTACTGGGTGTCCAGCCGCCAGCGCCAGGAGCCGTTCTCCCGGTACGCGGCGACCTTGCGGGCGATCGGCTGGTGCAGCGCGTGGTCGGCGCTGAAGTCCATGAAGTAGCCGGCGGTGTTGGCGAAGGCGAGCAGATCCCCCGGGCTCGGCAGGGCGGGGAGGTGGACCAGCCGCCGGGTGATCAGGTCGGCCTCCAGGCAGAGGTTCCCGATCAGGTACACCGCCACCGGGTCGGTGCCGGACGGACGCCCGCCGCCCCGCGGGATGACGATCGGGTCCATCAGCACCCCGTGCTCTTCGAGGCTGACATCGCGCGCGTTCATCTCGACCCGCACCAGGCAGTCGCCGCCCGGGGTGTGCCGGACCTCCAGGACCTTCGCCAACGCGACGCCGCACTGGTCGACCAGTGCGCGCCCCGGCTCGATGTGCAGGTCGTAGAGGTTCTCCAGCAGCAGGGTGGCCAGTGGGCGACCCAGCGACGGCGCCGGGGAGGCGAGCAGCTCGTCCAGGTAGGCCTCGGCGGCGATCGGCCGGTGGGCCGGGTACAGACCCAGCGCCCCGCGCAGGGTGCCGGCCTCGGCGCGCAGCCCGTATCCGTGCCCCTGCCAGGTCAGCGCGGGCCGCCGGCCGAGCACGGCACTGGTGAGTTCGCTCGTGTAGCGCTCCCACTGCCCCGCGTCGGCCAGGTAGTTGACGCCGAAGCCGCCACCGATGTCGATGACCTGCGGGCGCAGGCCACGGCGGCGGCACTCGTCCATGACCCTGACGCAGGTTTCGAGGGCCACCGCCTTCTCGGCCACCCCGACGGTGTCCAGGTGGTAGGCGACACCGATCAGCTCGACGGCGTCGCGGTGCCGCTCGACCGCCTCCAGCAGACCCGCCACCTCGCCGACCGGGGAGCCGAAGCGGCTCGGCCGGCTGAGCACCGTGACGCCGGGCGCCTCGAAGCCCGACAGCCGCAGCAGCACCCGCACCCGGGGCAGCCCGTACTTGCCGACCAGCACGGCCAGTTCCAGCAGCTCGGCCCGCGAGTCGACGCCGACGGTGACGCCGGTGCGGGCGGCCAGCCAGCGGAACTCCGGGTTCTTGGGCCCGGTGGCCAGGATCCGGTCCGGGGTGAAGCCCGCGCCGAGCGCGTGCTGCAGCTCGCCGAGCGAGGCGACGTCGATGCCCGCCTCGGTCACCGTGAGCTGCCGCACCAGGGCGCTGGACCGGTTCGCCTTGTGAGCGAAGAAGATCCCGCCCGAGAGGTGATGCCGCTGGTAGACGGCACGGAACCGGGCCACGTTCGCCGCGATCTGCTCGGGCAGCACCACGTTGAGCGGCGAGCCGAGGGCATCCACCAAGGTGTGCAGGAAGTCGGCGGACTCCAGCACCGAGCGGAGCCGTGGCTCCAGCCGGGGTTCCAGGTACAGCGGCGATGAGCGCATGGCGACGTGACCCCCCGTGAGAATCCGCTACGTGCGGTGCGGGTACGACGCGACCCCCCACCACCCTCTGTTCGTAACGATAACTGTTTTCATGATCAGTTGACAGTCTTATCGTTGCACCGCCGCAATGCTCCCGTCATGGTCGGTTTCCCGGTCGGCCCAGGAAAACTACGGACCGTCAGATGCGCGACCCGACAATCGGAGAGAGCGGCTCAGGCAGCTCCCACGACCCGCAGCCGGCGGGTCCCGACACTCCGGTTGGAGCCTTCATGGCGGACCTGGCCTTCGTCGTCGTCACGCTCGCCGTGTTCGGCGTCCTCGCACTGATCGCCAAGGGGGTGAGCCGGCTGTGACGGCGGACAACATCGTCGGGCTGATCGTCGCGGCGGCCCTGGTGGTCTACCTGCTGCTGGCGCTCACGCACCCGGAGCGGTTCTGAGGTGGCCCGGTGACTCCCACTCTGGCGGGCGTGCTGCAGGCCCTGGCCCTGGTCGCCGCCCTCGCGCTCTCCTACCGGCCGCTCGGCGACTACCTCGCCCACCTGCTCAGCAGCCCCAAGCACCTGCGGATCGAACGCGTCGGCTACCGGCTGATGGGCGTCCACCCGGACCACGACCAGCCATGGCTCGGCTACCTGCGCAGCGTGCTGGCCTTCTCGGCGGTCTCGGTGCTCTTCCTCTACGCCTTCCAGCGGCTGCAGAGCCACCTCTGGCTCTCGCTGGGTTTCCCCGCCGTCCCGGCCCCCACCGCCTTCAACACGGCGACCTCCTTCGTGACCAACACCAACTGGCAGTCGTACTCGGGTGAGACGACCATGGGCCATCTGGTGCAGATGGCGGGCCTGGCGGTGCAGAACTTCGTCTCGGCCGCCGTCGGCGTGGCGGTGGCCGCCACGCTGATCCGGGGCTTCGCGCGCAGCCGGACCGACCGGGTGGGCAACTTCTGGGTCGACCTGACCCGGATCACCCTGCGGGTGCTGCTGCCGGTCTCGGTGGTCTTCGCGATCGTCTTCGTGGCGAGCGGGATGGTGGAGAACCTGCACGCCGCGCAGCAGATCACCGGGCTGGCGGGGCAGACCCAGTCGATCCCCGGCGGCCCGGTGGCCTCCCAGGAGGTGATCAAGGAGCTGGGCACCAACGGCGGCGGCTTCTACAACGCCAACTCCGCCCACCCGTTCGAGAACCCCACCGCGTTCACCAACTGGCTGGAGATCTACCTGCTGCTGGTGATCTCCTTCGCGCTGCCGCGCACCTTCGGCCGGATGGTCGGCGACAACCGTCAGGGCTACGCCATCGTCACGGTGATGGCCCTGTACTGGGTGGTCTCGGCCATCCTGATGACGATCGCCGAGTGGCGCCATGAGGGCAGCGCGCTGCAGGCGGCCGGCGCGGCGATGGAGGGCAAGGAGGTCCGGTTCGGCATCGCGGGCTCCACCCTCTTCGCCGCCTCCACCACGCTCACCTCCACCGGCGCGGTGAACTCGATGCACGACTCGTACACCGCGCTCGGCGGCGGGTTGACCATGTTCGACATCATGCTCGGCGAGATCGCCCCCGGCGGCACCGGCTCGGGCCTGTACGGGATGCTGGTGCTGGCCGTGATCACGGTCTTCGTCGGCGGGCTGATGGTCGGCCGCACCCCGGAGTACCTGGGCAAGAAGCTCGGCGGCCGGGAGATGAAGTTCGCCTCCCTCTACATCCTCACCACCCCCGCCATCGTGCTGATCGGCACCGGGACGGCGATGACCTTCAAGGCCGAATGGTCCGCCGCGCTGAACGGCGGGCCGCACGGCTTCTCGGAGGTGCTCTACGCCTTCGCCTCGGCGGCCAACAACAACGGCTCCGCCTTCGCCGGCCTGACCGCCACCAGCACCTGGTGGAACACCGCGCTGGGCCTGGTCATGCTGTTCGGCCGGCTGCTGCCGATGGTCTTCGTGCTGGCGCTGGCCGGCTCGCTGGCCGGCCAGCAGCCGGTCCCGGCGACCGCGGGCACGCTGCCCACGCACCGCCCGCTCTTCGTCGGCATGCTCGCCGGCGTCGTGCTGATCGTGGTCGGTCTCACCTACTTCCCGGCGCTCGCGCTGGGTCCGCTCGCGGAGGGGCTCAAGTGATCCCGGTGAACGGCGCGCAGGAGCAGGAGGAGCACGAGGCGCACCGCGTCTCGGGCGGGCTGCTCGACCCGAAGCAGCTGATCGAGTCGCTGCCGAACGCGGTGCGCAAGCTCGACCCCCGGGTGATGGTCCGTCACCCGGTGATGTTCGTGGTCGAGGTCGGGTCGGTGCTGACCACCATCTCGGCGATCCGGCACACCAGCGTCTTCGCGTGGGTGATCGCGGTCTGGCTCTGGCTGACCGTGGTCTTCGCCAACCTGGCCGAGGCGGTGGCCGAGGGCCGGGGGAAGGCGCAGGCCGACACGCTGCGCAAGACCCGCACCGAGACGGTCGCCCGCCGGCTGACCGACTGGCGGCCGGGCGCGAGCGCGGTGGCCGAGGCGGAGATCGCGGCCGCGCAGCTGCGGCTCGGCGACCACGTGGTGGTCGAGGCCGGGCAGATCATCCCCGGGGACGGCGACGTGGTCGAGGGGGTCGCCAGCGTGGACGAGTCGGCGATCACCGGCGAGTCGGCGCCGGTGATCCGCGAGTCGGGCGGCGACCGCTCGGCCGTGACCGGCGGCACCAAGGTGCTCTCCGACCGGATCGTCGTCAAGATCACCTCGGAGCCCGGCAAGACCTTCATCGACCGGATGATCGCGCTGGTCGAGGGCGCGGCCCGGCAGAAGACGCCGAACGAGATCGCGCTCGACATCCTGCTGGCCTCGCTGACCATCGTCTTCCTGCTGGCCGTGGTCACCCTGCAGCCGATGGCCGCCTACGCCGGCGCCGAGCAGACCACGGTGGTGCTGATCGCGCTGCTGGTCGCGCTGATCCCGACCACGATCGGCGCGCTGCTCTCCGCGATCGGCATCGCCGGCATGGACCGCCTGGTGCAGCGCAACGTGCTCGCCCTCTCCGGTCGGGCCGTGGAGGCCGCCGGCGACGTCTCCACCCTGCTGCTGGACAAGACCGGCACGATCACCTTCGGCAACCGGCAGGCCGCCGAGTTCATCCCCATCGGCGCGGCGGAGCTGGCCGAACTGGCGGACGCCGCCCAGCTGTCCAGCCTGGCCGACGAGACCCCCGAGGGCCGCTCGATCGTGGTCCTGGCCAAGGAGCGGTACGGCCTGCGGGCCCGCACCCAGGGCGAACTGGCGCACGCGGCCTGGGTGCCGTTCACCGCGCAGACCCGGATGAGCGGCGTGGACCTGACCGAGGACGGCGAGCACCATCGGATCCGCAAGGGCGCGGCGGCCTCGGTCGCCGCCTTCGTGGTGCAGCACGGCGGCACGGTGGGGCCCGAGGTCGACGCCGCGGTGCAGCGGATCTCCTCCGGCGGTGGCACCCCGCTGGTGGTGGCGGTCCACCCCGGCAGCCGGCCGGCCCGGGTGCTCGGCGTGATCAACCTCAAGGACGTGGTCAAGCACGGCATCAAGGACCGCTTCGAGGACCTGCGCCGGATGGGCATCAAGACCGTCATGATCACCGGCGACAACCCGCTGACCGCCGCCGCGATCGCGGAGGAGGCCGGGGTGGACGACTTCCTGGCCGAGGCCACGCCCGAGGACAAGATGGCGCTGATCCGTCAGGAGCAGAGCGGCGGCAAGCTGGTCGCGATGACCGGTGACGGCACCAACGACGCCCCGGCGCTGGCCCAGGCCGACGTCGGAGTGGCGATGAACACCGGGACCTCGGCCGCCAAGGAGGCCGGGAACATGGTGGACCTGGACTCCAACCCCACCAAGCTGATCGAGATCGTCGAGATCGGCAAGCAGCTGCTGATCACCCGTGGTGCGCTGACCACCTTCTCGATCGCCAACGACGTCGCGAAGTACTTCGCGATCATCCCGGCGATGTTCGCCAGCGTGTACCCGGGGCTCAGCAGCCTCAACGTGATGCACCTGCACAGCCCGACCTCGGCGATCACCTCGGCGATCGTCTTCAACGCGCTGATCATCGTCGCGCTGATCCCGCTGGCACTGCGCGGCGTGCGCTACCGGCCGTCCTCGGCCTCGGCGCTGCTGCGCCGCAATCTGGGCGTCTACGGGGTCGGCGGGCTGATCCTGCCGTTCCTCGGCATCAAGCTGATCGACCTGGTCGTGCAGTTCATCCCCGGACTGCGCTGAGCGAAGGAGCGCCTCGTGGCGAATCCGCTGGCCACCCTGGCCAAGCTGCATCTGACCGGCCTGCGCGTGCTGCTGGTCTTCACCGTGCTCTGCGGGATCGCCTATCCGCTGGTCATCGTGGGCCTCTCGCAGGCCCTGCTGCCCGGGCAGGCCAACGGCTCGCTGGTGCGCCAGAACGGGCAGGCGGTCGGTTCGGGACTGATCGGCCAGAACTTCACGCTCCCCGCGTCCGGCCCGAGCGCGGCGCCGCAGCCGGACCCCAAGTGGTTCCAGCCGCGTCCCTCGGCGGCCGGGAGCAGCGGCTACGACGCGAGCGCCTCCGGCGGCTCCAACCTCGGGCCGAACGACCCGGGCCTGCTGAAGTCCGTCCAGCAGCGCCGGTCGGCCGTCGCCGCCTTCGACGGGGTGGACCCGGCCCAGGTGCCGCCGGACGCGGTGACCGCCAGCGGCTCGGGCCTCGACCCGGCGATCTCCCCGACCTACGCTTATCAGCAGGTCGACCGGGTCGCCAAGGCCCGCGGCCTGGACCCGCAACGGGTCCACCAGCTGGTCGCCGACCATGTCGAGGGCCGGGTGCTCGGCTTCCTCGGCCAGCAACGCGTGGACGTCGTGACGCTCAACCTGGCGCTCGCCCGGCTCGGCTGACCGCGCGCCACCACGCGTGACCGCGCCTGCGAGGAGGACTGCGATGGCCGAGCCGCAGCAACCGGCCCAGGCGGCTCCCGTGCGCACCGGACGGGGTCGGCTCAAGGTCTACCTGGGGGCCGCACCCGGGGTCGGCAAGACCTTCCGGATGCTGGAGGAGGGCCACCGGCGCGCGGCCCGGGGCACCGATGTGGTGGTGGCCTTCGTGGAGTGCCACGGCCGGTACCGCACCGAGGAGATGCTGCACCCGCTCGAGGTGCTGCCACGCGTCGAACGCGACTACCGCGGCGGCCGGTTCGACGAGTTCGACCTCGACGCGGCGCTCGCCCGGCGGCCCGGGGTGGCGCTGGTCGACGAACTCGCCCACACCAACATCCCCGGTGGGCGGCACGAGAAGCGCTGGCAGGACATCGAGGAACTGCTGGACGCCGGCATCGAGGTCATCACCACGGTCAACATCCAGCACCTGGAGTCGCTGAACGACGTGATCCAGAAGATCACCGGTGTGCCGCAGCGGGAGACGGTGCCGGACGAGGTGGTGCGCCGGGCCGAGCAGATCGAGCTGGTCGACATGCCGCCGGAGGGACTGCGCCGGCGGATGGTGCACGGCAACGTGTACGCGCCCGACCGGGTGGACGCGGCGCTGGCCAACTACTTCCGGATCGGCAACCTCACCGCCCTGCGCGAGATCGCGCTGCTCTGGCTCGCCGGCCGGGTGGACGACGCGCTGCGCCGCTACCGGGTCGACCACGGGATCGACGAGACCTGGGAGACGCACGAACGGGTGGTGGTCGCGCTCACCGGGGGCCCCGAGGGCGACACCCTGATCCGCCGGGCCGCCCGGATCGCCGCGCGCGAGAGCGGCGGCGACCTGCTCGCGGTGCACGTCGTCCCCGGTGACGGGCTCGCCGACGTGGCCTCCGGCACGCTGGCCGCCCAGCGACGGCTGGTGGAGTGCCTGGGCGGCAGCTACCACCAGGTGGCGGGCGAGGACGTCCCCGCCACGCTGCTCGGCTTCGCCCGGGACCACGAGGCGACCCAGCTGGTGCTCGGCACCAGCCGCCGCAGCCGGCTGCGGCGCAGGTTCACCGGGCCCGGCATCGGCGAGACCACCACCGAGCTGTCCGGGGACATCGACGTGCACCTGGTCACCCATGCGCACTCGGGGCACCAGGTCCGGCAGCACCAGGGGCCGCACGAGCCGGCGGCCGTCGAGGCGGGCGAGCCGCCGCGGTCGGGCGAACGGTTGCCGAGCACCGGACAGGCGGTCGCGGAATCCGCCGGCCCGGCGGACGAGCTTCGCCGGGCGCTGGCCACGGCCCTTCGGGCTGTTGATGAACTCGCTGCTTGCTATAGCAAACTGACGGATGATCAGCGGGCCGAGCTGGCGGCCGCGCAGACCTCGCTCAAGGAACTCGGCGGCCTGGCGGACAGGTTCCCGGCGCCCTGAACGGCGACCGCACGACCCGCCGAGGCCCTAGACCACTATGCAGGGCCCGGCCGCCATGCCAGGCCCTGCATCGGTCCCCCACCACCTCGCCGCCGCGGTCGATCAGCAGAATCGCCGCGCGCGGACGGGCACCGGCCCTTCTCCCCCACAGAGTCGAACGGCGCCCTCGAACGTCGACGCTAGGGCGCGTCACCGTTCCGACCCCGGCCTCCTGACGCGATCTTCACGACACCGTGGCGCATCTTGACGACTCCTTGGCGCTGCGCTGCGCAGCGCTGCGCGGCGCCGCCGGCCGCCGCACGCCGTTTCAGCAGGTCCTACGCGCTCGGGCGGCGTCTCGGCCAGGGTTGGCGCCACCGATATCAACACCGTGTCAGGAGAACGGGCTTCGGGATCAAGGAGCCGTCAGGACCGCTGCGTATCCACCGGCCGCCGGGCATAGCGTCACTGCTGCGCCCCGGTAGCCCGGACCAGCGCGGTACCCATCCCGTTCCACCTGTGTGGAGGTATGCCATGAACCAGCGTCAGGACGCCGAGGCCCCCGAGCCCAACGAACCCGTCCCGACCGGACAGTTGCTGGTCCCCGTCCGGTCGGGTCCGCTGGGCCACGCGCCCCGCTTCTTCCGCAGCCCGCTCGGTGCCCGCACCGCGGTCGCCTTCAGCACCGAGCGGCAGCTGACCGAGGTCCTCGGTCCCGACCAGCCCTGGATCGTCCTGGCCGAGTCCGCGCTGCGCGCGCTGGCCGAGCCGCTGGGCGTCACCGCGCTCACCGTCGACCCGCAGCTGGCCACCCCCGCGCCGTCGCCGCTGCCGGCCGGCTTCGCCGTACCGGCCACCGCGCCGTGCGAGCGTCTCCCGCAGACTCCCGACCCCGATCACTGGCCCGCGGCCGCCTTCGCGCCGCGCCCCAGCCGGGTCGGTCGCGCCGCCTGACGGCGCCCCGATACCCCTCCGGGCGGTCGCCGGCTCCTCACCAGGTGGCCGCCCGGAGGAGAGCTGTGCCCACCCGTCCATGTGCCCTTCGTGGTTCCCCCCTGCTCGATCGAGGCCCCCCCAATGAGCGTCGAGAACGCCGTCGGCCTGCTGATCGCGGTAGCCCTGGTCGGCTACCTGATCCTGGCCCTGAAGTACCCGGAGAAGTTCTGATGTCCGCGGCAGCTCCGGTGAAGCCGGACACCGACTCCGTGATCCCGCCCCCGCCCACCGGCCCGCGCCGGGTAGGGGCCGGCGTGCTCGATCCCAAGCAGCTCTGGCGTGCCCTGCCCGAGGCGCTGCGCAAGCTCAACCCGGTGACCCTGGTGCGCAATCCGGTGATGTTCGTCACCGAGGTCGGCGCGGCGCTCACCACCGTGCTAGCCGGGCGCCACCCCTCGCTCTTCGGCCTGCTGATCGCCGGCTGGCTCTGGCTGACCGTGGTCTTCGCCAACCTCGCCGAGGCGGTGGCGGAGAGCCGGGGCAAGGCCCAGGCCGACACGCTGCGCCGCACCCGGCAGCAGACCACCGCCCGCCGGCTGACCGGCTGGCCCGGCAGTACCGCCGAGGAGTCGGTGGCGGCCGCCCAGCTCCGTCGCGGCGACCATGTGCTGGTCGAGGCCGGGGAGTTGATCCCGGGCGACGGCGACGTGGTCGAGGGTGTGGCCAGCATCGACGAGTCCGCGATCACCGGTGAGTCCGCCCCGGTGATCCGCGAGTCCGGCGGCGACCGCAGCGCGGTGACCGGCGGCACCCGGGTGCTCTCCGACCAGGTGGTGGTCCGGATCACCCAGGAGCCCGGCGACAGCTTCCTGGACCGGATGATCTCGCTGGTCGAGGGGGCGAACCGGCAGAAGACGCCGAACGAACTGGCGCTCAACCTGCTGTTGACCATGCTGACCTTCGTCTTCCTGCTGGCGGTCGTGACGCTGCAGCCGATGGCGGTCTTCTCCAAGCACTACAACGTGGCCGCCCACAACACCGCCGTGCTGAACGGCGACGGCGTCACCGGGATCGTGCTGGTGTCGCTGCTGGTCTGCCTGATCCCGACCACGATCGGCGCGCTGCTCTCCGCGATCGGCATCGCCGGCATGGACCGGATGGTGCAGCGCAACGTGCTGGCGATGTCGGGGCGGGCCGTGGAGGCGGCGGGCGACGTCAACACCCTGCTGCTCGACAAGACCGGCACCATCACCTTCGGCAACCGGCAGGCGTCGCAGTTCCTGCCGGTGGGCGACGTCGCACAGCGGCGCCTGGCCGAGGCCGCGCTGCTCTCCAGCCTGGCGGACGAGACGCCCGAGGGCCGTTCCATCGTCTCCTTCGCACGCACCCACTACGAGTTGACGGAGCATCAGGACGAGGGTGCGGCCTTCGTCCCGTTCAGCGCCACCACCCGGATGTCCGGGGTGGACCTTCCCGGTGGCAGCTGCCTGCGCAAGGGCGCGGCGGCCGCCGTCGCCGCCTGGGTGCGCGAGCGCGGCGGCGAGGTGCCGCCCGCGCTGGGCGCCGCCGTGGACCAGGTGTCGGCGGCCGGCGGCACCCCGCTGGCGGTGGCCGAGCACGACGACTCCGGGGCACCGGCCCGGGTGCTGGGGGTGATCCACCTCAAGGACGTGGTCAAGCCCGGTCTCAAGGAGCGGTTCGACGAGCTGCGCCGGATGGGCATCCGGACCGTGATGATCACCGGCGACAACCCGGTGACGGCCAAGGCGATCGCCGCCGAGGCCGGCGTCGACGACTTCCTTGCCGAAGCCACCCCCGAGGACAAGCTCGCGTTGATCAAGCAGGAGCAGGCCGGCGGCCACCTGATCGCGATGACCGGGGACGGCACCAACGACGCGCCGGCGCTCGCGCAGGCGGACGTCGGGGTGGCGATGAACACCGGCACGTCGGCCGCCAAGGAGGCCGGCAACATGGTCGACCTCGACTCCGACCCGACGAAGATCATCGAGATCGTCGAGATCGGCAAGCAACTGCTGATCACCCGAGGGGCGTTGACCGCCTTCTCGATCGCCAACGACATCGCCAAGTACTTCGCGATCCTGCCGGCCATGTTCGGCGCGGTCTACCCCAGCCTGCACGCGCTGGACATCATGCACCTGCACTCGCCGATGTCCGCGATCCTGTCCGCCGTCATCTTCAACGCGGTGGTGATCGTGGCGCTGATCCCGCTCGCGCTGCGCGGCGTGCGCTACCGCCCGTCCAGCGCCTCGGCGTTGCTCACCCGCAACCTGTGGGTGTACGGGCTGGGCGGCGTGCTGGTGCCGTTCGTCGCGATCAAGCTGATCGACCTGCTCTTCGTCCAGTTCATCCCGGGGATCTGACCATGAACCGACTGCCCGTGTGGCTCTCCCAACACCTGGCCGCGCTCAGGGTCGTGCTGGTGCTCACCCTGACCACCGGCCTGCTCTACCCGCTCGGCATGACGGCGCTCGCCCACGTCCCCGGGCTGGCCGCCCCCGCCCAGGGTTCCGGACTCAAGGGCCCGGACGGCTCGATGGTCGGCAGCAGCCTGATCGGCCAGGCCTTCACCGACGGCAAGGGCAACGCGCTGCCGCAGTACTTCCAGTCCCGCCCCTCGGCGGCGGGCAGCGGCGACGGCTACGACCCGACCGCCTCCGGTGCGAGCAACCTCGGCGCCCAGAGCGTCGTGGACACCCTGGAGACGAACAACGACCCGAAGACCTTCAAGCCGAGCCTGCTCACCCAGGTCTGCGCGCGCAGCGCGGCCGTCGGCGCGCTGGAGCACGTGGACGGCTCGCGCCCCTACTGCACCGCGGACGGGGTGGGCGCCGTGCTCGGCGTCTACTACGACGGTGGCACCGGCGGGACGGCCACCAAGGTGGTCAGCCTCGACCAGGCCTGCCCGGCCAAGCCGTTCCTGACGGAGTATCAGGGACTTCCGGTCAGCTGCGCCACCCCCGGCGAGGGCTACAGCGGCGCGGTCACCGTGCCGATCCGCGGCGACGCGCCCGCGCACCCCGTGGTGCCGCCCGACGCGGTCACCGCCAGTGGCAGCGGCCTGGATCCGCAGATCAGTCCGGCCTACGCCGCGCTCCAGGTGCCCCGGATCGCCGGCCGGCGCCACACCAGCGAGCAGAACGTCCGCGCGCTGGTGGCCGAGTACACCACCGGGCGGGCCCTGGGCATCCTCGGGGATCCGGGCGTCAACGTGCTCGAACTCAACCTGGCCCTCGACCGCAGCTACCCGAACCAGGGGGCCTGACCCGTGATCGCCCTGATGCAAGCCTTCCTGGTGATCGCCGTGGTGGTGGGACTGCACGTCCCGCTCGGCGACCACCTGGCCCGCCAGCTCGACGGCGGCCGTCACCTGAAGATCGAACGGACCCTCTACCGCGTCTGCGGGATCGACCCGGACCGCGAGCAGGACTGGCGGCACTACCTGCTCGCCCTGCTCGCCTTCACCGTGATGAGCATCGCCGTGCTCTTCGCGCTGCTCGTCGGCCAGGGCCACCTGCCGTGGTCGCGCGGGATCGGCGGGATGCCGTGGCGCACCGCGCTGCACACCGCGGTCAGCTTCACCACCAACACCAGCTGGCAGAACTACGTGCCGGAGACCGGCACCGGGCACTTCGCGGTGATGGCGGGCCTGGGCGTGCAGGCGTTCGCCTCGGCGGCGGTCGGCATCTGCGCGGCCCTGGCGCTGATCCGCGGCCTGGTCCGGCACGGCACCGACGAGCTGGGCAACTTCTGGGTCGACCTGATCCGCACCATCGGGCGGGTCCTGGTGCCACTCGCCGTGGTGGCCGGACTGCTGCTGATCGCGCTCGGCGTCGAGCAGAACCTGGGCGGCAGCCACACCGTCACCACACTGACGGGCGGTCAGCAGACACTGATCGGCGGCCCGGTGGGCTCCTGGGAGTCCGTCAAGCTCTTCTCCGGCGACGGCGGCGGCTTCTTCAACGCCAGCAGCGCACACCCGTTCGAGAACCCGAACGCGGCCAGCAACCTGATCGAGATCGTGCTGATGCTGCTGATCCCGACGGCGTTCATCCGCACCTTCGGACGGATGGTCGGCAGCCTCAAGCAGTCCTGGACCCTGCTCGCGGTGGTCGGCATCCTGTTCGGCCTGCTGCTCGCGGCGGCCTCGCTCGCCCAGCACTCGACCCACAGCCCGGTCGCGGCGGCGGTCGGCGGCCAGTACGAGGGCACCGAGACCCGCTTCGGCATCCCCGGGACCACGCTCTTCGGCATCTCGGCCACCGGCAGCGCGGACGGCGCGGGCGGCGGCTCCTACGACAGCTTCTCCAGCCTCGGCGGCGGGGTGCTGCTGGCGGCCATGATGCTCGGCGAGATCGCCCCCGGCGGCACCGGCAGTGGCCTCTACGGCCTGCTGATCGCCGTGCTGATCGCGGTGTTCATCGGCGGCCTGATGGTCGGCCGCACGCCCGAGTACCTGCGCAAGCGGATCGGGCTCGGTGAGATGCGCTACGTGGTGATGTACGCGCTGGTCGCGCCGACCGTCATCCTGGTCTGCTCGGCCGTCTCGGTGGGCCTGGGCCAGGACGGCGCGGCCGACATGGGCAATCCGGGCCCGCACGGCCTGACCGAACTGATCTACGCCTACACCAGCAACACGCAGAGCAACGGCAGCGCGATGTCGGGCTTCAACGGCGCGACCGACTTCCACAACGGCCTGATGGTGGTCGCCATGCTGCTCGGCCGCTACGTCCCGATCGCCTTCGTGCTCGCCCTGGCCGGCAAGCTGGCCAGGCAGCGCCCGGGCGTCGTGACGGCCGGCACGCTGCGCGCCTCCGGGGTCAACTTCGTCACCCTGGCCACCGGCGCGGCGTTGATCCTGGCGCTGCTCAACTTCCTGCCCGCGCTGGCCCTCGGGCCGCTGGCGGAGGGCCTGAGGTAGCGCCGACACGCTCACTGCGCCCCCGCGCCGTCGGTCCGTCCGGACCCGGCGCGGGGGCGACGGGGTGTCAGGCGTGCAGCCAGGCCAGCACCTCGGCGTAGAACGCGTCGCGAGCCTGGGGCTCGTCGTCGCCGAGCAGCCCGTCGCCGATCGAGTAGCCGCGGGACCGCAGGTAGTAGGCGAGGAGCGCCAGGGAGGGACGGAAGGGTGCGAGTCGCGCCGGCGGGATCGTGATCGTCGTGCCGGGCACCACCGGGGCGATGGTGTCGCGCTCGTAGATCGCGTCGAGCGAGAGGATCCTCCACACGCCGTCACGGCGCTCGACGCGGTAGTTGAGGCGGACCCAGGAGACGAGGTCGACGAGGACGCCGTTGATCACCACGCGGAGTTCGACGCCTGCCGGGGCCTCGACGTAGCCCCGGTCGCCGGCGAGGTGGACGGCCGGCGGGGACATCCGGTGCACGCTCTGGTCGCCCCGCCCGACCATGTCCCGCGAGCCGGCCACGAAACCGGGGCCGCTGCCCGTGTACCAGCTCAGGCTCACCCGGGAGTCCGGCCAGTAGGCCGCCGCCAACTGCTCCCACCAGCCACGGTCGCGCCCCTGGCGCTCGTGCAGGATGAGCTGGGTGATGCGCTCGGTGTCGCTCATGGTGCCCCACTCCCTCGGTCGCGCTCGCGCGGCGCAGTTACCTTTCGTGAAAGATAGTTCGAAAGCAATTAGGATGCCAGCGCGGGAGGCGGACGCCGACGAGGACGAGGGAGTGGGGCACCATGAACGATCAGGACCGGGTGGACGCCCTCACCGCGTCCTGGCTGGCGGAGCAGCCGGAGGTCGTCCAGGGCGAGTTCCAGAGCGAGTTCGAACTGGTCAAGCGCGTCGCCCGCCTGCACGTGCTGCTCGAGGAGGTCCTGCTGGAACGGCTGCGGCCCTACGGTCTCAGCAAGGCCGAATACGACATCCTCAGCACCCTGCGCTCGGTCGGCGCCCCCTACCGGCTGCGCCCGTCCGAACTCGCCGAACGCATCCTGATGACCTCGGGCGGCATCAGCAACGCGCTCCGCCGCCTCGAGGGGCGCGGACTCGTCGGCCGGGCCACGGATCCCGCCGACGCCCGCTCCTCCCCCACCCGCCTGACCAGCGCGGGAGCCGACCTCGCGCTGGAGGCGGTCCGGGATGTGGTCGGCGCCCAGACCGCGCTGCTGCGCCGGGGCGCCCGACCGGTCACCGGGACGGCCGAGGCGAGCCAGGCCCTGCGCGCCGTGCTCATCGCCCTCGGCGACACCGCGCCGCGATCCCGGACTGCCACCGCGCTGGATTGACGCACCGTCAGTCCGCTTCCGGGCCGCCCGGATCGCCCCGGTCGTCGTGCTCGCGGCGCGAGCCGAGTTGCTCCCGGGCGGAGTGCCAACGCGATCGCATCTGCTCGACCACGGTGTCCCACTGCCGGCGGATCTCGTCGTCGGCCGGTCGCTGCCCTCGGCGGATGCGGCCGAGTTCGTCCTGCACCTCCCGCCCGACGGCTGCCGAGCCGACGGTCACCAGCATCACGATGAAGAGCGCCGAGATCATCGCGAAGACCGCGCCCACCACGCCGTAGCGGGTGGCGTAGGAACTGAAGAGGCGGGGCAGGTAGATCGTCGCGCCCACCGCGTAGAGCGCGGAGAGGACGGCGGCGATCACCCCGAACGGCAGCAGGTCCCGCCAGGCGATCCGCTTCGCGGAGAGCACCCAGCCGGTCCAGACCAGGAACGCCGCCGTCACCGGCAGCTCGGCGACGGCGGCGGCCAGTCCGAGGTACCCCCAGCCCAAGGCGGCCTGGAGCCAACCGGTGACCAGCAGGTAGCCGGCGAGGCCGGCCACCCAGCGCAGGCCGTTCGTCGTGTTGCGCACGCTGAGCGGCTTGAGCTGCCAGGTCTGCTCGAACAGTCGCTGGGTCGCCCGGGTGAAGCTCAGCAGCGAGATCACCAGGAAGATCGTGCTCACGACGCCCGCGCCGGCGTCGGCGTTCGGCGCGAACAGCTGGCGGACCGCCTCGGCGCCACCGCCGGTGAGGCCGTAGCGGCTGATGATCCGGCCCGCCAGGTCCTGGTGCCCGATCCTGGTCAGCACGGTGCCGCCGAGGATCGCGAGCGGGACCAGCGCGGTCAGCGCGCTGGAGGCCAGGGCCATCGAGCGGTCGAAGCCGACGACGGTCTGGAAGCGGCTGACGACGCGCAGCGCGAAGGTCGGGCGCAGCCAGAACGTCAGCGTCCTGGTGAGGCGTTCGCGCGTGATGTGAGCCGTCCCGCCCTCCTGACTCCCCGCGGCGTGATGCCGGCTCCCGCAGCTTCGTGACGGGGCGAGTGTAACGTGACGGACCGTCAGCGGAGCGCTGCGACGCGGAGTGCTTCACCCGCCCGACCACTGATGTCGACCGGTTGATCTACAGTGCTCAGGTCAGCTTTCCGTCACCCCGGTGACTTGAGGAGGGAATCGCAAGCCATGGCGGCTGAGACGTTTGAGTTCCAGGTGGAAGCTCGTCAGCTCCTGCAGATGATGATCCACTCGATCTACTCGAACAAGGACGTGTTCCTGCGCGAGCTCGTGTCCAACGCCTCCGACGCGCTGGACAAGCTGCGCCTGGAGGCCCTGCGCGACGACACGCTCGGCGTGGATGTGTCCGATCTGCACATCGCCGTCGAGGCCGACCGGGACGCCCGCACCCTGACGGTGCGCGACAACGGCATCGGCATGTCGTACGACGAGGTGGTCAAGCTCATCGGCACGATCGCCAACTCCGGCACCGCGACGTTCCTGCGCGAGCTGAAGGAGGCCAAGGACGCGGGCGCCGCCGAGGGCCTGATCGGGCAGTTCGGCGTCGGCTTCTACGCCAGCTTCATGGTGGCCGACGAGGTCGAGCTGCTCACCCGGCGCGCCGGCGAGAGCCAGGGCACCCGGTGGACCTCCACCGGCGAGGGCACCTACACGATCGAGACGGTGGCCGAGGCGCCGCAGGGCACCGCGGTCACGCTGCGCCTCAAGCCGGTGGACACCGAGGACGGGCTGCACGACTACACCGCCGCCTGGCAGATCCGCGAGATCGTCAAGCGGTACTCGGACTTCATCACCTGGCCGGTCCGGATGGTCCCCGAGGCCGCCACGGACACCGAGGGCGAAGCGGACCCGCAGGCCGCGCGCGAGCCGGAGACGCTCAACTCGATGAAGGCGCTCTGGGCGCGTTCGCGGGACGAGGTGTCCGACGCCGAGTACCACGAGCTGTACAAGCACATCAGCCACGACTGGCTGGACCCGCTGGAGACCATCCGGCTGCAGGCGGAGGGCACCTTCGAGTACCAGGCCCTGCTGTTCATCCCCTCGCACGCGCCGCACGACCTGTTCACCCAGGGCCACCAGCGCGGCGTCCAGCTCTACGTGAAGCGCGTCTTCATCATGGACGACTGCGAGGCGCTGCTGCCGAGCTACCTGCGCTTCGTCAAGGGTGTGGTCGACGCCCAGGACCTGTCGCTCAACGTGTCGCGCGAGATCCTCCAGCAGGACCGCCAGATCCAGATGATGCACCGCCGGCTGGCGAAGAAGGTGCTCGCCGCGGTCAAGGACCTGATGGCCGGCTCCGCCGAGCGCTACGCCACCTTCTGGCGCGAGTTCGGCCGGGTGGTCAAGGAAGGCCTGCTCAGCGACTTCGACAACCGCGACGCCATCCTCGGCATCTGCTCGTTCGCCACCACGCACGACCAGGACGAGCCGACCACGCTGAAGCAGTACGTCGAGCGGATGAAGGACGGGCAGGAGCACATCTTCTACCTGACCGGCGAGTCCCGGCAGGCCATCGAGAACTCCCCGCACATGGAGGCGTTCCGGGCCAAGGGCATCGAGGTGCTGCTGCTGACCGACCCGGTCGACGAGGTGTGGGTCGAGGCCGTCCCGGCGTTCGACGGCAAGCAGTTGCGCTCGGTCGCCAAGGGCGAGGTCGACCTCGACACCGAGGAGGAGAAGCAGCAGGCCGCCGACGAGCGGGAGCAGCGGCAGCAGGAGTACGCGGGGCTGCTCAGCTGGCTGACGGAGCAGCTGGGCGAGCAGCTCAAGGAGGTGCGCCTGTCCACCCGGCTCACCGTCTCGCCCGCCTGCATCGTCTCGGACACGCATGACGTGACCCCGGCGCTGGAGAGCATGTACCGGGCGATGGGCCAGGAGGTGCCGCGGGTCAAGCGCATCCTCGAACTCAACCCGGGGCACGCGCTGGTCAGCGGCCTCAACAAGGCGCACGGCGAGCGCGGCGGCGCGGCCGACCTCGCCGAGACCGGTGAACTCCTCTACGGCATGGCGCTGCTGGCCGAGGGCGGCGAGCTGAGCGACCCGGCACGGTTCGTCAAGCTGATGGCGGACCGCCTGGAGCGGGTGCTGTAACGGTCCGGCCTACTGCCCTCGGGGCCGACAACCTGCCACGCACCGTGGCGGGTTGTCGGCCCCGACGCATCTGCGGCGGGCGCCGCGCCTCTTGACAGCTTGGCGGGTCAGCGTCAAGCTCCGTGAATGGTTAGGAAAAGTTCCTAACTCAGCTCCCGCTTGGCTCTGACACCCAGGAGTCGATCTGATGGCTCGCCAACTCCGCCGCCGCTCGGCCTCACTGGCCCTGGCCGCAGCCGCCGCCCTCGCCCTCACCACGACCTTCGCCACCGCCGCGAGCGCCGCCCCCCGCGCCGCGACGCCCGCCTGGACCGGCCAGTTCACCGGCTATCCGGGCAGCGCCTGGCAGCACGCGTGGGGCGTGGCCGGCAGCGGCGGCTGGGGCGCCGCCGACCTCGCCAAGGCCGGCGACCCGACGGCGCCCGGCGACGGCTCGGCGCTGCGCGTCACCTACGGCAAGGGCTCCTCCGCGAACAGCTGCTCCGACTGCCCCACCCCCGGCGGCGGGCAGTACTACACCGACCTGACCGCGATGGGCCTCGGCTCGCTGAAGAACTCGGCCACCCTGGACCTGCGGTACCACCTCGAGTTCCCCACCGGCATGGACTGGGGCAAGGCCGGCAAGCTGCCCGGCCTGTACGGCGGGACGATCGGCCAGGAGTCCGGCGGCAACCACGGCAACGGCTGGTCCACCCGCTACATGTGGCGCGGCGCCAACGGGGTGCCGGACAACGGCGAGGTCTACCTCTACACCCCGACCAACTCCGGCCCCACCGGCTACGGCGTCGACGAGGGGCTGGGCAGCTGGAAGTGGCCCGCCGACGGCGGCTGGCACACCGCGGAGCAGCTGGTGAACCGGAACACCGGCGACGTGACGGTCTGGCTCGACGGCCGGCAGGTCTACCTCGGCAAGGGCATCGCCTCCGGGATCAAGGGCATCCCGTTCTCCGGCGTCCTCTTCTCGACCTTCTACGGCGGGCACGACACCAGCTGGGGCCCGCGCTCCACCCAGCACGCGTACTTCGCCGACTTCTCGCTGTCCACCGGCATCCAGCACTGAGCTGCCCGCCCGGTCACCCAGCCGCGTCGGGGAAGACCCGGTCCAGCAGGTCCTGGAGGCTCGACCGCTCCTCCGCGCTCAGCCGCTCCAGGCCGGTGAGGCCGGCGCTCACCCGCGCGCGGATCCGGCGAACGGCCCGCTCGCCCTCCTCGGTCAGCAGCACGTTCTTGATCCGCCGGTCGGCCGGGGAGACCTCACGGCGGACCAGCCCGCGGGTCTCCAGGCGGTCGACGATGCCGGTGATGTTGGAGGCGTCGCAGGCGAGCAGCTCGGCGAGGCTGCGCATCGATTTCGGCTCGCGCAGCAGGCTGAGCGTCTTGCCCTGCATCAAGGTCAGGCCGCTCTCCGCCGCCATCGCGGCGAACTGCCGGTAGTACGCCGCCGCGGCCCGGGCCAGCTGATCCATCAGCCGGTCGGGCGTGGCGGCGGCAGGCAGCACGGTGGGCTCGGTCATGGTGGAAGTGTACGGGAGATTGCTTGACATCCTCAATCTTTCAGGTCTACCTTCGACCTATTGCTTGAAGACATCAACCATCTAGGACTTCAAGCCCCAGGCCCGTTCCGCCTCCCGCGCGGCCGGACCTCAGCCACTGCCAAGCCTGGAGCACCACCCATGACCTCCGTTCTCTTCGTCGTCACCGGCGCCACCCACTGGACCCTGGCCGACGGCACCGCGCACCCCACCGGCTTCTGGGCCGAGGAGCTCGCCGAGCCGCACCGGATCTTCAGCGAGGCGGGCTACCGGATCACCGTCGCCACCCCCGACGGTGTCGCCGCCCCGGTCGACCAGGGCAGCCTGAGCGCCGCCGCCAACGGCGGCCAGTCCCAGGCCGACCGCGTCGCCGCCTACCTGGAGGGCATCGGCGAGGTGCTGGCGCACCCGGCCAAGCTGACGGAGATCGACCCGGACGACTACGACCTGGTCTTCTACCCGGGCGGCCACGGCCCGATGGAGGACCTCGCGGTGGACGAGGCCTCCGGTCGGATCCTCACCCGCACCCTGGAGTCGGGCCGGCCGCTGGGCGTGGTCTGCCACGCACCCGCCGCGCTGCTCGCCGCCCGCCGGCAGGACGGCGGCTGGCCGTTCGCCGGCTACCGGATGACCGCCTTCAGCAACGCCGAGGAGGCCGCGGCCGGCCTCGCCGAGAAGGCCCGCTGGCTGCTCGAGGACCGCCTGGTCGAGCTCGGCGCCGACTTCGTGGCGGCCGCGCCGTTCGCCCCGCACACCGTGGTCGACCGCAACCTCTACACCGGCCAGAACCCCGGCTCCTCCGCCGAGTTGGCCCGGATGCTGGTCCGGGCCGCCGCCACCGACCCGGCCGACGTGGTGGCACGGCTGCGCGGCACCTTCGAGACCGGGCGGACCAGGCCGCTCGCCTGGCGGCTGGCCCAGCTGGCCGCCCTGCGCGCGCTGCTCACCGAGCGGTCCGCGGAGTTCCTCGCCGCGCTCCACGCCGACCTGGGCAAGAACGAGGCCGAGGCGTACCGCAGCGAGATCGGGTTCACCCTGAACGAGCTGGACCACACGGTGGCGCACCTGGAGAAGTGGCTGGCCCCGCGCCCCGCCGCCGTCCCGGCCGCCTTCCAGCCCGCCGAGGCCCAGGTGGTCCGCGACCCGCTCGGTGTGGTGCTGGTGATCGCGCCGTGGAACTACCCGCTGCAGCTCGCCCTGGCCCCGGTGGTGGGCGCGCTGGCGGCCGGCAACACCGTGCTGGTCAAGCCCAGCGAGCTGGCCCCGGCGACCTCGGCGGCGCTGGCCCGGCTGCTGCCGCGCTACCTCGCCCGGGAGGCCGTCGCCGTGGTCGAGGGCGCCGTGCCCGAGACCACCGCACTGCTGGAGCAGCGCTTCGACCACATCTTCTACACCGGCAACGGCATGGTCGGACGGATCGTCATGACGGCCGCCGCCAAGCACCTCACCCCGGTCACCCTCGAACTCGGCGGCAAGAGCCCCGCGGTGGTCGAGCCGGGCGCCGACCTGGCGGCCACCGCGCAGCGGATCGCCCGCGGCAAGTTCCAGAACGCCGGCCAGACCTGCGTCGCCCCCGACTACGTCCTCGCGATCGGCGACACCGCCGCCGCGCTGGAGGCCGAACTGGCCACCGCCGTCGAGGCGTTGTACGGCCCCGACCCGGCGGCCAGCCCCGCGTACGGCCGGGTCGTCAACGAGCGCCACCACGACCGGCTGACCGCGCTGCTGGGCGACGGGCGCCTGGTCACCGGCGGCGGGCACGACCGGGCCGCGCGCTACCTCGCGCCGACCGTCCTCGCCGACGTCTCCCCCGAGGCGCCGGTGATGCGGGCGGAGATCTTCGGGCCGGTCCTGCCGATCGTCGCCGTCCCCGACCTCGACGCGGCGATCGCCTTCATCAACGAGCGCGACAAGCCGCTCGCGCTGTACGCCTTCACCGCCTCGGAGCGGACCAAGCAGCGGCTGACCCAGGAGACCTCCTCCGGCGGCCTGGTCTTCGGCCTGACCGTCTCCCACCTGGCCGTCCCCGAGCTGCCGTTCGGCGGCGTGGGCGAGAGCGGCCTCGGCCGGTACCACGGCGAGTACTCGATCGACACGTTCAGCCACCTCAAGGCGGTGCTGGACAAGCCGCTGGGCTGACCGACGGCACGGGCCGCGCACGGCGATCGGGGTGCGCGGTCCGAGCCTCCGTGAGCACGATGGAAGACGGACCCGCCACTACGTATGGCGGCCCGGCACCGGAGGCAGGCCGTGAACAGAGTGATGATCGCCGGATTCGACGGATCGGACGCGAGCCGCGCGGCCACCGAGTGGGCCGCGCGCGAGGCGGAGCGGCGTGAACTCCCGCTGGAGATCCTGCAGGCCTGGCCCTGGGGACACGGCAAGGCCCCGAGCACCGGGCAGGCCGAACAGTGGGGCCGCGAGCAGCTGACCGCGCGGGCGGACGAGATCCGCTCCCGGTTCACCGATCTCGACGTACGCGAGACCCACGTGCGCAAGGACCCGGTCGGCGTGCTGGCGGCCGCCGCGGACCGGGCCGCGATCCTGGTGCTCGGCTCGCGCGGGCTCGGCGCGCTGCGCGGCTTCCTGGTCGGCTCGGTGAGCCACCAGGTGCTCACCCAGGCGACCTGCCCGGTGGTGCTGGTGCGCGCGCCGTCCGGCGGACCGACCGGGGACGACGGCCCCGCGTCGCACGGCACCGCCGGTGACGACAGTGCCGGCGAGGGCGTGATCCTGGGCCTGGACCTGGCGTATCCGTGCCAGGAGGTGCCGGCCTTCGCCTTCGAGACGGCCGCGGAGCGCGGGGCGCCGCTGACCGTGGTGCACGCCTGGGGACCGCCGGCCGGCAGCGAGTACCTGCACTTCGGTGCGACCGGCGAGCTGCAGCAGGAGCCGACCGAGGCCGAGCAGCGAGCCCTGGAGGAGGCGGTGACCCCCTGGCGGGAGCGCTATCCCGACCTGCCCACGGCGACCGCGATGCTGCGCGGGCACGCCGGGCTCACCCTGGTGGACGCCGGTGCGACGGCCGAACTGCTGGTGGTCGGCGCCCACCGCCGGCGCAGTCCGGCGGGCACGCACCTGGGGTCGGTGGCCCACGCGGTGATCCACCACGTGGGCTGCCCGGTCGCGGTGGTGCCGTACCACTGAGCCAGGCCGGTTCAGTCGGCCTCAGGGCCTAGGGCCTGTACGGCGGATCTTTCCGGGCCCGCGACGCCGGGCATCCCGGCTGGACGCACGCCCGAATCGCCCAAGTACGTCCAGTACGAGGACGACTCGGGCGCACGCCCAGCCGGGCGCCCAACGCCGCGGGCTCATCCGAAAAGATCCGCCGTACAGGCCCTAGTCCGCCCGGACGATCACCACCGGGCACGACGCGTGCAGCGCGCACCGCTGGCTGACCGAACCGAGCAGCGCCCGGGCGAAGGTGCCGTGCCCACGACTGCCGACCACCAGCACCTCCGCGCCGCGAGCCGCCTCGACCAGCGCCTCGGCCGGGTTCCCGCGCACCAGCGACTCCCGTACCTGCACCGGCCGGTTCCCGTCGAACACCGAGTCCAGCTCCTGGGTGAAATTCCGCCGGGCCGTCTGCTCGTCCAGCGAGGTGTCGACCACCGGGGCCGACCAGCCGTAGTTCAGTGGGACCTCGATCACGCCGACCGCGTCCACCAGTGCGCCGAGCAACTCCGCGTAGCGCACCGCCCACCGGACGGCGGCCCGTGACGAGGCCGAGCCGTCGACGCCGACCACCACCCGAGGCGTCTCCTCTGCTGTGGCCACGCTGCCTCACCTCACTCGCTTCTCCTGCTGCCCCCTTCCACGCTGCGCTCTGTCGGGTGCGCGCGCACGTCAACCGCCTGGGGTCAACCGTCCCGAGGTCAGCCGTCCCGGTCGAGGACCTCGGCGACCGGGGCACGGGGCGTCGGCGCACCCTCGGGCCCGTAGCCGAGCCTGATCAGCATCTGGACGTGCCCGGGACCATGGCGCGGATCGCGCAGCGCCCAGCGCAGGTCGGACCACTCCAGCGCCTGGCTCAGCAGCGAGGCGCGCAGACCGTGCGCGGTGGCCAGCAGCAGCACGCGTTCCAGTGCCTGCCCGGCGCGCAGCCAGTCGGCGGGTTCGTCGCGCGCAGTGCCGAGCACGGCGACCCGAGGGCGCGCCTCGAACGCGGCAGTGCGCTGGTGCTCGCCGGGGCGCAACGCCGCGAAGTCGCGCTGCGGCAGGCGCCCTTCGGCGTCCAGCGGGCCGATCGCCTCGGTCGGGATGCCGTAGTGGCGGCTCGGGTCGTCCTGGACCGCCTGCCAGCGCTCCCGGCGCCGGCCCGGCTCGGAGACGGCGCGGCGCTCGCCCTCCGCCGTCGCCGCCAGCAGCCGGTGGATCTCCTGCTCGCTCGGCAGTTCCAGGAAGGCCTCCTCCGCGCGGGCGGCTTCGGCGAGTTCGGTCAGGATCGCGGCGGGCACCGGCGCGTCGGTGAAGGGCAGCCGGCTGCTGTGCCGTCGCCAGATCGCCGAGTAGAGGTCCCGCCCGCCGCCCTCGGGCGGCCGGCTCGGGCCGGCCAGGCGGACCGCCGCGAGCAGGTCGGGCTCGGGCGTCCTGGGCAGCAGCCGGACCACCGGCTCGTGGCCCGCCTGCCGGATGGCGACCCGCAGGTTGAACACCGCGGCACCGACCGAGAGGTGCAGGCCGCGACCGCTGGGATCGGTGATCCGCAGCGCCGGTTGCGGCACCGCGTGGACCTCCAGCGTGGTGGTGTCGGGGCGGAATCGGAACCGCCAGGGCTGGGTGTTGTGCAGCGACGGCGCGGCGACCGCGGCGGAGACCAAGCCCTCCAGGGTCGCGGAGTCGAGTTCCGAGGTGAGCATGACGGCCTCCATGAGGTGCCGGGCGTCCGGTGGCGGCACGCCCTGCGCTGCTCCCATCGTGCGCCCTTCGGGCCGTTTACGAACCAGCCGACCGGCCCTCGGCCCGTGACGGCGGACGGCAGGTTCCCGGCGGACGATGGAGAAGGGCGAGCAGCCACCCGCCCCACTGCCGAACCCCCGAGGAGCGCGTCATGCCCGATATCGCAGCCTGGGTGGTGGAGCACCCGGGCCCGCTCGGCTCCGCACCGCTGCGCCGGGTGCGGCGACCGGTGGCCGAACCCGGTCCCCGGGAGCTGCTGGTCGAGGTGGCGGCGTGCGGGGTGTGCCGTACCGATCTGCACCTGGCCGAAGGGGATCTCACGCCCCGCACGCCCCGCTGCACGCCGGGCCACGAGGTGGTCGGCCGGGTGCTGCGCACCGGCGCCGAGGCGGCCGGCTTCGCGCCCGGCGACCGGGTCGGCGTGGCCTGGCTGGCGAGCGCCTGCGGGAACTGCCGGTACTGCCGGGGCGGGCACGAGAACCTCTGCCCGAACTCCCGCTACACCGGCTGGGACCGGCACGGCGGCTACGCCGAGCAGTTGCTGGCGAACGTCGACTTCAGCTACCGGCTGCCCGAGGGCCCGCCGGCCGAGGAACTCGCGCCGCTGCTCTGCGCCGGCCTGATCGGCTACCGGGCACTGCGGCGCGCCGACCTGCCACCGGGCGGCCGGCTCGGCCTCTACGGCTTCGGCGCCTCCGCGCACCTCACCGCCCAACTCGCCCTCGCCGAGGGCGCCACCGTGCACGTGCTGACCCGCTCCGAGCCGGCCCGGCGGCTGGCCCTCGAACTCGGCGCCGCCTCCGCCCGCGACGCCTACGAGACGCCCCCGGAACCGCTGGACTCCGCCATCCTGTTCGCCCCCGTCGGCGACCTGGTCCCGGTCGCGCTCGGCGCCCTGGACCGCGGCGGCACCCTCGCGGTGGCCGGCATCCACCTCACCGGCATCCCCGTACTCGACTACCAGCGCCACCTGTTCCAGGAACGCACCCTTCGCAGCGTCACCGCCAACACCCGGGCCGACGGCCGGGCCTACCTCGACGCGGTCGCCCGCACCCGACCGCAGGTGCACGTCCAGCGCTATCCGATGGACCGCGCCGACGCCGCGCTGGCGGACCTGGCAGCGGACCGGATCACGGGCGTCGCCGTCCTGCTGGCCACCTGACCGACCGTCAGCACACCGCTCGACGTCGGCTCGCCGCCATGCCCCCGCCTCTGCGAGCCTCAGCAGCAGGTGTCACCGGCGGGGGTGGCGCTCGTGCCGATCCGGTCGGCGTCGGCCTTGACCACGTACACCTCCCAGGGCTCCTTGCCCGGCCCGTGCACCCAGACCTTGTCCTGGACCGCATAGCAGCACGAGGTGTTGTTCTCCTCGAAGGTGGCCAAGCCGGCCTCACTCAGCCGGTCGGTGGCGGCGGTCACGTCCTCGCTGGTGGCGACCTCGACGCCGAGGTGGTCCAGGCGGGTGTCCTCGCCGGCGACGCCCTCGAGCAGGACGAGCTTGAGCGGGGGCTCGGTGATGGCGAAGTTGGCGTAGCCGGGGCGGCGCTTGGCGGGCTCGACGCCGAAGAGCTTGGCGTAGAAGGCGATCGAGCCTTCGAGGTCGGCGACGCGAAGGGCGAGCTGAACGCGGGACATGGTGGTCTCCCCGATCCGAGTCCTGTATCGACAGATGTCGATACAGCCGAGATTGCCACTCGATTAGATGACTGTCAACATAGACGTATGTCGAATCTGGAACTGCCGGTGCTCGGTCAGGACGAAGCGGTGGCGTGCTGCTCGCCGATGGTCCGCGAGCCGCTGGGCGAAGCGGCCGCCACCGACCTGGCGAGGATGTTCAAGGCTCTGTCGGACCCGGTGCGGCTGCGGCTGTTGTCGCTGATCGCCTCGCACGAGGGCGGCGAGGCCTGCGTCTGCGACCTGACCGGCCCGTTCGACGTCTCCCAGCCGACCATCTCCCACCACCTGAAGGTGCTGCGCGAGGCCGGACTGGTCGACTCCGAGCGACGGGGGACCTGGGTCTACTACTGGGTGCTGCCCGCAGCCCTCGCCCGCCTGTCCTCGCTACTGGAGGCTCCGACCGGGGCAGTCCCGGGTGCGGGGGCTGCGAGATGACCGCGCCCGCCCGGCTGGGCCGCCGCACCGCCGTCGAGTTCGTCGGGACGGGCGCGCTGGTCGCCATCGTGGTCGGCTCCGGCGTCCAGGCCGCAAAGCTCTCCCAGGACGTCGGCGTGCAGTTGCTGGCCAACTCCCTGGCCACCGTCTTCGGTCTGGGCGTGCTGATCGCCCTGCTCGGTCCGGTCTCCGGCGCCCACTTCAACCCCGCCGTCACCCTGGCCGCCTGGTGGACCGGCCGCCGCGCAGGCGGGGGCCCGACCCTGCGCGAGGTCGCCGCCTACGTGCCCGCACAGATCGCCGGAGCGATCGGCGGCGCGGTGCTCGCGGACGCGATGTTCGCCGAGCCGCTGGTGCGCTGGTCCACCCACGACCGCTCGGCCCCACACCTGTGGCTGGGCGAGGTCGTGGCGACCGCCGGCCTGATCCTGCTGATCTTCGGCCTGGCCCGCACGGGTCGCGCGCACTTCGCGCCTGTCGCCGTCGCCTCCTACATCGGCGCGGCCTACTGGTTCACGTCCTCGACGAGCTTCGCCAACCCCGCGGTGACCGTCGGCCGGGCCTTCACGGACACTTTCGCCGGCATCGCCCCCGGCTCGGTGCTGGCGTTCATCGCCGCCCAACTCGTCGGCCTGGCCGTCGGCGTCGCACTGGTCGCCGTACTGTTCGGCCGACCCACGCCCGCCGGTGAGGACGTCGTCGTCCCGCACAGCGAGCACCACCTCGCCGCCTCCGGCCGCTGACCGGCCCTCCCGCATCTCTCTTCTCGATCAAGGAAGCACCCTGCCGTGAGCACTCCCGCCGTTCCGTCCGTGCTGTTCGTCTGCGTCCACAACGCCGGGCGATCCCAGATGGCCGCCGCCTTCCTCGCCCACCTCGGACAGGACCGTGTCCAGGTCCGCTCGGCCGGCTCCGCCCCTGCCGACACCGTGAACCCGGCGGTGGTCGACGCCATGCGCGAGGCCGGTATCGACCTCTCCGCCGAGACGCCAAAGGTGCTCACCGTCGAGGCCGTGCAGAGCTCCGACGTCGTGATCACCATGGGCTGCGGCGACGCCTGCCCGCACTTCCCCGGAAAGCGCTACCTGGACTGGAAGTTGGCGGACCCGGCCGGGCAGGGCGTCGATGCGGTCCGCCCGATCCGCGACGAGATCGAGCGGCGCGTCCGCGGCCTGCTCACCGAACTCGGCGTCGAGGCACGGGCATGACCCCCGGTATCCGGATCGCCAGGACGGTCGAACGCCGCAGCCCTGTGGTGTCCTGACGTCCTCACGCCCAACAGCAGTGCGAAGGCCCCCGGCCCCTCACCTTCGAGGGACCGGGGGCCTTCGCACTGCGGGCCGACTCAGCTCAGCGTGACCGGCTTACCACCAGCGGTGGTTGGAGCTCCAGCTCCAACCGTGGTGGCCGTGGCGCGAGGCGGTGCCGCCGGTGCTGCCACCCGTACCAGCGGTACCACCGGTGGTACCCGTGGCGCCGCCGGCCGGGGCCGGGGCCGGAGCGGGCGCCGGGGTCGGAGCGGGAGCGGGAGTCGTCGTGGTGGGGGCCGCGCCCGAGATGTTGTTGTAGCGCAGCGGCGTGTACGAGCTGGTCGGCCAGCCGGCCACCGAGCTGGAGTTGAGGTCGCCCTGGTACTCGTTGGTCAGGACCCGCGAGTTCTGCTCGGAGTAGTAGTTGAAGGTCCCGGCGGACTGGTCGATCCAGCCGCCGAACAGGATGACGTGCTCGTCGGTGTAGTCGAGGGCGTCGCCCGGCTGGAGCTGGCTGCTGGCGATCTGGGTGGAGACGCTCGGCAGCGTCTGGGTGACCAGGCTGTCGGACAGGTGCCAGGCCATCGAGACGAAGCCGGAGCAGTCCTCGCGGTAGCTGCCGTTGCTGTCGGTGTAGTTGGCGCCCTGGTTGTACGGCACGCCCTCACTGACCCAGCTCTGGGCCCGCTGAATGACCTCGGTGGGCGAGATCGTGCCGTCGACGGACGAGGCGGCGTGCGCGGGGACGGCGGCGAGCAGGGAGGCGGCGCCGGCGCCGACCAGGCCGACGGCCCAGCGGCGGACGTGCTTGCGATGCGAGGGCATCTTGCGGTGCGAAGGCATGCTTGTCTCCAGGGACGGGAGAGGTGGCAGGAGAGTGGGTGAATCAACCGAGCCGGTGGGCGACCGCGGTGAGCAGGTCTCCGTCGGCTTGGGTGCTGTAGGGGGCGGCGGGGACGCCGGCCCATTCGTCGAAGTGGACGATGGCGAGGATGCTGCCCTGCTGGACGGCATAGAGGTGGTCGGTCTGCAGGCCCGCTGCGGAGATTCCTTCGACCCCGTTCCAGTGGCGTGACCAGGCGGTGCCCTGGTCGGTGCCGGCGGTCTGGACGACCTCGGCGTCGGCGGTGCCGAGCGACTTGGTCTGCAGGGCGCGGGACTGGGCCTGGCAACTGCCCATCTGGGTCAGCAGGTTCTGGTACGCGGACCGGGCGGACGCGGCGTCGCGGAAGCTGAACAGGTCCTGCTCGGCGGGCGTCTGGTACGTGCTGACGTAGCCCAGCTGCTGCCAGGAGACACCACCGGTGACCGACGCGCACTCGTTGACCTGGACGGCCTTGGTCATCGCCGAGGTGCGCGGCGCGGCGAGCGGCTTCCACTGCTCGACCGAGCCAGCGGGCAGCTCGGCCGCCGTCAGCGACACCCCGGCGAACGCCGCCGCCGACGGTCCGGCCGACGACGATGACGCCGGGGCCGACGACACCGCTCCGGCCGGCGACGGAGAGGCGGACGACGACGGCGAGGCGCTCGCGCCCGGAACGCCGGCCGCGACCGTGCTCGGCCCGGTAGCCGGCTGCCCCCCGGCGCTACCGGCGCCGCCTCCCCCACCACAGGCACTGAGCAGGACGGCCAGCAGACCGACCGTGCCGACGACACCGCAGACGATGCGGCGACGAGCACGTCGACGGGCACGTCGGGCACGACGGGGCGGGAGAGCGGAAGGGGGCATCGGGTCTTCCTCGTGAGGTCGCCGGCCCGCTGAGCGGGCACGGGTGATCAAGGCATGGCGGTGCCGGGGCACTGATATCGGTGAAGGTCTCCGACGGTCGTTGTGGTGGCTGTCCTCTGGCTGAGGAACCGCCGGGTGCCCGGATTCTTGCCCGATCGTTCGAGTACTGTCAATCGAGCGGCGGGCCTGCGGCAGTGTGTTCAGAACCACTCCTCCGATCCCGCCGGAAGACGGTAGCTTGGGTCGGTCGTGGCGTTCGCGCTCGCTGCGACATGACGAAGGCGCCCACCGTGACGGTGGGCGCCTTCGTCATGCGGCAGGGTCGGCCGGGGCGTGGAGGCCGCCGCTGAGCGGTTGACCCTCGGCCACCAACGGCCAGGTGTGCCAAACCTGCTGATGATCCGTCAGACGTTCGGGCGGCAGGTGGGGCCCTCGTCGACCCTGATCACCTGCACCCTCCGGGCACGGCGTGTCCAGCAACCGGGCGAAGGGTGTGTCCAGCTCGGCGTCGCTGCTGTGCAGCCGGCGACCACGACGGTGCTGCGGCCGGCCGGCTCGGATGTGACGTGGACCATTCGCACGGCCGTTGCGGATCTTCGCGAAGTGGGCGCTGGGTCAGGAGCCGCTCACCGGGTGTCGACAATGTGGGCGGCCTCACCCCGCACCGGCGGTGACGGCCACCACATCCACCACCCCCACCCCGCCCACGACCGCGAGTTCTCGCGCCCCCGACCCCCGCCTACCGCCGGCAATCCGCCCCCGACCTGCGGCCATCCCCCCAACCCTTGCCCTGACCCCCGCACGGCTGAGCGCCCGCCAGTGAACCCAACGGGGACCGCTGCACGCGGTGAGCCCGGTCAACCCTGACTGACCGACCGTCAGAAGACTTATTGGCAGCTGTAGTCGAACGAGGCCGCCGCACTGCGCGGATCCGGCGAGAGGACCTCCAGGGTCGCGGTGGCCGCCATGGCCCCCTTGCCCTCGAAGGTCCAGCGGAGCACCACATCGGTGTGCCGGCTGCCCTTGGGAACCGGCTGGGTGAGGTCGGCGGAGACCGTGCCGTCGCTACGCCGCCAACGGTAGGAGACGGTTCCCGCCCCGCCGTCGGTGTCCAGGGTGCCGGTCACGACGGCGGTGCCATCGCAGGCCGGGCCGGCCGGATCGGTACGCACCGAGACCCCGGTGACCGCGAGCGGATTCGGCCACCACTGCCAGATCAGGACGGCCAGCACCGCCAGCAGGATCAGCACCGGCACCAGCCACCGCGAGCCCCGGCGCCGGGGCGACTGCTCGGTGGGGGCCGGCGGCTCGACGCCGCGCCACCGGGCGGCGGCCAGTGGCGGGATGGCCACAGTGGCCGAGCTCGGCACGCCCGGACCGAAGCGGCGCAGCCCGTCCTCGTCCTCGGGCAGTTCAACCGTGGCGGCCGGCTCTGCGGTCGTGCCCTCGGGCAGCTCGACGGTGGCGGCCGGGGTGTCCCAGACCTCCTCGTCGAGCAACGTGGCGCTGTCCACCTCCGGATCGACCGGGCGGGGTGCGGCGGGCGGGAGCTCTTCGGTGGACAGCTCGCCCGCCGGGAGTTCGACAGTGGACGGCTCGACGGTGGACAACGCGCCCGACGGCAGCTCCATGGTCGGCAACTGGCCCGACGGCAGCTCGACAGTGGACAGTTGGCCCGACGGCAGCTCGACGGTCGGGTCCTGAGGTGTGGACATGCTCTCTTCCTGGCGGCTGGTCTTGGCCGGTCTGCGGCCGCGGTTCTGCGAAACGGTCAGCGGAGTGGTCGGCGGAGTGGTCAGCGGGGCGGGTTGCACAGGTAGGCGGCGACCTCCTGGTAGCCGCCCTGGCCCCGGACCGCAGCCGGGTCGGTGGCGACCTGCAGTCCCCAGAACGTCGCGCTGTCGGCGAAGGTGTGGCTGACCGGGAACGCGGTCCGGGTCTGCCCCTTGGCGAGGGTGAAGGTCTGGCTCGCGACCCCCTTGCGCGATCCGCCGTCGTCGTCCACCCAACTGACCGTCAGCGTCCCGGCGGCGGCGCCGTCCGAGGTGACGTCGACGGTGCCGCTGGTGCCGTAGTTCCCGTAGCAGCCGTAACCGGTGATGCTCACTGCGAGCACCCGCAGCGGAGTCGGCGCCGCCGAGGGCGTCGCCGGCACGGACGAGGACGGCGAGGTCGGCGCCACGGTGGGCACCGCGGTGGGCCCCGCACTGGGCGCGGTCGACGGACCAGCGGCCGGCCCGCCGGTCGAGGTGGGAGCTGGTCCGGCCGCAGCCGACCGGCTGCTGCTCGGAGCCGCGCCGCCGCCGCGTTGCGGCGATGCCGTCGCCGAAGCCGTTGCGGACCCGGACGGGGACGCGGCAGCGGAGGGACTCGGCGAGCCGGACGCGGACGCCGAGGTCGACGCCGATACCGAAGCGGCCGCCGAAGCCACGGCAGCAGCCGAGCCCCCCGCCGCCACATCGGCCGCCGGCGCGAGCGAGGTGGTCAGCTCGGCCGCCGGGCCGGCCGTCGTGATCCTGGTCGCGCCCCAGGCGCCCGGCCCGTCGGCGACGGCGACGTCGACCATCGCCCCGCCCAGCAACGCCACCCCGACCGCACCGGCCAGCACCTTGGCCCGGCGGCTCAACCCCGTTCTCGGAACGGCGAGTTGGTTGCCAGCCGGAGCGAAGTCGGCGGCCCCGCCACCCAGCACGGTGGTGGCCAGCGCCGTGCTGCCCGCCGCCGCGCTGCCGCCGGACGGAAGCAGCAGCAGCGGCAGCAGCGCGACCAGCGCGGCGAGCGCGTCCCGCCCGCGCTCCTCCCACTTCGCCCCGTACCCGGCGTGCGCCACCAGCTCCAGATGCTCGACCAACGCGGCCGCACTGGCCGGCCGCTCCCCCGGCGTCTTGGCCAGCCCCGCGCGGATCAGCGACCGCACCGGTTCCGGGGCCAGCTGGTCGGGGATCGGGGCCTCGGTGTGCTGAGCGGCCAACTCGGCCAGTGTGGTGCCGTTGTAGGGCTTGGCCCCGGTGAGGCACTCGAAGAAGGTGGCGGTGGCGGCGTACACGTCCGCCGATGGCGAGGCCGGCCGGCCCGCCCACTGCTCGGGGGCCATGTACACCGGGGTGCCGGCGATCTTCCCGGTGGCGCCGTGCGGGACCGCGATGCCGAAGTCCACCAGTTTGGACGACCCGTCGACCGTGACCAGCACGTTCTCCGGCTTGTAGTCACGGTGCACCACCCCGGCGGCGTGCGCGGCGGCCAGGCCCAGCAGTGAGCCCTTGAGCACCACCAGGGCTGCCTCGGGCGAGGTCGCACCCTCCTGGCGCAGCAGCGCGCGCAGGGCGATGCCGTCCACCAGCTCCATCACGATGGCGGCGCCGCGCGGGCCCTCCACGTACTCGTAGAGCCGGGCGACCTGTGGGGAGCGCAGCGCGCCGAGCAGCTCCGCCTCACGGCGGAAAGCGCTGGTGTCGCCGACCGCCGCGCTCAGGTACTTGACCGCCACCCGGCTGCCGGTGGCCTCGTGCCGGGCCAGCACCACGCGCCCGCTGCCCCCGGCACCGAGTTCGCGTTCATGGGTGTAGCCGGGCAGGGTCCACGGGCCGTCGGCCCCGGCCGTGCTCTCGTCGGTCAGGCCGTTCATAGTCGTTCTCTGGTTCCCTCTGGTCTCGATGCCGCCTGGCCGCGCGTGCGTGGCCGACCGCGCGCGTGCGCGGCGATGCCTGCGACGTGCACCGTAGGGCCTCGGGTTCCCATCCGGCACGGATCCTTGATCACGATTCGGGTGCTTCGCACACTGGCGATCTCCTTCGTACACCGGCCTGTTCGGGCGGTCGGCGCACGGACGGTACCCTGCCCGCCAAACGGCCGGTGGCTGGGTCGGCCGGATCGCCCTCACCAGGATCGACAGCGCCCCGGTCGAGCCCCGCAGGCCCGAGCCCCCGCGCACCGGCCGCAGCACCGCGCGGACCGGCCTGACGGCGGCCGGCGTGGGGCTGCTGCTCTCGGTCCTGCCGTTCTGGCCCCTCTGGATGCGGCTCGGCTGACCGGCCGCGGACCGCGGCTACTTCGATCCGGCCGGCCGGTAGGTGCACACGTTCACGCCGGTGCCACTGGTGACCGTGGAGACCAGCTCCAGCGTGCGCAGCGCGCCGTCCTCCGGGAAGATCGTCTTTCCGCCGCCGAGCAGCACCGGCATGACCATCAGCCGCAGTTCACCGACCAGGTCCTCGCGCAGCAGGGTCCGCGCCAGGGTGGGGCTCCCCATCACCAGCAGGTCGCCGCCGTCGCTCTCACGCAGCTCCCGGATCCGGGCGACAGCCTTGTCACCGGGGATCCGCGTGCTGTTCTGCCAGGTCAACTCGGCGTCGCCGAGCGTCTGGGAGACGACGTACTTCGGGATGCTGTTCATCCGATCGGCGAACGGGTCGCCGGCCCGATCGGGCCACGCCGCGGCCATGGTCTGCCAGGTGCGGCGCCCGAACAGCAGCGCCTCGGCCTTGGTCAGCGCGTCGGCGAAGGCGCCGCCCACCACCTCCGGGTCGAAGAAGGGATGCGTCCAACCGCCGTGCGCGAAACCGCCGTCGGTGTCCTCCTCGGGCGCGCCGGGCGCCTGCACCACGCCGTCCAGACTGATGAACTCATTGATCACGATGCGCACGGGACTTGCTCCTCTTCCGGGCAGTTCGGGTTCACGACCACGACCTACGACCTACGACCTGACGAAGCGTCGCACGCCGCACCGACATCATGAGGCTCGTTCGGTCCCGCGGCGGTGAAGCGCGGGGCCCGGCACGCCGAAGCGTGCCGGGCCCGGAGCGGAGGGCCTGACGTCAGGTCAGGACCGCTCGGTGTGCGAGTGCGGCGGTCGCGGCGACCAGGGCCGCCGGCCCCGCGGATGCCGGGTCAGGGTGTACCCGCCGACGCCGGCCAGCGAGGCGAGGGCCGCGCCGCCCAGGGTCCAGAACCACCGGGTGTTCCAGCCCGAGAACAGCCCGGAGTACCAGTGGGAGGCGGGCGTGCTCGGCGCCGCCACGGCGGCACCGCCGGGCGTCGACGCCACGGCGGACGCCGAGGCTGCCGCGCTCGGCAGGCCGGTGGCGCCCGGCGCCACGGTCGCGCCCGGATTGACCGGCGGCACCAGCGCGGCCTTGAGCGCGCCGCCCTCCGGCTGCGCCTCGTCCGCCCCGCCGGTGGCGCCGACCCGCACGTTCACCTGGGCGGCCAGGCCCAGGTCGGACTGCTGCACGTCGGAGGTCGACAGCCGGACGTAGTAGGTGCCCGGCAGCGGGTCGCCCGACCAGGGTTCGGCCCAGGAGCGGATCTGCCGCAGGGTGCAGCTCATCGAGAGCGAACCGGCCGTCTGGTCGGCGGTGCCGTTCTGCGGCCCGGCCGTGCAGGCCTGCCGGCGGCGCAGGCCGTCGAAGAGGTCCACGGTCCAGGTCTGCGGGCCGTGCCGCTGGGCCGCCGGCGGCAGCGTGACGTCGACCGTGACGGTGTCGGTCTGGCCTGCCGAGGCCGCGAACGCCCAGTAGAGGTAGTCGCCGGTGGCGGCGGCGACCCGGGCGGCCTGGCCCGGGGCGAGCGTGGTGGCGGTCAGGAAGGAGGTGCCGGAGCTGGTCACCGGCGCCGCCGAACCGCTCGCGGACGCCGAGGGAGAGGGCGAGGCCGAGTCGGCCTGCGCCGCGGGCGCCCCCAGCACCAGCACGGCCCCTGCCGCGACGCCCACGGCGGTCAGGGTGGTCAGGGCGGTCGAGATTCTGCCACGCATCGTCAGTTCCCCATGCCTCATCAGTTCGCCCGCCAGACCGCGATCCGCCAGCGCGCGACCCAGCCCCAGAGCAGGCCGGTGACCAGCCCCGCACCGGTGAGCACCAGCAGCATCACCCAGCCCCGGCCCAGGCCCAACGCCGGACCGTCCGGCGCCGGCGAGGCCGCCACCACGTCCACCGTCAGCTCCAGCGGCAGGCCGGGATCGGCCTGCACGCCGGGCTGACCGGCGAAGGAGTTGCTGACGGTCAGGCAGACCACCTGTCCGGTGTTCGGGTCGGTCGCCGGGACGCCGGCCACCGACGCGGTCGGCGAGGCGGTCGCCCCGACCGATCCCGGCGCGGACCACCGCAGTCCGGTGGACGCCACGTCGGTGCGCCCGCTGCCCGCGTCCGTCCCGCGCACCAGCTCCTGCCCGCCCACGTCGGTCGCCCGCAGCAGCACACCGTAGTCCGGCGCCACCGCGCGGTCCGGCGTGACGCTCACCGAGGCGCGCAGCTCCTGGCCCGGCTTGACCGACACCCGGTAGAACCGGTGCTCGGCGAACTTCTCCCGGTCGGCGTAGACGCCGGGGGTGAGCAGCGGCGCGCCCGCGCAGCTGTCCGCGCCGGCGATGTCGGCCGGAGTCGCCCGGTAGCTGGTGTCCGACCGGGTGACCAGCTGCTGCACCCGCTGGCTGAGCTGCTGCTGGGTGTGGACGTCGGTGTAGGTCCCGCCGGTGGCGTTCGCGATGCAGAGCAGCTGCTGGCGGACCTGGTCGTCGTGCGCCAGGCCCAGCGTGTCCACCACCAGGTGGGTCCCCTGGGCGGCCAGTTCACGGGCCACGTCGCAGGGGTCCGGCGGCGAGCAGTCGTCCTCACCGTCGGTGATCAGCACTATTCGTCGGGTGGCCTGCCCGGTGCCCAGGTCCTGCGCCGCGCCGCGCAGCGCCAGTCCGATCGGAGTCCAACCGGTGGGGCGCAGGGTGGCGACCGCGGTCTTGGCCTCGACCTTGTCGGTCTTGCCGACCGGGTAGAGCACCTGGGTGTCCTTGCAGCCGTCCGTCTTGTCGCTCACGGGGTAGGTCGCGCCCAGCGTGCGGATGCCGAACTCGGCCTCCGGCGGCAACGCGTCGATCACCTCGTCGATGGACTGCTGGGCCACCGAGATCCGGCTTCTGCCCTCGATGTCCTGGATCCCCATGGAACCGCTGACATCCAGGATCAGGTCGACCTTCGGTGCCTCGGTGGTGCTCGTCGGGGCGCTGGGCCCGGCCGTGGGCTGGTCGGCGTACGCGGGCAGGCCGCCGCCGAGGACCGCGAAGGCCACGGTCAGCAGGGCGGCGAGCAGGGCGGCGGGCCGGGTCGGCCATCGTCGTCTGATGATCATCACGGCCCGCATCTTATGGATCATCAGTTCGGAACTCACAATGCACCCCACCGCCGCCCGCCGGCAGCCCCGCGGCAGCACGCCCGGAATCCGGGCCGGCGGACGTTTCCACCGGCCTCCCCAGGGAAGGCGAGCTCTCAGGGGAGGCGACACGCCGCACGCTGGCGGCGAGGAGGCCACTGATGAGCGAGAACGACGGACCGCTGTACGAACTGGTCTTCGCCCACGCCGAAACCGATGCCGCGACCAGCGAGCCGTACGACGTGGTCCTGGTCCGCCCGACCGGAGCCCGCGGCCCGGCGGGCCACCCCGTGTACGGCGACGCGACGGGGATCGTTCGCGCGGAGATCAGCGACCAGGGCGAGGTGCGGATGCTGCTCAGCGGCGGGCACCAGGCCCCGCGCACGCCACTGACGGTCCGCCGGGTCGACCCGTCCTGACCCGATCCGGCGAAACGCCGAACGAATCCCCGCCGAAACACCGCCGAACACGGCCGCACTCAAACTGACGCAAGCTAACATTTGCGCACAATGGTGAGCTCCCGCCGAAGTCATGTCAAGAGACCGCACAAGGCCTGCGGGACATCCACCCGGCCCAACGCCCACTTCTGCGCGAGGCCTTGACATCGGTACGCAACCTGGCTGTCATATGTCCAGCCGTTTGAACCTGTTTATTTCTGTCGGTTCCTGTGCCTGCTTCGCCACCCGCTCGCCCCCCATCCCCATCCCGCCGCACCCCTCCCCCACCACCTCGGAGGCCACCCTTGCGCACCTCCCCCGCCGGCCTGCTGGGCCGACTGATCCGGCCGGCCCTCGTCCTCGCGCTCGCCGCGGCCGCCGCCGCACCGCCCCTGCTGCTCAGCGCCGCCACCCCCGCCCAGGCCCAGGACAACGGAGCCTCCGTCACCCCGCCGATGGGGTGGAGCAGTTGGAGCTTCCTGCGGAAGGACCCCACCGAGGCGAACGTCGAGGCGCAGGCCAAGGCGATGTCGACCTCTGGCCTCGTCTCGCACGGCTACCGCTACGTCAACATCGACGACTTCTGGTACCT
The DNA here is from genome assembly GCF_029892155.1 of Kitasatospora sp. GAS204B. Taxonomy (GTDB): domain Bacteria; phylum Actinomycetota; class Actinomycetes; order Streptomycetales; family Streptomycetaceae; genus Kitasatospora. Next base: position 38,575 of record NZ_JARZAG010000006.1, on the reverse strand, counting down.
CAACCCGGCCAACACGGTGGACGGTTACGGCCGCTGGGCGACCGACCCCAGCCGATTCCCGGACGGCATGGGCTCGGTGGGCAGCTACGTCCACAACCTGGGCGAGAAGTTCGGGATGTACCTGACGCCGGGCATCCCGGTGGCCGCCTACAACCAGAACACCCCGATCGCCGGCACCTCGTTCCACGCCCGCGACATCGTCTCGAACACCCTCGGCTTCGAGACCAACTACAACTACGGCTACGGCTCGATGTACTACATCGACTACGCCAAGAACCCACCCGCCGCCCAGGCGTACCTGAACTCCTGGGCCGATCAACTCGCCTCCTACGGCATCGACTTCCTCAAGATCGACGGGGTCGGCGACGGCGACGTCGCCGACATCCAGCACTGGTCGCAGGCCCTCGACCAGACCGGCCGGCCCATCCACCTCGCGCTGTCCAACTCGCTGGACATCAACAACGCGCCCACCTGGCGCGCCAGCGCGAACAGTTGGCGGATCGACGGCGACATCGAGTGCTACTGCGCCAGCGGCTCCTACCCCCTGACCGACTGGAACAACGTCGCCGGCCGCTTCCAGGACGCCCCGCCGTGGGCGCCCTTCGCGGGCGCCGGTGGCTGGAACGACCTGGACTCCGTCGAGGTCGGCAACGGGAACAACGACGGTCTGACCCCGGACGAGCGGCAGAGCCAGCTCACCTTGTGGTCGATCGAGAACGCCAACCTGCTGCTCGGCACCGACATGACCAACCTGGACAGCGGCGACCTCGCACTGCTCACCAACGACGAGGTCCTCGCCGTCGACCAGGCCGGCCACCCGGCCACCCCGGTCGACCGGACCACCCAGCAGCAGGTCTGGTCCGCGCCGAACGGCGACGGCAGCTACACGGTCGCCCTCTTCAACCTCTCCTCCTCCGCCGCGACCGTCACCGCGCACTTCCCCGACCTCGGGTTCAGCGGCTCCGCCACCGTGCGCGACCTCTGGAGCCACACCGAACTCGGCAGCTCCACCGGGACGTTCAGCGCCACCCTGAACCCCCACGCCAGCCGCCTGCTGCGGGTCACCCCGAGCACCGGCAGCCACTACACAGCCCTGCACTACAACCTGGTGAACGCGGCCTCGGGCCAGTACCTGGGCGTCAGCGGAGCATCGACCGGCAACGACGCCGGCCTGATCCAGGCGCCGGCCGACGGCACCGCCGACCAGCAGTGGCAGCTGGTCCCGACCGGTGACGGTTCCTACAAGATCGACAACGTCAACAGCGGCCTGCTCGCCAACATCCCCGGCAACAGCACCACCACCGGCACCCAGCTGGTCCAGTACCAGGACGACAACGCCGCCAACTCCCGCTGGAAGCTGACCAGTACGGGCAACGGTTCGTACACCGTCACCGCCCGCTCGGACGGCCAGAACATCGACGTGAACGGCACCTCGGTCGTCCAGGCCGCCCCGAACGGCGGCGCCGACCAGCAGTGGAAGCTGGTCCCCGTGCCCGTCGCCGGGATGCGGTACAAGCTGGTCAACGCCCTCACCGGCGGCCGGATGGACGTCAACTACGACTCCACCGCGGACAGCGCCGGGATCGTGCAGTGGCAGGACAACGGGCAGACCGACCAGCTGTGGACCGTCACGGCCACCGGCTCCGGCTCGTACACCGTCGGCAACGTCAACAGCGGCAAGCTGCTCAACATCCCCGGCCCGAGCACCCTCCAGGGCACCGGGCTGATCCAGTACCACGACGACGGCAACAGCAACTCCCGCTGGACGCTGGTCGACGCCGGCCCCAACCAGGTCCAGCTGACGAGCGCCTACGACGGGCAGCTGGTCGACGTCTCCAACGGCTCGCTGAGCGACGGCGCCACCGTCCTGCAGTGGCCGAACAACGGTGCCGGCAACCAGAAGTGGATCCTGGTTCCCACCTCCTGACCCGGCCGCGTCCGACCACGTCCCGACCAGGTCCGACCACGGCGGCCGGGCCGGAGCTCCCCACACTCCGGCCCGGCCGCCGCTCGACGCGCCCGGCCGCTACTCGGCGTCCAGCTGCCACATGGCACCCAAGTCCGGTTCCCCGCCCAGCTGTTGCTCGGCCCAGATCACCTTGCCGGTCGCGGTGTGCCGGGTGCCCCAGCGCTCGGCGAACTGGGCGACCAGGAAGAGCCCACGCCCGCCCTCGTCCATGGTGGCGGCGTACCGCAGGTGCGGCGAGGTGCTGCTGCTGTCGGACACCTCGCAGATCAGCGTCCGGTCGCGCAGCAGGCGCACCTGGATCGGCTCCGTCGCATAGCGGATGGCGTTGGTGACCAGCTCGCTGAGAATCAGCTCGGTCACGAACGCCATCTCCTCCAGCCCCCACCGGGCCAGCTGCCGGCTGACCGCCGCCCGGACCTCGCCCACCGCCGCGCGGTCCGAGGGCACCTGCCACTGCGCGATCTGATCACCCGTCAGAACCCGGGTCCTGGCCACCAGGAGCGCCACGTCGTCGGTCGGCCGGGCGGGCAGCAGGGCGGCGAGCACCGCCTCGCAGATCTCCTCCGGCCCCCTGCCGACCTGCCGCAGCGAGCGCGCCAGCAGGTCGAGGCCCTCGTCGATGTCCCGCTCCCGGTCCTCCACCAGCCCGTCGGTGTAGAGCACCAGCGTGCTGCCCTCGGGCAGGCAGAGCTCGGCCGCGGCGAACGGCAGCCCGCCCAGACCCAGCGGCGGCCCGGCGGGCACCTCGGGAAACTCCACCCTGCCGTCCGGGTGGACCAGCGCGGGCGGCGGATGGCCGGCCCTGGCCATCGTGCAGAGCCGCGAGACCGGGTCGTAGATCGCGTAGAGGCAGCTGGCTCCGGTGACGGCGTCGCTGTCCGCGCCCGCCGACTGGTCCTGGTCGAGCTGGTTGACCAACTCGTCAAGGTATCCGAGGAGTTCGTCCGGCGGCAGGTCGAGGGAGGAGAAGTTGAGCACCGCGGTCCGCAGCCGTCCCATGGTGGCGGCGGCGTGCAGGCCGTGGCCGACCACGTCGCCCACCACCAGTGCGACCCGGGCGCCCGGCAGCGGGATGACGTCGAACCAGTCGCCGCTCACGTCCGCCTGGGCGGGCAGGTAGCGGTAGGCGACCTCCAGCGCGGTCTGCTCGGGCAGGCCGTGCGGCAGCAGGCTGCGCTGGAGGGTCACCGCCATGGCGTGCTCGCGGGTGTAGCGGCGGGCGTTGTCGATGCTCAGCGCCACCCGGGCGACCAACTCCTCGGCGAGCGACTGGTCGTCCTCGTCGAAGCGGGCCGACCCCTCGGCCCGCCAGAACTTGGCGAGCCCCAGCAGCACGCCGCGGGCCCGCAGCGGGACCCTGACCACCGAGTGGATGCCGAACTCCAACAGCTCGCCGGCCCGTGCCGGGTCCTGGGTCAGCCAGGCGGTCGAGGAGCGCAGATCGGGGTCGCGCACCGCGTGCCCGGTGTCCAGGCTCCAGGCCTGCGGGGTGGCCGGCCGGATCACGATCACCTCGCCCACCGGGTAGAACGGCGCGTCCTGCCGGATGCCGCTGACCGCCACCCGGCGCATCGGCGCGGCGATGCCGCCGGGCGGCTCCGCCCCGTTCAGCACCGGCTCCGCCAGGTCGACGGTGACGTAGTCGGCGAAGCGCGGCACGGCGAAGTACGCGAGTTCCTCCGCGGTCCGGGTCACGTCGAGGCTGGTGCCGATCGCCACGGTCGCGTCGTAGAGCAGCTTGAGCCGTCGGCGGGCCGCCTCCGCCTTGTCCGAGAGCGCGTGCAGTTCGGTGGAGTCGCGCAGCGTCGCCACGCTGCCGGGCGGACCGCCGGCCTGGTCGGTGGGCCGGATGTTCACCAGCAGCAGCCGCTCGCCGGTGACCAGCACCTCGTCACTGATGAGCTGCCCGGAGGCCAGCTGCTCGGCCGCCTCCTGGTCCAGGCCCAGCTCGGTGATCAGCCGCCCCTCGGCGTCCGGTGGCAGGCCGAGCAGCCGGCGCGCCTCGTCGTTGGCCAGCAGCAACCGTCCGTCGCCACCGACCACCAGCACGCCCTCGCGCACCGCGTGCAGCACCGCGTCGTGGTGCTCGTACATCCGGGTCATCTCGGTCGGCCCGAGCCCGCGCGTCTGGTGCAGCACCCGTCGGCTGGCCAGCGCGGTCCCCGCCGTCGCCAGCACCAGCGCGCCGGCCGCGGTGCCCAGCACCAGCGGCAACTGGTGGTCGACGACCCCGCTCACCTTGCTGACGGTGATCCCTGCGGAGACCAGGCCGACCACCTTGCCGGTGGGGTCGTACACCGGGACCACGGCCTGCACGATCGGCCCGATCGTCCCGTTGAGCCGCTGGATGACCACCTGCCCCTGCAGGGCCGGCTGGTAGGTGCCGACGAACTTCTGCCCGATCCGGGCCGGGTTGGGATGGGTGTACCGGATGCCGTCGGTGTTCAGCACCACGATGAAGTCCACCCCCGAGGCGACCCGGGCCGCCTCGGCCTTCGGCTGCAGGATGGCGGTCGGGTCCGGGGACGCCAGCGCGGCCACGATCCCCGGCGAGTTGGCGAAGGTCTGGGCGACGGCCACCGAGCGGTTGCGGGCCTCCACGTTGCTGTCCCGCTGCGACTCCAGCACCAGCGCCAGCACGGCCGCCAGCACCAGCAGCAGCACCACGACCACCTGCAGCAGGAACACCTGCCCGGCTACGCTGCGGATCCCCCGGCCGAACCGTGACCGCCGCTTCGGGGACTGCGGATCCTTCGGGGACTCCGGATCCGCAGGCGGGGGCTCCCGCCGACTCCCCCGGTATCGGCCGGTGAGCAGAGCGGTCGACGATCGGACCGGCACCCGAACCATGCCCTTGGTGTACCCCCGATTGACCGCGCCAGGCCACCGGAGGCCGATCACAACGCCGCGCATACGCTGCCGCCGCCGCGGTGGCCGCGCTCCGTCGAGCCGAATGTCAGTACGGTTCGAGACGATGGGCACCATGAACGAGACCGCCGCTCTGGCCACTCCCGCCGCCTACGCCGACGCCGTCGCCACCACCGTCCGCGCCGCCGCGGCGTACTACGCCGACGGCGCCACCACGCTGGGCGACGACGAGTACGACGCGCTGGTCCGCGCCATCGAGGCCTACGAGAGCGCCCACCCGGACCAGGTGCTGCCCGACTCCCCCACCGGCAAGGTGGCCGGCGGCGCCGCAGTCGGCGAGGTGCCCCACTCGGTCGCGATGCTCTCGCTCGACAACGTGTTCTCCGCCGAGGAGCTCGCCGGCTGGGCCGCCGGTCTGGAGCGCCGCCTGGGCCGTCCGGTGGCCGGCTGGTGCGTGGAGCCCAAGCTCGACGGTCTGGCCGTCGCCGCCCGCTACCGGGCCGGTCGTCTGGTCCAGCTGCTGACCCGGGGCAACGGCCTCGCCGGCGAGGACATCACGCATGCCGCTGACGCCGTGCTGGGCCTGCCGGCCGCCCTCGCCCAGCCGCTCGACCTCGAACTGCGCGGCGAAGTGCTGCTCACCCAGCAGCAGTTCGAGCACGCGAACGCGGTCCGGACCGAGCACGGCGCCACCCCGTTCGCCCACCCGCGCAGCGGGGCCGCCGGCACGCTGCGCGCCAAGGACCGCCCCTACCGGATCGAGCTCACCTTCTTCGCCTACGGCGCCGTGGGCCTTGCCCCGCTCGGCCTGGACACCCTGGGCCACGCCGAGCTGCTCGCCCACCTGGCCGGGCTCGGGGCCAACACCGCCGCGACCACCGCCGCCCACCCGCTGCGCTGCACCACCCTCGACGAGGTCCAGCAGCGGATCGAGCGGATCGCCGCGCTCCGCGCCGAGCTGCCGTTCGGCATCGACGGCGTGGTGGTCAAGGCGGACGCCGCCGCCGACCAGGAGCAGGCCGGCAGCGGCTCCCGCGCGCCGCGCTGGGCGGTCGCCCGCAAGCTCCCCGCCCAGCACAAGGTCACCCGGCTGCTCGCGGTCGAGTGGAACGTCGGACGCACCGGCGTGATCGCACCGCGCGGCGTGCTCGAACCGGTGGTGATCGACGGTGTCACCGTCACCTACGCCACCCTGCACAACCCCGGCGACATCGAGCGGCGCGGGCTGATGCTGGGCGACCAGGTCTTCGTCCACCGGGCCGGCGACGTGATCCCCCGGGTGGAGGCTCCGCTGGTCGAGGAGCGCACCGGCGCCGAGACGCCGATCGCCTTCCCCGAGGTGTGCCCCCGGTGCGGCGACGCGATCGACCGCTCGGAGCAGCGCTGGCGCTGCGTGCGCGGCCGCGGCTGCCAGGCCGTCGCCTCGATCCGCTACGCCGCGGGCCGCGACCAGCTGGACATCGAGGGCCTCGGCGGCACCCGGGCTGTCCAGCTGGTCGAGTCCGGCCTGGTGCGTGACGTCGCCGATCTGTTCACCCTGACCAAGGCCCAACTGCTCACCCTGGAGCGGATGGGCGAGACCAGCGCCGACAACCTGGTCGCCGCCCTGGAGACCGCCCGGCGCCAACCGCTGCACCGGGTCTTCTGCGCGCTCGGCGTCCGTGGCACCGGCCGCACCATGTCCCGCCGGATCGCCGCGCACTTCGGCAGCATGGCCGCGATCCGGGCCGCCGACGCCGAGGCGCTGGCCCAGGTCGACGGGATCGGTACCGAGAAGGCCCAGCTGATCGTCAGCGAGCTCACCGAGCTGGCCCCGGTGCTCGACCGGCTGATCGCCCAGCAGGTCGGCACGGCGGTCACCGAGCCCGCCGGCGCCGCCAGCGGCTCGCCGGCCGCGGCGCAGCACGCCGAGCCGACCGGCCCGCTCGCCGGCCAGGCCGTCGTGGTCACCGGCAGCATGACCGGCGCGCTGGCCGAGCTGTCCCGCACCGAGATGAACGAGCTGATCGAGCGGGCCGGCGGCAAGGCCTCCTCCTCGGTCAGCAAGCGCACCACCCTGCTGGTCGCCGGGGAGAAGGCCGGCTCCAAGCGCGCCAAGGCCGAGGAGCTGGGCATCCCGATCGTCACCCCGGAGGCGTTCGCCGATCTGGTCGCCGAGCTACTCGCCGACCAGCCGGCCGATCAGGGTTGACCGCCCGGTCAGGGTTACCCCTCCGATCAGGGTTACCCCTCCGATCAGGGTTGAAAGGCGGAGGAACGAGCATAAACGGGCCAAAAGGGGGCGGGTGACAGGCGCCGGATCTCAAGGTTGACGGAGGCCGCCGATGGCCGATCCGAAGGGCTTTCTGACCACCCCGCGCCGCCCCAGGACTCGTCGTTCGGCCACCGCGCGGGTAGCGGACTGGAACGAGGTCTACGAGGGGCAGAGCCTGCTGCCGATCGTCGGCGGGCAGGCCGGGCGCTGCATGGACTGCGGCATCCCGTTCTGCCACGACGCGTGCCCGCTGGGCAACCTGATCCCGGACTGGAACGACCTGGTCTACCGCGACGACTGGCAGGCCGCCGCCGCCCGGCTGCTGGCCACCAACAACTTCCCTGAGTTCACCGGCCGCCTCTGTCCGGCGCCCTGCGAGAGCGCCTGCGTGCTCGCGATCGACTCCGATCCGGTCTCCATCAAGAACGTCGAGATCACCATCGCCGAGCGCGCCTGGCAGCTGGGCCACGACCGTCCGCTGCCGCCGCTGGACCCCTCCGGGCACCGCGTGGCGATCGTCGGCTCCGGCCCGGCCGGCCTGGCCTGCGCCCAGCAGCTGACCCGGGCCGGCCACCGCACGGTCGTCTACGAGCGGGCCGACCGGATCGGCGGCTTGCTCCGCTACGGCATCCCGAACTTCCGCCTGGAGAAGCACTACCTGGACCGCCGGATCGAGCAACTACGCTCCGAGGGAACCGAGTTCCACACCGGGGTCACGGTCGGCAGCGACGTCTCGGCCGCCGAACTGCGCGCCGGGTGCGACGCCCTGGTGATCGCGGTCGGCGCGACCCGCTGGCGCGAACTGCCGGTGCCGGGCCGCGAACTGGACGGCGTCCACCAGGCGATGGAGTACCTCCCGCTCGCCAACCGGGTGGTGGAGGGCGACTTCGGCACCCCCGCGATCGACGCCGAGGGCAAGCAGGTGGTCATCGTCGGCGGCGGCGACACCGCCGCCGACTGCCTGGGCACCGCGCTGCGCCAGCACGCCGGCGCCGTCACCCAGCTCGACATCAACCCGCGCCCGGGCGAGCACCGCACCGCCGGGCAGCCCTGGCCGGTGTACCCCAGGACCTACCGGATGACCACCTCGCACGAGGAGGCCGAAGCCCTCACCCGCACCGCCCCGCAGGCCGGAGCCGACGCCCGGATCTTCTCCGCCACCACCCTGCACCTCGAAGGCGACCCGCACGGCCACGTCACCGCCCTGCGCCTGGCCGAGGCCGAGCCCGCCGACCGCCGGCCGCGGACCGGCACCGACCAGGTGATCCCGGCCGACCTGGTGCTGCTCGCCCTCGGCTTCCACGGCCCGGACCCGGACAGCCCACTGCTCCAGGACCTGTCCCTGGACCTCACCGACGACGGCACCATCGCGCGCGACACCCGCTTCGCCACCCACCACGACGGCGTCTTCGTGGCGGGCGACGCGGGCCGCGGCCAGTCCCTGATCGTCTGGGCGATCGCCGAAGGCCGCTCCGCGGCCGCCGCCGTCGACCGGTACCTGACCGGCCGCACCGCCCTGCCCGCCCCGATCACCGCCGCGGACCGCCCCTTGACGCTCTGACCCGGGCCCCGGACGGCGCGGATCCACCGCTGCCCCTCACTGCAAGGTGACGATCCGGTGCATGCCGAGCACGGCGTGCATGAACCCGAGCCGCTCGTCCGGCACCGTGCAGATCAGCGCGTAGCTGCCCGGCTGGAGACCGTGCGCCTGGATCGAGGCGCTGTGGTCCGGCGACAGCACACCGAGGCCGGTGGCCGGGCCGGTGAACGGGGACTTCGGCTGCCGGCCCGCGGCGATCCCGGCGTAGTAGATCCGCAGGTCCTCCTCGGTGGTCCCCGGGGCGACCGGGCGCAGCTGCAGCTCGTGGAGTTCGGCGGACTCGTTGTGCACCAGGTAGGCCAGGTGCGCGTGGTCCATGTCCTCGGTCTGGAACCGGGGGCCGGCCGCCTCGTCCCGTTCGATCACCATGCCGTCGTCGAAGCGGGCCTGGTTGGCGCTCTGCCCGCTGGTGCCGACCAGGTCCAGGCGCTTCATCACCGGATGAGCCGGGTCCGCCTGGAACGCCGTCAGGTCCAGCAGGTAGACGGCGCCCGGGGCCACCTCCTCGGTGAACTGCTCGTGGACGGCCGAGGTCACCATCGCGCCGCCGAGTGCCTCCGCCTCGCCGCGCACCGCCCGGATCCCGGCCGCCGCCGTGCCGCCGGTCACGCTGAACGAGTCCGCGAGGTCGTGCAGCACCTTGTCGATGGTGACGCCGGCGTGCGGGCGCAGCAGCTGCAGCTGTCGCCCGGCCGCGTCGTCGGTGGCGATCCGGAAGCTGACCAGGCCGCCCTGGTGGCTCTCCGGCGCCTGGATGCCGGCGGCATTGAAGGTCACCTCGATCGGGTGGTCCTCGGGCGAGGCCGCGTTGGCCGGGCACGTTGCGCCGACCACCGCGGTCAGGGTGAGGGCGGAGACCGCGACGGCCCGGGTGGCACGGCTGCGCAGCTGCTGCGACATGGAAGTCCTCTCGACGTGTGGTGCACGATCGATCCCCGGTCGAGCCGCACTCCAGCGGCCCCGGCGCAGAGATGATCCGATCGGCGTACCGGCGAGACGGCGCGGAGAGTGAGCACGAGTGGCGCGCTGTGATGAGCGCCCATAGCTTCGGGTCAACGGACACGCGCAGCCGGGCATCGAGCGCGGCGTCGCCGGCGGACTGCGACCCGTCCGCCGCTGAGCACGGAGACTCCTTGCCAGGGTCCTGGAAGGCAGGAACTCATGCCCACACGACGGCCCACACGACTGCCCACCCGGCGGGCGCGTCAGCTGGCGGGCGCCGCCGCCGGTCTGCTCATCGGCCTGGGCACCGCGCCGCCCGCACACGCGGCGACGGTCCGTGTCGTCCATCCGGGCCAGTCGATCCAGCAGGCCGTCGACGGTGCCCGCCCGGGGGACACGATCCTGGTGCTGCCCGGCACGTACCACGAGAGCGTGCTGCTCACCGCCTCGGACGTGACGCTGCGCGGAGCGGGCCGGCTGACCGTGCTCAGCCCGCCGGCGGACCCGGCTGCCGGGTCCGCCAACGCGTGCGCGCAGGCGGGCGCCGGCATCTGCGTCACCGGATCGGCGGGTCACCGGCTCACCGGTGACCGGATCGAGTCGCTCACCGTCTCGGGCTTCGCGAAGAACGGCATCTCGGCCTCGGAGACCGACCGGCTGACCGTCCGTGAGGTGCTCGCCGAGCGCAACGGTTCGGAGGGGATCAGCCAGGAGAAGTCCACCCGGGGCCGCTTCCAGGGCAACGTGTCCCGGGACAACGGCCAGGCCGGCATCTTCCTGGCGAACATCGCCTACGGCAAGGGCGGCGCGATCGACACCGAGGGCGCGGTGATCAGCGACAACCAGCTCTCCGGGAACCGGATGGGCGTGGTGGTCCGGCGGGTGCGCGACCTCACCGTCGAGCGCAACGCGATCACCGGCAACTGCGGCGGCGTCTTCGTCGTGGGCGACGACGACCGGCCGCGCACGGGCGCCCTGAGCGTCAGTCACAACCGGGTGGACCGGAACAACAAGTACTGCCCGCCGAGCGACATGCTGCCGGCCATCCAGGGCGCCGGCATCGTGCTGACCGGCGTCGAGTCCACCCTGGTGGCCCACAACCAGGTCGACGACAACACCGGCAGCACGCCGATGTCCGGCGGCATCGTGCTGTTCCTCAGCTACAACGGCGGCCCCAGCGCCGACAACACCATCAGCCGCAACGTCGCCACCGGCAACGGCCCGGCCGACCTGGCCGACCGGGACGGCGGACCCGGCAACGCGTTCACCGAGAACCAGTGCCGCGTCTCCCAGCCCGCCGGTCGGTGCTGACCGGCCGGCAGTCGACGGACCGACCGCCGTGCTCTGCCCAGGAAACCCCCGAACCCATCACGAGAGACTCGAAGAGATTGGCGGCGTCATGACCACCGCACCTTCCAACGTCGCACCCGCGGACATGCGGCTGCGCGAACTCGTGTTCGGCGCGGCCTGTGCCGCGGCCGTGCGCGCGGCAGCCGGCCTGAGAGTCGCGGACGCTCTCGGCGACACTCCGGCCACGGCCGACGAACTGGCGACGGCGCTGGGCATCGAGCCGCGGCCGCTGGCACGTCTGCTGCGGGCCCTGTCCTGCTACGGGATCTTCGCCGAGACCGCGGACGGCGGCTACGTCCATACCGAGATGTCCCGGTTGCTGCGCGAGGACGCTCCCGACAGCCTGCGCTACATCGCCCTCTGGTGCACCGCCCCGTGGACCTGGGAGGCCTGGCCGCGCCTGGACGACGCGGTCCGCTCGGGCGCGAGCGTCTTCCCCGGCCTGTACGGCAAGGAGTTCTTCGACTACCTGCACGACGACGCCTCGGACTCGGCCCGGGTCTTCGACAAGGCGATGACCCACTCCAGCCGTCAGTCCGCCGATGACATCGCGGCCTTCGTCGACCTGACCGGCGTGGCCTCGGTGGCCGACATCGGCGGCGGCCAGGGGCACGTGCTGGCCGGTCTGCTGGAACGCTACCCGCAGCTGCACGGCACGCTGCTGGACCTGCCGGCGGTGGTGGCGCACGCCGATCCGCGCCTGCGCGACGGCGGCCCGCTCGCCTCGCGGGTCCACCTGGTGCCGGGCGACTGCCGCACCGAGGTCCCGGTCCAGGCCGATATGTACATCATCAAGAACATCCTGGAGTGGGATGACGACAGCACCCGCCGCACCCTGCGCAACGTGGTCAAAGCCGCGCGCCCCGGCGCCCGGGTGCTGGTGATCGAGAACCTGGTCGACGACAGCCCGTCCATGCGGTTCACCACGGCCATGGACCTGTTGCTGCTGCTCAACGTCGGCGGCGCCAAGCACTCCAAGGACAGCCTGCTGGCGCTGATGGCGGAGGCCGGTCTGGAGATCGGCGACGTCCGTCCGGTCAACTCCTACCTGCACGCCTTCGAGAGCACCGTCGCGGGATAGCTCCGAGCCGCGCGGACGGCGGCGGCGGCCCCCCCCTACGGGGCCGGCGCCCCCGCCCGCCGCCGCGGCCACGCCCCCCCCCCGGGGCGCGGGGGGCGGGCCGGGGGGTGGGGGGGGCGGCCGGCGGGGCGGCCGGGGGGGGGGACCCCGCCCGCCCCGGCCCGCCCCCCCCCCCCCCCCCGCGGGGGGGGGCCCCCCCCCCGGGGGGGGGGCCCCCCCCCCCCGCCCGCCGCCGCGTCAACCGACCCGCGCCGGCTCCTCGGTGGCCGGGCCCGTCGCCTCGTGCCTGCTGCCGACCAGCCCGGTGGTGTGCCGGGCCGTGCGGAAGAGCGGGTGCGCGAGCATCTCCCGCAGGAAGCCGAGGGTGGTCCGCACGCCGGATCCGGCGACCTGGAACTCGCCCAGGGCGCGATCCATCCGGGCGATCGCCTGGTCGCGGTCCGGGGCCCAGACCGAGGTCTTGGCCAGCAGCGAGTCGTAGTCGGGCCCGACCCGCCAGCCCGGGAAGGCGTGCGTGTCGACCCGGACGAAGGGGCCGCCGGGTGGCACGAACTCGGCCAACAGGCCCGGCGCCGGAGCGAAGTCGCGCTCCGGGTCCTCGGCGTTGACACGGCACTCGATCGCCACCCCGCGGACCGTGACGTCCTCCTGCCGGACCGAGAGCGGCAGTCCGGCGGCGATGGTGATCTGCTCCCGCACGATGTCGACGCCGGTGACCAGCTCGGTGACCGTGTGCTCCACCTGCAGACGGCAGTTGATCTCCATCAGGTAGAACTCGTGCTCCGGTGTCAGCACGAACTCGAAGGTGCCGGCCCCGACGAAGCCCACCGCCGCCGCACCGCGCACCGCCGCCGCCCGGAGCGCGTCGCGCACCGCCGGTGAGAGTCCCGGCGCCGGCGACTCCTCGATCAGCTTCTGGTGCCGGCGCTGCACCGAGCAGTCGCGCTCACCCAGGTGGATCACCGAACCGTGCGTGTCGCAGAGCACCTGCACCTCGACATGGCGCGCGTCCTCGACGAACCGTTCGAGGTAGAGCCGGTCGTCGCCGAACACCGCCCGCGCGTGCGCCTGCGTCTCACGGTAGGCGAGCCGCAGTTGGTCGGCGCCGCGCACCACGGCCATGCCCCGACCGCCGCCGCCGGCGACCGCCTTGAGGATCACCGGATAGCCGACCTCGCGGGCGAGTTCCTTCGCCTCTGCCGCCGAGGTCAGCGCACCGATGCTGCCCGGCAGCACCGGCAGCCCGGCCCCCGCCATCACCGTGCGGGCCACGGCCTTGTCGCCGAGCTGCTGCATCACCGGCGCGGGCGGCCCGATGAAGACGATCCCGTGCATCTCGCAGATCTCCGCGAAGTCCGGGTCCTCCGACAGGAAGCCGTAGCCGGGGTGGATGGCCTGCGCCCCGGTCTGCAGCGCCGCCTCGATGATCGCCGGAACGCTGAGGTAGCTGCCCCTGGATGGCGGCGGCCCGATGTGCACCGCCTGGTCCGCGAACCGGACCACCGCCGAGTCGCGGTCGGCGGTGGAGTACACGGCCACCGTCCGGATGCCGAGCTCGCGGCAGGCACGGGCCACCCGCAGCGCGATCTCGCCGCGGTTGGCGACCAGGACGGTCGAGAACATCGGACTCACCTCGGTGGTCGGGACGGCCTGGGCACTCAGCGTGCGTCCTCGTCGGCGGCCACCGGCTCCAGCGCGATCAGGCGCTGGTCGAACTCCACCGGCTGGGCGTTCGGTGCGAGGATCTCGACGACCCGGCCACCGGTCTGCGTGGTGATCGTGCTCATCATCTTCATCGCCTCCAGGACGCCGACCGGCTGCCCCGCTTCGACCAGGTCACCGACCCGGACGAACGGCGGGGCATCCGGCGCACTAGCGTGGTAGAAGGTGCCCACCATCGGGGCGCGGACGTAGCCGAGCGCATCCGGCGCCTCGGCGTCCGGGCCGGCCGCCCGCTCGTCGGCGGCGGCGGCGGCCAAGGCGGCCGGCGATACGGACGCGACGGGGCCGGCGACCGGATCGGGCCACTCCACCTCGACGGTGGTCTGCCCGTCCTGCAGGCGGATCCGCCGGGGCGGGGCCCCGGTGGCCTGGGCCAGTCGCACCACGTTGCGGCACAGCTCGTCCAGCGCCACACCGCCCGAGGGCAGCGGCCGTACCGGCCTGGGCGCATCCACGTCCCCGTCGGCCCGGCGGTCGCTCTCGCGGCGCTCGCCCGCCCGGCGTTCCCACTCGGCACGTTCTGGCTTCACAGGGCCCCTCCTTCAGCACTCGGGTCGGGGTCGAGACCGAAGCGGTGGAAGCGGCCGCCGCGTTCGCGGAGCAGCCGTTGCGGCTCCCACGACTCCAGCTCCTGCAGGGCGGCGGTCACGGCAGCACCCAGCAGCGCGGCAGCTTGCGAGTGATCCGTATGCGCACCTTCCGGTGGCTCCGGCACGACTCCGTCCACGATACCGAGGCGGAGCAGGTCCCTGGCGTCGACACGCAGAGCCGCCGCCGCGGTCGGCGCCGCCTGCGCGTCCTTCCACAGAATGGCCGCACAGCCCTCGGGACTGATGACCGAGTAGATGCCGTTGGCACAGATCAGCACGCGGTCCGCGACGGCCAGCGCCAGCGCGCCGCCGCTGCCGCCCTCGCCGGTCACCACGGCGACGATCGGCACCGGCAGCCGCGACATCAGCCGCAGGTTCTCGGCGATGGCGACCGCCTGGCCGCCGCGCTCGGCGTCCGGCCCCGGGTTGGCCCCCGGCGTGTCGATCAGCGTGACCACGGGCAGGCCGAGCTTGGCCGCCATCCGCATCAGCCGGGCCGCCTTGCGGTAGCCGCTGGGACTCGGCATGCCGAACTTGCGACGCTGGCGTTCGAGGAGGTCGCTGCCGCCCTTCTGATGCCCGATCAGCATGATGGGCCGGCCGTTCAGCCGGCCGGGCCCACCGACCACCGCCGCGCAGTCCTCCGCGATCCGGTCGCCGTGCAGCTGGTGGAAGCCGTCCAGCAGGTGCGTGGCGTAGTCGAGGGTGGTGGGCCGCTCGGGATGGCGGGCGAGTCGCACCGCCGTCCAGGCGTCGGTCTGCGGCAACTCCTCGGCGCGGCGCAGGATTCGGCCGCCGTCCTGCCCCGCCGGGGCGGCGCCCTCGGCGGCGGGCGCGTGCAGGCCGAGCAGTTGGGCGAGCGTCGCCCGCAGGGCGGCCCGGGGCACCACGTCGTCGACCAGCCCGTGGTCGAGCAGGAACTCCGCGGTCTGGAAGCCCGGGGGCAGGCTCTCGCCGATGGTCTGTTCGATCACTCGCGGCCCCGCGAAACCCAGGCGTGCGCCCGGCTCGGCGATGATCACGTCGGCGAGCGTGGCGTAGGAGGCCGCCACGCCGCCGTAGGTCGGGTCGGTGATCAGCGAGAGCACCAGGATGCCCGCCTCGTCCAGCTCGGCCAGCGCCTGACTGGTCTTCGCCATCTGCATCAGGGAGAGCACGCCCTCCTGCATCCGCGCCCCGCCCGAGGCGGTGATCAGCAGCAGCGGGATCCGCCGCCGCAGGCTGGTGCGGGCGGCCTCGGTGATCAGCGCGCCGACCCCGCACCCCAGGCTGCCGCCGAGGAAGCGGAAGTCCATCGCGGCGGCGACCACCGGCCGGCCCTCGATGGTGCCCTGCACGCAGAGCACCGCCTCGCGCAGGCCGGTGGCGGCCTGCGCGTCCGACAACCGCTCCGGATACGGCCTGGTGTCCACGAAACCGAGCGGATCGCTCACGCACTCGACATGGTCGAGCGGCTGTGCCGAGCCCGGGTCGAGCAGCTGGTCCAGCCGCTGCTGCGCGGTGAGCCGGGCGTGCGAGCCGCAGTCGGGGCACACCTGCAGCGCCCGGCTGAACCGCTTGCCGTAGATCAGCGTGACGCAGCCCTCGCACCGGATCCACGGGGCGGCGGCCGGGGCGGCCGGCGAGTTCTCTGCCTCGATCACGAGGGTGTCCTTCCAAGCTGCCGGAGCAACACGGTCACGCGGTGGTTCCGCGCTCCCAGCGGTAGAACTCGCGGGCCATCGCGTCCTTCGGCTCCCGCCAGGTCTGCGGGTCGTACGCCTGGACGTAAGCGGCGAGCCGCTCGCTGACGCTGCGGAACTCCGGATGGCCGTTCAGTTTGGCCACCTGGGGGCCGGGCGGCTGCTCGGCCTCGATCAGATGCAGGTACAGGTCGCCGAACTGGAAGAGGCTGCGGCCGGTCACGCCGATCAGCTGGGGCAGCTCCCCGCGATCGGAGTCCGCGAAGGTGGCGGCGATGTCCTGGGCCGCCCCCGGCTTCATCCGGGCGACGATCAGAGCACGGTGCATGACGATCCTCCTGCGGGCTCAGCGGGGCATGGCCGCGGGGGCGTCCAGGCCCGTCTCGCGGGCATGCTGTTCGACCTTGTCGCGGATCAGCTCCATCTGGATCTTGGAGTTGCGGTTGATGTGCGCGGTCATCCCGGCGTCGTCGACCGGCGCGGTGGGCTTCATCGCGAAGTCCTGGATCCAGCGCATCGAGGTGCCGCCGGTGACCGCCTGGTACTCCCACTTGATGTTCATGTGCTCGAACGGGCCGGTCTCCACCCGGCGGGCCAGCACGGTGAGCGCCGAGCGGTCGGCGTGCCGCTCGGAGACCCAGCTCCAGACCTTGCCGTTCTCGTCGGGGTGCATGGTCAGCCGGAAGGTGACCTTGTCGCCCGCCCGGTCGAGCACCTCCACCGAGGCATACTCGCTGAACAGCTGCGGCCAGCGCGCCAGGTCGTTGGTCAGGTCCCAGGTGAGCTCCAGCGGGGCCGCGATCAGGATCTTGTTGTCGGTGTGTCCGGTCATCTCAGGCTCCAGCGGTGAGTTGGTCGTTGACGAGGTCGAGGAAGTCCCCCGGGGTCTTGCAGAGTTCCGGCTCGTTGCCGATCGAGTGGCCGTAGCGGTTCTCCAGCTCGGCCACGATGCCGAGCAGGCCGAGCGAGTCGAGGCCGAACTGCTCGAAGGGCGTGTCGGGCCGGTCGGCCATCGCTTGGGGATCGACCGACAGACCCGCCCGCCCCTTCATCAGGGTGGCGAGTTCGTCGAAGGTCACGGGGTCGGTCAGCATCGGGTCTCCTTCGGTCGGGGCTGTGACGATGGATCAGGTGGCGGTCGGGGGGTCAGGGCCGCTCGTCGGTGTCGCGACGGAGCACCAGCGCCGCGTTGCAGCCCATCAGGCCGCGGCTGAGCACGAGTGCGGTCCGCAGCGGGACCCGGCGGGCGTGCCCGGTGACCAGGTCCAGGTCGTGGCGCACCTCGGTGATGTTCGGCGTCGGCGGCACCACGCCGTGCTCCAGCGCGAGCACCGCCGCGGCGACGTCCAGCGCCGAGGCGGCGGAGTAGGCGCGGCCGAAACCGGTCTTGGGCGCCGTCACCGGGACGCCCACGGCGTGCGGGCCGAGCGCGTCGGCGATCGCCAGCGCCTCCGCCTGGTCCGCCGCCGGCACGCCCAGGGCGTCCGCGAACACCACGTCGACCTGGTCGGCGGTGCAGCCCGCGTCGTCCAGCGCTCCCTGGATCGCCCGCGCCAGGCCGTGCCGGGAGTTTTCCCAGCCGTCGGTGCCGGTGAAGGTCGCGGCGTGGCCGGCGACCACCGCCCGGATCCGGGCGCCGCGGCGGCGCGCGGCGCCCTCCTCCTCGACGACGAACATCGCGCCGCCCTCGGCCGGCGAGAAGCCGCAGGCCTCGTCGGTGAACGGCAGGTAGGCCCGCTGCGGGTCGCTCGCCAGGCTGAGTTCGGGGTAGCCGAGCTGGCAGACCACCGAGTACGGGGCCAGCGGCGCCTCGGTGGCGCCCGCGACCACCGCGTCGGTGCCGTGCCGGATGGTCCGGGCGGCATGCGCGAAGATGTCCAGACCGCCGGCCTCATCGTTGGCCAGCACGCCGCACGGCCCCTGGAAGGCGCCGCGGATCGAGATCTGGCCGGTGCTGGCCGCGTAGAACCAGGCGATGGACTGGTAGGGCCCGACGAAGTGCGGGCCCTTGCCCCACAGGCGCTGCAGTTCACCCTGGCCGAACTCACCGCCGCCGGAACCGGCCGCCGTCACCACGCCGATGCCGAACGGCGCGTTCGGGTCGGCGGTCAACTGGGCGTCGGCGAGCGCGAGTTCAGCCGCAGCCATGGCGAAGTGGGTGAACCGGTCGGTCTGGACCAGGTAGCGGTCCTCGATCAGGCCGGCCGGATCGAAGCCGCGGACCTCTCCGGCCACCCGCAGCGGCAGGTGGGTGCAGCCCTCCCGGGAGACCGGGCCGAGCGAGACGGTGCCCTGCTGCACCGCCTTCCAGAAGGCGTCGGTCCCGACGCCGCCCGGCGCCACCACGCCCATGCCGGTGACCACCACCCGCCGCTGCGCCGGCTGCTGCTCCACGCTGCTCATCCCGACCTCCCGTCGGCGTGGGTGAGGACCACCGCGGACTGGAAGCCGCCGAAGCCGCTGCCCACCGAGAGCACGGTGCGCAGCCGGGCCGTGCGGGCGGTCCTCGGCACGTAGTCGAGGTCGCATTCGGCGTCCGGGGTCTCGTAGTTCGCGGTCGGCGGCACCACCCCGTGGGTGAGCGCGAGCGCGCAGGCGACCAGCTCGATCGCGCCGATGGCGCCCAGCGAGTGGCCGACCATCGACTTGATCGAACTCATCGGCACGGCGTACGCGTGCTCGCCCAGCGAGCGCTTGACGGCCGCGGTCTCGTGCCGGTCGTTCTGCTTGGTGCCCGAGCCGTGCGCGTTGACGTAGTCGACCGCGGTGGGGTCCAGGCGGGCCTGGGCCAGGGCGCGATCGATCGCCTCCGACATCTCCCGGCCCTCCTGGGTGAGCCCGGTCATGTGGTAGGCGTTGCCGAAGGTGGCGAAGCCGCGGATCTCGCAGTAGATCCGCGCGCCGCGGTCGCGGGCGTGCTCGAACTCCTCCAGCAGCAGCACGGCGGCGCCCTCGCCGAGCACGAAGCCGTCCCGGTCGGCGTCGAACGGGCGGGAGGCGTGGGCGGGGTCGTCGTTGCGGGTCGAGGTCGCCTTGATCGCGTCGAAGCAGGCCACCGTGATCGGGGAGATCGGCGAGTCCGAGGCGCCGGCCACGATGATGTCCGCCTTGCCCTCCGCGATGGCGTGGAAGGCGTGTCCGACCGCGTCCAGGCCGGAGGTGCAGCCGGTGGAGACGGTCTGCACGGGGCCGTGCGCGCCGATCTCCTCCGCGACCTCGGAGGCCAACGCGCTGGGCGAGAAGGCCCGGTGCAGGTGCCGGCCGGCGCCCCGGTGGTCCACGTCCCAGCGGTCGCCCGAGGCGCTGACCGCCACGTAGTCGTGCTCCAGGCGGGTGGTGCCCCCGACGGCGGATCCGAGCGACACGCCGACCCGCCACGGGTCCTGCAAGCCGAGGTCGAGCCCCGAGTCCCGGACCGCCTCACCGGCCGCCGCGAGCGCGAACTGCACGTAGCGGTCGGCGCGCTCGGCCCGCTCCGGGTCCAGACCGCAGGCCAGCGCGTCGAAATCGCACTCGGCGGCGATCCGCGAGCGGAAGCCCTCGGGATCGAAGAGGGTGATCCCCCGGGTCGCCGTCTGCCCGGAGGTGAGCAGTTCCCAGAAGGCACGCACGCCTATCCCACCGGGCGCGACCACGCCCAGCCCGGTGACCGCGACCCGCCGCGTCACGTCCTCGCCCCCGTCACGTCCTCGGTCGATTCGGCCGTGTGGGTGTCCTCGGTGTCGACGTGGCCGAGCTCGGGGCGGGGGGCCAGCGGACCGAGGTGGAAGACCATCCGGGCCTCGGTGCGGCCCACGTTGCGGAAGCGGTGCCGGACGTCGCGCGGGATCATCAGGCCCTGGTCCGGCCGCAGCGGGTGGGGGACACCGTCCAGATCCACCTCCAGCTCGCCGCTGACCACGAAGACGAACTCCTCGGAGTACGGGTGGTAGTGCTCCCCGATCCGCTCGCCGGGCTGGACGATGGCCAGCCCCATGAATCCGCTGGTGGCGCCCACGCTGGTCGGCGTGAGCAGGGCGCGCAGGTCGCCGCCGCGGCGGCGGTTGGGCTGCGTCTCGTCGAGGTGCACGATGCGTACGGGCTGGCTGGTCATGGGTCACTCTCCGGTGGCAACGGTGGCAGCGGTGGACGGTGCGTCGCCGGCGGTGTGCGACTCGGGTGGTGGGGCGTGGCGGTCGGTGACCAGCTCCATGGCGCAGTCGGCCAGGAAGCGGGTGATCCCCGCCTCGGTGCCCAGGTCCGTCGCGGCGTCCAGGTCCAGGCACTGGCTCAGCGCGGCACTGGCGCGGTCGGGCGCGATGCCGGCCGCCTGCGCGGGGGCCTCCTGGTAGGGGACCCGCAGGTCGACCAGGCGGACCAGGACGCCGTCGCGCAGGAACATCGTGCTGCCCGCGAGCGGTCGGCTCCGGTCGTCGCCGACGACCGCCCGGTCCCGCTCGGCGAGCAGCTGCGCGGCCGCCTCGCCGCGGCCCGGCTTGACCGGGTAGAGGAACGCCAGGCGGATGAGCTCGGCGTCCGCCACGTCGAGGCCGGCCCCGACGTGGTGCACCGCGGGCAGCGCCGCGCGGGCGAAGAAGGCGCGCGCCGACGATGGGTCGCCGAGGTCGCGGGCCTCCTCCAGGTACGGGTTGACCGCTTCCTCGACCGCCCGGACCTCGGGCTGCATGGCGACGTGCCGCAACGCGTTGCCCAGGTCGCCGCGGACTTCGACGGCGCGGACCACGCGGTTGCCGCGCATGAACAGCGAGGTGCGGCAGAGCCGCATGGTGGCGTCCACCTGGGCCTGCGGCGAACGGTAGCCGGCCAGGATCTCGGCCACCGCCCGCTCGCTGCCCGGCTTGACCGTGAAGGTGAGCGCGTGGCGCACCAGGCCCCCGCTGGACAGCGGCGGGGTGGGCAGCGGGTCGGTGCCGGCCACCCGGGGCCGCTGGGGCGCGCCGGTCGGGCCGTGTTCGGCCACCCGGGTGAGCGGCCGGTGCGGCCCCGGCGTCCCGGGCTCCGGGGTCTCCCGGGCGATGACGAAGCGCAGCGAGCGGGTGTCGCTGACACACGCGTGCAGCGGTTCCACCACCGCGCGGTGGGCGGAGCTCTCCACCCAGCTGAGGAAGGGTTCGGCGCTCTCCCACTCACTGGTGATGAGCCATTGGGAGGAGTTGCCGAGCGACTGGCAGAGCTGGTCGCTGATGTGGCCGGGCACGCTGGCCACCTGATGGCGGATCTGTTCATAGGCGGCCAGGAAGTTCTGCTCCTGGCCGTCGTGCACGTCCAGCAGCAGCACGACTCGAAGCCGGGACGTCGCGAGGGTGGCGGGTGGGGCCGGCCTGTCGGACAGGGTCGTCACGGTGCTTGTTTCCTCTCGCTCGATCCAGGCCGCCGAGTGCGTTCCGGGGCCTGATCGCATGCGTTCGATACTACGTACCGCCATGGGACGTGCACGATGCGTGAGTCGCGCGGGTGAAGATCCGGTCAACCGCACCCTCGGCGGGAATAGAGCAGCGCAGGCAGCACGACCCGTCGACCGCGCGCCGCGCGCCCCTCGACGGCCACACCCCAACTCCCGCACGGCTGGAGAGACTCATGACATCGGAAGTCGACGACCGCGTGCCCGTCCTGATCGTGGGCGGTTCCCTGGTGGGGCTGTCCGCCTCGCTCTTCCTCGGTCGCCTCGGCGTCGAGCATCTGTTGGTCGAGCGGCATCCGCGGACCTCGCACCATCCGCGCGGACGCGGCAACAACGTGCGCACCATGGAGCTCTACCGGACGGCCGGGGTGGAGCCGCTGATCCGTGAGGCCGCCTCCGTGCTGGCGGAGAACCACGGCATCCTGCAGGCCGAGACGCTGACCGGCACCGACCAGGAGTGGCTGTTCAAGAAGATCGACCCGGGTGGCGCGCTCTCCCGGCTCAGCCCGTCCGGCTGGTGCCTGTGCAGCCAGAACGACCTGGAGCCGGTGCTGGTGCGCTGCGCGCGGGAGCTCGGCGGGCAGCTGCGGTTCGGCACCGAGCTGGTCTCCTTCGAGCAGGACGGCGACGGGGTGACGGCCGTCGTCCGGGACCGGGAGAGCGGCGACACGCGGACCGTCCGGGCCGACTACCTGGTCGCGGCCGACGGACCGCGCAGCCCGGTCCGGGAGGCGCTCGGCATCGGGCGCAGCGGGCCCGGCGACCTGTTCCACAACGTGAGCATCACGTTCCGGGCCAAGAAGCTGGCCGACGCGGTGGGCGACCGGCGCTTCATCGTCTGCTACCTCACCAACCCCGCCGGGTCCGGCGCGCTGCTGCCGGTCGACAACCAGCAGCACTGGGTCTTCCACGCGCCCTGGCACCCGGACCGCGGCGAGACGCTGGAGGACTTCACCGACGAGCGCTGCGTGACGCTGATCCGGGCCGCCACCGGCGTGCCGGACCTGGAGGTCGAGGTCACCGGCAAGGCCCCCTGGCACGCCGCCGAACGGGTGGCGCAACGCTACGGCGCCGGGCGGGTCTTCCTGGCCGGGGACAGCGCGCACGAGATGTCCCCGACCGGGGCGTTCGGCTCGAACACCGGGATCCAGGACGCGCACAACCTCGCCTGGAAGCTCGCGGCGGTGCTCCGTGGCTGGGCGGGGCCGCGGCTGCTGGAGACGTACGACGCCGAACGGCGGCCGGTGGCGCTGGCGACCGGCGCGCGGGCCTCGGCCCGGTCCGCCGAGCACCGGCACCCGGGCTACGACGTCAGCCCCGGCACCGGCCGGCAGGCGGGCATGCTCGCCGTGGTGCTGGGCTACCGCTACGCCTCCAGCGCCGTGCTCGGCACCGAGGACCGGGCCCAGGCGATCCCGGAGGACTTCCGGCCGGTCGCCGAACCCGGCGGGCGGGCGCCGCACATGTGGCTGACCCGGGCCGGGACCAGGATGTCGACGCTGGACCTGTACGAGCGGTCCCTGGTGCTGCTCTGCGGTCCCGAGGACCGGGCCTGGCAGGCGGCCGGGCAGCGCGCGGCCGAGCGGCTGGGCGTGCCGCTCAGCTGCCACCGGGTGGGGCGCGACCCGGCGGACACCCTGGCGCCGGAGGCCGGCGCCGACTGGGCGGGGCTGCACGGCGTGGCGGCCGACGGTGCGGTGCTGGTCCGCCCGGACGGGTTCGTCGCCTGGCGGGCACCGACCGCCGCCGACGATCCCGAGCGGACCCTGGTGGCGGTGCTGGAGCAGGTCCTCAGCCGGGAGTGACGGCGGCCCGGGGCCGCTGCCGGGTCACCTGGTGACGCGGTAGCGGCCCGCCATCCCGCCCATCATGTGGTGCGCGACGTGGCAGTGGTAGATCCAGTCGCCGGGGTTGTCCTCCAGGTACTCGACGGTCAGCGTGCTGGACGGCCCGATCAGCTGGGAGTCCACCCAGCCCTGGTAGCCCTGGCCGCTGCGCCAGCGGTGCCCGTGCAGGTGGAACACGTGGAACTCGGAGCCCAGCGAGGCGATCCGCCAGCGCACCCGGTCACCGACCTTGGCGGTGAAGGTCGGGGTGTTGTCGAGGTAGGCGCCGCCGTTGACCAGGTTGAGGTTCTGCACGAGTGACGGGACGTCGGACCTGTAGAGGTCGTGCAGGAAGACCACGAACTCGCGGTCCACCGCCGGGGTCTTCTGGTCGGTGACCACCAGGACGCCGAACAGGCCGAGTTCCGCGCCGATCTCCATCATCGGCTCGGCACCCGCCCGCACGGCCTGCGGCGCCGCGTGGTCGTGGTAGGGCCAGGTGCCGACCGAGCCGGGTGGGCAGGTCCAGGTGTAGGTGTAGCTGCCCCCGAACGGGACCGCCGTACCCGGGTGGTCGGGATCGTCTGCCAGCCAGCCGCCGTCCGCGTCACGGCCGTAGCGCACGCCGTGCGGGTGCAGGCTGTGCGGCCACTTGTAGTGCTCGTCGTTGTTGCGGAAGTGCACCCGCAGGACGTCGCCGACCTCGGCCCGCAGCACCGGACCGGGGATGCCGCCGTTGGCGCCCACCCCCTGCGGCCCCGTGTCCGCGTCCAGCAGCCGCCCCCACCCCTCGGTGTAGGCGCGCAACCCGATCGCCCAGAACGTGCTCTGCTCGGGCTTGATATGACGGCCCATCATGGCGTCGTAGCCGTTGGGTACCGCGTTGTGCTCGAAGGACTCGGCCTGGATCCAGTACTCGCGCACCCGCCCGCTCGCCCGGAAGGTGTCCGCCGCGAACGGGTCCGCCCCGGTGGCGGCGGACGGCTCGGTCAGGGCCTCGGCCGAGGCCGGGAGCGTTGCCGAACCGATCAGCGCGGTGGCGGCACCGCCGGCCAGCAGCGTGCGGAGCGCGGACCGGCGGCCGTGGTCGTCGTTCCGGGTGGTCTCGGGTGATGCCTGGTCAGCCGACATGGGTCCCTTTCGGTGGGGACGTGGGGTGGGGGGCGGGGGGCGGGCCGACTCGACCGCCCGCGCGGAGGATCGGCACTCCTCTGGCGAGGCTAGGCACAGTCCGCCGCCAGTCCCGGTACCTGCCCTGGCGCAATCGCCCGGTCGGCCGAACCGGTTGCTCCGGGCAGTCGTCCTGGGTCGCCGCAGGTCGCTGGCGCTAATACAAGCTGATATGCCTGTTTTGTCCGCTCGCATCGGGCGAGCCGCGCCCAGGAGCCACCGGTGACCAACTACCCCATGCTCAACCTGTTCTGGACCATGCTGGAGTTCTTCGTCTGGCTGCTCTGGCTCTTCCTGCTCTTCAAGGTCATCACCGACATCTTCCGCAGCCACGACCTGAGCGGCTGGGGCAAGGCCGGCTGGATGGTCGTGGTGATCCTGCTGCCCTTCCTGGGCGTGCTGCTCTACGTGATCTTCCGCGGCAAGGCCATGGCCGAACACGACCGGGAGCAGGCCCAGCGCGCGGACGAGGCCGCCCGGCAGTACATCCGGGAGGCGGCCGGGCCGTCCGCCGGCGGATCCGGCTCGCACGCCGACGAGCTGGCCAAGCTGGCCGATCTCAAGGCCAACGGCGCGCTGACCGAGCAGGAGTACCAGCGGGCCAAGGAGAAGCTGCTGGCCTGACCGGCCCGCGGCATCCCGCCGCTTCTCATGGGAGCCCCGCCGGACGGATCGATCCGTCCGGCGGGGCTCCCATAAGAAGCGCTCTTAGGAGAGCTCGCCACCCTGGGAGCATGACTACCACTACCTCTCATCGGGCGGTGCGCAGCCGGCGCCGCCGGGCATCGATGGCGGCGCTCGCGCTGGCGGGCGCCACCGCGCTGGGCGGGCTGAGCTGGCCGTCCGCGTTCGGCGCGACGACCGCTCGACCCGCGGTGCGCCAGCACGACGGTGTCGTCGAGATCCCGATCAGCGGCGGCACCGCCGAGCTGCGGACCGACTCGCTGGCGGTGACGGCGCGTGGCGGCGACGGCCGGACGCTCGTGCTGTCCGCACCCGCCGCGCAGCCGCTCGGGCGGCCCGGCAAGGTCACGGTCAGCGGCGGCACGGCGAGTTGGACGCTGCCCGACCAGGGCCTGCGCGTCACCGCGGCGGCCGTGCGCGGACGACTGCAGGTCACCGTGCACGACGACCGGGACGGGGCCAAGTTGTCCTGGCCGGTCACCGGCACCGATCCGGCCGCCGCCCAGTTGCAACTGCCGCGCGGCGAGGGGCTGGGCATTGCGGTCGCCGACCCGTTCTGGAACGCGAGCGACACCGGGGTGGCCGGTGCCTCGTACGATCTGGAGACCGATCTGAGCCTGCCCCTGTGGGGGTACACGTTGGGCGGACGCGGGGTCAGCTACCTGGTCCCGCAGCCGATCGGCACCTCGCTGGGCCTCAGCTCCCAGGCCGGGCGGCTGGACGGCACCGCCGTGCACACCTTCGCGCGGCGCGAGGGCACCCAGGACTACACCGTCACCTTCGCGCTGACCGACCCCTCCCCGGTCGCTCCCGCGCAGGACTACCGCCGCTGGCTCACCGAGCACGGCCAGCTGGTCACCCTGAGCAGCAAGATCGCCGCGAATCCGCAGGTCGCCAAGCTGCTCGGCGCCTTCCACGCCTACACCTGGGGCACCGCCCGCACCGCCCAGGGCATCCAGCAGATGCAGGCGCTGGGGCTGTCCCGGATGTGGCTCGGCTACGACGCCGACGCGCAGCCGATGGACGCGACCGCGGTGGCCGCCGCCGAGCGGGCCGGCTACCTGGTCGGCCCGTACGACTCGTTCGCCAACGGGCAGGACCCGGCCACCGCCGACTCGCCGACCTCCGCCTGGCCGGCGCCGGTCTACCCGGACTTCTGCGTCCACCAGCAGGACGGCTCGGTGCTGGCGGGATTCCACGATCGCGGCTGCTACCTGAGCTCGCAGGCGTTCGCCCAGCACGACCAGTACCTCGCCCAGCGCACCGCGCAGATGACCGCCAACGGGGCCGACAGCTACTTCCTGGACGTGGACGCGGCCGGCGAGCTGTACGACGACTTCAGCGCCGACCACCCGATGAACCAGCAGCAGGACCAGGCCAATCGGATCGCCCGAATGCGCCAACTCTCCGGTCCCGACAAGCTGGTGCTCGGCTCCGAGGCCGCGCACAGCTGGGCCGCGCCGGTGATCGACTTCAGCCACGGTTCGCAGACCGTGCCGGCGGACGGGCTGTGGCCGCTGGAGAAGAACAAGGACGTCTGGGGCGGCTACGTGCCCGCCGCCGCGCCCGGAATCTTCTTCAAGCCGGTGACGCTGCCGGCCGACCTGTCCAAGGCGATGTTCGACCCGGTGTACCGCGTCCCGCTGCTGGAGACCGCGCTGCACGACTCGCAGGTCAACCTCGACCGGTGGGAGCTGTCGTACACCAAGATCCCGGCCCTGGAGCAGGACCGGGCGCTGCAGGCGATCCTGGACGACACCCCGCTGAACCTGGTGCTGGACGGCCCGACGCTCGCCACCGACGGCAAGCAACTGGCCGCGCTGCAGCAGTACTTCGCACCGCTGCACGAGGCCGCCGGGACCGCGCCGATGACCGGGTTCCGGTATCTGAGCGCCGACCACCAGGTGCAGCACACCGAGTTCGGCGACGGCGTGCTCCAGGTGACCGCCAACTTCGGGACCAGCAGCTACGGTTCGGGGCCCGACGCGCTGCCGGGCGGGTGCGTGGACGCCAAGCTCAAGGGCGACCGGCAGCCGCGCCGGCTCTGCCCCGGCACGCTGCCGCAGGCACCGCTCAACTGAGCACCCGGATCAGCGGCTGAACGCCGGCCGCGGCCGCGCCCCGCCGTCCGGCGCTCGGTCATGACACGTCCAGCCGGTAGCCGATCCCGTGCACGGTGTGCACCAGGCGAGGCTCGCCGCCCGCCTCCAGCTTGCGGCGCA
Source organism: Kitasatospora sp. GAS204B (assembly GCF_029892155.1). Lineage (GTDB taxonomy): Bacteria > Actinomycetota > Actinomycetes > Streptomycetales > Streptomycetaceae > Kitasatospora. The sequence goes on along the minus strand of NZ_JARZAG010000006.1, from coordinate 11,214 downwards.
GGTAGCCGATGTAGACGGCGAGGGAGTTGGAGCCAGGACCGAAGTCGGCGCCCCAGACCCGGTGCATGATCGCCTCCCTGGTCAGCACCTGTCCGGGGTGCCGCAGCAGGAGTTCCAGCAGCGCGAACTCGGTGCGGGAGAACTCCAGCGGCCGGCCGCCCCGGCTGCCGGTGCGGCTCTGCGGGTCCACCGTCAGGTCCGCGAAAGCGCGATCGTCGCGCTCCGCCGGGCCGGACCCGGTTCGCCGCAGCACCGCGCGCAGCCGGGCGGTCAGCTCGTCCAGTGCAAACGGCTTGACCAGGTAGTCGTCGGCGCCCGCGTCCAGCCCGGCCACCCGCTCGCTCACCGAGTCGCGGGCGGTGAGCACGATGATCGGCAGCCGGTCCCCCGCCGCCCGCAGCCGGCGGCACACCGCCAACCCGTCCAGTGCCGGCATCATCACATCCAGCACCACGGCGGCCGGCTCCCAGCGGGCCACCTCGATCAGCCCGGCCAGGCCGTCGGCGGCGCCGCGCACCTGGTACCCCTCGATCTCCAGTCCGGTCTCCACGGCGGCCCGCACCTCGGGGTCGTCGTCGACGACCAGCACCCGCAGCCCACTGCCCACGCCGCCCCCGCCTCTTCGACCCTGCTGCTCCTGCGGCCCCGATCGACGGGGCCGTCCACCAGCGAGGCGACGTCACCGGGCCCGCTTCCGGTTCCGTCCGGGGAACGGATTTCGCTTCTGGTCCGCACTGCCGTACAGTCGGGTTCACCGACGCGGGGTGGAGCAGCTCGGTAGCTCGCTGGGCTCATAACCCAGAGGTCGCAGGTTCAAATCCTGTCCCCGCTACTACATGTGGCACGTGAGGCCCGGCACACCTGGTGTGCCGGGCCTCGTCGCGTTAGGTCTCGGCGTTCGGTTCAGTCGCGGCCGATCAGCGCCAGATAGGCCGGCAGCTGTGCCGGATCGCGGGTGGCCAGACCCAGATAGCCGTCCGGCCGGATCAGGAAGAGCCCGGGTTCGAAGAGCGCCGGCTGCGCGAACTCCCGCACCAGCAGCCCGGGAGCGCGCACCTCGGGCGCCGGGCGCCCCACCGCGAGGAGGGTGGCGTGCGGGCCGCGCAGCAGGTCGAAGAGGCGGCGGCCGGCCAGGGCGGTGTCCGGGACCCGGTGGCCGGCCCGCAGTGCGTCCTCGGGCAGGTCGTGGCGGGTCTCCACGCTGAGCGGGCTGTCGGGGTAGCCGATCTCCAGTTGCGAGGTCTGCGCGGCCCGGCGCACCACGGCGGGCCTGCGGCCGCGGTAGGAGTGGTGCAGCCGGCTGCTGAGCTCCAGCACGTCGGCGGCCACCGGGCGGCGCTCGGCCTGGTAGCTGTCCAGCAGCGTCGGCGGCGCGCCGTGCCGCAGCACCCGGCCCAGCTTCCAGCCGAGGTTGTAGGCGTCCTGCACGCCGGTGTTCAGCCCCTGGCCGCCGGCCGGCGAGTGGATGTGCGCGGCGTCCCCGGCCAGGAATGCGCGGCCGACCCGGAACCGGTCCGCCAGCGCCGCGCGCGGGCGGTAGTCCGAGGTCCAGAGCACCTCCAGCACCGCCTCGGCGGGCAGCGAGGTGCGGGCCGCGATCACCGCGCGAACGGCCTGCGGCGAGGTGTCGACCGGGCCTTCGCCGGTCCGGCCTTCGTCGATCGGGACGGAGAGCGCGAAGTGGTCGGTCCCGGGCAGCGGGCAGAGCGAGAGCGTGTCGCCCGGCGCTCTCGTCCACATGTGCCAGTTGCCGCGGTCGAGCCCTGTTAGCCGGACGTCGGCGACCAGGGACGAGCGCCGGTCGAGCGTTTTGCCGGTCATCGTCACCCCGAGCGCCGCACGCACCGTGCTGCGTCCGCCGTCCGCGCCGACCAGGTAGTCGGCGCGCACCGTCCTGGTGCTGCCGTCAGCCCGGGTCAGTACGGCCCGGACCGAGCACTGATCCTGCGTCAGCGAGAACAGCGCCGTGCCGAATTCGACCTCGCCGCCGAGCTCCCGCAGGCGGGCGTGCAGGATCTCCTGGGTGCGCCACTGCGGGAGCATCCAGCCCACCGGGTAGGGCACGCCCGCTCGGGCCGGGGCCGGCGCCACCAGGTCCCAGACCTTCCGGGTCGCGTCCGGCAGGCGGCTGAGGACCCGCGGCAGCGGGCCGCCGGCCGCGCGCACCGCGTCGATCACGCCGAGGTCGTCGAAGACCTCCTGGGTCCGCGGCTGCACCCCGCGACCGCGCGAGCCGGGGAAGAGCGCGTCACTGCGTTCGATCACCAGGGCCCGCACGCCGCGCCTGGCCAGGTCACAGCCCAGGGTCAGCCCGGTGGCGCCGGCACCGACCACCAGCACCTCGCAGGTCTCGTCCTCGTTCCGCGCATCGCTGAAATCCATGCGGGGAGCCTGGGTCAGTGCCGACTGATCGTCAAGTGGCCACCGGCGCGGCGACGATGAGGCGGCTCGGCGCCGCGCGCGGGAGGCGGCGATCCCCGGGGGCGACCGGTTCACGCGGGGCGCTCAGCACGAGGTTCGAGGTCACACCGTCCGGCCTAATAGAATCGACCCTCGGGCCTGCGGACCAGACGCCGGGCTCAGCAGGTACGGATCAGCAGGTACGGAGAGGCATCACCGGCCTGATGCCCTCCCCCAGCCTCCGGCCGGGGGGACCCCCAGCCCGCGAGGAGACACGTGAGCAACGAACAGCCCGTCCCCGTCCAACAGGTCCTCAACGAGGCCGGCCGCCGGCGGACCTTCGCCGTGATCAGCCACCCGGACGCGGGCAAGTCCACGCTCACCGAGGCGCTGGCGCTGCACGCGCGGGCGATCACCTCGGCGGGCGCGGTGCACGCCAAGGGCGGGCGGCGCGGGGTGACCAGCGACTGGATGGAGCTGGAGCGCGAGCGCGGCATCTCGGTGACATCGGCGGCGCTGCAGTTCGACCACCGCGGGCACGTGATGAACCTGGTCGACACCCCCGGGCACGCCGACTTCTCCGAGGACACCTACCGGGTGCTGGCAGCCGTCGACTGCGCGATCATGCTGGTCGACGCGGCCAAGGGCCTGGAGGAGCAGACCCGCAAGCTCTTCGCGGTCTGCCGCCACCGCGGTGTGCCGGTGATCACCTTCATCAACAAGTGGGACCGCCGCGGTCGCAACGCGCTCACCCTGCTGGAGGACATCGAGACGCACCTGGGCATCACCCCGGTGCCGGTGGTCTGGCCGGTCGGCGACGCCGGCAACCTGCGTGGCCTGGTCGAGGCCGAGAACACCGAGCAGATGCTGCGGTACACCAAGGTGCCGGCCGGCACGCACGCGGCGATCGAGGAGAAGCTGACCGCCGAGCAGGCCGCCGAGCAGGAGGGCGAGGACTGGGCGAACGCCCTGGAGGAGCTGGAGCTGGTGCTCTCCTCCGGCCCCGGCTACGACCAGGAGGCCTTCGAGTCCGGCAAGATCAGCCCGGTCTTCTTCGGGGCCGCGCTGACCAACATCGGCGTGAAGCTGCTGCTCGACGCCGTGGTCGACCTGGCACCGGCGCCCGGCCCGCGCCCGCTGGCCAAGGGCGGGGCGCGCGAGGTGGGCGAGGAGTTCTCCGGCCTGGTGTTCAAGATCCAGGCCAACATGGACCCGGCGCACCGCGACCGGATCGCCTTCGTCCGGGTCTGCTCCGGCGTCTTCGAGCGCGGCATGAACGTGACCCGCGCCGCCAGCGGCCGATCGTTCGCGACCAAGTACGCGCACACCGTGTTCGGTGCCGAGCGCACCGTGGTCGACACCGCCTACCCCGGCGATGTGGTCGGCCTGATCAACGCGAGCCAGCTGCGGGTCGGCGACACCCTCTTCACCGGCCGGAAGGCGGAGTTCCCCGCGCTGCCGGCCTTCGCCCCCGAGTACTTCGCGGTGGCCCGTCCCAAGGACATCAGCCGCTCCAAGCAGTTCCGCAAGGGCGTCTCGCAGCTGGACGAGGAGGGCGTGGTCCAGGTGCTGGTCTCCGACCGGCGCGGTGACCAGGCGCCGGTGATGGCGGCGGTCGGCCCGATGCAGTTCGACGTCGTGCTGCACCGCATGGAGCACGAGTTCTCCTCCCCCATCACGCTGGACCACCTCTCGTACCGGCTCGCCCGGGTCACCGACGCGGCCGGCGCCGCCGAGCTCGGCAAGGCCCGGCTGACCGACGGCGAGGTGCTCACCCGCCGTTCGGACGACGTGCTGCTGGCACTGTTCGCCGACAAGTGGCACCTGAACGCCTTCCAGCGCGCCAAGCCCGAGGTGCTGCTGGAACCGCTGATCGCCACGGCCGACTGACCGAGGGCGGCGCCACCCACGAAGACGGACCGAGACGGCTGAGCCCCGAGCAGGGGGCTCAGCCGTCTCGGCTTTCCCGGCCGCCGTCCTCGGGACGCCGACGTCGAGAACACGCGAAGAGCACGCCGAAATAACGCGGCTATAACACCAAGTGAGTTGCGCCACACCGGGCCCGATAAGAACGCGTCAAGAATGGGCAGCGACGCGCCGCCAACTGGCTTTTGACGTCAAGAACGCGCTAAGCAGTGCAGGTGCAAAATGACAATGCGACCGCCGTGGCGCCGGAGCGCCCCCCTGGCGCGGCCACCGGACCCGGCGTGCTGCCGCCTGAAGTCGACCTGCCGGAGAGCCTCGGCTACCGGGTGAAGAAGGTCCTGCTCGGGCCGCCGCTGGTGACTTCGGAGCTGCACAACGAGAAGCTCTCGAAGCCGATCGCCCTCGGTGTGCTGGCGCCGGACTGCATCAGCTCCAGTGCGTACGGCACCGAGCAGATGCTCACCGTGCTGGTGCCGACGTTCGGCGTGCTGGGCTTCGCGCTGGTGATGCCGGTGACCGGCGTCATCCTGGCGCTGCTGCTGCTGCTCACGCTCTCGTACCGCGACGTCGTCATGACGTACACCCGGGCCGGCGGCTCGTACGTGGTGGCCCGGGAGAACTTCGGCCCGCGGGTGGCCCAGGTCGCCGCGGTCGCACTGCTCATCGACTACATCGTCACGGTGGCCGTGCAGACGGCGGCCGGCACCGACGCGGTGGCCTCGATGCTCCAGTTGCTGTTCCACACGAACATCGACTCGGAGAAGCTGTACATCACCCTCGGTGTGGTCTGCCTGCTCTGCTACGGCAACCTGCGCGGCATCCGCGAGGCCGGCAAGGCCTTCTCGCTGCCCACCTACCTGTTCATCCTGGCCACCGGCCTGACCGTGGTCGTCGGCATCTTCCGGCTGATCACCGGCAGCCTGCCGCAGCTGTCCACCGCCGACCTGCACGCCTCCGGCGTGATCGACATCGGCCATTCGACGAACGGGCTGCTGACCTTCGCCTCGCTCTTCGTCCTGGCGCGCGCCTTCGCCAACGGCGGCTCCTCGCTGACCGGCCTGGAGGCCATCTCCAACGGTGTCAGCGCGTTCCGCGAGCCGCAGGGCAACAACGCCCGCCGCACTCTGGTGATCATGAGCGCCACGCTCGGCACCCTGGTGCTCGGCGTCTCCGTGCTGGCCTGGCAGACCCACGCCGTGCCGTTCAGCTCGGGCAGCCCGACGGTGCTCGCCCAGGAAGCGCACCTGGTGTTCGGCCAGAGCGGCTTCGGCTCGGTGATGTTCGCCTTCGTCCAGATCGCCACCGCGCTGATCCTCTACACCGGCGGCAACACCTCGTTCAACGGCTTCCCGTTCCTGGCCAGCTTCGTCGCCGAGGACTCCTTCCTGCCCCGGCAGCTGACCATCCGCGGCCACCGCCTCGCCTTCTCCAACGGCATCATCGTGCTCACCGGCGTGTCGCTGGTGCTGCTGCTGGTCACCCGCGGCAACCTCACGCAGCTGGTGTCGCTCTACGCGATCGGCGTCTTCACCGGCTTCGTGATGGCGGCCAGTGGGCTGGTCAAGTACCACTGGAACCGCCAGGAGAAGAACCGGATGGCGAAGGTCGCGGTGAACGCCGCCGCCGCGGTGGCCTCGGCCGCCGTCGTGGTGATCTTCGCCGTCACCAAGTTCACCGAGGGTGCCTGGACGGTCGTGGTGATCTTCCCGATCGGCGTCTGGGCACTGATCCGCACCAACTCCCGCTACCGGGCCGAGAGTGCCGCGCTGGCCACCGCGCCCGCCTCGGCGAGCCTGCCGAGCCCCAACCGCAGCACCGTCTTCATCCTGGTCGACCGGCTCGACCTGTCCGTGCTGCGCGCCCTGCACCACGGCCGCAGCCTGCGGCCCACCGAGCTGCGCGCGGTGCACTTCATGGTCGACGACCGGGCCGCCGAACGGCTGCGCGCCCAGTGGGACGAGAGCCGCGCCGCGGACGTCCCGCTGGAGATCATCGACTGCCCCGACCGCCGGCTGCGCCGGGCCACCGCCGAGCTCGCGGCCCGCGCCACGGCCGACGGCCGCACCCGGGTCACCCTGGTCATCCCGCGCCGCGCGTACGGCACGCTGATCGGCCGGCTGCTGCACGCCCGGGTCGGCGACCGGATCGCCCAGGCGGCCAGCCGACTGCCGAACGTGGCGGCCACCATCGTGCCGTTCGACGTCAGCCAGGCGATCGACGACCTGGACACCGACAGCCAGCAGGGCGTGGCGGCGGACCTGGCTGCCCATACGGCCGGAGGTGCCCGCCCCGCCGAGCACCGCGTGCAGGCCCTGCCGGTCGACGCGCCGACCGCGGACCCGCAGACCGTGCCGGCGCCCCGCGCCGACGGTCTGACCCAGATGCGCGACCTGGTCTGGCGCGAGCGGGCCAGCGTCGAGGGCCAGGTGCGCTCGGTGCACGTCACCCCCGTCTCGGGCGTGCCGCAGCTGCAGTGCCAGCTCTACGACGAGACCGGCGGCATCACCCTGGTCTTCTTCGGCCGCCGTGACGTGCCGGGCATAAGCCCCGGCGTGCGGCTGCGCGCCGAGGGCATGATCGGCAACACGGACGGGAACCTGACGATCGCCAACCCGACCTACACGCTGCTGCCCAAGACCGAGGGGCAGCCGGCGGGCTGACGGACGGCGACGGTTTCGCCGAGGAGCGGCGGTGTCGGGGTTTCCCGGCGCCGCCGCTTCGCGTTTCCCGTCTGCTGCGGGCTGTGGCGGCATTTCGGGCCAGGGGCGATTCGTCGGGTTGCCGGCCGTGGCTTGTCCGCTCTGTCCAGCGACCTCGATCCGGCGGTGGCCCTAGCGTTCGGGGACCACGGCGGACGGACGAGAGGGTGGCACGCGTGAACTGGCTGATCCACGACTACCGCGAGGAGGACCTGGCGGCGGTCGTCCACCTGATCGACAGCACGGCCGGCCTCGGCCAGGAGTCGGTCTTCTCGCCCGCCGAGTGCATCGGCGCGCTGACCGGGCGGCAACCCGCCGTGGTCGCCGTCCACCAGGGCACCCCGATCGGGGCCGCGCTCGCCTGCCTGGCCGGCGACCGCGGCTGGGTGATGCGGATCGCCATCGCGCCCGCCTGGCGCGGCCGGGGCCTGGCCAGCGCGCTGCTGCGGGAGCTGGAGCGGCGACTGGTCGCCGCGCGGGTGCGGCGGATCGCCTACGTGCTGCCCGAGGAGGAGCTGCTCGGCGAGGGCCTGCGCAACGCCGGCTACCAGCGGCGCCCGGCCGCCGCGTACTTCGAGAAGGTCGAGCCGGCGGGCGGCTCGGCCACCGACCTGCTGGAGGAGCTCGGCGGCCGGCTGGTGTCCGGCGACCTGTGGGCCGCCGTGGCCGGCATGGCGGCCGAGAAGGACCTGATCGAGCGCCGCGTGGTCCTGCCGCTCGCCGAGCCGGAACGCGCCGCCCGGCACGGCGTGCGGCCGCCGCGGGCGATCACCCTGTTCGGCCCGCCCGGCACCGGGAAGACCACCTTCGCCCGGGCCATCGCCTCCCGGCTCGGCTGGCCGTTCGTCGAGCTGCTGCCCTCCCGGCTCGCGGACGAGGGCAATCTCGCCGCCGCGCTGCGCACCGCCTTCGCCCGGATCGGCGAACTCGAACGGGCCCTGGTCTTCATCGACGAGGTCGAGGAGATCGCCCCGGTGCGCGGCGACGGCCCGGCCGCCGGCAGCGGCATGCACGGCGTCACCAACGAACTGCTCAAGCTGATCCCCCGCTTCCGCGAGGGCGACGAGCGCCTGCTGGTCTGCGCCACCAACTCGATCCGCAGCCTCGATCCGGCCTTCCTGCGCCCGGGCCGGTTCGACTACCTGATCCCGATCGGCACCCCCGACGCCGCCGCCCGCGCCGCCATCTGGACCCGGTACGCCGGGCCGAGGACGGACGTCGACCTCGACGTCCTGGTAGCGGCGAGCGAGCTGTTCACCCCCGCCGACATCGAACACGCGGCCCGGATCGCGGCCCAGGCGGCCTTCGAGCGCGACCTGACCGGCCCCGGCCAGCCCGCGGGTGCGGGGACCGACGACTACCTGGGGGCGATCGGCCAGTGCCGGCCGACCGTCACCGCGGCGATGATCGAGGAGTTCACGGCGGACATCGGCTCGCACGCTCGGCTGTGACGTTCCCGCCCGGTCGTGACGTGGCCGTCGGTATGGTGACAGCCTGTCACCATACCGAGCGCGCCAAGGCGTAGCATGAGGCGTGCTCTCGATCGCCCTCGCACCCTGGCGCGGCTCCCCGGTCCTGCTGCGGAACGCCGACGTGCCGCACGTGGCGGCCAGCACGATGAAAGTGGCCGTGCTCGCGGCCCTGTACCGCAGCGGGATCGACCTCGACCTGCCGGTTCCGGTCCACAACGACTTCGTCTCGGCAGTCGGCGGCCACTACGCCAACTCACCCGACCAGGACAGCGATCCGCGTCCCTGGGGACTGCTCGGCGCGAGTGCACCGCTGCGCTGGCTCGCCGAGCGGATGATCACCCACTCGTCGAACCTGGCCACCAACCTCTGCCTGGCGCAGGTGGGGGTGCCGGCGGTGGCCGAGGTCTGGCAGCGGGCCGGCGCCACCGGCAGCAGCACCCCGCGCGGCATCGAGGACTCCCCGGCCAGTGCCGTCGGGCTTCTCAACCGGGTCACCGCCCGTGACCTCATCCGGCTGCTGGAGTCACTGCACGCCGAGGAGTTGGCCGTTCTCGAAGGAAATGTGCACCGCGTGGACCTCGCGGCCGGGCTGCCACCGGGCACCCGGACCGCGTGCAAGAACGGCTGGATCGACGGAGTTCGCAACAGCGTCGCGCTGGTCCACCCCGAGGACGCCGCGCCCTACACGCTCGCCGTCTGCTACACCGGCCCGCTCGCCTCGGGCGACGACGTGGTCGACCCGGCGGCCCGGCTGCTCGCCCGGATCTCGTCCCAAGTATGGGAACGCCGCGGCGGGTTGATGCCATAGCCGGCTGTGCTGCTCGACGGACCGGGAAGGGCCGCGCACACCCCAGGACCCGCAAGGTGGGCTCCCTGCGCCGGCATTGTCCGGGTCAGGTGGTGGAGGTCGCCTTCCGGTCTCACAGACCTTCCAGCCTCTCAGCCCGGCCGGTCCAGCACAGTCCCGGCCGCGAATCCCCACTCGCCGTCCGAGACCCTCATCCGGTCGAACTCCCTCGCTCGCCCTGCGGGCCTCGTTCCAGGATACTCCCGTCACTCCCGGCGCAGCGACGGCACCGACAGCGGACTGCGCACGTCATCGGCCCGTGCGAGACACGTCAGGGACTCCCGGTACTCCTCGCGCGCGACCAGCCCCGCCAGCAGCGCCGCGGCCAGCAGGCACTCGGCCTCCTCCCGGGTGAGCCCCGGGCCGACCACGGCGGGCAGCGCGCGCAGCTCCGCCGTTCGACGCCGGCGCCGCCCGATGAACCGCACCAGACCTCGCACCGCCCGCCCCACCCACCTGCCCGCCAGCACGGCCGCCATCAACACCAGTACCACGATCACGACGGCCACCTCCGCACCAGCCGAACCCTCTCCCCTCCAGCCTCCTCCCTCGAGCCGCATCCCACAGTGCGCGCCGGGTCGGCGGGCGGGAGCGGCGATCCGGCCTGCTCTCGCCCGGTCGGCGCTCGGTACCCACCGGGCTTGCCCGGTTCCCCAGTTGCCCGCGCCCGGTCCGAACGGGCCCATTACAGTGAAGCGGGGGCAGGAGGTGGTCTCGGAATGCCGAACTTCCCGCGGCGCAGGTTCGCCGCTCCCGTGGCCGCGGCCTTCGCACTGGCGCTGATCGGCGTCGGCGGCTGCGGCAGCAGCGCGACGTCGCACCCCACGACCTCGCCGACACCCAGCGCGTCGTCCAGCACCGCCGGCGGGCTCTCACCGCTCACCGGACTGCCAGGCCCGGCCGGGCAGATCGTCGCGGTGAAGGTCGACAACATCGTCAACGCCCGCCCGCAGACCGGGATCAACTCGGCCGACGTGGTCTACGCGATCGAGGTGGAGGGTGGGCTCTCGCGGTTCCTCACCATCTTCGACAGCAACCACCTGCCGCCGGGCGACAGCGTCGGCCCGGTGCGCAGCGCCCGCGAGAGCGACCTGCCGATCCTGCAGCAGTACGGCAAGGTCGACTTCGCCTACTCCGGCGCGCTGAGCCGGTTCCTGCCGGTGCTGAGCGACGCGAACATCTTCAACGCCTCTCCGCAACAGGACAGTTCCTCGTACTTCCGGGGCACCGGCAACGTCGCTCCGTACAACCTGTACGTGCGGCCCTCGGGGATCCTGCACACCTTCCCGGACTCGGCCCAGGCCAAGGACATCGGGTTCAAGTTCGGCCCGGCGCCGGACGGCGGTACGCCGACCGACAGCTTCACCGCGACGATGCCGGCCGCCTCGTTCACCTTCACCTGGTCCGCCGCGCAGGACAAGTACCTGGTGGCGATGGACGGCAAGCCGGCCATGACCACCGACGCCGGGCAGATGGGCGCGCCGACCATCGTGGTGCAGAAGGTGGCCGAGACCACGTCGCCGCGCGGCTTCATGGACTCCCCCGGGGTGCTCTCCCCCTACGCGCCGACCGTCGGCAGCGGGCAGGCGGTGGTGCTGCGGGACGGCAAGGCGTACCAAGGCAGTTGGTCCAGGACCGACCCCAACGGCGGCACCTCGTTCAGCTTCGCCGGGCAGCCGTTGAACTTCCACCCCGGGCAGGTCTGGGTGGTGCTGGAGCCCCAGTGAGCTGACGTCGACTGACCGCCGATCGGATCCGATCGGCGGTCAGTCGACGTCAGGCAGGCCGGCGGCGGCAGTCGGCGGTGATGGAGGTTTGGGGGTGGGGCGGGGTGTTCAAAGCGGCCCCCGCCGCCCACGCCCCCCCCCCC